>JBDIVM010000003.1:0-401310 GCA_039805905.1 Limibaculum sp. | reverse complement strand
TCAGGTAGCGCTCCGCACTGAACGTCGCGCCCAGCGACGCGCCCGGGAGGTTCGTGCACCCGGCAAGCGCCAGCGCCGAAACCCCCAGCATCAAATAGGTGGCAGTCTTCATCCCTCTCTCCGTTCGTTACCGGGTCGCGCGGAAGTGACATGCCTTGAATGACACGTGTCTTGTTCCCGCGGCCAAATCAAACCGCTCGCTAATCTACTGTCGCCCGAAACGCGAGTGCGGGTGAGTGCCGAATTGCCGCGTCACCAAGTTTTGATAGCGTAGTAGCATTCCGGCAACGCCCCGGGGACGGCGAGCGCGCGCCAGGCGACCCGCAGGGCAACGTCGCCGGCGGTCGCTGTCCGGCTGACTGATGCCGCACGGCCACGAGATGCTGGCTGATCGCGGCGCGCTCGCGGTCGGTCATCAATACCGGCGGCTTGCGGGCCCAGGCATTCCCGCTCATCATCAGCTCGAAGCCGTAATCATAAAGCGCCTTCATGTATTCCGGATCGAAGGGCCCGGGATGCTCGTGCTGGAATTCCCCGCCGATCCAGGTCACGTGGTAATCGGCTCTCCGGACCGTCGCGGCAGCAGAGGCCGAGAGCAGGTCACCGACCCCCTGCCCCTTCAGCAGCGTGTTGATCGGCCGGCCGGCGATGGGGATGAGGCCGTGATCCACGATCGCGGGCTCGGGCGCGATGCAGCCGTTGCGGACCACATACATGCTCGCCGCCGTTGGCGCCACGCCGTTCCGCTTCGCCATTCTGTCGAGATCGACCTGCCATTCCGTGAGCACGGTCGCGCCCGAGATCACGCTGCCGTCCACATGCATCTCGTCATAGCGCCGGCCTTCGGCCTCGACCGCGAACAGCCAGAGATCGCGCGGCGGCTCGTCGGCCCAGAAGCCCACTGGCGGTATTCCCGGGCTTCCGGCGACCTCCCGGAGGTGCGGCGGAACCGGGTTTCGCGAGATGCTCGAGCAGGTGGCGAGTGCAAGGGCTGCTACGGCCAGGGGGGACGGTCGTGCGGATCATCCGGGCTGCCCCCGCGGCGACGATCGATCGGTCCTGCGCGGATTGCATCCGGGCCACTGACCTTGCAGCCCGGCCCCAAGGCGAACATCGCACGACGGACGTCGCGCCGCTCTCGACTCGCCGCCGCCGTGCCGCCAAGAGCGGAGAGCGCGGAACCGGTGCCCTGACGTCGCCTGGCAGGAACTGCCCGCGGGGTCACTGCTGCGGCTGAAGCGCCAGCCGGTCGCGGTAGAGCTCGTAGGTCACGTAGTACTTGAGAATGTTGCGGACATAGACGACCGGCTCGCGGCTGACCGCCTTTGCCGCCGCCAGCTCGACATTGCCGAACCAGACATCCGGGTCGAGCCCCATCTTCACCGCCCGCTTGCGTGCCTTGCTGATGTTCCCCGGCCCGGCATTGTAGGCAGCGAAGGAGAACAGGGTGCGGTTGAACTCGTCTATCGCCGGGTCGCTGAAGTACCGGTCACGCAGGAAGCGGAGGTACTTCACCCCGGCGTTCACGTTCCTTTCGGCGACATCGATGTCGGGGATGCCAACCACCGGGTCGCGCGCGGTCTGGGGCATCACCTGCATGATGCCGATCGCGCCGGCGGCGCTGCGCTTCGACTGGTCGAGCTGCGATTCCTGATAGCCCTGCGCCGCGATCAGGGTCGCATCGAAATCGTATTGCGCGGCATATTTCCGGATCAGCCCTATGGTTTCGCGCAGTCGTTCGGACGGGCCGGCCCCCATCGCATTCTCGACCCGCTTCGTGTCCTCGAAGTATCGCTTGATGAGCGTGTTGCCCAGCAGCGTCCCCTTCGCAGCGACCTTCATGAAGCCGTTGAGCGCGGCCATCAGTTCGGGCGACTGCTTGCGGATCGCCCAGGCGGTCTCGCCAGCTTCATTGAAGGCGATGTCCTCGTGCACGGTCAGCCCGTCGATGATGCGGGCGTAGAGCCGGGCCATGTGGCTGTCGATGATCGCGGCCGGGAGCGTGCCGACGCCGACGAGTTCGAGGATGTCGCTGTCCTCCATGTTCTCGTCCATCGGCTCGACCGGGATCTCGGCGAGGCCGGCCGCCTTCCGCGCGGCATTCAGCGTGCGCAGGTGCTCGGCATAGCTGCTGGAGGGGCGCAGGTAGAGGCTGATCCCAGCCAGGTCCTCGAGGGTGGAGACGGGCGGGGCGGATGGCCCGGTCACCAGCACCTCGCGAATGCCGGTCGCGAACGGCGCCGTGAAGTCGACCCGCGCCTGGCGCTCGGGGGTGATCGTCAGGTTGGCCATGAGCACATCGACGCGCCCTTCCTCCAGCGCCGGGATCATTCGGTTACGCGGCAGCGCTGCAAGCACGACGGTCAGGTGGCTGGCGGGCTTGCCGAACTTCTTTCTCAGATGGGCCTGAAGCTCGGCGGTGGCATCGACCACGATGCCGCGCTGGTCGGCACCGTCATAGGAGAACAGCACCGGATTGTAGGCGGTACCGATGCGCAGGTAGCCGCGCTCGAGAATCCCCGGGAGATCGCCGGTCCAAGGTGCCGCGAGCCAATCGACCAGGACATCCGTCTCGCCTTCCGTGGCCGGGTCGGCCCCGGCAGCGGCGTCGGCGGCAGACGGGACCGCCACGGTCCCCTGCGCCTGTGCTGCCCCGACCAGTCCGGAAATCCATAGAATCGCGGCGGCGGAAACGACCCTGCCCGCCCGCAGACGGCAGAGGTTGCCCATCATGACTAGCCCCCTGGAATGGCCTTGCCCCGGTGGCGCCGGCGGACGCCGGACTCTGGACCCGAACCGTGCAGCGGTCAATCGGGCGCTCTCACCCGTCTTCGCGAAATCCGATTGCAGTGCGCCGCGATTCCGGGCATCCGGCCCTTCCGGGGGGCCTGGAACTGTGCAAGAATCACCGAATTGATCCGATCTTCGGGGCGGAGCGACTCGTTCGTGAGGCTCCTGCCGAAACACCGAAGGGGCGCGAGGAGGAAGAACCCTTGAAGAGACTGATCACGGCGGCCGCATTGGCCGTTGCGGCGGCGGCGCCGGCATCGGCGGCAGAGGATGCGAACTTCCTGCTGCAGACCGCGGCCGATCTTGGCGCGCTCTGCGGTGCGCCCGCCGAGCCCGCGGCAATCCACATGTGTCAGGGCTATCTCGTCGGCGTCCACCAGATGCACCAGGCGATTGACCAGGCGCTCGGGGTAAAGGTCTACTGTATTCCCGATGACGGCAGCGTGACCCGCGACACCGCGGCGCGGGATTTCGCGGCCTGGGTCGCAGCCACGCCCGATGCCGGCGCCATGCCCGCACGCGATGGCCTGCTGACCTGGGCCCGGACCACGTTCCCATGCAAGTGAAAGGAGACGGCACAATGATCCGGAGGCTGATTCTTTCTGCCGCGCTCCTCGCCGTCGCGGGGTGCGCTGACATGACCGACACCCAGCAGCGCGCGCTGACCGGCACTGCCATCGGCGCCGCGGGCGGTGCGGCGATCGGCGCGATCGCCGGAAGTGCCGGCATGGGCGCGGCGATCGGCGCCGGCGCCGGCCTCATCGGCGGCCTGGTGGTGGACAAGGTCGAGAAGGACAAGCAGGCCGCCTATAACCAGGGCTACACTGCCGGCCAGGCATCCAATTGAACTGACGGGAGTCCCGGACCCCGGCCGGGCCGGATCGGTCATCGCCCCGCGACCACGGCGGAGTTGAGCACTGCGGGATGCGGCCCGGATCTTCCGGCTGATTGCAAAGTGACCGTCCCGCGGACGCAAGACGGTCACCTTACGCAACACGCGATTACGCTACACACGCCGCCATAGCCTGAGGGACAGGTCTACGACACCCTGATCATACCTCAGTAACAAATTGATTTAAAAGGAATTTTAGTTCGGTTCTGCAACCGTGGCGGAGGACAACCCGTGCCGGCGCAACCCAGGATGTTCCCTTCAGATCGCCACGGTCCTGAGGCGAAGCGCGTTGCCGATCACCGAGACCGATGAGAGGCTCATCGCAGCCGCTGCCAGCATGGGCGAGACCAGCAGGCCGATCACAGGATAGAGCACCCCTGCCGCCACCGGCACTCCGGCGGCGTTGTAGACGAGGGCGAAAAACAGGTTCTGCCGGATGTTCCGCATGGTCGCGAGCGCCAGCTTCCGGGCCCGGACAATGCCCCGCAGATCGCCGCTGACGAGGGTCAGCCCGGCGCTCTCGATGGCGACGTCCGCGCCGGTGCCCATGGCGATGCCGACATCGGCCTGCGCCAGCGCCGGGGCATCGTTCACCCCGTCGCCGGCCATGGCTACCCTGCGGCCCTCGGCCTGCAATTCCTTGATGATGCGGGCCTTGTCCTCGGGCAGCACCTCGGCGCGGATCTCGTCGATGCCGAGCCGCCCCGCCACTGCCCGCGCCGTGCGCTCGTTGTCGCCGGTCGCCATGATGATGCGGAAACCCAGCTCGTGCAGCGCCTTCAACGCCGCAGGCGTGGTCTCCTTCACCGGGTCGGCGACGCTGATCAGCCCGGCAATGGCGCCCTCGATGACGACGAACATCACCGTCTCGCCCTGGTCGCGGCGCGCGTTCGCCGCCTCTCCTGCATCTCCCGCGTCTATGCCGAGATCGGCGACCATGCGGGCGTTGCCAAGTGCCACCGCCTTGCCATCGACCACGCCCTTGACGCCCTTGCCGGTGACCGCCCCGAAGTCCCCGGCCTTGGCCATCTTGACGCCGCGCGCCTCGGCGCCGGCGACGATCGCTTCGGCGAGCGGGTGCTCCGAGCCGCGCTCGAGGCTGGCGGCGAGGCGCAGCACCTCTGCCTCGTCGTGGCCCGCCTCGGGCAGCACCGCCACCAGCTTCGGCTTGCCCACCGTCAGCGTGCCGGTCTTGTCGATCATCAGCGTGTCGACGCGGGCGAAGCGCTCCAGCGCCTCGGCGTTCCGGATCAGCACGCCCGCCTGCGCGCCCCGCCCGGTCGCCGTCATGATCGACATCGGCGTCGCCAGGCCCAGCGCGCAGGGGCAGGCGATGATCAGCACCGCGACCGCGCTGACCAGCGCGTAGGCGTAGGAAGGTGCCGGACCCCAGACCGCCCAGGCGATGAACGAGAGAACCGCGACGCCGATCACGGCGGGCACGAACGTGCCGGCCACCATGTCGGCCCATTTCTGGATCGGCGCCCGCGAGCGCTGGGCATTCGCGACCATCGCGACGATCTGAGCCAGCATGGTGTCCTTGCCGACCCGGGTGGCCTGCATGACCAGCGTGCCGGTGCCGTTGATGGTGGCGCCCGTGACCTTGTCGCCGGCGACCTTCTCGACCGGGATCGATTCGCCGGTGAGCATCGACTCGTCTACCGACGAGCGACCCTCGATCACCTCGCCATCGACCGGCACCTTGTCGCCGGGGCGCACCCGCAGACGGTCGCCGGCCTGCACGGCCTCGAGCGGGATCTCCTCCTCGCGCCCGTCCGGCCGCACGATCCGCGCGGTCTTGGCGGCGAGGTCGAGCAGCGCCCGGATCGCAGCCCCCGTGCGCTCGCGCGCCCTCAGCTCCAGCATCTGGCCGAGGAGGACCAGCACGACGATCACGGCGGCGGCCTCGAAGTAGACCCCGACACTACCGTCCGGATCGCGGAAACCCGCGGGAAAGATGCCGGGTGCCACGACCGCCACGACGCTGTATGTGTAGGCTGCCGCCACGCCCATGCCGATCAGGCTGAACATGTTGAGGTTCATGCTCCGGAACGACTTCGCGCCCCGCACCAGGAAGGGCCAGCCGCACCAGAGGATCACCGGCGTGCCGAGCACGAGCTCGATCCAGAGCGCGGCGCGTTCGCCGGTCCAGACGCGCACCGGCATGCCCAGCATCGGCCCCATGGTCAACACCAGCACCGGCACCGCCAGCGCCGTGCCGATCCAGAACCGGCGGGTGAAGTCGATGAGCTCGGGGTTCGGCCCCGCATCGCCCGCGGGCACGCCCTTCGGCTCCAGCGCCATGCCGCAGATCGGGCAGTCGCCGGGTCCGGCCTGCTCGATCTCCGGGTGCATCGGGCAGGTGTAGATGGTGCCCTCGGGCATCGGCTCCGGGGCCGGGCGGCCGGCGAGGTATTTCGCCGGCGCGGCCTCGAACCTCGCCTGGCAGCCGGCGGAGCAGAAGTAGAAGCGCTGGCCTTCGTGCCTGGCCATGTACCGCGCCGTGGCGCGGTCGACCTTCATGCCGCAGACCGGATCCTCGGCCTTCATGTAGGCTTCCGGCTCGGCGATGAACCGGTCGCGGCATCCGGGGCAGCAGAAGTGATAGAGGTGCCCCTCATGCCGATGGCTGGGCTTTGCCGCCTGCGGATCGACGGTCATGCCGCAGACCGGATCGCGGGTTACCGGGGCCGGAGCCGCGGCCTGGGGGGTATCGGGATGCGCATGGGCGGTCATCGGTGCAAGTCTCGCGGAGCCTGGCTTCGGAAAGGCGCGGCCCTGGCAGGCCGCGCAGCCGGTATTGGGCGATATGGACCTTTCCCGCGCCCGAACGTCAAGGGCGCGTCGGCGACGGGTCTGCCGGGCATGGGCGCTCCGGGCATGGGCGCTCGCGGTGACGATATCGGCACGGAGAGCGGCGGATTCCGGCGACTTGACACATGTGTCCAGAGATACTGTGATCACGGAGGGAGGTCATCATGAGCGATACCGAGCCCGGCGGCCGGGACGCCGGCCCGATCCCCGGCACATCCCGCCGGCAAAGGCGGGGCCGGCGCAGCGTCCGCCCCGTACCGGGTCCGGCGCCTGCCTATGTGACCCGCACCATTCCCTATTACGACTTCCTGAGCGAGGAGCAGCTGACCCGCATCGAGGACCAGGCGGAGCGGCTGATGCAGGAGACCGGCATCGAGTTCCGCCAGGACCCCGAGGCGCTGGCAACCTGGCGCCGGGCCGGGGCCGATGTTCGCGACACCCGCGTGCGGCTGCCGCGCGGCATGGCGCGCGAGCTCCTGCGGACGGCGCCCCGCGAGTTCACCCAGCATGCCCGCAACCCGGCCCGCACGGTCAGGATCGGCGGCCGCGCGCAGGTCTTCGCGCCGGTCTATGGCGCCCCGTTCGTGCGCGATCTCGAGGGCGGGCGGCGCTACGGCACCATCGGCGACTTCGAGCGGCTGGTGAAGCTGACTTACATGCTGCCGAGCCTGCACCATGGCGGATTCGTCACCTGCGAGCCCTGCGACGTGGCCGTCAACAAGCGCCATCTCGACATGCTCTATACCCACATGCGGTGGTCGGACAAACCGCATCTCGGCGCCATCACCGAGAAGGGCCGGGCCGAGGATTCGGTCGCCATGGCGCGCATTCTCCATGGCGACATCGACGAGCGCTGCGTGATCCTCGGCAACGTGAATTCAAACTCGCCGCTGATGGTCGACAAGGTGGTGACCGAGGCGATCCGGGTCTATTGCGGCGCCGGGCAGGGAATCATCGTCGCGCCCTTCATCCTGTCGGGGGCCATGGGGCCGGTAACCACCGCCGCCTCGATCGCCCAGGCGCTTGCCGAGGGCATGGCCTGCGGCGCCTACAGCCAGCTCGTGCGCCCCGGCGCACCCTTCGTGCTGGGGCCGTTCCTCTCCTCGATGAGCCTGCGCTCGGGGGCGCCGACCTTCGGGATGCCCGAGCCGGTGATGGCGCATCTGGCGATCGGTCAGCTCGCCCGGCGGCTCGGCGTGCCGCTGCGCTGCGGCGGCGCGCTGACGGGCTCGAAGATCGCCGACGCCCAGGCAGCGGCGGAAAGTGCGGACTCCATGTTCTCGACGGTGATCGGCGGCGCCAACTTCGTGCTGCACGCGGCCGGCTGGCTGGAGGGCGCGCTCTGCACCGGCTACGAGAAGCTGATCATCGACGCCGACCGGCTCGGCGCCTACGAGGTGCTGCTCAGGGGCTTGGCCACCGACGAGAACGCGCTCGGCGTCCGCGCCTACGAGGATGTGAAGCCTGCCGGCCATTTCCTCGGCTCGACCCATACCATGACGAACTACGGGACCGCGTTCTTCGAATCCGCAATCTCCGATTCGGAGAGCTGCGAGCTCTGGGAGGAGAGGGGCTCGAAGGACGCCGCGCGGCGTGCCTACGAACGATGGAACGCGCTTCTGGCCGAGTACGAGGCGCCATCCCTCGACGCGGCCATCGACGAGGCGCTCAAGGACTATGTGGCGCGGAAGAAGGCGTCGGTTCCGGATGCGTGGTACTAGCGGCGGACGCCGCGTCTCCGCGATGTGACCTCGGTCCCGCCCGAGAACGAGGTGCGCCGGGTGATCGAGATCTCGGGCGACGGACCCAACAACCAGGGCCGGCCGGTCACGCTGGCCCGCGACGCGGCGCTGGCCGAGGGAATCGTGATCAACGGCCTGCCGCTGATGACCCGCGAGGGCATGGGCTTCCAGCGGCACCTCGACGATCTCGACGCCTGGTACCGCGACTGCGTGATCGGAGGCCCCGGCACCTTCGTCATCCCGGTCCTCGAGTGGACGCACTTCCGCGAGGCGTGCGCCGCAAGCTGGTGCTGGAAATCGCCGGCGCACCGGCGCCCGCGCCAGCCCGGGCCATCCCGGCCGACGGGCCGGCCTATGACTGCCTGATCGGCGAGAGGATCTGGAACGGCATCCAGGGCGACTGGAACTGAGTGTCCCGTCACCGCATCGGCACGAAAATCGGGTCGGCCAGCGCGCAGTCCCGCGCTGCACCGCCCGAGCAGGCCCGCGGCACCAGCGACTTGCTGAGACAGATCCGCACCTCGTCGAAGCGGCGGTCCTGGCAGACGACGGTCACGCCGCCGGCCCGGAGCCCGGGATTGACCGCCAGGAAGGCGTCCTTGATCGCACGGGGCGCGATCCGCATCGGTATGCGGATCCGGGTCAGCACCTCCGGCAGGTTGATGCTGTCCCAGGCCTCGCGCGCCAGGGCGAAGTAGTCGGCCGGATCGAGGCCCGAGCAGCGGCCGTGCTTCTTCCACTGGTACCAGGCGAGGCCCGGCGAGCCCATGATGTCGGCCATGGCCGCGCTCTCGGCCCGGCTCGGGTCGCGGCGCGGGGTGCGGCAGAACTCGGGCCAGCCGTCCTCGCGCTGCGGCCAGAGGCCGTGCAGCACGAAGCCGATGTCGCGGTCCGGGTCGCATTGCGGCGCGGCGCGCCCGGCACCTTCCGCCTCGCACCAGGCGGCGTTCCAGCTCAGCGCCAGCACGTAGTAGTCGAAGTCACCGGCCCGGTCCTCGGCGCCGGAGCGCTGCGGCCAGAGCGCGAGGAGAAGGACGGCAGCGAGGGCGATTCGGGGCATGGGCAATTCCGCTTTATTTTCGCGTCCACGGTGACTATATAGCCGCTTGATTACCCCTCGAAACCGCGAGTTGCGCCCCGCGCCCGGTCTCGGAGCGCGGCGAAGCCGTGTTTCGCGCAGCACGAAGAGAAGAAGGCTGGAACAGATGACAGACCTGCCCTTGATGCCCAAGGCGACCGCCGTCTGGCTGGTCGACAACACCACGCTCACCTTCCGCCAGATCGCGGATTTCTGCGGCATGCACGAGCTGGAGGTCGCCGGCATTGCCGATGGCGAGGTGGCACAGGGGATCAAGGGGCTGGATCCGGTCACCAACAACCAGCTCACGGCCGAGGACATCAAGGCCTGCGAGGCCGACCCGCTGGCCAGGCTGACCCTGCTGAAGCGCAGCGCGGCGCCCGAGGAGAAGCGCCGGGGCCCCCGCTACACGCCGGTCTCGAAGCGCCAGGACCGGCCCTCGGCCATCGCCTGGCTGGTGCGCTACCACCCCGAGCTCGAGGACAGCCAGATCGCCAAGCTGATCGGCACGACGAAGCCCACCATCCAGTCGATCCGCCATCGCACCCACTGGAACATCGCCGCGATCCAGCCGGTCGACCCGGTGGCGCTCGGGCTGTGCAAGCAGCTCGATCTCGACGCCGCGGTGCGCAAGGCGGCCGAAAGGAAGGCGAAGGCCAGGGAGGCGGTGCCGACGCCCGAGGAGCGCATCAGCCTGATGTCGACCGCGCAGTCGCTGGCCATGCCCGGGGAACCGGCCGGCGCACGCAAGCTCGAGGAGTTCGCGGGCTTCAGCCTCGACGATCCGCGCGGCAATGCGGAGCCGGAGGGCGAGGAACCCGATATCGACCCCGACGCGCTCTTCAACCTGCCCAAGGCCAGGACGGGCGAGGACGACTGAGCGCGCGGCGCGCGCCCGCCCCCGCGCGCAGACGCCTACGACAGGATCAGCCCGACCACGGTGATGGCGAGGCCGAGGAAGGCCACGCCGACCGCAGCGACGTTGATCAGCACGAGCGCGCGGAGTTGCGCCTGCGCCGTCGAATGGTCCGCCGTGCTGTCCTTCAGCGCCTTCGCCCGGCGCAGGATCCACAGGATTCCCGCGAGGCCGATCAGGGTGGTCGCCACACCGGCATAGAGAACGAAGCTCACGTGCCGCCCTCCGGCAGATATGCCCCTCCACCCGGTGTCTCGAGCAGCCACACGTCCCCGGCGGCGACCTCGCGCTTGTCGGCGGAGCGGAGCGTCTCCTCGGTGCCGTCGGCGCGCAGGATGCGGGTCAGGCCCAGCGCCCCCGTCCCGCCGTCCGCAAGGCCCGGCGGCGGCACCACCCGGTGGCCCGAGAGGATGGCAATGGTCATCGGCTCGAGGAAGCGGATGCGCCGGATCGCGCCGTCGCCGCCGCGGAACCGGCCCCTGCCGCCGGTGCCGCGGCGGATCGCATACTGCTCCAGCAGCACCGGGAAGCGCCATTCCAGTACCTCGGGGTCGGTCAGGCGCGAGTTCGTCATGTGGGTGTGCACGGCGTCGGTGCCGCTGTGCCCGGTGCCGTCGTTCAGCACGCCGGCGCCCGAGCCGCCGCAGATCGTCTCGTAATACTGGTATTTCGCATTGCCCCAGGTGGTGTTGTTCATAGTCCCCTGTGCCGCGGCCATCACGCCCAGGCCGAGGAACAGCGCGTTGGTGACGGCCTGCGAGGTCTCGACATTGCCGGCGATCACAGCTGCCGGGTATTCGGGGCTCAGCATGGTGCCCTTGGGCAGGATGACGTTCAGGGGCTTCATCACCCCCTCGTTCATCGGGATCGCGTCGTCAACGAGGCAGCGGAAGACATAGAGCACCGCCGCCCGCGTCACCGGCTCGGGCGCGTTGTAGTTGGTGGCGAGCTGGCCGGTGGTGCCGGTGAAGTCGATGGTGGCCGAGCGGGTGTCGTGGTTAACGCTGATCTTCACATGGATCGCGCGCGGCCGGCCGTCGTAGTCCGGATCCATCGCGTAGACATATTCCGAATCCTTCAGCGCCAGGATGCGGCGGCGCACCAGCTCCTCGGCATTGTCCTGGACATGGGCCATGTAGGCCCTGACCACGTCGAGGCCGAAATGCGCGACCATCTTGCGGAGTTCCGCCGCCCCCTTCTCGCAGGACGCGACCTGCGCCTTGAGGTCGGCGATGTTCTCGAGCGGGTTGCGGGCCGGATACCGGGCCGTGGTCAGCATCTCGTAGACCTCGGACTCGCGGAAATGGCCCTGATCGACGAGCTTGAAGTTGTCGATCAGCACGCCCTCGTCCTCGACCACCCGGCTGTCGGGCGGCATCGAGCCTGGCGTCAGCCCGCCCACATCGGTCTGGTGACCCCGCGCCGAGGTGTAGAACAGCACCTCGGTCCCGGCATCGTTCCAGACCGGCGTCACGACGGTGACGTCCGGCAGGTGCGTGCCGCCGTTGTAGGGGGCGTTCAGCACATAGACATCGCCCGGAGCCATGTCCGGGTTCAGCCGCATGACGGTCTTTACCGAGGCGGACATCGAGCCGAGATGCACCGGCATGTGCGGCGCGTTGGCGATCAGGTCGCCGCGCGCGTCGAAGACGGCGCAGGAGAAATCGAGCCGTTCCTTGATGGTGACCGAGACGGCGGTGTTCTCGAGCACCGCGCCCATCTGCTCGGCGATCGACATGTAGAGGTTGTTGAAGACCTCGAGCATCACCGGATCGGCGTCGGTGCCGACGGCGCGGCGGCTGCGCCGGGCGATCCGGTTCAGCACGACATGGTCGTGTTCCGTGATGCGCGCCCGCCAGCCCGGCTCGATCACGATCGAGGTATGCGGCTCGACCAGCACCGCGGGACCGGTCAGGCGGTCGCCGGGCCGCATTGCCCCGCGCAGCACGAAGCGGGCCTTGTGCCAGCGGCCGTCGGAGAAGAACTCGGCCTCGCGGGCGGTGTCGATCGCGGCCTCGTCGCGGGTCGCGATGGGCAGGGTCTCCTCGGTCAGGTCGGCAGCCTCGCCGATGGCCTCGACCGTCACCGCCTCGATCACCAGCGGCTTGTCGCCGGCCTCGAAGCCGAAGCGGGCGCGGTGGGCCTCGGCGAAAGCCGCCTTCATGGCCGCGACCTCGCCATAGGGCACGGCCAGCGCGGTGTCGGTGCCCTTCACCTTCAGCATCACCGTGCGCACGACGCGGATGTCGCGCTCCGGCACGCCCTGGCCGGCGACCTCGGTGGCGGCATCGGCGCCCAGGCGCCCGAGCTCCGCCCCCGCGGCGGCGCGGCTTTCGTCGTCGAGCATCGCCTCGACCGCCTGCTCGCGGCTGGCGCGGATGTCGGCCAGCCCCATGCCGTAGGCCGAGAGCAGCGAGGCCATCGGGTGCACGAGACAGGTCTCCATCCCCAGCGTGTCCGCGATCTGGCAGGCATGCTGCGCGCCCGCGCCGCCGAACACGGTCAGACAGTACTCGGTCACGTCATGGCCCTGCTGCACGCTGATCTTCTTGATCGCGTTGGCCATGTTCTCGACCGCGATGCGGATGAAGCCGTCGGCGAGCTCGACCGGGTCCTTCCCGACCTCGTCGGCCATCGCCCTGAACTTCGCCCTGGTTGCGGCCACATCCAGCGGCCGGTCGGCATCGGGGCCGAAGATCGTGGGGAAGAACTCGGGCAGAAGCTTGCCCACCATGACGTTGGCGTCCGTCACCGCCAGCGGCCCGCCCCGCCCGTAGGCCGCCGGCCCGGGATTGGCTCCGGCGCTTTCCGGCCCGACGCGCAGCCGCGCGCCGTCGAACTGCAGGATCGAGCCGCCGCCCGCCGCCACCGTGTGGATGTTCATCATCGGCGCCCGCATCCGAACGCCGGCGACCTGGGTGAACAGCACGCGCTCGTACGCGCCGGCGTAGTGGCAGACATCCGTCGAGGTTCCGCCCATGTCGAAGCCGATGATCCTGTCGAAGCCGGCGATCTCGGAGGTGCGCACGCTTCCCACCACGCCGCCCGCCGGCCCGGACAGGATCGCGTCCTTGCCCTGGAACATGCGGGCATCGGTGAGCCCGCCCGAGGACTGCATGAACATCAGCTTGCCGGAAGCGTCGCCCTCGAAGGCTGCCGCCACGCGGTCGACGTAACGCCGCAGGATCGGCGAGAGATAGGCGTCGACGACTGTGGTGTCGCCGCGGCTGACCATCTTCATCAGCGGCGAGACGAGGTGGCTGACCGAGACCTGGGTGAAGCCGGCCTCGCGGGCGATCTCGCCGGCGCGCGCCTCGTGGGCGGTGTGGCGGTAGCCATGGACGAACACCACCGCGCAGGCGCGGATGCCGGCGTCATGCGCGGCCCTCAGGTCGGCGCGCAGCTTCGCCTCGTCGAGCGGCCGCTCCACCGTGCCGTCCGCCCGCACGCGCTCGTCGGCCTCGATGACGCGGGAGTAGAGCATCTCGGGCAGGACGATCTGGCGCGCAAAGAGATCCGGGCGATTCTGGTAGGCGAGCCGGAGCTGGTCGGCGAGGCCCCGCGTGATCACCAGCACGGTCGGGTCGCCCTTGCGCTCGAGCAGGGCGTTGGTGGCGACGGTGGTGCCCATCTTGACGCGGTTGACACGATCCGCGGGAATCGGGTCGGTGCGCCCGAGCCCGAGAAACTCGCGGATCGCCTGCAGCGCGGCGTCCTCGTACTGCTCGGGATTGTCGGAAAGAAGCTTTCGGGTCAACAGCTTGCCGTCTGGCCGCCGCGCCACCACGTCGGTGAAGGTGCCGCCCCGGTCGATCCAGAAATCCCAGGCCGGCCCGCCTGCCTGCACGCTCATGCCGCGACTCCGCGCCAATCTGACCACAATTGTGACTCGACGCGAGGGGCATAGACGATTACCTTAGAGGGGGAAAGATGCGGAGAGCCTGATGATCCTCGCCCTGATCGGTGTCCTCGGTTTCACACTTGCGCTTGCCGTGCAGTGCCGTGGCATCACGCCCGAGCACATGCCGGCACGGATCCGCGCGGATCGCCGCCCGCGCCGCTGATCCCGTTGCGATGACGCGGGTATGATCCTGCGCGACGCCCAGCAGGGCGATCTTTTGGCAATTGCCGCGATCCTCAATCACGAAATCCTGTCCGGGACCGCAAGCTGGACCGAGACCCCGAAAACCGGCGACGACATGGCGCGCTGGTTCGGCTCCCGCGCCGGTGCCGGTTTCCCCGTGCTGGTGGCCGAGGAGGGCGGCGAACTTCTCGGCTATGCCAGCTACGCGCCGTTCCGCGCCGGGGAGGGCTACCGGGAGACGGTCGAGCATTCGGTCTATGTCACCCGGAACGCCCGGCGCCGCGGCATCGCGCGGCTCCTGATGGAGCGCCTGATCACCCGGGCGCGGGCGGCAGGCATGCATCGCATGGTCGGCGGAGTGAGTGCCGACCAGCATGCGAGCCTCGAACTGCACCGCAGGCTCGGCTTCGTCGAGGAGGGCCGGCTGCACGGCGTCGGCCTCAAGCGCGGCAAGCGGCTGGATCTGGTGCTGATGGTCCTGCCGCTCGACCGTTAGCCCGCTCCGCAGACCGGGCACGATGACGCGGAGTTCCCAATTCCCTCATTCGGCGGCAACGTTGGCGCCCTAGAATGGCACCCATGTCGATCTGGAAGCGAATCAGGGAGGCCATCGCGGCACTCGCCACGGGCGAGCCCCTGGCGGCGGCGTTCCAGAAGCTCCGCACGCCGCCCGAGCGCACCGTCGCCTTCACCATCGCGGTGATCGCGCTCGGGGCGAAGATGGCAAAGGCCGACGGGCGCGTTACCCATGACGAGATCGCCGCCTTCCGCCGCATCTTCGTCATTCCGCCGGAGGAAGAGGCCAACGCCGCCCGGGTCTACAACATGGCCCGAACCGAGGTCGCCGGATTCGACCTCTACGCCAGGAAGATCGCCAGCATGTTCCGCGACCGCCCCGAGGTGCTGTCCGACCTGCTCGAAGGGCTGGTCTACATTGCCGCCTCGGACGGCGGCTACGACGAGGGCGAGGCGAGCTTCCTGAGCGAGGTGGCGCGGATCTTCGGCATCGGCGAGGACCGGTTCCGCGCCATCCGGGCGCGCCATCTGCCGGGCGAATACGATCCCTGGACGGTGCTTGGCCTGCGCCCCGGCGCGACGCACGAGCGGGTGCGAAGCCGCTACAAGGCGCTGGTGCGCGAGCTGCACCCCGACCGGATGATGGCGCGCGGCGTCCCCGAGGAGGCCCGGCGCCTGGCCGAGGAGCGCCTCGCCGTCGTCACCCGCGCCTATGGCGAGATCCGACAGGGGCTGACAGCGCACGTCTAGCCCAGACGCTGGAAGGCGCCACCGTGATAGAGCAGCGCCTCGCCCTCGTGGCGCGAGAAGTCCAGCACCCGGCCCATCAGGATGTCGTGGTCGCCGGCGGTCACCCGCTGGTGGATCGCGCAGTCAAACCGGGCGAGGCATCCCTCGATCAGCGGCGCACCGCGGATCCCCTCGTGCCACCGCGTCGGCCCGAACTTGTCGGCGCCGCGGGTGGCGAAGCGCAGCGCCGTCTCCTGCTGGTCGGCGGCCAGCACGTTGACGGCGAAGCTGTCGGCCTCGCGAAACACCCGGTAGCTCGCCGCGGTATGGGCAAGACAGACCAGCAGCAGCGGCGGATCGAGCGAGACCGAGGCGAAGGAGTTCGCTGTGAACCCGACCGGCTCACCGGTCTCCTGTGTCCGCGCAGTGACGATGGTCACGCCGGTCGCGAAGGCGCCGAGCGCCTGGCGCAGGGACTTCTTGTCGGGGGAAACTGCGGTCATGCGCGGCCTTCCGCTCGCCCGGCCCGTCGCCTGTCCACGGCGGCACCGGGCTTCAGGGCGGGCTTCATCGATCGGGAGTCTAGAACATCGGCCGCCCGGTTTAATGGCCGAATCCGGCGGCGGCACCCCTTTTTTTCCGGTCTGCGGCACTCCGGCCTGCCGATTGCGAAAAAAAACCGTTGATCCGGGCGCATTCTTCCGATTCGGTGATTCTGGACGCAACCGCGCGTGCCGGCAGGGCACGCCACTCCGGGAGGGGATCATGAAAAAATCGGAACTCGTCGATGCGTTGGCGAACGCGAGCGGGCAGACCAAGGCAGCGGTCGGCGCGGTGCTCGATGCACTGCCCGACGTAGTCATGAAGGGACTGAAGGCCGGCGCCGTCACCCTGCCGGGCATTGCCAAGATCGACGCCAAGCGCCGCGCCGCACGGACCGTGCGCAACCCGGCGACCGGTGCCACGATGAAATCGCCGGCGGCCACCGTCGCGAGCCTGAAGCCGGTCAAGTCGTTCAAGGACTCGGTCGCCAAGGTCAAGCGCTGACCCGCGCGCCGGCCCTCTGCTAGCGGAAGGCCGGTTCGTCGAAGCCGCGGAGCTTGCGCGAATGCAGGCGGTCGACGCCGCGCTCGCGCAGGATGCGCATTGTCTCCAGACCGATGCTCAGGTGCTGACTGACGCGTTCGCGGTAGAAGGCGTTGGCCATGCCGCCGAGCTTGAGTTCGCCGTGCAGCGGCTTGTCCGAGACGCAGAGGAGCGTGCCGTAGGGCACCCGGAAGCGGAAGCCGTTCGCCGCGACCGTGGCCGACTCCATGTCCACCGCGATCGCGCGGCTCTGGTTGAGCTGCACGAAAAGATCGGCGGATCTGAGCTCCCAGTTGCGGTTGTCGGTGGTGAAGACCGTGCCAGTGCGCATCCGGGTCTTCATCTCCAGCCCCTCGAGCCCGGTCACCAGCGCCGTCGCCTCCTGCAGCGCCTGCTGCACCTCGGCGATCGGCGGTACCGGAATCCAGACCGGCAGGTCGCGGTCGAGCACATGGTCGGCACGCACATAGCCGTGCGCCAGCACGTAGTCGCCGAGGAGCTGGCTGCGCCTCAGCCCAGCGCAGTGGCCGAGCATCAGGAAGCAGTGCGGCCTCAGCACCGCGAGATGGTCGGTGATCGTCTTCGCGTTTGAGGGCCCGACGCCGATATTGACCAGCGTGATCCCGTCGCGTCCCGGCCGGGTCAGGTGGTAGGCCGGCATCTGCGGCAGGTGTCGCGGCGGCGCCCCGGGAGGCGGGCCGCCCGGCAGGTGGACCCGGTTGCCGGGCTCGACAAAGCCATCATGGCCGTCGCGCCCGGCATGCGCCACGCCATGCTCGATGAAGGCATCGACATAGCGCTGGTAGTTGGTCAGCAGGATGAAGCCCTGGAAGTGCCGGGCGGACGTGCCGGTGTAGTGTTCGAGCCGTGCCAGCGAATAGTCCACCCGCTCGGCCGAGAACAACGCCAGCGGCTTCGGCTGCGGCGCCCGCGCCGGGAGCGTGCCGTTGGCGATGCTGTCGTCGGTCGCCGAGAGGTTCGGCAGGGCGAAATTCTCCTGCAGCGCCCGCACCTCGCCCTCGCCTACATCGACGACGCTGCTCTCGACCACATAGGGCAGCGGGATCGGCCGGTGACTGATGCCGACCTGCACCGGAATCCGGTGACGGCGCATCACCAGGGCGATCTGCTCGCGGTAATAGGTGGCGAACAGGTCGGGCCGGGTCAGCGTCGCCCGGTAGTCCCCCGCCTCGAGCAGCACGCCATAGGCGTGGCGCGCATCGACGTTCAGGTCGGCACGGCTGACGGCGAAGCCGACGAAGGGGTAGTTTGCGGCGACCAGGCCGGCCAGACCGCCGGCGCGCGCCTGCTCGAAGCCCGCACGCAGCCGGGCGGCGGCGGCCTCGTAGATCGCCGTGATGTGCTCCACCGCGGCATCGGCGTCATCAAAGGTCCGGGACTCTGTCAGATCCTGCATGCTGGCACTGGCCGGGTTAGAGGCGGGCAGCCCCCGCACCGCGATCCTATCACGCCCCGGCCGCAGCCGTCCCGCCCGGCGCCAGTACCCGCTCCCCGACCTCGCCCTCGACCCAGGCGGTGAGGATCCAGCGGGCGATCGCGTCGCGCCTGGGCGAGGCGAAATACGGGTGCCGGCCATCGAGCGCCAGCGCCACCTCGTCGCGGCCGACCCAGCGCGCATCCTCGATCTCGGCGTCGATCACGATCTCCTCGCTCAGCGCCTCGGCCCAGCAGCCGAGCATGAGGTTCGCCGGGAACGGCCAGGGCTGCGCGGCCAGGAAGCCAACCCGCCCGACCCGCACCGAGGTCTCCTCGAACGTCTCGCGCCGGACCGCGTCGGCGATCGTCTCACCCGGCTCCATGAAACCGGCAAGCAGCGAGTAGAGACCCTGCGGCCAGCTCTGCTGCCGGCCGAGCAGCACCCGGTCACCGCGCGTCACCAGCATGATCACCACCGGGTCGGTGCGCGGGAAATGCTGCGCCCCGCAGGCACCGCAGCGCCGCTGCCAGCCGCCCTCGGCCGGCACGCTCGGCTGCCCGCAGCGGGCGCAGAAGGGGTGAATGCGATGCCACCCGATCACCCCCTTGGCGGTGGCGGCGACCGCAGCCTCGGCGGGCTCGAGCTCGCCCGCGACCGGGCGCAGGTCGATGAACTTGAGCCCGGCGCCGAAGCGCCGGGGCGCCCCGTCCTCCGCGGGCGAGGGAAAATCGGCGGTGAAGCAGTCCCTACCGCGGAACCGGCCCAAAAACACGGGCGGCTCGGCGGCCCCGTCCAGCAGGTCCCGCGCCGGGGCGACCCAGCCGAGGGAGGGGCGCGCCGACCCGGTCCGGATCAGCGGCTTCTCGTTCCACTGCGGCAACAGGCATGCCGACGGACCGCCGAGAAGCTCGCCCGCCCGGCCGCGCAGATGCGCGGCGCGGTCGAGCTCGCCGGCACCGGTGGCGAAGGTCAGCGGGTCGCCGAGGCTCATGCGATTGCCGATCATTCAGGCGGGACTCTTCGCCCTTGATGCCAAAGCGCCGCGCAGGCTGCAACGGGCATCATCCGCCCGCTGTCTTGCATCGACCGGAGCCGCGCCGTATATGCAGGCCCGAGAGGTTGGCACGGGCGGACGCCTCGCCAACCCGGTCAGGTCCGGAAGGAAGCAGCCGCAACGAGTCCCGTTCGGGTCGTTGTCCAGCCTCTCACCTCCGGGCAGGATCCCCGTTGACTCCAGGCGCGGCGCATGTGCCCGGCGCAGCGCGCCGGAGCAATAGGGTGTGCGCTCACACAGTGGGACCGATCACCTCTGCCTGGCTTCCGGCGCGAGCGAGGCGCCGCGCGCGTCGAGGTCGGCTTCGAAAAGCGCGGCCAGCTCCTCGGCATGACGCCTGGCACTTTCGGCGAGTTTCTGCTGATCCGAGGCGTACACATGGTCCTCAACCAGACACCGCTCGTCGCGCTCGACGAACAGCTGTACCGTCCGTTCGGCGGCCTGCTGGCTCATGCCGCTACGCACCAGAACCTGCCGGGACATCTCGATCGCCGAAAGGAAGGTTTCGCGGATGAGCCAGTCGACACCCAGATCCATCAGGCGGTGTGCATGATTGCGGTCGCGGGCGCGGGCGAAGATCGGTACATGGGGATAGCGCCGGCGCACGAGGTCAACCGTCCTGAGCGAGTCCTCGACACTGGAGATGCAGACCACGACCGCGCGCGCCCTTTCGACCTGCGCAGCGGCGAGGATCTCGGGCCGTGTCGCATCGCCGAAATAGACCTGCCCGCCGAAGCGGCGGATGACCTCGATCTGCGCCGGGTCGCCGTCGAGCGCGGTGAACGGGATTCCCCGCGCCGCCAGAACCCGGGCAACGATCTGGCCGAAACGGCCAAGACCGGCGATAACGACATGCGCCTCGCTCTTCGGCATTTCGTCGAATTCCGGCTCCGGCTCGGGCCCGGCGCGCCGCGTGGCGAGCCACTTCTCGGCCAGAAGGAGCGGCGGAGTCGCCACCATCGTGACGGTCACGATCACGTTGATGAGCGCCGCCATGTCGCGGGCGATGACGCCGGTGGCGATCGCGATGGCCGTCAGCACGAAGGCAAACTCGCCGCCTTGCGAAAGCGCGCAGGCAAAGCGGCGGCTGGCTTCGGCCGGGAGCCCGAATCCGCGCCCGAGGCGATCGAGGATCAGACCCTTCACGAGCATGAGACCGGTTGCGCCAAGCGCGACAATACCGGGCTGGCTGCCGAGCAGGCTGAGATCGAGCGACATCCCGATCGAGATGAAGAACAGGCCAAGGAACAGTGTCTCGAACGGCTTGATGTCCGCCTCGATCTCGTGCCGGTAGGTCGAGTCGGACAGCAGCGCCCCGGCGATGAAGGCTCCGAGCGCCGCAGACAGCCCGACGCCCTCCATGATCATCGCGACGACCACGATCGTCAGCAGGCCAAACGCCGTCATGGCCTCGCCGACACCGGTGCGCGCAATGGCGTGAAAGGCGCGGCCAAGAAGGAGCCGCCCGCCCAGCAGGATTGCGGCGATCGCCGCGAACGCCACGAGGGCCGCCTCGACCGTCATCGGCTGCGCACCCGTTCCGTGCAGGGACAGCAGGCCGACGAAGGCGATCATCGGGATGGCCGCGAGATCCTGGAAGAGCAGCACGGAGAACGCGAGCCGCCCGTGACGCATCTCGAGCTCGCCGGTCTCCTTCAGGACCTGCAGCACCATCGCGGTCGAGGAGAGCGACAGCGCCAGCCCGGTGAACAGCGCCACCCTCCAGCTCTCGACATGAATGAACATCAGCCCGGTAAGGATGATCGCCGTGATGCCGACCTGCCAGCCGCCAAGACCGAATACCGCCTTCCGCATCGCCCACAGCCGCTGCGGCTTCAGCTGCAACCCGATGACGAAAAGCAGCAGGACCACACCGAACTCGGCGATGTGCAGCATCTTTGCCGGATCGTTGATGATGCCCAGCATGTAAGGGCCGATCACGACCCCGGCGAGCAGGTATCCGAGCACCGCGCCGACTCGCAGGAACTTTGCCAGCGGGGCGACGATACCGGCGGCTGCGAGCAGAACGGCAACCTGGGTGAGGCTGAGATCGCCCAAAGCCTTCCTCCTCCGGAGTGATCGCGTCATCGGTCCGGCGCGACGCCTACGTGACATCGAACGTGAAACGGCGCGAATCAAGGCCATATTGCGCCGGGACAGCCCGCCACGGCCATCGGGGCCGCGCGGGCGAGCGCACCCGATTCCGTCGGCGCAACCTTGTCCGCCCCGTCCCCCCGGGCTATAGCTGGCCGATGCCTCAGCCCGGACCCGGCCGATGAGCGATACCGATCTGCCAGCCCCGGAAACCGGCGCGTACCAGGTGCTGGCGCGCAAGTACCGGCCCGGGCATTTCCGCGACCTGATTGGCCAGGAAGGGATGGTGACGACCCTCACCAACGCCTTCCGCCACGACCGGATCGCCCATGCCTTCATCCTGACCGGCGTGCGCGGGGTCGGCAAGACGACCACGGCACGGATCATCGCCAAGGGGCTGAACTGCACGCGCGAGGGCGGGCCGACCATCGACCCCTGCGGCACCTGCGAGGCCTGCGTCTCGATCGCCGAGGGGCGGAACGTCGACGTGCTCGAGATGGACGCGGCGTCGAACACCGGCGTCGGCGACGTGCGCGAGATCATTGAATCGGTGCGCTACCGGGCGGCAGCAGCGCGCTACAAGGTCTACATTGTCGATGAGGTGCACATGCTCTCGACCTCGGCCTTCAACGCGCTCTTGAAGACGCTGGAGGAGCCGCCGCCGCATGTGAAGTTCATCTTCGCCACCACCGAGATCCGCAAGGTGCCGGTGACCGTGCTCAGCCGCTGCCAGCGATTCGACCTGAGGCGGATCGAACCCGAGGCGATGCTGGCGCATCTCCGCGGCATCGCCGACCGCGAAGGCGCCCGGATCGCCGACGACGCCCTGGCACTGGTGGTCCGCGCCGCGGAGGGATCGGTGCGGGACGCGCTGTCGCTGCTCGACCAGGCGATCGCGAACGGCCAGGGGCAGGAGATCGGCGCGGCCGAGGTGCGGTCGATGCTGGGCCTCGCCGACCGCGGCCGGGTGATGGACCTGTTCGAGGCGATCATGCGCGGCGACGCACGCGGTGCGCTCGCCGAGCTCGGGGCGCAGTATGCCGAGGGCGCCGATCCGGCGGCGGTGCTGCGCGACGTCGCCGAGCTCACCCACTGGATCTCGGTGCTCAAGATCTCGCCCGAGGCGGCCGAGGACCCGACCGTCTCGGCCGGAGAGCGCGGCCGGGGCCGGGGCCTCGCCGGCCGGCTCTCGATGCGGGTGCTGACCCGCGCCTGGCAGATGCTGCTCAAGGCCATGGAGGAAGTGCCGCTGGCGCCGACCGCGATGATGGCGGCTGAGATGGCCGTCATCCGCCTCACCCACGCCGCCGATCTGCCGCCGCCCGAGGATCTGGTGCGCCGGCTGACCCAGGGGACCCCGGTGCCGGCCGGCACGGCGGCCCCGGGCGCCGGCGATGGCGGCCGGGACGGCGGCTCGCCCCGACCCGGCGGCGGTCCGTCGACCCGGCTGACCGCGATCACCGGAGGCGGCGCCGTACGGGTCGTCAATGCGTCCGGCACGGCCACCGAGCTTGCCGCCTATGCGAGTTTCGATGACGTGCTGGCACTCCTGCGCGGCGAGCGCGACATCCGGCTCCTTCACGAGGTCGAGCATGCGGTCCGTCTGGTGCAGTTCCGGCCCGGGATGATCGAGTTCCACCCGGAAGCCGGGACCCGTCCCGACCTCGCCGGCCGGCTCTCCGGGCGGCTGCGCGAGCTCACCGGCGCCCGCTGGACGGTCCTTGTCACTTCAGACCCCGGCGCACCGAGTGTCGCCGAAGCGCGGCGGGCGGAGCGCGCCGCTGCAAGCCTTCGCGCCGCGGCGCATCCGCTGGTGCGGGCGGCGCTCGAGGTCTTCCCCGGCGCCGAGCTCCGCGAAGTCCGGCCTCTTGGCGGCCAACGGCAGCCCGAACAGGCTGAGCCGGGGCCACAGACGATCGAGATCGACGGGGACCTGATCGACAGCGGCGACGGAATGGATGACCCGTTCGAGGAGGATACCTGAACATGCTCAAGGGATTGGGTGGCCTGGGAGACATGGCCCGGCTGATGAAGCAGGCGCAGGAGATGCAGGGCAGGGTCGCCGAGATGCAGGAGCGCATCGCGGCCATCGAGGCCGAGGGCTGCGCCGGGGCCGGCATGGTGCGCGCCAGGGCCACCGCCCAGGGCGAGCTCAAGGCGCTGAATGTCGATCCGTCGCTGCTCGATGGCAGCCACGAGAAGGAGGTGCTCGAGGACCTGATCGTTGCCGCGGTCAACGACGCGGCGCGCAATGCCCGCGAGGCCGGGCAGGCCGAGATTGCGAAGCTGGCCGAGGGCCTGCCGCTGCCGCCGGGCATGAAACTGCCGTTCGGATGATGAGACCGCCCCGGGGGTGAGCGCATGAAGGACACGGACAGACCGGCATCCAGCTTCGGCACGGCCGCCTATGGCGGCGAGGGCTGGTCGCCGCGCATCGCGAGCCATGCCGAGGAGATCGGCGCGCTCTGGGCGGCCAGCGGGATCGACAGCGAGTGGCGCCGCCTGACCGCCGTGCTGCTGCGCCGCCCCGGCGCCGAGATCGCGGTTTCGGACGTCAATGCGAGCCAGTTCCTCGATGTGCTCGACCTCGGCCGGGCGCAGGCGGAGCACGACGCGATGGCGGACGCCTACCGGGCCGAGGGTGTGGCCGTCATCGAGGTCCCGGACGTGCCGCACCCGACCCCGAACCGCATGTTCTGCGCCGATCTCTTCGTGATGACGCCGGAAGGTGCGATCCTCGCCCGGCCGGCCTCGACCGTGCGCGCCGGCGAGGAAGCGGCGGTCGCGGCGGCGCTGGCAGGGGCGAGGGTGCCGATCCTGCGGACGCTGACCGGCCGGGCCACCTTCGAGGGCGCCGACCTGATGTGGCTCGACCCGGAGACGGCGATCATCGGGCGGGGGCTCCGCACCAATGACGAGGCGATCGCGCAGATCGGCGGGCTGATGGCGGAACTCGGCAGCGACCTGATCGCGGTCGACCTGCCCTTCGGCACCATGCACCTGATGGGCATGCTGCGCATCCCCGGCCCGGATCTGGCGATCGCCTGGCCGCGGCGAACCCCGCATGCGGCGGTCATGGCGCTGCGCGAGCGGGGATACCATGTGGCGTTCCTGCCCGAGCAGGACGAGGCCGACAACAACAAGGCGCTGAACTTTGTCACGCTCGGCCCGGGCCGGATCCTGATGCCCGCCGGCAACCCGCGTGTGCGGGTCTTCTACGAGGGTCTGGGCGTCGCGGTCGTCGAGACGCCCACGGGCGAACTGCGCAAGGCCGCGGGCGCCGTCGGCTGCCTGACCGGCGTGGTCGCGCGGGAGCTGGCGGATGGGTGACTTGCCGGAAGTGCCCGAAAGGTGGCTTCCGCCCGGATCCGGGCGGCATCCATGACCGGAGGCAGCCCGGAGATCGAGCGGCTGATCGAGCTGATGGCGAAGCTTCCCGGCCTCGGTCCCCGCTCGGCCCGGCGCGCGGCGCTGGCGCTGGTGAAGAAGCGCGAGCGGCTGATGCTGCCGCTGGCCCGGGCGCTGGCGGAGGTTGCCGAGAAGGTGACCACCTGCCGGACCTGCGGCAATCTCGCCACCGGCGAACAATGCGCGATCTGCACCGACCCGCGGCGGGATCCCGCACGCATCTGCGTCGTCGAGGATGTGGCCGATCTCTGGGCGCTGGAGCGGGCGGCCGTGTTCCGCGGGCGCTACCACGTCCTCGGCGGGGTGCTTTCGGCGCTCGACGGGGTAACGCCGGAGAGCCTGCGCATCCCCGAACTTGCCGGCCGTGTCAGGGCGGAAGGGATCGTCGAGGTGATCCTGGCTGTCGGCGCCACCATCGACGGCCAGACCACGGCGCATGTGATCGCCGAGTATCTGGAGGGGTCGGGAGCGGCGGTCACCTCGCTCGCCAAGGGCGTGCCGGTGGGCGGTGAACTCGACTATCTCGACGAGGGCACCATCTCGGCGGCGCTGGCGGCAAGGAAAGCGCTGTAGCGCCGGCTATTTCGGGCTGCGCTTGGCCAGGATCCGCTGGAGCGTCCGGCGGTGCATGCTGAGGCGGCGCGCGGTCTCCGAGACGTTGCGGTCGCAGAGTTCGAACACCCGCTGGATGTGCTCCCAGCGGACCCGGTCGGCCGACATCGGATTTTCGGGCGGCGACGGCTTTTCCTCGCCCCGGCTGAGCAGCGCCCGCTCGACATCGTCGGCGTCCGCCGGCTTGGCCAGATAGTCGACCGCGCCGATCTTCACCGCGGCGACCGCCGTGGCGATGTTGCCGTAGCCCGTGAGCACGATCACCCGGCTGTCGGGCCTGACCTCGCGCAGCGCCTCGACCACGTCGAGGCCATTGCCGTCCTCCAGCCGGAGGTCGATCACCGCATAGGCAGGAGGCCGGGCGCGGGTGATCGCCAGCCCCTCGGCCACCGATTCCGCCATGACCGGCGCGAAGCCGCGCTTCTCCATGGCGCGCGACAGGCGCAGCCGGAACGACGCATCATCATCGAGAACCAGGAGCGAGTTGTCGTTGCCGATCCCGGCGGGCGCATCGGACATCGTTTCCCCCAAGCCGGCGCCCGCAACGCGTTCCGCTGCGCGGTCGCCCCAATTCTCGTTTCGGGTCGATATTTCCCGCATCCCGGCCGCATGTCAAACCGCTCGGCCGCAGCGGCGCCGATCCGCGACTCCCATGACTCAGACGTCCCCGGCAACGTGCCGGGATCTATGCGCCCGTGGCGCCTCGTCGGCGTCCTGATGATGAACCGGCCGGATCTGTCCGGGCGGCGGCTCACTCGCGGCTGAGGAGCCGCGCGACCTCGCCGGCCATCTCCTCGGGCGGGAAGCCGTTGCGGAACAGGGCGCGGATGCCGTCGGGCATCATGAAATAGGTGAAGGTCGAGTGGTTCATCAGGTACTCGGCCGCCGATCCCTCGACGCTGACCTTCTCGTAATAGACCTTGTAGGCCTTCGCAGCGGCCGCGATCTCCTCCTCGGAGCCGGTCAGCGCCACCATGCCGGGGTGGACCGCCTCGGCGAAATAGGCGAGGGCCTCGGGCGTATCCCGCGCCGGGTCGATGGTGATGAAGACCGGCTTCACAACATGACCCTGCGCCGCCAGCAGATCAACCGCCGAGGCCATCACAGCCGTGTCGACCGGGCAGATGTCCGGGCAGAAGGTGTAGCCGAAATAGACCAGCGCCGGGCCGTCGATGACCGCGGCGCTCGTCACCCTGTTGCCATGCTGGTCGGTCAGCTCGAACGGCCCGCCGATCTCGGCGCCCGCAATATTGACCGCCGCAGGCGAGAGCGGCGCATCGGCGGGCTTGCGGAAGGCGAGGAAGAGCGCCGCCGCCGCAAGTGCGACGGCCGTTGCACCGGCGAGAACCATGACGGCCCTGCGCATTGCGACTCTCCGACGATCGCGGGGACCCTGCCCCGGTTCAATGGCAGGAAAGCGTGATCGCACGTCGGGTCAAGCCCCGATCCCTCAGGCCGCGGCGTCAGGCCGCAGCAAGGCTGCATCGCCGCTTCCCTTCGCCCGGCGCTCCGGCGATAGTCGGCGCCATGCAGGATTCCGGCGGCAGCTATCTCTTCAACCCCGAGGCGCGCGGCGACTGGGTCCGGCTCAGGACGCTCGTCGTGGTCCGCTGGATCGCCATCGCCGGGCAGACGCTCGCGGTGCTGATGGCGAGTCAGGCGATGGGCTTCCGGCTGCCGCTCCTGACCTGCGCGCTGCTGATCTCGGCCTCGGCCATGGTCAACATCGTCGCCCATCTCGTCTATCCCTCGGGAAAGCGCCTCAGCGAGCGGTGGACACTGCTATCGCTGTTCTTCGACCTCGGCCAGCTCGTCACCCTGCTCATGGTCACCGGCGGGCTCAACAATCCCTTCGCGGTGCTGATCCTCGCCCCGGTCACCATCTCGGCGACAGCGCTCAGGCTGCAGTCCACGCTCTGGCTCGGCATTGCCGGCATGGCCTCGGTGGCGCTGATGTCGGTGGTCTACCGGCCGCTCGTCGCTGCCGATGGCACCGAGCTCGAGGTGCCCGAGCTCTACCGCTCGGGGATCTCGGCGGCACTGGCGATCGCCGTTACCTTCCTTTCGGTCTATGCCCGGCGGGTGACGGTCGAGGCCTACGCCATGGGCCAGGCGCTTTCCGCCACGCAAATCGCGCTCGCGCGCGAGCAGCGGCTCGCCGCCATCGGCGGCATCGCGGCCGCGGCGGCGCACGAGCTCGGCACGCCCCTCGCCACCATCAAGCTGGTCGCCGGAGAGCTCGCGCGCGAACTCGGGGAGCGGCCCGAGCTGGCGGAGGACGTGGCGCTGATCCGCCGCGAGGCCGACCGCTGCGGGGCGATCATGGCCGATCTTGCCAAGGGCGGGCGGGACGACCGGCAGGTGAAGAGCGCTCCGGTCACGGCGATCATCGAGGAGGCGGCGGCACCGCACCGGAAGCGCGGACGCGAGCTGGTCGTCCGGGTCAACGGCGCCGCCGCCGACGAGCGGCAGCCGTTGCTCGCGCGCAGCCCGGAACTGGTACACGGCCTGCGCAACGTGATCCAGAACGCGGTCGACTTCGCCCGCAGCACGGTCTGGATCGACATCGACCAGAGCGAGCGCGAGCTGCGCATCGCGGTCGGCGACGACGGGCCGGGATTCGGCCCGGACATCCTGCCGCGCCTCGGCGAACCCTATGTCAGCACGCGCCTCCGGGTCGAACGCCACGACGCCGGCGAAGACGAGCCCGACGGCTACGAAGGCATGGGGCTCGGCCTGTTCATCGCCCGGACGCTGCTCGAGCGGACCGGGGCGCGGCTCGCCTTCGCCAATGGCGGCGACGACCGGCACCGCCGCGGCCCCGGAACCGGCATCGCGCCCGAACTTGCCCATCCGCCGGGTGCCATCATCGAGATCGTCTGGCCCGCCGATGCGCTTGTCATGCCCAAGGCGGTCGTCCGCCAGCCGCTCGGCCGCAACCGGCGCTTTGCCGGGGACGGTTGACGGGAAGGGTTAAGGGGTCATTAACCCACTGTTCGTTACCCGTGTTCTCGGCTATCTCGAAACCGAGCCGTCTGCGGCCATCTGCATCGGCCTCGGTCGCAGCCGGCGAAATGGTGTTGCGTCACTTTCCCGGGAACCACCGTGACCTTCGGAGGGACACAGGTTGCGACCGGGCTGGCGTTTCTGCTCGCGCTCGCCTGCATCGCGCTCATCGGGCATGTCGCCCGGCTCCGTTCGCGGCTGCGCCGCGCCATAGAGCGCGGCCGCCTCAGCGACGGCATCGTGCTGGTCATCGAGGACTCGGTCGTCGTCGATGCGAGCCCGGAGGCCGGAAACCTGCTCGGCGACGCGGCCGGGAGCAGCCCGTCGGGACGGAATGCCGATCAGCTGCTGGCAACGTTCCTCGGCAGTCAGGGCGCCGCCGGCATTGCGGCCGGCCTGTCCGAGTTGCGGCAGAATGGCACAGCCTTCGCGCGCACGGTCCGCCGCGCGGACGGCACGGCCGTCACGGTGGCCGGGCGGCCGCGCGGCGCACAGATCCAGCTTGTGCTGCGGCAGGCCGGACCGCCGGAAGTGCCGGACGGCGCGGCCGATCCGGCGCCCCTCGATGACGGTCCTGGCGCCGATGCCCCGGATCCGGCGCTTGCCGGGGTCGGGGCGCTGCTCGAGCGCGCGCCGGTGATCTTCTGGTGCCGCGATGGCGCGGGCCGGATCGTCTGGAGCCGGGGGCGCGTCGCCAACCGTCACGGCTCCGTCGAGGCGCGGACCGCCGCGGCGGCCGCCGGCAGCGAGCGCCGCACCGCCCAGTCCGGAGAGGCGGCGGACCGGGACGACGCGACACCCCGCAGCCGGCATCTCCGGATGCAGTTCCCGGGCGACGTGCCCGGCGCGAGCATCGCCCTGGACGCGGTCGAGGTTCCGGGGCCCGACGGCACCAGCTTCGGCCTTGCGGTCGATGCCACGGCACTCCACGGCGCCGAGCAGAATCTGGCCCGCTTCGTCCGCACCATGACCGAGACCTTCGCGCATCTGACCGTCGGCCTGGCAATCTTCGACCGCGACCAGGCCCTGGCGATGTTCAACCCGGCGCTGGCGCAGATGTGGCAGCTCGAACCGGCCTGGCTCGCGCACCGGCCGACGCTGCGCGAGATCATCGACCGGCTCCGGGCCAACCGCCGGATCCCGGAGACCGCCGACTTCCACCGCTGGCGGAGCGCACTGACCGGACTGTTCGACAACACCGACACGGCCCATTACGAGGAGCTGTGGCACCTTGCCGACGGGTCGGACATCCGTGTTTTCGCCCGCCCCCATCCGCACGGCTCGCTCGCCTTCATGTTCGACGACGTGACTGAGCGGCTGCGGCTCGAGCAGCAGTTCCGCCGCTCGATCGACCTGAGGCGCGCGACCCTCGACCGGCTCGACGAGGGCCTCGCCGTCTTCGGCCATGACGGGCTGCTGCAATTCGTCAACACCGCCTTCCATGCGATCTGGGGCACCGACTCGGCGTCGGTGCGCCAGGCCGTCCACGCCCGCGAGCTGCTGCCGCTCCTCTCGGCGCTCACGGTCGAGACCGACGTATGGCCACGGATGCGCGCCTTCATCACCAGCGACGACATCCGGCAGACCTGGACTGCCCGGCTGACGCTCGGCAGCGGACGGATCGTCCGGGCCCGGTTCGCGCCCTTGCCCGACGGGTCCACCCTTGTCACCTTCACCGACGTGACCGACACCGAGCGCTTCTCCCGCGCGCTACATGAGCGCAACGAGGTGCTGGAGGCGGCGGAGGAGATGCGCAGCGCGGTGCTCGAGCAGATCTCGCACCGGCTCCGCACGCCCCTCAACACCATTTTCGGCTTCAGCCAGATGATCGCGGATCCGAATTTCGGACCGCTTTCGGAGAGTCAGCGCAGCTACGCAGAGAGCATCCTGGAGGCGGCGCGCCAGCTTCTTGCCAATGTCGACGAGGTCACCGACCTCGCCGTGATCGAGATCGACCCTGCCTACGAGGAAGATCTCGGCCTGCCGCTCGGCGAGACCCTGATGCAGACCGGCCGGCTGCTGGAAAGGCGTGCAGCCGAGGCCGGTGTCAGTCTGCACGTCGCGACGCCAGGGCCGGACTGCGACCCCGTTTGCGACAGCCGCCGCCTGCGCCAGATCGTGTTTCGCCTGGCAACTGCAGCGATCAGCAGGTGCAGCCCCGGCCGAATGGTCGAGCTTGGCGCCCGGAACGACGGACCGGCGTGGATCATCATCTTCGCCAACGTCCTGCCCGGCGGCACCGGCGACGGGCTGACGGCGAAACCGGCTGTTCCCCTTGCCGACAGTCTGCTCCCCGCCCTCGCCAAACAGGAAGGCGGCAGTTTCGACCTCGCCATGCAACCCGGCAGCGGCATGCTGCTCACGGTTCGGCTGGCAAACCGGATCCACGATGCCGGCGATCCGGGCGACGACCCGCCGGTGGAACTGCGCGCCACGGGGCCCGGCCGGTAGTCGCCGCGCTGAAACCATGCTCTGCTGACACCCGACGCCGGGGGCGCTAAACCGGGATCAGAGTCAACCCGTCAGGCAATACACGGCAAGATGCTTTCCCCGCCGCCGCCCTGCGAACACGTCGTATTCCTTGCGGACGAGCGTGCGACTGCCCGCCTCGGCGCGGCGCTCGCACCGCTGCTCGGCCCCAGCGATACCGTGCTCCTGAGCGGCCCGCTTGGCGCCGGCAAGTCGGCGCTGGCGCGCGCCATCGTTGCCACGCTGCTCGGCGACCCTGCTGCCGAGATCCCGTCGCCGAGCTACACGCTGGTCAATGTCTACGAGACCCCGGCGGGGCAGGTGTGGCACATCGATCTCTACCGGCTTTCCGGCACCGCCGCGGAGATCGAGGAGCTGGGGCTCGCGGACGCGATCGGTGCGGCGCTGGCGCTGATCGAATGGCCCGAGCGGCTCGGCTCCGCCCTGCCGGCGCGCCACCTCGGGGTGGCACTCTCGGCGCTCCGCGGTGGTGGCCGCGAGGCACGGATCACCCTTGCCGGGCCGGGCTGGGAGCGGGTCGCCGCGCTGATAGGGGGCTGGCGGTGAGTGCGGCGGAGCGGATCGCGGCGCGCGATGCCTTCCTGCGCGGCGCGGGATGGCCGCCGGAGGCCGCCTCTCCATTGGCAGGCGACGCCTCCAACCGGCGCTATCTCCGGCTTCGGGCGCCGGGCCGCGCGGATGCGGTGCTGATGGACGCACCGCCGGAGAAGGGCGAGGATGTACGCCCCTTCGTCGCCGTCACCCACTGGCTCAGGACGCATGGCCTCTCGGCGCCCCGGATCGACGCCGCCGATCTGGCGGCAGGATTCCTGCTGCTCGAGGATCTTGGCGACGACCTCTTCACCCGCCTGCTCGCCGGCGATCCGGCGCGCGAGCCCGAGCTCTATGGCGCCGCGGTCGAGTTGCTGGCGGATCTCGCCGCCGTCCCGGCCCCGGCCGAACTCGGCCCGCCCGGCTGCCGGGTGGCCCTGCCGCCCTACGACGCGGCAGTGCTCGGCCGCGAGGCGGCGCTCGTCCGCGACTGGTGGATGCCGGCGGCGCAGGGCGCCCCCACCCCGCCCGGCCTCGCTGCCGAGTTCGACGCGCTGGTGGCCGCGGCCACGGCGGCGGTGGCGCCCGCCCGCGGGGTGACGGTGCTGCGCGACTACCATGCCGACAACCTGGTGTGGCTGCCCGGCCGCGCCGGCATTGCCCGTATCGGCCTGCTCGACTACCAGGACGCACTCGCCGGGCACGCGGCCTACGACCTCGTCTCGCTGCTCGAGGATGCCCGCCGCGACACCTCGGACGCGTTGCGGCAGGCGATGCTCGCCCGCTATCTCGCGCGCCGACCCGGGCTCGACCGCGAGGCGTTCCGCGCCGCCTGCGCCGCGCTCGGCGCCCAGCGCAACCTGAAGATCATCGGCATCTTCGCCCGGCTGGCGATCCGCGACGGGAAGCCGCGCTACCTCGCGATGATCCCCCGGGTGTGGGAGCATCTGCTGCGCGACCTGTCCCATCGCGCTCTGGCCCCGCTGGCGGGCTGGGTGCGCCGCCACGTCCCGCCGCCCGAGCCCGGAACGCTGGCCCGGGTCGCAGCTCGCGCAGGGTCGGCGGAATGAGCGGACCGCGGACCGCGATGATCCTCGCCGCCGGGCTCGGCACCCGGATGCGGCCGCTGACCGACGATCGCCCGAAGCCCCTGCTCGAGGTTGCCGGCCGGGCGATGATCGACCGTGTCCTCGACCATGCGCTGGCCGCAGGGGTGCGCCGGGCCGTGGTTAACCTGCACTATCTCGGCGCGATGATCCGCCGCCATCTCGCGGGTCGGACGCAGCCCGAGATCGTCTTCTCCGACGAGCAGCCGGTGGTGCTCGAGACCGGGGGCGGGATCGTGCAGGCCCTCGAGCTGCTCGGGCGGGAGCCCTTCTACGCGGTCAACTCGGACGCGGTCTGGGCCGGGCCCGAGCCCTTGCCTGTTCTGGCGGCGGCCTGGGATCCGGCGCGGATGGACGCGCTCCTCCTCCTTGTTTCTCGCGGCCGTGCGCGCGGCTACAGCCGCCCCGGCGACTTTACCCTCACGACCGAGGGCGCGGCCCCTGCACGCCGGAGCACGGCCGCGGCCGCGCCCTTGGTCTATACCGGCGCCCAGATCATCGCACCCGGCGCCTTCGCCGGGGCGCCTGCCGGCCCGTTCTCGGTCAATCTCGTCTGGGACCGGCTTATCGCCCGAGGCCGGCTCGCCGCCGTTACCTATCCCGGCTCCTGGGTCGATGTGGGCACGCCCGCCGGCCTGGGCGAGGCGGATGCGGCGCTCGCCGAGGTCCGGGAATGAGCCTCTTCACCGATCCGGGCCCGCGGGTCTATGCGCTGCCGCCCGGCACCGAGTTCGCGGCGGCCTTCGTCCGCGGCCTGCATCACCGGATGGCGGGCACACCGCCTGAGGCGATGGCTCGGGTCGAGGTGATGGTCAACACGCGGCGCGGACAGCGCGCGATCGAGGAAGCGCTGCTCGGGGCCGCTGCCGGGACCGCGCTGATGCCGCATCTCGCGCTCCTCGCCGAGCTCGGCGAGGATCCGCTCGCCTGCCCGGACCTGCCGCCCTCGATCGACCCGCTGCGCCGCCGGCTCCGCCTGACCCGGCTCGTGGAACACTATCTCGCCGCCTCCGGCCGCGCGCCGGTGACGGCCGCCCCGGACCTCGCCGAGGCGCTGGCCCGGCTCCTCGATGAGCTGCAGGAGGAGGGCATCGACCCGGCCGCCCTCGACGGGCTGGCCGCCGGGGAGCTGCCGGAGGCCGCAGCCGTCCACTGGCAGGAGACGCTCGGCTTTCTCGACATCGTGCGCCGCGCCTGGCCGGCGATCCGGGCCGAGGCCGAGGGCGGGGCACCCGACCCGAAGGAGCGCCAGCGGCGGGTGATCGGGCGGCTGATCCGGGACTGGCGGACACAGCCCCCGGCCCATCCGGTGATCGTGGCGGGCTCCACGGGCTCGGTCGCCTCGACCGCCGAGCTGATGGCCGCCATCGCCCGCCTGCCGCAGGGAGCCGTGGTGCTGCCGGGCTTCGACCCCGGCATCGAGCCGGAGATCTGGGAGGCGATGGGGCCCGAGCATCCGATGGCGCCGTTCCGGCGCTTCCTCGGAATCGTCGGGCTCGCCCCGGCCGGCGTGCGGCCCTGGATCGACGCTCCCGCTTCCGGTCCCCGCCACCGGCTGCTCGCCCAGGCCCTGCGCCCGGCTCCCGTGACCGACGCCTGGCAGCGCGCCGCGCCGGTGCTGGCCGGCGAGGCGGAGGCGGCGACAGCCGGGCTGACGCTGATCGAGGCTCCGACGACCCGCCACGAGGCCGCTGCCATCGCGCTCGCGATCCGCCGCGGGCTGGAGACGCCGAAGCAGCGCATCGCAGTCGTCACCCCCGACGCCTCCCTTGCCCGCCGCGTCACCGCCGAGCTGGCCCGCTTCGCGGTGGAGCCCGACGATTCCCTCGGCCGGCCGCTGGACCGGAGCCCGGCCGGCGTTTTTCTGCGGCTGATCGCCGAGACTGCTTGCGAGGGGGCCGAGCCGGTCCGCCTTGCCGCCCTGCTTCAGCATCCGCTCTCGCGACCGGGGCTGCCGCGAGCCGATCATCTGCTGCTCGCCCGGCGCTACGAGATCGAGGTGCTGCGCGCCCGGCCCGCGCCGGGCCTGCCGCCGGGACGGCTGCCTGGATGGCGCGGCGCCGACGACGCGGCACGGGGCTGGCTCGCCGGAATAGAGGCGGAGATCGCCCGGCTCGCCGCACCGCTCCGCGACGGCGCCTCGCTTGCTGCCGTCACAGCCGCCCACATCGCCGCCGCCGAGGCGCTGAGCCGCGAGCCGGGCGGCGCACCGAAGGTCTGGGAGGGGCGGGATGGCGACGAGCTCCGGAAACTCCTGTCGCGGCTCGGGCGCAACGCCGACGCATATGGCGAGGGCGCGACGGCCGGCTACCTCGCGCTCGTCTCGAACCTGCTCGCCCGCGAGAGCCTGCCGCCCGAGCCCGGGCGCCCGCATCCCCGGGTGATGATCTGGGGCACGCAGGAGGCGCGCATCCAGTCGGCGGACCTCGTGATTCTCGCCGGGCTCAACGAGGGCGTCTGGCCCGCCCCGCCCGGGCCGGATCCCTGGCTCAGCCGGCCGATGCGCGCAGCGCTCGGCCTGCCGGATGCGGACCGTGACATCGGCCTCGCGGCGCATGACTTCCAGCAGGGCGCGGCCCGGGAGACCGTGATCCTCAGCCGCTCGCGCAAGATCGCGGGAACGCCGACGGTCCCGTCGCGGTGGCTTGTGCGCCTCGCGAACCTGCTCGACGGCCTCGGCGACGGCCACGCACTGAAGGCCATGCGGGCCCGTGGCGATGCGCTTCTGGGGCTGGTGCCGTTGATCCATCAGCCGGAGACCGCGATCGACCGCGCCCCCCGCCCGGCGCCCCGCCCGCCGGTCGAGGCGCGACCCCTCCGGCTTTCGGTGACGCAGGTCGAGACATTGATCCGCGACGCCTATGCGATCTACGCCCGGAAGGTGCTGCGGCTGGAGCCGCTCGACCCGCTGGGTCGGCCGGCGACCTTTCTCGACCGCGGCGTGGTGGTGCACGCGGTGATGCAGCGCTTCACCGAGCGTACAGGCGCCGGCCTGCCCGAGCCGGAGGCGGCGCGTGCGATCCTGCTCGCCATCGCCGACGAGGTGCTGGCTGCGAACGTTCCCTGGCCGGACATGCGCCGGGCATGGCGCGCACGGATCGGCCGCTTCGCCGACTGGTTTCTGGAGCGGGAGGCGGCCCGCCGGGCCGAGGGCCGGCCCGGGGCGCTGGAGGTCAAGGGGGTACTGCCCGTGCCGCTCCCCGGCGGCCACGCCTTTGCCCTGTCGGCGAAGGCAGACCGGATCGACCTTCTCGGGGACGGCGGCGCGGCGATCTACGACTACAAGACCGGCCAGCCGCCGTCGAGGAAGCAGATCGAGCTCGGCTTCAACCAGCAGCTCCACCTGCAGGCGCGCATCCTGAAGGCGGGCGGGTTCGAGGGGCTCGGCCCCCTCGAGACGCGCATCGGCGCCTATCTGGGGCTGACCGGCTCGGGCGAGGGCGGCACCGAGCGCCGGGTGGAGGATCTCGCCGCCGAGGTCGAGGAGCACTGGCGGCGCTTCGTCAGGCTGATCGACGCCTACATGCGTCCCGATACGCCCTATCTCTCGCATGGCCGGCCCGAGAAGGCGGGAACCACCGGCGACTACGACCACCTCGCGCGGCGGGGCGAATGGGATGGCGGTGACGGGGAAGGCGGTGGCATATGAGCGAGCCGGCCATCGACCGCCCGACGCCCGAGCAGATCGCGGCCGCCGACCCCCGCGTCTCGGCCTGGGTCGGGGCAAATGCGGGCTCGGGCAAGACCCGCGTGCTGACACAGCGGGTGGCGCGGCTCCTGCTCGCGGGCGCCGAGCCCGAGCGCATCCTCTGCCTCACCTACACCCGGGCGGCCGCGGCCGAGATGCAGAACCGGCTGTTCGCGATGCTCGGCGGCTGGGCGATGGCCCCTGATGACCGTCTCGGCGCCGAGCTTGCCGCCATCGCCGGCACGACGGAGCCGGTGGCCGATCCCGGCGTCCTGGCCCGCGCCCGGCGGCTCTTCGCCCGCGCGCTCGAGACGCCGGGCGGGCTGAAGATCCAGACCATCCATGCCTTCTGCGACGCGCTGTTGCGCCGCTTCCCGCTCGAGGCCGGGGTGTCGCCGCGGTTCCAGGTGCTGGACGAGCGGCAGCAGGCGCTGATGCTCGCCGGCATCCGGGCCGAGATGGCGGCCGAGGCCGAGGCGGGGCGCGACCCGGCCTTCGACCTGGTGTCGGACCGGATGACGGAAGACCGGGTCGAGAGCCTGATCGACAAGGTGCTGGCAGACCGGGCCGAGTTCCCGGAGACGCCGATCGGTCCACGGCTCGCGGCGCATTTCGGCGCCATGGCCGAGACCGATGCGACGAAGCTGGCCACCACGGCGCTCGCCCGGCTCGACTGGCGGCAGCTTGGCGCCTATGCAGGCTGGCTCGAGACCGGCGCCGGGAAGAGCGACGCACGGGCCGCCGCGGCGATCCGGAAGGCGCAAATCCTGCGGGACCGAGCGCCGGCCGAGGCGGCGGACTGCCTCGCGGCGGCGTTCCTCACCGGCGAGGGCGCGCCCCGGAGCCGCAGGGGCTTTCCGGTCAGGGCGGTGACCGAGGCCCATCCGGAGGCCGACGCGCTGACCGACGCCCTGATCGGCTGGGCCGCTGCGTGGCGCGAGACCCGCAACGCCCACGAGGCCGCCGCGCGGGCCCGTGACCTCGACGCCTTCGCGACCGCGCTGCTCGCCCGCTACCGCGCCGCCCGGGAAGCCCGGGCGCTGCTCGATTTCGACGACCTGGTGGCCCGCGCCGCGGCGCTGCTCACCCGCGCCGACATGGCTGCCTGGGTGCTCTGGCGGCTCGACCGCGGCATCGACCACATCCTTGTGGACGAGGCGCAGGACACCGCGCCGGCGCAATGGCAGGTGATCCGCGCCATCGCTGCCGAGTTCCACGCCGGAGCAGGAGCACGGGCCGCGAACAGGACCCTGTTCGTGGTCGGCGACGAGAAGCAGTCGATCTATTCCTTCCAGGGCGCCGAGCCGCGGGCCTTCGGCGCGAACCGGGCGCATTTCGAGAGCTGGCTCAAGGGCATGGGGCAGGCTCTCGCCCGACCGGCGCTCCACACCTCGTTCCGCTCGGCCCCCGGCATCCTCGCGTTCGTCGATGCAGTTTTCGCCGGCGAGGCGGCACGGGGCCTTACGGTCGAGCCTGAACCCGTCTCGCACTTTGCCAGCCGGACCCGCGACGGCTCCCGCATCGATCTCTGGCCGCTGATCGAGGCAGAGCCCGCCGCCGACCCGCAGGAATGGGACGAGGTGCCCGTGGACGCCCTGGCCCCCGGGAATGCCAAGCTGCGGCTCGCGCGCATCCTCGCCGGCGAGATCGAACGCATGGTCCGCGAGGAACGGCTGCCGGCACGCGGCGGCCGGCGCGGCCGGCGGGTCCGGCCCGGCGACATCCTGGTGCTGGTCGCCCGCCGCGACGTGCTGGCGACGGCGCTGATCCGCGAGCTGAAGGCGCGGCGGCTGCCGGTTGCCGGTTCCGACCGACTGAGCATCGCCGAGGAGCTCGCTGTCCAGGACCTGCTGGCGCTCCTCCGGGTGGCGACGACGCCCGCCGACGACCTCAGCCTCGCCGCGCTGCTGCGCTCGCCGCTCTGCGGCCTATCTGAGGACGATCTGTTCGCACTCGCCTGGAACCGCCGCGGCACGCTCTGGCAGGCGGTGATGGCGGCCGGGGACCGTCACCCAAAGACCGTGGCGATGCTGCGCGACCTCGCGGACCGTGCCGACTATCTGCGCCCCTATGAGTTCCTGGAGCGCGCGCTGATCCGTCATGACGGCCGGCGCCGCCTGCTCGCGCGCCTCGGCCACGAGGCCGAGGACCCCATCGACGAACTGCTGCAGCAGGCGCTGACCTACGAGGCCTCCGAGACGCCCTCGCTCGCCGGCTTCGTCGCCTGGATCGAGGCCGCCGACATCACCGTCAAGCGCGAGATGGAGCACGGCCGCGACGAGGTTCGCGTGATGACCGTCCATGGCGCCAAGGGGCTCGAGGCGCCGGTGGTGATCCTGCCGGACACGCTGTCGAGGGGCGGCAGCGGCGGCCCGGTCCTGCTGCCCGCGGCGCAGGACGGCAACCGACCCGCCCTGATGCTGTGGGCAGGCGCCAAGCAGGACGACGACGCCGTCACCCGACGGGCCCGCGAGGACGCGGAAGCGCTCACCGCGGACGAGCGCAAGCGCCTGCTCTACGTGGCGCTGACCCGCGCCGAGGACTGGCTGATCCTGTGTGCGGCCGGCAAGCCGGAGTCAGTGCCCGGCAGCTGGTACGAAATGGTCGAGCGTGGCATGGAGGCGCTGGGGGCCGGCAAGGTCTGCGGCCCGGGCGGTCTGCCAGGCCCGGTGCGCCGCTGCTGCCACGATCCGGTGCCCGTCACCGGTGCGCCGGCCGAGGACTCCGTCGGCGCGGCGCCGCCGGCACCGGACCGGGCCGGCTGGCTCACCCCCGCCCCGCCGGAGGAGCGGCCGAGGCGGCTCAGCCCCTCGGACCTTGTGCCCCATGTCGAGGCAGGGGGCACAGGCGCCGGACGCAAGGCGGCGATGGAGCGCGGCGAGGCGGTGCACCTGCTGCTCGAGCGGCTGCCGGCCGGGCCGGCGGCGGACCGCCCCGCGCTGGCGCAACGACTCATCGGGCACCGGTTTCCGGCACTGCCCGGCGATGTTGCGGAAGACGTGATCGCCGAGGCCCTCGCGGTGCTCGAAGCCCCGTTCGCGCATGAGATGTTCGGTCCCGATTCGTTCGCCGAATCGGGCATTGCGATCGACCTGCCCACGCTGTCGGCCGTGCCGATGAACGGTCGAATCGACCGGCTCGTGCTCACTCCCGGACGGGTGCTCGTGGTCGATTTCAAATCCGACGCCCGCCCGCCCGTCACTCCGGACGACGTGCCGGCAGCCTACCTGGCGCAGCTCGCCTGCTATCATGCCGCCGCGGCCGCGCTCTGGCCGCAACGCCTTGCAGAAGCAGCGATTCTCTGGACCGCCAGCCGATCGCTGATGCATCTGCCGGCACCGCTGCTGGCCCGTGCTCTCGCCGCGCGGACGATTGCTCCTGCTTGATTACCCCGTCGCCCGCCCCTAACTTCGCCCCTCGAGGAGCATTGCCCAGTCCGGGGCCCAGCAAGGGGAACGCCGATGTCAACCATGGCCGTGAGCGACAGCAGTTTCAAATCCGACGTCCTGGAATCGAAGGTGCCGGTCGTGGTCGATTTCTGGGCCGAGTGGTGCGGTCCCTGCAAGCAGATCGGGCCCGCGCTCGAGGAGATCGCCGCCGAGATGGGCGGCAAGGTCAAGATCGCCAAGGTCAATGTCGACGACAACCCGAACGCGCCGTCGCGCTACCGGGTGCGCGGCATCCCGACGCTCTTGATCTTCAAGGACGGCGAGGAGGTCGGCCGCAAGGTCGGCGCCGATTCGAAGCGCGGCATCGAGAGCTGGATCCAGGGCGCGATCTGACGCGGCCCCGGGAGGATGCAGGGAGCGGCGATGGCCGCTCCCTTTTCGTTGCAACCCAAAGCCGGGCGGGCATCGCCCGCCGCCTACCCGTTCTCCCGCAGCACCGACCCCGCCAGATAGAGCGAGCCGCAGATCAGCACGCTGAGCGGCGCCGCCGGCACCGCCGCGAGAATGGCCTCCAGCGCGGCCGCGACCGAGTCCGCCGGGCGGGCGTCGAGGCCTGCCGTCCGTGCCCGCGCGGCCAGAACCCCGGCCGGGATCGCCGCCGCCGTGTCGGGGATCGTCACCGTGAAGGCGCCCGAAGCATGGGGCGCCAGCGGGCGGAAGAAGTCCTCGGCCGCCTTGGTGTCGATCATGCCGGCGATCAGCCAGAGCGGCGCCGGGGCGCGGGCCGCAAGCTCGGCCAGCACGGCCCCCAGCGCCTCGCCGGCCGAGGCGTTGTGGCCGCCGTCGAGCCAGAGCACGGCGCCCGGCGGCATCCGCGCCGCGAGCGGCCCGCGGGCCAGCCGCTGCATCCGTGCCGGCCAGACCGCATCGGCCAGCGCCGCCCGGCAGGCCGCCTCGCCGAAGCCGAGCGCCCTGAGCCCCGCCAGCGCAGCCCCGGCGTTCTCGAACTGGTGCGCGCCGATCAGCGCCGGGGGGTCGAGGTCGAGGAGTCCCGTCCCGTCCTCGTAGACCAGCCGGCCATGCTCGGACCGCACCGTCCAGTCCTGGCCGTGCATCACGAGCGGCGCCCCGACCGCGGCGGCCCGCGCCTCGATCGCCGCCCGGGCAGCATCCGGCTGGGGGCCGACCACGCAGGTCACGCCCGGCTTCAGGATCCCGGCCTTCTCGAAGGCGATCTCGCCCAACGTCTCGCCCAGATACTGCTGGTGGTCGATCGAGACCGGGGTGATCACGGTGAGCCGCGGCCGGTCGATCACGTTGGTCGCGTCAAGCCGGCCGCCGAGCCCGACCTCGAGCAGGGTCCAGTCGGCGGGCGTCCGCGCGAAGGCCAGCAGGGCCGCGACGGTCGTGATCTCGAAGAAGGTGATCGGCCGGGCACCGTTGATTCGCTCGCATTCCTCCAGCACCGCGGACAGCGCCGGCTCGGAGATCAGCGCGCCGGCCAGCCGGATGCGTTCGCGGAAGCGGGCGAGATGGGGCGAGGTGTAGGCGTGGACACGGGCCCCCGAGGCCTCCATCCCGGCGCGCATCATCGCCAGCGTCGAGCCCTTGCCGTTGGTGCCGGCGATATGCACCACCGGCGGCAGCGCGCGCTCGGGGCTGCCCGTCTCGGCCAGCAGCCGGCGGACGCGGTCGAGCGTCAGGTCGATGATCTTGGGGTGGAGCGAGAGCAGTCGTTCGAGGATGACATCGCTCGGGGTCGGGCCGAGCACGTCAGAGGCTCCCGCCCCTGCCCGGCTGCTTCTCCGGCTTCGACGGCCCCTTGCTGACTTCGGGCGTCGAAGCGCCCGATGGTGCCGCCGGGGCGGGTGCCTCGGCCTCGGGCGCGGGCAGGCCGCCGCGCACCATTGGCGCCTGCTTCAGCAGGATGCGCAAGATGGTGCCGAGTTCCTCGCGGATCCTGCCGCGCGGCACGACCCGGTCGATCATGCCGTGGTCGAGAAGGTATTCCGAACGCTGGAAGCCTTCCGGCAGGGTCTCGCGGATGGTCTGCTCTATGACGCGCGGCCCGGCAAAGCAGATGAGCGCGTCCGGCTCGGCGATCTGCACGTCGCCCAGCATCGCATAGGAGGCGGTGACGCCGCCCGTGGTCGGGTTGGTCAAGACCACGAGATAGGGCAGCCGCGCCTCGCGAACCATCTCGACCGCGATCGTCGCCCGCGGCATCTGCATGAGGCTCAGGATGCCCTCCTGCATCCGGGCGCCGCCCGCGGCGGTGAACACGACCAGCGGCGCCTTCCTGGACACTGCCGCCTCGGCCGCCACGAGCAGGGCATTGCCGACAGCCATTCCCATGGAACCGCCCATGAAGCTGAAGTCCTGCGCGGCGACGACCGTCTCAAGTCCGAAGATCCCGCCATGGGCGACCAGCATCGCCTCGTGCTCGCCGGTCTTCTTGCGGGCGTCCTTCATCCGGTCGGTGTAACGCTTCTCGTCGCGGAAATGCAGCGGATCGGCCAGTGGATCGGGCACCCCGACCTCGTGGAAGAGGCCGCCGTCGAACAGCGCCTTGAACCGCTCCCGCGGCGAGATCGCCATGTGGAAGCTGCAGCCCGGGCAGACGTTCAGGTTATCTGCGAGTTCCCGGTGGAAGATCATCTGGCCGCAGCTCTCGCATTTGGTCCAGAGGTTCTCCGGCATGTCGCGCCGCTGGAAGAAAGACTTGATCTTCGGCGGGACGAAATCGGTGATCCAGTTCATGCGCGCTCCGGTCAGTGGCACGCGGGCGCTCGGCGGCGCCCCCAGCGCTACTTAGCGGGAGCGGTGGAAATGTGCAATTGCCGGCGCTGCGCGCAGGCTGCGCGCTCAGGCCGGCGAATGTCCCAGCATGCGCTCGATTCCCGGCCAGAACATCTCGACGAAGACCGAGCCCGTCACCACGAGGATCGCCAGCCCCTGCAGTGCCGTCGGGTGCTGGGCCAGCACGAGGACCGCAAGCATGGCCGCGATCACCGGCTTGAGGAAAAAGAGATAGCTCGCCCGGGTGATGTCGGGCGCCGCCGCCAGGCCGCCGAACCAGAGCAGCTGGGTGACGGTCGTGTTCCAGAGGCCGAGGATCAGCAGCCACCAGCCGGGGTTGATTCCCTGGCTGGCCTCCGACGGCGGACGCGCGAACAGCGTGCCGGGGTTCACCCAGACCCCGAAGGCGACCCCGACCGTCAGCCAGAGGCCGACGCCGCCCATCATCATCGTGACTGCCGTCGTCCGCAGCGCCCCGTGCCGGTTCACCAGCGGCTTCACCAGCACCGCATAGGCCGAGCCCAGCGCGGCGCAGAGCATGGCCAGCCCGATCCCGATCAGCGAGTTGCCGCCGCCCCTGAGGAGATCAAGGGCGCCGTCGGTCAGGAGCAGCGCGATTCCGACAATCGCCATCGCCCCGGTGACGATCTTCACCGTGGTGAATGGCTGCTTGTTCACCCAGAGATTGGTCAGCCCGACCCAGATCGGCATGGTGGTGATGAAGGTCGCGATCTGGATCACGCTCGCATAGTCGAGCGACCAGTGGAATGCGAGATAGGGCACCGTGACGCCCAGCATCGTGAGCCCGACGAGCCGCCAGCCGCCATCCCTGAGGGGCGCCATGAGATTGCGGCTCTCGGGCCGGGCGAGTGCCCAGAGCACGAGTCCGAGCCCGCCGATGGTGAAGCGCCAGACCGAGACTTCGGGGCCGCGGACGCCGGTCAGCACGGCGAAGAACTCCGACGAGGCGTGGCCGCAGACGGCGACGAAGACCGCCAGATAGGCCCAGCGGGCGGAGATGGTCATGCACGGGCCTCGATCTCCGCGCCGAACCGCGCAAGGCTCGCGGCCAGCCGGTCGGGACGCTCGATCGGCACCAGATGGCCGCAGTCCGGCCAGTCCTCGCGCCGTGCGTCCGGCAGGAGGCGGTAGAGCCGGTCCACGACCTCGGCGTCGTAGAACACGCGGTCCTGCAGTCCGGTGATGTTGAGCACCGGCAGGGCGAGACGGCTCCAGTCGACGTTCCAGTCCGCCTCGCCGGCGTGCCGCATCAGGTTCAGGTGCGGGTGGCCCGGGTCCATGGGCTGGTAGTTCCCCTTGAGGAAGTTCGGCCGCGCCGCGGCTGCGAAATCCGGGTTCACGATCAGGGGAAAGCTCATATCCATGAAGAGCTGCACCCCGCCATGGGCCGCGATGAGAGGCAGGGCGTTGTTGATCCAGGCGATTCGCGGGCCGATCACGCGGAGCGTGTTGAGAAGGACAAGGCCCGCGGCATCGGCGCCCGCGAGCACCGCCTGGGCAGCGAAGAGGCCGCCGATCGACAGTCCGACCAGCACCGGCCGCTGCGGCGCGAGCGACGCCATCAGTGCGGTTAGGTCATCGACGATGAGTTGCGGTGTCAGGGCCGTGCCGGGGGTGAACGGGCTCTCGGCCTGGCCACGGAAGTTGTAGCTCAGCGTGCCGTAGCCCTGCCCGCGCAGCGCCGGGGCGACCGCCTTCTCCCATTGGTCGGTCGAGCCGGTCAGCGCGTTGACGAACACGAAGGTCGGCGCGGCGGGCCGCTCCGGCGGGGTATGGAGATGGTAGAGGCCGTTCTGCGCGTCGAGCCGGTGGATCGCCATGCCGCGCCCTCCCCTTGCACCTTCGCGACAACAAAGCCGGCTGCATGGCTTGTGCCGGAACATGGCTTGGCGCAGTGTCTGCGCGAACGCAATCGGAGACAACGCGGATGGCCGGGCAGATCTGGACTTATTACGAGGGTGATTGGCACGAGGGCAACGTGGCGATCCTTGGTGCCGCCGACCACGGCACCTGGCTCGGCTCGCTGGTGTTCGACGGGGCGCGGGCCTTCGAGGGGGTGGCGCCCGATCTCGACCGGCACTGCGCCCGGGCGAACGAATCCGCCCGCCGCATGGGACTGAACCCTCCGCTTTCCGACGAGGAGATCACGGCACTCGCCCGCGAAGGCGTGACGAAGTTCGCGCCGCGCACGGGCATCTACATCCGGCCGATGATCTGGGCGAGGCGGGGGCAGGGCCAGATGATTCCGCCGGACCCGGACTCGGCGGCCTTCGCGCTCTGCCTCGAGGAGCGACCGATGCCGGGGCCGAACGGGTTTTCGATCGCCCGTACGCGCTACCGGCGGCCGACCATCGAGACCATGCCGACGGATCTCAAGGCGGGCTGCCTCTACCCGAACAATGCCCGGATGCTGCGCGAGGTGCGCGCGAAGGGCTTCGACAACGCCATCGTGCAGGACGTGCTCGGCAATGTCGCCGAAACGGCGACCTCGAACATCTTCATGGCCCGCGACGGCGAGGTGTTCACGCCGATCCCGACCGGATGCTTCCTCAACGGCATCACCCGTCAGCGGGTGATCGGGCTCCTGCGGGCGGACGGGGTGAAGGTGACCGAGGCCTCGCTCACCCTCGCGGATTTCGACCAGGCGGACGAGATCTTCTCGACCGGGAATGCCAGCAAGGTGCTGCCGGTCATCCGCTTCGAGGACCGCAATCTGCAGTTCGGGCCCATGGCGCGGCGGGCGCGCGAGCTCTACTGGGACTTCGCGCACAGCGCGTGAGGGCGGGGTTGTGCGTTCCCGCGCCGGTCCCTCAGTTCCGCGCCGGCCGCCAGCCCGCCGCACGGGCCTCGGCCTCGGTGCAGAACCAGCGCTCGCCGCGCGACGGATTGATGCGTGTGGCGGCATAATCCGGCGATCCGGGCAGGTGGTAGATGTGTCCGTTCCGCGAGATGTTGCCCTTGATGACGCACTCGCCCTGCGCGGCGGCGGCCTCGTTCATGGTGCTGACGCGCTGACGCGCGGCCTGGCGGTAGTCCCAGGGCGCCTCGAAGCGCCCGGCCCACAGACCGCGCCCTGCGGAGGCGGCGGCGGATTCCTCGGCCGCGTAGGCGCCGGAATAGCGGATGAAGGCCCGCGCCCAGCCGGCGGCGACCATCTCGCGGTTGATGTCGCGGCCATCACGCGCGCAGACGGCGATCAGCCGGCCGTAGCGGTCGCGCTCGTCACCGCTGCAGCGGACCGCTCCGCCCGCCACCAGCTCGGCGAGCGCCCGCGTCGCGGCTGCGCCGCAGTCGAACTCGCGCCCGGCGCCGCCGGTGCAGGTCTGCCCCGCCTCCGGGGCATCGATGCCGGAGAGCCGCACGGTCTCGCCGCCGAGCACGATCGTGTCGCCGTCGACGACGGCCGCCCGGCCGGAGAGATCCAGTGCCGCAGCCGGGACGGCCGTGCCAAGCTGAATGGCAGCGCAAAGCGCGAGCAGATGCCGCATCGGCCCGATGACCCCCGTTAATCTTCGTTAACCTTCGTTAACGAGGTGGGGTCGGTCCGGTCCCGTTGCAAGGGTGGGGTGGCAGCGCGCCGGTCAGACGCCGTGCGCCCCTGCGGCCAGCGAGGCGACGAACGCCAGCACCTCGGCCGGGCGGTCGCCCCGGCCGATGCGGTCGACGATGGCCGAGCCGACCACCACGCCATCGGCGACCGAGGCGATGGCGGCGGCGTTCTCGGGCGTCTTCACGCCGAAGCCGACGCAGACCGGCAGGCTGGTCTGCGCCTTGATCCGCGCCACCTCGGGGCCGACCGCAACGGCCTCGGCCGCGGCGGCGCCGGTGATGCCGGTGATCGAGACATAGTAGACGAAGCCCGAGGTGTTCTGCAGCACCTTCGGCAGCCGCCGGTCGTCGGTGGTCGGCGTCGCCAGGCGGATGAAGTTCAGGCCGGCCCTGTTGGCGGGCAGGCAGAGCTCGTCATCCTCCTCGGGCGGCAGGTCGACCACGATCAGCCCGTCGACGCCGGCCGACTTCGCCTCGGCGAGGAAACGCCCGACGCCCATCGAATGGATCGGGTTGTAGTAGCCCATCAGGATGACCGGGGTCAGCGCGTCGCCCTCGCGGAAGGTGCGCACCATGGCGAGGGTCCTCGCCATCGTCTGACCCGCCTCCAGCGCCCGATGCCCGGCGCGCTGGATCGAAGGGCCGTCGGCCATCGGGTCGGTGAAGGGCATTCCGAGCTCGATCAGGTCGACGCCGGCAGCCGGCAGCCCGCGCAGGATCTCGAGCGAGGTCTCGTAATCCGGGTCGCCGGCCATGATGAAGGTGACGAAGGCGCGCCGGCCTTCGGACCTCAGTCGCGCGAAGCGAACGTCGATACGAGACATTTCCCTCCCCTCTCGCTCAGCGGGAAGGCTCCCTCCTCCCCGACCCTCCCCCGCAAGAGGGGAGGGAGTTTCCGGCGCCGCGCATCAGGACGAGATCAGTCCTCGTCCTTGCGGAAATACTTCTTCTGGCGCGGCTTGCCGTCCCAGCCGGTCTTGCGCGGCCGCTCGTCGCCACCCTTGGCCCCCCGATCGCCGCCGCGCTCGCCCCGGTCGTCCCGGTCCCGGTCGCCGCGATAGGGGGGCTTGCGCCCGCCGCCGCCGTCGCGATCTCCGCGGTCGCCGCGCGGCGCCCTTGGGCGGCCGGCGTCGTCCTCGCGATACTCCCACTTGTTGAGGAGCGCCGGGTCGAACCGGTCGCGCCCGATCACGCCCTCGTTGCACCAGACGGTCGAGATCGCCTCATCGTCGGCGGTCTCGACGCACATGCGCATCGAGCCGGATTTCAGGACCACCAGGTCCCCGATGTTGAACTTCGCCACGTGATGTCCTTCAGATGCCGGCGCCCAGCGCCTCAGCCACGGTGAAGATGTCCTTGTCGCCCCGGCCGCACATGTTCATAACCATGAGGTGGTCGGGCGGGAGATTCGGCGCGATCTTCGCCACATGCGCCAAAGCGTGGCTGGGTTCAAGGGCCGGGATGATGCCCTCGGTCTCGCAGGACAGCCGGAAGGCCGCCAGCGCCTCGTCGTCGGTGACGCTCACATACTCGACGCGGCCCATGTCGTGCAGCCAGGAATGCTCCGGCCCGATGCCCGGATAGTCGAGCCCGGCCGAGATCGAATGACCCTCGAGAATCTGCCCGTCGGCGTCCTGCAGCAGATAGGTGCGGTTGCCGTGCAGCACGCCCGGCCGGCCACCCGTGAGGGAGGCCGCGTGCTCGTTGCGCTCGTCGACCCCGTGCCCGCCGGCCTCGACACCTATGATCCGGACCGAGGGGTCGTCGAGGAAGGGGTGGAACAGCCCCATCGCATTCGAGCCGCCGCCGATGCAGGCGACGAGACTGTCGGGCAGCCGCCCCTCCCGCTCCATCATCTGCTCGCGGGTCTCGCGGCCGATGATCGACTGGAAGTCGCGCACCATCGCCGGGTAGGGATGCGGCCCCGCCACCGTGCCGATGCAGTAGAAGGTGTCGCGCACATTGGTCACCCAGTCGCGCAGCGCCTCGTTCATCGCGTCCTTGAGCGTCGCGCGGCCCGAGGTCACCGGCACTACCTCGGCGCCGAGGAGCTTCATGCGGAAGACGTTCGGCCGTTGCCGCTCGACATCGGTCTTGCCCATGAAGACCACGCATCTGAGCCCGAAGCGGGCGCAGGCGGTGGCGGTGGCGACCCCGTGCTGGCCGGCGCCGGTCTCGGCGATGATCCGGGTCTTGCCCATGCGGCGGGCAAGCAGGATCTGGCCGAGCACGTTGTTGATCTTGTGCGCGCCGGTGTGGTTGAGCTCGTCGCGCTTGAAGTAGACCTTCGCGCCGCCCAGCCGCTCGGTCAGCCGCTCGGCGAAGTAGAGCGGGCTCGGCCGGCCGACGTAGTGCTTCCAGAGATCCTCCATCTCGGCCCAGAAATCCGGGTCGGTCTTGGCCTTCAGGTATTCGGCCTCGAGCTCGAGGATCAGCGGCATCAGCGTCTCGGAGACGAAACGCCCGCCGAACTGGCCGAAGCGGCCGCGCTCGTCGGGGCCGGTGCGGTAGCTGTTCGGCTTGTCCTGGTTCATGGCAGTCGTGCTCCGGTCGGAAACCCGCGCCTCTCTTTAGCGCCCGGAATCCGATCCGTCATCCCGGATCAAGCTTCATGCCCCAATGGCTCGCCACGAAACCCAGCCGCTGGTAGAATCGGTGGGCATCCGCCCGCGCCCGGTCCGTGGTGAGCTGCACCAGCGCGCAGCCATCCGCCCGCGCCCGCGCAATCGCCGCCCGCATCAGCGCCTCCCCGATCCCGGCGCCGCGCCGGGCGGCACTGACCCGCACCCCCTCGATCTGCGCCCGCGCCGCACCGGTGCGCGACAAGCCGTGGATGCGGGTGTACTGCAGGCAGCCGATCACTCCGCTATCGTCCTCGGCCACCAGATAGACATTGCCCGGCTGGGCCGACATCGCCCGGGAGGCGCGCGCATAGGCCGGGTCGCCGGGCCGCTCCCGGCCGCGCCCCAGCCCGTCATCGGCGAGGAGGAGGACGATCGCCTCGATGTCGGCCCCGGTCGCCTCGCGGATGATCATGCGGCGTCCGCCGCACCCTGCGCCGCCCGGATGAACGCTGTCACCTTCGCCGGGTCCTTGACGCCGGGCGCGCTCTCGACGCCGGACGAGACGTCGACCTGGCGTGCACCGGTCAGGCGCACCGCCGCGGCGACGTTCGCGGGCGTCAGCCCGCCCGCCAGCATCCAGGGCACCGGCCAGCGCCGCCCGGCGATCAGCCGCCAGTCGAAGGGCACGGCATTGCCGCCGGGCAGCGCCGCGCCCTCTGGCGGCTTCGCGTCGATCAGAAGCTGGTCGGCCACCGCCGCATAGCGGTCGATCGCGGCGAGATCGGCCGCCTCGCGCAGTCCCAGCGCCTTCATCACCGGCAGGCCGGAGAGACGCCGGATTGCGGTCACGCGTTCCGGGCTCTCGGACCCGTGGAGCTGGAGCATGTCGACCGGCACCCGGTCGAGGAGCCGCTCGAGGAAATCGTCTCCTGCATCGACCACCAGAGCCACCCGGGCGATCCCCGCGGGCGCGGCGAGGACCAGTTCGCGCGCCTGTTCCGGCTCCAGCGCGCGCGGCGAGGGCGGGTAGAACACGAAGCCGAGATAGGCCGCGCCTGCCGCGGCGGCATGCGCCACCGCGTCCGCACCGGTCAGCCCGCAGATCTTGACGCGCATTTCGGCCCTGCCGGCCTCAGCCTCAGGGAGCTGGGATCCGGGGCAGGTCCTGCACCCCGCCCCCGGTCCTGGCACGGAGCTTGGTCACCTCCTGGCGGAGCTGGACGATCTCGCGACGCTTCGCGTCGGCAGTCACGCGGTGCTTGCGCTCGCGCATCCATTCCAGCACCTGGCCGATGACGATGCCCAGCAGCACAGCCGCCAGGATCACTGCCGCCAGCGGTACGCCCCTGACACCGAAGCGGTCGCCGAACAGCGACGGCGGCATCAGGTAGAGGTCCACCAGGGCCATGTTGGCGACCCCGAGCGCGACGAGCACCATCGCCAGCACGCAGAGCACGAACAGCTTGATCGTCCGCATCATCCCATTCCCGGTCGTGCCGGGCGGTTCAGCCCGGCTTGTTCATCCGTTCGCGCAGCTCCTTGCCCGCCTTGAAGAAGGGGACGACCTTCTGCGGTACCGGCACTGCCGCGCCGGTGCGCGGATTGCGCCCCTGCCGGGCATCGCGCTGCTTTACCGAGAAGGCTCCGAACCCACGCAACTCGACGCGATCGCCGCGCGCGAGCGCGGCGGTAATCTCCTCGAACAGGGTCGAAACAATGCGCTCAACGTCCCGCTGGTAAAGATGCGGGTTGTCTTCTGCAATCTGCTGGATGAGTTCGGATTTGATCATGGCGTTCCCCCGGTCAATCACCTGGGTGTGATTCCTCAGCCGTCACGTCCGGCCTCCGAAGCTGTCACGCGAAATCGCCTGCCGTCAATGTCCGAGGCGGACTTTCCTAGTAAATTACGGCATATAGCCGTGTTCCACCCGGCAGAACCGGGGTCTCGGGCAGCAAGCCAGCGAGCGATTCCTCCAGCATCGACGCTGGCCAGGGCAACAGCGATTCGCCCCAGTCATAATCAATTACGCGCATCGACTCGGGCAGGTCGTGCTCGGCCACGAGCCATTCGCGGGCCGTCCGCTCGCCGCCGATCGCGTCGATCAGGCCGTTCGCAACGGCCTGACGGCCGGTGAAGACGCGCCCGTCGGCAACCGTCTCCAGCGCCGCGTCGTCGAGGCCGCGCCGGCCGGCGACCAGCTCCCTGAACCAGGCGTAGCTGTCGGCGATCAGCGCCCGCTCGGCCTCCAGCACAGCGTCATCCGGGCGTGTGGTGAAGCTTGGCTCGGCCTTCAGCGGCGCGCTCTTCACCCGGGTCACGTCGATGCCGAGTTTCTCCATCAGCCCGGCGACATTCGGGATCTCGGCAACGACGCCGATCGATCCGGTCAGCGAGTTGCCGCGGGCAACGATATGGTCTGCGGCGATCGCCGCGATATAGGCGCCCGAGGCCCCGACTTCGGACATGACAGCCACGACGGGCTTCCGCTCTGCGATCCGGCGCAGGTCCTCGTAGAGCGCCTCCGAGGCGGCAACCGTCCCGCCCGGGCTGTTGATCTGCATGATCACACCCTTGACCCGCTCGGACTCGGCCAGGCGGGCCAGTTCCTCGCCCCTGGCCGGATCGTCGAGGATCAACCCCTCGATCCGGATGCGGGCGAGGTGGTCGACGAGGGCCGGGCGTTCCCGGTCCGGGAGCAGGGCGATGGCGGCGACCACCGCGAGCACGATCGCGGCGATCCGCCAGAATGCGAGGCGGCGCCGGACCCGGCGCCGCTCAAGGATGAGGTCCGCTGTCGCGCTCATCGTCAGGTCACGCCACGGGCGGGCGCGATCACTGCTTCTGCTGCTGCTTCAGCGCAGCGCCCAGGATGTCGCCGAGCGAGGCGCCGGAATCGGACGAGCCGTACTGCTCGACGGCCTCCTTCTCCTCCTCGATCTCGCGCGCCTTGATCGACAGGCCGATCTTGCGGGCGGCCTTGTCGATCGTGGTGATCTTGGCATCCACCCGGTCGCCGACCGAGAACCGGTCCGGGCGCTGCTCCGAGCGGTCGCGGCTGAGATCCGAGCGGCGGATGAACGACTTCATGCCGTCGTACTCGACCTCGATGCCGCCATCCTCGATCGCCGTGACAGTCACGGTCACGACCTGGCCGCGCTTCACCCCCTTGGTCGCGGAGGCAAAGGGGTCGCCGGCGAGCTGCTTGATGCCGAGCGAGATGCGCTCCTTGTCGGTGTCCACGTCGAGCACCACGGCCTTGACCATGTCGCCCTTCTTGAACTCCTGGATCGCCTGCTCGCCCGGGCGGTCCCAGCTGAGGTCCGAGAGGTGCACCATGCCGTCGATGTCGCCATCGAGCCCGACGAACAGGCCGAACTCGGTGATGTTCTTGACCTCGCCCTCGATCTCGGTCCCCGACGGATGGGTCGCCGCGAAGCTCTCCCACGGGTTCGCCATGCACTGTTTGAGACCGAGGCTCACCCGCCGTTTCTGCGAGTCGACATCCAGGACCATGACCTCGACCTCCTGGGAGGTGGAGACGATCTTGCCGGGATGGGCGTTCTTCTTGGTCCAGGACATCTCGGAGACGTGCACGAGGCCCTCGACCCCCGGCTCCAGCTCGACGAAGGCGCCGTAGTCGGTGATGTTGGTGACGCGGCCGGTGAACCTGGCGCCCACCGGGTACTTGGTCTCGACGCTGTCCCAGGGATCGGCCATCAGCTGCTTCATGCCGAGGCTGATGCGCTGGGTCTCCTTGTTGACCCGGATCACCTGCACCTTGATCGTCTCGCCGATGTTGACGATCTCGGACGGGTGGTTGACGCGCCTCCACGCCATGTCGGTGACGTGCAGCAGCCCGTCGACGCCGCCGAGGTCCACGAAGGCGCCGTAATCGGTGACGTTCTTGACCACGCCGTCGACCACGTCGCCCTCATGCAGCTTGCCGACGATCTCGGCGCGCTGCTCGGCGCGGCTCTCCTCGAGCACGGCGCGGCGCGACACGACGATGTTGCCGCGCCGGCGGTCCATCTTCAGGATCTGGAATGGCTGCGGCATGCCCATCAGCGGGCCGACATCGCGCACCGGCCGGACATCGATCTGGCTTCCGGGCAGGAAGGCGACGGCGCCGCCGAGATCGACGGTGAACCCGCCCTTCACGCGGCCGAAGATCGTTCCCTCGACCCGCTCCTGCTTCTCGTTCGCCTTCTCCAGCTTGTCCCAGGCCTCCTCGCGGCGGGCCTTGTCGCGGCTGATCGCCGCCTCGCCCCTGGCGTTCTCGACCCGATCCAGGAACACCTCGACCACATCGCCCACGGCAATCTCGGCTGATCGCCCGGGGGCGGCGAATTCCTTCAGATCGACGCGGCCTTCGACCTTGAAGCCGACGTCGATGATCGCCTGTCCGTTCTCGATGGCGATCACCGTTCCCTTGACGACGGAGCCCTCTTCGGGGGTCTCCCTCTTGAGGCTCTCGTTCAGAAGAGTCTCGAATTCCTCCATGGAGGCGGTAGCGGGCATATAGAAAGTCTCCTATCCGTGTTTTGCCGGCCTGCCGGTTGTCTCCGGCGGTCTTCAGGTGGTTGCTCGGCACGAAACGCAAAACGCCACTCAGCCGGGACCTTGCCTGCTTGCCCGGCTCAGTGCCTGCTCGATGATCTGCGCCGCCTTGGCGACGGCGGCGTCTATAGCCAATTCCGTCGTGTCCAGCAAGTGGGCGTCGTCGGCCCGGCGCATCGGCGCATAGGCCCGGCCCGCATCACGGGCGTCGCGGCTGCGAAGATCGGCCAGCACCTGCTCGACGCTCACTGTCTCGCCGCGCCCGGCAAGCTCCCGGTGGCGCCGCCTGGCGCGGGTCTCGTCATCTGCGACGACATAGAGCTTTACCTCCGCCCCCGGGCACACCACCGTGCCGATGTCGCGCCCGTCGAGCACCGCGCCGCCTTCCCGCGCGGCAAAGCGTCGCTGGAACTCGAGCAGCGCCCGGCGGACGCCCGGCATCGCCGCTACCTTCGAGGCGGCATTGGCAACCAGCGCCCCGCGCAGGCGAGCCTCGTCGAGATCGGCTTCGGTCAGTTCGCGGGCCACCAGTTCGGCCAGCCCCTCGTCCAGAACGCCGCGGCCCTGCTCCAGCGTCTTGCGCCCGACCGCGCGATAGAGCAGTCCGGTGTCGAGATGGGCGAAGCCGAAGCGTCCTGCCACCGCCCGGGCGATGGTTCCCTTGCCGGCGGCCGCCGGGCCGTCGATGGCGACGGTGAAGTGCATCGCGACCGGCCTACCCGACATCCGCCCCGAGCCCCCGCATCATCGGCAGGAAGCCGGGGAAGCTGGTGGCGATCGGCGTCGCGTCGTCCACCGTGATCGGCGCGCGGGCTGCAAGGCCCAGCACGAGAAACGACATGGCAATCCGGTGGTCGAGATGGGTCGCCACCGTCGCCCCGCCCGGCACACCGTCCGGCCCGCGGCCATGCACGGTCATGCCGTCCCGCTCCTCGGTGACATCGACCCCGTTGGCGCGGAGCCCGGCGGCCATGGCGGAGATCCGGTCGGATTCCTTCACCCGAAGCTCGCCGATTCCGCGCATCACGGTGTTGCCCTCGGCGCAGGCGGCGACGGCGGCCAGCACCGGGTATTCGTCGATCATGCTCGCCGCCCGCTCCGGCGGAACCTCGACGCCCTTCAGCGCCGAGAAACGCACACGGAGGTCGGCCACCGGCTCGCCGCCTTCCTCGCGCGGGCTCTCATGCACGATGTCGGCGCCCATCTCGGCCAGCGTCTGGTAGAGGCCGGCGCGGGTCGGGTTCAGGCAGATGCTGGGAACGAGGATTTCGGAGCCTTCTGCGATCAGTGCCGCGGCCACCGGGAAGGCGGCCGAGGACGGGTCGCGCGGCACGGCGATGGTCAGCGGCGCGAGCTCCGGCTGGCCGGTGAGACGGATCGCCCGGCCCCCGGAAAGATGCTCGACCGTGACGCGGGCACCGAAGCCCCGCAGCATCCGCTCCGTATGGTCGCGGGTCGCCTCGCGCTCGATCACCACGGTCTCGCCGGGGGCGTTGAGCCCGGCGAGCAGCACCGCGGACTTCACCTGCGCCGAGGGCACCGGCAGGGCGTATTCCACCGGCACCGGCTTGCGCGCCCCGGTCAGGGTCAGCGGCAGGAGCCCGCCGGCGCGGCCCGCGGAGTGCGCGCCGAACAGCGTCAGCGGCTCGAGGATGCGGCCCATCGGGCGGCGGCGCAGCGAGGCATCGCCGGTGAAGGTGGCGCTGATCGCCGTGGTTGCCATCATGCCCATGATCAGGCGGACGCCGGTGCCGGCATTGCCGCAGTCGACCACGTCCTCGGGCTCGGCCAGCCCGCCGACACCGACACCGTGGACGCTCCAGACGCCGTCGCCATGGCGCGTCACCTCGGCACCGAAGGCGCGCATCGCCCGCGCGGTGCCGAGCACATCCTCGCCCTCGAGCAGCCCGCTCGCCCTCGTCTCGCCAACCGCGAGCGTGCCGAGGATCAGCGCGCGATGCGACACCGACTTGTCGCCCGGCACGTCCGCCCGTCCGGACAGCCGGACGGATCGCCGCGACGCGACGGAGACGGCTGGCGCGGAATGGGACATGGGGCGGTGCTCCGGAGCGGGATCGGAGGGGCATTTAGCGCGAACGCCGCTGCGCCGTCCACCCATCACGCAACGCCAAAGGCGCTGACCCGGAACACTGGGTCAGCGCCCTTACGCTACGCACACAGCACCGGATTCGCGTCGGCCCGCTCGATCGCCCGAACGTGCGGCGATCGGAACCGAACCAAACGCGACGCCGCATCTGCAAGATCGCCGGGGAACGGGGCAGGGTTGCGGCACGATCCGCCCGATTCCCGCCTTAATTGTGCCGGCCGGTCCCGCACAACCGGAGGAGTTGGGCGAAATCGTGTCAGTTTCGCCTGAAAACCAGGTAATGTGGCTGCCGCCCCTCGCGCAGCGCCTTCGCCTCGTAGCGGGTCGACGGCCATCCGGGCCATGCATTCCTCCAGTCGGCGGCCCGCTCGGCGGTCCAGGCGAATCGCCCGTCGCGCGCGACCGCCTCGAGCGTATGGCGCACATAGTCGGGGATGTCGGTGGCCACCCGCAGCAGCCCGCCTTCCGCCACGATGCGAGCAAGCTGGTCCAGGTTCGCGGGGCTGATGAACCGCCGCTTGTGATGGCGTCTCTTCGGCCAGGGATCGGGATAGAGCAGGAAGACCTGCGCCACCGACCCGTCCGGCAGGACATCCATCAGGTCGCGCGCGTCGCCCGGATGGATGGCGAGGTTCGCCACGCCGGCCCGCTCGATGCGCGCGAGCAGCATGACCACGCCGTTGATGAAGGCCTCGCAGCCGATGATCCCGACCGCGGGGTGCGCCCTCGCCACGGCCATCATGTGCTCGCCGCCGCCGAAGCCGATCTCGAGCCAGATCTCACGCGGCCGGCCCGAGGGCAACGGCAGGAACAGCGCCTGCGGGTCGATCGGACGGCGCTGGGGGTTCTCGGCCCAGCTCACGCCCTTCGGCGCAAGCCCGGCCAGCCCGTGCTCCAGCAGCCCGCGCTGGCCCTTGCGCAGGGTCTTGCCGTGACGGCGGCCATAGAAGTTGCGCCAGGGAGCACCGCTGGGATGGCCGGTCACGACTGCGCAGCCGCTGCCCTACGGCGAGACCGCACCGCCGGTCGCCGGCAGCAGTTCCGGGGTTCCTTCCGGGCACTCGACGATGACATACACGTCGTATTCCCGCGGAATCTGGGTGACCGCGATGAATACGCCCTCCCCCACGGTCTCCACGCCCGGCGGCGTGCCGGCGAGGCCAGTCCCGCCACCAACACTGATGGGCTTGCACCCGAAGCCTGCGGCGGTTCGGATCGCCTGGTTCGCTGCGCCGACGGCGTCTGACGCCGAAACATTCGATGTTCCGTACAACAGATAGTTGTCACTGTCCGACTGAAACTGCGCACATCCGGAAGCGAGCAACGCAAGAGATACCCCTGCCAGCCGGTTCATGTCCGACCTCCTGATCTCATGCAATGAGTCAGGCTATCACACGCGCCCGCAGGCACGAAACGGTCATTGCCTCAGAGCGCGGCCCTGAGCGTGTCCACGAGGTCAAGCTTCTCCCACGAGAAGCCGCCATCCGCATCGGGCTCGCGGCCGAAATGGCCGTAGGCGGCAGTCCGCCGGTAAATCGGCCGGTTGAGGCCGAGCCGGGTGCGGATGCCGCGCGGGGTCAGGCTGACCGTTTCGCGGATCGCCTTCTCGATCGCCTCGTCCGCGACCTCGCCGGTGCCGTAGCTGTCGACGTAGATCGACAGCGGTTCGGCGACGCCGATCGCATAGGCGAGCTGGATGCAGCAGCGCCGCGCCAGCCCCGCCGCGACCACGTTCTTCGCCAGGTGCCGGGCGGCATAGGCCGCCGAGCGGTCGACCTTGGTCGGGTCCTTGCCGGAGAAGGCGCCACCGCCATGGGGCGCCGCGCCGCCATAGGTGTCGACGATGATCTTCCGCCCCGTAAGCCCGGCGTCGCCGTCCGGCCCACCGATCACGAAGCGCCCTGTAGGATTGACGTGCCAGACCGTGCCGGCATCGACGAAGCCCTCGGGCAGCGCCGCAAACACGAAGGGCTCGATCACCTTGCGCACATCGGCCGATTCCATGTTCGGGTCGGTGTGCTGGGTCGAGACGACGATGGTGTGCGCGCGGGCCGGCTTGCCGTCGCGGTACTCGACGGTGACCTGGCTCTTGGCGTCCGGACCCAGCAGCGGCGCCTGGCCGGCGTGGCGGGCCTCGGCCATCAGCCGCAGGATGCGGTGGGCGTACTGGATCGGAGCCGGCATCAGCTCGGGCGTCTCGTCGCAGGCATAGCCGAACATGATACCCTGGTCGCCGGCGCCCTCGTCCTTGTTCTCGGCTGCGCTGACGCCCCGGTCGATGTCGGCCGACTGCTCGTGGACGAAGCAGTCGATCTCGGCGGTCTGGAAGTGGAAGCCCTTCTGCATGTAGCCGATCTCGCGGATCGTCTCGCGCGCGGCGGCGCACATCTCCTCGGGGCGCGGGGCGTTGGCCTCGGAGACCTTGATCTCGCCCATCAGTACCACCCGGTTGGTGGTGGCCGCGGTCTCCACCGCGACGCGGGCCTCAGGCTCGCGGCCGAGGATCAGGTCGACGATGGTGTCGGAAATCTGGTCGCAGACCTTGTCCGGATGGCCCTCGGAGACCGACTCGGAGGTGAAAAGGTAGTTCTCTCGGGCCATCTATCTGCCACTCCCTGCAACACCTTGCCGGAGCGCCCGCAGGGGCGGGCACCGGACGCGTTCCTTTGACACGGGGCCGGTTCCGGGTCAACCGGCCTCCGTGTCGCGCCGTCGCCGGGTCAGCAGAAACAGGCCACCCAGCAGGGCCACCAGCGCCGGCACGTCGCCGGTCCGCGCATAGAGGGTCGGCGGCAGGGCGGCGGGGATCCGGCTGTCGATCCGCCCGGCCGTGTGCAGAGGCAGGCTCTGCAGCACGCGGCCGCGGGCATCGATCACGGCCGAGATGCCCGTGTTCGCAGCGCGCACCACCGGGAGCCCCTGCTCGATCGCCCGGATCCGCGCCTGCGCCAGATGCTGCTGCGGCCCGCCATAGGAGCCGAACCAGCCGTCATTGGTGACCTGCAGGATCCAGGCCGGGCGCGGCCCCGGCGGCACCACCTCGCCCGGAAAGATCATCTCGTAGCAGACCAGCGCCGAGAAGGACGGAAGCCCCGGTACCTGCATCAGACGCGGGGGCGGGCCCGCGGCGAACCCGCCCTGCTGCACCAACCGGCGGAACCCGATCGCGCCGAGGACCGTGGAATAGGGCAGATACTCGCCGAAGGGCACCAGATGATGCTTGTCGTAGCGCGGCCCGAGGCTCGCATCGGGCAGGATCGCGGCGAGCGCGTTGAACCAGACCTCCTCGCCATCCCTGATCTCTGCATGGAGTGCCCCGAGCAAGACCGTGGCTCCATTTGCGGCGGCAGAGATCTCGGCGCGGCGCTCGGGCCTGTAGGCGGGCAGGAAGGCGACCGCCGTCTCTGGCCAGATGACCGCCGCCGGGGCGCCGAGCCCGGGGTCGGGCGGTGCCGAAGTATTCTCGAGAAGGCGCGCGTAGAAGGCGCGCGCATGCTCCGGCTGCCATTTCAGCTTCTGCTCCGCGTTCGGCTGCACCACGCGGATCACCGGGCCCTCGGGCGTCGCGCCGTCCCGGCCGAGTGCGGCCGCGCCGGCCAGCCAGAGGCCGGCAAGACAGGCAATGGACGCCAGCGCCGGCACGAGCCGCCGCTCCGCCGCGGCGACGCCAGCCATCGGTACCAGAAGAAGCGTCAGCAGGGTGATGCCGAAGGGACCAGCCCAGGCGGCCGCCTGCATCACCGGAGTCTCGGACCAGACATAGCCCGGCAACCCCCAGGGGAAGCCGGTCAGCACATGGCCGCGGGCATATTCGACGAGGCTCAGCGTCACCGCCAGGGCTGCCGACCGCCACCACCGGCCGGCAGGCCAGATGCGCCGGGCCAGCGCGAAGGCGGCAGCCCAGAACAGGCCGAGGAAGGCCGGCAGCAGGGTGACCGCGAAGGGCATCATCCAGGCGAAGCGGTCCGGGTCTACCAGAAAGGCATGGCCGATCCAGTAGAGGCCGGTCACGAAGTAGCCGAAGCCCGCGCCCCAGCCCGCCAGCGCCGCCGCCCCTGGCCCGGGTGCGGCGTCTACCAGCCAGACCAGAACGGGAAGCGCCAGGAACAGCGCCCAGGGCTGCGAGACCGGCGCCTGGCCGAGCGTCATCGCGGACCCCGCCAGCAGTGCAACCCCAAGTCGCGTCCATCCGCTGCGGGCGGCGAGCCGCGCGACAGGCCACCCGCCGGATCCGGCTGCTGTCGCAACGCCCTGAATGTCCTGCTGCATCGCTATTCCCCGGTGAGGAACTGGCCGGGACCGCCGGCGCCCGGCGCTACTCGGCCGCCTCGCGGGTGCTGGCGCCGGCCCCCTGCCCGGCCCCCTGGCGGGTCAGGCGCAGCCGCTTGATGCGGCGCGGATCGGCGTCGGTGACCTCGAACTCGTGCCCGTCGGGATGGGCGATGATCTCGCCACGATTCGGCACCCGCCCGGTCAGCATGAACACCAGCCCGCCGAAGGTATCGACGTCTTCCTCCCAATCCGACGGCAGCAGATGCATGCCCTCGGCCTCCTCGAATTCGCGGATGTCGGCGCGCGCGTTGATCATGTAGATCCCCGGCGCCTCCTCGGTCCACTGCGCGCCGTCCTCGGAATCGTGCTCGTCCTCGATGTCGCCGACGATCTGCTCGACCAGGTCCTCGATGGTTACGAGACCATCGACACCGCCGAACTCGTCGATCACCAGCGCCATGTGGACGCGCGCCGCCTGCATCCGCTGCATCAGCGCCGCAATGCGCATCGAGGGAGGCACGAACAGCGCCTTGCGGATGTGGTTGCCGAGCCGGAACTCCCGCTCGGGCGCGCCGGAGCCGACGCCGTAGGTCAGCGCGATGTCCTTGAGATGGACGAAGCCGATCGGATCGTCCAGCGTCTCGCGGTAGACCGGCAGGCGCGAGAGCTGGCCCGCCTCGAAGGCGGCCATCACCTCGGGCAGGGTGGCATCCTCGGCCACGGCCACGATATCGGCCCGCGGCGTCATCACGTCGCTCACCCGCTGCTCCCGCAGCCTCAGGATGTTCGCGATCATCAGCCGCTCGGCCGGAGTGGCGCCCCGCACCCCCTGCCCGAGTTGCTCGCGCAGCCTCGCGTCGGTCGCGGCGCTGGCAGAGATCGCGCTCTGGGCGCGCCGGAAAAGCCGGGTCAGGAACGAACGCTGCGCGGGACTTTCTCCGTCCTCGGCGTCGGCTTTCAAACTTCTCTGTCCCTCTGCCGAGGGCCTGCTCGGTCCTTCGTCCATCGCTTCCGTTCCGGGCGCGGTTATGTCCCGCCCCCGCCAGAATGGGGATCGGCGACCCCGATGCGCGCCAGCGCCCGCGTCTCGATCCCCTCCATGAGATCCGCATCCGCTCCAGTTCCATGGTCGAAACCCAGCAGGTGCAGACATGCGTGTAAGATCAGGTGGGCGACGTGATCTTTCAAGGGAATTGATCCCTCCGCAGCCTCGCGCCGTGACGTCTGCAGCGCAATTGCCACGTCGCCGAGCGGCCGGCGCGGACCCTTTGCCACAGGTAGCGGCGACTTCGGCAACCCTCCGGGCCGGTCCGCGGCCAGCTCGAGGGCCGGCCAGGACAGGACGTTGGTCGGCCCCGCCGTGCCGCGGAACTCGCGGTTCAGCTCGGCAATCCTGGCGTCAGAGCATGCGAGCACGGCCACCTCCCAGCCCTCCGCCCGCAGGCCAGCCGCCTCCAGCGCCAGCCGTGCCGCCAGCTCTGCCGTCTCTTCCAGCTCCGGCAGCGCCCGTTGCCATTCCGGCTCCTCGGTCACGAGGTCGATCAGCCCGGTCCGGCTCACCGCGCACGGGCCCCCGCAGTGTCGTAGGCCTCGACGATCCGGGCCACGAGCGGGTGTCGCACCACATCGGCCGAGGTGAAGCGGACGAAGCCGATACCCCGGACCTTCTCCAGCACGCGGAGCGCCTCGACCAGCCCCGATCCGGTGCCCCGCGGCAGATCGATCTGGCTCGGATCGCCGGTGATCGCCATGCGGCTGCCCTCGCCCATTCGGGTCAGGAACATCTTCATCTGCATCTCGGTGCAGTTCTGCGCCTCGTCCAGCACCACGAAGGCATTGGCGAGGGTCCGCCCACGCATGAAGGCCAGCGGGGCGACCTCGATCTGCCCCTCCTCCATGAGCCGCGCAAGCTGCTTGCCCGGGATCATGTCGCCAAGCGCGTCGTAGAGCGGCCTGAGATAGGGATCGACCTTTTCCTTCACGTCACCCGGCAGGAAGCCCAGCCGCTCGCCCGCCTCGACCGCAGGACGGCTGAGGATGATGCGGTCGACCTTCTGCTCCAAGAACATGCTGACCGCGGCAGCGACGGCGAGATAGGTCTTGCCGGTTCCGGCCGGGCCGATGCCGAACACCATCTCGTGCCGGAACAGGTCCGCGACGTAAGCCCGCTGGGTCTGGCTGCGCGGTTCGATCACCCTGCGCCGGGTCCGGATCTCCATCCGCCCGCCGGGGAACATGTCGAACTGGTGGCCCCGCATCGGCTCGGCAGGCTCGCCGGCCGCGCCGCCCATGCGGATTGCCGCGTCGATGTCGCCCTGTTCGAGGCCGCGTCCTTGCTCGAGCCGGCCATAGAGCGCCTCGAGCGTTGCAACGGCACGTTCGCGCTGCTCGCCCGGCCCGTGCAGCGCGAGACGGTTGCCGCGGCGCATGATCACAACCCCGAAGCCCTGTTCGAAGGCTGCGATGTTGCGGTCAAACTGGCCGCAGAGCTCGATCAGCAGGCGGTTGTCGGGGAACTCGACGAGGGTTTCGTCCGGCGCCTCGGGCATTCTCATGTCCCTGAGGGCGGAGTTGGCCACGCAGTTCCTGTGTCCCTTGCCATCCACACCACAGCATGTTGACGCAGCCCGGCTGGGCACGCAAGGGGAAACGCTGTCAAGCAACTGTCGAATGAAGCTGCTGCAGCGCCGCGCATCGACTGAAGCCTTCATGGACTTACAGCAATCGTGAATTGGTTCTTTCACTGAAATCCTGTATTCTCGTTTCCGGGCAGCAGTGTTGTCGTGAGTTGCAGCAATGAGCGCGTTCGTTAACGGCCCCGCCGCCGGAAGGCACCTGCCGGTTCGCCGGACTGACCCAATAACGGATCGCGATCGAAGGCGACCGGTCGCATCTGGCGGTTGTTCCTCTTCCACGACATCTCCGGGCCCGGAGGCGACCTTCGACATCCTTCCGCTTCACCACGGACATGTGGACGCCGTATCGGCGCTTTACGCAGCCGAGTTCGACTCGCTGCCGGTCGGCACGCTGAACCGACGGACCTCCGACGATTTCGCGCGGATCCTGTCGAGCCCGGGCGGAGCGAGCATGGGTGCCTTCACGGATGGCCGGCTCGTCGGCTACACGCTCTGCGATGTCGGCCCATTCCCCGCGGCGGCAGAGCCGTTTGCGCTCGCGGGCCTGCTGCCTCAAGGCGAGCCGGTCGGGCAGGTGTTCGGCACCCTGATCTACCCTGAGTTCAAGGGACACGCGCTTGGCGCGCGGATGATCCGCGCCCGCCGCGGCGCGCTCCTCGCGAAGGGTATTCACCACGCGATGGGGACCATGCTGACCGACAACTTCAGCTCGATCATCACCTATCTGCGCTGCGGCAGCGTGCTCTGCGGGTTCGAGTACGACCCGTACGGCCTGCTCAACTTCGCCCATTATTCCGGCACGCTCGCCGATCGGGCGCCCGCCGAACCGCCGATACGGACCTCGGAGGTTGCGGAGATGCGGGCGCTCTTCGCCCGCGGCTATGTCTGCCGGAGCCTTGCATGGGACCGCACCCGGAGCACCCCGAGGCCAGTCTACACGATGACCGGCGAATTCGCCGGCAGCACCTGAAATCGGCAGAACTCCTACTTGATCAGCGGCAGCAGCGCCTTGAAGGCCGGGGTTCCTGCGCGCCCCAGCCATTCGAAGACCACCATCTCGGTGGTCACGATCCCCGCCCCGCAGGCCTGCAGCCGGTCGAGGCAGGCCTTCTCGCTTTCGGGCGTGCGCGAGGAGGTGGCGTCGGTGACGACGAACACCTCGTAGCCCTGCTCCATCAGGCTCACCGCAGTCTGCATGACGCAGATATGCGCCTCCATTCCGGCAATGACCGCCTGCTTCCGTCCGGTGGCGCGAAAGGCGGCGGCGAAACCCGTGTCCTCCATGCAGGAGAAGTGCATCTTCGGCAGGATTTCCGCCTTCGCTGCGGCGGCGGCCCGGGCCAGCTCCGGCACGGTCGCGCCGAGGCCCTGCGGATACTGCTCGGTGAGCAGCACCGGGACGCCCAACGCCTCTGCCGCGGTGATCAGGACCTTCGCATTGCGGATGGTGCGGGCGGGCGCCTGCATCGCAGGCACGAGCCGCTCCTGCATGTCGATGACGATCAGGCAGGAATCAGCGGCGCGGATCAGCATGGCGGCCTCCCGGACGTGCATGGTGGAACTGTATTGGCATCTGGTATGCCAGTAAAGCCTACCCGGCTGCGGCCCGTGCTGCCTCCGCGTGCAGCGCGGGCCTACGGACCAGGCCCAGCACGATCGCTCCGCAGACCCCGGACAGCAGCGACCCGGCGAGAACGCCGAGGCGTACGGCGTTCTGACGCGCAGGATCCTCGAACGCCAAGGTTCCGATGAAGAGACTCATGGTGAAGCCGATGCCCGCCAGCAGCGAGACCCCGTAGAGCTGCGTCAGCGTCGCCGCCTCCGGCGGCCGCGCGAGGCCGAAGCGGATCGCCGCCCAGGCGGCGCCGAAGACACCGACCTGCTTGCCGACGAACAGTCCCAGCAGCACCGCGAGGGTCAGCGGCTCGGCGAGCTGCGCGAGCGAAAGGTCCCCGAGCGGCAGGCCGGCGTTCGCAAAGGCGAAAAGCGGCATCACCAGAAAGGCCACCCAGGGATGCAGCGCATGTTCCAATTCCCTGAGCAGCGAGCGGCCGTCGCGGCCGGGCGCGATCGGGATCGCGAAGCCCAGCGCCACGCCGGCCAGCGTTGCATGCACGCCGGACTCCAGCACGCAGGCCCAGAGCACGAGGCCGACCAGCACATAGGGCCCGGAGCGGCGGACGCCGGACAGGTTGAGCACCGCCAGCGCCGCCAGGGCGAGCGCCGCGAGCACGAGCGCGCCGATCGAGAGATCCACGGTGTAGAAGACGGCGATGATCATGATCGCCAGAAGGTCGTCGACGACCGCGAGCGCCAGAAGGAAGCTGCGCAGGGCCACGGGAACCCGGCTGCCGAACAGCGACAGCAGCCCCATCGCGAAGGCGATGTCGGTTGCCGCGGGGATCGCCCAGCCCCTTGCCTCGGGTGTTCCGGGCCCCGCGACCAGCACGAAGATGGCGGCGGGCAGCGCGATGCCACCGATCGCGCCATAGACGGGCAGCGCCGCGTCGCTCCAGTCGCGCAGCGCGCCGGCATGCGCCTCGCGCTTGATCTCCATGGCGACCAGGAGGAAGAAGACCGCCATCAGCCCGTCGTTGATCCAGAGCAGGAGCGGCTTCGAGATCGCGGCGTCCTCGACGGCCACGGTCAGCCTGAGGGTCAGGAGGCTGTCATAGAGCGGCGTCAGCGACCCGATGTTCTCGAACATCAGGCCGGCGAGTGCCGCCGCGGCGAGCAGGAGGCCTGCCCTGGTCTCGTTCGACGTCGACGTCGCGCTCACTGCGGTCTCCGGCCCATTGGGTTCGCGGTCCGCCCCGATTTAGGTGTCCTGCGCCGCGTTTCAACGTGCCCGGCGCATTCACGCCTGCACGCGGGCCTGCGCGGCCGCTCCTGCCGGGTCGCGCGATCACGGCGGCGACGACCGGTTCCGGCGATGTCGACGGCACCCGGACGACCGGCGAGTGGCCCGGACGGCCCGGCAGCGTGACGCACCCCCGGCCGCGGGCCGGCTGTCATGCAACTGTGATCTTTCGCCGGCAAGTCACGGAGCATCGAGGACTCGGGCGTTGCCGGGACCCCGGATCGCGGCCGGCGGCGACCCGAGGGAAAGGCAACGGCGATGACGTCCCCGAAGGCCTGCAATGTGCTGTTTCTCTGCACCGGCAACTCGGCCCGGTCGATCCTGGCCGAGGTCATCCTCACCCGCGAGGGGATGGGAAAGTTCAATGCATACCCCGCGGGCTTGCAGCCGAAGGGCGAGGTGCACAGCTTCGCGCCCGACCTCTCGCGCCGGACGAACCACGACACCGGCTTCGCCCGCTCGAAGAGCCGGGACGAGTTTGCCGCCTCCGGTGCGCCGGAGTTGGATTTCGTCTTCACCGTCTGCGACGATGCTGCATCCGAGGTCTGCCCGATCTGGCCGGGACAGCCGATGACAGCCCACTGGGGCGTGCCCGATCCGGCGGCGGCGACCGGCTCGGAGGCCGAGCGGCGGCTCGCTTTCGCCGACAGCTACCGCATGCTCTCGAACCGGATCTCGATCTTCGTCAATCTGCCGCTCGCCTCGCTTGACCGGCTCACCCTGCAGCGGCGCATCGACGATCTCGGCCAGGCGCCCCGGACAGGGTCGCCCGCGAGCGCGGCCTGATCGCCGGCATGCTCTCCGGCGGTCAGCCGGCTGCGCGCCGCCCCGACAGGCTGTTCTGCCCCGCGGCAGTGATGGTCACATCGACGATCCGGCCCACAAGGTCGGCTCCTCCGTCGAAATGCACCGCCTGCAGATAGGGCGAGCGTCCGCTCATCTGGCCGGGGTGCCGCCCCGGCTTCTCGACGAGAACCGGAAGCGTCCGGCCGACGCAGGCCTCCTGGAACGCTGCCTGCTGCTCGGACAGAAGTGCCTGGAGGCAGGCCAGACGCTCGGCCTTCACCCGCGCAGGCACCTGCTCCTCCCCGGCGGCCGGCGTCCCGGGACGCGGCGAGTACCTGAACGAGAAGGCACTGGCGTAGCCGACCTCGCGCACCAGCGCGAGCGTGGCCTCGAAGTCCGCATCGGTCTCGCCGGGGAAGCCGACGATGAAGTCGCCCGAGATCGCGATGTCCGGCCGCGCGGCCCGGATGCGGGCGATGAGCCGGAGATAGTCCGCGGCCGTGTGGCGCCGGTTCATCGCCTTCAGCACGCGGTCGGACCCAGCCTGCACCGGAAGATGCAGGTAGGGCATCAGTCTGGCTTCGCCCGCATGCGCGGCAATCAGGTCTTCGGTCATGTCGTTCGGATGCGAGGTGGTGTAACGGATCCGCTCGAGGCCGTTGATCGCCGCCAGCCCTCCGACCAGCCGCGCGAGGCTCCAGGCGGTCCCATCCGGCGCCGCGCCGTGATAGGCGTTGACGTTCTGGCCGAGGAGCGTGATCTCAGCGACACCCCTCGCCACCAGATTCCGGGCCTCGGCGATCACCTTCGCCACTGGCCGCGAGACCTCCGCGCCCCGGGTGTAGGGCACCACGCAGAAGGCGCAGAACTTGTCACAGCCCTCCTGCACGGTGAGGAACGCGGCGGGGGCGCGGCGCCCTCTGCGGTTCTCCGGCAGGTGGTCGAACTTGTCCTCCGCGGGGAAGTCGGTGTCGATCTGCGCCTTCCCGGTCGCGGCGCAGCGGGTCAGCATCTCGGGCAGGCGGTGATAGGACTGCGGTCCGACCACGAGATCGACCATCGGCTGGCGGCGCAGGATCTCGGCGCCCTCGGCCTGGGCGACACAGCCCGCGACCGCGACCGCCATGCGCTGCCCGCGCGCCGCCTTCGCCTCGCGCAGCTGGCGCAGCCGCCCCAGCTCGGAATAGACCTTCTCTGCGGCCTTCTCGCGGATGTGGCAGGTGTTGAGGATCACGAGATCGGCGTCGTCGGGGCTGTCGGCCTGCACATAGCCGTCCGCCCCGAGCGCCGCAATCATGCGTTCGCTGTCGTAGACGTTCATCTGGCACCCGTAGGTGCGGATGAAGAGCTTTTTCGATGGGTCCATCGGTTCAGGCCAGCCAGAACAGCGTCGCGGCGCACCCCTGGGGGCGCGCCGCGTATCTATCGCGACCGGGAACAGGCTGCAACGGCCTGGTCCGGAACCATGGAATGCCGGCGACGGTCTACTTGCCCTTGCGCTTGCGCCCGAGACCGATCTTCTTTGCCAGCTCCTGCCGCTTCTTGGCATAGTTTGGCGCGACCATCGGGTAATCGGGGCCCAGCCCCCATTTCGTCCGATAGTCTTCCGGCGTCATGTCGTAGGCCGTCTTGAGGTGGCGCTTCAGCATCTTGAGCTTCTTGCCGTCCTCAAGGCAGATCAGGTAATCGCTCGTCACCGACTTCTTTACAGGCACCGCAGGTTTCAGCTCGACTTCCGGCTCGGCTTCCTTCTCACCGAGCTTCGACAGGGTGCCAAACACCGTCTCGATCAGGCTCGAAAGCTCCGAGCTCGGGACCGAGTTGTTCGAAACATGTGCCGCCACGATGTCAGAAGTAAGTGCCAGGAGCTCCCCATGGTCGATCATAGGTTCGGCCATTCTCTTTCTCCGTTTATTCTAAACACACATTCGGAGCGCCGGGAAAAGCTCACGCTACTACGTCCGGGAACACTCGCAGCATGGGCATCCGGGCACCGAACTTGTTAAGGCTATACTTACTTCTTGGGCTTTGCAAATAATTATCTGTATTTCTCAGGCAGGAAAAGAGTCATGTATCCGGACTTTTGCCGGTTCTTCTGTCAGTTGCGATCCGTCCAGCGCCGGACCATACCGCACACCTTGCTCATCGAGCCTTCAACCAGTTCTTTTGCAAGTAACCGCTCCATGTTGACAGGCTTTGGAAAATCGAGCGAGAGAGTCAACCGGCGGGTGAAGCCGAAGCGGGTGTAATACGGCGCATCGCCGACCAGGATCACCCGGCTCCATCCAAGCTCCGCCGCGCGATCCAGCGTGCCGGTGATCAGGAGCCCGCCAAGGCCCTCGCCCTGGCGGGTCGGATGAACGGCGACCGGACCGAGCAGGAGCGCCGGATCGCCGGCATCGCCGATTCTGACGGGCCAGTACCGGATGGCGGCCACCACGGCGTCGAACTCGTCACGCACGATGCTCGACAGCGCGCCGATCGGCTCGACACCCTCGCGGAGCTGGTAGGAGCTCAGCGCCGTGCGTCCGGGCGCGAAGGCGAGATCGAGCAGTATCTCGACCTCGTCGGTGTCTCTGTCGGACTCTGGCAGGACGCGGAACATCGGCCGGCTGCTGCTTCGACGGGTTGCCTCGGCGCGGGGGGGCGTTAAGTGTTGTGCCCGGCGTTACCATGCCGGCCCTGCCCTGACCAGATCGCCGAGCACCGAGGGAGTCTGACCATGTTCTACCGGCCCCGAGACGGCCACGGCCTGCCGCACGACCCGTTCAAGGCGATCGTGACGCCGAGACCGATCGGCTGGATCTCGTCGCTGGATGCGCAGGGCCGCGCCAACCTCGCGCCCTACAGCTTCTTCAACGGCTGCGGGGACGCGCCGCCGCTGGTGATGTTCGCGCAGACCGGCCGCAAGAGCCGGGGTGAAGGCGTGAAGGACACGATCGCCAATGTCCGGGAAACCGGCGAGTTCGCCTGCAACATCGTCGGCGAGGCGCTGAAGGAGGCGATGAACGCGTCCTCCGGCACCTATCCGCCCGAGGTCGACGAGTTCGGGCTCGCCGGGCTGACCAAGGCTCCGGGGGTGGCCATCGCCGCACCCCATGTTGCCGAGGCGCCGGCCGTGCTCGAATGCCGGGCGGTGCGGATCCTCGACGACCTGCCGAGCTGGCGCGATCACGCCTTCAACATCATGGTGATCGGCGAGGTTGTGGGGGTCCATGTCCGCGACGCCTGCCTGCGCGACGGGCGACTGGATGTCACGACCTTCAATCCGGTCGCGCGGCTCGGATACATGGATTATACGACCGTGACGGATGTCTGGGAGATGCTCCGGCCGGGGTGAGGGGGGACACGATGGCGCAGGCAAAGATCGGGGTGATCGGCGGCAGCGGGCTCTATGCGATCGAGGGGCTTGAGGACGAGCGCTGGGTCACCGTCGATAGTCCCTGGGGCGAGCCCTCGGACCAGATCCTGACCGGCCGCGTCGGCGGCGTAGACGTCGCCTTCCTGCCCCGCCACGGCCGCGGCCACCGGCTGAGCCCGACGACGATCAACTACCGCGCCAATATCGACGCGCTGAAGCGGCTGGGGGTCACCGACGTGATCTCGGTCTCGGCCTGCGGCTCGTTCCGCGAGGAGATGGCGCCGGGTGACTTCGTGCTGGTCGACCAGTTCATCGACCGCACGGTGAACCGCGAGAAGAGCTTCTTCGGAACCGGTTGCGTCGCCCATGTGAGCGTCGCCGAGCCGACCTGCGCGCGGTTGCGCCGGGCGCTCGCGAATACCGCCGCGATCATCGGCGTGAAGGCGCATCTCGGGGGCACCTATCTCGCCATGGAGGGCCCGCAGTTCTCGACGCTGGCCGAGAGCCGCATGTATCGCGAGCGCTGGGGCTGCGACGTGATCGGCATGACCAACATGCCCGAGGCCAAGCTGGCCCGCGAGGCCGAGCTCTGCTACATGACGATCGCCATGGTGACCGACTACGACAGCTGGCACCCGGATCATGGCGAGGTCGACATCACCGCCATCCTGGCCACCATGCACGCCAACGTCGCCCATGCCCGCAAGCTCATTGCAGCGCTTATCCCCAGCCTCTCGGGCAATCGTCCCGTCTGCCCGCATGGCTGTGACCGGGCGCTCGAATTCGCGCTGATGACGGCACCCGAGAAGCGCGACCCGGCGTTGATGGCGAGGCTCGACGCGGTGGCCGGTCGGGTGCTGGGGTAATGCGCTCCGCATCGGCCGGAGTGCGATGACCACCCGCGGCTTCCTTCTGGGCAAGTTCATGCCGCCCCATGCGGGGCACATGTCGATCTGCGCCATGGCCTCGGCGCTGGTCGACGAACTGACCGTGATGGTCTGCACACTGGACCGCGAGCCGATCCCGGGCGCGCTCCGCGCTGCGTGGATGCGCGCTCTGGTGCCCGGCGCCCGGGTGGTGCATTTCGGCCGCGACCTGCCGCAGGAGCCCGCCGACCATCCGGATTTCTGGGCGATCTGGCGCGAGGCGATCCGCGAGATCCACCCGGAGCCGGTCGACCTCGTGTTCGGCTCGGACAACCACGTCGCCCGCCTCGCGGCGGAGCTTGGCGGCCAGCCGGTGCCGGTCGATCCGGCGCGGCGGGCCTTTCCGGTCTCGGGCAGCGCGGTGCGCGCCGACCCGGCGGCCGAGTGGCGGCACATCCCTGGGGCGGTGCGTCCCTGGTACCAGAAGCGGATCGTCGTGTTTGGTGCCGAGAGCACCGGCAAGTCGACGCTGGCCGAGCAGCTCGCCGCCTGGCTCGGCGGGCCGGTGGTGCCGGAATACGGCCGCGCCCACGAGTTCGTGCGCGGCGAGAGGGGCTGGACGGCAGGCGAGCTGATCGAGCTCGCCCGCCGCCACGAGGCGCACCGCGCCGCCATCGCCCCCTGGGCCGGGCCGGTGCTGGTCGAGGACACCGACCCTCTGCTGACCGCGGTCTGGGCGCGGATGCTGCTGGGCAAGGCGGTGCCGGAGCTCGAGGCGCGGCCGACGGGTGACCTCTATCTCCTGCTCGACGCCGACGTGCCCTTCGTGCAGGACGGCATCCGCTATTTCGCCGATGGCGGGGGTCGGCGCCGGTTCCAGAGACTGTGCGAGGAGCTGCTCGCCCGCACCGGCGCGAGGGTCGAGCGGATCGGCGGCGGCTGGGAGGCGCGCGAGGCGACGGCGAAGGCGGCGGTCGGGCGGCTGATGGCCGAGCCCTTCCCCGGCCGCTGGACCCTGCCGCCCCGGCTCAGGCCGGTCTTCGCGGCAGGCGCCTGACCGATGCGCGGATCGCGCCCGCGCGCCGATTGCGTTTGCGCCCCGACACCCTAAGATCGCCCGCGCCCTCACCGTCGCCCCGCCTGTGCCCCGAGCAAGTCCGATGCCCGACAGATCCCTCGCCGACTACATCCGCACCATTCCGGATTTCCCCGTGCCTGGCGTGCAGTTCCGTGACGTCACTACCCTCTTCGCCGACGCCGCGGGCTTCCGCCGCGCCGTCGACGAGCTGGCGGCACCCTACACGCACGACGGCATCGACGTGGTGGTGGCCATGGATGCGCGCGGCTTCATCCTGGGTGGCGCCATCGCCTACAAGCTCGGCCTGCCCTTCGTGCCGATCCGCAAGAAGGGCAAGCTGCCGGGCCGGACGATCGTCGAAGCCTACAGCCTAGAGTACGGCGACGCGATCGTCGAGATGCACGAGGATGCCTTTCAGGCCGGTGCGCGGGTTCTGCTGATCGACGACCTTCTGGCGACCGGCGGGACGGCGGTTGCCGGGGTGAAGCTGATCGAGCGCCTCGGCGGCCATATCGTCGCCGCGTCCTTCGTGGTCAACCTGCCGGATCTCGGCGGCGAGCGGCGGCTGAAGGAGATGGGGATCGAGGTCCACACACTCTGCGCCTTCGAGGGGGATTGAAATGAACGCCGCCGATATCATTGCCCGCCGACTGCATGCCGCCGGCTGCCGCTTCGCCTTCGGCATCCCCGGCGGCGAGGTGCTGGCGATGATCGACGCGCTCGAGCGCGCCGGCATCCGCTTCGTGCTGACCAAGCACGAGAATGCCGCCGGCTTCATGGCCGAGGGCGGCTGGCACGCGACCGGGACGCCGGGCATCCTCGTGACGACGGTAGGCCCCGGCATCGCGAACGCCTTCAACGTGGTGGCCAATGCCGAGCAGGACCGGGTGCCGCTGATCGTGCTCTCCGGGACCGTCGATGCTGCCGAGGCACTGCGCTACACGCATCAGGTCTTCGACCATTCCGCTGCCTTCGCGCGGATCTGCAAGGCGAGCTTCGTGGTGCCCGAGGGCGGGGTGGCTGCGCTGATCGACAAGGCGCTGGCCATCGCCACCGGGGTTGGTTCGGGCGGCCGCCCCGGCCCGGTCCATATCGACCTGCCGATCCGGGTTGCCGAGACCGCGCAGCCCGAGCCGCCCGCGGTTCTGCGCGGCCCCGGCCTGCTCCCGGCCCCCGCGCCCGGCCCGGCGCTGGACCGCGCCCGCGCCATGTTCGCCGCGGCAAAGCGGCCGGTGGTGATGGCCGGGCTCGACGTGCTGAACGAGACGGGCGGCACCGCGGCGGTGCGGGGCTTCGTCGAGAAGCACGGCCTGCCGCTGGTCACCACCTACAAGGCCAAGGGCATCCTGCCCGAGGACCATCCGTTGTCGCTCGGCGGCCACGGGCTCTCGCCGAAGTCCGACAGGCTGGTGCTGCCGGTCTTCGAGGCCGCCGATCTGGTGATTTCGGCCGGCTACGACCCGATCGAGATGCGGATCGGCTGGCAGGACCCCTGGGACCCGGCGAAGGCGATCGAGTTCGCCCATGCGCCGAACACCCATGACATGCACTATGCCGCGCTGTCCTGGGTGTCCTCCGTGTCGGCCGGCCTTGCCGCCATCGACGGCCCGGCGAAAGCTGGCTGGCCCGACGACACGCCCGCCCGCATCCGCGCGGCGCTGATGGAAGGCTTCACGCCGACCCGCGATTGGGGTCCCGCCGTCGCCATCGCCGAGATCCTGGCAGCCGCCCCGCCCGAGGTGACCATCACCATCGACTCGGGCGCCCACCGCATCCTGCTGAGCCAGATGTGGCGGGCCAAGCATCCGCGCGGGGTGCTGCAATCGACCGGCCTCTGCACCATGGGCTGCGCCCTGCCGCTGGGGATGGGGTTCAAATATGCAAAGCCGGATGCGCCGGTGATCGCCTTCACCGGCGACGCCGGGCTGGAGATGACGCTGGGCGAGCTTTCGACGCTCCGCGACCTCGGGCTGCCGCTGGTGGTGGTGGTGTTCGTCGACCAGTCGCTGGCGCTGATCGAGCTCAAGCAGCGCCGCTCGGCGCTGCAGAACGCCGGCGTCGACTTCCGGCGCACCGATTTCGCCGCGCTGGCGCGGGTCTATGGCGGCATCGGCGTGACCGTGACCGAGCCCGGCGAGGCGGGCCCGGCGGTCGGGGACGCGCTGGCCGCCGACCGGTTCACGCTGATCGCGGTCGAGATCCCGCGCCGCGCCTATGACGGACTGTTCTGAAGGAGGCTCCCCCATGCTGCGCCCCGACAAGACCTTCTGCGACCTGCCCCATGCCGAGCTCGCGGATCTCGCCGCGAACGGCGCCGACCTCGCCATCCTCGGCGCCGCGCACGGCACGCCCTACAGGCCCGGAACGCCGAGCCATGCCTGCGACGGGGCAGCAGCGATCCGCGGCGCGCTGGAATGGTACAGCACCCGGCGCACCCATCTCGACATGGACCATGGCGGCCCGCTGCTCAGGAGTGTGGACGCCGTCGACCTCGGCGACGTCGGGACCAGCCCGGATGACGACGGCGTGGCCAACCGCGCGGCGATCCGCGAGGCGGTGGCGGCGGTCCGCGCGGCGGGCACGGTGCCGCTGCTGCTCGGCGGCGACGATTCGGTGCCGATCCCGTTCTTCGAGGGCTTCAGCGGCGATGCCGTGTGGATCCTGCAGATCGACGCCCATCTCGACTGGCGCCACGAGGTCGAGGCCGTGACGCACGGATTCTCCTCGACCATGCGCCGCGCTTCCGAGATGGCGCAGGTCAGGGGCATCGTCCAGGTCGGCGCTCGCGGCGTCGGGTCGGCGCGGGCGCCGGAACTCGCGGAGGCAGAGAAGTGGGGCGCCCAGATCTTCCCGATGCGCCGCGTCCACAAGGAGGGCCTGGGCCCGGTGCTGGCGGCGATCCCGGAGGGGTCGCGGGTGATCCTGAACATCGATGCCGACGGGCTCGACCCCGCCCTCTGCCCCGGCGTGCTGTCGCCGGCCTATGGCGGGCTCTCCTACCAGCAGATGCTGGACCTGATCGAGGGCGTGGCGGCGCGCGGCACCATCGCCGGGGCGACGATGGTGGAGTATGTGGCGGCGAACGACCCCCGGGGCCTCGGCGCCCACGCGCTGGCGCGGCTGCTGTGCAACCTGATCGCGGCGGTGGAGCGGCGGTAGGACGGGCCTCAGCCCGGCATGCCGGTCCGGCGGTTTCCGTGGCGGGGTGAACCCCTCCCGAAGAGCCGTCACCCGATCAGCAGGACCCTGAAATCGTTGACATTCGTCAGTGTCGGGCCGGTGATCACCTGGTCGCCCAGCGCCGCGAAGAAGTCATGCGCGTTGTTGTTGGCGAGCTCGGCCTTCGGGTTCAGGCCCGCAGCCCGCGCGCGGGCCAGCGTGTCCGGCGTGCAGATGGCGCCCGCCACCTCCTCGGCGCCGTCGACCCCGTCGGTGTCGCAGGCGATGGCGTGGACCGGGGCGCCGTTCAGCGCCACCGCCAGCGCGAGCAGGAACTCGACATTGCGCCCGCCGCGCCCGGTGCCCCTGAGCGTCACGGTGGTCTCGCCCCCGGACAGCAGCACGCAGGGACGGGGCAGCGGCTGGCCGTGGGTCAGGACCTGCCGCGCGATGCCGGCCATGACGATGCCGACCTCGCGCGCCTCGCCCTCCAGGCTGTCGCCGAGGATCATCGGCGTGTAGCCGGCCGTCCGGGCCACCTGCGCTGCCGCCTCCAGCGAGAGCTGGGGCGCGGCGATGATCCGGTTCCGGGTATGGGCGAGCCGCGGATCGCCGGGCGCCGGGCATCCCTCGCCCCGCGCGAGATGGGCGCGGACGCTCTCCGGGACCGCGATGCGGAACTGCTCGAGGATGGCCAGCGCCTCCGCGGGCGTCGAGGACTCGCCGACCGTGGGGCCGGAGGCGATCACCGCCGGGTCGTCGCCGGGGACGTCGGAGATCAGCAGTCCCGCCACCCGCGCCGGGAAGGCCGCCGCCGCCAGCCGCCCGCCCTTGATCGCCGAAAGATGCTTGCGGACGACGTTCATCTGGCCGATGGCGGCGCCCGAGGCCAGCAGCGCCCTGTTGACCGCCTGCTTCTCGGCCAGCGTGATCCCGCCCGCCGGCAGGGTCATCAGTGCCGAGCCGCCGCCCGAGATCAGCGCAATCACCAGATCGTCGGCGGTCAGCCCGCGCACCGTCTCCAGCACGCGGGCTGCCGCCCGCGCTCCGGCCTCGTCGGGCACCGGATGCGCCGCCTCGACGATCTCGATCTGCCGGCACGGGCAGGCATGGCCGTAGCGGGTGATGACGACACCCGAGAGCGGCCCCTCCCAGGCCGATTCCAGCGCCTCGGCCATCCGCGCCGAGGCCTTGCCGGCGCCGACCACGACCGTCCGGCCCTTCGGCGGCGGCGGCAGGAAGCGCGCCAGCATGGCCATCGGGTCCGCGGCCGCCACGGCGGCATCGAACATGGCACGGATCGTCGCGCGCGGGGACCCGGCCGGTCCGGTCATCCGCGTTCCCCTCCGTCGCGCCCCTCCGGCCTGCCCGGCTCCTCGCCGCGCGGATGGATCTGCGGCCGCGGCGGTCGCCCCTCGCGCCAGGCGACGAACATGCCGCCGCCGCAGATCAGCGCCATCCCCAGCAGCGTCAGCGGCTCGGGCCAGTTCTGCCACAGCACCACGTCATAGACCGGCATCACCACCAGATAGGCGTATTCGAAGGGCGCGACGCGGCTCGCATCCTCGAGCTGGTAGGCGCGCATGCTGCACAGCACGCCGACCAGATGGGTGCCCGCCGTGACCAGCATCAGGGCAAGGGCGTAGCCCGTCAGCGGCAGCCATCCGCCGGTCAGGAACGGCCAGTCCGCGCGCATCGCCGCGCTCCAGGGCAGGAGCGGCATCAGCGCCACGCCCGCGAGCCCGACCGTGACGTAGACTGCATTGTGCACGGCGCTCAGCGCATAGGTGCTCTCGTCGCGGCAGCGCCAGCGCGTCAGGACGATCCCGGCGGCGTAGAACACCGCCGCCAGCAGCGGCAGCAGCGCCACCGGCTGCCAGCCCGCCATGCCCGGCCGGACGATGCAGAGCACGCCGGCAAATCCCGCGACCACCGCCGCGATCCGGCGCGGCCCGATCGGCTCGCCCAGCAGGGCCGCCGCCATCAGGGTGATGATCAGCGGTCCGGTGAAGTAGGTCGCCGCCGCCTGCGACAGCGGCAGCAGGGGAAGCGAGGCATAGAATGCAAGGTAGGAGCAGCACATGAACCCGCCGCGTGCCAGCGGCCAGCCGAACCCGCGCGGCCGCAGCTCGCGAAGCCGGCCGAGCGCCAGGACGAGCAGGGCCAGAAGCCCGAGCGTCGCCAGCGAGCGCACCGCCTGGAGCTGCCAGAGCGACACCTGCGGCGCCACCAGCTTGACCACCACGTCCTGGGTCGAGAATGCCACCATGGCCGTCAGGACCAGCCCGACGGCGTGTCCGCCGCTCCGGGCCACCGCGGCGGAACCTGCACCGGTGAGACTCATGTGCCGGCCGGCGTCGTCTGGCAGGGCATCTCGTCGCTCCCCCGTCGCTGACGGCATTCAGGGTTGTGCGCGCCGTCGCGCGCGTCAATTCTCGCAGCGGCACATGATGTCGCCGAAGTGTCAGTCGGATGCAACAGACCACCGGAGATCCCAGAGCATGGACAAGAACCGTTTCGAACTCGGCCTGAGACAGCGCCGCAGCACGCTGGGGGTGGAGTATGTCGACAACTCGCTCGCCGCCGCCGACGACTTCAACCGCCCGTTCCAGGAAATGATGACCGAGTGGTGCTGGGGCTTCGGCTGGGGCGACGATGCGATCCCGCCGAAGACGCGCTCGCTGATGAACCTGGCGATGATCGCGGCGCTCGGCCGGATGCATGAGTGGGAGCTCCACTTCAACGGTGCCATCAACAACGGTGTCAGCAAGGCGGAGTTGCGCGCCGCCATCCATGCGATCGCGATCTATGCGGGAGTGCCGGCGGGGGTCGAATGCTTCCGGATCGCCAGGAAGGTGTTCGCCGAGCGCGGCATGGCCTGAGCGGCAGGGCCGGTTCGGCGCCCCTTAGCCCGCGACCGGAATCGTGGCGGATTGGGACCTTTCCGCCGCGCAAATACCCTGATCTCTGCGAATTCGCGCCCCGCAACGGCCCGATTTCCAGGCAGAATCTGACACTGTGTTGCGGTGTGTTGCGGTGTGTTGCGTGGTATCGCGTTGTGTCGCGTTGTGTCGGCGTTCGCCAGCGTTGCGTTTCCTGGCGAAAATCGTGCCTGGTTCCGCTTGTGCTTGGTATGTGTGTGGCGTGGGGGTGGCAGGTTCGTTTTATCGGCGATACCGCCCGTGTGAGTAACCCGATCCGATGACTTCGACGGGCGGCCGTCCGGGCGCGCCGGGCCGGCGCGGGCGGCGGACCATCGGACTCTACGCCTCGATCGCCGAGGTCGTCGCACTGGGCCATCCGGGGCGCGCGGCCGAGGCCTCCCAGGCGCTGGAGCGGGCGATGGCGCGCAAGCCCGGCTTCACCATGGGGTTGCTGCGCAGCGTCCTGCCGGGCGCGATTCGAGGCCGGGATGCGCAAGGCGGGCCTGACCGATTGACGCTCAGCCCTTCAGGGCCGTCGCCGGCGGTGTGCGCACATGCCGCGCAGCGACCGACTCGCGATGCGAGATGTAGGTGACGGCCGCCACCACGATGCCGCCGCCCAAAAGGACGAAGGGGTCGGGCTCCTCGCCGAACACGAGCATCCCCAGAAGCGCCGCCCAGACGAGCTGCAGGAAGCCTACCGGCTGGGTTACCGTCAACGGTGCCGCCTGGAAGGCCCGGGTCTGGGTGTAATGGCCGGCAGTGGCGAAGCAGGCCGTCAGCGCCAGCCAGAACACCTCCTCCGCCGTCGGTGCGCGCCAGTGCATCACCGCTCCCGGCAGCAGTGTCAGCGTGCAGAACAGCGACAGCATGGCGACGATCACCGAGGCGCTCACCTCGCGGGTCAGGCCCTTGGCAAGCAGGAACGAGCCGGCGAAGAGCGGCGCCGCGGCGAGCTGGGCGAGCTGGCCCGGCGACACCTCGCTGAAGCCCGGGCGCAGGATCACCATCGCGCCGAGGAAGCCGGCCAGCACCGCCACGATCCGCCTCAGGTGGAGTCGTTCGCCGAAGAACAGGGCCGCGCCGATGGTGACAAAGATCGGCGCCGTGTAGCCGAGCGCCGTGACCTCGGCGATCGGGATCCTCGCCATGGCATAGAACCAAAGCGTCACCGCCACGCCATGGATCACACCGCGCAGCATGAAGCGGCCCATCTGGCTCCGCCGCGGGGACTGCCGGATCAGCTGGCGAAAGGCCGGGAGGACGAGGAGCAGACCGAATGCGTAGCGGATGAACGCGGCCTCGGCCGCCGGGATGTCCGAGCCGAGATAGCGCACGATGCCGGTGACGCAGACGAACAGTACGGTCGTGACCAGCATCCAGCCGATGCCGGCAAGGGTCCGGTCGGGAGATGCAGCGGTCGCGGTCATCCGATGAAACTCCATGGCTGACAGCAGGCGCTGCTGACCCCTCGCCCTATCTCTTGCCCCAAAGGGGGGACGGTGCCACGGCGGTGCTGCGATCGGTGCCGGTCAGATGTCCAGGTTCTCGACCGAGAGGGCGTTGTCCTGGATGAACTGCCGGCGCGGCTCGACGATATCACCCATGAGCTTCGAGAAAATCTCGTCCGCATCCGCCATGTGATCGATACGCACCTGCAGGAGCGTGCGGGCCTCGGGATCCAGCGTGGTCTCCCAGAGCTGCTCGGCATTCATCTCGCCGAGCCCCTTGTAACGCTGCAGGCTCAGACCCTTCTCGCCTTCCGACTTGATCGCGTCGAGCAGCTCGGCCGGCCCCCGGACGGCGATGTCGCGCTCCCGCCGGCTGAGCCTTGCCGGGGCGCCGTAGGTCTCCGCCAGGTCCCGGCTCATCGCCGCCAGCCGCCGTGCCTCGGCGGCCCTGAGCGCGAAGCCGTCGATCGCATGATTCTGGGCGACGCCGCGCAGCACCCGGGTGAAACGCACCCCGCCGTCGGCGGTCGCATCCCCCTGCCAGCCCCGCTCGGTTTCGGGGGCGATGCTGTCGAGCCGCGCCGCAATCCGAAGGGCCTCCCCGGCAGTGACTCCCTGCCGGAGCGCCCCCTCGATCGCCATCTGCTCGATGATGAAGCGCGGGTAGTTGGTCGGAAATGCATTCAGCAGCGCCCGCACGCGGCGCGCCTCCTCGACCAGCCGGCGCAGATCCTCCCCGGCCACCTGTGCGCCCGAGGCCAGCGTCATCACCGCGCCGTCGACGCCCTCGCCGATCAGGTAGTCGTCGAGCTCGCGCTGGTCCTTGCAGTAGCGCGAGCCGCCGCGGCGCGTCACCTTGTAGAGCGGCGGCTGGGCGATGAAGAGATAGCCGCGTTCGATCAGCTCCGGCATCTGCCGGTAGAAGAATGTCAGGAGCAGGGTGCGGATATGGGCGCCGTCCACGTCGGCATCCGTCATGATGATGATCTTGTGATAGCGGAGCTTCGAGATATCGAACTCCTCGCGCCCGATTCCGGTGCCAAGCGCGGTGATCAGCGTGCCGATCTCCTGGCTCGACAGCATCTTGTCGAAGCGGGCCCGCTCGACGTTCAGGATCTTGCCGCGCAGGGGCAGCACCGCCTGGTTCTGGCGGCTGCGGCCCTGCTTGGCCGAGCCGCCGGCGGAATCGCCCTCGACCAGGAACAGCTCCGACTTGGCCGGGTCCTTCTCCTGGCAGTCGGCGAGCTTGCCGGGCAGCGAGGCCACATCCATCGCGGTCTTCCGGCGCGTGAGCTCGCGCGCCTTGCGCGCCGCCTCGCGGGCCAGCGCCGCCTCGACGATCTTGCCGACGACCTGCCGCGCCTCCGACGGGTTCTCCTCGAACCATTCGGCCAGCTTTTCGCCGATCAGACCCTCGACCGCCGGGCGGACCTCGGAGGAGACGAGCTTGTCCTTGGTCTGGCTGGAGAATTTCGGGTCCGGCACCTTGACGGAGAGAACGCAGGTCAGGCCCTCGCGGGCGTCGTCGCCGGTGAGCGCGACCTTCTCCTTCTTCGCGAGGCCCGATGACGCCACGTAGTTGTTGATCGTGCGGGTGAGGGCGCCGCGGAACCCGGCAAGGTGCGTGCCGCCGTCGCGCTGCGGAATGTTGTTGGTGAAGCAGAGCATGTTCTCGTGGTAGCCGTCGTTCCACCACATCGCCGCATCGACCGTGATGCCGTCGCGCTCGCCCACGATCGTGATCGGCCCCGCGATCAGCGGCGTCTTCGACCGGTCGAGCCAGCGCACGAAGGCCTCGACGCCGCCGTCGTAGTGCAGTTCCTCCTCGACCACATCCGCGTGACGCTGGTCGCGCAGCTGGATGCGGACGCCGGAATTGAGGAAGGCGAGTTCGCGCAGCCGGTGCTCCAGCGTCTTGTAGCTGTATTCGAGATTGGTGAAGGTCTTGCCCGAAGCGAGGAATCGCACCCGGGTGCCGCGCTGGCCCCCCGCATCGCCCACCACCGCGAGCGGCTTCACCGTATCGCCGTTCTCGAAGCGGGCATAGTGCTCCTTGCCGCCGCGCCAGATCGTGAGATCGAGCCAGTCAGAGAGCGCGTTCACCACCGAGACGCCGACCCCGTGCAGCCCGCCCGAAACCTTGTAGGAGTTCTGGTCGAACTTTCCCCCCGCGTGCAGCTGGGTCATGATGACTTCGGCAGCCGAAACCCCCTCCTCGGCATGGATGTCTGTCGGGATGCCGCGGCCGTTGTCGCTGACCGAGACCGACCCGTCGGCATGCAGCGTCACCTTCACCTCGTCAGCATAGCCCGCCAGCGCCTCGTCGATGGCGTTGTCCACCACCTCGTAGACCATGTGGTGCAGTCCCGACCCGTCGTCGGTGTCGCCGATATACATGCCGGGGCGCTTGCGCACCGCCTCCAGCCCCCGCAGCACCTTGATCGACCCGGCGCCGTATTCCGTCTCGGATTTCTCGTTCTCGGCCATTCCGGCTCCTTGGCTCAGTGCATCGCGATCGCCGCGCCGGCGCCGCAGAGGACGCCGCCGGAGATCCGGTCGATTCGCCGGGCCGCCGCGCTGCCGACGACGAAACGGCGCGCCCGGGCCGCTGCCCAGGCGTAGGTCAGGTCGGAGCAGAGCCCGATCGGCAGCGCAACCGCCATGATGGCCAGACCGTCCGCCGCGGTCATCCGGGCGACGTCGAAGAACCCGGGGAACAGCGCCATGTAGAAGAGCGCGGCCTTCGGGTTGCCGAGGTTCAGCAGCATACCCGTCAGCGCGCCGCGCCAGGGCGGCTCGCGGCGCGCCGCACCCTCCGGCGCCGCAATGCTGTGGCGTGCGGTCAGGAGGCGGATGCCGATCCAGAGCAGCCAGGCCGCGCCTGCATACTTCAGCACCACGAGCAGCCCAGCATGGGCCGCCGCCACGGCGCCGAGCCCCAGGATCGCCATGGCGATCCAGAGCATCTCGGCCGCGCTCGCGCCGATAGCCATCGCCGCGCCGGCGCGGAATCCGAGCGCCGCAGCACGGGCGGCAACGCCGGCAACGAAGGGGCCGGGCGAGGCGACCATCACGAACATGGCGGCGGCGAAGAGCACAAGCTGGTCGGGGGTGGCAGTCATGGTGGCGCCGCGCTCGGGAGTGTCAAGGTGCCGTCGCGCGACAGCGCAAAGAACGGATTGTGCGCGAACTCCCAGACATGCCCGTCGGGGTCGGCGCCATAGGACGAGCAGCCGCCCCAGAAGACTCTCTCCGGCGCCTTGAGACCGGCGGCGCCGGCGGCCAGCGCAGCAGTGCAGAGCCGGTCGACCGCCTCGGGGCTTTCGAGATTCTGCGCAAGCGCCATCGCACCGAAGTCGAGTTCTGCGCCCGCGCGGCCCTCGTCCTTCGCCAGGTCATCGAGCGGGAACAGGCCCAGCAGCTGGCCCGGGAGTTGGCAGAAGGCGATCCCCGGCCGGCTCTCGTCTGCCTTCTGCCAGCCGAGCGCGCCGTAATAGGCGGTTGCATGATCGAGATCCGCAACTCCGAGCGTGATGAGGCTGACCCGCTGATCCATGCTCAGCCTTCCGCCACGACGGAGAGCCCGCCGGCCTCGCTGACCGTTAGCCTGAGCGCGCCGGGCTCGATTCCCCCGAAGAGCTCGGGCCCGGTTCCGGTCATCCAAGCCTGCGCGCCGAGCGCCGTGATCTCGGCGAAAAGCGCCTCACGCCGACTTGCGTCCAGATGCGCGGCGACCTCGTCGAGGAGCAGGACTGGTGCTGCGCCCGTCGCGTCGGCCAGCGCACGGGCATTGGCGAGGCAAAGCGAGATCAGGAGCGCCTTCTGCTCGCCGGTCGAGCAGGCGGCGGCCGGCATCCCCTTGGCCGCGTAGACCGCCGCGAGGTCGCTCCGGTGCGGGCCAACGAGGGTGCGTCCGGCAGCCGCATCCCGGGCGCGCGAATCGGCGAGGGCACGCGACAGGGCCGCGGCCTCCTCCACCTCCAGCGAATCGGGATCATCGCCCGCGCGAATCACTTGGCAGAAGCGGGTTTCCATGTTGCCCAGAATAGCCAGATCCGCCTGAGGAAACAACGCTTCCGCTCCTTGCTGCGCCGCTTCCAGCCGCACCAGCGCCGCCGCCCGTGCGCGCCCGATTCGCGCCCCGGACCGCGCCATCTGCGTCTCGAGCGCGGAGACCCAGGAATCGTCCCAGCCGGGCTCCCTGAGCAGGCGGTTGCGTGCCCGCATCGCCTTCTCGTAGGCGAGCGAGGTCTCGGCATGGTCCGGCTCGAAACCGAGCGCGATCCGGTCGAGGAAGCGCCGCCGGTCACCCGGCCCTTCGATCCAGAGCCGGTCCAGCGCCGGGGTCAGCCAGACCATGCGCAGATGGCGCGCGAGTGCGCTCTGGGTCGTCGCCTTGCCGTCGATCTCGACAATCCGCCGCCCGGTCTCGGCGGAATCCACGCCGGTGACGATCTCGGTCGGTCCGGAAGGCGTCGCCACCTCGGCCCTGAGCCGCCAGCCGGTGCCGTCCGGGCGGCGGATCATCTCGTCGAGTCCGGCACGGCGCAACCCGCGCCCGGGCACCAGCAGGGAGACCGCCTCGAGGATGTTGGTCTTGCCTGCCCCGTTCGCGCCGTGCAGAACCACCGAGGCACCGCCGGTCGCGATCGTCGCCAGAGCGTAGGAGCGGAACTGCACCAGCCTCAGCGAGAGAATGGCGAGACGGGGCATTGCCCCCCGCCGCCTCACACCCGCATCGGCATCACGACATAGACCGCGCTGGCGTCGTCGCCCTCGCGCACCAGCGTCGGATCGCCCGGGTTGTTGAACAGGAACACCGCGTTCTCGCGGTCGATCTGGCCGGCAATCTCGAGCAGGTACCTGGCGTTGAAGCCGATCTCCATCTGCTCGTCGGCATAGGCGACGACAAGCTCCTCGGCGGCGCTGCCGGAATCGGGGCTGTTCACCGACAGGGTCAGCCGGTCGGTCTCCATGGCGAGCTTCACCGCGCGCGAGCGCTCCTGGCTGACCGTGGCCACACGGTCCACCGCCGCGGCGAAGTCGGCGGCGTCCACCTCCATCCGCCGGGTGTTGCCGGTCGGAATCACCCGCGTGTAGTCGGGGAAGGCGCCGTCGATCACCTTCGAGGTCAGCACCAGCCCGTCAACCGAAAAGCGGATCTTGGTCTCGCTCACCGAAACGGCAATCTCGTCCGAGTCGCTCTCAAGGAGCTTCCTGAGCTCGCCCACCGTCTTGCGCGGAACGATCACTCCCGGCGCGCCTTCGGCCCCATCGGGAAGATCGGCGTCGATGCGCGCAAGCCGGTGCCCGTCGGTCGCCACCGCACGCAGCACCGGCGTACCGCCTTCCCTCGCAACATGGAGGTAGACGCCGTTGAGATAGTAGCGCGTCTCCTCGGTCGAGACCGCGAACTTCGACTTGTCGAACAGGCGCCGGAGCACCGGCGCCGGTGCCGCATAGGAACAGGCATACTCGCTCGAGGCCATCACCGGGAAGTCCTCGCGCGGCAGCGTCGCAAGCGAGAACCGGGAGCGGCCGGCGATAACGTCGAGCCGGCCGGAATCGGCGTCCGCGCGCAGCGCGAGCTGCGCGCCTTCCGGCAGTTTCCGCACGATCTCGTGCAGGAGATGCGCCGCCACCGTCACCGCACCCGGCTTCTCGACCGCCGCCGGGATGCGCTCGATGACCTCGATGTCCAGATCGGTCGCCCGCAGGCTCACCTGGCCGCCTTCGGCCTCGATCAGCACATTGGCAAGGATCGGGATGGTGTTCTTGCGCTCGACGACTCCCTGCGCGCGGCTCATCGCTTTCAAGAGTGCGGCACGCTCGATTGTGACCTTCATCACCCGATCCATCTCTCAGCGCAGCCGGAAACCGGCCCCGCGGTCCGGCCGCGGGACACTCACACTAGCCAATTCATTTTGGGATTCAATGCCCGAGTCACACAATATGCAGGGGCTGGAGGGGATCACCCCTCCAGGCTGCGCCGCAGCATCTCGATATCTTCGTCAAGCTGGCTGTCGGTCTCGCGCAACTGCTCGATTTTCCGCACCGCGTGGATCACGGTGGTATGGTCGCGGCCGCCGAAGCCGCGCCCGATCTCCGGCAGCGATTTCGAGGTCAGCGTCTTTGCCAGGAACATCGCCACCTGCCGCGGGCGCGCCACCGCGCGGGCACGGCGGGCCGAGACCATGTCAGACTGTCGCAGGTTGTAGTGGTCGGCGACCTTGCGCTTGATCTCCTCGATGGTGACCTTGCGGTCAGCCGAGCGCAGCAGGTCGGCCAGGCACTCCTGGGTCATCTCCAGCGTGATCCGCCGACCGACCAGAGACGCGAAGGCGAAGAGCCGGGTCAGAGCCCCTTCCAGCACCCGGACATTCGAGCTGATCCGGTGCGCCAGGAACTCCAGCACCTTCGGCTCGATGGTGAAGTTCGGGTCGCTCGCCGCCATCGCCTCGGCCTTCGACTGCAGGATGCCGAGACGCAGTTCGTAGTCTGTCGGATGGAGATCGACGACCAGCCCCCATTGCAGCCGCGAGCAGATCCGTTCCTCCAGCCCGTCGATCCGCTCTGGGCTGCGATCGCCGGAAATCACGATCTGCTTCTTCTGGTCGATCAGCGCGTTGAAGGTGTGGAAGAATTCCTCCTGGGTGGAATCCTTGCCGGCGATAAACTGGACGTCGTCCACCAGCAACACGTCGACCGAGCGGAACTGGCGCTTGAAGCTCAGGGTGTCGCGGTGGCGCAGCGCCTGCACGAAGCGGTACATGAAGTGCTCGGCCGAGAGGTACAGAACCTTGCAGCCTGGCCGGTTGCGGCGCAGCTGCCAGCCGATGGCGTGCATGAGGTGGGTCTTGCCGAGGCCGACACCGCCATAGAGGAAAACCGGATTGAACGCGGCGTCGGGGCTGTCCGCCACCCGCCGGGCCGCGGCGTGGGCGAGTTCGTTCGGCTTGCCGACCACGAAGCTGTCGAAGGTGAAGCGCGGGTCGAGCGGCGCTGATGTCAGCGGGTCATCCGAAGCATCGCGGCCGTTTGCCGGGGCCGTGGTTTCGGCGCCGGCGGCCGGGTCGTCGCGCCGGCGCTGGCGCGGCGCTCCGCCCGGCGCGCTATCGGGCAGCCTCCGCGGTGCATCGGCCGAGACCCTGACCGTGATCCGGCGCGTGTCGGGCAACTGCCGCTGCAGCAGGCGCAGCAGATGCAGCCCGTAATTCCGCTCGACCCAGTCCGCCAGAAACCCGGTGCTCGCCGATAGCACGGCCATGCCGTTCTCGGCCGAGGTCAGGATGACCGGCCGGATCCACTGATCGACGCAATCGGTTCCGAGCTCATTCTCCGCCAGAGCAAGCGTCGCCGACCAGATTCTCCCCAGATCGCGGCTGTCGCGCCCGTCGCCATCGTCCCCCCGTCTCGACATGATCCTCCCCATCCTTGACGCTCCGTTTGCGTTGAACCGCAAACATCGCCGCGCGAGCCGGGCAGGCCCGCGGACGTTTTCCTCAACCCTGCCGCCAGGGCAAGCCCCGGGCCTTCCATCCGTTGATGCGGCCCCGATGGCCCTCGCCATCGAGGTCGCCTTCGAAGCCTTCCGCGACATTGAGACAAAGCGGCGCGGCACCGTGACCTGCGGTCGCTTCGGCGACCGCCTGTGCGGCGGCCAGCGACCTCGCGCCCGAGCGGCAGATGAACAGCAGGCGCTCCGGGAGCTTCCCTCCCGCGCATGTCACGAGATCCGAGAGGAATCCAGGGTTCCGCACCATCTCGGGAAACGCCACCCACTCCACCCGCCAGACCGGCCGGTCGATCGCCGTGAGATCGGGCGAACCGACGAAGGCCCACTCCGCGCGGGTCCGCACATCCACCAGGGCCGCATCGGGTGCGGATTCGAGCAGACGGTAAGCCTCGGCCGGATCAATTTCGTCGATGATCTTTTGGGCTTTCGGCATCGCATCCCCACACGCCGATTCCCCGTCCGGATGGCGGAAGTCAGACCTAGACGCCAATCAAGATTCGTCGCAACCGCTTTTCGATGCGATCGACCCATTATTTGGTTAAATGTCCATGCCACAAAAGTAATATTCAGTATCATTCACAAAAAGCGTGGCTCTCGCTGCCTCTATACGACAGCGCGCGCCACTGATTACTCTCGCAAATTGTGAGACCGTCGGATCGAATCTTACGCCGTCTATGCTAGCGAAATTCAGCCGTCGCGGACACTAGCACGAACCCGGAACATGAAGCTTCGGTGAAGGAAACGCGAAGGCCCGCCACCGGTGCCGGGGCGGACCTGCAGCAACCTGGCGCGGAGGCCGGCTTCAGGCGGACATCGCGTTGATCCGGTGGTGCAACCGCGAGACCTTCCGGCTCGCGGTCCTGCGGTGAAGGATCCCCTTCACCGCGCCGCGCACGATCTCGGGCTGGGCGAGACGCAGCGCCTCGAGCGCGGCGGCCTGGTCGCCGGAGGCAATCGCCTCCTCGACCTTGCGGATGAAGGTGCGGACGCGCGAGCGGCGCGCCTTGTTGACCACGGTGCGCCGCTCCGCCTGACGGGCGCGCTTCCTCGCGGATGGCGTATTGGCCATGCTGATGTTCCGTCTTTCTTTCTCTCGAAGATGAGCGGCGGGGATACACGAAGCGCCCCGGCCCGTCAACGGGGATATCGGGGCTTCATTCGCCCCTGAAATTGGGGGTCCGTTTCGCCACGAAGGCCTCCATTCCCTCCTTCTGGTCGGCAGTGGCGAAGAGGCTATGGAAAATGCGGCGCTCGAAGCGCACGCCCTCGGCGAGGGTGGTCTCGTAGGCGCGATTGACCGCCTCCTTGGCGGCCATCACCGCGATCGGGCTTTTCGCGGCGATCTTCGCCGCCGTCGCGACCGCCTCGTCGATGAGGCCGTCGGCCGGGACGATGCGGCTGACGAGGCCTGCCCGCTCGGCCTCCTCGGCGTCCATGAGGCGCCCCGTCAGGTTCATCTCCATCGCCTTCGACTTGCCGACGAATCGGGTCAGCCGCTGGGTGCCACCGGCGCCCGGCATGACGCCGAGATTGATCTCGGGCTGGCCGAATTTCGCGGTGTCGGCGGCGAGGATGAAATCGCACATCATGGCAAGCTCGCAGCCCCCGCCGAGAGCATAGCCGGCGACGGCTGCGATCACCGGCTTGCGGATGCGGGTCACCGCCTCCCACTCGGCGGTGATGAAGTCCTCGCGGAACACGTCGACGAAGCTCTTCGGCTGCATCTCCTTGATGTCGGCCCCGGCGGCGAAGGCCTTCTCCGAGCCCGTGAGCACGATGGCGCCGACCTGCTCGTCGGCATCGAACCGGGCCAGCGCCTCGCCGAGTTCGCGCATCAGGGCCGAATTCAGCGCGTTGAGCGCCTTCGGGCGGTCGAGCCGGATGAGCCCGACCCGGTCGCGGGTCTCGACGATGATGTTCTCGTAGGCCATGGCGCACCTCGTGCCCTTTCCGGTGAGCGACCGGTCTAGCCTCGCCCGCCGCGGCGATCAAGGTGGGCCGGGACGAGGCTCGCACGGCTTCCCGCAAGGACACACGGGCGACGGTCCATGGCGCTCTGCCGGCATGCGACGGGGGGCATCCTGCCGCAATCTTCGGATAGACACTGCGCCTGCGCGTCACGGTCATTCGTGCCGGGGTGATGGAGCGCGACGCGCCCGCGGGTCAGCGCTGGCACCTCGGGCAGTAGAAACTGGACCGGCCCGACTGGACGAGGCGCGCCACGGTGCCGGTGCAGCCCGGCGCCGGACAGGGTTCGCCCTCGCGGTCGTAGACCCGGAAGCTGTGCTGGAAGTAGCCGAGCTCGCCATCCGCCTGCCGGTAGTCCCGCAGGCTCGAGCCACCGGCGGCGATCGCCTCGGTGAGGGTGGCGACGATCTCCCGTGCCAGCCGGTCGATCCGCGGGCGCGACAGCGAGCCGGCGGGCCGACCGGGGCTGATCCCGGCACGGTGCAGCGCCTCGCAGACATAGATGTTGCCCAGACCCGCCACCACGCGCTGGTCGAGGAGCGTCGCCTTGACCGGGGCCCGCTTGCCCGTGAAGGCCGCCGCCAGCGTGGCGCCGCTGAAGGCATTGCCCAGCGGCTCGGGTCCCAGCCCGACCAGCAGCGGATGCGCCTCGAGCGCTGCGGTCGGCCAGAGATCCATTGCCCCAAAGCGCCGCGCATCGTTGTAGGTGACGGTGGCGCCCGCATCGGTGGTGACGATGACGTGGTCGTGCCGGCCGGGGCCGGGGGTCGCATGATGAAACTCGCCCAGAGTCGCGCCGCCGACAAGGATGCGGCCCGACATGCCGAGATGGACGATCCAGGTTTCTTCGGGCCAGGTGTGCCCGGGCGATCTTTCGCCCGCCTCCAGCCCGATCAGCAGGTACTTCGAGCGCCGCCCGAGCCGCGTGACCCGCCGCCCGGCCAGCCGCTCGGCAAAGCGCTCGGGCAGCGGCCGGCGCAGGTCGGGCCGGCGCTGCTCGACGCGGGCCAGCACATGGCCCGCCAGCACGGGCTCCAGCCCGCGGCGGACGGTTTCGACTTCGGGGAGCTCGGGCATGGGCACATCCTCGGCAAAACCTCGGAGGGACGAAAAGCGCCATAGCATGATCCCGCCACCCGCGCTATCTAGGCGGGCCATGACCGACGACAGCGCGAAGTCAAGCCCCTCCGGCGAAACCCATTTCGGGTTCCGCACCGTGCCCGAGGCCGAGAAGGCCGGGATGGTGCATGGCGTGTTCTCGTCGGTCGCCTCGCGCTACGACCTGATGAACGACCTGATGTCGGGGGGCGTGCACCGGCTCTGGAAGCAGGCGCTGATCGACTGGCTGGCACCCCGGCCGGGGATGCGGCTGCTCGACCTGGCGGGCGGCACCGGCGACATCGCCTTCCGTTTCCTCGACCGGCTGCACGGCAACGGCCATGTCACGGTCTGCGACATGACCGAGGCGATGCTCGACGAGGGCATCCGGCGTGCCGCAAAGCAGGGCATCGCCAATATCGACTGGGTCTGCGGCGACGCCATGAGACTGCCTTTCGCAGATCGCAACTTCGATGCCTGCACCATCGCCTTCGGGATCCGGAACGTGACCCGCATCGAGGATGCGCTGGCCGAGGCCTACCGGGTGCTCAGGCCGGGCGGTCGGTTCCTCTGCCTCGAGTTCAGCCATGTGACGATTCCGGCGCTGGAATGGCTCTATGACCGCTACTCCTTCAACCTGATCCCGCCAATGGGGCAGGTTGTGACCGGCGACCGCGCGAGCTACCAGTATCTGGTCGAGTCGATCCGCCGCTTCCCGGACCAGGAGCGTTTCGCGGCGATGCTCCGCACGGCGGGCTTCGGCCAGGTGCACTGGCGCAACCTGTCGATGGGTGTGGCGGCGCTGCATTCCGGCTGGCGGCTCTAGGCGATGTTCGCCGCCATCCCCCAGCTCTGGCGACTGTTCCGCACCGGAGCGACCTTCGAGCGCACCGGTGCCATGGTCGCGATCCTCGATGCGTTCGAGATCATAGGCTGGCCGCGCTTCGCCATCCGCGCCCTCGCCCGGCCGTTCGGCATGTTCGGCCGGGCCGGCAATCCGGATCTGCCGCCGCTGCCGCGCGCGCTGCAGGCGATGGGGCCGGCCTATGTGAAGTTCGGCCAGGTCCTCTCGACCCGGCCCGACGTCACCGGGCGCGAGCTGAGCGATCAGCTGCGCTTCCTGCAGGACCGGCTGACGCCCTTCCCGACGGCCGAGGCCCGCGCGGCGATCGAGAGCGAGCTCGGTGGCCGTGCCTGGGAGCTGATCGGCGACCTGGGCGAACCGGTGGCGGCTGCATCGATCGCACAGGTCCATCCGGCGGTCTGGAGGCCGACGGGGCGGAAGGTGGCGGTCAAGGTGCTGCGCCCCAACATCCATCGCCAGTTCCGCGCCGACATCGCCGCCTTCTACCTGATTGCGCACCTGGTCGAGCGAATCGTGCCCGGCGCGCGCAGGCTCCGGCCCTCGGCGGTGGTGGCGCATTTCGAGGGGGTGGTGAACACCGAGCTCGACCTCCGGCTCGAGGCGGCCGCGGCCAGCGAATACCGCGACAAGACGCAGCCCGACGACCGGCTGCACGTGCCCGAAATCTCGTGGGCCGGAACCTCGCGGCGCGTCCTGACCATGGAATGGGTGGAGGGGCTGCCGGTGGAACCGGCGGCGCTGGCGGCGGCCGGGCTCGACCTCGGCGAGATCGCCGGCCGGATGATCCGCACATTCCTGCGCCATGCGCTGCGCGACGGCTACTTTCATGCCGACATGCACCAGGGCAACATCCGGATTGGGCCGGACGGCACGCTGATCATGCTCGACTTCGGGATCATGGGGCGGCTCGACCCGATTACCCGGCGGCATTATGCCGAGATCCTCTACGCCTTCATCAGCCGCAACTACCGGCGCGGCGCCGAGGTGCATTTCGAGGCCGGCTACGTGCCCGCCGACCGCGACGTAGAGGCCTTCGCCCAATCGCTCCGGGCGATCGCCGAGCCGATCCACGGGCAGGAAGTCTCGTCGATCTCGATGGCGCGGCTGCTCGCCTATCTGCTGGAGACCTCGGAGCGGTTCGGAATGGAGACGCGCACCGAGCTGATCCTGCTGCAGCGGACGATGGTGGTGGTCGAGGGTGTGGCCCGCAGCCTCGATCCGCATTGCAACATGTGGGAGGCGGCGCGGCCCGTGGTCGAGGGCTGGATCGCCGAGAATCTCGGCCCCGCCCAGCTCGCGCGCGACATGGCGCGAACCGCCCGCGTGCTCGCGCGCCTCGGGCCGCGCCTGCCCGGCCTCGCACAGGAGCTGGTGCTGCTGGCGGAGGAAACGCGCGCCCGGCGGCGGACGATGGCCCCTGCAGACGGCAGCGCAGCGCCACCGGCCCGCTGGCCCTGGCTTCTCGGCGGCATCGTTCTCGGCGCCGCCTTCATGGCACTGCTGGGGAGTCTCTGAGCGGCGCCCGAAACCGTTGCGTTGTCGCTGTTGAAATTGTGCCGCACGGGATATTACAGTGCCCTTGCGGGATTTCCGGAAATCCCCGCGGAAAATACCTGGCGCAGGAAGGACCGTGCAGGGCAAGCGCATACTGCTGATCGTCGGCGGCGGGATCGCTGCCTACAAGTGCCTGGAGCTGATCCGCCTCATCCGCAAGGCGGGTGGCGCGGTAACACCGGTGCTGACGCGGGCGGCCGAGCAGTTCGTGACGCCGCTTTCCGTGGCCTCGCTGGCCGAAGAGAAGGCGCATACGGCGCTGTTCGACCTGACGGAGGAGGCGGAGATGGGGCATATCCGGCTCAGCCGCGTGGCGGATCTGGCGGTGGTGGCGCCCGCGACCGCCGACCTGATGGCGAAGATGGCGCATGGCCATGCCGACGACCTGGCCTCGACACTGCTGATGGCGACCGACACGCCGGTGCTGATCGCGCCGGCGATGAATGTGCGGATGTGGCAGCATGCGGCCACGCAGCGCAATCTCGCCACGCTCGCGGCGGATGGCGTCGCCGTGGTCGGCCCGAACCAGGGCGACATGGCCTGCGGCGAGTACGGGCCGGGCCGGATGGCCGAGCCGGACGATATCCTGGCCGCCATCGCGGCGCGGCTTGGCGAGTCCGGGCGGCTGGCGGGACGGCGCGTGATCGTGACCTCGGGGCCGACGCACGAGCCGATCGACCCGGTGCGCTACATTGCCAACCGCTCGTCGGGCGCGCAGGGCGCGGCGATCGCAGCGGCGCTGCATGCGCTCGGCGCCGAGGTTGTGCTGGTGAGCGGCCCGGCCACGGCGCCGCTGCCCGTGGGGCCGAAGGTGGTGCGGGTCGAGACCGCGCGCGAGATGCTGGCCGCCGTCGAGGCTGCGCTGCCGGCAGAGGCAGCGGTCTTTGCGGCCGCCGTCGCCGACTGGCGGGCTGCCGATGCATCGGCAGCCAAGGTCAAGAAGGACGGATCCGGCCGGGTGCCGGCACTGCAACTGACCGAGAACCCGGACATCCTGAAGACCGTCGCCCACCTGCCGCTCGGCAGGCGCCCGGCGCTGGTGATCGGCTTTGCCGCCGAGACCGACGACGTGGTTGCCAACGCCATCGCCAAGCGCGCGCGGAAGGGCTGCGACTGGATCGTCGCCAACGACGTGCGCCCCGAGACCGGGATCATGGGCGGCAGCGAGAACGCGGTGACGCTGGTCACCGCCGAGGGCGCCGAGCACTGGCCCCGCGCCTCGAAGGCCGAGGTCGCCCGCCGGCTGGCCGGACGCATCGCCGACGTGCTCGACCGGGAGGGCGTGGCATGAGCGCACCCGAGATCGCGGTGGCGACGCTCGCACATCATGACCCGGACTTGCCCCTGCCGGCCTATGAGACGGCGGGCGCCGCCGGCATGGATCTGCGCGCCTCGCTGCACGCGGCCGACCGCGCCGCTGGGATGAAGCTGCCGAGCCTCGGGCGCGTGTTGGTGCCGACCGGGATCGCCATGGCGATCCCGGAGGGCTTCGAGGGGCAGGTACGGCCGCGCTCGGGCCTGGCCGCCCGGCACGGGGTGACGCTGGCCAACAGCCCTGGCACGATCGATTCGGACTATCGCGGCGAGATCATGGTGCTCCTGGTCAATCTCGGCCCGGAGACCGTGACTGTCCGCCATGGCGAACGCATCGCGCAGCTCGTCATTGCCCCGGTCAGGCAAGCCCGGATCGCGCGCGCCGCCGCCCTGCCCGGAACCGCGCGCGGCGGCGGCGGTTTCGGCTCGACCGGCATCGGCTGACGGGAGAGGTCCGGAAGAGCCATGCTCAGACTGCCGCGCAAGACCATGCTGGCCCTCGAAGCGGTGCTCGACGTCGCCTACAATGCGCGCCCGGATCCGGTGCAGGCGAAGGACATCACCGCCCGGCAGGGCGTTCCGCAGCGCTATCTCGAGCAGGTCATGCAGCAGCTGGTGCATCATGGCATCCTCAAGGGGGTGCGCGGACCGAGGGGCGGCTACACGCTGGCCCGCGAGCGGCGCCGGATCACGGTCGGCGACGTGGTCCGGATCGTCGATCAGCTCGACGCCGAGACGGACGACGAGCCTGTCAGCCGGGCCGAACTCGGCGAGAAGGTGGTGGCACCGCTCTGGAACGACACCCGCGATGCGCTCCTCGAGCAGCTCGACAGGGTGACCATGGAGGACATGTGCCGGCGGGCCCGGGACCTCGGGATCGCGCACGGGGCGAAGCTGAAGCCGGATTTCAGCATCTGACGCCCCGCCGGGCGGGAGCGGGGACAGGGAAGCAGCGAATGTACAAGGCCGAGCCGCGCGGGCGCATCTACGGCAACATCACCGAGACGATCGGCGCGACGCCGCTCGTCCGCCTCTCCCGCCTCGCCGCCGAGCTCGGGCTCGCGGCCGAGATCTGCGGCAAGCTCGAGTTCTTCAACCCGCTCGGCAGCGTCAAGGACCGCATCGGCGTCGCGATGATCGACGCGCTGGAGGCGGCGGGACGGCTGAAACCGGGAGCCACCATCATCGAGCCGACCTCCGGCAACACCGGCATCGCGCTGGCCTTCGCCGGCGCGGCGCGGGGCTACCGGGTGATCCTGACCATGCCCGAATCGATGTCCGTCGAGCGGCGCAAGATGCTGGCGCTGCTCGGCGCGCAACTCGAGCTGACCCCGGCCGAGGACGGCATTCGCGGCGCCATCCGCCGGGCCGAGCAGCTCGCCGCCGGGATCGAGGGCGCGGTCATCCCGCAGCAGTTCGAGAACCCGGCCAATCCGCAGGTGCATGTCGAGACCACCGCCGAGGAGATCTGGACGGACACCGGCGGCGCGATCGACGTCTTCGTCGCCGGCGTCGGCACCGGCGGCACCATCACCGGGGTCGGGCGGGTGCTGAAGGCGCGCGCGCCGGATCTGCGCATCGTCGCCGTCGAGCCGGAGGACAGCCCGGTGCTGTCGGGCGGCGACCCGGGCCCGCACAAGATTCAGGGCATCGGCGCCGGCTTCGTGCCGGCGATCCTCGATACCGGGCTGATCGACGAGGTGCTGACCATCGGCAACGAGACCGCCTTCGAGACGGCACGCCGGCTCGCCCGGGCGGAGGGAATTCCCTGCGGCATCTCGTCGGGCGCCGCGATCGCCGCCGCCATCGAGGTCGCCGAGCGGCCGGGGATGGCAGGCAGGCGCATCGTCGCCATCCTGCCGAGCTTCGCCGAGCGCTATCTCTCCACCGCGCTGTTCGACGGTCTGTGATGAATTTCACCCCCGACGAACTGGAACGCTACGCCCGCCACATCGTGCTGCACGAGCTCGGCGGGCCGGGGCAGCAGCGGCTGAAGGCGGCCCGCGTGCTGGTGGTGGGCGCGGGCGGGCTGGGCTCGCCGGCGATCCTCTATCTCGCGGCCGCGGGCGTGGGAACGCTGGGCGTGGTGGACGACGACGCCGTCTCCCTCTCGAACCTGCAGCGCCAGGTGCTGCATGATACCGGCGAGATCGGCAACCCCAAGGTCGAGAGCGCGGCCCGTGCGGTCGGGCGGGTGAACCCGCATGTGGCGCTCGTGCCCCATGCAGTGCGGCTCGGCGAAGCCAACGCCGAGGGAATCGTCGGAGCCTATGACCTGGTGATCGACGGGTCGGACAATTTCACCACCCGGCATCTGGTCAACCGGGTAGCGGCGCGGCTGCGGAAACCCCTGGTGTTCGCCGCCATCGGCCGCTGGGAGGGGCAGATCAGCGTGTTCCGGCCCTGGCTCGGCGGCCCCTGCTACGAATGCGTCTTCCCCGAGATCCCCGCGCCCGGCCTCGTGCCCGCCTGCGCCGAGGCGGGCGTGCTCGGGGCGATGGCAGGGGTGGTCGGCGCGATGCAGGCGGTCGAGGCGGTGAAGCTGATCACCCTGACCGGCGAGCCGCTGGACGGACGGCTCCTGCTCTATGACGCGCTGCAGGCCGAGACTCGGATCATCCGGGTCGGGAAGCGGCCGCATTGCCCGGTCTGCTCCGGGCTCCCGGTTCAGTCGGGCGGGAGCACGACATCCACCCAGACCAGCCGGTGATCCGAACTTGCGGGCTGCCGCCCGCCGGCGACCAGCCGGGCGAGCGGGTCGGACGGCGCGGGCCAGAACACCCCGGCCCCGGTGACGGCCAGCGCCGCCGCCGGCAGCACATAGTCGAGCCGCAGGTTCCCCGGCGCCCCGTCCCGAAGATCGGCCGTGTCACGGGCCGCCGGCCCGGCATGGCCCGGATCGGCCGCCGCGGCACCACCGGGGCTGGCAGGTTCCGGGTCCTGCAGCAGCGGATCGCCCAGCAGCGCCCGCACCGCGTCATGGCGCGCATCGCCGTCGTACGGATCGGCGTTGAGGTCCGCGGCAATGACGAAGGCCTGTCCTCGGCCGAGCCCGCCGTGCCGCCCCTGGTCGTCCTGCACCCAGTCTGCCCCTGCCGCGATGGCGCCGAGCAGCCGGATTTCGTCGGCATTGCGCCGGCCGTTGAGGTCCTCGACTCCGTCGAAGACCGGGGGCGTCGGATGGGCGGCGAGGATGTGCAGCGCCCGCCCGCCCGGCAGGACCACCGGCACGTCCCAGTGGCTGACGGAACTGAGCCGGAGCGCCTGCCAGACCGGCTCCGGGTGGAAGGCCGTGCCGCCCGGGTTCACCGGCCGGTCCGCACCCGGCAGCGCCGCCCAGCGGACCTCGCGGAAGCTGCGGATGCGCTCGAACTCGATGGGCAACCGGCTCAGCAGTGCCATCGCCCCCTGGCCGGGAAAGCGGCCGTAGCCGAAGGCGTCGCGCGGGCCGAAGCTGCGCCCGTCGCCATCGAGGTCCAGGCCCGACGGCAGCCCGGCATTGACCGGTCCCTGATGGAGGAACGGGTAGTCGAGCCCCGGAAGGCCGGCGCTGCCCTGGCGCAGGCGAGAGGCGAACCCGGCGAGCGCCCGGTGGGCCTCGTCCCGGTCGAACTTGATCAGCAGAAGGATGTCTGGCCGGACCCGAAGCAGGATCTCGGCAATGGCATCGATCTGCGCGCTGCCGGCCTCAACTTCGGCTGCGAGCAGCCCGGCGCCCTTGCGCGCCAGCCCGACGTTGAAGACGGCAACCCTGACCGCGCCCGCGGCCTTCGCCTCCCAGGGCGCGTCGGCAGCCGCCGCCCCGGCCAGCGCCAGACCGAGGCAGAGGGCCGGCGCCGCCGCGCACCTCACGCGCCCGGCGAGGCGAGCCAGGGCTGGGCGGCGCGATGCTTCGCCTCGTAGCCGGCGATGCTGCGCTCCTTCGCCATGGTGAGCCCGATCTCGTCGAGCCCGTTCAGGAGACAGTGTTTCTTGAACGCGTCGATCTCGAAGCGGATCTCGCCGCCGTCGGGGCCGGTGATCACCTGGTTTTCGAGATCGACGGTGATGATGGCGTTGGCGCCCCGGTTGGCGTCGTCCATCAGCTTGTCGACGTCCTCCTGCGGCAGCGCGATCGGCAGGATGCCGTTCTTGAAGCAGTTGTTGTAGAAGATGTCCGCGAAGCTGGGCGCGATCACGCAGCGGATGCCGAAGTCGAGCAGCGCCCAGGGGGCGTGCTCGCGGCTGGATCCGCAGCCGAAATTGTCGCCCGCCACGATGATCTTCGCACCCCGGTAGGCCGGCTTGTTCAGCACGAAATCCGGATTCTCGGAGCCGTCGTCGCGGTAACGCATCTCATCGAACAGGTTCCTGCCGAGGCCCGAGCGCCTGATCGTCTTCAGGAACTGCTTCGGGATGATCATGTCGGTGTCGACATTGATCATCGGCAGCGGCGCGGCGACGGCGGTCAGTGTGGTGAACTTTTCCATGGCGAGCGGCTCCTCCTCAGAGTCGGCCCGATAAAGCACGGGCTGACGGGAAGGTGCAAGACTGGACCACTGGTGCGGGGCGTGGCGATGCCCTAGACGGAGCCCATGGCCCGGTTCTACCGCGAGAATGCCCGCTGGCTGGCGGCGGGGCTGGTGCTGACGCTCTGCTCGTCCTTCGGGCAGACCTTCTTCATTTCGCTGTTCGCCGCCGAGATCAAGCAGGCCCACGGCCTGACCGACGGGGGCTGGGGCGCCGTCTACACCGCGGCGACCCTGATTTCGGCGGCGTTCCTGATCCGCACCGGCGGGCTCGCCGACACCATGCCGCTCGGCCGTCTGGCGCTGATCGTGCTGGGGCTCTATGCCGCCGCCGCGGCGGGAATGGCGGTCAGTACCTCATGGCCTGTCCTGGTCGTGCTGATCGCCGGGCTGCGGTTCTGCGGCCAGGGCATGATGGGCCATATCGGCATGACCGCCATGGGCCGCTGGTTCCGCGCCCATCGCGGCCGGGCCGTGGCCGTGGCCGGGCTCGGTTACTCCCTCGGCGAGGCGGTACTGCCGGCGGTGACGGTGGTGCTCGCAGCCGCGCTCGGCTGGCGCCTGGCCTGGAGCCTGGCCGCGGTGGCGCTCGTGGTGCTCTTCGCACCGCTGATCCGGTGGCTGATGAACGAAGGCCGACAGCCGCGCGGCAGCGCCGAGGTCGATCTCTCGGCCGGGCTCGGCGGGCGCCACTGGGGACGCCGCGATGTGCTGTTGCACTGGCTGTTCTGGGCGCTGATCCCGGGACTGCTGGCGCCGGGCTTCATCGGCACCGCGGCCTTCTTCCAGCAGGTCCATGTCAGCGCGGTGAAGGGCTGGCCCCTGGCGGCGATGGCGCTCGGCTATCCGGTCTATGCGGCGGTGACCGTGGCCTCGTCGCTCGCCTGCGGCTGGCTGGTCGACCGGTTCGGACCGGTGCGGCTCCTGCCGGTCTACCTGCTGCCGATGGCTGCCGGCATCACGCTGATCGGCGCCGGACAGGGCATCGGTGCCTGGTACGCGATGATGGCACTCATGGGCCTGACCCAGGGCGGCTCCGGAACGCTGCTCGGCGCGCTCTGGCCCGGCCTCTACGGAACCCGGCATCTCGGCGCTGTCCGGGCGCTGGCGACCTCGTCGATGGTGTTCGCGACCGCGCTCGGGCCGGGGATCACCGGCTTGCTGATCGACCGCGGGATCGCCTTCCCGGACCAGGTCGCGGGTTTCGCCCTCTGGTGCGTGGCATCCTCGGCGCTCTTCGGCTGGGTGGCGATGCGGCTGCGGCGGGAGCAGGTCTGACAGGCTGCGCCCCTACAGCAGCTCCCGCACATCCGTCAGCCGCCCCGTGAGGGCCGCCGCCGCCGCCATGGCGGGGCTGACAAGATGGGTGCGGCCGCCCTTGCCCTGGCGGCCCTCGAAGTTGCGGTTCGAGGTCGAGGCGCAGCGCTCGCCGGGCTTCAGCTGGTCGGGGTTCATGCCGAGGCACATCGAGCACCCGGCGAGCCGCCAGTCGAAGCCCGCGGCCTTCAGGATGTCGGCGATGCCCTCCTCCTCGGCCTGGGCGCGGACCAGGCCCGAGCCGGGCACGATCATGGCCCGCAGCCCCGCCTTGACCTTGCGGCCCTCGACGATCCGCGCCACCTCGCGCAGATCCTCGATGCGGCCGTTGGTGCAGGAACCGATGAAGACGGTATCGATGGCGATCTCGGAGAGCGGCGTGCCGGGCTTCAGCCCCATGTAGTCGAGCGAGCGCCGTGCCGCCGCCTGCTTGCCGGGATCGGCGAAGTCCGTCGGGTCGGGGACCGTCGCGGTGATCGGCAACACATCCTCGGGGCTGGTTCCCCAGGTGACGACCGGGGCGATGTCCTCGCCGCGGAGCGTCACGACCTTGTCGAAATGCGCGCCTGCGTCCGTTGTCAGCGTCTTCCACCAGGCGAGCGCCATCTCCCACTGCGCCCCCTTCGGCGCCTTGGGGCGGCCCCTGAGATAGGCGAAGGTCTTCTCGTCGGGCGCCACCAGGCCGGCGCGCGCGCCGCCCTCGATCGCCATGTTGCAGACGGTCATGCGGCCCTCCATCGAGAGCGCGCGGATCGCCTCGCCGCAATACTCGATGACATGGCCGGTGCCGCCGGCGGTGCCGGTGGTGCCGATGACCGAGAGCGTGATGTCCTTGGCCGAGACGCCGGGCGCGAGGGTGCCGGTGATCTCGACCTTCATGTTCTTCGACTTCTTCTGGATCAGCGTCTGGGTCGCCAGCACGTGCTCGACCTCGGAGGTGCCGATGCCGTGGGCGAGCGCGCCGAAGGCGCCGTGGGTGGCGGTGTGGCTGTCGCCGCAGACGATGGTCATGCCGGGCTGGGTCAGCCCCTGCTCCGGGCCGATGATGTGGACGATGCCCTGGCGGACGTCGTCGACGTCGAAGAGCTCGATGCCGAAGTCGCGGGCATTCTGCCTCAGCGTCTCGACCTGGATGCGGCTCTCCTCGTCCTTGATGCCCTCGTTGCGGTCGAGCGTGGTGGCGACGTTGTGGTCGGGGACGGCGAGCGTCGCCCCGGGGTGGCGGACGCGGCGGCCGGCCATGCGCAGGCCCTCGAAGGCCTGGGGGCTCGTGACCTCGTGGACGAGGTGGCGGTCGATGTAGAGGAGGCAGGTGCCGTCCTCGGACCGGTCGACCACATGGGCGTCCCAGATCTTGTCGTAGAGGGTGGATGGCGAGGCGGCGGCGGTCATCGATCTGTCTCCTTGGCGAGTCTCGGGCGGGCAGGCGGGCGCGGGCCTCAGCCCCGGAGCAGCGCGGTGGCCGCGCGGCCGTGGAACCGCCAGGGCAGGCGGGCGCGGTCGGCCAGATCGAGGACCACCGGAGAGGACATGGGAGAGGACATGGGAGAGGACATGGGCCGGAGTGTTACCGCCATCCCGCCGCCCCGGCAAGGGAGAGATGCGGGAGGGGCTCGGACGCCGCTCCGGCCGCGCCCGCCGGGCCGTGCGCAAGCCCTCTCAAGGTTGAGAAGGTGGTCAAGGTCTTGGGATCACAGGATTTCTCAAAAACGGGGGGGTGTGAGAGGGATGTGAGCAGGGGTGCGGGATGGGCCGGGCGCAGGGTGCGCATTCATGCGCACCATTTCCGCCACCACACGGTGCGCATGAATGCGCACCCTACGGCTCGCTGCCGGGCGGATGAGCCCGGCGAGACGGAGGCGCTTGCCCCCTCGGAAGCGTGGGTTCTCCGAACCCACCGAGGGAGGATCCACCGCGCAATCGGTGGGTTCGCAGAACCCACCCTACGGGTTCACACAGAGCGGACCGAACCTGTGTCGTCTAGTTCAGTTTGGCGATGGAATCAGCCCGCTGCGGCGTTGCTCCGCAATCCGATCGACCGCGGCAGCCACCGTGGCGATCCGTTCCGCGCTCTTCGGGTGTGTCCCCCAGAACGACAGCGACCCGTCGACGTTCTCCGCGTCCTCTCTCCGGGCGAAGATGCGCGCACCTAGCTCCGGATCGTACCCGGCGCGCTCAGCGATATAGGAGCCGACGAGATCGGCTTCGAGTTCGTACGTTTGACTGTAGGCGTGCGATCCGATTTCTCCGCCAGCAACCATCGCATTCCGCATGTTGGCCTGATCATAGGTGGTGCTGCGGTACGGGTTTCCGTAGTTGGCGGCCGCCTGCGAGAGCCCGATAAAGAGACCGGCAATCACGGCACCTGCCATCTGCTGCTGTTCGCGCTTCTCGATGTGATCCCCAATCAGATGGCCCATTTCATGGCCAAATACGAATGCCAGCTCATCCTGGTTTCGGGCCTTGGCGATGAAGGGGACGTTGAACATGATCGTCGGCTCCCCAGCATCATCAAAGTACTGAAAGGCGTTAGGTTCAACATCAATACGATCATCCACTACAACCTGCACATCGCAATTGAAGCTCGGTTCCTCAGCCTTTTGCTCCCTGCAAAACTTCTCCGCGACTGGCTCGACGCGGTAGATGACCTCGAAGAAATTGCTGGCGGCTTCGTCGGCGTCGATTTGGGGCATGCCAGCGGTGGCGGTTTCTTCCCGACTGATAACAGCTTCCGCGCTCGCGATCCGTTCTTCCGTCAATTCAGGAAGCTGATAGGTTGTGCCGCAACCCACCAGCAGGCTGAGACCAACCATCTGAAACCATGCCCTCATGGTGCACCTTCCGCGCGGACGGTGGAGTGAGATCCTACGCCACCCCAGCTCCCCTCACAACACATACCGCCTCACATCCGTCGCCCGTGCCAGATCCCCCAGCGACGCCTCGACCATGGCGGCGTCGACCGTCACCTTCTCGCCGCCCCGGTCGGGGGCGGTGAAGGACAGCTCCTCGAACACCCGCTCCATCACCGTGTAGAGGCGCCGGGCGCCGATGTTCTCGACCTGGGCGTTCACTTCCGCCGCGATGCGGGCGATGGCGGCGACGCCGGTCGGGTCGAAGCCGACCTCGACCCCCTCGGTCGCCAGGAGCGCGGTGTATTGCCGGGTCAGCGCGTTGTCGGTCTCGGTGAGGATGCGCGCGAAGTCGGCCTCGGTGAGCGCGCGGAGCTCGACCCGGATCGGCAGCCGCCCCTGCAGCTCGGGCAGGAGATCGCTCGGCTTGGCGATGTGGAAGGCGCCGGAGGCGATGAACAGCACATGGTCGGTCCTGACCGGCCCGTGCTTGGTCGCGACCGTGGTGCCCTCGATCAGCGGCAGGAGGTCGCGCTGCACCCCCTCGCGGCTGACATCGGCGCCGCCGCGGCCTTCGGGGCCCGCCCGCGCCGCCACCTTGTCGATCTCGTCGAGGAAAACGATGCCGTCCTGCTCGGCCGCCTGCACCGCCTCGCGGGTGATCGCCTCCTGGTCGATCAGCTTGTCGGCCTCCTCGGCGACCAGCACCGCGTGGCTCTCGCGCACGGTCATTCGGCGCTTCTTCGTGCGCCCGCCGAAGGCCCGCCCGAAGATGTCGCCCAAGTTGACCACGCCCATGCCGCCCCCGCCCGCACCGGGGAGCTCCATCATCGGGAAGGGCGACGCCGTGTCGGCGACCTCGACCTCGATCTCGGTGTCGTCGAGCGCGCCGTCGCGGAGCTTCCTGCGGAAGGCGGCGCGCGTGGTCTCGGAGGCGGCCTCGCCGACCAGCGCCGTGACCACCCGCTCCTCGGCGCCCTTCTCGGCGGCCGCCTGCATCTCGGCGCGCTTCCTGTCGCGGACCATGACGATGGCGGTCTCGACGAGGTCGCGCACGATGGTCTCGACGTCGCGGCCGACATAGCCGACCTCGGTGAACTTCGTCGCCTCGACCTTGACGAAGGGCGCGTCGGCGAGGCGGGCGAGGCGGCGCGAGATCTCGGTCTTGCCGACCCCGGTCGGGCCGATCATCAGGATATTCTTCGGATAGACCTCGTCACGCATCGCGGGGTCGAGCCGGCGGCGGCGCCAGCGGTTCCTGAGCGCCACGGCGACCGCGCGCTTGGCCTCGCGCTGGCCGATGATGAAGCGGTCGAGCTCGGACACGATCTCGCGCGGGGTCAGGTCGGACATGGGGTATCCTTGGGGTTGGGCCTGGCGCGCCGCCGCCCGCCCCGCCGCCCCGCCCGTCCACCGAGCCTACCGGTGGGTTGGACGCTTGATCGATGGGCGGGGCGGCGGGGCGGGTGGTTCCGGGCAAACATGGAATCAGGCGTAGGGCCAGTAGCGCCACCACCAGTTCGGGCGCGGCTGCGGGATACGGCCCCCGGGGCCGAGTGTCCAGCCCCGGCGGAGCGACTGTTCGTGCAGCGACGGCCAGACGGCCATGCCGCCGAACAGGATCAGGGGCGCGAGCCATGTCCAGTCGGAGCGCTGGAAGGCGAAGCCGAGCACCGGCCCCAGCGCCAGCATCAGGGGCTTGGCCGAGGCGTAGAGCGCGGCATACAGGACCGCGATCCGGTTGATGCGGAGCGCCCAGACGGTGGCCGCCGCCCAGCCCGCAAGCAAGAGCAGCGCATCGGCCGGCCCGGGCAGCGCGGCGAGCCACCGCCCCAGCACCAGCGCCAGCACGCCCATGCCGGCGATGTGCAGCGGCCGGGCGGCGGCGAGCCCGAAATCGTCGCCGTTGAGGTCGAGCCAGCGGGCGCCGGCGACCGCGGCGGCGGAGAGGGCGAGGAAGCTGCCCGCCGCCAGCGGCGAGGCCATCATCGCGGCGAGGATGCCGCGCGGGCTGAAGCCCTCGACCTCGCGCAGATGCGCCGGGTCGGCGCCGTAGAGGCCGAGGAACAGGGCGACGATGGTGAAGGTCACCACCGGCGAGACCAGGCCGGGCAGGCGGAAGCGGAACATGTAGAGGAACATGCAGGCCGCCGAGGCCCCGGTGACGACGGCGAAGCGCATCGTCGGCGGGCCGTCGCGCAGCCCGGGCGTGATCATGCTGAGCCCGAGCCCGACCGAGAGCGAGCCGACGATGGCGAGCGCCGAGCCGGGCCAGACGAGGCCTCGCCGCCCCGCCACATGCTCGGCCGCCGCCCAGGCGAGGATGCCGACCGAGAGCAGCAGCGGAACCGGCGCCGCGCTGCGCCCGGCCCCGGCGCGCGTCGCCCACAGGATGGCCGAGAGCAGCACCAGCCAGCCGAGCACGATGCAGGCCGCCTGGACGGCCTGCCGGCGCCGGCCTTGCAGCGGCCGGCCCGCGGGATCGACCCGGGCCGGCCTCATCGGCCGATCACCTCGACCACCATGTTGCCGTTGGTATAGACGCAGATCTCCGCCGCGATCTCGAGCGCCCGGCGCGCGGTCGCCTCGGCGTCGCGGCCGGAATCGGCCATGGCGCGGGCCGCAGCGAGGGCATAGTTGCCGCCCGAGCCGATGGCGGCGATGCCGCCTTCCGGCTCGAGCACGTCGCCCGCCCCGGTGACGACCAAGAGCGTCTCGCCGTCGGTGACGATCAGCATGGCCTCGAGGTTGCGCAGGAACTTGTCGGTGCGCCAGTCCTTGGCCAGCTCGACGCAGGCGCGCATCAGCTGGCCGGGCGCGGCCTCGAGCTTCTTCTCCAGCCGCTCGAGCAGGGTGAAGGCGTCGGCCGTGGCGCCGGCGAAGCCGCAGACCACATCCCGGCCGCCCGGCGAGAGGCGGCGCACCTTGCGCGCATTGCCCTTGATCACGGTCTGGCCGAGGCTCACCTGCCCGTCGCCGGCGACCGCGACGCGGCCGTCCTTCTTCACCGCGACGATGGTGGTGCCGTGCCACCCGGGAAAGCGCGGCTCCTGTGCCTGCATGCGTCGTCTCCTGCTCCGACCGCCTTCCATATAGCCGCAAATCCCGCGGAAATCACGGGGCTGGCCTGGGCGAAATCGCCGCTATATACGGGGGTCGCAACCTGGCCGGGAGCCGCAGGGGACCGACGCAATGCGCAAGGCGAAGCTCAGCCGCAAGACCGCCGAGACCGCGATCGAGGTGTCCCTGAATCTCGACGGCACCGGGACTTACGACAACCAGACCGGGGTGGGCTTCTTCGACCACATGCTCGACCAGCTCGCCCGGCATTCGCTGATCGACATGAAGGTCCGCGCCAAGGGCGACACTCATATCGACGATCACCACACGGTCGAGGATGTGGGCATCGCGCTGGGGAAGGCGCTGGCCGAGGCGCTGGGCGACAAGCGCGGCATCCGCCGCTACGGGTCCTGCCTGCTGCCGATGGACGACACGCTGGTGAACGCCGCGCTCGACCTCTCCGGACGGCCGCATCTGGTCTGGGAGGTGGACTTCACCGCGCCGAGGATCGGCACGTTCGACACCGAGCTCGTGCGCGAGTTCTTCACCGCCTTCGCCATGAACGGCGGCATCACGCTGCATGTCGACCGGCTGCGCGGCATCAACAGCCACCACATCGCCGAGGCCGCCTTCAAGGCGGTGGCGCGCGCGCTGCGCGAGGCGGTCGAGCCCGACCCGCGCAAGGCCGACGCCATCCCATCGACCAAGGGGACGCTCTGAGCGATGCGCACGCGCATCTATACGCTGCACCATAGGCGACCGGACGAGCTCGTGGCCGTTGCCGACCGGTTCGATCTGCTCGGCCTCGTCCTGCCACCGCTCTGGCTGGTGTGGCACGGGCTCTGGATCACGCTGGCGGGATATGCGGCGGCGGTGCTCGCCGCGGCGCTCTGGTCGCCCTGGGCCGGGGTGGCAACAGAGGCCGGGATCGCGCTGATCTTCGGCTTCGAGGGCGGCGCCATCCGCCGCGCCGAGCTCAGGCTGCGCGGCTGGCGCGAGGCCGGCGTGGTCGAGGCCCGCTCGCCCGAGGGCGCCGAGGAGCTGTTCCTGCGGGGCGAGGCCGCATGACCACGGCGATCATCGATTACGGCTCGGGCAATCTGCGTTCGGCCGAGAAGGCGTTCCGGCGCATGGCGGCCGAGGTCGATGGCGGGCCGGTTGCCGTGACCTCGGACCCGGAAGCGGTGGCGAGGGCGGATCGCATCGTGCTGCCGGGGGTCGGCGCCTTCGCCGACTGCCGGGCGGGGCTGCTCGCGGTGCCGGGCATGTTCGAGGCGATGGCGGCGCGCGTGCATGAGGGCGCGCCCTTCCTCGGCATCTGCGTCGGCATGCAGCTGATGGCGACCCGCGGCCTCGAGCATGGCGAGACGCCGGGCTTCGACTGGATCCATGGCGACGTGGTGCGGATCGCGCCGAACGACCCCGGTCTCAAGGTGCCGCATATGGGCTGGAACGAACTGACCATTGCCGTGCCGCACCCGGTGCTTGAGGGCATTCGCACCGGCGAGCACGCCTATTTCGTGCACTCCTATCACTTTCGCCCGCGCAACCCCGAGCAGCGGCTGGCGCATACCGCCCATGGCGAGATGATCGCCGCGGTGGTGGGGCGGCTCAACATGATCGGCACCCAGTTCCATCCGGAGAAGAGCCAGGCGACCGGGCTGCGGCTGATCGCCAATTTCCTGAAATGGGCGCCGTGACCGCATGACGGTAACATCCCGGCCCTGACCGGCATCGATCCCGCTTCCCGAATCCGAGGCACATCGCCACAGTCCGCCCATGCCCATCCTGGTCGTCGATCCCTGGCGCAAGCAGTATTTCGCCTCCGTGTCCTGCCCGGAGGAGGTTCGCATCCCGGTGGATGACGGCGACGCCTGGCTGCTGTTCCCCGAGCACCGCTGGGTCTACGACAAGCTGAAGGTGGCCGAGAGCCAGGGCTTCGACTGCGGTCCGCACGGCATCGACCCGCCCTCGTTCCCGGTGTTCTCGAAGCCGGTCTTCAACATGCGCGGCATGGGCACCGGCAGCCGGGTGATGCGCAGCCTGCGCGACTACCGCGCCCACCAGCGGCCGGGGCATATCTGGATGCCGCTCTTCGCGGGCGAGCACGTCTCGACCGACGCCGCCGTGGTGCGGGGCGAGGCGTGCTGGTGGCGGCATGCGACCGGGGTGGCCATCGGCGGCGGAATGTTCGACTACTGGACGGTCTGGGCCGCGCCGCGGCCCGAGATCGAGCTGCCCTGCGCCGCCTGGCTTCGCCACCATCTCGCCGGCTACACCGGCATGGTCAATTTCGAAACCATCGGCGCCCGGATCATCGAGGTGCATCTGCGCTTCGCCGACCAGTGGCCCGATCTCTATGGCGGCACACCCTGGGTCGAGGCGCTGGTGCGGCTCTATCGCGACGGCGTCTGGGAGTTCGACGATTCCGCCCGGCGCGACGGCTACAGCTTCGTGCTGTTCGGCGCCAATGGCTACCGCTACCGCCACCCGCCGGAATGCGCCGTCGGCGCGGTGCTGGCCATGCCTGAGGTAACGAGCGTGCAGGTCACCTTCCACGAGGAACGCCCGCCTTCCTGGCACGCCATGCCGCCCGGCGGCTTTCGGCTGGCGATCGTCAATGCGACGGAGCCGGAGGCCGCCCGGGCCGCGCGCGAGCGGCTGAGGCCGCTCTGCGAGGCGACGCGCGAGCGGATCGGGCGGCGCGGATAGGGCCGGCGTTCAGAGCGTCGGTTCAGAGCGTCTTCGCCATCAGCTCGGCGATCCGCTCCGGTGCGAGGATCGGCGGCAGCACCGATTTCACCACCCCGTCGGGCCCGACGAGGTAGATGAAGCTGCCATGGGCATAGACCGGCGTGCCGTCGGGCAGGCGGGTGACCTCGGAGGTCTCGACCTGGAACGCGGCCCGCGCTTCGGCCAGCGCCGCCTCGCTGCCGGTCAGGCCGACCAGCCGGGGGCTGTATTCCGGCAGCTTCCTCGCCATCGCCTCGGGGGTATCGCGTTCCGGGTCGACGGTGATCATCAGGGCGGCAATTCCGGCCCCCGCAGGCCCGAGGATCTCCAGCGCCGCGCCGATCGCCGGCAGCGCCACCGTGCAGATCGACTCGCAGCTCGCATAGCCGAAGAAGATCGCCATAGGCCGGCCGGCGAAGTCGGCCTCCGAGACGGCGCGCCCGGTGTGGTCGGTCAACGCGAAACGGGGCCGGATCTCGACCGGGAATGGCAGAGCAGGTGCCGCCGCCGCGTGCCGGGCCGCCTCCGACGGCGTCGCATGCACAACCCCGTCATGGGCGAGGGCAGGTGCGCCGGCCGGGGCTGCGGCCAGCACAGCCAGCAGCGCCAGCACCCGGCGCATCAGAAGTTCTCCCATCAGAAGTTCTCCTCGGCGAACGTCCGGTCCGCGTCAGCCCCGAGCCCCAGCCGGCCGTGCGCCGCGATCTCGGCCCTGACCCGCGGGTCGCGCTCGAACCACGGGCCGTCGCCGGGAACCCCGCGGTTCCGTGCGGCCCAGTCGGCGGTCCAGCGGTTCGCGGCTTGCACAGCATCGGCGCCTTTCTCCCGAACGGTCTGCACCTGGAAGAGCTTGGCCCCGAGCCCCGGCGTGACGTCGCGGTCGCCAACAAGCAGACCATCGACTTCCACCGTCCGGCCGCAGAAGGGAGCGAGGTCGACCGTGGCTCCGGTGAAGGCGGGCTGGGTGTTCTTGGTCGCCAGCACGAATTGTCCGTCCGCCGCGCGCAGGATGCCCATCTGCCGCAGCCCCGCCCCGCAATCGGCCGGGCAGTCGCCGGTCAGCGCGCAGAGCGCGTCGGTCACGGTCCCCTCGAACCGCGCCGTCTCCTCGCCGAGGAGGCCCCAGCTCTTCGCCTGGCTCCCCCCGGAGAACGGCCCCTCGGCCAGGGCGGGCGCGGCAACCAGCGCGGCGGCGATCAGGATCAGGCGTCGCATGGCATCCCCCTCACGGTTTCGGCTGCGGGAACGAGAACGGCGGCACCGCGCCGTAATCCCCGTGGGTTCGGTTCACGATGCCCTCGTCCGCGACCACCTGTTCGACCAGCAGGTAATGGATGCCGTCGCGCTCGTAGTGCAGCCCGTCGGCGGTCAGCCGGTGGCTGGCGACGCTCAGGAGCGTGCCGCCATCGGCGACGTCGGCCGAGCCCTGCCACTTGATCACCATGTAGACCGTGCCGTCATCGGCCAGCAGCCCGACCGGGATGCCGCCGGCCGAGCACCAGAGCGCGCAGGTGTGGTGCGCCGAGCCCACTACCGCATCCGGCCCGCCCATGACGCCGGAGAAGTAGCACCAGGTATCGATCATCTCGCCAGTCACCTGCACCCGCTCGCCCTCGGCAGCGAGCGCCGGCAGGGCCACGAGCGCGAGGGCCGCGCCGGTGGCTGCCCCGGTCGCCAGTCGTCTGAACATCGGCACCTCCCTGATCTGACGAGGAAGGATAGGTGCGATCCCGGCGCAGCCAAGCGACTTTTCACCGCCTCACGATTTCTTGGCCTGACGCTTCAATTCGGCAGGCTGGCGGGCTAAGAAGCCCCGCGGAAGGGAGTGCGGATGATCCTCTACCCCGCCATCGACCTGAAGGACGGCCAGTGCGTGCGGCTTGTGCGCGGCGAGATGGCGGCCGCGACCGTGTTCAGCGACGACCCCGCCGCCCAGGCCCGGGCCTTCGCGTCCGCCGGCTGCGAATGGCTGCACCTCGTCGACCTCAACGGCGCCTTTGCCGGGCGCCCGGCCAATGCCGCCGCGGTCGAGGCGATCCTGGCGGCGGTGACGATCCCCGCCCAGCTCGGCGGCGGCATCCGCGACATGGCGACACTAGAGATGTGGCTTTCCAGGGGGTTGAGACGGGTGATCCTCGGCACGGCGGCCGTGCGCGACCCGGCGCTGGTGCGGGCGGCCGCGCGGGCGTTCCCGGGCCGGGTGGCGGTCGGCATCGACGCCCGCAAGGGCATGGTCGCAGTCGAGGGCTGGGCCGAGACCACAGATCTGGCCGCTCTCGACCTCGCGCGGAAGTTCGAGGACGCCGGCGTCGCGGCGATCGTCTACACCGACATCGACCGCGACGGGGCGATGCAGGGGCCGAATGTCGAGGCGACCGCCGCGCTGGCGCGCGCCGTCGCGATCCCGGTCATCGCCTCGGGCGGGGTGTCGTCGATGAAGGATCTCCGCGCACTCAGGGATTGCGGCGCTCCGCTCGACGGCGTGATCTCGGGGCGCGCGCTCTATGACGGGCGAATCGACCCGGCGGCGGCCGTGCGGCTTCTCTCCGCCTGAGCGCCGCGGCTGCCCGTACCGCTTACTCCGCCGCCACCGCCTTGCCGGTGAAGGTCTCCAGTGCACCGGCGGCCTTGGCCACGGCGGGGCTGTCGGCGCCATGCTCGGCAGCGAGGTCGTCCATGGCCCGGTAGATCACCCGCACCGTCCCGTCCTTGTCCTGGTAGACCAGCACCTTCAGCGGCAGGTCGAGTCCCATCGCGGGGGCCGACTGCATCATCGGCGTCCCGAGCGTGGGGTTGCCGAAGATCAGCACCTGGTTCGGCGTCAGCTCCTCGCCCACCTTCGCGGCAGCCGCTGCGTGGTCGATCCGGGCGATCACGGTGGCACCGGCGCCCTCGACCGCCGCCACCAGCCGGTCCATCGTGGTCGCCACATCGTGGGGGCTGGTCCTGCTGACGAAGGTCCCGGCGCCCGCCAGCATGGGAGCGAGAATGAAGGGCAAGGCCAGGATGGCTGTGCGCATGGGGATCTCCTCTGGTCCGAACTTCGGGTCAAGTCGTGCCATCTTGCCTTGCGGCGCCCGCAAGTCTACTGGGTCCGGCATGCGGCATAAAGCGCGGCTCCCATGCTGAAGACCCGGATCATTCCCTGCCTCGACGTCCGAGACGGCCGCGTCGTCAAGGGTGTCAACTTCGTCGATCTCGTCGATGCCGGCGACCCGGTGGAGCAGGCGCGGATCTACGATGCGGCAGGCGCTGACGAGCTTCTCTTCCTCGACATCACGGCGAGCCACGAGGGGCGCGGCACCATCCTCGAGGTCGCCCGCCGCACCGCCGATGAGTGCTTCATGCCGCTGACCATCGGCGGCGGGGTGCGGACGCTCGAGGACATCCGGGCGCTGCTGCTGGCGGGCGCCGACAAGGTCTCGGTCAACACGGCGGCCGTGAAGGATCCTGACTTCGTCCGCCGGGCGGCCGAGAAGTTCGGCGCGCAATGCATCGTGGTGGCGATCGACGCCAAGTCGGGTGGCACGACGCCGAGCGGATTCGAGATCTTCACCCATGGCGGGCGCGAGGCAACCGGCATCGACGCGGTCGCGTTCGCGAAGCTGATGGAGCAAAGCGGCGCGGGCGAGATCCTGCTGACCTCGATGGACCGCGACGGCACGCGCGAGGGCTTCAACCTGCCGCTGACCCGCGCCGTGGCCGATGCGGTGACGATCCCGGTCATCGCCTCGGGCGGCGTCGGGACGCTCGATCACCTGGTCGAGGGCGTGACCGAGGGTCATGCCTCGGCGGTGCTGGCGGCCTCGATCTTCCATTTCGGCGAGCACACGGTGCGCGAGGCCAAGCTGCACATGGCCCGCCACGGCGTCCCGGTGCGGCTGTGAGCAGCGTCCTGGCCCGCCTCGCCGCCACCATCGCCGCGCGGCGGCGCGCCGACCCGGCGTCGTCGCACACCGCCGCCCTGCTGGCGAAGGGGCCGGCGGGGTGCGCCGCGAAGTTCGGCGAGGAGGCGATCGAGGCGATCGTCGAGGCTGCCAGAATCGATTCGGGCCCGGGCGATCCCGCCGCCCTGACCCGCGAGGGGGCGGATGTGCTCTACCACTTCCTCGTCATGATCGAGTCCGCCGGGGTTCCGCTCGCCGACATTCTGGCCGAACTCGAGCGCCGGGAGGGGATCTCCGGCATCGCCGAGAAGGCGTCGCGCAAGGGCGGCTGACGCCCGGCGGGGCGGCCCGTTCAGCCGGTGATGCGCTCCCCGTCCGCCAGATGCCGCGCAATGAACTGTCCGGCGCGGAGCAGGGTTGCCCCGGCGGCAGGGAGGTAGCCGGTGAAGAACGGCCAAGCGTGCGGCATGTCCCTCCAGATCTCCAGCGTCACGTCGCCGCCCGCCTCGCGCAGGCGGTTCGCCATCGCCACGGCATCGTCGCAGAGCACCTCGGCCGCCGAGGCCAGGATCAGCACCGGCGGCGGGTTCCGGTAGCTGCCGAACGCCGGCGAGGCCAGCGGATCGGTGGCCGGCGCGTCGCCGAGATAATGGCGGACCGCCTCGGGCGCGCGGCGGATCGGCAGCATCGCGTCGCGCCGTGCGTTGCGGCGCAGGCTCGCGCCACCCAGCGTCAGGTCGGTCCAGGGCGAGAAGGCAACCGCGCAGGCCGGGCGCATCAGGTCCAGCGCCTCGATCCGCTGCAGCAGCGCGAAGACCAGGCCGCCTCCGGCGGAATCGCCCGCGAGCGCGATGTGCTGCGCCTCGTAGCCCGCGCCGAGCAGGTGGCGGTAGCTGGCCACCGAATCCTCGATCGCCGCCGGGAAGGGATGCTCGGGCGCCAGCCGGTAATCGGGCAGCAGCACCCTTGCCCCGGCCGCGCCGCCGAGCCAGGCGGCAAGGTGCCGGTGGGTGCGCGGCGACCCCGAGAGATAGGCCCCGCCATGCAGATAGAGGATCACCCGGTGCCGGTCCGGCCGGCCGCGGCTCGCCCAGAGCGCCTCGATCGGCCCGCCATTGCCATGCGCGCCGTCGCGGCGGATCGTGTCGGGCACGAAATTGGCGTCCTCCGGCGCCGCGAAGACGCGCGCCGCGACCCGCTCGAAGCCCGCGCGCATTGCCTGCGGTGTCCTGACCCGGTTCAGCGCCGTCTTCACCCCCAGCCGCAGGATCAGGCTCAGTAGCCGGAGGCGCAGCGACATCGGCGTCAGAGCCTCCTTCGGCGCTCGATCGCCTCCCAGATCCGGGCCGCGACATTGACGCCGTCGAAGCGCTCGAGCTCCTGGATGCCGGTCGGCGAGGTGACATTGATCTCGGTCAGCCAGCTGCCGATCACGTCGATGCCGGTGAAGATCAGCCCCTTCTCGCGCAGCACCGGCCCGATACGGGCGCAGATTTCGCGGTCGCGGTCGTTGAGCGCGATCTTCTCGGGCCGGCCGCCCACATGCATGTTCGACCGGGTCTCGCCCGCCGCGGGAATGCGGTTGATCGCGCCGACCGGCTCGCCGTCGACCAGGATCACCCGCTTGTCGCCCTTCTCGACGTCGGGAACGAACTTCTGCGCGATCAGCGGCTCGCGGTTGATGCCGATGAAGAGCTCATGGAGCGCGTTCAGGTTGCTGTCGCCATGGCCGAGCCTGAACACCCCGGCGCCGCCATTGCCGTAGAGCGGCTTCAGGATGATGTCGCCGTGCCGCGCCCGGAAGTCGCGCAGCGCCTCGAGGCTGCGCGCGATCATGGTCGGCGGCGTCAGGTCGAGGAAGTCGAGGACCAGCAGCTTCTCGGGGCAGTTGCGCACCCAGAACGGGTCGTTCACCACCAGCGTCCCGGGGTGGATCTTCTCCAGGAGATGCGTGTTGGTCACATAGCTCATGTCGAAGGGCGGGTCCTGGCGCAGCAGCACCACGTCCATCTGCCCGAGGTCGCGGGTCTGCCGTTCGCCCAGTGTGACATGGTTGCCCTGCTCGCGCCGGACCTCGATCGGCCAGCCGGTGGCCAGCACCCGGCCGGATTCCCAGACCAGATCCGGCACCCGGTAATAGAACAGCCCGTGGCCCCGCGCCTGCGCCTCGAGCGCGAGGCGGAAGGTCGAATCGGCGTTGATGTTCACCGACTCGATCGGGTCCATCTGGATGGCAACGGAAAGTGGCATGGGCAACTCGTGCAGGGCGCGTCTGCTGGGCATAGGCTCGGGGTCCGGGCAAGGCAAGCCGCGCCCGCCGGGGCGGGCGCGACGGTCTCGTTCCGGTCAGCCGGGCGGCGTCGAGGCCACGGCGGCCCGGCGCGGATCGTCAAGCGTCAGGGCATGGCTCACCACCCGCTCCACGCCCTCCACTTCCTGCGCATGGCGGATCACGCGGTCAAGCTCGGTCCGCGAGCGGGCGATTCCGGTGACGTGGACGACCCGGTTTACCGTCTCGACATTGTAGTTGACCGACTTGATGCTGGTATCGGTCAAGAGCGCCAGCCGCAACGTGTTCGAGATGCGCGCATCGGTGAGATAGGCCATGGTCCCCTGGTTCTCGCCCACCGTCAGCTCGTCCTCGACCTCGGTGACGCCCTCGGTCTCCCAGGCGATCCGCGACGCCTCGATCTTGTCCTCGCGGGTTGGCACGTTCCCGGCGAGGAGCACCCGGCCCTCGACAACCTCGACCGCAACATCCCGGAACAGCGCGCCCGACTTGTTGAGCAGCGCATTCTGGATGCTGAGCTCGATCTCGATATCCGTGAGGTTGGCCATCGTCGTGCGGTCTTCGGCGACGGTGCCGACGGCGACCGCTCCGGTGCCGATCAGGATCGCCGGCGCGCAGCCGGCGAGTGCGAACCCGGACAGGCATGCCGCCGCCAGGATTAGTCTCGATGTCATGGTTTTGCTCCGCCTCAATACTCGTCGAAACTGCGGGCATTCTCGATGATCTCCAGCCTGCCGTCGGCGCCGACAAGTGCGACGTCGAAGCGGCAACCACGGATCGCGCCCGTCTCGTTACGAAACGACAGCATATAGTGTGTCGCAGCCAATCCCAAGCGTTGCCATTGCCTTTCGGAGACAGAATCGGCCAGTTCGGCGCTTTTTTTGCGCCTCTTCACCTCGACGAAGACCAGAATCCCGCCCATCCGGACGATCAGGTCGATCTCGCCGGCCTCCGAGCGGTGGCGCCGTGCCAGGATCTCGGCGCCCTTCTGCCGGTAGGCGCGGGCCGCCTGCTCCTCGGCGGCGAGCCCGCTGCGGTAGTTGGTCCGGCCTCGCCGCGGGGTCATCGCCATGGCATCATTGCCGCCCGGGCCGTTTCCGCGCCAGTTCCAGCGCCCGGGCATAGACCTCGCGCCGGGGCAGCTTCAGCCGCACTGCAACGTCGCGCGCCGCGTCCTTGACCGAGAGCGTCGCGAGCGCCCGCGCCAGTTCCGCGTCGAGCGCGGCTTCGCCGGCCGCCCGCCCGGCCTCGTCCCGCGGCGGCCCGACCAGCACCACCACCTCGCCCTTCGGTGCCCCGGCCGCGGCGTAGTGCGCGGCCAGCCCGGCGAGCGGGGCGCGCCGCACCTCCTCGAAATGCTTTGTCAACTCGCGCGCCACCGCCCCGTCGCGGTCGCCGCCGAGGACCGCGGCCATGTCGGCGAGCGCGCCGGCGAGGCGGCGCGGGCTCTCGTAGAACACGAGCGTCGCGCGAAGGTTCCCGAACTCGGCCAATACCGCCCTGCGGGCGGCCTGGCGGGGCGGCAGGAATCCCGCGAACAGGAACCGGTCGGTCGGCAGGCCGGCGAGCGAGAGCGCGGTCAGGACGGCCGAGGCGCCCGGCACCGCCGTCACCGCCAGCCCTGCCGCCAGCACCTCCTGCACCAGCCGGTATCCGGGGTCGGCGACGAGCGGCGTGCCGGCGTCCGAGCAGTAGGCGACGCTCATGCCCTCGCGGAGCCAGCCGAGAATGCGCGGCCGCCGCTCGGCGCCGTTGCGGTCGTTGTACGCGATCATCGGCCGGCCGCCGAGCGGAATGCCGTGGATCTCCATCAGCTTGCGTGTGGTCCGCGTGTCTTCGGCCGCGATCGCGCCGGCGCGCGCCAGCACGTCGCGCGCGCGCAGGGTCACGTCGCGCGCGTTGCCGATCGGGGTCGCCACCAGATAGAGCCCGGGCGCGAGCGGCGCGGCCGGGACGGCCGCCGCGGCGGCGCGCTGGGCGCGTTTACTTTCTGGCGTGGCGCTCATAACGTCCAAATGGCGAGGCTCGGCCGGCGGGACTGCCCGGAACCCGGGTTTCCGTTTCTGCTGCAACTTTGCTGTATATTGTCAGACCGGAGCAAAGTGAAAGAAGAGGTTAACATGGCGCGACCGCCGCTCTCCGCTTCCGCCCTGGCGCTGGCGACCGCCTTCGTTCTTCTCGCCGGCGCCTGCGCGCCCACCGCCGCGTCGCGGCCCGAGTCAGGCGCCAAGCAGGCCGCACCGGCGCAGCAGCCGGCGGCGAGCCCTGCGGGTCCGGCGCTGGTTGCGCTGCTTGCGCCGCTCAGCGCGGCGGACGAGGGCGCGCGGAGTGCCGGTCAGGCGCTTGCCAACGCCGCGAAGATGGCCGAGACGGACATCGCCGACCCGGCGCTCCGGCTCCGGGTCTACGACACCGCCGGTGACCCGGGCCGGGCGCGCGCCGCCGCGCAGCAGGCGGTGGCCGACGGCGCCGGTCTCATCCTCGGCCCGCTGTTCGGTGCCAATACACCCGCCGTCGGAGACGTCGCCGCCGCGGCCGGGATCCACGTGCTGTCGTTCTCCACGGACAGCAAGGTGGCGGGCGGACCGGTGTTCGTCAGCGGCTTCCTGCCGGAAGCGGAGGCCGCGCGGATCATCGGCTTTGCCGCGGCGCGCGGCTACGACCGCATCGCCGTGTTCCACCCCCTGACCGACTACGGTATGGCCGCCGTCCGCGGTGCGGAAGAAGGCGCTCGGCGCTCCGGTGCCCAGGTCGTCGCAACCCAGGCCTACGAACGCAGCTTCCAGGGCATCCAGGACGCTGCCGGTCCGTTCGCCGGCGCGGCCCGGGCGGCAGGGGCCACCGCCATCCTGCTCCCCGACAGCGGCCAGGGCCTGCGATCGGTCGGGGCCTTCATGGACTATGCCGGGCTCGACCCCGCCGTGACCCGGTATCTCGGCCTCGGACAGTGGAACTCGAGCGCTACGCTGCAGGAGCCGGCGCTCCGGGGCGGCTGGTTCCCGGCTCCCGACCCGGCGCAACTGGACCGCTTCGCCGGGCTCTACGCCGCGCGTTACGGGGCCCGGCCCCCCCTGATCGCGGTCCTCGGTTACGATGCGATGCAAGTCGCCGGCCAGCTGCTTGCCGAGGCGCGCATTGCCCGGTCCGGTGATCCGTTCAGCCGCGCCGCCCTGACGCGCCCCGAGGGCTTCCAGGGTGCGCTCGGGCCAGTGCGCTTCGAGCCGGACGGCCGCAACCTGCGGGCGCTGGCGATCCTCGAGGTCGGCCCGCGCGGATTCGCGGTCGTCGATCCCGCCCCGCTCCGGCTCGATCTTGGCTCGTGACCCCGCCGTGGCCGAGGCCGCCATACACAGCCCGGAAACGATGCCGGCAGCAAGCTTTGCCGGCCTCCTGCATCTTGTGGCGCCGCCCGATGCGCTGGCGGACCTCGCGGGACTGAAGCTGGCCATCGACGCCGCTGTGGCCGGCGGTCCGCCCGCCGACCGGCCGCGCGAGGCGATCCGGCTGATCCGCGAGACGGTCGAGGCCGGCCGAGCGAAGATACGGGCCGCGCTCGTCGAGCATCCCCATGCCGGGCTGCGCGTCGCGCGGAGCTACGCCCATGTCGCCGATGTGATGGTGGCGGCCGCCTTCCACTTCTGCGCCCAGCATCTCCACCCGGCGCCGATCCGCACCAAGGGCGAGCGGCTGGCCGTGGCGGCGGTTGGCGGCACCGGCCGGGGCGAGATGGCGCCCTACTCCGACATCGACCTGCTGTTCCTTACTCCCTGGAAGCAGACCGCCTGGGGCGAGAGCGTGATCGAGAGCATGCTCTACATCCTCTGGGACCTGAAGGTGAAGATCGGCCACTCGGCGCGCAGCATCGAGGAGTGCATCCGCCTCGCCGGCGCCGACATGACGATCCGCACGGCGCTGCTCGAAAAGCGCTTCATCTGCGGCGACCGCGCGCCGTTCGACGAGCTCGACGCCCGGATCTGGAAAGAGCTGTTCCAGCGCAGCCGGCACGAATTCGTCGAGGCCAAGCTCGCCGAGCGCGAGGAACGGCACGGCCGCCACGGCGGCTCGCGCTACCTGCTCGAGCCCAACATCAAGGAGGGCAAGGGCGGCCTGCGCGACCTGCAGTCGCTGCACTGGATCTCGAAATACATCTACCGGACCGGGTCTGCCTGGGATCTGGTCCGCAAGGGCGTGTTCGAGGAGGACGAGGTGCGCCGCTTTGCCGACGCCTCGAAGTTCCTCTGGGCCGTGCGTTGCCACCTGCACGATCTCGCCGGGCGGGCCCAGGAGCAGCTCACCTTCGATCGCCAGGTCGAGATCGCCCGGCGCATGGGATTCTCGGACCGTGACGGGCGGATGGGCGTCGAGCATTTCATGCATGCCTACTTCCGCCATGCCAAGAATGTCGGCGACCTGACCCGCATCTTCTCGGCCGCGCTGGAAGCGCAGCACGCCAAGGCGCCGCCACGTCTCTCGATGCTGCTGCGCGCCCTCAGCTTCCGCAGCGGCGCCAGCGATCCGGGGCAGCGCTTCGCGGTGCGCGACGGGCGGCTCAGCATCCGCGACGAGAGCGTCTTTGCCGAGGAGCCCGTTAACATCTTCCGCCTGTTCCGCGATGCGGCCCGGCTCGATGCCCACATCCACCCCGCGGCGCTGAGACTGGTGACCCAGACCCTGGACCTGATCGACGACAGGCTGCGCGGCAATCCCGACGCAGCCGCGCTCTTCCTCGAGATGCTCACCGATGCGGCGAATGGCGAATGGCTGCTCCGGCTGATGAACGAGACGGGCGTGCTCGGCCGCTTCATCCCGGAGTTCGGCCGCGTGGTCGCGATGATGCAGTTCAACATGTACCACCACTACACGGTGGACGAGCATACCATCCAGACCATCGCGACGCTGAACCAGATCGAGAAGCTCGAAGCGAGCGAGGAGCATCCGGTCGCCACCGAGATCATGAAGGACGGCATCAACCGCCGGGTGCTCTACATGGCGTTGCTGCTGCACGATCTGGGCAAGGGCGACCGGCGCGACCACTGCGAGGTCGGCGCCGAGATCGCGGGGACGGTCTGCCCGCGCATGGGCTTCGACGAGGCCGAAACCGAGATGGTGGTCTGGCTGGTGCGCCACCACCTGCTGATGTCGGACGTCGCCCAGAAGCGCGACATCTCGGACCCGCGCACCGTCCGCGACTTCGCCCAGGTGGTGCAGAGCCCGGGCCGGCTGCGGCTGCTGCTGGTGCTGACCGTCTGCGACATCCGCGGCGTCGGACCGAGGGTCTGGAACAACTGGAAGGCCCAGCTCCTGCGCAAGCTCTACTGGGACACCCGCGATCTGCTGACCGGCGGCAGCGGCGAAATCTCGAACGCCGCGCGCGTCGACGAGGCGCGCGGGGCGCTGGCGCAGCTTCTGAGCCACTGGCCCGAGGCTGACCGCGAGGCGGAGATGGGCCGGCACTACCCGCCCTACTGGCTGGGGCTCGATCCCGGCACCCACGCGATATTCGCCGAGCTGGCGCACGACGCGCGGGGCGCCGACGGTTTTGTCAGCCGCTTCATGCCGGACGAGAGCCACGACGCGACCAAGGCCTGCCTCTACATGCAGGATCACCCCGGCATCTTCGCCCGCATGGCCGGCGCCTTCGCGGTGGCGGGCGCGAACGTTGTCGATGCCCGCACCTACACCACTGCCGACGGCATGGCCTGCTCGACCTTCTGGATCCAGGACCGCGAGGGCCATCCCTTCGAGGAGAGCCGGCTGCCCCGCCTGAAGCGCACCATCGAGCGCATCCTGCGCGGCGAGGTGATCGCGCGGGACGCGCTGCAGGAGAAGCGCCGCGACAGGCCGCGCGAGCTCTCGTTCACCGTCCCGACCCGGATCGTGTTCGAGAACGACGCCTCCGAGCTCTACACGGTGATCGAGGTGAATGCCCGGGACCGGCTGGGGCTGCTGCACGTGCTGGCGCGTACGCTGACCTCGCTCAACATCAACATCTTCTCGGCGGTGATCGCCACCTATGGCGAGCACGCGGTCGACGTGTTCTACGTAAAGGACCTGTTCGGTCACAAGATCCGAAGCCCGCAGAAGCTGAGGCTGATCGAGCGCCGGCTCGTCGAGGCGATCGAGGGCATCGCGCCCGACGCGGCTGGGCCGAAATGACGCCATCGCCGATCCGGCTCCTGCACGGCTTCGCGACAGTCGGCGGCTGGACCCTGATCAGCCGGGTTCTGGGTTTCCTGCGCGACGTGGCGATCGCCTGGCTCTTGGGCGCGGGGCCGGTGGCCGAGGCGTTCTTCGTCGCCTTCCGGCTGCCGAACATGTTCCGCCGGCTGTTCGCCGAGGGTGCCTTCAACATGGCCTTCGTGCCGCTGTTCGCCAGGCGGCTCGAGGGCGAGGGACCCGAGGCGGCGCGGCAGTTCGCCGTCGAGGCCATGTCGGTGCTGTTCTGGGTGCTGGTGGCGCTGACGGTGCTGGCCGAGATCGCGATGCCCTGGTTCGTCATCGCGCTCGCCAGCGGCTTTGACGATCCGGAGAAGTTCGAGCTTGCGGTGCTCTACTCGCGGATCGGCTTCCCATACATCGTCTTCATCTCGCTGACCGCGCTCTATTCCGGGGTGCTGAACTCGTTCGGCAGGTTCGCCGCCGCCGCCGCGGCTCCGACGCTGCTGAACGTGGTGCTGATCGCGGCGATGCTGCTCGGCCGGGCGCTCGGCTGGGGCATCGGACTGACGCTGGCCTGGTCCGAGATCGTGGCCGGCATCGCCCAGCTCGGCCTCGTGGTCTGGGCCGCGCAGCGGATCGGGGTCACCCTCGACATCCGCCGGCCGCGGCTGACGCCCGGTGTGCGGCGGCTGGTCGCGCTCGGCATCCCCGGCGCGCTGGCGGGCGGGGTCATACAGGTGAACCTCGTGGTCGGAACCCAGGTGGCGAGCTATTTCGAGGGCGCGGTCGGCTGGCTCTGGTATGCCGACCGACTCTACCAGCTTCCGCTCGGCGTGATCGGGGTGGCGATCGGGGTCGTGCTGCTGCCCGAGCTCGCGCGAAGGCTCCGCGCCGGTGACGCCCAGGGCGCAAGCCATGCGGTGAACCGGGCGACCGAATTCTGCCTGCTGCTGACGCTTCCTGCCACGGTCGGCCTGGTCGTGGTGCCGGAGCTGATCGTCGCCGTGCTGTTCGAACGCGGCGCCTTCGACGCAAGCGACACCGCCGGAACCGCGGCGGCGCTGGTGGTCTACGCGCTGGGCCTGCCCGCCTTCATGATGCAGAAGGTGGTGCAGCCCGCCTTCTTCGCCCGCGAGGACACCCGCACGCCGCTCCGCTATGCGGTGGTCTCGATGGTCGTCAATGTCGCCGTCGCGGCCGGCGGCGCGCCGGTGATCGGCTTCCTCGCGGCAGCGGTCGGCACCACGGCCGCAGGCTGGGTCAACGTCGCGCTGCTCTGGCGGGGGGCACGGCGCTTCGGCGGGGAATTGCAGGTCGACGCGCGGCTCGCCCGCCGCGCGCCGCGGATGCTGGCGGCCGCATTGGCGATGGGCGCGCTGGTACTGGGCCTGGCCGAGGCCCAGGCGCTGTGGCTGCCGGGCGGGCAGGCGGTGGCGCTGGGCGCAATCGTGACACTGGGCGCCGGCGCCTATCTCGTCGTCGCGGCACTGCTCGGGGCCTTCCGCATGGCCGACCTGCGCACTGCCGTGACGCGCCGCCGCGGCGCCTGAGCCGCACCGTTCAGACGGCGAATGCGGGGCCCCGTCCCGGCCGGATCGCCAGCGCCATCAGCCAGCCGCAGGCGAAGCCGCCGAGATGCGCCTCCCAGGCCAGCAGCCCGCCAAGCCCCAGCGCCAGGAGGACATTCAACAGCACCAGGCCGCCGATCCGCTGCCAGATTGGCGCCCGGCTCATCCCCATCCGCCGCAGCGCCTGCTCCTGCCAGGCCGTGAGCACGGCGAGCATGCCGAAGATCGCCCCAGAGGCGCCGACCATCGGCCCCTGCGCCGGGCTCATCAGCCAGAAGGCCACGGCACCGGCAACCGAGGTCACGGCGAAGATCGCGAGGAAACGCAGGATCCCGACCCGCTGCACCAGCGCGTGGCCGAGCCCCATGAAGGCGGCGCCGTTCATGGCCAGATGCAGCCAGCCGCCATGCAGGAAGGCATAGGTAAGGAACGACCATGCCGCCGCCGGCCCCAGCGGCTCGGCGAAGAGACGGCCATCGAATTCGCCGAAGACCCGCAGCAGCTGCCCGCCGCGCTCCTCGATGCCGAAGAAGGCGAAGCGCAGATAGATCTCGGCCCGTCCCAGGTTCTCGGGCAGATAGCCCGCTTCGACAGCGGCGAACATCAGCTCGAACCCGACCATGACGGCGATCATGGCCCAGAGGACAGGATGGACGGGGATCCGTGGGGGCGGGGCGTCTGACATGCTCATGCCGGGCTTCTAGATCATGGGCCGCCCGGGTGGAAAGCAAATCCGCCGGCCGTCTCGCTTGACGCGCGCCGGGCCGCGCACCATAGAGGGCCGCTGAAATCGGCAACCGCCAGAGCCCGCCGGAAGAGACCTGCCCCGAAGAGAGCGACCCCATGAACGCCCCCATGAGCGAGGCCAGAACCCATACCCCCCGCGTCTTCTCGGGGGTCCAGCCCTCGGGCAGCCTGACGCTTGGCAACTATCTCGGCGCGCTGAAGCGCTTTGTCGAGCTGCAGGACGGCGGCATGGAGACGCTCTATTGCGTCGTCGACCTGCACGCGATCACGGTGTGGCAGAATCCGGAGGACCTCAGGCGTGCCACCCGCGAGGTGACTGCGGCGTTCCTTGCCTGCGGCCTCGATCCGAGGCGCTCGATCCTGTTCAACCAGAGCCAGGTTCCGGCCCATGCCGAGCTCGGCTGGATCTTCAACTGCGTCGTCCGCCTCGGCTGGCTGAACCGGATGACCCAGTTCAAGGACAAGGCGGGAAAGGACCGCGAGAACGCCTCGGCAGGGCTCTATGTCTACCCGGCGCTGATGGCGGCCGACATCCTGGCCTACCGAGGCACCCATGTGCCGGTCGGCGAGGACCAGAAGCAGCATCTGGAGCTCGCCCGCGACATCGCGCAGAAGTTCAACAACGACTTCCGGGTGCCGGATTTCTTCCCGCTGCCCGAGCCCCTGATCGGCGGCCCGGCGCCGCGGGTGATGTCCCTGCGCGACGGCACCAAGAAGATGTCGAAGTCCGATCCCTCGGACATGAGCCGGATCAACCTGACCGACAGCGCCGATGCCATCGCCTCGAAGATCCGCAGGGCCCGCACCGATCCTGCGCCGCTGCCGGACACGCTCGAGGCGCTCGAGGCCCGGCCCGAGGCGCGCAACCTCGTCGGCATCTACGCCGCGCTGGCCGGCACCTCGGCCGAGGCTGTGGTGGCCGAATACGCCGGCAAGGGCTTCGGCGTCTTCAAGCCGGCGCTGGCGGAACTTGCGGTCGATCATCTGAGCCCGATCACCGCCGAGATGACCCGGCTGATGGCCGACCCGGCCGAGATCGACCGCATCCTCGGCGACGGGGCCGGCCGCGCGGCGGCGCTGGCCGCGCCGATCCTGGCCGAGACCTACGACGCGGTCGGGTTCCTGCGCTCGCGCTGACCCGCCAGTCCGGTGGGCCCGCCACTCCTCCGCCTTGCGCGGTCCGGAATCTGCTGCCATCCTCCGGCGCGTCCGGCGGCAGCCAGAGGAGACGCCCTTGCGGAAGTTCATGATCGTCGTCGACGAGACGCCCGAATGCATGAATGCAATGCGCTTCGCGGCGCGGCGCGCCCAGCGGACGGGCGGCGGCGTCACGATGCTATACGTGATCGAGCCCGAGGAGTTCCAGCACTGGATGGGCGTCGCCGAGGTGATGCGCGCCGAGGCCCGCGACAAGGCCGAGATGCGCCTCGTGCAGCTCGCGGACGAGATGCGCGAACTCTGCGGCGTCACGCCGGAATTCTCGATCCGCGAGGGCAAGAAGGCCGACGAGGTACTAGCCGCCATCGAGGCCGACCACGACATCGGCGTGCTCGTGCTCGGTGCCGGCGAGGGCGAGGGGCCGGGGCCGCTCGTCTCCCACCTCGTCACCAAGATGGGCCACCGGCTGCCCGTGCCGGTCACCATCGTTCCCGGCGCCATGAGCATGGAGCGGATCGACGCGGTGAGCTGACCGGCACGCCGTCCCGGCGGGTCAGCCGATCTCGCTCCGTAGATTCGGCGCCACGACGACCCGGGTGTCGGTGCTCGGCACCACGGGCACGATCTCGAAGGTCGCCCCGGTGCCGCGCCAGGACAGCACCCATTCCTGCAGCAGCCGGGCGTCCGTGCACTCCATGAGCTGGAAGCAGCGGCTGAAATTCGCCTCGATCCAGCTGCCGGCATAGGTCAGCCCGTCCGGGAGCTGCCGGCCGCGCTCCTCCAGCCGCCTGTAGACCGGCAGCATGTCGTCGTCCTTGAAACGCTCGATCACCATGAACAGCATGTTGCATTCCTTCTGCAGCGATTCGCCCGGCGGGAGTCCAGCACTTTAGAATGATTCTTGATTTTGACCCTGCGCCGCGCCATGTCTTGCCCCAGAGAACGGAGACAGAGATGTTCATCCAGACCGAAGCGACCCCGAACCCGGCGACGCTCAAGTTTCTGCCCGGCAAGCCGGTGATGCAGGCGGGTTCGGCGGACTTCCCCAGTCCCGAAGGCGCCGACACTTCTCCGCTGGCCCGCCGGCTCTTCGACGTCGAGGGGGTGCGGGCCGTGTTTCTCGGCCCGGACTTCATCACCGTGACGAAGGACGAAGTGGACTGGGCACACATCAAGCCCGCGCTCCTCGGCGCGATCATGGAGCACTACTCCTCGGGCGATCCGGTGCTAAGCGGCGGTGGCAGCCACGCCGTGACCCATGCCTCCCATGATGGGCCCGATTCCGACATCGTCGGCCAGATCAAGGAGCTGCTCGACACCCGGGTCCGCCCTGCGGTGGCGCAGGATGGCGGCGACATCACCTTCCACGGCTACGAGAAAGGCGTCGTCTACCTGCACATGCAGGGCGCCTGCGCCGGCTGCCCGTCCTCGACCCTGACGCTCAAGCACGGGATCGAGAACCTGCTGCGCCATTACATCCCCGAAGTGACCGAGGTCCGCCCGGTCGCCGTCTGACCCGGTCACCGGAGCGGTAATGATCCTCGGCATCGACACCTCGGCGGCGCAGTGTGCCGTCGCGCTTGTCGGCCATGCAGCGACCGTGGCCGAGCGGCGGGCCATGGAGCGCGGCCATGCCGAGCACCTGTTCCCGATGATCGAGGCGGTGCTCGCGCGCGCCGGTGCCGCCTTCGGCGACATCGCCCGCATCGCCGTCTGCACCGGACCGGGCTCGTTCACCGGGGTCCGCATCGGCGTCGCTGCCGCCCGCGGCCTCGCGCTGGGTCTCGGCGTTCCGGTGGTCGGGGTCAGCCGCTTCGAGGCGCTGGCCGCCGAGGTGCGCGAGACCCGGTCGCAGGAGCCGGTCGCAGTCTGCCTGGCTGGCCGGGGCGAAACCGTCTTCGTCCAGGTGTTCGGCGGCGCGGATGTGCGGCCCGCGGGCCCTGTTGCGACCCGCATCGAGTCCCTTTCCCGCGTGATTCCAGGCGCTTGCCACCTGTTTGCCGGCGATGCTGCGGCACGGGCTGCAGACAGCGCCGCGCTGGTTCCCGACGGGCTGCCCGACCCGGCAGTGATCGCGCGGCTGGGTGCTGACTGCCCAGGGGCCGGGCTGCCTGCGCCGCTCTACCTGCGTGGCGCTGATGCGCAGGTGCCGGCCGATGCGCCGCCGCGGCTGCTGGACTGACCCGATGATCCTGCAGGAGTGGGATCGCACCGAGCCCGGACCCGCGCTGGCCGCGACGCTGGCCGACATCCACCGGCGGGCATTCGCCGACGACAGCCGGGCATGGAGCGGGCCGGAAATCCTGGATCTCATCGGTGACCGCGCGATCGGGGTCTGCCTGGCCCGGAGAGAGGCGGCGTGCGCCCCAGGGCGTCCCGATGTCGTCGGCTTCGGGCTCTACCGTGTGGCGGCGGACGAGGCCGAGCTGCTAACCCTTGCTGTGCTGCCCGACGCGCGGCGCGCGGGCTGCGGCGCGCGGCTGCTCGCGGCCTGCGCGGCCGGGGCACGGCGCCGGGGTGCGGTCCGGATGTTCCTCGAGGTCTCGGAGGCGAATGTCGCGGCGCGGGCGCTCTATGGGGCCGCGGGCTTCGCCGACGCCGGGCGGCGCAAGGGCTATTACCGCCGGGCGGACGGCAGCCGGGCGGACGCGATCGTGCTGGTGAAGCCGCTGGCGGCCGAACCACCGGGCCGCCGCGGTTCCGCCGGAGCGCATGGGTAGACGGGGGCCTCTGCCGGATGACCCTGATCTACATCGATGCCGATGCCTGCCCGGTAAAGGCGGAGACCCTGAGGGTGGCGGCGCGGCACGACCTGGGCGTGCGGGTGGTCTCGAACGGCGGCATCCGGCCGGACCCGGACCCCCGGGTCGAGACGGTGGTCGTGCCGGAGGGTCCGGACGCGGCCGACCGCTGGATCGCCGGGCGGATCGGGCCGGGCGACATCTGTGTGACACAGGACATTCCCCTGGCAGCGCGCTGCCTCGAGGCCGGGGCCCGGGCGATCCGGCCGAACGGCGAGGCCTTCACGCCCGCAAATATCGGCCATGCGCTGGCGATGCGCGACCTGATGGCGGACCTCAGGGCGGCGAATCCGCTGCGCGCGGCGGGGGGCGGTCGGCCCTTCGGCAAGGCGGACCGCTCGCGCTTCCTCGATGCGCTCGAACGGATGGTGCGGTCGGCGCTGAGAGAGTGACTCAGCGCGGCGCCAGCGCCGCCAGCGCCACCACCGCGAGCATCGAGACCGCCATCGCCACATTGATCGCTCGCTGGCTGCGGGCCGGCAGATCGAGGCGGCGGAGCGTCACCCCGGCGGCGAGCCAGCCGAGGTGGATCGGGATCCAGATCGCGTTCAGGATCAGGAACTTGGCCATGGTCTCGGCAACCGGGGAGCCGGGCCAGAAGGCGAAGCCCGAGAACAGTGCGGTGTTGACCGCATAGGCCTTGGGATTGATCGCCTGAAGCATCACGCCATTGCCGAAGCCGGGTGGCCGGCGGGCCTCTATGAAGGCGATGCGGCTGCCCGAAAAGGCGATCTTTGCCGCGAGGTAGACCAGATAGCCGACCGATGCGGCGAAGAAGGCGGAATGCACCGCCGGCACGGCGAACAGCACCGCGGCGAGGCCCGAGACCACGGCCAGCGCCACCAGGTTGGTGCCGAGGAAGAGCCCGCCGACATAGCCGAGCCCGGCGCGAAAGCCGAAGCCCGAGCCGACTCCTGCCGTCGAGAGGACGCCGGGGCCGGGGGTGATGATCAGGAACAGGACGGCGGCGGCGAAGCTGAGCATCCGCGTCTCTAGGGGTGGCGGCCGGGATCGGTCAACCGCTCATCGGATCGTGACGCACCCGCGACCCGTCTCCGACTCGCCTTTGCCGCCGATTCCGCGTTAGGATCTTGATCGGCAGGCGATGCAGCGTTTCCAGGTGCCCTGCCCGGAATCAGTCTCGACGGCGATGGCCTGAGGGTCCGGGTAACGATGGAGATATGCCATGAAGGTTGCCGACATCCTCAAGCAGAAAGGCACGGAGGTGATGAGCGTCCGACCGGGCGAATCGATCGAGACCCTGTCGCACCGCCTGCGCATGGCGCGCGTGGGCGCCATGGTGGTGACCGGCGAGGGCGGCGGGCTCGAGGGGATCGTCTCGGAGCGCGACGTGGTGCACGGCATCGCAGAGCATGGCGCGGCCTGCCTCGCCAAATCCGTCGCCGACCTGATGACGAGGCGGGTCGTCACCTGCACCGCCGAGGACAGCATCTCGCGCATTGCCCGCATCATGACCGAGAACCGGATCCGCCACCTGCCGGTGATGGCGGGGCGCAAGGTCGTCGGCATCGTCAGCGTCGGCGATGTGGTCAAGCACCGGCTGGAGGAGATGTCGCTGGAGGCGAACGTGCTGCGCGACATCGCCACCGCCGGGCACTGAGCCGCGCCGCCCTGCCTCAGCGACGCTTCTTGAGGTAGACGTAGAAGGCGCCTGCCCCGCCGTGGCGCTGATGCGCCTGGTAAATGCCGACGATGTGGCGCGCATGGGGTCCGGAGCGCAGCCATTCCGGCGCCTGCTGGCGCAGCACGCCGCGATCCTCGCGCATGAAGGGCGCGTCGTCCGGGCCGCGGCGGCGGCCGCCCTTGCCGGTGATCACCAGGATCAGCCTCTCGCCCTCGGCGAGCGCCCGGGCAATGCAGCGGTCGAGGGCGAGATGGGCGCGCTCGGCCGTCATGCCGTGGAGGTCGAGGCGGAGCCCGGGCTGGCGGAGCCCCCGACGCAGGCGCTCGGCGGTGCGCCGGTCGAGGCCGGCGGCAGGGCGGCCGACCGGGGAGAGGTCGCACTCGGTCAGGTCGACCCTGGCGAGGCCGGTGCGGGCGGCCGGGGGCGTGGCCGGGGCGTGGGGCCGGAGGCGGCGGGAGGCGGGGACCTTCGGCGGCGCCTCCGGACCTGCGGTCGGCGCTGCAACGGGAGGCGGCGGCAGCGGGTCGTCCCCGGAGTGCACGCCGCCGGGGCCGCGGCCGGCCGGATGGAGCGGGGTGGCGCGGCGGGTGACCTCACGCCAGAGCGCCTCGTCCTCGGGCCCGAGCTTGCCGCGGGGGCGGCGGGGGGCGCGGGTCATGGCGCGGGCACTTTCGGCACGAGGCCGATGACGCGGCCGCCGGAACGGGTGCCGCCAGCCTCGACTCCGGCGGCCGCGCCGGTGCCGAGGAAAAGGTCGGCGCGCTGCGGGCCGCGGATCGCGCTGCCGGTATCCTCGGCGACCATCAGGCGGCGGAACGGGCCCGCGGGCGTCGCTGCCTCGATCCAGACCGGCAGGCCGAGCGGGTGGTACGCGGGGTCGACGGCGACCGAGCGCCCGGCGGTCAGCGGCAGGCCGAGGGTGCCGACCGGCCCGGCCTCGGGCGGCAGGCCGGCGAGCTCGCGGAAGAAGACGTAGGAGGGATTCTCGTCCATCAGCCGCGCACCGCGGGCGGTATCGGCGCGGAGCCAGGCGGCGATGGCATCAGCCGTGGCCTCCTCGAGAGTCAACTCGCCACGCTCGACCAGCAGCCGCCCGATCGAGCGGTAGGGGTGGCCGTTCCTGCCGGCATAGCCGAGCCGCAGCGTGCCGCCGCCGGGAAGCCGGATCCGGCCCGAGCCCTGGATCTGCAGGAAGAACGCCTCGACCGGGTCGGCGAGCCAGGCGATCTCGAGCCCGCGGCCGTCGAGCGCGCCGCCGGCGATCTCGGCCCGGCTGAGCCAGGGCCGGCCGGGTGGCAATCCGAGCGGCAGCGCATGGAGCGGCACGGTGAAGCGGCCGCCGCGCTCGCGCGCGCCGTCCAGCACCGGCTCGTGATAGGCGGTGACAAGCGCCTCGGCCGGGTCGCCCGACAGCACGGGGCGGAAGGCGGACTCGAAAAAGTGCCGCGGATCGGGGGCGCTCGCCGCTGCGAGGCAGAGCGCCGCCCAGCCGGGCGGCGGGCCAGCGGGGAAGCGGGCTGCCGGGAACGCGGCGGCGGCGCAGGTGGCCCGGAAGGCGGCGAGAGCAGCGGCATGGTCGTCGGCCACCCACCCGTCGAGGTCGGAGAACCCGAGTGGCCGGCCACTCTCGGCCATGGTGCAGGCGGTCATCGACAGCGCCGCGACAATGGTGAGGCCGCGCGGCACGGGGCGGGCCGTGCGCCGGCCCGCGGTCCGCAGCGGCGAAGCACCGGTCACTCCCCGGTCGCGCTGAGGTACCAGTTCGGGTCGCGCGCACCCATGCGGCGCGAGAAGGTCCAGACGTCCGTCTGCCGGCGTACCTCGTTCGGGTCGCCTTCGACGACACGCCCCTCCGGATCCCGCACCGCCGTCACGAGTTCGCCGACGAAGCGCAGCGTCAGATCGGCCTCGCCCGTCGCCGGATCGAAGCTTGCGCGCTCGAGCCGGGCGTCGCGGACGCCGACAAAGCGTGCGTCGACCCGGAAGCCCTTGGCTTCGCGCTCGGCGATGCCGCGATCGAAGGCCTCGAACACGTCGGCGGCCAGCAGATTGCGCAGCGTCGCCCGGTCGCCGGACTCGAACCCCATCAGGATCATCTCGTAGGCGCTGCGGGCGCCCTGGACAAATTCGGTCAGCGAGAAGCCGGGCTCGGCCGCGCACATGCCTGAAATCGCCGCCCGCGCGTCGTCCGGCACGGGATGCTCGGCCCGGGACGCCGCCTCCGCGTCCGGTGCCGGAACCGGCTGTGGAGACGCCGCCGCCTTGTCGCGGGTCAGATAGTCCGGCGGCGCTTCGTAACCCGTTCGCGTGCCGATCACCGACTTGAGCCGAAACAGCACGAAGGCCGCGATCGCGATCAGGATAATCAGCTCGATCAGCTGCGTGCTCATGCTGCCCTTTTCCGCCCTCTGCTCCGTTCACGGCGCCGCGTGGTCACGGGCTGGCATGCCCGTGCACCGAACCTTATGTAAGAGTCCGACCCGCCAAAGTCTATCGGCCCGGCGATATTCGCCTCGCATGAGGCCTGGGCCGCTGGAGGCCCGATGCGCATGCCGCTGTTCCTGCCGCTCCTCGCCGTTGCGCTCGTCGAGATCGCGCTCTTCGTCGAGATCGGCGGCCGGATCGGCGTCTGGCCGACGATCGCCAGCGTCCTGGCGACGGCGGCTGCCGGCGCCGCGACGATCCGCGCCCAGGGGCTGACCATGGCCGGCGCGGTCCAGTCGCGGCTGCGCGCAGGCCGAAGTCCCGCTCCCGCGCTCGCCCATGGCGCCCTGATCCTGGCGGCGGGTCTCCTTCTCCTGACACCGGGTTTCCTCACCGATGCCGTCGGCCTGCTCCTGCTTGTCCCGCCGGTGCGCTCGGCGCTGATACGGGTGGCGGCGTCGCGCATGGTCGTCGCGGACGCGGCATCGGCATGGCATTTCTCCCGGTCCGATGCCCATGCGGGCCCGCATGGGTCATCCCGGCCGGGTACCGTCGACGGCGAATATGTCGTGGTGGAAGCCCGGGACGCGGCGAGGGCCCGCGGGCGCCGCCCCGGCGACCCGGCGCGTCCCGCAGATGGCGATTCCGGACGCTGAAGGCCGCCCACAGGTGCGTTGCGGCGCTGCGACCGATCTGGTAGGCGCAGGATCAACAGGCGGCACGCCGCCGCAGCGACCCGAGGAGACTGAGGACGATGGCCGAGACCGAACCGCAGGGCGCGGCAGCCGCGCCGGCGATGCCGCAGATCAGGATGCTGGCGCACTTCGTGCGCGACCTGTCGTTCGAGAACGTCGCGGTGATCGAGGGCCGCCGCCAGGAAGGGCAGCCGACCATCCTCGTGACGGTGAATCTCGACGGCAAGCATCTTGAGGAAGATCGCTACCAGATCAGCATGAAGCTCAACTGCAAGTCCACGGCCGGCGAGAATACGCGGTTCCTGGCGGAACTCGACTACTGCGGGATCTTCTCCATCCAGAACGCGCCGGAATCCCATGTCCATGCGATCATGTTCATCGAGTGCCCGCGGCAGATCCTGCCATTCGCCCGCAGGGTCATCGCCGACGTGACCCGCGACGGCGGCTACCCGCCGCTGATGCTCGACAATATCGATTTCGCGACACTCTACCGGCAGAAGCTGGAGGAGTTCCGGCAGCAGCAGCCGGCGGCGGTGCAGAAGCCCAACTGAGGGGCGGCGCAGCTTCTGTCGGCGTTAACCCGGCCGTCCCTGAACCGGGTAAACTGTCCTTCGGCGGCGGAGGATACGGCGCCGCCGCTTCGGGGGACAGGCGTGGGATGTGACCCCCGAAGCGGCAGCAAACAGACCGACGGGCCGGGCGTGTGAGTGTGGCAATGCCCGCCGCCACCGGTCTGGTGCCCGACTGCGGATGGCGGCGAACCGCCAGCGAGACTCCGCATCAGGCGAGATCTCCGTGCCGGGACCCTTCAGCGTGCCTTGCGGACCCTGCCGCCCGGCAGCGGATCCTGGGAGGCGCCGGCCGACCGTGGCGTCAGCTCGCGATCGCCAGGCGAAGCTCTTCCGGCGATGTGCACGCGCCCCGGAACAGCGACCCGCGGGTCGCCCGGTTGGCTGGCGGGACCGAAGGCTTGATCACCGCCGGAACGGGAAAGCTTTCGGACGGCTGCGCGGCGTGCAGGACCAGTCCGGCGTCGTCTTCGTCCACGTGCGGCGCCGCGGGTGCGACAAGCGTCGTCACGCTCGCAGATGTCTCTGCGGTGCGCGACGGAACCATCGAATCTGCAAACGGAGCGGGCTCATCGGGCTTTCCGGGCCCCGGCGCGGCCAGACCGGCCGCGATCGCCCTGTCACTGCTGGTCAGTTCCTCGGCCAGGCGGAGGAAATTCTCGATCCTGCCGATTTCAAGCTCGAGCCGGTCGCGGTAGGCGACGGCGGTATGGATGATATCGTTCACAACACGACCTCACATGCGTACTCAACCAGATCACAGGGCAGGCGTACTTACGCGACTTCCCCAACCCGGAGTCCATGGTGCCTCAAACAATGGCAAAATCGAGGAGTTCTGCGCGTCGGGCCGATTTGGCAACCGGCGCGCGAGTCGGTATCAGAGATCTTCATCCGTCATGAGGTATCGTAATGATGATCGATTGCCTTTCGCAACTGCGCCCGCGTGCGCCGGCCGTTGCCTGGGCGCCCGGTGATTCGGCGCTCGCGGCCCAGCGGCTGGGCCGGCCATCGCCCGTCCGGGCCTGGCCGAAAGGCTTTTCCGACGGCTGGCAACGCCGTTCCGCCACCCGGCGAACCGGTCTATCCTCCGGCCCGAATCCCGAGGTGCCGCGATCGCGGCCCGAAACCTGGCACAGCACGAGGTCCCGCCCATGACCCAGACACCGCTCCGCGGGGTGATCGCCCCGACGCTCACCCCCTTCGAGGACGATCTCTCGATCGCCGAGGATCTCTACATCGCCCATGCGAAGCGCTGCCTCGCGGACGGCTGCGTCGGGCTCGCGCCGTTCGGCACCACCAGCGAGGCGCTGTCGGTCGGCATGGACGAGCGGATGGGGATGCTGGAGAAGCTGGTCGCCGCCGGCGTGCCGGCGGCAAGGCTGATCCCCGGCACCGGGCTCACCAGCCTGCCCGACACGATCCGGCTCACGCGGCACGCGGTCGCGCTCGGCTGTGCCGGGGCGATGACGCTGCCGCCGTTCTATTTCAAGAACGTGGCCGATGACGGGCTCTACGCCTATTTCCGCCGGCTGGTCGAGGGCGTGGCCGACGACCGGCTGAGGATCTACCTCTACCACATCCCGCAGGTCTCGGGCGTCGGCATCCCCGTGCCGCTTGTGGCGCGGCTGCACCGCGATTTCCCCGGCGTGATCGTCGGCATCAAGGACAGTTCGGCGGTGTGGGAGAACACCTCTGGCCTGCTGGGGATCAAGGGGCTGATCGTCTATCCGGGGTCGGAGCTGCCGCTGATCGAGTGCCTCGGGCTCGGCTCGATGGGGGTGATCTCGGCCACCGCCAACATCAACGCCGCGGGCATCGCCGAGGTGATCCGGCTCTGGGATGCGGGCGACAGGGCGGGCGCGGCGGCCAGGCACGAGACGGTGAAGAAGTTCCGCCTCGCCGTGCAGGGCTATGCACCGATCCCGGTGATGAAGCGGATGCTGGCACTCGCCTCGGGCGATGGGCGCTGGGCCAACACGCGGCCGCCGCTCCTGCCGGCGAGCGTCGCGGAGGGACAGGCGCTGGCGGGGCAGCTCGCCGGCGACTTCGGTTTCCGGCTGGCGGCCTGAGGGCGCCGTGGCCGGAACAAGGCTGACCATCCGCCGCCCGGACGACTGGCATCTGCATCTGCGCGACGGGGCGATGCTCGAGGGGGTTCTGCCGTTCTCGGCGGCGCATGTCGCGCGCGCGATCGTCATGCCGAATCTGGTGCCGCCGGTGGTCACCGGGGCGCAGGCGGCAGCCTATCGCGAGCGCATCCTGAAGGCGCTGCCGGAGGGGGCGCGGTTCGAGCCGCTGATGACCCTTTACCTGACCGAGGACACCGATCCGGCGGACGTGGCCGCGGCGGCGAAATCGGGGCTGGTGAAGGCGGTGAAACTCTACCCGGCGGGCGCGACCACCAACTCGGCCTCGGGGGTGCGCGACTTCCGGAAGGTGGCCCCGGTGCTCGAGCGGATGGCGGAGATCGGCCTGCCGCTCTGCATCCATGGCGAGGTGACGGACCCGGCGGTCGACATCTTCGACCGCGAGGCGGTGTTCATCGAGCGCGTGCTCGATCCCATCCGCCGGCGGACGCCGGGGCTGAAGGTGGCGATGGAGCATGTCACCACCCGCGAGGGGGTCGACTATGTCCGGAGCGCGGAGAAGGGGCTGGCGGCGACGCTGACGACCCATCACCTGATCCTCAACCGCAACCACGTTCTCGCCGGCGGCATCCGGCCGCATTACTACTGCCTGCCGGTCGCCAAGCGCGAGACGCACCGGCTCAGCTTGCGGGCGGCGGCGGTCTCGGGCGATCCGCGATTCTTCTCGGGCACCGACTCGGCGCCCCATGCCGACCCGCTGAAGGAGGCGGCCTGCGGCTGTGCCGGATGCTTCACGGCGCCGATTTTCCTTTCCTGCCTCGCCCACGTGTTCGAGGAGGAAGGCGCGCTCGACCGGCTCGAGGGCTTCGTCTCGCTGGCCGGGCCGGCCTTCTATGGCCTCCCGCCGAACGAGGTGCGCATCACGCTGGTCAGGCAGGCGGAGCCAGTGGCATATCCCGCCGGGACAAGGACCGGGGCGGGCCGCGTCACGGTGTTCGATCCGGGTTTCCCGCTGCACTGGCGGGTCGAGGGCTGATACTGCACCCGTCCACAAGTGAGGGACCGACCGATGATCCAGACCAGCTTCCCGGACCGCGCGCTGATGGCCCGCGAGGTTGCGCGCATGCTGCTGGAGATCCGGGCAGTGCATTTCCGGCCCGATCCGCCCTACATGCTGACCTCCGGCCTCGCGAGCCCGGTCTATATCGACTGCCGCAAGCTGATCTCGTACCCGCGCATCCGTTCGGCCTGCATGGACTTCGCCTGCTCGGTGCTGATGCGCGACGCGGGCTACGAGCAGTTCGACGCGGTGGCCGGCGGCGAGACGGCCGGCATCCCCTTCGCCGCCTGGATCGCCGAGCGGCTCAGCCTGCCGATGCTGTATGTGAGGAAGAAGCCCAAGGGCTTCGGCCGCGACGCCAGGATCGAGGGCGACATCCGGGAAGGGCAGCGGGTGCTGCTGGTCGAGGACCTGACCACCGACGGCGGCTCGAAGGTCAGCTTCGTCAACGCGATCCGCGAGGCGGGCGCGGTCTGCGCCCATGCCATCGTGGTGTTCCACTACGGCATCTTCGCCGAGGTGCCGGGCCGGCTGGCCGAGCAGGGGATCGCGCTCCACTACCTCGCCACCTGGCGCGACGTGCTGGCGGAGGCGCGGCGGGGGGAATACTTCGACCCGACGACGATGGACGAGGTCGGGAAGTTCCTCGACCGTCCGCTGGAATGGTCGGCGGCGCATGGGGGGAAGGCGGCGATTTCGATCTGAGGCCGGTCCCGCAGCTGACATAGCGGCCGGGCTGGCGGCGCTCCGCGTGCGGCCCCGGATCGCGCCCGGAACAGGGGCGCCGATGCCGTCGCGCCGCGCGGCGGCAGCCGCTTCCGCGGATCCCGTGCCGCCCCTTGCCCGCGCCAGCCGCAGCCCCCATATCCCTCGCGAAGCGGGTGCTGCCCGGCGGGCCCGCGGAGACGTCGCTTTCTGAAAGGACGGACGCATGTCACGGATTTCCTTTGCCTCGCAGCCCTTCCTGCTTGGCTTCGACCGGCTCGACAAGCTGGTCGAGCGCACGCTGAAGGCGGGCGCCGACAACTATCCACCCTTCAACATCGAGCAGCGCGGCGAGGATGCCTACCGCATCACGCTGGCTGTTGCCGGCTTCGCCGAGGCGGACCTCTCGATCACGGTCGAGGAGCAGCAGCTCATGGTCCGCGGGCGGCGCGAGGCGGATGAGGGCGAGCGGGTTTTCCTGCATCGCGGCATCGCCGCGCGGCCCTTCCAGCGCAGCTTCGTGCTGGCCGAGCATGTCGAGGTCGAGGGCGCCACGCTCGAGTGCGGGCTGCTGCATGTCGATCTCGTGCGCCGCATCCCGGAGGCGGCCGTGCGCACCATCAGGATCGGGGGAACGGAGTGACGAAGATGACCAGGAATCCCTTCATCGAGCCGGTCGGCACGCAGATCGTCTATGTCCGCGAGGTCGCGCCGGGGGAGCTGCCCGACGAGCTCAGGCGCGTGCCGGCCAAGCTGTTCGCGCTGCATGATGCCGAAGGCAACCGGCTGGCAATCGCGCCGGACCGCAGCCAGGCCTTCGCGCTTGCGCGCAAGAACGACCTGAAGCCGCTCAGCGTCCATTGAGCCTGCTCCGCCGCCCGAAGTGACGAGCCGGAAATGACGAGCCCGGAGTGACGAGCCCGGAGTGACGAAGCCGGGATCACGGGCCCCGGCGTGCTGTCCGGGGCAGTCGCGTTCCGGCGGCGCGCCGGTCAGGCGGCGCGCGAGGCCGCGGGTTCGGTGATGAGCGCGTAGAGCGCGGCCGCTTCCGTCGTCTTGCGCAGCTTCGCGCGCGTCTCCGGGTCACGCAGCAGGCGTGACACGCGGGCCAGCGCGCGGAGATGGTCGGCGCCCGATTCCTCCGGCGCGAGCAGGGCGAAGACGAGGTCGACGGCCTGGCCGTCCGCGGCCTCGAAATCGACCGGCTGCTCCAGCCGCGCGAACAGTCCGACGATCGATTTGAGGCCGGCGAGCCGGGCATGGGGGACGGCGACGCCACCCCCCATCGCGGTCGAGCCGAGCTTCTCGCGCGCCAGCAGGCCCTCGACGACCACGCGCGCATCGAGCCCGTAGGCATCGCCGGCCCGCTGGGCGATTTCCTGGAGGATCTGCTTCTTGCTGCCGGCCTTCAGGGCTGGGAGGATCGCGTCGCGCGCGATCACATCGGCGAGTTCCATTGGATCTTCCCGTGGGTTCCGTTTGGCTATTCGATGCAGTTCGCTGCCGGCGTCATGCGTTCGGCAGGTTGACAGGGTCGATCCAGCCGACATGGCCGTCGTCGCGCTGGTAGACCACGTTGATCCGACCGCTGGCTTCGTTGCGGAACATCAGGAACGGCGCGTCTGCCAGTTCCATCTGCATCACCGCCTCGCCGACGGTCAGCGACTTTATCGGCGTGGTCATCTCGGCGACGATCACCGGCTGCATGCCGTCGACACCGCCGTCCTCGGCCTCTTCGTCAAGGCCGCGCAGAACATAGGAGGACGCCTCGGTCATCTCGATCGGGCCGGAGCGGGCGCTGTGGTGCGCCTTGAGCCGGCGCTTGTAGCGGCGAAGCTGCTTCTCGACCCGGCCGGTGGCCTGGTCGAAGGCGGCATAGATCTCGCCGGCTGCCGCGTGGGCCTGTGCGGTGAGCCCGGTCGAGAGGTGAACCGACGCGTCGCAGACGAACTCGTGGCCGCGGCGGGAGAACACCACATGCGCGTCCACAGGACGGTCGAAGTACTTGCCGACCGCGGACCGGACGCTTTCCTCGACATGGCTGCGCAGGGCGTCGCCGACGTCGATGTGTTTCCCGGAAACCTTGATGTGCATCGCCTCTCCCGACGATTGGGTGGATCAGGGATTGCGCACCCGGCGGTCCCTCGTCGCGGGATCCGGAACAGAGGCACCCGTGCACCGCGTTTCCCGAGAGGTGCGGAACCTAGGCGGGGAGCCCAGCCCTGTCAATATAGCAAATATAGGGAGCGGGGACCACGCGGCAACCTGCTGCCGAAGCTACCGCGCGCCTGCGGCTGCCTGCTGCGCGCGGCGTTCGCTCGATGATGGAATTCCCAACATTTTCCGGTACTTGACGATTGTACGCCGCGCGACATTGATTCCTTCTGACTGCAGTTTGCCGACAATCGCGTCGTCGGAAAGGATGGCGTCCGGCGCCTCTGCCGCGACCAGCGCGCGAATGCGGTGGCGAACCGTCTCTGCGGCAGTGTTCTCGTCGCCCACGGCATTGGTGAGGAAGAACCTGAGGGCAAAGGTGCCGCGATCGGTGGCCATGAACTTGTTGCGCGTGACCCGGCTCGCCGTCGATTCGTGCAGCCCCGTCGCGTCGGCGACCATGCGGAGCGTGAGCGGGCGCAGCCCGGTGACCCCTTCCGCGAAGAACCCGGCCTGGTGACGAACGATCTCGGACGCGATCTTGAGGATGCTGCGCGCCCTCTGGTCCAGGCTTCGCCTCAGCCAGCCGGCCGTCGCACGGCATTCGGCCAGGAAGGCGCGCGCCTCGCGATCTCCGACCGCCGCGAGCCGGGCCGCGTATCTGCGGTCTTCCAGAATGCGGGGAAGGGACTGCGCGTTCAACTCGACCTCCCAGCCGCCGTCGGCCGCGCGCCGGAGGAACAGGTCCGGGACAATCGGCGTCGCAGACGTCTCCGCGAAGCGATCACCCGGATGCGGGTCGAGCGCGCGCAGCTCGGCCAGCATCTCGGCAAAGTCGTCTGCATCGACACCGCATATCGCCTGAAGCCGGCGCCGTTCGCCCGTCGCCAGCAGACCGAGGTTGTCCAGGAGCGCCTGCATCGCGGGGTCCAGCCGGTTGCGCTCGGCGAGCTGGAGCGCCAGGCATTCCGCGAGATTGCGGGCACCGACCCCGGTCGGCTCGCAGGACTGCAGCAGGGCGAGGGCGGCCTCCATGCGCCCGGCGCCCGCACCAAGCCGCCCGGCGATCTCGCCGAGGTCGGTCCGCAGGTATCCGTGCCCGTCAAGCTCGCCGGCGAGGAAACGCGCCAACGCCGCCAGGATCGGCTCGGTCCGCATCCGGCCGAGCTGGAGGACAAGGTGCTCGCGCAGATCAGGGGGGCGGGCGGCGTGCCGCTCGAAGTCGAGCCCGTCCCATCCGGACGCGGCGGGCCCCAGCCGGACCCCGGCCGGCAACGCGAGGCGTTCAGGCGCTGCCGCTGGCCGGTCCGGTCCGTCCGCCGGGCCGGTGTCGAAAAGGTTCTCGATGCCGGTGTCGAAGGCGTCCATCACCGACCCGGGGTCGCTTTCCGCGATCAGCTCGGCGGCGGACCGCAGCCCCGAGGATTCCGGGGCGGGCTGCGCCGGTGCCAGGTCGTCGCCATCGTCGAGCCGCAGCAGCGGATTGCCCTCGATCTCGGCCGCGACGGCCTCGCGCAACTCGAGGTTCGACATCTGCAGGAACCGGATCGCCTGCTGCAGCTGGGGTGTCATCACCAGCTGCTGGCCCAGTCTCTGCTCGAGTCGAAGCCCCTGAGACATTCCCGGCCCGATTCCCCTGGCCCGATTGCGCTGCCGGGCCAGTCTGCGCGGAGCCGGTTTCTAAATCCGGAAGCTCTCGCCCAGATAGACGCGGCGCACATTGGCGTCCCGCACGACCTCGTCCGGGGTGCCGCTCATGAGGACGTGACCATCATGCAAGATGTATGCCCGGTCAATGATCTCCAGTGTCTCGCGCACGTTGTGATCGGTGATCAGCACCCCGATGCCGCGGTCCTTCAGATGGGCGACGAGGGTGCGGATGTCGGCGACCGCGATCGGGTCGATGCCGGCGAAGGGCTCGTCGAGCAGCACGAAGGCCGGGTCCGTGGCGAGGCAGCGCGCGATCTCGACGCGGCGGCGCTCGCCGCCCGAGAGCGCCGCGGAAGGCGTGCGGCGCAGATGCGTGATCGAGAACTCGCCGAGAAGCTCGTCGAGCCGCTGCGCGCGCACCGTCCGGTCGGGCTCGACCAGCTCGAGCACGGCCTTGATGTTGTCCTCGACCGAGAGGCCGCGGAAGATCGAGGCTTCCTGCGGCAGGTAGCCGAGGCCCAGCCGCGCACGCCGGTACATCGGCAGCGGCGTCAGGTCGATGCCGTCGATCAGGATGGTGCCGCTGTCGGCGGGCACCAGACCGATGATCATGTAGAAGCAGGTGGTCTTGCCGGCGCCGTTGGGGCCGAGGAGGCCGACCGCCTCGCCCCTGTGCAGGTCCAGCGACACGTCCCTGACGACCGGCCGGCGGCGATAGCTCTTGCCGAGCCCCGTCACAACGAGCCCCTCGCGGCTGCGCGATGCGGCGGGCGGGGATTCGAATGCCTGCTCCAATGCCTGACCGTCAGTTTCCCGAGGACGGGGCGAAAACGCTCTGCACCCGGGTACCGGTGCCACCCTCGATCCTTCCTGTGCCGGCATTGAGGTCGATCGTGAGGGCCTCGCCCGAGATGGCATTGCCGCCCTGGGTCAGCACCACCTTGCCACCCATGCGCATCTGTCCGCCCGCCACATCGTACTCGGCCCATGCCCCCTGCGCGGTCTCCGAGCCGTTCGAGAGAAAGACATTGCCGTCCGCGCGCATCTTCCGGATCGCGCCGGTGCCGGCATCGGCGCCGCTCGCGCCATAGGTCACGGTGACCGTGTCGGCGGTCAGCCGGAGCGTGCCCTGGCCCGCGACCACCGCACCGGAGAAGACCGCGAGCTGTTCAGCCTGCCGCACCTCGAGGCTGTCCGAGGTGATCTCGATCGGAGCCTTCGAATCGTGCTTGAAACCGCCGAAGGGACCCTTGACCTGCGCGCCGGCCGGGAACGCGGTGAGCAGGGCGATGGCGGCGATGATCGCGACAGGCCGCGTTGGTCTGGCCACCAGGACCACCTTCCCATCCTCCCTGCGGCACACAGGCCACACCGCGCTCACTCGCCATCCCTCGGCGGAATGAACACCAGCCGGACCCTGTTTTCAAACCAAATCTGCCGGTTGCCGTCCTCCTGGGCGCCATCTTGGCTGCCCTCTTCGCCGCCCGGCTTTCCGCTGGCGCGCATACTGCCGGCCTCAATCTCGCCGCGCGGGCCGGTCCCGGTGATGGGGCCGGGGGCGATGGCGGTTCCGGCGTCGATGTCGATCTCGACCCGCGCGGTCTCGACATGATAGCCGTCCGAGGTGTCGAGAACCACACCGCCATCAAGCACCAGGGTCTTGCCCACCCGGTTCAGCCGCGCCGTGGCCGCCTTGGCCGACACGGTCCGCCCGTCGCTCAGCCGGATCTCGCCGCTCGGGCGCTCGAGATCGATGTAGGTCGGTACCGCGCTGTCCGGAAGCGCCCAGTCTGCGCGCAGCGCAAAGGGCTCGTCCCTGCTGGTCACGCCTGCGAAGCGCGGATTGTCGAGCCGCAGGCCGGCGCCGAGCGTCGCGAGTTCCTCGGGCGAGAACAGCCCGGTGAGATCGCCGTTGTCGCGGATCGACAGGAACGGCAGCGCCACCAGCCCGATGGACGCGATCGGGAGCAGGACCTTCATCCACGCAACCAGGCGCGAATAGCCCGCCACCCGCCGCTGCACGCGCCCCGCTCCCCCCGGCTTCTGGCGAAAGGCGCCGCGCAACGATCAGCCTCCGGCCGCTTCAGGCACCGTCGACGCCCGCGCGCAGACAGTCATGCAGGTGAATCAGCCCGACCGGGGCGGCCGGGGCGCCTCCGCCGGTTACAAACAGGCAGGTGATCTTGTGCGTATTCATCACGCCGAGGGCCTCCTGCGCCAGCCGGTCCGGGCGGATCGTGCGTGGGTTGGCCGTGGCGACCTCGCGGGCGGTGTGGCCGAGCAGCCCGTCCATGTGCCGGCGCAGGTCGCCATCGGTGATGATTCCGGTCAGCCGGCCGAGGGAATCGGTCACACCGGCGACACCGAAGCCCTTCCGGGTCATCACCAGCAGCGCCTCGGCCATCGGTGTGTCGTCCGACACCAGCGGCACCCTGTCGCCGGTCGCCATCAGGTCGGCGACGCGGACCAGCCGTGCCCCCAGGCTGCCGCCGGGGTGGAACTCGGCGAAGCGCTCGGGCGTGAACTGGCGGCGCTCCATCAGGGCGACGGCGAGCGCGTCGCCCAGCGCGATGGTCAGCGTTGTCGACGTGGTCGGCGCGAGTCCGACCGAGCAGGCCTCCGGCGCCTGTGGCAGGACCAGCGCGAGATCGGCATTCCGCAGCAGCGACGAGCCCGGCCGGCTGGCCACGCCGATCAGTGGAATGCGAAAACGCCGCGTATAGGCGATCAGGTCGGCGAGCTCGCGGGTCTCGCCCGAGTTCGAGAGCAGCAGCACCACGTCGTTGTCGGTGATCATGCCGAGATCGCCATGGCTGGCCTCGGCCGGGTGCACGAACTGCGCCGGGGTGCCGGTCGAGGCCATGGTCGATGCGATCTTGCGCGCGACATGACCGGACTTGCCCATGCCCGAGACGATGACCCGGCCGCGGGCCGAGAGCATCAGATCCACGGCCTGCGAGAACTGGCCGCCCAGCGTCTCGGCGAAAAGCGCCAGCGCAGCGGCCTCGGTCGCCAGCACGCGCCGCCCGGTGGCGATGACGCGGTCTTCGGGGGACCCGGTCTCGGCGGCGATCGCCACGGCAGTCTCCATGTCGCGACCCCGAGCCGCGCGGCCGGCCGGGGTCAGTGGTCGAAGATGTCGGGCTCGACCCAGCCAAGCAGGTCGAGCTGCGCACGCTCCGGCAGGAAGCGGAAGCAAGCCTCCGCCAGCGCGGTGCGCCCCTCGCGCTCGAGCCGGGCCTCGAGCTCGGCCTTCAGTCTGTGCAGGTATAGAACGTCCGCCGCGGCATATTCCAGCTGCGCCTCGCTCAGCGTCCCGGCGCCCCAGTCGGACGACTGCTGCTGCTTGGAAAGGTCGACGCCCAGAAGCTCCTGACAAAGGTTCTTCAGCCCGTGCCGGTCGGTCGAGGTGCGGCAGAGCCTGGAGGCGATCTTGGTGCACCAGACCGGACGCGCCACCGCGCCGAGGGCGTGTGCGAGCACGGCGATGTCGAAGCGGCCGTAGTGGAAGAGCTTGAGCACCTTGCGGTCGCGCAGGAGCCTCTGCAGATGCGGCGCCCGCTTCTGTCCCCTGGCGATCTGCACCAGATGGACATTCCCGTCGCCGGCGGAGAGCTGAACGAGGCAGAGCCGGTCGCGGTGGGGGTTGAGCCCCATCGTCTCGGTGTCGACCGCGACCACGTCGCCGAAGCAAAGACCTGCCGGGAGGTCGCCTTGATGGAGGGTGATCGTCATCGGTGTCCCGTCCTCCCGCGCCGGTCCTGTGCGTCGGGAGGGAGTGGTGCCCAGGAGAAGACTCGAACTTCCACGACCTTTCGGTCACTAGCACCTGAAGCTAGCGCGTCTACCAATTCCGCCACCTGGGCCCGGAACCGCTCGCCTTGCGGCGCGTGGGCTGATCTAGCGACGGCGGCAGGGGATGTCAACGGCCGCAGGGCGGGCGGGTCGCGCCGCTCTCCGCCGGTGCTGCGTGGCATCGTCGCACCCGGTTGTCTCGACCCGGGCGGCCGGTGGATAGTCTCTGACCCTGCAGCGCAGGAAATCCGTCCCGGGACCAGTTTGGAGATGCAAATGAAGAGGTCTGCGTTCCTCGGCGTCACGATGCTCGCGATCGCCGCGACACTGCCCGCCAGCTCGGCGCCGGCGCATGAATTCGCGGTCGGCAGCCTGTTGATCATCCACCCGACCGCCCGACCGAACCTGCCCGACCGGCCAATGGCGGCGTATGTCACCATCGCCAATGACGGTGATGCGCCCGATCGGCTTCTCGCGGCCACCGCACCCGGGTTCGAGGCGGTGGAGCTGCACGAGTCGAAGATGCAGGGAACGGTCATGACGATGGAGCACGTGACGGCGATCGAGATTTCGCCGCACGACACGGTCGTGCTCGAGCCCGGCGGGCTTCATATCATGCTGTTCGGCGCCACACACCAGTTCAAGCCGGGCGAGAGCTTCCCGATGGTCCTCCGGTTCGAGGCGGCGGGCGAGGTGCGGGTGGACGTTTTGGTCGAGAAGCCGGCAGACGGCGAAGCCGGCGGCATGACCACGGATCACAGCCATGCGGGGCATGGCCAGGCTGGCCACGGCACCGGGCAGAGCGGCAACTGATCCGGGCAGCATGGGGCTGTCGCCCGCGCTCCTCCGGTCACCCGGACCTGCCCCAGCCTTGTGCGCGTGAGGCGGTAACACGGCATCGGGCCAGCCCCTGCCCGCTGCCATGACCGGCGGTTCAGGCTCTCGCGGCCGGCTTGTCGGCGTGTGCGCGCTGCGGCATCCGCGCGAGTGCGCCAAGGTGCCGCATCGGCGCGGCGGCGCGGGTGCCGGGCCTTCCGCGCGCCGGCCACATTTCCCATATCAGGGGTGGGACTGCACCCGGCCGGGATCGTTCGGCCCCGGCGGGATGCCGGCGGAAGGCGGGGAGGCAGCCATGAACATCGCACAACTGCTGAAGGCAAAGGGGGTCGAGCCGGTGGTCGTCGGCCCGGACGAGAGCATCGGCGTGACGGCGCGGTCGCTCGCCCAGAAGAAACGGGGTCTGGCGCTGGTCTGCGATGCCCGCCGGCGCTTGCTCGGCGTCGTCTCGGTGATCGACATCAACCGGGCGGTTGCCGAACACGGCGCGCGTGCGCCGGACCTGCCCGTGCGGCTGGTGATGACGACGCAATTCCGTGCCTGCCGGCCCGAGGACAGCATCGGCGATGCGCTCCGGCTGATGGGCGAGCGCGGCGTCCGGCACCTGCCGGTGCTGGCCGACGGCGTGCTGCAGGGCCTGGTGAGCCAGCGCATGCTGCTGGAGCAGCGGCTCGAGGAGGCCGGGCTGCAGGTCGAGGAGATGCGCGGCTACGTTCTCGGCACCGGCTATCACTGAGCGCGGCGCCCTCGCCTCTCGGCGGCGCCGGGCGGCGGTTTGTCCGCTTGCCCGCGCCCGTCCTGCGCCCTAAACCGGTGCCATCCTTCGAACGGCCCCAGGAGAAGCTGCCATGACCGAGCACTCCCCCCTCGTCACCATCATCGGCGGCTCCGGCTTCGTCGGCCGGCACATCGCCCAGCGCATGGCGCGGCGGGGCTGGCGGGTGCGGGTGGCGGTGCGCCGCCCGAACGAGGCGATGTTCGTGAGACCCTACGGCGCAGTCGGCCAGGTCGAGCCCGTGCAGTGCAATATCCGCGACGAGGTCTCGACGCGCGCGGTGATCCGTGGCGCGGACGCGGTGGTCAACTGCGTCGGCGTCCTGGCGGAGTGGGGCCGCAACACCTTCGCGGCCTGCCAGGCCGATGGGGCGGGCCGCGTCGCGCGCATTGCCGCCGAGGAGGGGGTGCGGAACCTGGTGCACATCTCGGCGATCGGCGCCGATCCCGACAGCCGCTCGGCCTATGCGCGGACCAAGGCCGCGGGCGAGGCCGCGGTGCGGGCGGCGTTTCCGCAGGCGGTGATCCTGCGTCCCTCGGTGGTGTTCGGGCCGGATGACGGCTTCTTCAACCGCTTCGCCGGCATGGCGCGGCTGATCCCGCTGGTGCTGCCGCTCGTGGGCGCGCAGACGCGGTTCCAGCCGGTCTGGGTCGAGGACGTGGCCGAGGCGGCAGCGAAGGCGGCCTGCGGCGAGGCGCGGCCAGGGGTCTACGAGCTGGGCGGCCCCAGGATCTACACGCTGCGCGAGGCGGTCGGGCTGATGCTGAAGGTCACACGGCGGCGCCGGCTGGTGGTGAACATCCCGTACTTGCTCGCGACCATCCAGGCCTGGTTCCTGCAGCTGCTGCCTAAGCCGCTGCTGACGGTCGATCAGGTGCGCTTGCTGCGGCACGACAACGTGGTGGCGCCGGGGGCGCGGGGACTGGCCGATCTCGGCATCGCGCCCTCGGCCCCCGAAGGGCTGATCGAAAGCTATCTCTACGCCTATCGCCCGCGCGGTCAGTACACCCAGCTGACCGAGAACGGCGGCGCCGCCTGACGGGCCGGATGGCGGCGGGCGCGGCACCGACCGCCCGGCGCGTCGGTGGCATCGCGGCAAGCACCACCTGAGCCGCTATCACTTCATCGCCGGCCCCCGGCCGAATGCCAGGCGAAGCTGTTTCTCGATCTCGAGAATCGCGAACAGGAGCACGCCGACGGAGACGATCAGGACTCCGTCACGTAACGGCACTGACGCGGTCGCGAAGACCGCCTGCGCGGGCGGCAGATAGGTCACCGCGAACTGCGCGGCGGTCACGGCGATCACCGTCAGCCAGACGACGGACGTGCCCCGCACCGCCTTCCAGGTAAGCGACGTCCCGTAGATGTTGCGGACGAAGAAGAGGTGGAAGATCTCCATCACCACGAGGGTGTTGAGCGCCATGGTCCGCGCCAGGTCCAGCGGGTACCCGCGATCGACCGCATAGGCAAAGATGCCGAACACGCCGCAGACGAACAACGCCGAGACCAGCACGATGTGCCAACCGAGTTCGCCGGTCAGCAGGGATGCGCTCTGGGGACGAGGCGGCCGCTGCATGGTGCCTGGCTCGGTCGGCTCGAATGCCAGCGCAACGCCCAGCGTTACCGCGGTCACCAGGTTAACCCAGAGAATCTGAACCGCCGTGATCGGCAACGTCATGCTCAGCAGAAGTGCGACAACGATCGTCATCGCCTCGCCCGCGCTGGTCGGGAGCGTCAGGGTGATCACCTTCTTGATGTTGTCGTAGACCGTCCGTCCCTCGCGGACGGCAGCCACGATTGTCGCGAAGTTGTCGTCGGCGAGCACAAGGTCTGATGCCTCCTTTGCCGCTTCGCTGCCCTTTCGGCCCATCGCGATGCCGGCGTCCGCCCGCTTGAGGGCGGGTGCGTCGTTGACGCCGTCGCCTGTCATCGCCACGGCCAGACCGCGGGACTGCAGTGCCATAACCAGGCGCAGCTTGTGCTCCGGGCTGGTGCGGGCGAAGATGTCGGTCGCGAGCACGGCGGCGGCGAGCGTGGTGTCTTCCATGTCGTCGATCTCAGCGCCGGTGAGCACGGCATCGCAATTGCTGAGCCCGATCAGCCGGCCGATGGCGGTCGCTGTGCCGGCATGATCGCCCGTGATCATCTTCACGCGGATGCCTGCGGTGTGGCACTCGGCGACTGCGTCGATGGCTTCGGGGCGCGGCGGATCGATCAGCCCGACGAGCCCGATCAGCACCAGCGCCCCCTCGAGATCGGAGAATTCCAGAACCATGTGTTCCGGGCTCACCGGCCGCGCGGCAAGGGCGAGCACCCGCTGGCCATGCGCGGCGATCTCCTCGGCCCTGCGGTGCCAGAAGTCGGGGTCGAGCGGCGCAGTGCCGTCCGATCCGGTGCGCTGCCGGGAACACATCGCGACGACCCGTTCCGGGGCACCCTTCACGGTGATCAGCGCGCTGCCTTGGTGATCATGGTGCAGGCAGGCCATGAAGCGGTGCTGCGCGTCGAACGGGATCACGTCGGTGCGCCTGAATGCGGCCATCCGGGCGGGGTTCTCGAAGCAGATCTTGCCGGCCAGCGCCAGGAGTGCGCCTTCCATCGGATCGCCCTCGACGATCCATTCGCCTTCCCCGGATCTGCACAGGACTGCATCGTTGCAGAGGGCGGCGACCTGGGCGAGTTCCCGGAGATCCGGCGCGTCGCGCGGGTCAATGATATCGTCGCCACGACGGATCGCGCCATGCGGCGCGTATCCGTTCGCCTCGATCGCAAATGCTGCCATACCGGTCACCGCCGCGACCACCGCCATCTCGTTCTGCGTGAGCGTCCCGGTCTTGTCGGTGCAGATCACGGAAACCGATCCCAGCGCCTCGATCGCGGGAAGTCGCCTGACAATGGCGTTGCGGCGGGCCATTGCCTGGACTCCGACGGCAAGGGTGATGGTCAGGACCGCGGGCAGGCCCTCGGGGATGGCGGCGACGGAAAGTCCGACCACCGCCATGAAGATGTCGGCGAAGGGGAAATGCGCGACGAAGTAGCCGAAGGCGAGCAGAACGGCGGCAACCAGAAGGATCAGGATCGTCAGCCACCAGGCGAACGCATCCATCTGGCGCACAAGCGGCGTGACCAGCGTCTCGACGCGCGCGATCATGCCGCTCACGCGGCCGATCTCGGTGTCGCTGCCGGTCGCGACTACGACCCCGCGCCCGGTGCCGCTGATGGCCAGCGTGCCGCTGAACGCCATGCCGACCCGGTCGCCAAGTGGCGCATCGGCTGCGACCAGACCGATTTCCTTGTCCACCGGGACCGACTCGCCGGTCAGGATCGCCTCCTGCACGCGAAGGCCGAAGGTCTGGCACAGCCGGAGGTCGGCGGGAACCTTGTCGCCCGCCTCGATCAGGACCACGTCGCCGGGAACGAGCGACTCGCCCGCGACCTGCCGACGCTGGCCGCCGCGGATCACGGTGGCGCGGAGGGCCAGCATCCGCCGGATGGCATCCATCGCCTGCTCGGCCTTGCCTTCCTGGATGAAGCCGATCACCGCGTTGATGACGACCACGGCGAGGATGACCAGGCTGTCGGTCAGATGGTCGAGCGCCGCGGTGATCGCCGCGGCGGCGAGCAGCACATAGATCAGAACGTTGTGGAAGTGTGAGAGGAACCTGAGCCAGCCGGGGCGCCGGGGTGGCTGCGGCAGCCGGTTCGGGCCGTGCGCGGCGAGGCGGGCCGCCGCCTCGGCCTCGGTCAGGCCCTCGGGCGGAGTGCCGAAGGCGGTGAGGGCTGCGCTTGCAGCCTGTGCATGCCAGGTGCCGGGCCTCGTCTCCATCGCGCTCCTTTGCGGCTGCCCTCCGCGCGGTGTCCGGGCGGCGCGTGGCGCCAGACTGTCATGCGTAGGCGACGACAAGCAACCCGGCGCCGAGCGCGAGCCGGTAGAGCACGAAGGGCAGCATGGTCCAGTCGCGGCGGAACATCCGCATCATGACGGTCAGGGCCGCCATGGCGGCGAGGAACGACAGGATGACGCCGAGCACGAGGTCGCCACTGGCCCGGAAATCGCCGGAACGCAGAAGATCCCCGGTCTCGAGTACGCCGGCCGCGAGCGTGATCGGGATCGCCATCAGGAGCGAGAGCCGCGCCGCCTCGGCCCGTTCGAAGCCGAGCCAGCGCGCAGCCGTCATTGTGATGCCCGACCGGCTGACACCCGGCATGAGCGCCAGCGCCTGCATCAGTCCCATCGCCACCGCGTCGGCAAGCCGCCAGTCGCCACCGCCGCGGGACTGCGCGCCGGCGCGGTCGGCATACCAGAGCAGCAGCCCGCCGAGGATCGTCGCCCAGCCGATCACCTCGACCGCCCTGAGCGCATCGATCGCACCGCTCATCTTCAGCACGAGGCCCGCCGCGATGGCCGGCAGCGTCGCCAGCGCGACCAGCCGGAAGAGCCGCGCCGCGTCGCTGTGCCACCGGCCCCGGAGCACGTCGGCAAGGCCGGCGACCAGAAGGCCCGTGTCGCGCCGGAAATAGATGCAGACCGCCGCCAGCGTGCCCATATGCACCGCGATGTCCATGGTCAGGCCCTGGTCGGCGCGCCCGGTCAGCAGCGGCCAGAGGATGAGATGCCCGGAGGACGAGATCGGCAGGAACTCGGTGATGCCCTGGATCGTCGCCAGCGCCGCGGTGTCGAAAAAGCTCATGCTCGGGGATCCGGTGCAGCAGGTCGTGCCCTTCTACCGGGATGCGGGGCTTTTGCAACCCTTCCCTAGGATTGTGGGGCCAAATGAGTAATGGTTACTGACATAAAATCTGGGCTTGGCCTGCTCGGGGCAGCATTCTTGCCCCGGAAAAGTTGAAAAACGGACAGTGTTATTGACTTTATTTTCGGTTGCGATTCCGTTACCGAGGGGAACGTGACGCATTCCGGCGCGTGTCACGCCCTGGCCGCGCCCCAAACCCCGGATGGACGACGCCACGATGGCCCAGAGGATGCTCAAGTTCGTTGCGCTCGGCCGCGAGATGCCGGAGAAGCGCGCCGCCACGGAGCGCGCGCATGATTTCGGCGAGATCTACCGCGAGTATGCGCGCGAGAAGGCCGCCGAGCAGGCGGCGCGCTGCTCGCAATGCGGGGTGCCGTTCTGCCAGAACCACTGCCCGCTGCACAACAACATCCCCGACTGGCTGAAGCTGACTGCCGAGGGGCGGCTGCGCGAGGCCTACGAACTGAGCCAGGCGACCAACACCTTCCCCGAGATCTGCGGCCGCATCTGCCCGCAGGACCGGCTCTGCGAGGGCAACTGCGTGATCGAGCAGTCGGGCCACGGCACGGTCACCATCGGCGCGGTCGAGAAGTACATCACCGACACCGCCTGGGAGGAGGGCTGGGTCGAACCGGTCCGGCCGGCGGCCGAGCGGCCGGAATCGGTCGGCATCATCGGCGCCGGGCCGGCGGGGCTGGCGGCGGCCGACCGGCTGCGGCGCATGGGCTTCCGGGTGACGGTCTATGACCGCCACGACCGCCCGGGCGGGCTGATGACCTATGGCATCCCGGGGTTCAAGCTCGAGAAGCCGGTGGTGATGCGCCGGAACGCGCAGCTCGAGGACGCCGGCGTCGTCTTCGTGCGCGCGTGCAATGTGGGCGTCGACATCTCCTTTGCCGACATCCGCGAAAGGCACGAGGCGGTCCTGATCGCGACCGGGGTCTACCGCAGCCGCGACACCGGCGGGCCCGGATCGGGACTTTCCGGCATCGTGCAGGCGATCGACTACCTGACCGCCTCGAACCGGAAGGGCTTCGGCGACCCGGTGCCCGACTTCGACTCGGGCGAGCTCAATGCCGAGGGCAAGCGGGTGGTCGTGATCGGCGGCGGCGACACGGCGATGGACTGCGTGCGGACCGCGGTCCGGCAGGGCGCCGTATCGGTCAGGTGCCTCTACCGGCGCGACCGCGAGAACATGCCGGGTTCGCAGCGCGAGGTCGCGAATGCCGAGGAGGAGGGGGTCGAGTTCGTCTGGCTGACCGCGCCGAGGGGCTTCACCGGCAAGTCCCGTGTCACCGGCGTGAAGGCGGCGAAGATGCGCCTTGGCGCGCCGGACAGCACCGGGCGGCAGACCCCCGAACCGGTACCGGGATCGGATTACACCGAGCCCTGCGACCTCGCCATCAAGGCGCTGGGCTTCGAGCCCGAGGAGTTGCCCCGCCTCTGGGGAGTCGAAGGGCTCGAGATCACCCGATGGGGCACGGTGAAGGCGGATTTCCGGACCCATGCGACCTCGCTCGACGGGGTCTTTGCGGCGGGGGACATCGTGCGCGGCGCCTCGCTGGTGGTGTGGGCGATCCGCGACGGGCGCGAGGCGGCCAACGCGATCGCCGGGCGGCTCGACGGAATCGAGCGGATGGCAGCGGAGTAGGGCCGGAGTGGGGCGATGAGCATTCAGGGACAATGCCTCTGCGGCGCGGTGCGGTTCACCGGGACCCCGGTCCCGGGGCGGGGCATCAGCGTCTGCCATTGCGGCCAGTGCCGGCGCTGGGGCGGCGGGCCGTTCTTCGCGCTGAGGATGCAGGGGGGCATCACGCTGACCGAGGCGGCCGGGCTGGTCTGGTTCCGGTCCTCCGACCATGGCGAGCGCGGCTTCTGCGCGCGCTGCGGCTCGAGCCTGTTCTGGCGCAAGCCCGGGGCGGGGCTCGATGTCGCGGTGTCGGCGGGCAGCCTGATCGGCGATCACGGCCAGGAGATAGCGGCGCATATCTGGGTCGACGACAAGCCGGACTTCTACGACTTCGCCGACGATGCGCCGCGGCTGACCGCGGCGCAGGCGATGGCGCGGGGCTAGCCGCATGGACAAGGCCGGGCATCACCGCGGCGGCGGCGTGCATCGCGGGACGGCCGACGCCGGCCTGCACCGGGAGGGGAGACTGACGCATGCGCATCCGTGACCGCAGCTTCGTTCTGGCGGGCTGGTGGCTGTTCGTCGCGAGCGCCACGCTCTTCATCGTCTCGGCCTGGCGGGCCGGCGACACGATCGCTCTGCTCGGCGCCCTGGCCTTCATGGCCGCCAACATCTCGTTCCTGATCCCGTTCTACCGCCCCGGTGCCCGTGAGGGCGCCGTGCGCAATAGCCGCGAGGAGTGATCCGATGAGCCGCAGGAATATCGACGCCGGCTGGGCCGAGGCGCGTGAGGCGGAGGCCGCGCGGCTGGCGGAGACCGGCATGTACCTGCCGGAGGAGGAGCGCGACTCCTGCGGGGTCGGGCTGGTCGCCGCCATCGACGGCGAGCCGCGGCGCGAGGTGGTCGTGCACGGCATCACCGCGCTGAAGGCAGTCTGGCACCGGGGCGCGGTCGACGCCGACGGCAAGACCGGCGACGGGGCAGGCATCCATGTCCAGATCCCGTTCGGCTTCTTCCGCGACCAGATCCTGCGCACCGGCCACGAGCCCCACAACACGATCTGCGCCGTCGGCCAGGTGTTCCTGCCACGCACCAACTTCGCCGCGCAGGAGACCTGCCGCACCATCGTCGAGACCGAGGTGCTGCGGCTTGGCTACTACATCTATGGCTGGCGCCAGGTGCCGGTGAACATCGCGGTGCTCGGCGAGAAGGCCAATGCCACGCGGCCCGCGATCGAGCAGATCCTGATCTCGAACGTCAAGGGCGTCGACGAGGAGACCTTCGAGCGCGAGCTCTACGTGATCCGCCGCCGGATCGAGAAGGCCGTGGCGCAGGCGCAGATCCAGGGCTTCTACGTCTGCTCGCTCAGCTGCCGGTCGATCATCTACAAGGGCATGATGCTGGCCGAGCAGGTGGCCGAGTTCTATCCCGACCTGAAGGACGAGCGCTTCGTCTCGGCCTTCGCGATCTACCACCAGCGCTACTCGACCAACACCTTCCCGCAGTGGTGGCTGGCGCAGCCGTTCCGGATGCTGGCGCATAACGGCGAGATCAACACGCTGAAAGGCAACCGGAACTGGATGCGGAGCCACGAGATCCGCATGGCCTCGAACTTCCTCGGCGAGCTCGCCGAGGAGATCAAGCCGATCATCCCGCTGGGCTCGTCGGACTCGGCGGCGCTCGACGCGGTGTTCGAGGTTATGGTGCGCGCAGGGCGGAACGCGCCGATGGCCAAGACCATGCTTGTGCCGGAGGCCTGGTCGAACGACGAGTCGATGCCGGCCGCCTGGCGGGCGATGTACGCCTATTCCAACGCCGTGATGGAGCCCTGGGACGGGCCGGCGGCCCTCGCGATGACCGACGGGCGCTGGGTCTGCGCCGGCATGGACCGCAACGGGCTCAGGCCGCTGCGTTATGTGGTCACGGGTGACGGGCTGGTGATCGCGGGATCCGAGGTCGGCATGGTGCCGACCGACGAGGCGACGATCCGCGAGAAGGGGCGGCTCGGGCCCGGCCAGATGCTGGCGGTCGACCTGCAGGAGGGACGGCTGCTGCATGATGCCGAGCTGAAGGACGAGCTTGCCGCGGCGCAGCCCTATGCCGAATGGATCGCGAAGATCATCGAGATCTCGGACGCCATCGAGGGCGAGCCCGAGCGGCGGATGTTCAAGGGCGGCGATCTGCGCCGGCGCCAGATCGCCGCTGGCTATTCGGTCGAGGAGCTCGAGACCATCCTGCATCCGATGGCCGAGGACGCCAAGGAGGCGGTCGGCTCGATGGGCGACGACACGCCGGTCGCGGTGCTCTCGGACCTCTACCGGCCGCTCAGCCACTTCTTCCGGCAGAACTTCAGCCAGGTGACGAACCCGCCGATCGATTCCCTGCGCGAAAGCCGGGTGATGAGCCTGAAGACCCGGTTCGGCAACCTCAAGAACGTGCTGGACCAGGATTCGAGCCAGACCGAGATCATCACGCTGGAGAGCCCGGTGGTCTCGAACGGGCAGTTCCGTCGCCTGGTCGAGGCCTTCGGCGACAGTCACCGCGTGATCCACTGCGTGTTCCCCGCCGGAAGCGGCGACGGCGCGCTGCGGCAGGCGCTGAACCGTGTGCGCGCCGACGCCGAGGAGGCGGTGCGCGCCGGGGCCGGGCATATCATCCTGACCGACGAGACCGCGGATGCAGGCAACGTCGCCATGCCGATGATCCTCGCCACCTCGGCGGCGCACAGCTGGCTGGTGAGCAGGGGCCTCCGGACCTTCTGCTCGCTGAACGTCCGCTCGGCCGAATGCATCGATCCGCACTACTATGCGGTGCTGATCGGTGTCGGCGCAACCACGGTCAATGCGTATCTGGCGCAGGATTCGATCCTCGACCGCGTGGAGCGGGGGCTCCTGGACCCGCTCGGCGCCGAGCAGGCGATCGCCAATTTCCGCAAGGCGGTCAATGACGGGCTGCTGAAGATCATGTCGAAGATGGGCATCTCGGTGGTCTCGTCCTACCGGGGCGGCTGCAACTTCGAGGCGGTGGGGCTTTCCCGCGCACTCGTGGCCGAGTTCTTCCCGGGCATGCCGTCGCGCATCTCCGGCATCGGCGTCGCCGGCATCGAGGCGAAGCTCCGCGCAATCCATGCCCGGGCCTGGGAACCGGGGCCGGAGATGCTGCCGATTGGCGGCATCTACAAGGCGCGGCGCAGCGGCGAGGCCCATGCCTGGGGGGCAGAGGTGATCCACGCCATGCAGGCGGCGGTCAGCCAGAAGAGCTATGCGCTGTGGAAGCGGTATTCCGAGGCGATGCGGTCGCAGAAGCCGATCCACCTGCGCGACCTCCTGGACTTCAAGCCGGCAACCCGCCCGGTGCCGCTCGACGAGGTGGAGTCGATCACCTCGATCCGCAAGCGCTTCGTCACGCCGGGCATGTCGCTCGGCGCGCTGAGCCCGGAAGCACACAAGGCGCTGAACGTGGCCATGAACCGGATCGGCGCCAAGTCGGATTCCGGCGAGGGCGGCGAGGATCCGAAGCACTATTTTCCGGAGCCGAACGGCGACAATCCCTCGGCGAAGATCAAGCAGGTGGCCTCGGGCCGTTTTGGCGTGACTGCGGAGTATCTGAACCAGTGCCAGGAGCTGGAGATCAAGATCGCCCAGGGCGCCAAGCCCGGCGAGGGCGGCCAGCTGCCGGGCTTCAAGGTGACCGAGATGATCGCGAGGCTCCGGCATTCGACGCCCGGAGTCACGCTGATCTCGCCGCCGCCGCACCACGACATCTACTCGATCGAGGACCTCGCCCAGCTGATCTACGACCTGAAGCAGATCAACCCCGACGCCAAGGTCTGCGTGAAGCTCGTGGCGCAGTCAGGCGTCGGCACCATCGCTGCGGGCGTTGCCAAGGCGAAGGCCGACGTGATCCTGATCTCGGGCCACAATGGCGGCACCGGGGCGAGCCCGCAGACCTCGATCAAATATGCCGGCCTGCCATGGGAGATGGGGCTGACCGAGGCGCATCAGGTGCTTTCGCTCAACGACCTGCGCTCGCGGGTGACGCTGCGCACCGATGGCGGGCTCAGGACCGGGCGCGATATCGTGATCGCCGCGATGATGGGGGCCGAGGAATTCGGCGTCGGCACCGCGGCGCTGATCGCCATGGGCTGCATCATGGTGCGCCAGTGCCAGTCGAACACCTGCCCGGTCGGCGTCTGCACCCAGGATCCGGCGCTCCGCGAGAAGTTCACCGGCACGGCGGACAAGGTGGTGAACCTGTTCAGCCTGCTGGCGCAGGAGGTGCGCGAGATCCTGGCCTCGCTGGGGGCGCGCTCGATCGACGAGATCCTGGGCCGGGCCGACATGCTGACCCAGGTCAGCCGCGGTGCGACGAATCTCGACGACCTCGACCTGAACCCGATGCTGGTGCGCGTCGATGACGGCGACGAGATCAGGTACGACCGCAAGCGGCCGCGCAACCCGGTGCCGGACACGCTGGACGCCCAGATCGTCGCCGATGCCGGGCCGTTCTTCAAGGACGGCGAGAAGATGCAGCTCGACTACACGGTGCAGAACACGCTCCGGACCATCGGCACCCGGGTCTCGAGCCACATCGTGCGGCGCTTCGGCATGCACAATGCGCTGCAGGAGGGGCATCTGACGGTCAGGCTCGACGGCTCCTGCGGCCAGTCGCTGGGCGCCTTCGCTGCGCCGGGACTGAAGCTGGAGGTGTTCGGGGATGCCAACGACTATGTTGGCAAGGGACTGTCGGGGGGTGTCATCACGTTGCGCCCGCCGCTGAACTCGCCGCTGGTGCCGCATGAGAACACGATCATCGGCAACACGGCGCTCTACGGTGCGACGGCGGGCAAGCTGTTCGCCAACGGCCAGGCCGGCGAGCGCTTCGCCGTCAGGAACTCGGGCGCCAGAGTGGTGATCGAGGGCTGCGGCTCGAACGGCTGCGAATACATGACCGGCGGCGTCGCGGTGATCCTCGGGCCGGTCGGCGACAATTTCGGCGCCGGCATGACCGGGGGCATGGCCTATGTCTACGACCCGCAGCAGCGCCTGCCGGCCAAGGCGAACTGGGACACGCTGGTGCTGGGCCGGATCGAGGCCGCATTCTGGGAGGAGGAGCTGCTCGATCTCGTGCGCGAGCACGCCGCCCAGACCGGCAGCCCGCAGGCGACGGAGCTCCTCCGTCACTGGTCCGAGGAAGTGGCGCGGTTCTGGCAGGCCTGTCCGAAGGAGATGGTCCGCCGCCTGCCGCGTCCATTGTCGGATTCCGGCGAGGCGGCGCGGGCGTGAACGCTTGCGCCTGCGGCGCGCGCCTCGGTGCAAGGGCTACGGCCGCACACCCGGCCGCCCGACATGCCCGGTGGCCCGGGCGAAACGTCTAGCGCCGCCACTTGAGCCAGAGCGCATGGTCGCCGATCTCGGCGACCGATGCCTCATGGGCGCTGAGCTCGGCCTCGGTGATCCGGGGGGCGAGATTCCGGGGGCGCGGCCGGGCGCGATGCTCACCGCCGGACATCGACGGCTGCCCCGGGGCTCCGGCGGATCCTGCCTGATCGAATGCGAGGCCCTGCTGGCGGCCGCCCATCAGTTCAAGATAGACTTCCGCGAGAAGCTCCGAGTCCAGCAGTGCCCCGTGCTTCTCCCGGCCGGAATTGTCGATCCCGAACCTGCGGCACAGCGCATCGAGCGATGCCTGCGCCCCGGGGAAACGCCGGCGCGCGATCTCGAGCGTGTCGACCGCGCGCGACATCGGCAGGCGCGGCCGGCCAAGCCGCAGGAGCTCGGCGTTCAGCATACCCATGTCGAAGCTCGCATTGTGGATGACGAGCCTCGCGTCGCCGATGAATTCGAGGAAGGCGGGGGCGATGCGCGCGAATGGCGGCTTGTCGGCGAGGAAAGCATCGTTCAGCCCGTGCACCTGCTCGGCTTCCTTCGGCATCGGGCGCTCGGGGTTGATGTACTGGTGATAGGTGCGCCCGGTCGGCAAGAGGTTCAGAAGCTCGATGGCGCCGATCTCGGCGATGCGGTGGCCGTCGTCCGGATCGAGGCCCGTCGTCTCGGTATCCATCACGATCTCGCGCATGGCGGTCAGTCTCCCTCCCCGGGGGCCGTGAGCGCGGTCAGGATGTCTGCAATCCGGTCGCGCGCCGCGTCGCTGCTGCCGCCCGTGTCCACGACGAAATCGGCCAGCGCTCGCTTCTCCGAATCCGGGACCTGGCGGGCCAGCATGGCTTCGAAGGCCTCTGCTGTCATGCCGGGCCGTTCCAGCACCCGCGCCCGCTGTGCGTCGGCGGGTGCGGATACCACGACGATGCGATCGATCCAGTCGTGGGGGCCGGTCTCGAACAGGAGCGGGATCTCGCAGACCGCGACGCTGGCGCCGGCCGCCCGGGCCCGGTCCAGAAAGGCGTTGCGGTCCGCCGCGACCAGCGGATGCACAGCCGCCTCGATTCGCCTGAGAAGCAGCGGATCGGACAGGATCGCGGCGCGAAGCGTTTCGCGGTCGACGCCATCGGGGCCCACCGCTGCCGGCGCGAGCCGCGCGACCGCCCGTGCTCCGGCGTCGCCGGCCGCATAGAGCCGGTGCACCGCCTCGTCTGCGCTCCAGACCGGCACGCCGAGTGCGGCGAAGGCGGCGAGAGCCGTCGACTTGCCCATGCCGATCGAGCCGGTGAGGCCAACGACGATCACGCCGGTGCCTCCAGCACCGCACGCCGGAGATCGGGGGTGACCTCCGGATCGGTGCCGAACCAACTGCGGAATCCGGGCCTGGCCTGATGCAGCAACATGCCGAGCCCGTCGACGATGGCAAGCCCGCGGGCGCGCGCCTGCGCGAGCAGCGGCGTCTCAAGCGGCGCATAGACGATATCGGTGACCAGCGCGGTGGCGGGCGCATCGTCGAGCGCGATCTCCAGCGGCGGCTTGCCGGTCATGCCGAGGCTCGTGGTGTTGACGACCGTCGCCGCTCCGGCGGTCGCGGCCGAGCGGTCCTGCCAGTCCAGCGGGCGGACCTTCGGCCCGAACCGGGCCGCCAGCTCCTCGGCCCTGCCCCGGGTGCGGTTGGCGAGGCGGATCTCGGGGGCTCCCGCCGCGAGGAGGGCGTGCAGGACTGCGCGCGCCGCCCCGCCGGCCCCGAGCACGAGCGCCGGGCCCGCGGCCGGCCGCCAGGCCGGCGCATTCGCGTAGAGATTCTCGATAAACCCGAAACCATCGGTGTTGTCGGCGCAGATCAGGCCATCGGCTCGAAAGGAGATTGTGTTCGCGGCTCCGATCGCCCGGGCGGCCTCGCTCGCCTCGTCGGCGAGATCGAGCGCCGGAAGCTTGTGCGGCAGGGTGACGTTGACGCCCCGGATCCCGGCCTTCGGCAGGGCGCGGTAGACTTCGGCGAAGTGTTCCGGGCGCACCGCGAAGCGGACATAGCTGCCGCGGATGCCGTGCGCGGCAAACCAGTGCGCGAACAGCCAGGGCGAACGCGAGTGCCTGACGGGCCAGCCCATGACGCCCGCGAGAGACTCGCGTTCGTCGGCCTCGGCAGCGGACGGGACGGTTGTCACTCTCCAAGCACCCCTCTTGCACGAAGGAACCCGAGCAGTTCCAGCAGCGGGAGCCCGAGCACCGTGAACTGGTCGCCCTCGACACGAGAGAAGAGCTGCGCGCCCGGCCCCTCGATCTGATAGCAGCCGACCGAGCCCAGGACCATATCGCCGATATGGTCAAGGTAGCGGTCGAGAAACCGGTCGGTGAAAGGCCGCATGGTCAGACGCGCGACGCCGACGTGGCGCCAGACGGGGCCGCCGTCCAGCGCGACCACACCGGCCGACATGAGCTGATGCGTACGGCCCCTGAGCGCCGCAAGCTGTGCGCGGGCCTCCGCGCGGTCCCGGGGCTTGTCATAGAGGCGCCCGTCCTGGACGAGCACCTGATCGGCACCCAGCACGAGGCGGCCCGGATGCCGTGCGGAGACACGCAGGGCCTTGAGCTCGGCAAGCTTGTCCGCGATATCGCGGGCGGGTGCGCCCGCGGCCAGCAGCGCTGCCTTCACCGTTGCCTCGTCGACACGCGCCGGCCGGACCTCGACCGCGACCCCCGCTGCCATGAGCATGGCCGCCCGTGTCGCCGAGGTGCTGGCGAGAATCAGTGGCCGGGCGGGGTCATCCCCAGCGACGATCATGCGGCATCATCCTGGCACCGGTTGCGGCCCGCGCGGACGCCGGTCAACCATTCGCTCCGGCGCCTGTATTCCCGGCAACACTGGCCCGATATCGGGCTCGCGTCCACCATGCCGGATCGCATAGTCGAGGTCCGTGTGATGGTCAAAGCGGGAGTCCGACATCACCATGGACTGCGGTTGGCCTGAGGCACGGTAGCGGAGAATCTCCGGGACAACCCTGTGGGCGGAGGGCAGACGGGAATGGGATGCCTACGGTGATCCGCCGGCTGCCTGGCCCGTGATGTTCCGGACGGCAGATCTGCGACGCTGTGCACCAAGCGGAACGACATTGCGCCCACTGTGTGGATATCATCTCCGGGCCACGGGAGAACGGCCGGCGCATCGACGATCACAGCGCCCGCCGGCGATGCGGGGCGATCGCTCGCCAACCGTGCGAAAGCCTTGAATGGCCGTGCCGCGGCGCTTCCGCCGGCACGATGTCCCTTGCGCTTCCCGCCATATGGCGGCCTGACCGAGATATTGCCGCCTGCGACGGGATAACTCTGTGAATCCTTGTGGCAACGCGGTAATCCCCGTGACTCACGGTACATCAACCTCAACAACCTCTCTTTATCTTCCAGATTGATAAGGAAGGGACGCGCGCGCATGGCGAAACGCTTGCTCCGGGTTCTGTCGGGCGAGAGCCTGGAAGTGCCCCCTGTCTGGCTCATGCGCCAGGCGGGCCGGTACCTGCCCGAGTACCGTGCGACGCGCGAGAAGGCAGGAAGCTTCCTGGACCTCTGTTTCACCCCGGAGCTGGCCGAGGAGGTAACCCTGCAGCCGATCCGGAGGTTCGGATTCGACGCGGCGATCCTGTTCGCGGACATCCTTCTGGTTCCCAAGGCGCTTGGCCAGGATCTCGCGTTCGTCGAGGGCGAGGGGCCACAGCTGGATCCGGTGACAAGCCGGCAGGCGCTCGGGCGGCTGAAACCGGTGGCTGAGATCGACGAGACGCTGGCTCCGGTCTACGAGACGGTGCGGCGACTCACCGCCTCGCTGCCGTGCGACGTGGCGCTCATCGGTTTTGCCGGGGCGCCGTGGACAGTGGCAAGCTACATGGTTGCCGGCCGCGGAACACCAGACCAGGCACCCGCGCGCGAGTGGATGTACCGGGATCTGGAAGGGTTCGCCGGGCTCGTGGATCTGCTGACCGATGCTACAACCCATTATCTCAGCCGGCAGATCGCCGCGGGGGCCGAGGCGGTGAAGCTGTTCGACACCTGGGCTGGATCACTGGCGCCCGAAATGTTCGCGCGGTTCGTCACGGCGCCGGCCAAGCGCATTGTCGCGGCGCTCAAGGAACGGCACCCGGGCATCCCCGTGATCGGATTTCCGCGTGGAGCCGGGGCAAAGTACCGGGATTTCGTCTCGGAGTCCGGGGTGGATGCGATCGCCCTGGATACCGGTGTAGCACTTGACTGGGCGCGACAGGTCCTGCCGGCCGGGCCCGCGGGGAAGGTCGCGCTGCAGGGAAATCTCGACCCGATGCTTCTCGTGACCGGCGGTCCATTGCTGGCTGACACGGCGAGGCAGATGGTCGCGGGCATGCGGGGCCTGCCCTATGTGTTCAATCTCGGGCACGGTCTGATGCCGGACGCGGAGCCCGGCCATGTCGAATGCCTGCTGAAGGCCGTGCGGGGATAGCGCGATGGGCGTTGTATCGGATGTCCTGCTGACGCTCTATCCCTGGACCAAGGCATTGCACGTGATCTCGGTCATCGCCTGGATGGCCGGGCTTTTCTACCTGCCGCGCCTCTTCGTCTATCACGCGGAGCGGGCCTGCGCACCGGGCGAGCTCTCCGAAACGCTGAAGCTGATGGAGCGCAAGCTGCTGAAAGTCATCATGAATCCGGCGTCTGTCGCGACCTGGACCTTCGGTCTGGCGCTGATGGTCACGCCGGGGATCATCGACTGGTCGGCAGGCTGGGTCCACGCGAAGGCCACCCTGGTGCTCGGGATGACGGCCTATCATCATCTGCTGGTCCGCTGGTGGAAGGCCTTTGCCGAGGACCGCAACATGCGCAGCGGGCGATTCTACCGGATCGCCAATGAAGTGCCGACGATCCTGATGATCGGCATTGTGGTGATGGTGATTGTCCGGCCGTTCTAGGCTGCTGAACGCGCTGCGAGATGCGAATCCGAAATTGACAGAGGGGGCCGGGTGCCGGTATCTAGAGCCGGCTTGCGGCACCCCTGCCGCTGATCCGAGCGGCATCCTCCGCCGCTTCCGGATGCGCTTGGTGCGCGGCTTCCCTTCCTGAACCGGTGTTCTCCGGGGCATGCCGCGCCCGATCGAGAACTTCCCTGGACCAGTACATGATCATACAGAGACTCTCCGAACTCAAGGCGAAGGCGCCGACCGATCTTCTGGCAATGGCCGAGGAGCTCGAGGTCGAGAACGCCTCGTCGATGCGCAAGCAGGACATGTTGTTCGCCATCCTCAAGGAGCTCGCCGATCGGGAGATCGAAATCGTCGGAACGGGCGTTCTGGAGGTGCTGCAGGACGGGTTCGGCTTCCTGCGGTCGCCCGAGGCAAACTACCTGCCCGGGCCCGACGACATCTACGTGAGCCCGAACCAGATCAAGCGGATGTCGCTGCGCACCGGCGATACGGTGGAGGGACCAATCCGGGCTCCGAAGGCGGGCGAGCGCTACTTTGCGCTTCTGAAGGTCAGCACGATCAATTTCGAGGACCCCGAGAAGGCGCGGCACAAGGTGCATTTCGACAATCTGACGCCGCTCTACCCGGACGAGCGCTTCAAGATGGAGATCGAGGACCCGACCATCAAGGATCGCTCGGCCCGGGTCATCGACCTCGTCGCGCCGATCGGCAAGGGCCAGCGCTGCCTGATCGTGGCGCCGCCGCGGACCGGCAAGACCGTGCTGTTGCAGAACATCGCGCATTCGATCGAGCGGAACCATCCGGAGTGTTACCTGATCGTGCTGCTGATCGACGAGCGGCCCGAGGAGGTGACGGACATGCAGCGCTCGGTGAAGGGCGAGGTCGTTTCCTCGACCTTCGACGAGCCGGCCATCCGGCATGTGGCCGTAGCCGAGATGGTGATCGAGAAGGCCAAACGCCTGGTCGAGCATGGCCGCGACGTGGTGATCCTGCTCGATTCGATCACCCGGCTGGGGCGAGCCTACAATACGGTCGTGCCTTCGTCGGGCAAGGTGCTGACCGGCGGTGTCGATGCCAACGCGCTGCAGCGGCCGAAGCGGTTCTTCGGCGCTGCCCGCAACATCGAGGAGGGCGGGTCGCTGACCATCATCTCGACGGCGCTGATCGATACCGGCAGCCGCATGGACGAGGTGATCTTCGAGGAGTTCAAGGGTACCGGCAATTCGGAGATCGTGCTCGACCGCAAGGTCGCCGACAAGCGTGTCTACCCGTCGATGGACATCCTGAAGTCCGGCACCCGCAAGGAGGAGCTGCTGGTCTCGAAGTCCGATCTGACCAAGATGTTCGTGTTGCGGCGGATCCTGAATCCGATGGGGACCACCGATGCGATCGAGTTCCTGCTCGGCAAGCTGAAACAGACCAAGACGAACACCGAGTTCTTCGATTCGATGAACGCCTGACCTGCTGGCCCCGCCGGCGGGCGGCGCCGGGGCGCATCGAGAGCGCCGGATGACCGACAGCAGAGACACCATCTTTGCCCCGGCAAGCGGGCACGGGCGCGCCGGGATCGCCGTGATCCGGGTCTCCGGGCCACGGAGCCACGCGGCCGTGGCGGCGCTGAGCGGCCGCGAATTGCCACCGCCACGCGCGGCAGCGTTGCGCGGCTTCCGCGACCGGGAGGGCCGCCTGATCGACCGCGGCCTGGTCCTGTGCTTCGCCGAGGGCGCGAGCTATACCGGCGAGCCGGTCGCGGAGCTGCATTGCCACGGCAGCCGGGCGGTTGTCGGGGCGCTGCTCGAGGCGCTGGGCCGTCAGGAAGGATGCCGGATGGCAGAGCCGGGCGAGTTCACCCGACGCGCCTTCGAGGCGGGGAGGCTCGATCTTGCCGCGGTGGAGGCGCTGGGCGACCTGCTCGCGGCGGAGACCGAATTGCAGAGGCGGCAGGCGGTCCGCGGCCTGGAGGGCGCGCTCCACCGCCAGGCGGCGGCCTGGCGCGAGGCATTGCTGCGGGCGGCCGCGCTTGTCGAGGTGAGGATCGACTGGGTCGATGAGGAGATCCCTGAGGACACCGCGCCGGAAGTCGCGCGGATCGTCGACAGGGTTCGGGATGAGATCCGGCGCGAGCTCGCGCTGGCAGAGGGAGCCGAGCGGCTGCGGGAGGGCTATGAGGTCGCCATCCTGGGGCCGCCGAACGCAGGGAAATCTAGTCTTTTCAATGCGTTGGCGCGGAGGGAGGCGGCGATTGTCTCGGACCTGCCGGGGACCACGCGCGACGTGCTGGAGTTGCGCTACGACCTTGCCGGGTTGCCGGTCGTGTTCCTCGACACGGCGGGCCTGAGGTCGCCGGAAGACGCGATCGAGGCGGCCGGGATCGACCGGGCGCGCAGACGCGCCGAGCGGGCCGCCCTGCGGCTGTTCCTGCAGTCGGCCGATGCGGCCGCCACGGCGGCGGAGGACGTTCTCTGGCGGCCCGGGGATCTGCGGGTCTGGTCGAAAGCGGATCTGGCCCGGGGGCCCGGCGATCTCGCGGTCTCGGCGCGGGACGGCACAGGTCTGGCGGAGTTGCTCGACCGGATCGGCGCGGCCCTTTCCGACCGGGCGCAGGAGACCGGGCTCGTCGGCCATTTGCGGCAGCGCCGGGCGCTCGAGGATGCGTGCAACGCTTTGGCGAGCGCGGCGGATCGTGTATGGACCGGTGAGGCGGAAACGGTTGCAGAGGACCTGCGGACGGCATTCCGGGCCCTCGACCGGATGATCGGCCGGGTCGGTGTCGAGGATATCCTCGACACGGTGTTCGCGGCGTTCTGCCTGGGCAAGTAGATGTGACGGTCCGGAGGTGTTTCACGTGAAACATCCGAGCGAGCGATACGATGTCATCGTCATCGGCGGCGGCCATGCGGGCTGCGAGGCCGCGCATGCTGCCGCGCGCATGGGCGCGCGCACCGCGCTGGTCACGCACCGGGCGGACCGGATTGGCGAGATGTCCTGCAATCCGGCGATCGGCGGCCTCGGCAAGGGGCATCTGGTGCGCGAGATCGACGCTCTGGACGGGCTCATGGGGCGCGTTGCCGACCGCGCCGGGATCCAGTTCCGCCTCCTGAACCGCTCCAAGGGGCCGGCCGTGCGCGGCCCGCGCGCGCAATGCGACCGGGCGCTCTACCGGCGATACATGCAGGCCGAGGTGGAGAATTGCCCGGGGCTCCGGGTGATCGAGGGCGAGGTCACCGGGCTTCGCATCGCGGGTGGGCGTGTGACCGGCGTGACCTTGAGCGAGGGCGCCCGGCTGGGCGCTGCGGGCGTGGTGCTGACGGCGGGCACGTTCCTGCGCGGGGTGATCCATATCGGGCAGGAAAGCCGGCCCGGGGGACGGGCCGGGGATCAAGCCGCGATCCGTCTCGGCGCGCAGCTCGCCGGTCTCGGCCTCCCGCTCGGGCGTCTCAAGACGGGCACACCGCCGCGCCTCGACGGGCGCAGTATAGATTTCGGTGCCCTCGAGGCGCAGCCGGGCGATGTCGAGCCGTCGATGTTCTCGTTCCTGAGCACCGGACCGCAAGCCCGCCAGGTTTCGTGCCACATCACCGAGACAAACGCCGAGACGCACCGGATCATCCGCGAGAACCTGTCGCGGTCGGCCATGTATTCCGGTAACATCTCGGGCATCGGCCCGCGGTACTGCCCCTCGATCGAGGACAAGGTCGTGCGCTTCGCCGAGAAGAGCGCGCACCAGATTTTCCTTGAGCCGGAAGGGCTTGATGACCACACGATCTATCCGAACGGGATCTCGACCTCGCTGCCCGCGGATGTTCAGGAGGCCTATGTCCGGTCGATCCGCGGGCTCGGCCGCGCCCGGATTCTCCGGCCGGGCTACGCGATCGAATACGATTATGTCGATCCGCGTGCGCTGCGGCCGACCTTGGCCGTCCGGGAGCTCGACGGCCTGTTTCTCGCCGGCCAGGTCAACGGGACCACGGGGTACGAGGAGGCGGCGGCGCAGGGGCTGGTCGCAGGCCTGAACGCCGCGGCGGCGGCGCTGGGGCGCGAGCCGGTCCAGATCGACCGGGGAGACGGCTATATCGGCGTGATGATCGACGATCTCGTCACGCGCGGGGTGAGCGAGCCCTACCGGATGTTCACCTCGCGGGCCGAGTTCCGGCTGCTGCTGCGAGCCGACAATGCGGATCAGCGGCTGACGCCGGCGGGAATCCGCGCCGGATGCGTGTCCGATCGGCGGCGCACGGCATTCCTGGCCCGGATGGAGCGCCTCGATCATGCGCGGGAGCTGGCACGATCGCTGGCGCTGAGCCCGCCGGAGGCGCAGCGGCATGGGCTGGCGATCAACCAGGACGGCGTTCGCCGCAACGTGCTGGATCTCCTCGCACATCCTGGCATCGACATCGCCCGGCTCGCTGCCATCTGGCCCGCGCTCGCGGCGCTCGATCGCGACAGCGCGGCGCAACTCCAGAACGATGCGCGGTATGCGGGCTATGCCGAGCGCCAGAAGGCCGCCGTCAGCGCGATGCGGCGCGATGCGGCGCGGGCGCTTCCCGGCGACATCGACTATGCGACGATTCCTGGACTATCCGCCGAGCTGATGCAGAAACTGTCGCGCACCCGGCCCGAAACACTTGACCAGGCCAGCCGGATCGACGGGATGACGCCGGCGGCGCTGGCACTGATCCTCGCCGCCACGCGGCGGTCTGATGGCCGGTACCGGGCATGACGCCGGAGGAGGTCTGCGCGGAGTTCGGTGTTTCACGTGAAACAGCACCGCGGCTCATGCGTTTCGCCGAGTTGCTGGCGCACTGGAACCGCCGCATCAACCTGGTTTCAGCTGGCTCGCTCGATCACCTGTGGACCCGCCACATCGCCGATTCGCTCCAGCTTCTCGACCTCGCCCCGGGAGATGCCCGGACCTGGATCGACCTCGGCTCAGGCGGCGGCCTGCCGGGCATCCCGGTCGCCGCCGCCGCACTGGAAAGCCGGCCGGGCCTGCACATGACGCTGATCGAGAGCGACCAGCGCAAGGCGACCTTCCTCGCCACGGCAGCCCGAGATCTCGGACTGCCCGTAACCGTGCTGGCGCAGCGGATCGAATCGGTGCCGGCCACCGCTTACGACGTCGTCTCCGCGCGGGCGCTTGCCCCGCTTCCGCGGCTGCTGGAGCTCGCGGCCCGATTCGCGGGGCGGGAGACGGTTCTTCTGTTCCCGAAGGGCGCGCAGCTCGATTCGGAATTGACCGCGGCAGAAGCGGCTTGGCATAGTCGCGCGGAACGGATCGCCAGCCGGACGGAACCGGGGGCCGCCGTCCTCAGGATTCGGGAGCTCCGAAGGCGCAGATGACCCCGGACGGCCCATCATCGCCGCGGCGCGCGAAGATCATCGCCCTGGCCAACCAGAAAGGTGGCGTCGGCAAGACGACGACCGCCATCAATCTCGGCGCGGCGCTCGCCCAGGCCGGCCGGCGCATCCTGCTGGTCGATCTGGACCCGCAGGGCAATGCCTCGACCGGCCTTGGCCTCGGGCCCGACCGGCGCAAGATCTCAACCTATCATATCCTGACCGAGGGCCGCACCTTCCCCGAGGCGCTGTCGCAATGCGGCAGTGCGCCGCTCTTCGTGGCGCCCGCGTCGGTGGATCTCTCGGGAGTCGACGCCGAGCTTGCCCAAGCGCCGGACCGCGCGCATCGGCTCCGCCAGGCGCTTGCGCTTGGGGGTTCAGATGCGCCAATACATTGTTTTGATTATATAATTTTCGACTGTCCGCCCTCGCTGAACCTGCTCACGGTGAACGCGATGGTGGCAGCCGACACCGTCGTTGTCCCCCTGCAATGCGAGTTCTTCGCGCTCGAGGGCCTGACGCAGCTCCTCAGCACCGTGAAGCGCGTGCAGGCCGGGCTTAACCCCCGGCTCAGGATCGGCGGCATCGTCCTCACCATGTATGACCGGCGCAACAACCTCTCGGCCCAGGTTGCCGAGGATGTGCGGCTCAATCTGGGCGAGACCGTGTTCGAGACCATCATCCCGCGCAATGTCCGGCTCTCAGAGGCGCCGAGCCACGCCCTGCCCGCGCTTGTCTATGATCCGGACTGCGCCGGCAGCCAGGCGTACCGGGCGTTTGCCGCCGAACTCCTGCGCCGGGACGCAGCCCGCCTGGCGGCCTGAGAGGGCCGCTCGTCACCGCCCGACAGAGAAACCGCCGAGCAAGGATTTCACGATGACCCCCAGACCGGAGCGAAAGGGACTTGGCCGGGGCCTTTCCGCCCTGCTCGGCGATGCCGGCGATGCCGGCGCTGCGGCGCCCGCCTCCCGGGACGCGGGCCCTCAGCGTGCCGGCCCGGTCAGCATCGCGCCGATCGAGCGGCTTCACCCCAACCCGGATCAGCCGCGCCGCGATTTTCCCGAGGCCGAGCTTGCTGAGCTCGCGGACTCGATCCGCCAGCGCGGCATCATCCAGCCGGTGATCGTCCGCCCCCATCCGGGCCGGGAGGGGCATTTCGAGATCGTCGCCGGCGAACGCCGCTGGCGCGCCGCCCAGCGCGCCCAGCTGCACGAGGTCCCGATCGTGGTGCGCGAGCTCGACGACCGCGCCATGCTCGAGCTTGCGATCATCGAGAATGTCCAGCGCGCCGATCTCAACCCGATCGAGGAAGCCGCCGGCCTTGCCCAGCTCATCCAGCGCTTCTCCTACACCCAGGAAGAGGTCGCCCAGATCGTCGGCAAGAGCCGACCGCATGTCGCCAACGCCTTGCGGCTTCTCGGCCTGCCCGAGCAGGTCCAGCGCCTGCTGCGCACGGGCATGCTCAGCGCCGGCCATGCCCGGGCGCTGATCAACGCGCCCGATCCGGTGGCGCTGGCGGAGCAGGCGGTGGCACGCGGGCTGACCGTCCGCCAGGTCGAGGCACTTGCCCGCCTCGCCGCCGGACCCTCGCGGCGCGCAAGGCCCGGGCGCCGGGCCGGCAAGGATCCGGATACGCGGCAGCTCGAGGGCGATCTCTCGGCCGCGATCGGCATGGCGGTCAGCATCCACCATCGGGCCGACGGCGGCGGGGCGGGCGAGCTGAGGATCCGCTATCGCGCGCTCGACGACCTCGACCGGCTGTGCCAGAAGCTGTCCGGGCAATGATCAATGCGACTGTTCAGGATACCATATATATCAATATCTTAAGCCAAGCATGTCGGTATGTCCGCCGTCACTCGGCGGACGCCATCATTGCAAGCCGGATCAGGCAGCGCTCGACCATGGCGCGATCGGGACGGTATCCCGCCGAGCGCAGGCTGCGTTCAGTCTGGAACAGGATCCGGCTCGCTGCCTCGAGCCGCCGCAGTCCCCAGTGGCGCGCCGCAGCGGCAAGCGCCTGCCGCTGTGCGCCGAAAACCGGCGGCCGCAGGCGGTCGAGCGCAGCCTCGGCTCCGTCGCCGGCCGCCGCCACGGCGAGCAGCCGGCGAAGATGCCGCTCGACGACGATCAGCATCGTCTGCGGCCCGAGTCCTGCCGCTGCGAGCCGGCCGATCAGCGGGCCGATCGCCTCGGCCCTGGCGGCCGCCACCGCATCCGCGAGCCTGCCGGCCTCGCTGTCGACGGTGAGGGGGAGCAGGTCCGCGAGCTCGTCCCGCCCGAGCGGCTGGCTGCGCTCGAGGCAATGGACGGCGACGCGCTCGACCAGCTGCAACAGGGCGCCGCGGTCGAGCTCCGCAGAAATCTCGGCCAGGAGCTGCGCCGCGTCCGACTCGAGCCCTGCCTGCATCCCGGCCGCGCTCAGCAATGCGGTGAGCTGCGGCACGCCCGGTCTTTCGGGATAGAGGCCGAGCGACGCCAGATTCGGCGCTTGTTCGAAGAGCTTGCGCAACGGCGAACGTGCGCCCGGCCCTTCGGCCGTCAGGACTAGGAAGGCGTCTCCCGGCTCGACGGTGGCCAGGACCGGGGCAAGGCTGGCAGCGAGGCCGTCGCGGGCGCCCTCGATCAGCAGCACCCGGCGGCCGGGGAAGAACCCGCGCGTCTTCAGGGCCGCGTCGACTTCCGCGGGATCCTTCTGGGCCGCGGCCGGCTCCAGGCGCGTGAGCCGGAGATCGTCGCCCTCGGTCAGCGCTGCCACCAGCTCGCGGCGCCTGATCGCCAGAAGGCCCGGATCCGGTCCGTGGAGCAAGGCACCCGCCAGCCGCCGGTCAGGATGGCCGCAGAACCCGGCCGCCTGGGCCCCGGCCAGCTTCACGATCCCGAAACCGCGCCGTCCGCCGCCGCGATCCGGGCGGCCTGCGCGAGAATCGAACGGGCGATCCGCTCGCCGAGGTCGCGGGCGATCCGCCGCTCGATGTCGCGCTCGGTCTCGCGGGTGGCGAAGAGCGAGGCGGTCGAGTTGTAGCTCGATTGCGACACCGTCTGCGCGCTGAGCAGCGGCGACGTGTCGCCGATCCTGACAACCGACCAGTCGGCCGTCGCGGTCAGGCTGATGCGGGTGATCGCATTGTCCTGGGTGATCGCGAGGTTGTCCCTGCGGATGCGAGTCCTCACGTCGAGACGGTAGGCCGGTGCCTCGGGCGCGCCGAGCCGATCGCGCAGGGCGGCATCGAGGTGATAGCCGAACCGGTCGTCGAAGGCCGGAAGCTCGATCCGTCCCAGGAGCCCGGTCGCCGGACTGTCCGAGGCGAGCATCGGGCGGAAACAGCCGCCGGTCGCCAGGGCGGCGGTCCCCAGGACGAGGAAGCGCCGGCGGTCAGACCACCACATTCACGATCCGCCCTGGCACCACGATCACCTTGCGCGGTGGCTGTCCGCCAAGATGGCGCGCCACGTCTGGATGCGCGAGTGCCATTGCCTCGACCGTGCCGCTGCCCGCGTCACGGGCAACCTCGATCTCGGCGCGCCTCCTGCCGTTGACCTGAACCGGCATCAGGACCACGTCGTCCCGCGCCAGCGCCGGGTCGAACTCCGGCCAGGCGGTGGCGACGAGCGGCGTCGCGTGCCCCAGCGCCTCCCACATCTCCTCGGCGAAATGCGGGGTCATAGGCGCCATCAGCCGGGCAATCGCCTCGAAGGCCTCGCGCCGGGCGGCCGCCATGTCCGGCTCCCCGCCTGTGGCTCGCTGCATCGTGTTGGCGAGGTCGTGGATCCGCGCCACCGCCTTGTTGAAGGCGAAGCCCTCAATGTCGGCGGTCACGCCCGCGATGGCCTTGTGCACGGCCTTCCTGAGCGCCACAGCCGCCTCGCCCGTGCCGTTCATCGACGAGTCGGGGGCCGCCAGTTCCGCCTCGTGCAGCATCCGCCACAGCCGCTGCAGGAAGCGCCATGCGCCCTCGACCCCGGCCTCGGTCCATTCCACGTCGCGTTCGGGCGGGCTGTCGGAGAGCATGAACCAGCGCGCCACGTCGGCGCCGTAGGTCTCGATGATGTCCTCGGGGTCCACGACGTTCTTCTTCGACTTCGACATCTTGGTGACGGCGCCGATCTCGACCGTCTCGCCGGTCGCGCGCAGCCGCGCGGTGCCGTCGGCGGCCTTCTCGACCTCGGCCGGCGCGTGCCACACCCTGCGGCCGCCGTTCTCGGTCGAGTAGCACTCGTGCACCACCATACCCTGGGTGAACAGCGCCTCGAAGGGCTCGATCGCCTTCGCCGGCAAATGCCCGGTGCGGTGCATGGCCCGGGCGAAGAAGCGCGAATACAGCAGATGCAGGATCGCATGCTCGATGCCGCCGATATACTGGTCGACATTCATCCAGTAATCGGCCTCCGTCGCCACCGTCGGCGTGTCCGCGCGGGGCGCGGTGAAGCGGGCATAGTACCAGGACGAATCGACGAAGGTGTCCATGGTGTCGGTCTCGCGACGCGCCGGTGCGCCGCATTCGGGGCAGGCCACGTCGCGCCAGGTCGGGTGCCGGTCGAGCGGGTTGCCCGGCCGGTCGAACTCGACATCCTCGGGCAGCGTCACCGGCAGGTCCGCCTTCGGCACCGGCACCACGCCGCAGGACGGGCAATGGATCACCGGGATCGGGCAGCCCCAGTAGCGCTGCCGCGAGATGCCCCAGTCGCGGAGCCGGAACCTGGTGACCCCCTGACCGATGCCGAGACCCTCGCAATGGGCGATGGCGGCGTCGACCGCCTCGTCGCCGGTCATCACCTCGGGCCCCGCGAAGCGGTTGATGTAGCGCACCTTCTCGGTCTTCGGGGGCACATAGGCCAGGTCGGCCACGCGTGCATCCGAATCGAGCGGCGTGTAGACGTCGATCACCGGGAGGCCATACTTGCGCACGAAGTCGAGGTCGCGCTGGTCGTGAGCCGGGCAGCCGAAGATCGCTCCGGTGCCGTATTCCATCAGGATGAAGTTCGCGACCCAGACCGGCAGCGTCCAGCCCGGGTCGAAGGGGTGGCGGACCCGGAGCCCGGTGTCGAAGCCCCGCTTCTCGGCGGTCCCGAGCTCCTCCTCCGAGGTGCCCATGCGCCGGCACTCGTCGCAGAAGTCGGCCAGTCCCGGCACGGTCGAGCCCAGGGCCCTCGCCAGCGGATGGTCGGGCGAGATGGCGGCGAAACTCGCGCCCATCAGGGTGTCGGGCCGCGTGGTGTAGACCTCGAGCCGCTCGAAGCCCGCCGGTGCGGCGACCACGTCGAAGGCGAACTGCAGCCCCCGGCTCTTGCCGATCCAGTTGCGTTGCATCAGACGCACCTTCTCGGGCCAGTTCGTGAGCCCCTCCAGGGCGTCGAGCAGTTCCCCCGCCATGTCCGAGATGCGGAAGAACCACTGCGTCAGCTCGCGCCGCTCGACCGGCGCGCCCGAGCGCCAGCCACGGCCGTCGATCACCTGCTCGTTGGCGAGCACGGTCCCGTCGACCGGGTCCCAGTTCACCATCGAGGACTTCCGGGTGACGAGCCCCGCTTCCATCATGTCGAGGAACATCGCCTGCTGCTGGGCGTAGTATTCGGGGTCGCAGGTGGCGAACTCGCGCTCCCAGTCGAGGCTGAGCCCCATCGACTTCAGCTGGGCGCGCATGGTGTCGATGTTGGCCCGGGTCCAGGTGCCCGGGTGGACGCCGCGCTCCATCGCCGCGTTCTCGGCCGGCATGCCGAAGGCGTCCCAGCCCATCGGGTGCAGCACGCTGAAGCCGCGCGCGGACTTGTAGCGCGCCACCACATCACCCATGGTGTAGTTGCGCACATGGCCCATGTGGATCCGCCCCGAAGGATAGGGAAACATCTCGAGGACGTAGTATTTCGGCCGCGCCGGATCGCGCCGCGCACGGAAGGCGCCGCGCTGCTCCCAGATACGCTGCCATTTCGGTTCGACCGCGCGGGCGTTGTAGCGCGACATGCTGCCCGACATGAGCTGTATCCCTCTCGACCCGGCCGGGTCGGCCGGAAAGCCCGGAATTCCCGGCGCCCGGCGCCCGATTCCGGGAGTCCGTTTCACCATGCGGGTCGCCGGATTTCAATCTGCCGCAGAGGGCCGACCGGCGCTCCCGCGCCGCCCGCGATGGTCCGGTGCCGTCTCAGCCCGTCCCTTCCCCGCCGAGTTCGGCGATCCGGATCTGCCGCGCCCGGGTCAGGATGGCGTCCTCGAGCTTGACCGCGGTCTCGGCGCTGACCTCGGCGGGCGCCCATGCCCCGCCCTCTGCCTGCACCTCGCGGTAGACCGCGACCTTGAGCGAGGCCGCGCTGAGCGCCGGGCTGAGGATGTATACGGTCACCTTGAACCGCTCGCCCGGCGCCTCGGGCGTCGAGCCCCAGTCGGTGGCGATGACGCCGGTGAACGGGTCGGTCGAGGTCAGCGGCAGGAACGATACGGTGTCGAGCGCCCCCTGCCAGAGATACTTGTTGACCGGCAGCCGCGACTTGCCGTCATCGCCGCCGAGCAGCCCGCCGGTCGCGCCGCTGCGGAGATTGCCGATCGAGGCACCGCCCTCGCCGAACACCGAATCCTCCTGGCCCGGATCGTACTGCCTCTGCGGGCCGGAGCGCGGGCCGGTCGTCGGCGCCTCGGCGGTGTAGTTCCGATCCCCGCATGCCGCGACAAGCCCGGCCGCGGCCGCCAGCACGAGGATCCCGAATGTCTGTCTGCCAGTCCTGCTCACCATTTCCGTCCTGCCGAACCACCACGTTCTCCCGGCGCCTCGGGGATCCGTCGCACGCCGGAACGGCCGCCGTGATTGATGTCGTTTGGGGCGGCCGACCCGTCTCTAGCACAGGCATTTCCGGGTGCCTAGCCGCGGAAAGCAGGCGATATGGCGCAGGCCCCGCTGGCGGATTCGGCACCCCTGGCCCGGCGAGGGCATGGCCGCGGCCCGGGGCAATGTTGCAAATCTGCACCGATCGTGCCGGCGCTGCTCCGGCGGGGTGCCGGCAGCGTTGACGCTCCCGCCCCTTTGCAGGACAAAAGCCGAGGCAGGATAACAGCAGTTCTGCTCGGCCTGACGGCGCCAGTGCTGAATGGCTATCCACCAAGAGACGTGTACCAACCTTACAAGAGGGACAAGATGAAGAAGGTTCTCCTCGGCACCAGCGCTATCGCGCTCGCCGGCGCCTTCGCCGCCCCCGCCTCCGCGGCGGAATGGACGGTGCGGGTCGGCGGCTACATGGAACAGTATGTCGGCTATGCGAACTCGGACGTTGATGCGGCCGTGCTGACCGGTACACCGAGTGCCTATGGCACCGCGAGCCTCGATGGCGATTTCGACGGCATCGACTCGAAGCAGGACTCGGAAATCTGGTTCCTGCCGTCGATCACGCTCGACAACGGCATCAAGATCGGCGCCAACATCCAGCTCGAAGGCTTCCAGAACGGCGACCAGATCGACGAATCCTTCATGTCGATCGACGGCTCGTTCGGCCGCATCCTGCTGGGCTCGGAAAACTCGGCCGGCTATCTGATGACCTATGCCGCGCCGGACGTCACCTTCCTGAACGTCAACTCGGGCTCGACGACCGCGTTCATTCCGTGGTCGGGCTCGGGCGTCGGTGCCAACATCTTCCGTGGCACCCTCGGCACGACCTATCTCGAGAACCTGACCAACAACGACGCGCAGCGCTTCACCTACTTCACGCCGCGCTTCGCCGGGTTCCAGGTCGGCGTCTCCTATGCGCGTGACGGCCTGCAGGACACCAACGTCCAGGTCGACTGCGACGCCGGGACCTGCGACTTCTTCGATGTCGGCGCGAACTACGTGAACTCGTTCGGCGACTTCAACGTCGCCCTGTCGGGCCGCTATGGCTTTGCCGATTCGCCGGCAGGCAGCAACCCGGACGTGTGGTCGGTCGGCCTCAACCTCGGCTTCGGCGGCTTCACCATCGGCGGCTCCTATGCCGAGCAGAACGATGCCGGCGTGCTCGACGGTCAGGCCTGGGACGCGGGCGTCAGCTACGTGACCGGCCCCTGGGGCTTCTCGGCCACCTACTTCCACGGCGAGAACGAGGACAACGACTGCGTCTCGGCCGCGACGGCCGCGGCAGGCTTCTTCTGCGGCGCGGCGCCGGGCGCGCTGGCCGAGGAAGAGGTCGACCAGTACCTGATCGGCCTGAACTACGACCTCGCCAAGGGTGTCGCGCTGGGCGCCTACGGCGCCTATGTCGACTTCGAGGGTGCCAATATCGGCAACGGCGTCGCGCAGGGCAGCTCCGAGGTCGATGGCTGGATCCTCGGCACCGGCATCAAGATCAGCTTCTGATCCTGACCCGGACTGCAAGGAATGCGACAGGGGGGGTTCTGCCCCCCCTGTTTCTTTTGCTATAGACGCGGGCGACCACATCCACCCCCCGTTCGCGGAACCCGACGATGCCCCAGCCGAGCCGCCCGACCCGCTCCCGCAAGAGCATCGTCTGGCTCGCCTCCTATCCGAAATCCGGCAACACCTGGACCCGGGTCTTCCTCGCCAACTACCTGTTCGGGCGCAGCGAGCCGATGCCGATCAACCAGGTGCACCGCCTGGGCATGGGGGATTCGATCGAGAAGGCCTACCGGATGGTGGCGCGGGGACCCTTCGATCCGGCCGACATCGGCGCCACCCTGGCGCTGCGCGGGCGCGTGCTGGGCGCGGTCGTCAACAACGGCGCCGAAGTGAATTTCGTGAAGACCCACAACAGCCGCACCCGGGCCTTCGGGGTCGAGCTGATCCCGCCCGCGCTCACGCGCTCGGCGATCTACATCCTGCGCAATCCGCTCGACGTCGCGCTCTCCTATGCGCGCCACTACAACATGACCCCCGAGGCCGCGGCCGAGGCCATCGGCCGCGCCGACAACGCGATCGCCGCCTCGAGCGGGACCGTCACGCAGTTTCTGGGGAGCTGGTCCGCCCATGTCCGCAGCTGGGCGAGATGCCGGGTCTTCCCGGTGCTCGTGCTGCGCTACGAGGACATCGAGGCGGACCCCGAAAGCGAGTTCGCGCGGGTGCTCAAGCATATCGGTGCCTCCGCCGACGCGGACCGGGTCGCCCGGGCGGTCGCCTTCTCGAGCTTCGACGAGCTGCGGCGGCAGGAGGATACCGCCGGCTTCATCGAGCGCTCGCCGACCGCGGAGCGGTTTTTCCATTCGGGCCGCTCGGGCGCCTGGCGCGAGCTGCTGCCGGCGCCGGCGGCCGAGCGCATCCAGGCGGACCACCAGTCCGTCATGCAGGAATTCGGTTACCTCGAGGAGTGAGACCCGTGGCGCAGGGACGCATCATCTGGCTGGCGTCGTTCCCGAAATCCGGGAACACATGGACGCGGACCGTTCTCGAATCCTACATGGCGCCGCAGGATCAAGAGTTTGACATCAACCGGCTCGGCAAGTTCTCCAAGGGAGATACCAGCCGCGAGCTGTTCAATCGTGCCGCGGGCGGCACGTTCAATGCCAGCACAATGGAGGAATGGCTCGCGGTGCGGCCGGCAATGCTTCGGCTGCTGGTCTCCTCCGACCCTGGCATGCATCTCGTAAAAACCCACTCCCAGATCCGAACCATGCATGGCCAGCCACTGATCCCGCCGGGACTGACGGAAGGCGCGGTCTATATCCTTCGCAACCCCTTCGACGTCGCGCCCTCGCTGGCGCGGCACATGACGATCGGGCTCGACGAAGCGATCCGGCGCATGACCGACGACCGGTTCCTCCTCGTTGAGGATCACGGGGTGCGCACCATCATTGGCCGGTGGGACGACCATATCCGGACCTGGACCTCGGCGCCCGGGCTGACGCGCCGGGTGATGCGCTATGAGGACATGATTGCCGAGCCGGAGACCACTTTCCGGACTCTGATCGAGTTCCTGCGCCTCAAGCTTGATTTCGGGCGGCTGCGCCGCACGCTGCGCCGGACCTCGTTCAAGGCGTTGCAGAAGCAGGAGAGCTCCGGCGGGTTCCGCGAGCGGCCGAAGAGGATGCAGCGGTTCTTCGCCCGGGGCCGGACCGGCGCGTGGCGCGAGGACCTGACGCCCGCACAGGTCGCGCGCCTGCGCGAGGCGTTCCTGCCGACCCTGGAACAGTGGTATCCCGAACTGCTCGAGGAGACCGCCGAGGTCGCCGCACAGGCATGACCGGGCCGCGCACGCTGGTCTGGCTCGCCTCCTACCCGAAGTCGGGGAACACCTGGCTGCGGGCGTTCCTGGCCAACTACTTCATCGACTCGCCGGGGCCCGTGAGCATCAACGAGATGCAGAAGATCAGCTTCGGCGACAGCTCGGCTCCGGCCTATGCGGACCTGGCGGGCACGGACCCGAAGCGCCTGACCGCGCCGCAGGTCGCGGCGCTCCGGCAGCGGCATCTCGAACGGGTGGCGGGGAACGGGCAGGTCAACTTCGTCAAGACCCACAACGCCAACAGCCGGGTGGCCGGGCTGCCGCTGATCCCGGCAAAGCTGACGCTGGCGGCGGTCTACATCCTGCGCGACCCGCGCGACATGGTGATCTCCTATGCCGATCATTTCGGCCTCGACCTCGAGGGCGCCGCGCGGGCAATCGCCTCGCCGCGCAACATGGTGCCGAGCAATGCGCGCACGGTCATGCAGTTCCTGGGCGACTGGTCGGGCCATGTGCGCGGCTGGACGCGGGCGCGGGACTTCCGGGTGCTGACGCTGCGCTACGAGGACATGCTGGCCGATCCGGAGGCCGAGTTCGCGAAAGTGCTGCGGCTGGTCAACGCGCCGTTCGACCGCGCGGTCCTGTCGCGGGCCAGCAGGTTCGCGAGCTTCGGCGCGCTGGCGGCGCAGGAGGCTGCGACCGGCTTTCGCGAGAAGGGCGCGAGCCAGGAGCGGTTCTTCCGCCGCGGCACGGCCGGGCACTGGCGCGAGGTGCTGCCGCCGGCGATCGCCGCCCGGATCGCGGCGGATCACGGCGCGCAGATGAAGCGGCACGGATATCTGGCGCCGTGAGCCGGCACGGGTTCCGTTCCGGGCAGGTAACGTGGTATCGGCGGGCATGGTATCGGGGGAAGCCGGCGGGGGCCGGCAGGGTGCAGAGGATCGCATGAACAACCTGCGGCGCATCATCTGGCTGGCGTCCTATCCGAAATCGGGGAACACCTGGACGCGGAGCTTCCTCGCCAACTACTTCCAGCCGCAGGGCCATGCGCTGGACATCAACAGCCTGAGGCTGTTCACGACCGCCGACGTGCGCCAGGACTTCTTCGACCGCGCCGCCGGGCGCCCGTTCCGGCCAGAGACGATCGACGACTGGCTGGCCATGCGGCCGCGCGCGCTCAGGCTGATCGCCGGCTCGAAGCCGGGACACCATTTCGTCAAGACGCACTGCCAGATCCTGAAGATCAAGGGTGTCGACCTGATCCCGCCGGAGGTGACCGCGGCGGCAGTCTATATCCTGCGCAACCCGTTCGACGTGGTGCCCTCGCTGGCGCGGCATCTTGCCGTCGATCTCGATACCGCAGCGGCACGCCTCGGGGACCGGACCACGATCCACATGTCGCCGACGCGGCTCTTCGAGATCATCGGCCGCTGGGACGAGCATGTGCGGTCCTGGACCACGGCGCCGGGCCTGCCGATCCACATAATGCGCTACGAGGACATGCTGGCCGACCCGGCCGCGGCCTTTCGCAGGCTGTTCGGGTTCCTGAAGCTGCCGGTCGACGAAGTCAGGCTGGCGCAGGCGCTGGAACTCACCTCGTTCGAGGCGCTGCAGAAGCAGGAGCGCGAGAAGGGGTTCCTCGAGCGGCCGAAGGAGATGGCCCGGTTCTTCCATAGCGGCACCGTCGGCGGATGGAGGCAAGAGCTGAGCCCCGCCCAGGTGGGGCGGCTGCGCAAGGCGTTCCGGCTCACGCTGAAGAAATGGTACCCGGAGCTGATGGACGAGACCCGCGACTTTGCCCTGGGGCCGGGCGCTGCCGCGGATGCGGCCGGAGAGAGGGGATGAGTGCGCTGGCAGAGATCAGGGCGCGGATCGTGGCGGCGGCACAGGCGGCCGGCCGCGATCCGGCCGCGGTGACGCTGGTCGCGGTGTCGAAGATGCAGCCGGCCGAACGGATCGGAGCGGTGCTCGACGAGGGCCAGCGGGTGTTCGGCGAGAACCGGGTGCAGGAGGCGGCGGGCCGCTGGCCGGCGCTGCGCGCGCGCTATCCGGGCATAGAGCTCCATCTCGTCGGCCCGCTGCAGACCAACAAGGTGCGCCAGGCCGTGGAAATCTTCGATGTGATCGAGTCGGTCGACCGGCCGAAGCTCGCCCGCAAGCTGGCCGAGGTCTTCGCGGAGACCGGGCGGCGGCTCCCCTGCTATATCCAGGTCAACACCGGCGAGGAGCCGCAGAAGGCCGGCGTGCTGCCGGCCGAGGCGGACGCCTTCGTCGCCGAATGCCGGGCGCTCGGCCTGCCGGTCTCGGGGCTGATGTGCATCCCGCCGGTGGACGAGGAGCCGGCGCTGCATTTTGCGCTCCTGGCCAAGATCGCGGCACGGAACGGGCTCCCGGGGCTTTCGATGGGGATGAGCGACGATTTCGAGACCGCGGTGCGGCTCGGCGCGACGGTGGTCCGGGTCGGGTCTGCGATCTTCGGCGCGCGGCCCGCGGGCTGAACCGGCGACCCGCAGAAAGGCCGCCCGGCGCGGCGGTCGGCCGCTGCCGGGCGGGAAGTGGGGAGCGCCCGCGGGCGTTGCCGCAGACGCCCCCGGGGGATAACGCCTTTACTGGACCGTCTCGCCGTGCAGCGCGAGGTCGAGGCCCTCTTCCTCCTCCTGGTCCGAGACGCGGAGGCCGGTCAGCGCCTTCGTCACCAGCAGGAGAACCGTGGTGACGACGCCGGTGTAGACAACGGTGACCGCGACCCCGTAGATCTGCGCCCCGAGGCTCGCGCCCTCCCCAGCCGCGTTGATCGCCGGGTCGGCGAAAATGCCGGTCAGCAGCGCGCCGACGATGCCGCCAACCCCGTGCACGCCGAACACGTCGAGCGAATCGTCGTAGCCGAGCGTCTTCTTGAGGTGCGCCGCCGCGTAGTAGCAGGCGATCCCGGCAGGAACGCCGATCCAGAGCGCACCCGTGGGGTTGACGAAGCCCGCAGCGGGCGTGATGGCGACAAGGCCAGCCACGGCGCCGGAGAGGATGCCGAGCGCCGAGGGCTTCTTCAGCACGACCCACTCCACCACCATCCAGGCCAGCGCCGCGCCGGCGGCGGCGACCTGGGTGTTGAGCATGGCGATGCCGGCAATCGCGTTAGAGGCGACCGCCGAGCCGGCGTTAAAGCCGAACCAGCCGACCCAGAGCAGCGCGGCGCCGACGAAGGTCAGCACCAGGTTGTGCGGCGCCATGTTGACGCTGCCATAGCCCCGGCGCCTGCCGAGCATCACGCAGACCACGAGGCCGGCGACCCCGGCGTTGATGTGCACCACGGTCCCGCCCGCGAAGTCGAGCACGCCCGCCGAGGCGAGGAAGCCGCCGCCCCAGACCCAGTGGCAGACCGGTGCATAGACGACCAGCAGCCAGAGACCCATGAACAGCATCACCGCCGAGAACTTCATCCGCTCGGCGAAGGCGCCGATGATGAGCGCCGGGGTGATGATGGCGAAGGTCATCTGGAACATGATGAAGACCCACTCGGGAATCGTGTAGGAAACCGACTCCATGGTCGTTCCGGCCAGGAACATCCTGTCGAAGCCGCCGATGAAGGCATTGATGCCCTCGGAGGCCGCGGTTCCGAAGGCGATCGAATAGCCGGCGATCATCCAGAGCACGGTGACCATGGCGCAGATCGCGAAGACCTGCATGCAGACGTCGAGCACGTTCTTCTTGCGGACCATGCCGCTGTAGAAGAGGCCGAGCCCGGGGATTGTCATCATCAGGACGATGGCGGTCGAGGTCAGCATCCACGCGGTGTCGCCGGTGTCGATCGCCGGCGGCGCATCGGTCTGGGCGAGCGCGGGGAAGGCGGCGAGCAGGGCGGCCAGCCCGGGTGCGGCGCGGAGAGCGGTCTTGATCGGGTTTCTCATCGGTTTCCTCATGGGTGTTCCGGGTTTGCGGGCTCAGAGCGCGTCGTCGCCGCGCTCGTCGGTGCGGATGCGGATCGCCTGCTGGACGTCGAGGACGAAGATCTTTCCGTCGCCGATCTTGCCGGTGCGGGCGGTCCCGGCGATGGCATCGGCGATACGGTCGACCTGGTCGTCGGCAGCGACGATCTCGATCCTGATCTTGGGAACGAAGTTCACGGTGTATTCGGCGCCGCGGTAAATCTCGGTATGGCCGCTCTGGCGGCCATACCCCTTGACCTCGGAGACCATGAGGCCCTGCACGCCGGCGGTGGTCAGCGCCTCGCGCACGGCCTCGAGCTTGAACGGCTTGATGACGGCGATGATCAGTTTCATTGTCTTCCCCGGTTGCGCCGGCGGGCATGGCCGACCCGTCGATATTCATTCAAGAGTCGTGCCAGGAGTGGTGCCGCGCAGCATCCCATTGGGAATAAAGGAAAATTTTTCTTCCAGGCAATTTATGGCGAAAGCCTGGGCGGCAAGTTGCGCGCTGGTTAGGCATATTTGCAGATTTGCACAAATTCTGCTCAGAGACCTGAGCGCCTCACTCCGTCGCCGGAACAACCCTTCAGAGCCGTGCCAAGTGCCGGATCCGGCGCCGGGCGCGTGCCGGGCATCGGCTCTGGCATGAGCGGGGCCGATCCCGTAGTTTGGCAGCGGGCAGGCGACAGGAGCGGGGATCCCGGCTTGACGGGCGAGAAAAGGCCAAGGGCCAGGCGGGCCGAGCAGCCGGAGAAACCCGGCGGCACGAACAAGCGGAAGCGGCGGCGCGGCCTGTTGGTCAGGGCGGCGCGCGGCCTTGTGAATTTCGTCGCGCGGCTGGTCTGGGCCCTGGCCTGGCGGCTGGGGCTTGCCGGCGCCGCGGTCGTGGCGTTGGCGACCGGGTATTACTATCTGCAGCTTCCCGGCCCCGAGTATCTGTTCGACGGGCGGGGCACCGGCTCGGTGACCATGCTCGACCGCGACGGCAATGTCTTCGCCTGGCGCGGCGAGCAGTATGGCGGCGAGCTGGGCGCGACCGATGTCTCGCCGCATCTGGTCCATGCCGTGATCTCCGCCGAGGACCGGCGGTTCTACCGGCATTTCGGCATCGACCCGATCGGAATCGCCCGGGCGATGGCGATCAACCTGAAGGCAGGCCGCCTGGTCCAGGGCGGCTCGACGCTGACCCAGCAGGTGGCGAAGAACGTGTTCCTGACCGCCGAGCGGAGCGTCGAGCGCAAGCTCAAGGAAGTGCCGATGGCCTTGGCGCTCGAGCTCAAATACAGCAAGGATGAAATCCTGTCGGTCTACCTGAATCGGGTCTATCTCGGCGCTGGCACCTATGGTTTCGAGGCTGCGGCACAGCGCTATTTCGGCAAGTCGGCGCGCGTCCTGAACCCCGCCGAGGCGGCGATGCTCGCCGGGCTCCTGCGCGCGCCGTCACGCTATGCGCCGACCAACGACCTCGAACTGGCACGTGGGCGGGCGAGCGTGATCATCCGGCTGATGGAGGAGGAGGGCTACCTCACCCCGACGCAGGTGATCCAGGCGCTGGCTCAGCCCGCCGAACTGAGCCAGGCGGCGGCGGCGCGGGCCGGCGGCTATTTTGCCGACTGGCTGATGGAAACCGCGCCCGATTACCTGGCGAAGGAAACCACCGAGGACGTCACCATCGCCACGACCTTCGATCCCCGGATGCAGAAGGCGGCCGAGGATGCGGTGGCGGCCATCTTCGACGCCAAGGTGAAGAAGGGCTCGGTCGCGCAGCCGGCCGTGGTGGTGATGACGCCGGATGGCGCGGTGCGCGCAATTGTCGGCGGCCACGGCAGCGGGGTCGGCCAGTTCAACCGGGCGACCCAGGCCAAGCGCCAGACCGGCAGCGCCTTCAAGCCGGTCGTCTATGCCGCGGCGCTCGAGGCCGGGATGGGCCCGCTCGACATCGTGGTCGACGAGCCGCTGCGGATCGGCAACTGGGCGCCGGAGAACTATGACAGCCGCTACCGCGGCGCGGTGACGCTGACCGAGGCGCTCGCCAGCTCGATCAACACGGTGGCCGTCCGCGTCTCCGAGCGCGCCGGGCAGGACCGCGTCCGCGATCTCGCGCGGCTGATGGGCATCACCACGGAACTCGCTCCGGGCCCGGCAATCGCGCTCGGAACTTCCGAGGCGACGCTCATCGACATGACCTCGGTGTACGCGACCATCGCCAACCGCGGCCGCGCCGCCATCCCGCGCGGCATACGGGAGATCCGGCTCCGCGGCGACGATACGGCGCTTCTCAGGGATCCGGGCAAGACGGGTGAGCAGGTAATCTCGGAGCGGAGTGCCGGGCTCCTGACCTACATGATGCGCGAGGTGATCGAGTCCGGCACCGGGAGGCGGGCGCGGTTGCCCGACCGCGAGGCAGCAGGAAAGACCGGCACCACCCAGGCGTCGCGCGACGCCTGGTTCCTGGGTTTCACCGCGGACTACGTGGTGGGGGTCTGGCTCGGCAACGACGACAACACGCCGCTCACCGCGGTGGCCGGCGGCGGCCTGCCGGCCGAGATCTGGCGCGAGACCATGATCCGACTGAACGACGGGGTGCCGGCCCGGCCGCTCCACATCGTCCGGCCGGGACCCGATTCGGTGCTGATCAGCGGCGATTTCGGTGGTCGGGCCGGCGGATCGGCTGGGGTATCGGTGGTCGAGCGGGTGTTCATGGACGTGTTGCGCGGCCTGACCGGCGGGGGCGGCGGTAACGGGCGCGGCGGCAACCCCGATTTCCGGCCGAAGACGGGAAGCGACCGGTAGGCGGGGCTAAGTCGCGCCCGGCTGCGGGCCGTCATAACCCTCGATCACCAGGACGTCGGCGATGCCGGCGTCGCGCCGGATCGCCAGCGCGCCGGCATATTCGGGCGAGCGGTAGCAGTCGATCGCCGCCTCGTAGCTCGGAAACTCGATCACCACGTTGCGGGCGCGCGCCGTGCCCTCGACGGCCTCGAAGGCTCCCCCACGCACGAGGAAGCGGGCGCCATACTTGGCGAGAGCCGCCGCGTTGGCGGCAACATAGCGCTTGTAGGCGTCGGCGTCGGTGACATCGACGCGGCCGATCCAGTAACCCTTTGCCATCCCTCAGTCCTCCTCGACAGGCGTGGCTGCACGGTCATCCGCGCACGCGAAGTTGTAGCCAAGCAGGTCGCGCCCGTGGCGCTTGAGCCAGGCGCGGCGGGGCGGGTAGTCCGGCATCAGCCTCTCGACCACCGCCCAGAACCGGGGCGCGTGGTTCATCTCGGCGAGATGCGCTGCCTCGTGCGCAGCGACATAGTCGAGCACCTCGGGCGGCGCCATGGCGAGCCGCCATGAGAAGGTGAGCCTCCCCGCCGAGGAACAGGCGCCCCAGCGCGAGCGGGTGTCGCGGAGGCTGACTCCCGCGACCGGTCGCCCGAGCAGTGCCGCATAACGCGCCGCCGCCGGCACCAGCGCGTCGCGGGCGCGGAGCTTGAGCCAGGCGGCGATCCGCGGTCCGGCGGCGCCCGTGCCGGGGACGAGCAGCCGGCCGGCCTCGATCCGGGGCGGCCGGCGGGGACCATCGGTCCGCACGACCTCGACCGCGCGGCCGGCGACCGGCAGGACGGCTCCGGGGCCGACTGCGACCGGTCCGGGGTGACGCTCCAGCATGCGGGCAAGCCAGCCGGACTGGCGCAGGAGGAACGTCCGGGCCTCTGCCATCGGTACGCCAGGCGGCAGGGTGAGCACCGCGCCACCTCCCGGAGCAACCCTGAGGGTGAAGCGCCGCGCCCGCGGGGTGACGCGAAGGCGCACGGCGATTTCTGGGTCGTCGAGGGCAATCACAGGATCAGCCATGGCCGCGAGACTGCCCCGGCCAAGGGATGCGATCAACCCCGCACGGCTGCGCGGTTTGCACGAATGAAGTCGCGCATGCGCGGCTGGATCTCGTTCCGGAACCGGGACCCGTTGAAGACGCCGTAATGGCCGACCTGCTGCTGCAGGTATGCGCAACGCCGGGCATCCGGCAGCTCGGGGCAGAGTTCGAGCGCCGCCATGGTCTGCCCGCGCCCGGTGATGTCGTCCTTCTCGCCCTCGATCGCCATCAGCGCGATGTCGCGGTTCGCCTGCGGGCGGACAGGGCGGTCGCGGTGACGGTACGAGCCGGTCGGCAGCGCGTGCCTCTGGAAAACGGTCTCGACCGTCTGCAGATAGAACTCTGCGGTGAGATCCATGACCGCGAGATACTCGTCATAGAAGGCCCGGTGCGCCGCCGCGGAATCTCCGTCGCCCCTCACAAGGTGCCGGAACTGCTCGAGATGGGCGTCGACATGGCGGTCGAGATTCATCGACATGAACCCCGAGAGCTGCAGGAAGCCCGGATAGACCCGGCGGAGGAACCCCTGGTTCGGCCAGGGAACGGTCACGATGACATTCTTCTCGAACCAGCTGAGGTCGCGGGTCTTTGCCAGCTTGTTCGGCTCGGTCTCGTTGATGCGGGTGTCGATCGGGCTGCCCATGAGGATGAGCGAGGCTGGCCGCGCCGGGTCGCCGTCCTCGGCCATGAGGCTTGCCGACGCGAGACAGGGAACGCCCGGCTGGCAGACGGCCATGACGGAGACCCTCTCGCCACCCGCCGCGAGCAGCTGACAAAAGTCGCTGACATAATCGGTGTAGTCATCGAGGTCGAAGATGCCGGACGAGACCGGCACGTCGCGTGCGTCACGCCAGTCCGTGACATAGACCTCGTGCTCGGGCAGCATCGCCGCGATCGTGCCGCGGAGCAGGGTCGCGAAATGTCCCGACATCGGGGCGACCATCAGGACCTTCGGGTCCTTTCTGGCCGCGGCAGCGGCGGAGTCGCGGCGAAAATGGATCAATCGGCAGAACGGTTTCTCGGCCACCACATCCTCGACCACGGGAACCGCCTTCCCGGCGACGTCGGTCTCGTCGATGCCGAAATCCGGCTTGCCGTAGCGTTTGGTTGCCGCGACGAACATCTCGCAGGCCGCGGCGGTGGCACGGGCCGGCAGGGTGGCGGCGAAGGGAAAGAAGGGGTTTCGCAGCGCCTCGCCACTCATACGCGCCGCCGCCCGCATCGGACCCATGGCGGCATGGGTCAACTCGTAAGCATGGTACAGCACGAAGCGTTCCTGTTCCGGTATGTCCCCCTGACCACTTTAGAGTAGTGACACAAAAATGTCGCGGCAAGCATTCCTTTCGCGCCCGCACAAAAAATGCCGCAGGTGCGTTCCGGACAGCACGGCATTCTTGTTTTGACACGGGTGCGCGACTGTGGCATGGGCGCTTCTTCGCACGAACCCGGCGGCGAATGGAGATTGTAATGCCCAAACCTGAATGGGGCGTGAAACACACATGCACGAGCTGCGGCGCGCGGTTTTACGACATGCTGCGGAATCCCGTTGTCTGCCCGAAATGCGCGAGCGGGGTCGATGTCTCCGTGATCGCCAAGCCGAAGCGCGTCCGGCCGGGCGCGACCGTCGCGGCAGCGACGAAGGTCACGGCCCGCGAAGAGGAGTTGATCGACGAGGAAGACGTCGAGACGGCCGACGATGAGGAGGAGAGCGAAACCCTCATCGAGGAACCGTCGCTCGACCTGGCGGATGACGACGATGCGGAGGAGCCGGGCAAGGACGAAGGCGAGGACGACGAGAGCAAGGAGCTAGAAGACTTCGAGGACGAGATCCTGCTCGGCGATGAGGCGGACGAGGAAGAGCTCGCGGATCTTGCCGAGGATCCGGAGGATCTCGCCAAACTCTGAAGCCGGACCGGGAAGGCGGCGGCGCAGCGGGGCGGCGATTTTCCACTTGAACTGGGGCGGGGTTGCTCCTAGGTTCCGCGCGCCGAACGGAGAAACTCCCTCCGGTCGGTCGCCAGCGAAATTCTGAGTTCTGGGGCCATAGCTCAGTTGGGAGAGCGCTTGAATGGCATTCAAGAGGTCAGGGGTTCGACTCCCCTTGGCTCCACCAGAAACCTCGGGTCGCCGGCGGGCGGCGGCGGGGACTGAGGCGCCGGGATAGGGCTGCCATGTACCTCTCGGGGCGGGGTCGGCCCTGACGTCCTGTGCGATCAGAACAGGCCGAGCGAGCGAAGGCTCGCATGTCTCTCCCGTCCGATCACCACATGGTCGTGGACGACGATGCCGACCGCACTCGCGGCATTTTCGATCTGGCGCGTCATGTCGATGTCCGCCTGGCTCGGCGTTGGGTCGCCCGACGGGTGGTTGTGCACCAGGATCAGCGCCGAGGCGTTGAGCTCAAGCGCGCGCTTGACGACCTCGCGAGGATAGACGGGCACGTGGTCGACCGTGCCTCGGGCCTGCTCCTCGTCGGCGACCAGCACGTTCTTGCGGTCGAGAAAGAGCACGCGGAACTGCTCGGTCGCGCGGTGCGCCATCGCCGCCTTGCAGTAGTCCATCAAGGCCGCCCAGCTTGTCAGCACCGGCCGCTTCAGCACCCGGGCGCGTGCCAGGCGCTGCGCCGCCGCTTCGACGAGCTTCAGCTCGCAGATCGCAGGCCGGCCAAGGCCGCCGATCTCGCCGAGGCGCGTCACGGGAGCAGAGATCACGCCATTGAAATCGCCGAACTCGACCAGGAGCCGCTTGGCGAGCGGCTTGACGTCGCGCCGCGGAATTGCGCGGAACAGCACCAGCTCGAGCATCTCGTAGTCGGCGAGGCTGCCGGGCCCGGAGGCGAGGAACCGCTCCCGCAACCGCTCGCGATGGCCGGTATAGTGCGGCGGCCCGGCGTCCGGCGCGGCTGCGCCGGGTCCGGAAAACAGGGTCGCGCCACCCCGGTCGCCGAACCCTTCCGGCGACCCGTTCGCGCCCGCCGGCCTCCTCCTCGCCATGCGGCGCTCCCGTCCGCTGCCCCGTGTGACGAGGTTTGGCGCCGGATGGTTACCGGACCGTTACCGTCACACCGGGCGGCCGCCCGACGGCCTGTTGCCGCCTGCCACCGACGCGCCCCACAGCGCTGCGCCCAGCACCGCCTCGACCGCCTTTGCGCTGCGGGCGGGCGTCCAGACCGGACCAACGGGCGGCAGGTGCAGGAAGGCGACGCGCGGGGCGGTGGTGCCGAGCGCTGCCCAGTAGGTGGTGTCGCAGACATACAGGCCGGCATCGTCCGAGAGGCGGAGCGGCAGTCCGCGCGCCCGCGCCGCCGCCAGCGCTGCGGCGAAGGGCCAGCGGCCGGTGCGGAGCACCGGCCCGCCATGGGGCGAGAGCGGCCCCGCCCGGCCGAACCGCTCGAGGCGGGGCGCCGGGCCGGCGGCGAGGCCGGTGAGCAGGACCACCCCGGCCCCGGTCGCGGCGACGAGCTCGCGAATGCGCTCGGCCGCCGCCCGGTGGTCGACCGGCAGGCGTGCCGCAGGCAGGCGCAGGCGGGCGGCGACAAGGCGCACCGCCTCCCAGGAGGAGTTGACCGCCCAGTGGCGGAAGGGCTCGAAGCCGGTCAGCAGCACGCGTGGCATGCTCCGGACCCTGCCGCGCCGCGTGGCCGGGCGCAAGCGGGGTTGCGGCGGGGCGCGGCCCCGGCTACCTCCGTGCCGCAACCGGAGGACCGCCGATGCCCCTGACCCTCGCCCATCTCGAGCACCCCGCGGCGCAGGGCGAGCGTGGCCCGCCGCTGGTGATCGCCCATGGGCTCTTCGGCTCGGCGCGGAACTTCAACACGCTGGGGCGGCGGCTGGCGACGACCCGGCGCGTCATCATGGTCGACATGCGCAACCACGGCGCCTCGCCCTGGGCGCCGGAACATACCTATCCGGCCATGGCCGAGGATCTGGCCGATGCGATCGGGCGGCTGGCCGGCGGCCGGGCGGTGCTGCTCGGCCATTCCATGGGGGGCAAGGCGGCGATGACGCTGGCGCTGATCGCGCCGGAGCTGCTGGCGGGGCTGATCGTGGCCGACATCGCCCCGGTGCCGCATTCCCATTCGCATCTGGACTACGTCCGGGCCATGCAGGCGGTGGACCTCGGCCGGGTCGCGCGCCGCTCGGATGCCGAGCCGATGCTGGCCGGCGCGGTGCCCGACCCGATGCTGCGGGCGTTCCTGCTCCAGAACCTCGCCATCGAGGACGGCCGGGCGCGGTGGCGGATCAACCTCGACGCGCTGGGGCGGAACATGGAAGCGTTGCTCGGCTTCCCGGCCAACCTGCCCGAGCCGGCCTGGGAGGGGCCGGCGCTCTTCCTTCGCGGCGGGGCCTCGCCTTACGTGCCGCCCGAGACCCATCCGCGCATCCGGGCCCTCTTCCCGTCGGCCGAGATCGAGGCGCTGCCGGGGGCCGGGCACTTCCTCCATGCCGAGCAGCCGGAGGCGTTTCTCGGCAAGGTCGGGTTGTGGCTGGAACGGCTGTAGGGCGGGCTCACGCTTGAGCCTGTCTCTAACCGTTTGATGTCATTGGATTTGCAAAAAGTACTCACGGTCGGGGCCGTGCGCAGGGAGGGCCCGGCCGCCTCAGCCGCCGGGGAACCGCACCGCAACGACCGCGAGCTCGAGCCGGCCTGCCGGGCGGTCCCAGAGGGCGGTGTCGCCGGGGCGGAGACCGATCAGCGCCCGGCCGAGCGGCGAGAAGAGCGTGATGAGCCCGGCGGCGGCGTCGGCCTCGTCCTCGCCGACGATCCGGAAGCTGCGGCGCCGGCCCTCCTCGTCCTCCACCTCGACCTCGGCGCCGAAGGCGGCGATGCCGGGGGGCTGCGTCGCGGGGTCGATCCGGATCGCGCGCCGCAGCCGTTCCTCGAGGAAGCGGATGTCGCGTTCAGCCATGGCGACGGGGAGGCGGGCGTCGGTCTCGTCCCGGCGCGGGAGCAGTCCGGCCATCGCCGCCCGCGCCTGCGTGAGCCGGGCCTGCAGGGCGGCGAGACCGGCGGGGGTGACATAGTTCGGATGCGGGCTCTGCGGCAGGTCCGGCAGGGCCTCGGGCCTGGTGCCGTCATCCTCCCGGGTGAAGGCGCGGCTCATGGGGTGCGCTCGCGGGTCATGGGGACAGGATGCGGCACGGGGGCGCGGGGTCAAGGGCGGCGGGTGGGGTTTCACCCCACCGGAGGCAGTGCAAAGGGGGCGCGGAACCGCACACTACAGGTCGCACCACCTTGAAATTTCTCTTCGTATGCCGCTGGATCATTGGGCTGCAGAGAAATCCTCCACTTCCGCCATGCGAGCCGAGCATCGAATGACACGCGATATCCGGAAGATTTCGGCACTTGATGATCTGATGGCTAGGGTCGGCTATGTGCTCTTGTGCTGGGGCTGGATGGAGCAGGCGTTGGACTTGGCAGTTTCACAGCTGGCGCAGGCCGATTCCGAATCTGACGGAGCCGAACGATCGACGCTCACCTTTGGCAAGAAGCTGGATCGGTGGAGGGATCTCCACAAACGCGCAGCCAGAGGGAATGCACAGCATACGTCTTCGGTTGAAACACTGTTCGCGTCGGTGGCCGAGGCGCAGACCGCGCGCAATGCGATCTGCCACGGGCTGAAGGGCGCATCGGCAGACACGGAGGCCGGCGAAGCTCGTGTCATGACCTCGAATCGTGGCACCGACGCCGAATACACGGCATCAACATTGCACGACCTCGCTCGGCAAATCGACCGAGCCAGACTCCAGATACCGCGATTGACGCGTGCCGTAGCAGGAAAGAAATGATTGTCGCAAACGACGATCGGCAGACGGCGACGGGAATGGTGCGCGTGGAATGCGCACCCTACGGTCGGCTGCCTCTCGCTCCCGGCGCGTCATGCGTCGGTTGGATCGCATGGGAGTTTGCCTTGGCGCGCCCCTCGCCCGAGGAATTATCCGCTGACGGTTTTGCGGGCTCATCGCTGACTGACTCGGTCGCTTGCGCACGTTCTTCATGATGCAGAAGCGAGTTCGCCCGCGCAAGCTCACCAACAAGACTCATGGTGCCCCAATATAAGCATGTTGTTATATAAATCGAAGACAGAAGAACAATTATCTTTAACACTTTTTATCTTTGAAAACTCAGATCCTTGGCCCAATATATAAAAATCAAGAAACATATTTTTGCCGCTAAAGTTATAGATAATAAAATGGCAATAAAAGAATCCCAAGCCCTCTTTAAACGGGCAGCAATTCTTTCGGGCATCAAGAATCACTCGCTATTTGTGTTCAACGTAGATGCGCTACGACATGCCCCAATCGAAACTCCATGACCGTCTCTAGGTCAATCAAATTTTAGTACTCATAGAGTAGTGAGCCGCGATGCCGCCCACACCTCACGCCACCTCCTCCACCCCCTCCCCCACCAGCCCCACGATCTCCCCCACGATCCGGTTCAGCTCGAAGTCCTTGGGCGTGTAGACCCGGGCGACGCCCTGGGCCTTCAGCCGTGCGGCGTCCGCCTCGGGGATGATGCCGCCGGCGACCACCGGCACCGCAAGGCCGGCCTCGCGGAGGCGCCCGACCACCTCGCCGATCAGCTCCATGTGGCTGCCCGAGAGCACCGAGAGGCCGATCACGTCGGCGCCCTGCTCGGCCGCGGCGGCGACGATCTGGGCGGGGGTGAGCCGGATGCCGTCATAGGTGACATCGATGCCACAGTCGCGGGCGCGCACCGCCACCTGCTCGGCGCCGTTCGAGTGGCCGTCGAGACCGGGCTTGCCGACGAGGAAGCGGATGCGCCGGCCGAGGCGGCGGGACACCGCATCGACCTTGGCGCGCAGATCGTCGAGCCCCTCGGCCGAATTCGAGACCGCCTTGCCGACGCCGGTGGGCGCGCGGTACTCGCCGAAGGCCTCGCGCATGGCCGCGCCCCATTCGCCGGTCGTCACCCCGGCCTTCGCCGCCGCGACCGAGGGGGGCATGATGTTCCGGCCCTCGCGCGCGGCCTTGCCGAGCGCGGCCAGCGCCGCCGCGACGGCGGCCCCGTCGCGGGCGGCGCGCCAGGCCTGGAGGCGCGCGACCTGGTCGGCCTCGACCGCGGGGTCGACCTTGAGGAAGTCGCCCTCGCCGGCGGTGAGCGGGCTGTGCTCGGTCTCGCGGTACCGGTTGACGCCGACGACGGTGGTGTCGCCGGTCTCGATGCGCCGGAGCCGGGCCGCGTTCGCCTCGACGAGGCGGGACTTCATGTACTCGATGGCCGCGACCGCGCCGCCCATGGCATCGATGCGGGCGAGCTCCTCGCTGGCGGCCTCCTTCAGCGCCGCGACCCTGGCCTCGACGGCGGGGTTGCCGTCGAAGAGGTCGTCATATTCGAGGAGGTCGGTCTCGAAGGCGAGGATCTGCTGCATCCGGAGTGACCATTGCTGGTCCCAGGGGCGGGGGAGGCCGAGCGCCTCGTTCCAGGCCGGGAGCTGCACGGCGCGGGCGCGGGCCTTCCTCGAGAGCGTCACCGCCAGCATCTCGAGCAGGATGCGGGGGACGTTGTTCTCGGGCTGGGTCTCCGTCAGGCCGAGCGAGTTGACCTGCACGCCGTAGCGGAAGCGGCGCATCTTCTCGTCGGCGATGCCGTAGCGGTCGCGGCAGATCCCGTCCCAGAGCTCGGCGAAGGCGCGCATCTTGCACATCTCGGTGACGAAGCGCAGCCCGGCGTTGACGAAGAACGAGATGCGGCCGGCCACGGCGGGGAAATCCTCCGCCGGCACGCGGGCGCGGACATGGTCCAGGACCGCGATGGCGGTGGCGAGGGCGTAGGCGAGCTCCTGCTCCGGCGTCGCGCCGGCCTCCTGCAGGTGGTAGGAGCAGACATTCATCGGGTTCCATTTCGGCACCTCGCGGTAGCAGTACTCCGCCACGTCGCCGATGAGCCGGAGCGAGGGCTCCGGCGGGAAGATGTAGGTGCCGCGGCTGAGATACTCCTTGATGATGTCGTTCTGCACCGTGCCCTGGAGCGCGGCCACCGTGGCCCCCTGCTCCCCGGCGACCGCGATGTAGAGCGCCAAGAGCCAGGGCGCGGTGGCGTTGATGGTCATCGAGGTGTTCATCTGGCCGACGGGCAAGCCCTCGAAGAGGGCCCGCATGTCGCCGAGATGGGAGATGGGCACGCCGACCTTGCCGACCTCGCCCTTCGCCAGCGGGTGGTCGGAGTCGTAGCCCGTTTGCGTGGGCAGGTCGAAGGCGACCGAGAGGCCGGTCTGTCCCTTGGCGAGATTGGCCCGGTAGAGCGCGTTCGAGTCGGCGGCGGTCGAGTGGCCGGCATAGGTGCGGAACAGCCAGGGGGCGTCTTTGGCGGTCGCGGGGGCGGTCATGGGCGTCTCGTGCTGCCTTCGGGCCGATTCGCGCGGCGCGCGCGGACCAGCCTATAGGCGATTTTGCAGCGCAACGCAAAATCGATTGTAATTTTGTTGCCGGTGGCGCCACTCTGCCGCAACTTGAAGACACTTTCCGGCAGTTTTCGCCTGCAACCTGGCGCCGTGGCCTCCGCGGCCCGGAATCGCACCTCACCCTCTGCCGCAGCGCACAATTCCCTTGCACAGCAGAGCGCGTAATGTCAGGAACGTTTTTGAACGCGACGTGAACGATTGTTGCGCGAAAATTTCGCGCAGCGACCGAGCCGACGGAGACGACGATGGACGCGCCCGCGACCGAAGCCCCGGTGAAGGACCTCTACGAGGTCGGCGAAATCCCGCCGCTCGGCCGTGTGCCGAAGCGGATGCATGCTTGGTGCATCCGGCGCGAGCGGCACGGCCCGCCAGAGACGGCAATGCAGGTCGAGGTCGTGGACGTGCCGGAGATCGACTCGGGCGAGGTGCTGGTCCTCGTGATGGCGGCGGGGGTCAACTACAACGGCGTCTGGGCCTGCCTCGGCACGCCGGTCTCGCCCTTCGACACCCACAAGGCGCCCTACCACATCGCCGGGTCCGACGCCTCGGGGATCGTCTGGAAGGTCGGCGACAAGGTGAAGCGCTGGAAGGTGGGCGACGAGGTGGTGGTCCACTGCAACCAGGACGACGGCGACGACGAGGAGTGCAACGGCGGCGACCCGATGTTCTCGCCCTCGCAGCGCATCTGGGGCTACGAGACCCCGGACGGCAGCTTCGCCCAGTTCACCCGCGTGCAGGCGCAGCAGCTGATGCGGCGGCCCCCGCACCTGACCTGGGAGGAGAGCGCCTGCTACACGCTGACGCTGGCCACCGCCTACCGGATGCTGTTCGGGCACCGGCCGCATATCCTGAGACCGGGCCAGAACGTGCTGGTCTGGGGCGCCTCGGGCGGCCTCGGGTCGTTCGCGATCCAGCTCGTCAACACTGCGGGCGCCAACGCCATCGGGGTGATCTCGGACGAATCGAAGCGCGACTTCGTGCTGGCGCTGGGCGCGAAGGGGGTGATCAACCGGCGTGATTTCAGCTGCTGGGGCCAGATGCCGACGGTGAACTCGCCGGAGTACAAGGCGTGGTTCGGCGAGGTGAGGAAGTTCGGCAAGGCGATCTGGGACATCACCGGCAAGGGCAACAATGTCGACATGGTGTTCGAGCATCCGGGCGAGGCGACCTTCCCGGTGTCGGTCTTCGTGGTGAAGCGGGGAGGCATGGTGGTGATCTGCGCCGGGACCACGGGCTACAACCTGACCATGGATGCCCGCTACCTCTGGATGCACCAGAAGCGGGTGCAGGGCAGCCACTTCGCCAACCTGCTGCAGGCGAGCCAGGCCAACCAGCTGATGCTGGAGCGGCGGATCGACCCCTGCATGTCCGAGGTGTTCGACTGGGCCGGCATCCCCGCCGCGCATACCAAGATGTGGAAGAACGAGCACAAGCCCGGCAACATGGCGGTGCTGGTTTCGGCCCCCACCACCGGGCTGAGGACCATCGAGGATGCCCGCGAGGCGGCGCCGGGCTGAGGGCCGGGGTCAGGCTCCCGTGTCGATCACCTCGAAGTCGTGGGTGATCGCGGCGGTCCGGCCCAGCATCGCCGAGGCCGAGCAGTACTTCCCGACCGAAAGGGCGATCGCGCGCTCGACCTTCTGCGGCGAGAGCCCCCGTCCGCTGACCACGAAATGCATGTGGATGCGGGTGAACACCTTGGGGTCGGTCTCCGCCCGGTCGGCATCGAGCTCGACGACGCAGCCTGCGACCGGCTCGCGGCCCTTCTCGAGGATGTGCACCACGTCATAGGCCGAACAGCCGCCCGTGCCGATCAGCACGAGCTCCATCGGGCTCGGGCCGGGCTTGAGCCCCTGCTCGCCATGGGCAGTTCCGAACGCCAGCTTGTGGCCGGTCCCGGCCTCGCCCACGAAGGTCCGGTCCTCGACCCATCTGACCCGCGCTTTCATCCGCCCTCCCTCCTGTCCCTGCCACGTCCGGGAAAACCGGCCGACCTCAGCGCACCGGCACGATCGGCGCCCGCGGCGTCTGCCGGAAGACCACAAAGCTCGCGAAGCCGAAATCGCCCACGTCCTCGGGGACGGCGTAGCGCGGGAACCTCAGCACCGGAATCTGGTCGGCGAGGTCCGGCTGCCAGGGCACCCGGCTCCTGACGCAGGTCGCCTGGGCGCCGCTGATGTCTGCAGCAAAGGGCACGCGCTGCATGAAGCCGAGGCCCTGGACGAGCCGGGTCCGGCCGATGAACGCGCTCGCGGCCTGCATCACATCCTCATTGAGGTTTACCGACAGCACCGACTGCTGGTCGGTCGCCCAGGCGCCGCAGACCACCGTGGCGCCGTCGCGCGCGAACACCCGGACCACCGCCGAGATCCCGCCGCCGGTGCTCCAGGACCCGCCCCAGGTGGAATAGCCGGGCCCGACCCTGTCGAATCCCGCCAGCTCATGCGTCGCACAGCCCGCGGCGCCCAGGGACAGGGCGAGGAAGGCCGCGGCGACTCGGAGTCTCTGGGGCATGATCGGAAGTCTCCGGCTCGATCGCGTCACAGTCTCGCCCAGACTTCCGGCAGAGCCAAGCCTCGGACGGAGAAAAACCCGCCGCTGGCGGCTCGGGCCGCGAGGGATCGGGAGAGGGTGGTTGCGAGCCGCGCCCGCCGGAAGGCGAACCCCGGGTAAGGAACCCGGCGCCCGCCTTCGCAGCAGCAGAAACTTGACCGAAGCATGGCGCCGCCCCGGGGAGCGTGGGGTGGGTACGGGGCGGCGCCAGACTGACTGTCCAGAGTAGGGGCTTCCAGACAACCAATGGGTACTACACCGTTTTTCACTTTTCAACCTTAAATTAGTAGCAATTTCAAACGAACTTAAGTATAAACTTGTCCAGTCATCAGGTTTATATTTGCAACCCGAATATGGCGAAACTGTTTCCCGCCGGCCGGGCCCGGCCCAGTTTCCGGGTGCGGCGGCGGATGTCCGGAAGCCACCCCGGCGGGGCGGCTCAGACCTTCTCCACCGCCAGATGATCGCTGATCTCGAACGGCACGCCCGGCTCGTTCTTGGACGAGCGGATCACGAGCGAGGTCTTGACGCTCGCGACATTCGGGGCGCCGGTCAGGCCGGTCATCAGGAAGTGCTGGAAATCCAGCAGGCTCGGTGAGACGCATTTCAGGAGGAAGTCGATCTCGCCGTTCAGCATGTGGCACTCGCGAACCATCGGCCAGGTCCGGACCAGCGTCTCGAAGGCGACGAGGTCGCGCTCGGCTTGGCTCTTCAGGCTGACCATCGCAAACACCAGGACCTCGTAGCCGAGCGCCCTGGCATTGACCCTTGCATTGTAGCCCTCGATCAGGCCCGCCTCCTCGAGCGAGCGGACCCGGCGCAGGCAGGGCGGCGCCGAGATGCCGACGCGGCGGCTCAGCTCGACATTGGTCATGCGCCCGTCACTCTGCAGCTCGGCCAGAATCTTCCGGTCGATCGGGTCCAGTTTGGCGCCGGTCATGAATGGTCTCCCTCCCCGACCCGCGGCCCCGCTCGTTGCGCCGGCGAGGCTCCCGCGCTTGCGAAGGTGTATTCTGGCCAGCTATCAAACGCAATAAAATTGCGAGATCGGGGCCAAAATGGAAACGCGTGTGCTGGCGGTCTGGGCAGTCACGGACGGGGCCGCCGGCAATATGGCTCAGGCGCTCGGGCTTGCCGAGGCGATCGCTCGGCATCGGTCGGCCGAGCTGCGGCATGTCAGGATCGGGCTCCGGTCCTGGGCGAGCTGCGTGCCGCCGCGGTTCTGGCAGCTTCTGCCCTGGGGACAGGGCGGGTGGCCGTTCAGAGCCTACCGGGACGGCGCGGCGCCCGCGCCGCCCTGGCCCGATCTCGCCATCGGCGCCGGGCGTCGGGTCGCGCCGCTGGTGGCGGCGCTGCGGGCGGTGCACGGGGTGCGGGCGGTGCAGATCATGGATCCGAGGATGTCCGCTGCCGCCTTCGACCTGTTGGTCGCCCCCGATCATGACCGCCTCGCGGGACCGAATGTCATCACCACGCTCGGCGCCGTCAGCCGGATCACCCCCGAAAGTGTGGCCGCCGAGGCCGCGCGCCATCGCGAGCGGTTTGCCGACCTGCCGGAGCCGCGGGTCGCGGTACTGGTCGGCGGCCCCGGCAAGCGCGCGTTCTGGCGCGAGGACGATGTCGACCGTTTCGTCCGATGCATCGCCGCCCTGTCGCGGAGCGGCGCCGGGCTGATGGTCACCGCCTCGCGGCGCACCGATCCGGTGGTGATGGCCGGGCTGCGCGCCGCCTGCGACCCGGCAACGACCCGGATCTGGGACGGGACAGGCGACAACCCCTATCCCGGAATCCTCGGACTCGCGCGGGCAGCGGTGGTCACCGAGGATTCGGTCAACATGGCGTCCGAGGTGGCGACTGCCGGCCTGCCGCTGCATGTGTTCCGAATCTCCGGACCGTCGCGCCGGATTGCCGCCTTCCACCGGACGCTGATCGATCGCGGCATCGAGCGGGACTTCGACGGCCGTGTCGAACGCTGGGACTACGTTCCGCTTGCCGAGGCCGATCGCGCCGCGGCACTCGTGCTCGGCCGGTTGTTCCTCGTGCCGCCGCCGCGCAGCGGCGTGCACAGCGGCCGCGCCTGACCCCTTGGCCCAGGGCACCTCCCGGTCTATCTAGGGACGCACCTGCCGATACCGGCCGCAAGGAGAGCCGACATGCCCGGGACGCGTTCGATCCGCCTGCTCATCATCGGCTCCGGGCCCGCCGGCTACACCGCGGCCGTCTATGCCGCGCGGGCGCTGTTGCAGCCGGTGCTGATCCAGGGCATCCAGCCGGGCGGCCAGCTGACGATCACCACCGAGGTCGAGAATTGGCCCGGCATCATCGAGACCCAGGGGCCGGAGCTGATGCAGCAGCTCGAGGCCCACGCCCGGGCCGTGGGCACGGAGATCGTCGCCGACCAGGTGGTCCGGCTCGATCTCTCGCGGCGGCCCTTCATCGCGGAATGCGATTCCGGCGACAGCTGGCACGCGGAAGCGGTGATCCTGGCGACGGGCGCCCAGGCGAAGTGGCTCGGCATCCCGTCGGAGCAGCGGTTCAAGGGTTTCGGGGTCTCGGCCTGCGCAACTTGCGACGGCTTCTTCTACCGCGGCAAGGAGGTGCTGGTGATCGGCGGCGGCAACACCGCGGTCGAGGAGGCGCTCTACCTCGCCAACCTCGCCTCGAAGGTGACGCTGGTGCACCGCCGCAGCGAGCTCAGGGCCGAGAGGATCCTGCAGCAGCGGCTGTTCAATCATCCGAAGGTCGAGATGATCTGGGATCACACGGTCGACGAGATCCTGGGCACGGACGAGGACGGCGTGACCGGCGCGCGGCTGAAGCATGCGCAGACGGGTGCCGTCCGGGACGTTGCGGCCTCGGGCGTCTTCGTCGCCATCGGCCACCGCCCCGCCTCGGAGCTGGTGAAGGACCAGGTCGAGACGCATATGGGCGGCTATGTGGTGACCAGAGGCTTCTCGACCCGCACCTCGGTGCCCGGCCTGTTCGCCGCCGGCGACGTGACCGACCATGTCTACCGTCAGGCGGTGACCTCGGCCGGCATGGGCTGCATGGCGGCACTGGAGGCAGAGAAGTTCCTGGCCGAGCAGGGCGCCGCCGCCGCGCAGGCCACCGAATAGACGGGTCCCACCTGCGGCCTGCCGGCTGCGCCTGTCGGCTTCACCACCACCAGCCGGGATACCCGTACCGGGCGCCGTAAAAGCCCGAATTGTGGTAGCTGCCGATCCCGATCCCGAAGCCGAATTGCGGATAGAAGTAGGGATATCGTCCCCGATAGTCCTTCCGGCCTTCCTCGTAGCCCTGCAGGAAGGCTTGCTCCTGCTCGGGCGGGCAGACCTTCCGGTACCGCCGTCCGGACGAGCCGACCGCGTAGCCGCTCTCGACCGTGCAGTATTCCCTGAGCCCCTCGGCGCGACCCAGCCGGTATGCGTCGAGGTCGGCGGGGTGGCCGAGTCCGGCGCAGTCGGCGAAGCGCTCGGTGCGCTCGGTTTCCGGAACGCCCAGCCGGCCGTCGTTCAGTCCGAAGCCCGTCCAGTCCGTCGCCTGGCAGGCGGCGCGACGCTCGGGTCCCGGGACGGTGCTGCAGCCGGCCGCGGCGGCGAGCACCGCGACGAGCGCCGGGACGATCAGGATCCGGTTGTGCATCAGGGCATCCTCCGGCGGCCGCAGGCCGCGCCGCTTCCGCATAATATAGCGAAGCCGTGCCGGAATGTGCAGGGCCGGGAAACTGCCGCTCAGCGCCCGCCGGAAACGTCGAGGGTCGCCCCGGTGACGTAGGATGCGGCGTCCGAGAGCAGCCAGAGCACCGCCTCGGCGACCTCCTCGGCGGTTCCGGCCCGCCCGAGCGGTGCCGTCGGCCCGAGCCGCGCCGCCCGGTCGGGCTCGCCGCCGGAGGCGTGGATCTCGGTCTCGATGATGCCGGGCCGCACACCATTGACGCGCACCCCGCCGGCGGCGAGTTCCCTTGCCAGCCCGACGGTCATCGTGTCGATGGCGCCCTTCGAGCCGGCATAGTCCAGATACTGGCCGGGCGCGCCCAGCCGTGCCGCGACTGACGAGATGTTGACGATCGCTCCGCCCTGCCCGCCCCGGTCGACCGGAAGTCGCCGGGCGGCCTCGCGCGCGACCAGATAGGCGCCGAGCACGTTGACATCGAAGATCCGCCGCATCCGTGCGAGCGGCATGTCGGCGAGCGTCGAGGCGGCATCGACGATCCCGGCATTGTTGACGACGGCGGTCAGCGGCCCGAAGGCGGCCTCGGCCGCATCGAACATGGCGATGACGTCAGCCTCGCGCGACACGTCGCCGGCAATGGCGATCGCCTTGCCGCCGGCAGACCCGACCATCCGTACGCACTCGGCCGCCGCCGCGGCGTTGCCTGCGTAGTTGACGCCCACGTTCCAGCCGCGCCGGCCGGCGAGGACGGCGACCGCCCGGCCTATGCCGCGCGAGCCGCCGGTGATCAGGCAGGTTTCCGTCATTGCCGGCTCAGGTGAACCGGTTCTCGCGCGGGAAGCCGCGCGGGGCCATGCGCCCGGCGGAGGCGCGCTTGCCCTGGTACTCGGCGAGATCCTTCTCGGTCCGGGCCCGCCCGGCCGGATCCTTCCAGCCCAGCCCGTCGGCGATGGCGAAGCAGACCGCGTCCGCGAGGCCGCCGTCCTTGTATTTTTGCAGCCGAACGCCCTTGCCGCGAGTCATCTCCGGCAGCTCCGCCAGCGGGAACACCAGCAGCTTGCGGTTGTCGCCCACCACCGCCACATGATCGCCGGTCACCGGCCGGCAGACCATCGCCCTCACCCCGGCCTTCACATTCAGCACCTGCCTGCCGGCGCGGGTCTGGGCCAGCACCTCGTTCTCGGGGACGATGAAGCCGTCGCCCGCGGAGGAGGCGACCAGCAGCCGCTCGCCGGGGCGGTGGATGAACAGGGCGACCAGCTCCTCGTCGTTCGGCAGGTCGATCATCAGGCGGACCGGCTCTCCCATGCCGCGTCCGCCGGGCAGGCGGTCGCAGCCGATGGTGTAGAACCGGCCGTTGGTGGCGAAGGCCAGCAGCCTGTCGGTGGTCTGCGCGTGGAACAGGAATCGGCCGGCATCGCCGTCCTTGTACTTTTGCTCGGCGTCGAGGGCGACATGGCCCTTGAGCGCCCGGATCCAGCCCTGCCGCGAGCAGACCACTGTGACAGGCTCGCGCTCGATCAGCGCCTCGAACGGCATCTCCTCGATGGCGGGGGCGTCGGCAAGGCCGGTGCGCCGGGCGCCGGCGGGGTAGGGATCATGCCCGCGCCGGGCCGTGGCGATGTCCTCGGCGAGACGGAGGTGCCGGAGCGCCGCAGGGGCGCCGAAGCGGTCGCGCATGGCGCGGATCTGGTCGGTGATCCGCCCCCACTGCAGGTCCTCGTCGGCCATCAGGGCGTCGAGCTCCGACTTCTCCGCCAGGAGATCGTCGCGCTCGCGCCGGAGCTCCATCTCCTCGAGCCGGCGCAGCGATCTCAGCCGCATGTTGAGGATCGCCTCGGCCTGCAGGTCGGTCAGGCGGAACGCCTCCATCATGACGGGCTTCGGCTCGTCCTCGGTGCGGATGATCTCGATCAGGCGGTCGAGGTTGAGGAACGCGATGATGTAGCCCTCGAGCACCTCGAGCCGGTGGCCGATCCTGCCGAGCCGGTGGCGCGAGCGGCGCAGCAGCACCTCGCGCCGGTGGTCGAGGAAGGCCCGCAGCACCTCCGCGAGCGAGCAGACCCGGGGCGTCCGCCCGTCGATCAGCACATTCATGTTGAGGGGCACGCGGACCTCGAGGTCGGAGTGCCGGAACAGCATCTCCATCAGCATCGCGGGGTCCACTGTGCGGGCGCGCGGCTCCAGCACGATGCGCACGTCCTCGGCCGATTCGTCGCGCACATCGGCGAGAACCGGCACCTTCTTCTCGTTCACCAGATCGGCGATGCGCTCGATCAGCCTGGACTTCTGCACCTGATAGGGGATCTCGGTGACGACGATCTGCCAGGCGCCGCGGCCGAGATCCTCGACGTCCCACACCGCGCGCAGCCGGAAGCTGCCCCGCCCGGTACGGTAGGCCTGCGCGATCGCCTCGCGGCTCTCGACCAGAACGCCACCGGTCGGGAAATCCGGGCCCGGAATCATTTCGACCAGGGTCTCGGTCCGCGCATTGGGGTGGCGGATCATGTGCAGGAGTGCCTCGGCGATCTCGCCGGCATTGTGCGGCGGGATCGAGGTCGCCATGCCGACGGCGATCCCCGAGGCGCCGTTGGCCAGCAGGTTCGGGAAGGCCGCGGGCAGGACCTCCGGCTCCTGGTCCTCGCCGTTGAAGGTGGGGCGCAGATCGACCGCGTCCTCGTCGAGCCCTTCGAGCATGGCGGCAGCGACCTGGGTCAGCCGCGCCTCGGTGTAGCGGTAGGCCGCCGCGCCGTCGCCGTCGATGTTGCCGAAGTTGCCCTGCCCGTCGATCAGGGGGTAGCGCAAGCTGAAGTCCTGCGCCGCACGCACCAGCGCATCGTAGACCGCCTGGTCGCCATGCGGGTGATACCTGCCGATTACGTCGCCCACGACGCGGGCTGACTTCTTGTAGGCCTGGTTCGGGTCCAGCCGCAGCTGCCGCATGGCCCAGAGCAGGCGCCGGTGCACGGGCTTCAGCCCGTCGCGCGCGTCCGGCAGGGCCCGGTGCATGATGGTGGAGAGCGCATAGGTCAGGTAACGCTCGCCCAGCGCCTGGGCCAGTGGCTCGGCGACCACACCCTGCATGTCGTCGTCGCGAAACAGAGTACTCATAGATGTTGTGTAGCCGAGCGACGCAGGGCGGTCCAGTTGGTTCGGGGTACTGACTCCCCTTGATTTTTCCCCCGATTCGCCCACAATTCCGCGCGCTATCGCTCGCCTATCGAAATACCCGTCTGTCCTCCAAGGCTGCCGGTTTTCCGATCTGACCGAGAAGCCACAGCCGCGGCATCCCGCGCGCGGCCACCGAGAAGGAGACACGGGGAATGGCCACTGGCACCGTGAAATGGTTCAACGCTACGAAGGGTTACGGCTTCATCGCGCCCGATGACGGCGGCAAGGACATCTTTGTCCACATCTCGGCCGTGGAGCGTGCCGGGCTGCAGCCGCCGCGCGACGGACAGAAGGTGAGCTTCGACATGGAGACCGGCCGCGACGGCCGCGCCTCGGCCGGGAACCTCGCCTACGTCTGAGCCCGTCGGGCCAGCGCAGGACCGACCGAACCCCGCGGGTCACGCCGCGGGGTTTTGCATTGCCCTGCGGGCCGGGATGCGGCGGGAACTTCCGGCCCGATTCTGCCATCCGGTGCCTCGGGGCTTGCAATCCTGGCCAAAAGCGCCGATATGAGGCGCGCTATCGATCATCCATCAAAATCACTGTCCGTCTCTCGAGACTGCCGGTTTTTCTGACCTGACCGAGCAGCGACAGCCGCCGCAATCCGCGCGCGGCGACCAGAGAAGGAGACACGGACATGGCCAATGGCACCGTGAAGTGGTTCAACGCCGGCAAGGGCTTCGGCTTCATCCAGCCCGACGACGGCAGCAAGGACGTGTTCCTGCACGTGTCGGCGGTCGAGCGCGCCGGCCTGCAGTCCCCGGGCGAGGGGCAGAAGGTCAGCTACGACCTCGAGAGCGGGCGCGACGGCCGCGCCTCCGCCGGAAACCTGCGCTACATCTGAGCCCTGCGCACAGGCTCAGGACCGACGGAACCCCGCGGGATCTCCCGCGGGGTTTTGCTTTGTCGGGGCGTCATGGCAGGCCCCGCGGCTTGCCCCCGTCGTCGATCGCCACGAAGGTGAACATCGCCTTCGTCACCCGCATGTGATCGCCGGCAGGCATGCGCGTGATCCAGGCCTCGACGGCGATCTTCATCGAGGTGCGGCCCTCGCGCTCCATCACCGAGTGGATCGCCAGCACGTCGCCGACCCTGACCGGCTTGTGAAACTCCATGCCGTCGACCGCCACGGTCGCCACCCGGCCCCTTGCGCGCTGGCGCGCCAGCACGCTGGCGCCGAGGTCCATCTGCGCCATCAGCCAGCCGCCGAAGATGTCGCCATTGGCGTTGGCATCCGCCGGCATGGCGATGGTCTGCAGCGTGATCTCGCCCCGAGGTCCGGGCATTCCCTGCCGCTCGCTCACGCCCTGGCCAGCGCACGGGCGAACATCGCCGCGTCGACATTGCCGCCGCTGACCGTGCAGATCACCGCGTCGCCGGCGATCTCGTTCCTGCGCGACAGGGCGGCAGCCAGCGCCACCGCACCGCCCGGCTCGGCGACGATCTTGAGGTTGAGGAAGGCCGCCGCCATCGCGGCGAGCGCCTCGTCATCGGTCACGACGAGGCCCGGGCCGGCGAGGCGCATCAGCACCGGGAAGGTCAACTCGCCGGGCGAGGGTGCGAGCAGCGCGTCGCAGATCGAGCCGGTCTCGCTGGGGTTGGTCAGCCGCCTGCCGGCCTTGAGCGAACGCGCCCAGTCATCGAAGCCGGCGGGCTCGCAGGTCCGGACCCTGAGCCCGGGCGCCTCGGCCTCGAGCGCCAGCGCGACGCCGGCCGAGAACCCGCCGCCCCCGGCGCAGACCAGCACGTCGGCCCGGGTGACGCCGGCGGCGCGCGCCTGCTCGGCGATCTCGAGCCCGCAGCTGCCCTGGCCGGCCATCACCATCGGCTCGTCGAAGGGACGGATGAGCGTGAGGCCGCGCTCGGCCGCGATCCGGTTGCCGAGCGCCTGCCGGTCCTCGCCGCCGGGCCGATCGTAGAGCACCACCTCGGCGCCATAGGCACGGGTGTTCGTGATCTTGAGTGCGGGCGCGTCGTTCGGCATCACGACCACGCAGGGTGCGCCGCTCAGCTCGGCGGCATGCGCCACGCCCTGGGCGTGGTTGCCCGACGAGAAGGCGATGACGCCGCGCCTGCGCGCCGCTTCCGGCAGGGCCGAGACTGCCGACCAGCCGCCGCGGAACTTGAAGCTGCCGGTCTTCTGCAGGCATTCGGCCTTCACCAGCACGCGGCGCCCGGCGGCGCGGTTCAGGAGCGGGCTCTCGAGGAGCGGCGTGACCACGGCCCTGCCCTCGAGCCGCTTCCGCGCGGCGCGAAGGTCGTCGATGGTGATCGCGTCGGCGGGTGCGTGGGTCAGGCTGTCGGGCATCTGATGTGCCTTTCCGGAAATGCATGGGTCGCTTAGGGCACCCGGGCCGTGCCGGGCGGCTGACGTGGTCAGGGGAGGCCACCGTCAGGTCTAGCAGGCGCCGGTGCCGGTGCGCCATACCCTGCCGGTAGCCGACCGGCGGGGATGTGCGGTTGCCCGCCCCCGGCGCCGGCACCTGCTGCCCGCGGGCGCAGGCCGCTCATCCGGCGAGGAATTCCGGAATCGCGATCAGGTCCCTGACCACATGCTGCGGCTGCCACGGCAGCCGGTCCATCGGCTCGCCGGCGCGGTTGGCCCAGACCGCGCGGAACCCGAACCCGGCCGCGGCGCAGGCGTCCCAGCAGTTCGACGAGACGAACAGCACCTGCGACCGGGCGCAGCCGAAATGCTGCCCGACAAGCTCGTAGACCGACCGGTTCGGCTTGAACACGCCCACGGCCTCGACAGAGAGGACCGCGTCGAGCACATCGCCGATCCCCGCATGGTCGACGGCGCCCTTCAGCATGTCGGGCGACCCGTTCGACAGGATCGCCGTGGCCACGCCACGCGCCTTGAGCGCCTTCAGCATCGCCGGCACTTCCGGATAGGCGTCGAGCTCCCAGTAGAGCTGCAGCAGGCGCGCCCTGAGCTCGGGTGACGCCATGCCATGCGCCTCGAGCGCGTAGTCGAGCCCGTCCTGGGTCACCTGCCAGAAGCCGGTATGCACGCCTGCGGTCGCCCGGAGCCAGGTGTACTGGAGCTGCTTCAGTCGCCAGGTGGTTGAGATCGCCGGCCATTTCGCGGCAAACTCGGTGCGCCCGGGCTCGGCGGCGGCGCTCCGCGCCGCGGCGGCGACATCGAACAGGGTGCCGTAGGCGTCGAAGACACAAGTGGTTGCGGGCATGGGCGAATCTCCTCTGGTGGTCCCAACTCGGCCGGAACATGTGGCGGCGCAGGTGCGGGTCAAGCGGCACGCCGCCGCTGCGGCTTATCATTTCGCCGATGGAAAATCCGCGCTTATGTGTTATAAGCAAAGCTCAAGTGTTTGGGTGTGTCTGTCTGTACTTGGGAGCGTTGGTGTGCGTAGCGAGATGCCCGCGGTGTCGGGCGAGGGGCCGGTGGCCCATGAGGAGCCGTCGCGACTGACTCCGACCGCGATGAAACGGGTCGCCGCTAATTTCAAGCGCATGTGTGCGGACCGCGAGCGCAGGGCCGGCGAGCCGGCGGTGGACGGCGCCGATGCCTGCCGCGGCAGCGTGGCCGTCGCCTGAGGCGCGGGCCTCAGTGCACATCGGCAAGCCGGTCGACCTTCCCGAGCTGCGGAAACAGCCGTGACCACAGCAGGGTCGAGGCAAGCGTGACCGCGCCGCCCGCCAGCACGGCGGGCACGGTTCCGGTCGCTGCCGCCATGATGCCGGCGCGGAAGTCGCCCAGCTCGTTCGAGGCATTGATCGCGACGCCGTTCACCGCACTCACCCGCCCGCGCATTGCGTCCGGCGTCGCCAGCTGCACGAGCGTGACCCGGACGTAGACGCTGACCATGTCGGCGGCTCCGTAGACCGCCAGCGCGGCCAGGGACAGCCAGTAGGTCTCCGAGAGGCCGAAGACGACGATCGATGCCCCGAAAACCGCGAGCGCGACGAAGAGGCTCGGCCCCATCCGCCGCGGCGATGCGAGCCGCGTGAGGACGAGCCCGACGAGCAGGGCGCCGAGCGCCGGCATCGCCCGCATGATGCCCAGCCCTTCGGCACCCACATGCAGGACGTCGCGCGCAAAGACCGGCAGCAGCCCCATCACGCCGCCGAACAGAACCGCGATCAGATCGATCGAGATCGCGCCGAGCACGATCTTGCGGTCCCAGATGTACTCGAACCCGCCCAGCACCTTGCGAATGCCGAAGGGTTCGCGCGGGTGGACCGTGATGCGGGCGCCGGTCATCGCCGCGGTGAGCGCCGCGGCGGCGAAGGTCGCGAGCGCGACGAGATACACCGCGTCACCGGTCGCCGCCACCAGGAGCCCGCCTGCGGCGGGCCCGCCGAGCTGGGCGGCCTTGTTGACCGTCGAGGACCATGCGACCGCCTGCGGGAACTGCGGCTCCGGCACCAGGTTCGGGAGGATCGCCTGACTCGCCGTGAAATAGAAGGACCGCGCCGAGCCGTGGATCACCAGGATGGCGAAGATCGGCAGGACCTCCGCGGCGCCGGCCCTGGCATCGGCAAAGAGCAGACCGGTCGCCAGCACATGGACGGCGTTGCAGGCGGCGAGGATCGAGCGCCGGTCGTACCGGTCGGCCGCCATGCCGGCCAGCAGGAACAGGGCCAGCGCCGGCGCGAACTGCGACAGGCCGACGAGCCCCAGATCGAGCGGATCGCCGGTCATCACATAGACATGCCAGCCGACCGCAACCGTCACGATCTGCAGCCCGAGCACATTGGTCACGCGCGAGGCGACGAACAGCAGGAAATCGCGGTTCCGGCCCAGATGGCCTGAGGCGGCCACGCCAGAGTGAGCGGCAGTGCCGTGACTCCGACCGGTCATCTTCCCTCCGCTCGCCCGCACCCGCTCCAGACACCATGATCGCGGTTGCAGCGCAAGCGGTCTGTCCGTGACCGCAGCGGGGAAGCGCCCCGGGAGGCAGTCAGCCGACCGCGCTCGCAAGGGCGAAGCCGGCGCAACGATCGCCCCCGGCCGGCGGCGCGCGGCGAGACGCGCGCCGATCAGCCGCGCACGCCCCGGGTCAGATCCCCGGTGATCGTCATCGGTCCCGCCTGGCCGCTGAGGCGGGTGCGGTAGACATAGAGCGCCTCGATCACCCGCTGCACGTAGTTGCGCGTCTCGGCGAACGGGATCAGCTCCATCCAGTCGATCATGTCCGTCCCGGGCAGCCGCGGATCGCCGAATTCGCGGATCCACTGCCCGACCCGGCTCGCCCCGGCATTGTAGGCCGCCGCGGCCAGCACGTAGGATCCGCTGAACTCGGTGATGCGCCGCGCCAGATAGGTCTGGCCCAATCGGGCGTTGTACTGCCAGTCGTCCAGCAGCCGGTCGGCGGAGTAGGGCTCGCCGATCCATCCGGCGACCTTCTTTGCGGTCGCCGGCATCAGCTGCATCAGCCCGCGCGCACCGGCGCGGCTGACGGCGCGCGGGTTCAGCTCGGTCTCCTGCCGTGCCACCGCCATGGCCAGCGCAGGCTCGACCTGGCTGGCGTATCCGGCGAGATCGGTCACCGGATAGTAGGCCGGATAGAGCAGGATGCCCTTGCTCGCCGCGCTCTTGCCGATCCTAACGGCATAGTGCGGCCGGCCGAGGTGAAGCGCCAGGTCCGCCAGCGCGCCCAGCGCCGCGGCGCCTTCCATCTGCTCGCTGATCCGCGCGAACATCGCAATGGCAAGATCGTCCTCGCCCGCATAGTGGAGGATCACGGCGGCGAGAACGTCATCGGATCGCAGAGCCGGGCTTTTCGACCAGTCCGGCAGCCCGTTGACCGCGAGGCCGGGATCGCCGGCCATGCCGGCGCGCTCGGCGCCGAGCTGGCCGTAGAACGAGGTCTGGTGCCGCGCCGCCTCGCGGTACCATTTGCCCGCGCTCGCGGTGTCGCCCGTCGCCTCGTAGGCGCGGCCGAGCCAGTAGCCGCCGCGGCCGAGACTGATCGGCGTGGCGACGCTGTCGTTGAAACGGTGAAAATGCGGGAGCGCCCGCTGCGGGTCGCCGAGCCGGCGGAGCGCGATCCAGCCGGCAAGCCATTCGAGCTCGGCGTAGCTGTAGCCGTCCTTCGCGCTCATGAAATGCTGGCTGGCCAGGAGGTAGGCGACCTCGGCCCGCCCCTGGCGCGCCGCGCGCCGCGCCAGGCTCTGGCGCCGCTCGGCCCAGACCGCGGGCTCGCCGAGCTTGTGCGCATCCCCGGTGATCCTGGCGAGCAGCCTCTCGGCGTCGTCGAGCTTGTCGCGTTTCCACAGGCGGCCGAATTCCCGCCAGTTCGAGGCGGCCGCTCCGCCAAGGCCCGGGGTCTCCGGCCCTGTGCGGGCGCCAGTCATCACCCTCGCCAGCACATCCTGCCCCGGCCAGGATCCGCGGCGGGTCACGAAGGACTGGTATTCCTGCACGGTGCCGCGACCGGACCGAAGCTTGCGCCAGAGCACGATATCGCGCACGACCGGCTCGCCGGTGCGGGAGGCCATCGCGGCGGCCGAGTCCCAGTCGCCGCGCTCGCCCTTCGCCAGCGCCTCAGCAACGACCGCCCCGAGGGAGCGCGCCGCGGCCAGGTCCAGCGCCGCGGCGACCCCGGCCGGGAGCAGCGCCGCAAGCACCAGTCCGATCATCAACGCGAGTGCGCGCCGGTCCATGGCCACTCCCTGTTCTCGCACCGAGCGTACTGCACGAAAACTTAATTTATCACATCTGCCGGGTCCGGGCGCAGTATCTGCGGATAATTTCTGCGTCATCGATGCCGCGGCGCCGCGCTCCTTCCGGCCGGTTGCGACCGCGGACGGAGTGCCGGCCGGGAGTTTCGCCTCTGACGGGAGGCCCTCAGCCCGCGCCTGATTGCGCAATCCGGAATTCGCGAGAGGCGTCGCATCCTTGCTGCGGCCGGGCTTCGGTGGGCCACCCGGCCGGCCCGGGCCACGCCTGGGCCGGCAGCCGATTCGCGGCGGCTTTCCCGATCCCGGTGCCACGGTTTTCGCAGCCTTGCGGACCGTGGCGAATGGGCCTAGGGTCTCGCCGCCTGCAACCGCAAATGTCCGGACGCATCGCCATGTTCAGAGGTTCGCTCGTCGCCCTGGTTACCCCGTTCCGCAACGGCGCCGTCGATGAGAAGGCGCTGGAGGACCTCGTCGAGTGGCACATCGCCGAGGGCACCCACGGCCTCGTCCCGGTCGGCACCACGGGCGAGAGCCCGACGCTGACCCACGAGGAGCACGAGCGGGTGATCGAGATCGTGGTCCGGAAGGCGGCGAAGCGCGTGCCCGTGATCGCCGGAGCCGGCTCGAACAACACCGCCGAGGCGATCCGCTTCATGCGGCATGCCGAGAAGGTCGGCGCGGATGCGGCGCTGGTGGTGACGCCCTATTACAACAAGCCGACGCAGGCGGGGCTCATCGCCCATTTCAGGGCGTTGCACGACTGCTGCACGCTGCCGATCATCATCTACAACATCCCGCCCCGCTCGGTGGTGGACATGCTGCCCGCGACCATGGGCGAGCTGGCGAAGCTGCCCAGGATCATCGGGGTGAAGGACGCGACGGGCGACCTCTCGCGCGTGCCGAAGCAGCGCATCGCCTGCGGGCGGGACTTCATACAGCTCTCGGGCGAGGACGCGACGGCACTCGGCTTCAACGCCCATGGCGGGGTCGGCTGCATCTCGGTCACGGCGAACGTGGCGCCCCGGCTCTGCGCCGAGTTCCAGCAGGCGACGCTGGCCGGCGACTACGCCAGGGCGCTCGATTACCAGGACCGGCTGATGCCGCTGCACACGGCAATCTTCCTCGAGCCGGGGCTGGCCGGCGCCAAGCACGGCCTCTCGGTTCTCGGCCGCTGCGCCGAGGAAGTGCGGCTGCCGCTCCTGCCGGTGACCGAGCCGGTGCGGGGCCAGATCCGGGCGGCGATGGTCCACGCCGGACTGATCAACGCCTGAGCCGATGGCGACAGGGCAGAGGGGCGCGGCGGGCCGGATCGCGGCCGAGAACCGCAAGGCCAGGCACAACTACTTCATCGAGGAAAACCTCGAGGCCGGGATCATGCTCGAGGGCTCGGAGGTGAAGTCGCTGCGCGAGGGCCGGGCGAACATCGCCGAGAGCTACGCCGCCGTCGAGGGCGGCGAGCTCTGGCTGATCAACAGCTACATCCCGCCCTTCAGCCAGGCCAAGTCGGCGGCCTTCGGGCACGAGGAGCGGCGGCGGCGGAAGCTCCTGGTGCGGGCGCGCGAACTCGCCCGTCTCGCCCAGGCGAGCCAGCGCGAGGGCATGACCATCGTGCCGCTGAAGCTCTATTTCAACGAACGCGGCATCGCCAAGCTCGAACTCGGCATTGCCCGGGGCAAGAAGATGGCCGACAAGCGCGAGACCGAGAAGCAGCGCGACTGGGCCCGCGAGAAGGCCCGCCTGATCAGGGAGAAGGGATGACGCTGCCCGGCAACGACCGCCTCATGGCGGCTGTCGACGCCACCTGGCCGCCGGCCGAGTACCGTAGGCTCGGCCCTTGGCTGCTGCGCCGGGGCGAGGGCGGGGGGCAGCGCGTCTCCGCCGCCTCGAGCGAGGACGAGGGGGCCGATATCGCAGTCGCCGAGGCCGCCATGCGGGCATGGGATCAGGTGCCGCTGTTCCGCATCACGCCCGACCAGCCCGCGCTGGACGCCCGGCTGGCGGCTGCCGGCTATGCGAGGAAGGACCCGGTCGTCCTCTATGTCGCCCGGGTGGCGACCCTGGCCGACGGGTGGGACGAAACCGCGAGGGTGTTCCGCATCGCGGCGCCGCTGGCCATCGTCGACGAGATCTGGGCCGAGGGCGGTATCGGTGCCGGGCGGCGCGCGGTTATGGACCGCCCGGCCGGTCCGCATGTCGCGCTGCTCGCCCGTGCCGACGACCGCCCGGCGGGCGTCGCCTTCGCCGCCGTGGACGGCGAGATCGCCATGGTCCACGCGGTCGAGGTGCGCGGCGCGCACCGGCGGCGGGGAGCGGGCGAGATCCTGATGCGTGGCGCCGCGAGCTTTGCCGCCGAGCATGGCGCCGCCTGGCTGGCTCTGGCCGTCACCGAGGCGAACGCCGCGGCCCGCGCGCTTTACGACAAGCTGGGAATGACCGTCGCCGGGAACTACCATTACCGCGTCGCCCCGTCGTGAAACGACCGCCCGAGAGGAGGCCGGTGACCCCGATGCCCCGCAAGACCGTCGCCGCCCTGCCGCGAACGACCGCGCTCGACCTTGCGCCGCCGGACCCGCTGCCCGACGAGGTTGCCGCGCTGTTCGCGAAGTGCCAGGAGAAGCTGGGCCTGGTCCCGAACGTGCTCGTCGCCTATGCGCACAGTCCGGACCGGCTGCGCGCCTTCAGCCAGATGTACAACACCCTGATGCTCTCGCGGGGAGGGCTTACCAGGCTCGAGCGCGAGATGATCGCGGTGGCCGTGTCGGCCATCAACCGGTGCTGGTACTGCCTGGTGTCCCACGGCGCGGCGGTACGGATGATGTCGGGCCGGCCGGAACTCGGTGAGGCGCTTGCGCTCGATCATCGTTTCGCCGAGCTTTCGCCCCGCGAACGTGCGCTGGTGGACTTCGCGCGCAAGCTGACCACCGAAAGCGGCTCGATCGGCGAGGCCGACCGCGATGCGCTGCGCGCCCATGGCCTGACCGATGCGGACATCTGGGATGCCGCCGAGGTCGCCGCCTTCTTCAACATGTCGAACCGCCTGGCGAGCGCCGTCGGCATGGTGCCGAACCCGGAATACCACGCGATGGGGCGGGGCGGCTGAGCGATGCGCCTGGCGCTGTCCGCTGCCGTTCTCGCCGCTTGTGCGGCGGCGCCGGCGATGGCGCAGGAGCCGCCGCCCGACCCCGGCGCGCCCGCGGGCGCGGTCCGCACCGCTACGGTCGAGCGCGATTTCGACCGCTATGCGCTGCCCGTGGCGCCGGTCGGCGCAGATCCCGCGGCGAGCCTGCGCACGGTCGAAGGCAGGGTGACCTGGTCCGGATTCCGCCTCTCCGACCCTCAGGCGAGCACCGCCGAGGTGATCGCCGGGTACCGCGAGCGGCTGGACGGGCTCGGTTTCGTTCCGGTGCTCGACTGTGCCACCGCGGCCTGTGGCGGCTTCGACTTCCGCTTCGCGGTCGACCTGCTGCCGGCGCCCGCCATGCTTGTGGACACGGCGGACTTTGCCCAGCTCTCGGCGAGCCGGCCCGAGCCCGGAGGCGGCGAGACGGTCATATCGGTCCTGGTCAGCCGGCTCCTCGGCGCCATCCACGTCCAGACGGTTACCGTCAGCCCCGCGCTTCCCGGGCAGGTCATCGCCGAGTCGCCGCCGCCGGCGACGGAGCCTGCCGCTTCGGCGCTGCCGCTGCCGGGCCCGGGCGCAACGCTGCTCGACCGGCTGACGACAGACGGCCATGCGCAGGTCGACGGGATCGATTTCGGGTCGGGCGGCGCGACGCTTTCAGCTGCGTCCGGCCCCGCGCTTGACGCCCTCGCGGCAATGCTCGCGGGCAGGCCGGAGATCGCGGTTCTGATCGTCGGGCACTCGGACAACCAGGGCAATCTCGATGCCAACCTGACCCTTTCCCAGCGCCGGGCCGAGGCGGTGCGCGATGCGCTGGTCGAGCGCGGCATCGACACAGGGCGACTGGATGCCCGCGGCGTCGGGTTTCTCGCCCCGGTCACCTCCAATGTGACCGATGCGGGCCGGGCCCGCAACAGGCGCGTGGAACTCGTGCTGCGCTGAGCGGGCTTGCACGGCAATCCGGCAGAGGAAAGGGCCCGGTCTCCGGACCGGACCCCGGAATCGCAACGCAAGATCGCGGCGCGGCGCTCCCGGCGCTGTCCGGCAGGCTCAGTGCAGCTTTTCGCCCACGGCCCTGATCGCGTCCTCCACCAGGGCATCGGCCTGGGCGGAGGTCATCCGCGACGCGATCACCTCGGCCGCGGCGGCAACGGCGACCTGGATGGCCCGCTCGCGCACCTCGCGCAGCGCGTTGGCCTCGGCCATGGCGATCTGCTCGTCGGCAGCCTTGAGGCGCCGCTCGATCGAGGCGCCAATATCGGCTTTCGCCCGCTCGGCGACCTGCTCGGCCTCGACCTTGGCATGGGCGATGATCTCGGCGGCCTGGCTCTCGACATCGCGCTGCCTGCGTTCGAACTCGGCGAAGGTCGCCTGCGCTTCCTCGCGCAGGCGGCGGGCCTCGTCGAGCTCGCCTCGGATGCGGGCGGCGCGGTCGTCGAGCGCCTTCGCGAGGAACCTGTGCACGCCGAGATAGGCCAGCAGGCCGAGAAACAGGAAGAAGGCGAGGCCGACGACGAAGTGGCTGTCGTAGAACAGGGACATGGTCGTCTCTCCCTCAGCCGATCCGCGCGCGGACGGCGGCGGTCACCGCGCCGGAATCCGCGGCGTCCGGCATCAGCTTCTCGACGATCGCGCCCGCGGTCTCGGTGGCGACCTCGCGCACCGCGGCCACAGCCGAATCGCGGATCTCGCGGATGCGCTTCTCGGACTCGGCCGTGCGCGCCGAGATCTCGGCGTCTGCCCTGGCGGTGGCGGCCTCGACATCCTTCTGGATCTCGGCACGGGTCGCGGCGACGATTTCCTGGGCCCGGCTCCGGGCTGCCGCGAGCGCCTCCTGATAGGCCTCCTCGGCCTCGGCGGCCTTGCGGCGGAACTCGTCCGCCCGGTCAAGGTCGTCAGCGATTGCGTCCGCCCGCTCCTCGAGCGCGCCGGCGATGCGCGGCAGCGCCACCTTGCTCATCAGCTGGAACAGCACGACGCAGGTCACCGCCAACCAGAAGATCTGGCTCGGGAAGGTGGTGAAGTCGAGCTGCGGCAGCCCGCTCGAGCCGTGTTCGGCCGCGGCGTGCGCCGCTGCTTCGGTGGATGTCGCCATGAGACTCTCCACGAACTCCGGAGACCGCGCCGGCGCGGCCTGTCACTGCTCCGATGCGGGCGCAACGAGGCGCCCGCCGCACCGATATCGCCTCAGACGGCGAACATCAGCAGCATCGCGATCAGGAAGCCGAAGATTCCCATCGCCTCCGCGAAGGCGATGCCTAGGAACAGCATCGCGGTCTGCTCCTTGGCGGCAGCCGGGTTGCGCAGCGCGCCGCTGAGGTAGTTGCCGACCACATGGCCGATACCGACGCCGGCACCGCCCATCGCGATGGCGGCCAGACCGGCACCGATATACTTGCCCAGCAGGGTCGCGGCTTCAGCTTCCATGGTCCTAGCTCCTCTCGAATGGTTTTCTCGGGTTGTCGGGTTCGCCCGCCTCCGCATCACATCAGTGAGCCGGGTGCAGTGCGTCGTTCAGGTAGATGCAGGTCAGGATCGCGAAGATGTAGGCCTGCACGCAGGCCACCAGCACCTCGAGCCCGGTGATCGCCACCATCAGCGCCAGCGGCACGATGCCGAGCACGCTCAGCGCCGGCACGAAGGCGGCAAAGACCTTCAGCACGGCGTGGCCGGCCATCATGTTGCCGCCAAGTCGGATCGAATGGCTGAGCGGGCGGACGAAGAACGAGATCAGCTCGATCACCGCCATGATCGGGCGCAGCGGCAGCGGCGCGGCGCCGATCCAGAACAGCTTCAGGAAGCCGGCGCCATGTCTGACGAAGCCGAGCACGATGACGGTGAAGAACACCACCAGCGCCAGCACGCCGGTGACCGCCACATGCGCGGTGACGGTGAAGGCGTAGGGGATCAGCCCCATCAGGTTCGAGAACAGGATGAACACGAAGAGCGTAAAGATGTAAGGGAAGAACCTCACCCCTTCCTCGCCCAGCACGTCGGTCACCATCTGGCGCACGAAGCCGTAGAGGAGTTCGGCCATCGACTGGATCCGGGTCGGCACCAAGGCGCGGCCGCTCATGCCGAAGATCAGGAAGGCCGAGACGGCGCCAAGCACCAGCGCCATCCAGAGCGTCGAGTTGGTGACCGTAAGCAGGCCGAGCTCGCCCTCGCCGAACAGCGGCGTGATCTCGAACTGCTCCATCGGGTGGATGCTGAGGCCGCCTTCCGCCGCTTCGCTCGACGCCATGCTCAAGTCCCCGTCTCGTCGCGCGCCGGGGTCCTCGGCGGACCTGACGCCTGATTTCCGCCGGCTTCCGCCGCCTGTTGTCGCCGGACCTCCTCGGCCGATCGCATCACCGTGCGGATCCCGGCCGCGAAGCCCAGCAGTATGAACACGACGAGAAAGAGCGGCAGCGTGCCGAACAGCTCATCGAGTCCCCATCCCATCGCCGCGCCGACCATGCCGCCGACGACCAGCTCAAGGGTCATTCGCCACGCCATGTTGGCGGCGCTGAACTTGTCCCCCGACTTCCCCCGCGTCGGCGCCCGCGCCTCGCGCGCCGCCCGGATCCGCCGGTCGAGCTCGTCGAGCTTCGCGGACCTCTCCTCGGGCGCGCCCATCGGCGGAACCTCGCGGCGTTTCGCCGGGCACGAACGGATCCCGGCGGAAGACGGTGCGGAAAATACGGAGGCGGTACGGGGGTGTCAAGTCGTGGATCATGCCATCCGGATTTCCGTATCCGTATGGAATTCATGGAATTTTTCAGAAGTGCGACCGGACGGCACAGGGAATCTTCCACGCCGCCTGCGGATCGGCACCGCAGGCGTGTGCGGGCTGCAGCCAGCGGGAGGCAGATTAACCAAGCCTTAACCATGTCCCGGAACACTTCCAATGCCGCATGGCACATGGGCCGCGGCGCAGCGTCTGGCGGTGTTGCGGATGATGAACCTTGCCCTGCACGGCCGGCGCCATCCGGACCCGACGCCCGCCCCCATTATCCTGCGCTGCGAGCGCCACCCGGTCGGCGCGGAGAGCGCGCCGCCGGCCGCCGCGCCCTTCGTCGTCACCCTGCAATGCCGGACGGCGCCGGCAGACGGGTCCGGCGCGGCCCGGCTGCTCGGGGCCGCCGTGCGCTTCCTGATCGATGCGACGCCGCCGGCGGTCCCGCCCGTGGCGATGCTGCGCATGATCGGCGGCTTCGCCTGCGCCGCAGGTCTGCTCGGCCCTTCGCCCGCCGTCACGCTCGGCCTCAATGACCCGCTCGGACGGCAGGCGCGTGCGCGCCTGATCTGTCCCCGGTTCGAGTCCGAGACCACCACCTTCGGATCTGCCCACATCCTCTACGAGGATAACGTGCTGGGCCTCTACATCCTCGAGATCGCACCCGGGCGCGCGATCCCGGCTCACTGCCACCGGATCATGCGCGAATGCGAGCTGGTCCTCGACGGCGGCCTGCTGCTGCGGGGCCGCCCGGCCGCGCCCGGCGCCGCGTTCGCCTGGTCTTTCGGGGATGTGCATTGCTACCGCAACCCAACGGCCGTGCCGCGGCGCATCCTCTGCATCGACAGCCCGCGCTTCCAGCCGGGAGACGAACGGCCGGTCGACCCGCCGCCGCCGCTCGCGCCCGCGGTTCCCTTCCGGACCTATCTCGGCTGAGGGGCGGACGCGGATGCCCTCGGTCTTCGTCACCGGCGCCGGCAAGGGAATCGGCCGGGCCATTGCCGGGAGATTCGCGGCCGCCGGCTGGGAGGTGCTCGGCGTCACCCGCTCGCCATCGGATGTGGCGGCGCTGAACCGGCTGCCCGGGGGCACGATGCGCTTCCGCTCAGCCGATGCGGCCGATGCCGGGGCGGTCGGCCGTGCCGTGGCCGAACTCGTCGGCGAGCGGGGGCTCGATCTGCTTCTCAACAATGCGGGCGGCTTCCGCTACGGCACCTTCCGGGACGCGACCGCCGCAGATCTCGAGATGCTCTGGCGCGCCAACGTGCTGAGCGCCTTCACCGTGACGCAGGCGCTGCTCCCGGCGCTCCTGCGCGCCAGCGGACGGATCGCCAACATCGTCTCTCTGGCTGCGCTGAAGCCACTGCCGGGCAAGGCCGCCTACTGCGCCAGCAAGGCCGCCGAGGCGGCGCTGTTCCGCTGCCTGCGCGAGGAGATCGCGGCCGCGGGGGTGACGGTGACCAACTTCCACCCCGGCCTGACCCATACGAGCTCATTCGACGGCGAGCCGGTCGACCCGACGACGATGATGGCGGCCGGGGACGTGGCCGAAGCCGTGTTCCGAACGGTCACGATGCCGGGCAACCTCGTCGCCGAGGAGGTTGTCCTGCAGCCGGCGGCGGGAACGCGGCTTTGAGCCGGCCGCTTGCCCTCGTCACCGGTGGGGCGAAGGGCCTCGGCCGGCACCTCTGCCTCCGGCTGGCCGGGGCGGGCTATGACGTGATGGTCAACTACCTGAACTCGGAGGCGGCGGCGGCGTCGCTCGTGGCCGAGCTCTCGGCTCATGCCGCCGGCTGGAAGCACCGGGCCGATATCGCCAGCGCGGACGAGGTCGCGGGCCTCTTCGCCGCCGCGGATGCGACGGGCCGTGATCTGGGCCTCGTGGTCAACAATGTCGGGATCTATGACCCGCTGCGGCTGCGCGAGGTTGGCGGCGCGGCCTGGGAGCGGACTATCGCGGTCAACCTCAACGGCGCCTTCCATGTCTGCCGTGCGGCACTGGCCCGGATGGGGCGGGGCGGGCAGATCGTCAGCATCGGCGTGGCCGGTTGCCAGTTCGGCCGGGCCGAATGTTTCGCGACCGACTACCATGTGAGCAAGGCGGGGCTGCTGCAGCTCACACGGTCGCTCGCGGCGGAATACGCCGGCGACGGCATCCGGCTCAACATGGTCTCGCCGGGGCAGCTCGTGAACTCGATCGGCGAGGCCGGCGGTGTGGCGGGGCATGTGCCGGCGGGGCGGGACGGCGAGTTCGAGGATGTCTGGCAGGCCATCGCCTTTCTGCTCCGGGCGGACTACGTGACCGGCGCGAACATCGAGGTCGCGGGCGGCTACCGGCTGTGATGCCTCGGCGCGAGCGGATTGAGCTTCGCGATTCCCGGGCAGCGGTGCATGATCGCTGGCGAGCGAAGTGCGAAACGCCTGAAATGACGATCGGAGATCCTGCCATGAAGGTTCTTCTGTGCACGTTTGCGGCGATCGGGATCATCGCCTCCGCCGGGGCCGCGCTCGCCGAGGGCGGGTGCCAGAGCAAAAGGTACCAGGAGTCGGCAGACGCGCCGCCGCCCCCGCCGCCGGCCACACCGACGACCTGAGAGTGCGCCGCCGACCGCTGCCGCAGCGGCCGCGAAGGTCATTGTTGCGCCTTGTCGCCTCCGGCCTGTGGCAGTATGACCGACCGGCCAGTTCGGCCAGCACTCTCCGGGAGGCGCGCACGTGCCTGCATCCGAATCCCGCTCCGGTTCGCTCCGGGTCGCCCTGCTGGTGACCTGCCTCGTCGACACCATCCGACCCTCGGTCGGCTTCGCCACGGTGAAACTTCTCGAGGATGCAGGCTGCACGGTCGAGGTGCCGGTGCAGACCTGCTGCGGGCAGCCCAACTACAACTCCGGCGACCGCGCAGGCGCGAAGGCCCTGGCGATGCGCATGATCGAGGCGATGGAGGGCCATGACGCGGTCGTGGTGCCCTCGGGCTCCTGCGCCGCGACGGTGATCAAGGACTATCCGGTGCTCCTCGCGGGTGACCCGCACTGGGCGGGCCGGGCCGAAGCGCTGGCCGCAAAGACCCATGAGGTCGTGAGCTTCCTGACGGACGTGCTGGGCGTTGGGCACGTCACCGCCCGCTTCCCGGCGAAGGCGACGTATCATGACTCCTGCTCGGGGCTGCGCTCGCTCGACATCAGGGAGCAGCCGCGCCGGCTGCTGGCTTCGGTGGAGGGCCTCGAACTCGCAGAAATGAAGGATGCCGAGGTCTGCTGCGGGTTCGGCGGCACATTCTGCGTCAAGTATCCGGAGATCTCGAACAAGATGGTCGCCAACAAGACGGCCAGCATTGCCGGCACCGGGGCGGGGCTGCTGTTGGCCGGCGATCTCGGCTGCCTGCTGAACATGGCCGGCAAGCTCAGCCGCGAAGGCAGGCCGGTGAAGGCGCGCCATGTCGTCGAGGTGCTGGCGGGCGACACCGAGACACCGGCAATCGGCGAAGGCTGAGGGCATGGAGCGCGTCGGCAGCGTTGTCATCGGCGCCGGGGTCGTCGGGCTCGCGGTGGCGCGGGCGCTTGCGCGCACGGGCCGCGAGGTGGTGATCCTCGAGGCCGAGGCGTTGATCGGCTCGCGCACCAGCGCGCGGAACTCCGAGGTGATCCACGCCGGCATCTACTACCCGAAGGGCAGCCTGAAGGCCCGGCTCTGCGTCGCCGGGCGGCACGCGCTCTATGCCTACTGCGCCGAGCGGCACATCCCGCACCGGCGCTGCGGCAAGCTGATCGTCGCGACCGACGAGGCCGAGATCGCGAAGCTGCCGGCGATTGCCGCCGCGGCCGCGGCGAACGGGGTCGCGGACATGCGCCCGGTCACGGCGGCCGAGGCCCGCGAGATGGAGCCCGAGGTCAGCTGCACCGCGGCGCTGCACTCGCCCTCGACCGGGATCGTCGACAGCCACGCGCTGATGCTGTCGCTTCTCGGCGATGCGGAGGAGGCCGGGGCGATGCTGGCGCTCAACACGCCCGTCCTGTCGCTCGCCCGCGATTCGCGCGGCTTCGTCGTCGAGACCGGCGGCGAGAGCCCGATGCGGCTCGGCTGCGCCGAGCTGGTCAATGCGGCGGGCCACGGCGCCGTGCCGCTGGCGCGTCAGCTCACGGCGGTCGTGCCGCCGCAGCATTTCGCGCGCGGCGCCTATTTCTCGGTTTCCGGCAAGCAGCCCTTCTCGCGGCTGATCTACCCGGTGCCGGTGCCGGGCGGGCTTGGCACCCATTCGACCGTCGACATGGCCGGGCGAACGAAGTTCGGACCGGACGTCGAATGGATCGGGTCCGAGGACTATACTCTCGATCCCGCGCGCGCCGCAGGCTTCTATGCCGCCATCCGCCGCTACTGGCCGGGACTGACCGACGGCGCGCTCCGGCCCGACTATACCGGCGTGCGGCCGAAGATCTCGGGGCCGGGAGAGCCGGCGGCGGATTTCCGGATCGACGGGCCGGAGGCGCACGGGCTAGCGGGCCATGTGGCGCTCTACGGCATCGAGAGTCCGGGGCTGACCAGCGCGCTCGCGATCGCCGATCACGTCACCGCGCTGCTCGGCAGGCAGGCGATGGGCCGGAGGACCGCATGAGCGCACTGCATCCCACCACGCCACGCTTCAGGCAGAATTCCCGCGAGGCGCTCGCCGATCCGCAGCTCCAGGCGGCGATGAACACCGTCGGAACCGGATTTGTCGGCCGGCGGGCGGCGGCGCGCGCCGCCATGCCGGAGTTCGACGCGATCCGGGACGCGGCGCGCGACCTGAAGGACCACGTGCTGGACAATCTCGGCCTCTATCTCGAACGCTACGAGCAGCAGGTGCTGGCGCATGGCGGCCATGTGCACTGGGCCGAGACCGCCGAGGATGCGCGCCGGATCGTGCTCGAGATTTGCCGCGGCGCCGGGGCGAAGACCGTCAACAAGGGCAAGACGATGATCTCGGAGGAGTGCGGGATCAACGACTGGCTGGAGGAGAACGGCATCCACCCGGTCGAGACCGATCTCGGGGAATACATCATCCAGCTCCGCGGCGAGGCGCCCTCGCATATCATCGCGCCGGCGGTGCATGTCACCGTGCCGGAGGTGGACGAGCTGTTCCGCGCGAAGCACAGCCATCTCGACCCGGCGCGGCGGCTCGATCACGCCTCGATGCTGGCCGAGGCGCGCGCCGTGCTGCGCGAGAAGTACTTCCAGGCCGAGGTCGGCATCACCGGCGCCAACATGCTGATCGCCGAGACCGGGCAGTCGGTGATCGTCACCAACGAGGGCAACGGCGACCTCAGCCAGTCGCTGCCGCGGGTCCATATCGTCATGGCCTCGCTCGAGAAGATCGTGCCGACGCTCGAGGACGCCGCCACGGTGCTGCGCGTCCTGGCGCGCTCGGCGACCGGGCAGGAGATGTCGGTCTACACGACCTTCTCCTCCGGCCCGCGGCGGGAAGCGGACCCGGACGGGCCGGAGCAATACCATGTCGTGCTGCTCGACAACGGCCGGTCGAACATGCTCGGCACCGATTTCCAGGAGATGCTGCGCTGCATCCGCTGTGGCGCCTGCATGAACCACTGCCCGGTCTACCAGGCGGTGGGCGGGCACGCCTACGGCTGGGTCTATCCGGGCCCGATGGGAGCGGTGCTGACGCCGTCGCTGATCGGGGTCGAGCAGGGCGGGCAGCTGCCGAACGCCTCGACCTTCTGCGGCCGCTGCGAGAGTGTCTGCCCGATGCGCATTCCGCTGCCGAAGATGATGCGCCACTGGCGCGAGCGCGAGTTCGAGCAGAACCTGACGCCGGGCGTCGCCCGCTGGGGCCTGGCGTTCTGGCGGGCGGTCTGCAGCCGGCCGGGGCTCTACCGGCTTCTCACGCGGGCCGGGGCGATCGGGCTGCGGATGATGGCGATGGGCAAGGGGCGGATCGCCCGGCTGCCGCTGGTCGCGGCCTGGACCGACCACCGAGACTTTCCGGCCTCGCAGGGAACGACGTTCCAGGCGCAATGGCGCGCCGGGCGGAGGGTGGTGCGGTGACCGCGCGCGAGCGGATTCTCGGCCGGGTGCGGCGGGCGACCGGCGGCGGCGACGAGGCCGCAGTCGATGTGCGGCTGGGGATGCCGGCCCAGACGGCACCCGTGCCGGTGGCGGGTGAGACCCGGGGCGAGGCCCGGATCGCGCAGTTCATGGCCAAGGTGAAGGCGGTCGACGGGACCGCGACGCGGCTCGCCTCGATGGACGAACTGCCGAAAGCGCTCGCCGCCGAGCTCAGGGCGCGGAACCTGCCGGCAGCGATCCGCACCGGGTCCGATCCGGCCTTCGACCGCGACTGGGGCACGGTCGAGCGCTCGGTCGGCACCGGGCGGATCGACGAGCCGGCGACGCTCTCGCGTGCGCAGATGGGGCTGGCCGAGACCGGGACGCTGGTGCTCGCCTCCGGGCCGGAGAATCCGGTGACGCTGACCTTCCTCGGCGAGACGCATTTCGTGGTGCTGATGGCCGAGGATATCCGGGCGGGCTTCGAGGACATGTGGCAGACATGGCGTGCGCGGGGACTGGACCCCCGCACCGTGAACCTGGTGACGGGGCCAAGCCGCTCGGCCGATATCGGCCAGACCCTGCAGCTCGGCGCCCATGGCCCGGTGGCGCTCCATGTGTTCGTCATTGGACCGGAAGCCGGCCCGGCGGAGCCTGCCTGACTCATGTGCGGAGCCGGCGGCGCGGGTGCCGCCGCTCGCGCGCGCGGACAACCCGGAAGCTGCCCCCGGGGCGCTTGACATGCGTCAAGGCGCTCCATCCCGCGATGCGCTTGCGCTGATAAGATGGGGTAGCAGCCAATCCGGCCGGCCGCGGGGGACGCGGAGAGCATGGCCGGGCGCCCCCGGGCAGGCAGAAACGGTGCATATCGGCTTCTTCATCTCCGACCTGGGCGGCGGTGGCACGCAACGCCGGGTCCTTGCCCTGTCGCGGGAGCTGGCGCGGGTCGGCCACCGCGTGGACCTTTTCGTTGCCAGCCGCGAGGGCGCGTTTGCAGACCGGGTCCCTCCCGAGGTGAGACTCGTCTCGGCCGACGGTCCGGCATCGGAGCTGCCGTTCCTGAAGCGCCGACGCGGCCTGCGCGTCGCCGGCGCCGTGGCGGCGCTCTCCGGGTACCTCGCGGGTGAGCGGCCAGAGGTGCTCGTCGCGTCGTCGATCCCGGCGAATCTCGCCGCGCTGCGGGCGCGCGCCCGCTCTGTGCGGCGCGGGCACTGCCCGGTTCCCGTCGTGATCACCGCGAATGTCGATCCGCGCGCCGCGCTCGAAGGGCGGAGCCGAATTCATCGCGGGCTGCTGCAACTGATGATGCGGTGCCACTACCCGCGTGCGGACGGCGTGGTGGCCAATACGCGCGGCATCGCCGCGAGTGTCGCTTCGGTGGCGGGCGTGCCGCCGGGGCGGATCGTCACGATCCCGAACCCGGTCGACTGTGCGGCGATCCGGCGGCAGGCGCAGGCACCGCTCGCGCATCCCTGGCTCGCCCCCGGCGCCGCACCGCTGGTCCTCGCCGTCGGAAAGCTGAAGCCGCAGAAGGATTTCGCCACCCTGCTCCGGGCCTTTGCGCAGCTTGGCGCGCGCCGCGACGCGAGGCTGATGATCCTCGGTGAGGGCGAGCTGCGCCCGCGGCTCACGGAGCTTGTCCGCGAGCTCGGGCTGGCCGGCTCTGTCGAGATGCCGGGGTTCTGCGGCAACCCCCATGCGTGGATGGCGCGCGCTGCGGTATTCGTTCTCTCGTCGCGTTGGGAAGGTTTCTCCAACGTGCTGGCCGAGGCCCTCGCCGTCGGCTGCGCGGTCGTCAGCACCGACTGCCCGAGCGGGCCGTCGGAGCTGCTCGCGGGCGGAGAGTTCGGCCGGCTGGTCCCGCCGGGAGACCCGGAGGCCCTGGCGGCCGCGATCGCCGAGGCGCTCGACGCTCCGCCGGACCGCGGCCGGCTGATGGCCCGTGCGGACGGGTTCTCCGTCGGGCTGGCCGCAGAGCGCTACCTGGCGGCGATGCACGCGGCCGTCGATCGCTGCTTCGGCCCGCAGTCCGCTGGCGCGAGGCGGGCGGATTGATCCCCGCGCCGGACAGGCTGCCGGGGCAGCATGGGGACACATGTCCATGATGGCGCCTTGCGTCGGCGAGGGCCCGTTCTTCCCGGAGAGGAGGTTCCTGCATGTCTGAGCCCGTGGTGATGCCCGGCATGGCGGATTGCGACCAGCTGGCGCCGGAAATCGGAACGCCGGTCGATGTCGCCGGCCGGGTCAAGCGCATTGCGGTCTTCATCTACGCGCTGACCGGCGGCGGCGCGCAGCGGCGGACCCTGACACTGGTCAACGGATTCACCAGACGCGGCTATGCGGTCGACCTGGTGACGGTGCGCGGCCGCGGCCTGCTGAACGACCAGTTGCTGCCGCCGGCCCGCCATGTCGCGCTCGATGCCCGGTGGTCGATCTGGCATCCAGGGGAGCTGACCGGCAAGCGCAGCCTGAAGGGCTACTTCGCCATACCGGGTCTGGCCCGCTACCTGAAGCGGGAGGCGCCCGACATCCTGCTCTCGGCCGCGAGTCACGCGAACATCCCCGCCGTGCTTGCCTGGCTCCGCGCCGGCAAGCGGATGCCGCTGGTGCTCAGGGCGAGCAACCATCCGGACGGCAATCTCGACCACCGGCCGCGCCGCTACCGGCTGTTCAAGCCGCTCTACAACCGGATCGGCGGGATCCTCTACGCAAGGGCAAATGCCGTGATCGCCGTATCGCGCGGTGTAGCGGACGCGATCGCAGGTCTTACCGGGCTGCCCCGCGACCGGATCCGGACGATCTACAATCCGATGTTCGACGACAGCGGACCCGCAGCGCCGGCGTGGCAGGCCGCCGGCCCCGCGCCGCATCCCTGGCTCGAGCCGGGCAACCCGCCCGTGATCCTCGGCGCGGGGAGGCTTGCCACGCAGAAGGATTTCGGGACGCTGATCCGGGCCTTTGCGGTCCTGCGCCGCCAGCGAGCGGCGCGGCTCGTGATCCTGGGGGAAGGGGCGAAACGCGAGAGGCTGGAACGGCTCGTTCAGCGCCTCGGGATCGGGGATGACGTGCTGCTGCCCGGCTATGTCCACGATGCGCCCCGGTGGATGGCGCGCGCGGGCGTCTTCGTGCTCTCCTCGCTCTGGGAGGGGCTCCCGGGCGTTCTGATCGAGGCGCTTGCGGCGGGCTGCCCGGTCGTCGCGGTCGACTGCCCGAGCGGGCCGCGCGAGATTCTCGACGACGGCAGGTACGGCACGCTCGTTCCGGTGCGTGATCCGGCGGCGATGGCGGCGGCGATCGCCGGGGCGCTCGATTCGCCCCGGGTGCCCGACCTGCGCCGGTCGCGGGCGCTGGAATTCGGCCTGAGTCGGGGCGTGACGGAGTATCTCGAGTTCCTCGAGCGCGTCATGGACCGGCCGGGGCGCGGCCGGACCGGCGCGCAGGGGCTGCCCGGCCTCTGTCTCTGAAGCGCGGAGCGGCCAAAGGCAGGCAACGGCGGCCCGTTCCGCCTGGGCATGGGTGCGATGTTGCATGGCATATTGTCGTTGCCGCCGCCCGCGGCTATGCCGCTCGGTGGACACCGGACTGGCCGCGCTGCCGGCTGCCGGGAACCCGCCAGCGAGGACGCATCGATGCCCGAGTTCCGCAAGATCCTGGTCGCCAACCGCGGCGAGATCGCCATCCGCGTGCTGCGCGCCGCGAACGAGCTCGGCAAGCAGACGGTCGCGATCTTCGCCGAGGAGGACAAGCTCGCGCTGCACCGGTTCAAGGCCGACGAGGCCTATCAGGTCGGCATCGGCAAGGGGCCGGTCGCGGCCTATCTCGACATCGCCTCGATCGTTCGGGTGGCAAGGGAGTGCGGCGCTGACGCGATCCATCCCGGCTACGGGCTGCTCTCGGAGAACCCGGCCTTCGTCGAGGCCTGCGAGGCAGCCGGCATCGCCTTCATCGGCCCGAAGGCGGCGACCATGCGGCTGCTCGGCGACAAGGCCAGCGCGCGGCGCGCCGCCATCGCCGCGGGCGTGCCTGTGATCCCGGCCTCGGAGGTGCTGCCCGATCCCGACGAGGACATGGACGCGATCCGGCGCATGGCCGGGGCGGTCGGCTACCCGATGATGCTCAAGGCGAGCTGGGGCGGCGGCGGGCGCGGCATGCGACCGATCCTCGGGCCAAAGGAGATCGAGGCGAAGGTCCGGGAGGGGCGCCGCGAGGCGGAGGCGGCTTTCGGGAACGGCGAGGGTTATCTCGAGCGGATGATCCAGCGCGCCCGGCACGTCGAGGTGCAGATCCTCGGTGACCGCTACGGTGGCATCTACCATCTCTACGAGCGCGACTGCTCGGTGCAGCGGCGGCACCAGAAGGTGGTCGAGCGCGCGCCCGCCCCCTACCTCACGCCTGAGCAGCGGGCCGAGGTCTGCGGACTGGCGCTGAACATCGCCCGCCACGCGGGCTACCAGTGCGCCGGCACCGTCGAGTTCCTGCAGGACGTGGACACCGGAAACTTTTATTTCATCGAGGTGAACCCACGGATCCAGGTCGAGCATACGGTGACCGAGGAGGTCACCGGCATCGACATCGTCAAGGCGCAGATCCGCATCATCGAGGGTGCAACCATCGCCGAGGCGACCGGCGCCGCCCGGCAGGAACTGATCCATCTCGACGGACATGCGCTGCAGTGCCGGATCACCACCGAGGATCCGCTGAACAACTTCATTCCCGACTATGGCCGCATCACGGCCTATCGCGGCGCCACCGGCTTCGGTGTCCGGCTCGACGGCGGGACCGCGTATTCCGGGGCGGTGATCACCCGATTCTACGACTCGCTGCTCGAAAAGGTGACCGCCTGGGCGCCCACGCCCGAGGAAGCGATCGCGCGCATGGACCGGGCGCTGCGCGAGTTCCGCATTCGCGGTGTCGCCACCAACCTTGCCTTCGTCGAGAACCTGCTCAAGCACCCGACCTTCCGGAACCTGACCTACACCACGAACTTCATCGACACGACCCCCGGCCTGTTCGAGTTCCGCCGCCGGCGGGACCGGGGCACCAAGCTGCTGCGCTACATCGGCGAGGTCACGGTGAACGGCAATCCGGAGGTGCAGGGCCGGGCGCGGCCGCCGGCTCCGCTGCACCTGCCGCCGCTGCCGGCAAACCGGACCACGGACGTGCCGCCAGGGCTGAAGCAGAAGCTGGATGCCGAGGGACCCAAGGCGGTCGCCGTCTGGATGCTGGCGCAGAAGCGGCTCCTGATGACCGACACGGCCATGCGGGACGCGCATCAGAGCCTGCTGGCCACCCGGATGCGCTCGGTCGACATGCTGCGCGTGGCCCCGGCCTATGCCCACAACCTGCCCGGCCTGTTCTCGGTCGAGTGCTGGGGCGGGGCGACCTTCGACGTCGCCTACCGCTTCCTGCAGGAATGCCCCTGGCAGCGGCTGCGCGAACTGCGGGCACGGATGCCCAACCTGCTGCTGCAGATGCTCATCCGGGCCTCGAACGGCGTCGGCTACACCAACTACCCGGACAACGTGGTCCAGCTCTTCGTGCGCCAGGCCGCCAAGACCGGAATCGACGTGTTCCGCATCTTCGACCCGCTGAACTGGGTCGAGAACATGCGGGTCTGCATGGATGCCGTGCTCGAGACCGGGAAGCTGTGCGAGGCGGCGTTCTGCTATACCGGCGACATCCATGACCCGGCGCGGGCCAAGTATTCGCTGAACTACTATGTCAGCCTCGCCCGCGACCTGGAGAAGGCGGGTGCCCACATCCTGTGCATCAAGGACATGGGCGGGCTGGTGAAGCCGGCCGCGGCGGCGGCCCTGGTGAAGGCGCTGAAGGACGAGATTGCGATCCCGGTGCATTTCCACACGCACGACACCTCGGGCATCTCGGCGGCCTCGGTGCTGGCCGCCGCGGAGGCGGGGGTCGATGCCGCCGACGCGGCGATGGACGCCGTCTCCGGGCTGACCTCGCAGCCGCCGCTGGGCTCGATCATCGCCGCGCTCCGGCACGAGGAGCGCGACACCGGACTCGACCTCGATGCCGTGCGCGAGATCTCGGCCTACTGGGAAGGGGTGAGGCGCCTCTATGCGGGCTTCGAATCCGACATGCGCTCGGGCACCTCGGAGGTCTATCTGCACGAGATGCCGGGCGGGCAGGTCACGAACCTGCGGGCCCAGGCCCGCTCGATGGGGCTCGAGGACCGCTGGGCCGAGGTGGCGCGCACCTATGCCGAGGTCAACGACATGTTCGGCGACGTGATCAAGGTCACTCCGGTCGCCAAGACGGTCGGCGACATGGCGCTGATGATGGTCGCGGCGGGGCTGAGCCGCGCCGATGTCGAGAACCCCGAGGTCGATGTCGCCTTCCCGGAATCGGTCGTCACCTTCTTCAAGGGCGTGGTCGGCCAGCCCCATGGCGGCTTCCCCGAGGCGCTGCAGAGGAAGGTGCTGAAGGGCCAGCCGCCGATCACCGTGCGGCCCGGCGCGCAGATGGCGCCGGTCGACCTCGAGGCGAAGCGGGCGGAGGCCGAGGGGCAGATGCCGGGGATCACGGTCGACGACGAGGACCTCTGCTCGTTTCTGATGTATCCGAAGGTCTATCTCGACTACATGGGGCGGCGACGCGACTTCGGGCCCGTCCGCGTGCTGCCCACCCCGACGTTCTTCCACGGAATGGAGCCCGGCGAGGAGATCCTGGTCGACCTCCGGCCCGGCGTGACCCTGGTGATCCGGTTGCTCACGATCTCGGAACCCGACGAGCAGGGCGCGGTCCGGCTGTTCTACGAGCTGAACGGCCAGCCCCGCACGATTCGCATCGAGGACCGCCGCTACACGGCGAGCCGCGCGAAGGCGGAGAAGGCGGACCCGAAGAATCCGCGCCACCTTGCCGCGCCGATGCCCGGCATGGTCGGCTCGGTCGCGGTGACGGCGGGCCAGCTCGTGCATGCGGGCGACCTGCTGCTGACACTGGAGGCGATGAAGATGGAAACGGCGCTCCACGCCGAGCGCGACGGGGTCATCGAGCGCATCGTGGCCCCCGCCGGCACGCAGGTGGACGCCAAGGATCTGCTGGTGGTGTTCGGCGGGTGAGGGCGTTCGCGCGTGAATGGGGTGAACTGACAGCGCGTGGAGGGACGGCCCTCGACTCCACCGGTATCGATGCGGAACCGGAGATGTCGGATTCGGGGTGCCCATAAAGCCAGTCGCGGTCCCCGCGGAGGCGCTGAGTATCCGGATGATCGTCAGGGTGCGGCGATGTTGGTCCGGCCCTAAACCTTCTCCGCCATCTTCCTGAGCTCGAACTTCTGGATCTTGCCGGTCGAGGTCTTCGGCAGGTCCGTGAACACCACGTGGCGCGGGCACTTGTAGCGCGCGAGGCGCAGGCGGCAGTAGTCGATCAGCTCTTCCTCGGTGGCCTTCTTGCCCGGCTTCAGCTCGACGAAGGCGCAGGGGGTCTCGCCCCATTTCTCGTCGGGCTTGGCCACCACGGCGACCATCGCGACCGCGGGATGCTTGTAGAGCACGTCCTCGACCTCGATCGAGGAGATGTTCTCGCCGCCCGAGATGATGATGTCCTTCGAGCGGTCGCGGATCTGGATGTAGCCGTCCGGGTGCTTGACCGCGAGATCTCCGGAGTGGAACCAGCCGCCCGCGAAGGCCTCCTCGGTGGCCCGGGGGTTCTTGAGATACCCCTTCATCACCACGTTGCCGCGGAACATGATCTCGCCGATGGTCTTGCCGTCGGCGGGCACGGCCTCCATCGTGTCGGGGTCGATCACCTCGAGCTCCTCGAGGGCGGCATATTTCACGCCCTGCCGAGCCTTCATCGCGGCGCGGGCGGGGCCGTCGAGGCCGTTCCACTCGGGTTTCCACTCGTTCAGCACGGCGGGCCCGTAGGTCTCGGTCAGGCCGTAGAGGTGGATCACCTCGAAGCCCGCCTCGGCCATGGCGGCGAGCGTCGCCTCGGGCGGGGGGGCGGCGGCGGTCAGGAAGGTGACCTTCTGGCGGAAGGCGGTCTTCTCGTGCTCGGTGGCGTTCAGGAGCACCGACATCACGATCGGCGCGCCGCACATCAGGTTTACCCCGTGCTCGGCAATGGCCTGGTAGATCGCCCCGGCGCGCACCTGGCGCAGGCATACATGGGTGCCGCCGCTGACGCAGACCGACCAGGGGAAGCACCAGCCGTTGCAATGGAACATCGGCAGGGTCCAGAGATAGACCATCGGATCGGAGAGCCGGGCGTGGATCACGTTGCCGGTCGCCAGCAGGGCGGCGCCGCGGTGATGGTAGACGACGCCCTTCGGGTTCCCGGTGGTGCCGGAGGTGTAGTTGAGGCTGATCGCGTCCCACTCGTCCCCGGGCATCTTCCAGAGGAACTCCGGGCTGCCCTTCTTCAGGAACCTCTCGTAGTCCTCGCCGAGCTTGACGCGGCCGCCGCCGACCGCGGTGGGATCGGAGTACTCCACCACGGCCGGTTTCGGCCCCGTCATCGCCGCCATCGCGTCGCGCAGCAGCGGCGCGAGCTCGCTGTCTACCAGCACGAGCCGCGATTCCGCGTGATCGAGGATGAAACCGATCGCCGCCGCGTCGAGCCGGGTGTTTATGGTGTTGAGCACGGCGCCGGCCATCGGCACGCCGTAATGGGCCTCGAGCATCGGCGGCGTGTTGAGGAGCAGGGTCGAGACCGTCTGGCCCGGGAACACGCCCGCCCCGCGCAGCGCCGAGGCTAGCCGCCGGGCCCGGGCATAGAACTCGGCATAGCTGGTCCTGAGCTTGCCGTGGATGATCGCGGTCCGCTCCGGAAACACCTGGGCCGAGCGGGCGAGGAAGGAGAGCGGGGTCAGGGGCTGGTAGTTGGCGGGCCGCCGGTCGAGGCCCTCGCTGTAGGGGTTGGTCATCGCTCACTCCCCGGGGTGTGTGCCGGTCGCGCGGCAGGACGGATACCTGGCCCGTGATCTGCCCCGCGGCCGGGGCTTTGTCAAATGGCGGAGTCCCTGGCCGCCGCCTGTTTCCAGTGCTTGCGCGCCGCCAGTAGCACGCTGCCGGTCAAGATGCCGAGACAACCCGCGAGAAGCACGGCGCCGCCGATCAGGGGCGCCTGGTTCAGGGTCTGCTCCAGGAGCGCCGCGGCAGCAACCAGCGCCAGCACCGCCGCGGTAAGCCGCGCATCGGAAACGAACATGGCGAGGAGTTCGGCCAGCACGTCGCGGAGGATCGTCATGCCGTCGCCCCCCTCTCCATGCGGCGGGCCAGCCCCGCCGAAACGAGCGCCGTTGCCAGGAACAGCGCCGCGAACACCGGGAGAGAAAGATCCGCGCCGGGCCACTCGATGCCGAGCCCCTCGCCGGTCCAGAACACCCCGATGGCCGAGAGCATCACCCCGACGCCGAACTTCAGCGTGTTCTCCGGCACCCGCGACAGCGGGCGGTGCAATGCCGCGCCGATCGCGAGGACCAGCGCACAGGCCGCGAGGGCGCCGAGCCCGGCCTGCCACAGCAGACCCCGCCCCGCGCCGACCGCGATCACGATGAACACGACCTCCAGCCCCTCCAGCAGCACCGCCTTGAACGCCGCGATGCCCGCGATCCAGTCCTGCGACGTCGCATGCCGTCGTGTATCCTCGGCGAGTTCCGCGGTCTCGCGGGCGAAGATCGCCGTCTCGTCATGGAGGGGGATCACGCCTCCGGCCCGGAGTGCCGCCTTCCGCAGCCAGCCGATGCCGAAGAGGAGAAGCAGGACGCCGATGACGAGCTGCAGCAGATGAATCGGCACGCGGCCGAGCAACGGCCCAAGGGCGAACACCGTCGCGCCCAGCACGGCCAGTGCCGCTGCGGTTCCCCCGACCGCCGGCCGCCAGCCCCTGAGCGTTGCGACTGCGAGCACGATCGTGAACGCTTCCACGACTTCCACGACCGATGCCAGGAATGCCGCGCTCACAGCCGGCCCGACCGTCAACCATGCGTCCATTGCCCTCTCCCCTGCCGGCAGTCACCCGTTTTCGTCATGGGCGTCGAAGACGCGCTGCGCATAGTCGTCGAGGAGCGCCTCGCAGGCAGCGAGGCGCGCTTCCGCGTCGGGGCCGCGGGCGGCGCCGTAGAAATCGAGCTTGCGGATCTTCGCCAGCCAGCCCTGCAGTTTCTTCAGATCGACCTCGTTCTCCTCGAGTTCGGCATAGGTGTAGTGGCTCGCCGCCACTTCCTTGGCGACGTCGCGCTCGAAGTCGTCGCACTTGTCGATGAGCTCGGCGTAGGCGTCATCGCGATCGACCTTGAAGCGTGCGACGACCTTCTCCTCCTGCTGGCGGTCGAGAGCGACGGTCTCGAGGATCACCGACTCGCCGCCGGCATCACCGATCTCTTTCTCGATCATCTTGAGCAGGCGGACATGCCCCGGTGTCTTCGGCACCATGCAGACGCCACCTTGCAGGTAGACCGCGCCCATGGCCTTCAGGCGGCGCCAGACGGCCAGCCGCCGCGCCGAGGGCTCGGCCGGCATCCTGTAGGCGAGAAGAAGCCAGTTCACCTGCATGATGCATCGTTCATAATGTAACGGCTGTTACATTTCAAGAGACAGGATCATGCATCCGGAGGTCCGTTCCAGGCGCCCGCCGCGCGAGCCGGGCGCTGATCCTTTCCGGCGCGTTGCCGGCGCCGGTTGCGTGGTGTCCCTGCCCGTGCCAGAGTTCGCGCCGGGCGCGCCGGCCCGGTGATCATGGGGCTTCGCGAGTCGGGAGCGCCGGGGGCACGACGGGGGCGTCGCGGAGGGTGGTCCCGGGGGGCATCATGTCGGAGGCACGCGGGGGCCTGACCGCGACGTCGTACGGGCGCGGGGCGCCGCGGAGAAGTCTCGCGGCCGATGCGGCGCTCCGCGGCCGCGCCGGAATACTGGTCGCCGCGTCCGCATGACCGCCCCTGCGGAAGCGCGGAGCGCGCCGGCGGCGGCCCCTGCCCAGCCGCTTGGCCTGGTGCTTGTCGCCGCTTCGGCGGTGATCTGGAGCACCGGCGGGCTGATCGTGCGGCTGGTCGGCGCGGCCGATGACTGGACGGTGATCTTCTGGCGCTCGGCCAGCGCCTGCGCCTTCCTGCTGATCTTCATGCTCCTGCGCGACGGCCGGGCCGTCCCGGGGCTGTTCCGGGCCATGGGCCTGCCGGGGCTGGCGGTGGGCGTCTGCTTCGCCTGCGCCTCGGTCTCGCTCGTCGTGGCGCTGAGCCTGACATCGGTTGCCAGGACCCTGCTGATCATGAGCGCGGCGCCGCTGGTCGCGGCCGTGCTGGGGCGGGTGTTCCTGGGCGAGACCGTGCGCCCCGCGACCTGGGCCTCGATCGCGGCGGTGGCGGCGGGTGTCGCGATCATGGTCTCGGACGCGGAGGGCGGCGGCGCGCTGGCCGGCAACCTCTTCGCGCTGCTGATCGCGGTCGCCTATGCCGGCGCCATCGTCATCACGCGTCGCCACCACGCGGTGCAGATGGCGCCGGCGGCGTGCACCGGCACGGCGATCGCGGTCGTGGTCTCCGCGCCGCTGGCGGCGCCGATGTCGGTGGGGGCCGGCGACCTGGCGCTGCTGGTCGCCTTCGGCGCCGGGCAGCTCGGGCTCGGCCTTGCGCTCTTCGTCTCCGGCGCCCGGCTGGTCCCGGCGGCGGCGACGGCGCTGATCGGGACGCTGGAGCCGATCCTCGGGCCGCTCTGGGTCTGGGCCCTCCTCGCCGAGCGGCCGACCGGGGCGGCGCTGCTGGGTGGCGGCATCGTGCTCGCCAGCGTGGTGGCGAATACGCTGATCGATCTGCGGCGGGGCCGGTTGCTCAGAACCGCTCGACCCACGGCCTGAGCTCGATCTCCCAGGCCCAGCTCGACCGGTCCTGGCAGAGGAAATGCCAGTAACTCCGCGCGATCGCGTCGGGGTCGAGGAGAGAGTCGGGGCTGTCGGCCGGATCCTGCCGGGCCGCGCTGCGGATGCCGCCGTCGATCACGAAGTGGCCGACATGGACGCCCTTCGGATGCAGCTCGCGGGCGATCGACTGGGCGAGTCCCCGGAGCGCGAACTTGCCCATGGCGAAGGGTGCGGACTGCGGATAGCCCTTCACCCCGGCGCTGGCGCCGGTCAGCAGGATGGCGCCGTGGCCCCGCGGCTCCATGCGCCGTGCAGCCTCGAGCGCCGCGTAGAAGGCCCCGAGCGCGGTGACGCGGACGGCGTCGGTCACGGCGCGGGGGTCGAGCCCGATGAACGGGCCGCGTACGCGGGCGGAGGCGTTGTAGACGACGACGTCGGGGGCCCCCGCCGCATCGAGGGCCTGGAACAGCCCCGCGACCTGGGCATGGTCGGCAGCGTCGCATTGGTGGAGGCTCGCCCCGGTCTCGGTGGCAAGGGCCTCGAGGTCGCCGGTCGAACGGGCGGCAAGCACCACCGCAAGGCGGTTCGCGGCGAAAAGCCGCGCCAGCGAGGCGGACAAACCCGCCCCCGCGCCCAAGATCAAGGCTTTGGTATAGGTGGGGATCATGTCATTCTCCGTGACTCAGCCGCCGGGCGCCGGAAGGCGCGCCCCGGCGATGATGGAGCGACGGATGCCCAAGACAACCCCACGAAAGACAACCCCACAAAAGACGACCCCGCACAGGACAACCCTGATCACCGGCGCCAACCGGGGCATCGGCCTGGCGCTCGCCCGGCTGGCAGCCGAGCGCGGCGACCGGGTGCTGGCAGGCGCACGCCGCCCCGGGGCCGCCGAGGCACTGAACGAGCTTGCGCGGACGCGGCCCAACGTGACCGTGCTGACCTTCGATGTGACGGACCCGGATGCGATGAACTCGGTCGCCGAGCGCGCCGCGGATCCGATCGACCTGCTGGTCTGCAATGCCGGGCAGTATGTGGCCCGCGGCGGCATCGACGATCCGGAATACAGCTTCGACGCCTGGCACACGGTGCTGATGACCAACGTCGCCGGGGTCTTCTTCACCGTACGCGCCTTCCTGCCCAGGCTCGCGAAGGCGCCCGCGCCGAAGATCGCCGTGGTCTCCTCGATCATGGCCTCGAGCGAGAAGGCGCCGGGCGGAGGCTACATCTACCGGGCGTCGAAGGCGGCGGCGACCAACCTCGCCCGCAACTTCGCCGCCGACTTCAAGGCGCGCGGCATCGCCGTCGGCGCCTATCACCCCGGCTGGGTGCGCACCGACATGGGCGGCCCGCGCGCCTCGATCGGGGTCGAGGAAAGCGCCGCCGGCCTGATGCAGCGCTTCGAGGCGCTGTCGCTCGCCACCACCGGCGTGTTCGAGGATTACCTGGGCAAGCCGATTCCGTTCTGAGCCGGCCGGTCCCGACCTGCAGTGGCCGCGGTGATCTCGTCCAGCGTCTCGCCGACCAGCCGCAGCTCGCGCTCGCCCGAGAAGCGGTGGTCGGCGCCCTTGACCAGGGTGAGCCGGGCGTCCGCGCAGTCGATGTGGTCGAGCAGGCGCAGCGCGACCGCGGGCGGCACGTCGGTGTCGGCAGTGCCCTGCAGGAGCCGGACCGGGACCACCAGCTTCAGCGGCGCGGTCAGCAGGCAGTGGCGCCGGCCGTCCTCGATCAGCCGGCGGGTGATCACGTAAGGTTCCGGCGCGTAGTCCGAGGGCCTATCGACCTGGCCCTCGCGCAGCAGCCGCTCGCGGTCGGCCGGCGGCATCTCCGACCAGATCGCCTCGGTGAAGTCGGGCGCGGCGGCGATGCCGATCAGCCCGGCAACGCGCTCTTGCAGCCGCCGCGCCAGCAGCAGCGCGATCCAGCCGCCCATCGAGGAGCCGACCAGGATCTGCGGTCCCCCGGTCAGCCGCGCCACCGCCTCGGCGGCGTCGTCGGTCCAGTCGCCGATGCAGCCGTCGGAGAAGCGACCCGAACTCTGCCCGTGGCCGCGGTAGTCGAAGCGCAGGAACGCCCGTCCGCGCTCGCGCGCCCAGCTCTCGAGCCACATCGCCTTGGTGCCGGTCATGTCGGACCGGAAGCCGCCGAGGAAGACCACCCCCGGCAAGCTTGCGCCGGCGCCGCCAGCCGCTATTCTGTGATGGGCGATCCTGCGGTCCGCCCCGGTTTCAAGAAAGCTCGCGGCGTCCATGTTCCTGTCTACCTCCATCACCAGCCAGGTGGAAGGCAACCTTAGCGGCGCGGGTGCGCGGCCGGAAGAGCACCGGCCGCTGACCGTGCTGCAGATCGTTCCCCGCATGGAGATGGGTGGTGTCGAGCGCGGCACGATCGAGATCACCGAGGCCATCGCGCGTGCGGGCGGCAGGGCGCTGATCGCCACCTCGGGCGGGCAGATGCTGCACCGCATCGCCAAGGCGGGCGGCGAGGTGATCGCGATGAATCTCGACACCAAGAACCCGCTCAACATCTGGCAGAACGCCCGGCTGCTCGCGCGCCTGATCTCCGATCTGGGGATCGACATCGTCCATGCCCGCTCGCGCGCCCCGGCCTGGAGCGCCTACCGGGCCACGCAGCATACGGGCGCGCATTTGGTCACCACCTATCACGGCGCCTATGCCGAGGACTTCCCGCTGAAACGCCAGTACAATGCGGTAATGGCGAAGGGGCGGCCGGTGATCGCGGTCTCTGACTTCGTCCGCGACCTGGTGATCCGGCGCCATGGCGTGCCGGCGGACCAGGTCGTCACCATTCCCCGCGGCGCCGACGTCAATGTGTTCTCCGAGGAGACGGTCGGCAACGAGCGGGCGGTCAAGCTGGCCGAGCAGTGGGGGCTGCTCGACGACCCGCGCCCGGTGGTGATGCTGGCGGGCCGGCTCAGCCGGCTCAAGGGCGCCGAGGACCTGATCGATGCGGCGGACCGGCTGCGCGCCACCCGGGGCGAGGACTTCCTGATCCTGCTGGTCGGCGCCGACGGTGGCACCGGCCATGCCGAGACGCTGCGCCGGCGGATCGAGCGGCTGGGAGTCGGCAACGTGGTGCGCCTTGCCGGAAGCTGCGCCGACATGGCGGCGGCCTACAAACTTTCCTCGGTGGTGGTTTCGCCCTCGACCGCGCCCGAGGCCTTCGGTCGCTCGGTGGTCGAAGCCCAGGCGATGGGCCGCCCGGTGATCGCCACTGACCATGGCGGCGTGCGCGAGACCGTGGCGCATGGCGAGTCCGGCTGGCTCTATCCGCCGGGCGACGTGGCGCGTCTGACGGTGGAGCTCAACAAGGCGCTGAACCTCGATCCGTCGGAGCGGGCGCATATGGGCATGGCGGCGCGTGCCCGTGTCCATACACGCTACACGATCGCCGCGATGCAGCGTGCGACCCTCGATGTCTACGAGAAGGTGGCTTCCCGGACGTTCCGGCCGCTGGTCTGACCGGCCGCGCCGCCTCCCCGGCGCGTCCGGCTGCCCCGCTTGACAGCCGCGCCGCCCGAAACGATGTTGCGCCGACCCCAATTCCAGCCGGGAACCCCACGATGAGCGAAGGCCATGTGACGATCACCCTGCCCGACGGGGCGACGCGCGACTATCGCCGCGGCGTGACCGGGGCCGAGGTGGCCGCCGACATCTCGACATCGCTCGCGAAGGCGGCGCTCGCCTGCCGGATCGACGGGCGGCTGAGCGATCTCTCGCGGCCGATCGAGCATGACGCGAAGCTCGCCATCGTGACGCCGAGGGACGAGGCCGAGGCGCTGGAGCTGATCCGGCACGACTGCGCGCACATCATGGCGCGCGCCGTGCAGGAACTGTTTCAGGGCACCAAGGTCACCATCGGCCCTGTGATCGAGAACGGCTGGTACTACGACTTCGACCGGCCCGAGCCCTTCACCGAGGACGACTTCGCCGCGATCGAGAAGCGCATGCGCGAGATCATCGCGGCGCGTGATCCGGTGCGCACCGAGGTCTGGACCCGCGAGGAGGCGATCAACCACTACAAGCAGACCAACGAGCCCTACAAGGTCGAGCTCGTCGAGGCGATCCCCGAGGGCGAGCCGATCCGCATGTACTGGCACGGTCCCTGGCAGGACCTCTGCCGCGGCCCGCATCTGAGCCATACCGGCCAGGTGCCGGCCGACGCCTTCAAGCTGATGAAGGTGGCGGGCGCCTACTGGCGCGGCGACAGCCGCAACCCGATGCTCCAGCGGATCTACGGCGTCGCCTTCAAGAACCGCGACGAGCTCAAGGCCCATCTCCACATGCTGGAGGAGGCGCAGAAGCGCGACCACCGGCGGATCGGCCGCGAGATGGCGCTGTTCCACCTGCAGGAAGAGGCGCCGGGCATGGTGTTCTGGCACCCGCAGGGCTGGATGATCTGGCGCCAGCTCGAGGCCTACATGCGCCGCCGGCTGGACGCCGCGGGCTATGTCGAGGTGAAGACGCCGCAGGTGGTGGACCGCAAGCTCTGGGAGGCCAGCGGCCACTGGGAGAAGTTCCACGAGAACATGTTCATCGCCGAGGTCGACGAGGGCGGCGAGCAGAAGCGGATCAACGCGCTGAAGCCGATGAACTGCCCCTGCCACGTGCAGATCTACAACCAGGGCATCAAGAGCTACCGCGACCTGCCGCTGAGGATGGCCGAGTTCGGCTCGTGCCACCGCTACGAGCCGTCGGGGGCCATGCACGGCATCATGCGGGTTCGCGGCTTCACCCAGGACGACGCGCACATTTTCTGCACCGAGGGACAGATCGAGAGCGAGACCAAGGTCTTCATCGACCTGCTCTCGTCGATCTACCGCGACCTCGGTTTCGCGAGCTTCAAGGTCAAGTTCTCGGACCGACCCGAGAAGCGCGCCGGTTCGGACGCGGTCTGGGACAAGGCCGAGAAGGCGCTGATCGACGCCACCCGGGCGGCGGGCTGCGCGTTCACGCTCAATCCGGGCGAAGGCGCGTTCTACGGGCCGAAGCTCGAATTCGTGCTGACGGACGCCATTGGCCGCGACTGGCAGTGCGGGACTCTGCAGGTCGATTTCGTGCTGCCCGAGCGGCTGAACGCCGAATATGTCGACCAGGACGGGACCCGGAAGCGCCCGGTGATGCTGCACCGGGCGATCCTCGGCTCGTTCGAGCGGTTCATCGGCATCCTGATCGAGCAGTTCGCGGGGCGGTTCCCGCTCTGGCTCGCGCCGCGCCAGGCAGTTGTGGCGACCATCGTCTCGGATGCCGACGACTACGCCGATGCGGTGGCCGGCCGGCTCCGGGCGGCGGGGCTCCGGGCCGAGGCCGACAAGCGCAACGAGAAGATCAACTTCAAGGTCCGCGAGCATTCGAACGGGCACGTGCCGGCGATCCTGGCCGTCGGCCGCCAGGAGGTCGAGACCGGCACCGTCTCGGTGCGCCGTCTCGGCGAGCCGGGCCAGAAGATGATGAGCCTCGACGAGGCGGTGGCGGCGCTCGCCGCCGAGGCGACGCCGCCCGACCTGGCTTGAGCGGGGCCGGCGGCTACCGCGACAGCGCGCGGATCTCGCGGTTGCCGAGGATGGCTGCCGGGCGCGGGTCGGTGAGGCCAGTCTCCAGCATCGCCCGGGCGAGGTCGGCCGACTCGATCCCGCTCGACGGGAACAGCCGGTAGAAGGGCGTGGCGATCGGGTCGTAGAACAGCCTGCGTCCGCGGGGCCGGGTCGGGTGGATGTAGCCGGGGCGGAAGACGTATTTCCGCGGCAGGGACGAGACCATCAGGAGCCGCTCCGCCCGCGCCTTGACCGCGAGCGCCGGCACGAGGCGCTCCCTGAAGGTGCCTGTCCCTTCCGAGGTGAAGAGGCCCAAGGCGGCCGCGGGGCTCGTGGCCTCGAGCGCGCGGATCAGGGCGTCGAGATAGCCGATGGTGATCCGCTCATAGGCGGTGCGGCTGGTGCGGAAGGCATAGGCCGCCAGGCAGTGCAGGCAGAGCCCGGTCCCTGCCAGCGGCCCGGCATGCCGGCCGATCTCGGCGAAATCGGCCAGCACCAGTTCCGCGAGCTTCGGATGCGCGATGCCGGCCGGGCGGCGGCCGATGGACAGCACGCGGCCGACCCGCGCGTCGGCCAGCGCCGCCCGCAGCACCTCGCCGCCGACGAGGCCGGTCGCGCCGGTGACGACGACCTGCATTCCCGGCCCCGCGGGCCTGCGGCGCTCAGGCGCCGCCGAGCAGGACGATGCCGAGGATTGCGGTGCAGAGCCAGCCGATGGCGAAGAGCGGGGTGCGAATCCAGGGCATCCCGGCCGTGTAGACAGCGAAATGTCCGGCGCGGGCGAAGAAATACACGGCGCAGGCCGTCGCCGTGGTGGCACTGGAGAGGCCGGCGACGTGAACGCCGATTGCGAGCGGCGCGAACACGGCCAGGTTCTCGACCGCGTTGGCGTGCGCCCGCTTGCAGCGCCGCGCCCAGGCGGCCTCGAGCGCGGTTTCGTGCTCGCCGTCGGCCAGCGCGGCGGCGACGCCGGTCTGGCCCAGCAGGGACAGGATGTAGGGCAGCCACATCACGGCGGTCAGCAGACAGGCGGCGGCAACCCAGAAGAGCTCGGGCGACATCGTTTCCCTCCCATTTGGCAAATTCGGGGCTGGCCGCGTTTGACTTCGGCCGCGGCGATGTTAGCTGGGATCGGGGAGAATGCCTACTCGCCCGTGCCGCCGCTTCCGGGAGGCCCGCCATGGTCCGCAGTCTCGCCGCCATCGTTCTCGTGGCCCTCGCATGGGCGCTGCCGGTCCCCGGCCGCGCCGGCACCTGCCATGCCTTCGTCGAGGGCGTGCCGGGCGTGCGCTATGCGGCGCTCGGCCCGGTTGCCGCGACGGCGCAGGAAGTCGCGATCACCTATGTCGGCCACTCGACGTTCCGGATCGAGACCGCGGCGGGCATCGCGATCGCCACCGATTATTTTGGCGCCGCCGGGCCGGGGCGTGCGCCGGACGTGGCGACGATGAACAAGGCACACGAAACCCACTACACCGACTTCCCGGACCCGGCGATCCGCTTCGTGCTGCGCGGCTGGAACCCGGCCGGGACGGGACCGGCCGAGCACCTGCTGACGCTCGGGGACGTCACCATCCGCAACGTCACCACCGACATCCGCGGCTGGGGCGCGCCAGAGAAGGATGGCAATTCGATCTTCGTCTTCGAGGTGGCAGACCTCTGCATCGGCCATCTCGGGCACCTGCACCACGAGCTGACCGACGCGCATTACGCCATGCTCGGGCGGCTCGATGTGGTGATGGCGCCAGTCGATGGCTCGTACACCCTCGAGATCGGGCAGATGACCGGGGTGCTGAAACGGCTGAAGGCCAGTCTCGTGCTGCCGATGCACGCCTTCGGCGCCTGGTCGCTGCAGCGCTTCCTGGAGGGCATGCGGTCGGATTTCGACGTTGCCTTCAGCGAGGGCGCCGGCGTCCGCGTGTCGCGCGAGACCCTGCCCGCGCGGCCGACCGTCCTGGTGCTTCCGACCAGCTTCGCGGACGAACAGTGAGCCGCCGAACCCGCCTTTCCGCTTGCCTCGTCACAAGTTATACTCCACAGAGCAGGATCGCTGCGGAATCCGGCAGGGGCCGGAATCGCGGCGTGTCCGCAAGCGTGAAGGCGAACGGCGCAGCAGAGGAGATCGACCCATAGCCAGGCGACCGCACAACGCACCCCCGACCCGCGACACGGGTCCGCGCATCAACCAGATGATTCGCGCACCGGAAATCAGGCTCATCGATCAGGACGGCGAGAATGTGGGGGTCGTCACCCCTGCAAGGGCGATGCAGATGGCGGAGGAGGCCGGGCTCGACCTGGTCGAGATCTCGCCGGGCGCCGTGCCTCCCGTCTGCAAGATCATGGACTTCGGCAAGTACAAGTACGAGCAGCAGAAGAAGGCCGCCGAAGCGAAGAAGAAGCAGAAGGTCATCGAGATAAAGGAAGTCAAGTTCCGCCCCAACATCGACACGCATGACTACGACGTGAAGATGCGCTCGGTGACCAAGTTCCTGGGCGACGGCGACAAGGTCAAGGTCACGCTGCGGTTCCGCGGCCGCGAGATGGCGCATGTCGAGATCGGCCGCAACCTGCTCGAGCGGATCGCCACGGACATCGAGGAGATCGGCAAGATCGAGGCGATGCCGAAGATGGAAGGCCGCCAGATGATCATGGTGGTGGCACCGCAGCGGGCCTGACCGGCCCGCGGGCGCCATGACCGCGGGGCATGATCCGCGATATGCGCCGCAGAACGTGGCGTCCGCCCCGGACGGACGCCTCTTCTCCCCGGCCTACGGGCGCAACTACGTCCCGATCCGCGACGGGCTTCGCCCGTGGCTGGCGGGGCGGCGCGGCTCGGTGCTGGAGATCGGCTCCGGCACCGGCCAGCACATCGCCGCGCTGGCGGCGGATTTCCCCGCTCTGCGCTGGGTGCCGTCGGACATCCTGCCGGATCACATGGCCAGCATCGCAGCCTGGCGCAGCGCGGCGGGCCTGCCGAATCTTGCGCCGCCTGCCCGGGTCGATGCGGCGGCGGACTGGGCGGCGGCTCCAGAGGCCGTCGCACTCGGGCCGCTGGCGGCAGTCCTCGCGGTCAACGTGATCCACATCGCCCCCTGGGCGGCGGCCCGGGGCATCGTTGCCGGCGCCGCGCGGGCGCTGGGCCCGGACGGGTGGCTGATCTTCTACGGCCCGTTCCGCCGGGGCGGGCGGCATACCGCTTCCAGCAACGCCGCGTTCGACGCTGCGCTCAAGGCCGACAATCCCGACTGGGGCGTTCGCGACCTCGATGACATGGCCGCGCTCGCCGCCGCAGCAGGATTCGGATCAGCTGCGGTCACGGAAATGCCCGCGAACAACCTGCTGGTCGGCTTCCGGTGGCCGCCGCCGGGTCTCGGTTGATTGCGCCGCAGCCGGATCGCCGGCCCCCGCACGTCGCGGCAGACCGAACGTCCCGCCCTGCTCGCGGGACATGGGGGCTTGGCGTGGCGCGCCGGCCGCGCTAGCGTCGCTTCATCGGCACCCGATGGTGAGGGATACGCGATGGAGCACGGCCACCGCTGGCATGACATGGGCGGGCGCGACGCCGGCGCGATCGTGCGCGGCGAGCACGATTTCGCGCTGTGGGAGAAGCGGGTCGATGCGCTGATGCGGCTGAGCGCCGCCAAGGGCTTCTTCACCGTCGACGGCCTGCGCCGGGTGCTGGAGGACATGGCCCCCGAGAGCTACGAGACCATGAGCTATTACGAGCGCTGGATCCACTCGATCACCCAGAACCTGATCGAGGCCGGCGCCTTCACGGTCGCGGAACTGAACGCCCGCATGGAGGAGGTCGCCGCCCGCGGGCCCACCTATGGCGAGGCGCAGGGGAGGGGCGAATGAGCGTGCTTCCCGACGTTACCCCGCCGCCCTTCCCGCCGCCCTACCCGACGCGGGGCGGGCGGTTCGCGCCGGGTGCGGCGGTGCGGGTGAAGAAAGGCGCGGCGCCGGGTCATATCCGCACGCCCTGGTATCTCCGCGGCAAGACCGGCCGGATCGAACGCGTCTGCGGCGACTTCGGCAACCCCGAGGAACTCGCCTATCGCCGCGACGGCCGGCCCGCACGGACGCTCTACCGGGTGCGCTTCGCCATGGCCGAGGTGTGGGGTGCCGGGGCGGAGGGGCCGGATGACACGGTGGATGCCGAGATCTTCGAGCACTGGCTGGAGGCCGCCGATGCCCCATGACCACGATCACGATCATGACCACGACCATTTTCACCACGAGGGGATGAGCCCTTCTGGGCATCCGTACCGGCCCGACAACGACCGGCCGCTGACCTACTGGCAGCGGATGGAGATCGCGGTGCGCGAGCTTCTGGTCGAGAAGGGCATCACCACGGCGGCCGAGATCAACGCCCAGATTGCCAGGATGGACGCCCGCACACCCGCTCAGGGAGCTCGGATCGTGGCGCGGGCCTGGGACGACCCGGGGTTCAAGGCGCGGCTGCTCGCCGACGGCTCGAGGGCGATGGAGGAGATGGGGATCGAGCCCGACGGGCTGAAGCTCGTGGTGGTCGAAAACACCGAGGCGGCGCACAACGTGGTCGTCTGCACTCTCTGCTCCTGCTATCCGCGCAACCTGCTCGGCCTGCCCCCTGACTGGTACAAGACCCGCGCCTACCGCTCGCGCATGGTAAAGGAGCCGCGCGCGGTCTTGCGCGAGTTCGGGCTCGACCTGCCGGAGGACGTGCAGGTGCGGGTCCACGATTCGACCGCCGACATGCGCTACATGGTGCTGCCACGCCGCCCTGCCGGCACCGAGGGCTGGAGCCGCGAGCGGCTGGAGGCGATCGTGGGCCGCGACTGCATGATCGGTGTCGCGGTGCCCTCGGCGGGCTGACGCCGGAGCTTGGCGCGGGCCGCGGCATCGGGTAAGGCCTCGGCTCCGACCCTGCCGGAGCGTGCATGTCCCCAACCCCGCCCGACGCGGCCGCCCTGCCCTTCCTGCCGCGAACCGCCCATCACCTGACCGACCTGCTGCGGCTCGCCTGGCCGGTGATGCTGTCGCGCGCCGGCATCCTGGTGATGGCGTTCTGCGACATCGCCATGCTGGGCCGCTACAGCGCCGGGGCGATCGGCGAGCTGACGCTCGGCGTCTCGATCTTCGTGCCGCTCCTGGTGATCACCGTCGGCCTCGTCTCGGGCATGGTCCCGGTCGTGGCGCACGCCTTCGGCGCCGGGGCCTGGGCCGAGTGCGGAGCGGCCTGGCGCCGGGCGCTGAGCTGGGCGCTGCTGACCTCGGTGATCGCCACGGCGGTCTGCTGGCAGGGCGAGTTATTGCTGGCGCTGTTCGGCCAGACGCCGGATTTCGCCGCGCGCGGCGGGGCGGTGGCGCGGGCGCTGGCGCCGGGACTGGCAATGCAGGCGGTGTTCGCCGCCTCGGCCTTCTACCTCGAGGCGACGCGGCGCCCGCTGCCGGCGCTGGTTGCGATGGTGTTCGCCAACATCGCAAATTTCGGCCTGAACTGGCTGCTGATCTGGGGCCACTGGGGCCTGCCCGAACTCGGTGCCGTCGGCGCGGCGCTGGCCTCGACCGCGGTCCGCGCAGGAGCGGCGGTGGGGCTGGTGCTCTATATCGTCACGCGGCCGCGGGCGCGTGCGTCAGGTGTGGTCGGCCCGTGGGAGACACTGTGGGGGCCGGGCGGCCGGGCAGCGGGCCGGACGATGCGCAGGCTCGGGATCTCGGCCGGACTTGCCAATGGCTTCGAGACGGTGGCCTTCGCCTCGCTGGCGATGCTGGCCGGCCGGCTCGGGGTGCTGCCGCTCGCCGCCTATTCGCTGGCGCACAACCTGATGGCGATGGTGTTCATGGTCGGGCTCGGCCTTGCCGTCGCGACCGGTGTGCGGGTCGGCATCGAGATGGGCCGCAACCGGCCGGGCGAGGCGGCGTTCGCAGGCTGGACCGGGCTTGTGGCGGTTGTCCTCGTGATCGGCACGGCGGCCCTTGCCGTGGCCCTCTGGCCCGGGCCGATTGCCGCGGTCTATACCGACGACCCGGTGGTGGCCGCCCGGGCCGCCGGGCTGTTCCTGGTGACCGCACTGGTCTTCGTTCCGGACGCGGCGCAGGTTGTCATGGGGCAGGCCGTGCGCGCCCTTGGCGACGCGTGGGTGGCGGTGCTGTGCTATGTGGTGGCCTTCGTGCTCTTCATGGTGCCGCTCGCCTGGGCGCTGGTCGGACCGCTGGGCTTCGACGAGCGCGGACTGCTCGTCTCGGTCGTCGTGTCCTGCTGCCTTGCGACCGGGTTGCTGGCGATCCGCTTCCATCGCCTGACCGGGCGGCTTCACACCGCCTGAGCCGGGATCACTCGCTCCGGCATCATTCCGGGTTCTCGAGCTTGGCCGCGGCCAGGATCGGGCCGGAGGCGCCGTCCTGCAGCCAGATGGCGACGCCCTCGCCCGGTCCGGGCTGCGGCATCGCCACGTCCTCGATCTCCTCGCCGGACCAGGTACCAATGCGGTTGAGGCTGTTCACGACGTTGACATAGGTGGCGGTCGTGCCGGCATTCTCGCCGCGGTCGATCCTGACGCTCGACCGCAGCGTATACTTCGCGATCCACACGGTCCCGGAGCCGGAGACGCCGGCGCGCGGCTCGATCAGGCATTTCAGCATGCCGCCTTCGCGCTGCAGGGTCAGCCGGGCAGGCGGATCGGCCCTGCCGGCATGCTCGATCGCCTCGCGGAGCCGCGACGGTTCGAGGCCGGAAATCTCCCTGCTGCCCTGGACGATCATCTGCGGCGTGTAGAGGACGTTCCTGCGCTGCGCGTCCCGGTACCCGCTCTGGCGCTCGGTGAAGGCGCGCTGGGCGAAGGTATCGCGCCAGCCGAGATAGTCCCAGTAGTCGACATGCATGGCGAGGGCGATGACGTCGTCGCGGCCGGCGAGCGCGGCCAGGGTCTCGTCGGCCGGCGGGCAGGAACTGCAGCCCTGACTGGTGTAGAGCTCGACCACCACGGGTGTTTCTTCCGCCTGCGCGGGAGCCCGGAGGCCCAGGGACAGCAGCGCCAACGCCGCGAGTGCGAGAATCTGGACCTTACACAGCATGGAGCCGATATATGTGCTGCGCGGCAACATCACCAAATCACTCCTGCGTTACGCCCGCGTGCAGAAGCCACACCGATTTCGCCGGCGCCGCCTCTCGGCGCGGACGCCGGGTCCGAGGGTGCCCGCCGGCCGCCGTGTCAGTGGACGATCAGTTCGTGTTTCGCATAGCGGAACTCGGTCGGCCGCAGCAACTGCGCATGGGCGAGCCTGACCGAATGGATTGGTCCGTCGAGCTCCCTTGCCCAGAAATCCAGGAATTTCAGCAGGTTGGGGAAGCGCGGCGCCATGTCGTAATCCTGCCAGACATAGGTCTGCAGCAGGTTTCGCGCATCCGGCATGCGGTAGAAGATCTCGGCCGTTGCAAGCGAATACCCTTCGAGCTGACGGCAAAAGTCCGGATCGGCACGCTTCATCGTTAGACCGTATGGCAACTCCTGTCACGGTTCGCGCCCCCGCCCCGGCGTGCGTTCCGGCACGGGCCCGGAAGGAGACGGTAACCGAATCCTGCCACAGATATCTTGCCGGGTGGTAACGTTTTCGGACCGTGACGGCCGGGATCTCCATGCGATTCCGGCCGCGGTGGAGTCGCAGCGGATCCGTGCAACCGGGGGCGAAGGAAGCACGACGCTCGGCGCATCGCAGCCTGATTCCCAAGCGCTTTCCGGGCCGATGCCAGGCCCGACCCGAATCCGATCCACGTCCGACCCTGGTTACGGCCGTGCCCCTCCGGTGCATAAGCCAACCGGCTGCGAGCCGGCTTACGCCACGGCGAGGTTCCTCAGCACGTAGTGCAGCACGCCGCCATGCTCGACATATTCGATCTCGATCTCGGTATCGATCCGGCAGAGGAGGTCGATCTCCTTCACGGTGCCGTCCGTGTAGCGGATCGAGGCCTTCACGGTCTGGCGCGGCTTCAGGTCGCCTGCCAGGCCGCCGATCGAGATCACCTCGTCGCCCGCCAGTCCCAGCGACTTGCGCGTGTCGCCGCCGGTGAACTCGAGCGGGATCACACCCATGCCGACCAGGTTCGAGCGGTGGATGCGCTCGAAGCTTTCGGCGATCACCGCCCTGATGCCGAGGAGCGCCGTGCCCTTGGCGGCCCAGTCGCGGGACGACCCGGTGCCGTACTCCTTGCCGGCGATCACGACGAGCGGGATGCCGGCCTCCTTGTAGGCCATGGCGGCGGTGTAGATCGGCATCCGGGTGCCGTCCGGCCCCTTCGAGAATCCACCCTCGACGCCGTCCAGCATCTCGTTCTTGATGCGGATGTTGGCGAAGGTGCCGCGCATCATGATCTCGTGGTTGCCGCGCCGGGCGCCGAACGAGTTGAAGTCGCGCGGATGGACTTGCCGCTCGACGAGATATTCGCCGGCCGGCGTGTCGGGCTTGAACGAGCCCGCCGGCGAGATGTGGTCGGTGGTCACCGAATCGGCCAGCAGCGCCAGGATGCGGGCGCCCCCTATGTCGTGGATCGCACCCTTCTCGCGGCCCATGCCCTGGAAGTAGGGCGGGTTCTGCACATAGGTCGAGGTCGAGGGCCAGCTGTAGGTCAGATCGCTGCCGGCATCGATCCCGCGCCAGCGGTCGTCGCCCTTGAAGACGTCGGCGTATTTCGTCCGGAACGCCTCGCGGGTCACGGTCCGGTGGACGAGGTCGGAGATTTCCTTCTGGCTCGGCCAGATGTCCTTCAGGAACACGTCGTTCCCCGACCGGTCCTTGCCGATCGGATCGCGGGTGATGTCGATGTTCATGTCGCCGGCGATGGCGTAGGCCACCACCAGCGGCGGCGAGGCGAGGTAGTTGGCGCGCACGTCCGGGTTCACCCGGCCCTCGAAGTTGCGGTTGCCGCTCAGCACCGAGCAGGCCACCAGGTCGCCGCCGTGGATCGCCTTCGCGATGTTCTCCGGCAGCGGGCCGGAGTTGCCGATGCAGGTGGTGCAGCCATAGCCCACCAGGTTGAAACCGAGCGCGTCGAGGTCCCCCTGCAGGTTCGCCGCCTCGAGATAGGCAGAGACGACCTGCGAGCCCGGCGCCAGCGAGGTCTTGACCCAGGGTCTCGCTGTCAGTCCCAGCGCCCGGGCCTTGCGGGCCACCAGCCCCGCCCCGATCATGACATAGGGGTTCGAGGTGTTGGTGCAGGAGGTGATCGCCGCGATCACCACCGAACCGGAATGAAGCGCGTAATCCGTGCCCTCGACCGGCACCTCCTTGCCGAGCGGGCGCTTGAATTCGCTCTCCATGTGGCGCCGGAAGGTCCGGGCGGCCTCATTCAGCAGGATCTTGTCCTGCGGCCGCTTCGGGCCGGAGATCGAGGGCTCCACGGTGCCCATGTCGAGCTCCAGCGTCGAGCTGTAGACCGGCGCATAGCCGGCGCCGCGCCACATGCCGTTGGCCCTGGCATAGGCCTCGACCAGCGCGATGCGGGCCTCGTCGCGGCCGGTGGTGCGCAGGTAACGCAGGGTCTCGTCGTCGACCGGGAAGAAGCCGCAGGTGGCGCCGTATTCCGGCGCCATGTTGCCGATGGTGGCACGGTCGGCGAGCGGCAGGTGGTCGAGACCCTCGCCGTAGAACTCGACGAACTTGTTCACGACGCCGTGCTTCCTGAGCATCTGGGTGACGGTCAGCACCAGGTCGGTGGCGGTGACGCCCTCCTTCAGCCGGCCGGTGAGCCGCATGCCCACCACCTCGGGGATCAGCATCGACACCGGCTGGCCCAGCATCGCCGCCTCGGCCTCGATCCCGCCCACGCCCCAGCCCAGCACCGCCATGCCGTTGACCATGGTGGTATGGCTGTCGGTGCCGACGAGGGTGTCGGGATAGGCGACCTCCTGGCCCGACTGATCCTTGTCGGTCCAGACCGTCTGGGCGAGGTATTCGAGGTTGACCTGGTGGCAGATTCCCGTTCCCGGCGGCACCACGCGGAAGTTGTCGAAGGCGCCCTGGCCCCATTTCAGGAACTGGTAGCGCTCGCCGTTGCGCTCGTATTCGCGCGCGACGTTCATCTGGAAGGCGCGGGGGTTGCCGAACTCGTCGACCATCACCGAGTGGTCGATGACGAGATCGACCGGGTTCATCGGGTTGATCTTCTCCGGATTCCCTCCGAGCGCCACCATGGCGTCGCGCATCGCCGCGAGGTCGACCACCGCGGGCACGCCGGTGAAGTCCTGCATCAGCACGCGGGCCGGGCGGTAGGCAATCTCGCGCGGGTTCCGGCCGCCATTGGCGCCCCATTCGGAGAAGGCGCGGATGTCGTCCACCGTGACCGTCCTGCCGTCCTCGAAGCGCAGCATGTTCTCGAGCACCACCTTCAGCGCCGCGGGCAGCCGGGCGAAGCTGCCGAGCCCGGCCTCTTCGGCGGCCGGGATCGAGTAGTAGGCGATGCTCCGGCCGCCGGCGCTGAGCGTGCGGCGCGTCTTCGCGCTGTCGGTTCCGACGGTGATGGCCATGCGTGTCTCCCTTGCTGCGGCGGCCTCCCAGAGCGCTGGCAGGCGGCCCGCGGCGCTGGCGGCGGGCCGGGGAGGCACCTTCCGGAATGCTGGCCGCTTAATGGCGGAAAATCGGGTGATGCGCAATTGCCGCGCATGTCGCGGCCGGCGAATTCATCGCGGCGGCGCGCATCCGCGTTTGCCTCGGGCCGGCAGGGCGCTATGAGAGGCCATGGACCTCGTGCTCGAGAAGCTCGCCTGCCGCCGGGCGGGGCGGCTGATCTTCCGCGATCTCGGCTTCCGTCTGGCGGCCGGGCAGGCCGCGGCCCTGCGCGGGCCGAACGGGGTTGGCAAGTCTACGCTCCTGCGCCAGCTCGCCGGGCTGATCCCGGTGGCGGGCGGCGACGCGCGGCTGGGCGGGGTCTCGCTGGTGGCCGACCGGCAGAGCTTCCAGGAGCGGGTTGCCTATGCCGGCCATCTCGACGCGGTGAAGCCGGCGCTCGGCATCGGCGAGAACCTGGCCGTGTGGGCCGGAATCTTCGGCGCCGATCCGGACCGTGCCGGGGCGGCACTGACCCGGTTCGGGCTCGACGCCATCGCCGCACGGCCCGCAGGCCAGTGCTCGGCCGGGCAGAAGCGACGGCTCGGGCTGGCGCGGCTCCTGGTGATGGACCGGCCGCTGTGGCTCCTCGACGAGCCGACCGTCTCGCTCGACGCCGAGTCGACCGCGCTGGTGGCCGATCTCGTCCGCGAACATGTCGCCGGGGGCGGCCTGGCGCTGATCGCGACCCATGTCGAGCTCGGGCTCGGCGAGATCCCGGTGCTGCGCATGAGCCCGCCCGAGGCGTCGGCGCGACTCGATGACGATCCCTTCCTTGCGGGGGCATGGTGATGAGGGGCCTCGCCAGCCTCCTCTCCCGCGACATCCGGCTGGCGCTGCGTCTCGGCGGCGGCGGCGGCATCGGGGTCGCCTTCTTCGTGCTTGCGGTGGTGCTGATCCCGCTCGGGGTGGGCAGCGAGACCGCGACGCTCGGCCACATCGCCGGCGGCGTGCTGTGGATCGCGGCGCTCTTGGCGGCGCTCTTGTCGCTCGACCGCATCTTCCAGGCGGATCACGAGGATGGCTCGCTCGACCAGCTGATGCTCGCGCCGATGGCGCTGGAGCAGGCGGTGCTGGCCAAGTGCATCGCCCACTGGCTGACCACCGGCCTGCCGGTGACCCTGATCTCGCCGGTGCTGGGCACGATGCTGCAGCTGCCGGACGCGGCGCTGCCGGCGCTGGCGGCGGGAATGGCCGCCGGCACCCCGGCGCTGAGCCTGATCGGCGCGATCGGCGCGGCGATCACGGTGGGCGTGCGGCGCGGCGGGCTCCTGCTCTCGATCCTGGTGCTGCCGCTCTACATCCCGACGCTCATCTGCGGCGCACGCGCGGTCGAGCGGGCACTGGTCGGCCTCGACCCCTGGCCCTTCGTCGGGCTGGTCGCGGCTCTGACGCTGTTCTCGGCCGCGCTGGCACCGTTCGCCGCGGCCGCAGCGCTCCGGATCAACGTGCGGTAGGCGACGCTCCCCGGGACCCGGCCGCAGACGCGATCAGCCGAGCGGCATCGCCGTCTCGGCGAGCTTCGCCCAGTAGGAGACGCCGTAGGGAATCACCTCGTCGTTGAAGTCGTATTTCGGGTGATGCACCATGGCGGTGTTGCCGTTGCCGATGAAGATGAAGGCCCCCGGACGCTCGTTCAGCATGTAGGAGAAGTCCTCGGCGCCCAGGAGCGGTGGCAGCGCGCGCTCGACCCGGCCCGCGCCGGCCACAGTCTCGGCCACGTCCGCCGCAAAGGCGGCCTCGGCCTCGTGGTTCACGGTCACCGGGTAGCCGCGCGTGAATTCCAGCTTCACGGTGGCACCGAATGCCGCCGTGATATGCTCGACCATGGCGCGGAACCTGAGTTCCACCAGCGCGCGCACGTCCTCCTCCAGGGTCCTGATCGTGCCCTTCATGTGGACCGTCTGCGGGATCACGTTGAAGGCGTCGCCGCCCGTATGCAGCGAGGTCACCGACAGCACCGCCGACTTCACCGGATCGACATTGCGCGCCACCACTGATTGCAGCGCCTGCAGGAGCTGCGCCGCTACCAGCGTGGTGTCGATGCACTCGTGCGGCTTGGCCGCGTGGCCACCCTTGCCCTCGATGTCGATGGTGAACTCGTCGGTTGCCGCCATCTGCGGGCCGGGCCGGAGCCCGAACTGGCCGACCGGCATTCCAGGAAAGTTGTGCATCCCGAACACCTGCTGGATGCCGAAGCGGTCCATCATGCCGTCCCTGACCATCGCCTCGCCGCCGGCTCCGCCTTCCTCGGCAGGCTGGAAAATCACCACCGCGGTGCCGTCGAAGTTGCGGGTCTCGCAGAGGTATCTGGCCGCCCCGAGCAGCATCGCCGTGTGACCGTCATGGCCGCAGGCATGCATCTTGCCCGGCACCTTCGAGGCGTGCGGAAGGCCGGTCGCCTCGTGGATCGGCAGGGCGTCCATGTCGGCGCGCATGCCGATCACCCTGCCGGAGCCGTTGCCGCGGCCGCGGATGACGCCCACGACGCCGGTCCGGCCGACGCCTTCGACCACCTCGTCGACCCCGAACGCGCGCAGCTTCTGCGCCACCAAGCCCGCCGTCCGGTGGACGTCATACTGCAGCTCCGGGTTCTCGTGCAGGTCGCGCCGCCAGGCAGTGATCTCCTCCTGCAGGTCGGCGACTCGGTTGATGACGGGCATGGGGATCGGTCCTCTCGATCGTTTGGAACGGGTTCAGGCGGAAAGCGTGGCGATCAGACGCCGGATAAAGGCCTCACCGGCCTGGAGCTGGGCGACGGTGATGAACTCGTCGGGCTGGTGCGCCTGCGCGATCGAGCCGGGGCCGATCACGCAGACCGAATAGCCGCCGTCGTTCTGATAGTGCCCGGCCTCGGTGCCGTACGAGACCGCATGCTCGCCATTGTCGCCGGTCAGACGCCGGGCCAGCCGCTCGGCCTCGCCATCGGCCTCCCTGCGGCAGCCGGGTGCAAGGAGGCGGACCTCGATGTCGATCCCGGTTTCCGGGCGGATCGCCTGCATCGCGGCCTGGACCCGGTCGCATTCGGCCCGGTAGCGGGCGAACCAGTCGCGCCCGTCCTCGCTCGGCAGGCAGCGGATATCGGAGGTGAACCAGCAGTCCTTGGCGGTGATGTTGCCGGCGGTGCCGCCCTGGATCATGCCGTTGTGGAGCGTGGTGTAGGGCGGGTCGAACAGTGCCCCCGGCGCATCCTTGCCCAGCGCCTCGGCGGCGGCCCGGTTCTCGGCCATCCGCTCGGAATGCCAGTTGATCAGCGTCGCGGCGTTCATAACCGCCGAGACTCCGGTATGGACGAGCGAGGAATGCACCTCGAAGCCGCGCAGCCGGGTGATCAGGCTGCAGCCGCCCTTGTGCTGGGTGACCACCTGCATCATCGTCGGCTCGCCGACGAACACGGCCGCGGCCCTGGGCAGGGTTTCCGCCATCGACTCGATCAGCGACGGCACGCCCTGGTGGCCGACCTCCTCGTCATAGCTGAGCGCGATCTGGATCGGCCGCTTCAGCCCGGCTGCGAGCATCTCGGGCACCAGCGCCAGCGCCAGCGCGTCGAACCCCTTCATGTCGCAGGTGCCGCGGCCGTAGAGCCTGCCGTCCTTCTCGACCACCCGGAAGGGATCGGTCGACCAGGTCTGCCCGTCGACCGGCACAACGTCCGTATGGCCGCTGAGCACCACGCCGCCCGGCACGTTCGGGCCGATCTGGGCGTAGAGATTGGCCTTCGGCTCGCCCTTCGGGCCCGGCACGACGCGGCTCTCGACCCCGTGGCCGGCGAGGTAGCCGCGCACGAACTCGATCAGCTCGAGGTTCGAGTCGCGCGAGACGGTCGGGAAGCGGACCAGCCGCTCGAGCATCGCGCGCGCGTTCATCTTCTCGCCCATCCGTCCATTCCCCTTGCGCTCTGCCGATGCGAATCGTGATCTGGTTTGGCGCAAGGCCGGGCCCGCTGCAAGGCGGCGCGCAAAAACGTGTATTGCGGCGGGCATCGCCTGAGGCTCTTATGACGGTGCTGTTCGGCCGCAAGGGAACCGGGAGAATCTTGGACACGCCAGCCATCAGCTCCGCGGCTCCTGTCCTCGAGGTCGAGGGTCTGACGACCGTGTTCCACACCCGCGAGGGCTCGATCCACGCGGTGAACGGCGTCAGCTTCACGCTGAGCCCGGGCGAGCTGGTGGGCGTCGTCGGCGAATCGGGCTCGGGCAAGAGCGTCACCATGATGTCGCTGATGAAGCTCCTGCCGGAGCCGCCGGCCGAGATCACCGGCGGCACCGCGCGGCTCAAGGGACGCGACCTGCTCCGGCTGTCGCCCGGCGAGCTGCGCCGGGTCCGCGGCGCCGAGATCGGCTTCGTGTTCCAGGACCCGATGACCTCGCTCAATCCGGTCTTCACGGTCGGGTTCCAGCTCATGGAGCCGCTGCGCGAGCATCTGGGCCTCAGCAAGGCAGAGGCGCGGCAGCGCGCGGTCGAGCTCCTGAGGCTGGTCGGCATCCCCTCGCCCGAGGACCGGCTGGGCGACTACCCGCACCAGTTCTCGGGCGGCATGCGGCAGCGGGTGATGATCGCCATCGCGCTCGCCTGCGATCCCATGGTGCTGATCGCCGACGAGCCGACGACCGCGCTCGACGTCACCATCCAGGCCCAGATCCTCGATCTTGTCCGCAAGCTTCGCCGCGAGCTCGGCATGGGCATCGTCTGGATCACCCACGACCTCGGCGTGGTTGCCGGGATCGCCGACCGGGTGATGGTGATGTATGGCGGGCTGGTGGTCGAGCATGCGCCGGTCTCCGATCTCTATGCGCGGCCGCTGCATCCCTACACCCGCGCACTGATCGAGACGCTTCCGAGTGTCGATTCGACCCGGTCCGAGCGGTTGCGCACCATCGCGGGCCAGCCGCCGCTGATGATGGCGGCCCCGGCCGCCTGCCCGTTCCGTGCGCGCTGCCAGCACGCGATGGCGGCCTGCGAGGCGCGGAACCCGCCGCTCCTCGAGGTCGGCGGCGGCCACCAGGTCGCCTGCTGGTGGGACGTCGAGGCGGGGAGGCCGCGCGATGGCGGTTGAGGGTGCCGTCTCCCGGTCGGCCGCGGCAGGCGCGGACGCGGGCGCCGGGCCGCTGCTGCGGATCGAGGATCTCACCATGCACTTCCCGGTCTACAAGGGAATCATCCGCCGGCAGGTCGGCGTGATCCGCGCGGTGGACGGGATCAGCTTCGACATCCGCAAGGGCGAGACGCTCGGTCTCGTCGGCGAATCGGGCTGCGGCAAGTCGACGGCCGGGCGCACCATTCTCCGGCTCTATACCGCGACCTCAGGCCGGATCTGGTTCGCCGGGCAGGACATCACGGCGCTGTCCGGCGAGGCGCTGCGACGCATCCGGCCGAGGATGCAGATGATCTTCCAGGATCCGCACGCCTCGCTCAATCCGCGCATGACGGTCGCCTCGATCGTCGCCGAGCCGCTGGACGAGCATGGCGGCCTCGGCCGGATGGAACGGCAGACGCGCGTGCGCGAACTGCTCGATGCGGTCGGCATGAACCCGCGCTATGCCGACCGCTATCCGCACGAGTTCTCCGGCGGCCAGCGGCAGCGGATCGGCATTGCCCGCGCACTGGCGCTCGATCCCGACTTCATCGTCTGCGACGAGCCGATCGCGGCCCTAGACGTGTCGATCCAGGCCCAGGTGGTGAACCTCCTCGAGGACCTGCAGGCGAAGCTCGGGCTGACCTACCTCTTCATCAGCCACGACCTGAGCATGGTGCGCCACATCGCCGACCGGGTGGCGGTGATGTATCTCGGCAAGATCGTCGAGCTCGCGCCGCGCGAGATGCTCTATTCGGCACCGAAACACCCCTATACCCGGGCGCTGCTGTCGGCCGTGCCGGTGCCGAACCCGGAGGTCGAGCGCCGGCGCGCCCACATCATCCTGAAGGGCGACGTTCCGAGCCCGGCACGCCCGCCGGCCGGCTGCCGGTTCTGCACACGCTGCCCCGAGGCGGTGGACAAGTGTTTCTCGGAGGCGCCGGAATGGCGGCGGCTGGGGGATGGCAGGCACGTCGCCTGCCATTTTGCCGCGTGAACGCGATGCCGACGCACGGCTTGGCCCTTTTCGCGGGCGCGCGAGCGTGTTCTATTCGATCCCAGAACCGGGCGAGCGCCCGGCGCAGCGACAGAGGTCCAACAAGACAGGGAGGACATGGACGATGATCTCTAAGAAACTTCTGGCGACCGCGGCGGCCGCGGCGCTGCTGGCCTCTCCGGCCCTTGCGCAGCGAGGGGCCGACGGCCAGCTCAACATCATCTACTGGCAGGCGCCCTCGACCCAGAACCCCTACCTCTCGGGCGGTACCAAGGAGGTCGAGTCGGCCTCGCTGGTGATCGAGCCGCTGGCGGGCTTTGACGAGAACGGCACGCTCTACCCGCGCCTCGCCGAGGAAATCCCGACCGTCGAGAATGGCGGTGTCGCGGCCGATCTCACCTCGATCACCTGGAAGCTGCGGGAAGGGCTGCTCTGGTCCGACGGGTCGGCGGTGACGGCCGATGACGCGGTGTTCACCTGGCAGTACTGCACCCATCCCGAGGGCGGCTGCGCGCAGTCGTCCTATTTCGACGGGGTCAAGAGCATCGAGGCGGTCGATGCCCGCACCATCCGGATCACCTTCGACGAACCGAAGCCCTTCCCCTACACGGCGCTTGTCGGCGCCGAGAGCCCGCTGATCCAGAAGGCGCAGTTCGAGGGCTGCATCGGCGCGAAGGCACCGGAATGCACCGCGCAGAACTTCGGCCCGATCGGCACCGGCCCGTTCCGCATCGTCGAGTTCCGGCCGAACGACGTGGTCCTCTACGAGGCCAATCCGAATTACCGCGAGCCGGACAAGCCTGCCTTCGCGAACGTGCTGTTCAAGGGCGGCGGCGATGCGACCTCGGCGGCGCGCTCGGTTTTGGAGACGGGCGAGTTCGACTATGCCTGGAACCTGCAGGTCGAACCGGAGATCCTCAAGCAGATGGAAGCGGCCGGCAAGGGCAAGATCGTCGTCGCGTTCGGCACGTCGGTCGAGCGGCTGCACCTGAACCAGACCAATCCCGATCCGGCGCTGGGCGAGAACCGGTCGGTCTGGAAGGAGGACGGCTCCAACGCCCATCCGTTCCTGACCGATCCCGCAGTCGGCAAGGCGCTGTCGCTCGCGATCGACCGCCACCTTCTGGTCGATGTCGGTTATGGCGCGGCAGGGCAGCCCACCTGCAACGTGCTGCCGGCACCAGAAATCTACGCCTCGACGGCCAATGACTGGTGCCTGACCCAGGACATCGAGGGCGCCAAGAAGCTTCTCGACGAGGCCGGCTGGGTGCCGGGCCCGGATGGCATCCGGCAGAAGGACGGGACCCGTCTCTCGGTGCTCTACCAGACATCGACCAACTCGGTTCGGCAGGGAACCCAGGCGCTGGTCAAGCAGTGGTGGGACGAACTCGGGGTCGAGACCGAGCTCAGGAACATCAACGCCAGCGTGTTTTTCGGTGGTGACCCGGCGAGCCCGGACACGTTCCAGAAGTTCTACGCCGACATCGAGATGTACACGAACAACTTCTCGGGCGTCGATCCGGAGGCCTACATGGCAAGCTGGCTTTGCTCGGACATGCCGTCACCGAAGAGCCAGTGGCAGGGCAACAACGTGCAGCGCTTCTGCGATCCGGAATATGACGAGATGGTCCGCACGATGGCGGTCACGGCCAACCTGAACGAACGGGCCGACCTCGCCAAGCGGATGAACGACAGGCTGATGGCGTCCTTCTCGATCATCCCGCTGATCCACCGCGGCGGCATCTCGGCGCATGCCAACACGCTCGGCGGCGTCAAGATGTCCGACTGGGACAGCGAACTCTGGAACATCGCCGACTGGCATCGCGTGAAGTGACCATCGCCGGCGGCCCCTCCGGGGGCCGCCACCCTCTGTCCGGGAACCTTCGATGGCACGTTACGCGCTGCGCCGTCTGCTGATCGCAGTTCCGACGCTGCTCGCGATCAGCTTCATCATCTTTGCGCTTCTCGACCTCGCGCCGAGCGATCCGACGGGCAATTTGCCGCTGACGATCCCGCCCGAGGTGCGCGAGAAGATCCGCCTGTCGCTCGGCATGGGCGAGCCCTTCGTGGTGCGTTACCTGAAGTGGCTGGAGCAGTTCCTGGTGAACGAGCCGCTGAACGTGCTCGAGCAGTGGACCGGATGGACGATCGGCGACAGCGAGAACCGGCTGCGGGTGCTGTCCTGGGCCACCCGCTCGCCGGTGACCGACCTGATCGTCGAGCGCCTGCCCCAGACGCTGTGGGTCGTGGGCATTTCCTATCTCATCGCCGTGGTGATCGCGGTTCCGATCGGGGTGATCTCGGCCTACAGGCAGTACTCGCTCTTCGACCAGATCGGCACCTTCGTCTCGATGCTCGGCTTCTCGATCCCGACTTTCTTCACGGGGCTTCTGCTGATCGTGATCTTCTCGGTCTGGCTGGGCTGGCTGCCCTCGATCTACGACACTACCCATGTGGTGCATGACTGGGACAGCTTCGTCGTCCAGATCAAGCAGATGATCATGCCGACAATGGTGCTGGCACTGGCCAATGCCAGCCAGATCAGCCGCTTCATGCGCGCCTCTATGCTGGACAATCTCAACCAGGATTACGTGCGCACGGCGCGCGCCAAGGGGATGCGCGAGCGGGTCGTGGTGCTGGTGCATGTGCTGAGGAACAGCCTGATCCCGGTGGTGACCGTGATCGCGCTCGGCGTGCCCACGATCTTCGGCGGCGCCATCATCACCGAGCAGATCTTCCGGGTGAACGGGATCGGCCAGCTCCTGATCATCGGCATCGAGGGCGCGGACATCCCGCTGGTGCAGACCCTGACCTTCATCTTCGCGATCCTGATCGTCGTCTTCAACCTGATCGCCGATCTGCTTTACGGCATGCTCGACCCGAGGATCCGGTATGAGTGACGCGACGCTCGCCGAACAGGGCATGAAGGCGCACCGCTCCCTCTGGGCCGACGTGTGGCGCCAGTTCCGCGCCCATCGCGGCGCGTTGGTGGGCAGCACCGTGTTCCTGTTCATCGTGCTTGGCGTCACGATCGGACCCTACATCCACACCATCGACCCACAGTTCCTCGACATGCGCGCACGCAATGCCGGCATCTCGTGGAAACATCCGTTCGGCACCGACAATGTCGGTCGCGACATGCTGGCGCAGGTCATGGCCGGCGGGCGCGTCTCGCTCGCGGTGGGCTTCGCGGCGATGGGGGTCTCGATCGTGATCGGGGCGCTGGTCGGCGTGCTGGCAGGCTATGTGCGGCGGCTCGACGGGCCGCTGATGCGGCTGACGGACCTGTTCCTGGCGCTGCCCATCCTGCCACTCCTGCTGGTCATCCTGCTCCTCTTCCGGGACACGCTGCGCACGCTCTTCGGGCCGGAGGCGGGAATCTTCCTGCTCATCGTCTTCGTCATCGGCATCACCTCGTGGATGCACTCCGCCCGCATCGTGCGCGGCGAGGTGCTGGCGCTCAAGGAGCGCGAATTCGTGCTGGCGGCCAAGAGCATAGGGACCCGCGGGCACCGGATCATCACCCGCCATTTGCTGCCGAACGTGATGTCGCCGATCATGGTCTCCGCCACCATCGGTATCGCCAATGCGATCATCACCGAAAGTGCGCTCTCGTTCCTTGGCTTGGGCTTCCCGCCGGATTTCCCGACCTGGGGGCGACTCCTCTTCGATGGCAAGGACTTCATGACGCTCACGCCCGAGCGGGTGATCTGGCCGGGGCTGGCGATCTCGCTGACGGTTCTCAGCGTGAATTTCATGGGCGACGGGCTCAGGGACGCGCTGGACCCGCGCATCCGCGGGCGATGACGGGCGTTGCCACGGGGAAAGCCGTTCCGCTAATGTCGTCGTCACCGAAGTGTCGCGTGCAGCGGATAACACCTCGCCGCGCAAGTGGCGCAACAAGGGAGAAAATGATGAAGAGACTGCTATCGATGACCGTTGCCGCCGTGCTCGCCGTGACCGGCGCGGCCCAGGCCGAGTTCAAGCTCGACAGCCGCTACATCGATGCCGATGGCGACCTGATCGCCGACATCCCGACCGACCCGGCACAGCTGGTAGACCCGGACACGCTGATCTTCGCCTATACTCCGGTCGAGGATCCGGCGGTCTACGCCAAGGCCTGGTCCGACTTCCTGACCCATATGGAGAAGGTCACCGGCAAGAAGGTGCAGTTCTTCCCGGTTCAGTCGAACGCCGCCCAGATCGAGGCGATGCGCGCCGGGCGGCTCCACATTGCCGGCTTCAACACCGGCTCGAACCCGATCGCGGTCGCCTGCGCGGGCTTCCGGCCGTTTACCATCATGGCGTCGCTCGATGGCTCGTTCGGCTACGAGATGGAGATCATCACCTATCCCGGCTCCGGCATCGAGAAGGTCGAGGACATCAAGGGCAAGCAGATGGCGTTCACCGCCGAGACCTCGAATTCCGGCTTCAAGGCGCCCTCTGCCCTGCTCAAGGCCGAATACGACCTCGTTGCGGGGCGCGATTTCGAGGCGGTGTTCTCTGGCAAGCACGACAACTCGGTACTGGGCGTCGCCAACAAGGACTACCCGGCCGCCGCGATCGCCAATTCGGTGATGACCCGCATGATCGAGCGCGACGTGGTCAAGGCCGACCAGTTCGTGTCGCTCTACAAGTCGCAGACTTTCCCGACCACCGGCTATGGCGTGGTCTACAACCTGAAGCCGGAGCTGCAGGAGAAGATCAAGGAGGCGTTCTTCACGTTCCCGTGGGAAGGCTCATCGCTCAAGGAGGAGTTCGAGAAGTCCGGCGAGGGCCAGTTCATCCCGATCACGTTCAAGGAGCATTGGTCCGTCATTCGCAAGATCGACGAGGCGAACGGCGTCTCCTACGACTGCAAGTGAGCTGAGCCGAACCGGCAGGGCCGGCGCCAACGGCCCTGCCGTTCGCGCCGGCCCCGTCGAGCGATAGTCAGGGGGACGGGCCTTGCTGAGGATCGAGGGGCTTTCCAAGACCTACCGCACCGGCGACCGTGCGCTGAGCGAGGTCAGTTTCGAGGTGCCCGCCGGGCAGGTGGTGGGGCTGATCGGTCCCTCCGGCGCCGGCAAGTCGACGCTGATCCGCTGCATCAACCGGCTGGTCGAGCCCAGCGCCGGCGGCGTATATCTCGGCGACATAGACATCATCGCGCTTTCGCGGAGCGACCTGCGGCGGGCGCGGCGGAGGATCGGCATGATCTTCCAGGAATACGCGCTGGTCGAGCGGCTGACGGTTATGGAGAACGTGCTCTCGGGCAGGCTCGGCTATGTGCCGTTCTGGCGGAGCTTCATCCGCCGCTTCCCGGAAGCCGACATCGCCAAGGCATTCGCGTTGCTGGAGCGGGTCGGGCTGACCGAGCATGCCGACAAGCGCGCCGATGCGCTCTCCGGCGGCCAGCGGCAGCGGGTGGGTATTGCCCGGGCGCTCGAGCAGGACCCCGAGCTCCTGCTGGTCGACGAGCCGACCGCCTCGCTCGACCCGAAGACCTCGCGCCAGATCATGCGGCTGATCGTCGATATCTGCAGCGAGCGCGGCCTGCCGGCCATCATCAACATCCATGACGTCGTGCTCGCCCAGAGCTTCACCCAGAGGATCATCGGCCTTCAGGCCGGCAGGGTCGTGTTCGACGGCGCCGCCGGCGACCTCGACGAACGGGTGCTCACCACGATCTACGGCGAGGAGGACTGGACCGCGATCCGGCGCCGCGGTCGCGACGCGGAGGCCGAGGACGAGCGTGAGCGCGAGGAGCGCCTCGCGGGCCTCGTATGACCATGGCCGACGTCCCGGCCTTCCCGCGCCGCTGGAAACGCCCGCCGGTGCTGATCCGCGACCGGGGCTGGCGCTATGGCATCTATGGCGGTGCGCTGGTCTATCTCGTGCTCGCCATCTGCTCGGTCGAGGTGAACTGGACCCGGGTCTACGAAGGGCTCGAACGCGGCTGGCGCTTCATCCAGGGCTTCCTCCACCCCGATTTCACCTCGCGCTGGGAGGACATCAGGATCGGGCTGGTCGAGAGCCTGACCATGACCATGACCTCGACGGTTGTCGGCATCGCGATCTCGATCCCGATCGGCATCGGCGCCGCGCGGAACATCGCCCCACCGGCGGTCTATCTGCTGTGCCGCGCGATCATCGCCATCTCGCGGGCGCTCCAGGAGATCATCGTCGCCATCCTGTTTGTCGCGATGTTCGGGTTCGGACCCTTTGCCGGCTTCCTGACGCTGAGTTTCTCCACGATCGGGTTCCTGGCCAAGCTCCTTGCCGAGGACATAGAGGACATCGACGAGGCCCAGGCGGAGGCGATCCGCGCCACCGGCGCGAGCTGGTGGCAGCTGATCAACTATGCGATCCAGCCCCAGGTGATGCCGCGGCTGATCGGCCTCTCGCTCTACCGCTTCGACATCAACTTCCGCGAATCCGCGGTGATCGGAATCGTCGGGGCGGGCGGCATCGGGGCGACGCTGAACACCGCCATCGACCGCTACGAGTTCGACTCGGCCGGCGGGATCCTGATCATCATCATCGCCATCGTCATGGCCGCCGAATACTCGTCGAGCCATGTCCGCAAATGGGTGCAGTGATGCCGGTCGCGCTGGTGAACGGCAAGCCGGACTGGAGGCACCGCACGAGCGTGCAGCGGCTGGTGCTCTGGGCCGGCTGGCTGGCGGTCGCGGCGCTGACGGTGTTCTGCTGGCAGGTGATGACGAAGGACACCATCTGGCTCTTCGTCTACGACGCGCCGACCCAGGCGGCCGATCTCGGCAGCCGCATGATACCGCCGCGCTGGTCCTATATGGACAAACTCTGGTGGCCGCTCTGGGACACCATCAACATCGCCACCCTCGGCACGCTGATGGGTGTCTTCCTGGCGGTCCCGGTCGCCCTGCTCGCGGCCCGGAACACGACGCCGAGCCTCTATGTTGCACGACCGGTCGCGCTCCTGATCATCGTCTCGTCGCGCTCGATCAACTCGCTGATCTGGGCGCTCCTGCTGGTCTCGATCATCGGACCCGGCATACTGGCCGGCATTGTCGCCATCGGGCTGCGATCGATCGGTTTCGTCGCCAAGTTGCTCTACGAGGCGATCGAGGAAATCGACGAAGCGCAGGTCGAGGCAGTGACGGCCACCGGCGCCTCGGGCGCGCAGCTGATCGATTACGCGATCGTGCCCCAGATCCTGCCCGCCTTCGCCGGCATCTCGGTGTTCCGCTGGGACATCAACATCCGGGAATCGGCGATTCTCGGCCTGGTAGGTGCCGGGGGCATCGGACTGCAGCTTCAGGCCTCGCTCAACGTGCTGGCCTGGCCGCAGGTGACAATGATCTTTATCGTGATTCTCGGCACCGTGGTGCTCAGTGAGTGGGTCTCGGCGAAGGTCCGGCATGCTATCATCTGAGCAGCGTGACTTCGCGAGACGTGATTTCGGGAGAGCTGCGATGAACGAGATGACGACGCCCGATCCCGTGGCGCTCCTGCGGGAGAATGTGGCGGTCCCCTTCGAGCGTGCGCGCGCCATGCCGCCGGAGGTCTATACCTCGCAGATGTTCCTGGAGCGGGAGCTGGAAGGCATCTTCCGCCGCGACTGGATCTGTGTCGGCCGGGCGGGGGCGCTGGCCGGGCCGGGCGATTACGTGACCCACGACATTGCGGGGCAGCCGGTGCTGGTGATCCGCGACCGCGATGGCGGGTTGCGCGCCATGTCGAATGTGTGTCTGCACCGGATGTCGACCATCCTGACGGGACGCGGACGGGTCAAGACCGTCTCCTGCCCCTATCACGGATGGACCTACAACCTCGACGGCACGCTGCGCGGCGCTCCCGCGATGGCGAAGAACGAGGGATTCTGCAGGCAGGACTACCGGCTGCCGGCGATCCGCTGCGAGGAGTGGCTGGGCTGGGTCTTCGTCACGCTCAATCCGGACGCAGAGCCGGTGTCCCGGCGCCTGGCCGAGGTCGAGAGGCTGATCGCCGATTTCGGCATGGAGGACTACGCCGAGACCTTCTACGAGACCCATCTCTGGGACACGAACTGGAAGGTGCTGGCCGAGAACTTCATGGAGAGCTACCACCTGCCGGTCTGCCATGCGGGCACGATCGGCGGGCTGTCGAAGCTCGAGGAAATGGTCTGCCCGCCGGGCCACAGGGCATTCAACCATCACACCATCCTGAAGGACGACCGGCTGAAGATCGCGCTGGCGCATCCGAACAACACCCGGCTCAAGGGCGACCTCAGGCGCACGACCTTCCTGCTGGCGATCTATCCGAGCCTGCTGATCACGCTGACGCCGGGCTATTTCTGGTATCTCACCCTGCTGCCGCATGGCCCCGGCCAGGTGCAGATCGGCTTCGGCGGCGGCATGTCGCCCGACTTCGTCAGCGACCCGGACGCGCAGCAGCACTTCCGCCAGCTCAAGGAGCTGCTGGACGCGGTCAATGTCGAGGACCGGGGCTGCACCGAGCGGGTCTATCGCGGGCTCTCGTCGGGTCTCGCGCGGCCCGGGCATCTCTCGCATCTCGAACGGCCGAACTACGACTTCGCGCGCTACATCGCGAGCCGCACCGACCGCGCGCCGCGCGGGTAACGGCCCGCGCAGTGCCGGACCCGCACCGATCCCGCCAACCCCGTCACAGGAACGCCCGATGGCCCACAAGCGCATCCGCCCCTTCAACACCAGGACCACCTACCCCGAACAGAAGCTGGACAACGACCTCGCCCAGGCGGTGGTCGCCCGCGGCACGCTGGTGTTCCTGCGCGGCCAGGTGGCGCAGGATCTCGACAGCCGCGAGAATATCGGTGTCGGCGACCCCGAGGCGCAGACCCACCGGGTCATGCAGAACATCAGGGTGCTGATCGAGGAATGCGGATCGCGGATGGACCACATCTGCCGGATCGTCGTCTACCTGACCGACATCCGCCACCGCGACGCGGTGTACCGCACCATGGGGAGCTACATGAAGGGCGTGCATGCAGTTTCGACCGGCCTCGTCGTCACGGCGCTCGCGCGGCCCGAATGGCTGGTCGAGATCGAGGTCACGGCCGTGATCCCGGACTGAGGGCACGGACATGACCTTCTCGATCCTCGCGCGCTGCCCGGAGACCGGCATGTTCGGGATCGCCGTCTCGTCCTCGTCGCCCGCGGTGGCGGCGCGCTGCGCGCATGCCAGGGCCGGGGTCGGGGCGGTGGCAAGCCAGAACATCACCGATCCGGCGCTGGGGACGCGCGCGCTCGACCTGATGGCGCTTGGCGCCCGCGCCTCCGAGGCGGTGGCGATCCTGCGCGAGACCGCCCCACATATCGACTATCGCCAGCTGGTCGCGGTCGATGCCTCGGGCCAGATCGCCATCCATCACGGGTCGCGGGTGCTGGGAACCCACGCCCATGCCGAGACCCACGGCGCCGCCGCCGCGGGGAACATGCTCGCGAGCCGATTGGTGCCGGAGGCGATGATCACTGCCTTCGAGGCAACGCCCGGCCATCTCGGCGACCGGCTGATCGAGGCGATGCGCGCCGGCGTCGCCGCGGGCGGCGAGGAGGGGCCGGTGCATTCGGCGGGGGTGAAGATCGTCGACAGGGTTCCCTGGCCGGTCGCCGATCTCAGGGTCGACTGGTCGGAGGGCGACCCGGTCGAGGAGCTCGCGAGGCTCTGGCACATCTACAAGCCGCAGCTTTCCGACTACGTGACGCGGGCGCTCGATCCAAGCGTGGCACCGAGTTACGGTGTGCCGGGCGAGGAATAGCGCCAGGCCGCGAGCCGGCCGGAAACGGAGGGAAAGCCTTGCAGACCGTCTACACCGAGCGCCACAGGCTGCGCGCCTCGAAGACCGAGCTCGCTGGTGGCGAGCTGGTCCCGCCCTTCGAGTGCCCCGAGCGCGCCGAGCACATCCTGGCGCGCGTTCGCGAGGTCGGCCTCGGGCCGGTGGTCGCGCCGGAGGCGCATGGCCTCGGCCCGGTGCTGCGGATTCACGACGCGGCCTTCGTGACGTTCCTCGAGACCTGCTGGACGCACTGGGTCGCCCGCGGTTTCAAGGGCGAGGCGATGCCGACGGTGTGGCCGTCGCGCGCCATGCCGCGCAACGTGCCGCCGCGCGACATCGACGGGCTGATTGGCTACTACTGTCTCGCCGGCGAGACCACGATCAGCGAGGGTACATGGGAGGCGGCACAGGCTTCGGCCGACGTGGCGCTGACCGCGCAGAAGGTCATCGCGGAAGGTGCCCGCGCCGCCTTCGCGCTCTGCCGTCCGCCCGGCCACCACGCCTCGACCGACATGTATGGCGGCTACTGCTTCCTCAACAATGCCGCGATCGCGGCGCAGGCGTTCCGCGACCAGGGGGCCGGCCGGGTGGCGATCCTCGATGTCGACTTCCACCACGGCAACGGCACACAGGAGATCTTCTACCGCCGCGACGACGTTCTGTTCCTCTCGCTGCATGGTGATCCGCTCGATGCCTTCCCGTATTACCTCGGCGGGGCGGACGAGACCGGCGCGGGCCGGGGCGAGGGGTTCAACGTCAACTACCCGCTGCCGCCGGCCACACCCTATGCCAGGTGGAGCGCGGCGCTGGAGGACGCCTGCGTGCGGATCGCGCAGTACGCGCCGGACGCGCTGGTCGTGTCGCTTGGCGTCGACACTTTCGAGAAGGACCCGATCTCGTTCTTCAAGCTGAAGTCGGAGGATTTCACCCGCTACGGCGCCCGCATCGCGAAGCTGGGCCTGCCGACGCTCTTCGTGATGGAGGGCGGCTATGCCGTCGCCGAGGTCGGGATCAATACGGTCAACGTACTGGTGGGATTCGAGAATGGCTGAGGGATGCACGACGCGCCGCGACCCGCGCCACGACATCCTGTTCGAGCCGGTGCGGATCGGCCCGAAGGTCGCGAGGAACCGCTTCTTCCAGGTGCCACACTGCAACGGCATGGGCTATCGCGATCCCTCGGCGCTGGCGGCGATGCGCGGGGTGAAGGCCGAGGGCGGCTGGGCCGTGGTCTGCACCGAGGAGGTGGAAATCCACCCGTCGGGCGACATCGCCCCTTATATCGAGGGACGACTCTGGGACGACGCCGATATCCCGGCCCTGGCCCGGCAGGCAGATGCGATCCACGAGCATGGCGCGCTGGCCGGGATCGAGCTTTGCCACAATGGCCTCGACGCCCCGAACCTCTGGTCGCGCGAAGTGCCGCTCGCGCCGACCGGACTGCCGGTCGCGACCTTCTCCTACCATCCGATCCAGGCAAAGACGATGGACAGGGAGGATATCCGGCTGATGCGCCGCTGGCATCGCGATGCGGCGCTGCGGGCCGAGAAGGCGGGGTTCGACCTGATCTATGTCTATGCCGGGCACGGGCTCAGCATCTTCTGCCACTTCCTGTCGCGGCGCTTCAACCACCGGACCGACGAGTATGGCGGCTGCCTCGAGAACCGGGTGCGGCTCTTGCGCGAGGTTCTGGAAGACACCAGGGATGCGGTCGGCAACCGCTGCGCCGTGCCGATCCGCATGTCGATGTCCGAGCTCTCCGGCGAGGGCGGACTCGACCTGGCCGAGGCCGAGGACGTGATCGGGATGCTGGCCGAGATCCCGGACCTCTGGGACCTCTGCCTCGCCAACTGGGAGCACGACTCGGTGACCTCGCGCTTCGGCGAGGAGGGGGCGCAGGAGAGATTCTTCGCGAATGCGAAAAAGCTGACCACGAAGCCCGTCGTCGGGGTCGGCCGCTACACCTCGGTCGACCGCATGGCCTCGCTGGTGCGGCGCGGCGTGCTCGACATGATCGGCGCAGCGCGGCCCTCGATCGCCGACCCATTCCTGCCGAAGAAGCTTGAGGAGGGTCGGCTCGAGGACATCCGCGAATGCATCGGCTGCAACATCTGCGTCTCGGGCGACTTCCACATGTCGCCGATCCGCTGCACCCAGAACCCGTCGATGGGCGACGAGTGGCGCCGTGGCTGGCATCCGGAGCGCATCCGCACGGCCGAGACCGACAAGGCGGTGCTGGTGATCGGCGCCGGGCCCGCGGGCCTCGAGGCGACCCAGATGCTCGCCAAGCGCGGCTACAGGGTGACGCTCGCCGAGGCCGGCACCGAGCTCGGCGGGCGGGTGGCGCGCGAGGCGCGGCTGCCGGGGCTCGCGGCCTGGATCCGGGTGCGCGACTACCGGAAGCTGCAGCTCGACCAGCTGCCGGGGGCCGAGATCTTCTTCGACAGCCGGCTGGATGCGGCAGGCATCCTCGAATTCGGCTTTCCGCGCGTGGTGATCGCCACCGGCGCGAGATGGCGGGCCGACGGGGTGGGACACCGCTGGACCCTGCCGATGCCGATTGCCGCGGGCAGCGAGGTGCTGACGCCGGACGACCTGATGGACGGGAAGCGGCCGAAAGGCAGGCGCGTGCTGGTCTGGGACGACGAGCACTACTACATGGCGGGCGTGCTGGCCGAACTCCTGGCCGCCGAAGGCCATGACGTGACCTACGCCACCCCGGCCACCGAGGCATCGACCTGGACCGCAGCCACGATGGAGCAGCCCTTCATCCAGAGGCGCCTGCTGGAGAAGGGGGTCGCGATCCGGCCCTCGCTGACGCTGGAGAGGGTTGCGCCCGGCGCCGCGACGATGGCCTGCGCCTATACCGGCCGCGAGCAGGGCATCGAGGCCGACGCGGTGGTGCTGGTGACCTCGCGCAGCCCGGTGGACGGGCTGGTTCACGATCTGCAGGCGCGGCGCGGCGACTGGGCCGGTGCCGGGATCGAGCGCGTGACTGCGATCGGCGATGCGCTGGCGCCGGCGACCATCGCCCATGCGGTCCATGCCGGGCGGCGCTATGCCGAGGAACTCGACGCTCCGCCGCGACCCGATGGGGCGCTGGCGTTCCGCCGCGAGGTGGCGGCGCTGGCGCCGAGGTGAGCGGCGGATGACCGACCTCTGCGCCCTTCCGGCCACCGAGCAGGCGCGGCTGGTCCGCGCCCGCGAGGTCTCGCCCGTCGATCTGGTCGAGGCCTCGCTTGCCCGGATCGAGGCAGTGAACCCGGTGCTGAACGCCTTCTGTTTCATCTTTCCGGAAGAGGCCCGCGCCGTCGCCCAAGCCGCCGAGGCGTCGGTGATGCGGGGCGAGCGGCTCGGCCCGCTGCACGGACTGCCGGTCGCCTTCAAGGACTTCACGCCGACGAAGGGCCACCGCACCACGCGCGGCTCGTTCTGCTTCGAGCACCGGGTGGCCGATGCCGACCCGGTGATCGTGCGCCGCTTCAAGGCGGCGGGGGCGGTCATCGTCGGCAAGACCATGACACCCGAATTCGCCCATTCCGGCTTCACCATCAGCCCGCTCTGGGGGGCGACCGGGAACCCCTGGGACCGGGCGCGCAGTTCCGGCGGCTCGTCCGGCGGCGCGGGGGTGGCCGCCACGACCGGCTGCGTGGCGCTGGCCGAGGGCACCGACATGGGCGGCTCGGTGCGCATCCCGGCGGCGCTCTGCGGCTGTGTCGGGCTGAAGCCAAGCCTCGGGCGCATCCCGATGGACATCGTGCCATTCACTTTCGACGACATGAGCCATTTCGGCCCGCTGGCACGGACCATCGATGATGCGGCCCTGTTCCTGCGCGTGGCCGAGGGGCCGGACGACGCCGACATCCAGAGCCAGGTCCAGCCGGTGCCCCTGCCGGAGCGCTTCGACCCCGATCTGACCGGACTTCGCATCGCGCTCAGCCCGGGGTTGGGCCTCTACGCGATCGACCCGGAGGTCGAGGCGAACCTGTGCGCGACCGCCCGGGTGCTGGAGGCGGCGGGGGCGGTGATCGAGGAGAGCGACCTCGCGGTGACGGCCGAGATGGTGTGGGCCTGGGGCGACTGGTGGGGGGTCTACCAGGCGGCGGCCTTCGGGCACCTGCTGGCCGAGTGCCGGGACCGGATGGATCCCCATGTTGTCCGGCTGATCGAGACGGGGCAGCGCATGGGGGCGGTCGCGTTCAAGCGGATCGAGACGCTGCGCACCGAGCTCTGGCGGCGTCTGGCCAGGGTGCTTGCCGACCACCATGCGCTGATCTGCCCGACCATGGCGCGCGGCGCGCCGCCGAACGCCGAGCGGGACCACGATTTCGAGAGGCTCGGGCCGGATGGGAAGATGGAGGGGCTCGACATGACCGGGCTCTTCAACATGACCGGCCAGTGCCCGGCGTTGTCGGTGCCCTCGGGGATTACCGCTGCCGGACTGCCGACCGCCGTCCAGATCGTCGGCCGGCGCTTCGACGACCCGACCGCGCTGCGGATCGGCGCCGTCATCGAGGCGCGCCGGCCATGGCGGCAGTGGGCGCTGTCCGATCTCCCGGCAGGGGACGCCGGCAGCGCGGGGTGATCAGGCGATCTCGGCGCCGAACTGACCGGCGGAGTCGACCAGATGCTCCCAGACCGCGAGACCGAAGCTCCTGAGCACGAAGATGTCGTAGCCGCCGGCCCGGGCGAGGATGGTGACGCCCAGGTGGTGCAGCATGGTGCTGGCGACCGATCCTTCCGGGAACTTCGCCGGGCGCAGATCCAGCGGAACCATGCGCGCCATCAGATCGGAGGCCCGCGGTCCCGCGACGTGGATCACGGTCCGGGCATGGCCGAGGTCGAGCACGGTGCCGTCCGCCTCATCCATCGCCAGGCGCGGCGTCTCGGTCTCGCTCACCAGCATCCATTTCAGCGGCTCGATGCGCATCAGGGTGCCAGCCTTGCCGGTCGCCGCGGCGCCGGGTCCGGGAGCCTCGCTGACGCCGGCCGCCTCCGCGGCGGCGGCGCCGACCTCGGCCAGCCGGTCAGGCCAGGCTGCGATCAGCCAGATGCTCCGGATAGGGCGCTCGCTCAGACGGACGCCCGGACCCCCGCCGCCGATCAGGCCGAACATGTGCGGGGCGTTGTGCCCTTCCAGGGCCGAGGCTCGATCAACCATGCATCCGCTCTCCCGCGGGATCGTACTGGTGCGGGCTGGCGACGCGGGCCAGCACCTGTGACCCCCGCACCGGGTCGGCGATCACCACCTGCCGGCCTTGCCATTCCTTGTAGCCGCCGCGGACGAAGCCGATCCCGAGCCAGCCGCCGCCGAGCGCCGGAGCCACGGTCACGCCGGTGATCCAGCCGATGCCATGGCCCTTGACGTTGCCCTCCTCGCAGACTACCGCGCCGATCCGGAACTTCTCGCCCTCGGTCACGGGGTGGAAATGCGCGAGCTTTGGCCGGTCGGGCCGGGTCAGCTCGGGCCGGCGGCTGAGCACCATGCCGAGATAGGGTTTCACCTTCGAGGCCATGGCGCCCAGTCCCGCGTCCTCGAGCGTCACCCGCCCGTCGAGCTCGGCGGCCGTCAGATGGCCCTTCTCGATGCGCAGCGCCCCCAGCGCCTCCATGCCGTAGGCGCAGCCGCCATGGGCCTCGACCTGGGCGCGCAGCGCCTTCCACATCGCGGTGCAGTGGCCCGAGCGGGCATAGACCTCGAAGGCGAGCTCGCCCGAGAAGCTGAGGCGCGCGACCATCACCGGGATCTCGCCGTCCGCGACCCGCAGCCTCGCGTGGATGATGCCCATGAAGGGCAGTCCCTCGTTCGAGACGTCGCCCTGGATCACCGCCTCCAGCACCTTGCGCGCCAGCGGCCCGGCCACCGCCACGCCGCCCCACTGGTCGGAGACCGAGGCGACATGGACGCGCAGCTCCGGCCAGCGGGTTTGCAGCAGGTTCTCGAGCAGCGCCATCGCGGTCGCCGCATGGGCCGTGGTGGTCGTGGTCATGAACTCGTTCTCGCCGAGGCGCCAGGTGACGCCGTCGTCGAACACGATGCCGTCGTCACGCAGCATGACGCCGTAGCGGCACTTCATCACCGGCAGCTTCGAGAATCCGTTGACATAGACGCGGTTCAGGAACTCGGCCGCATCGGGTCCCTGCACCTGAATCTTGCCGAGTGTGGTCACGTCGACCATGCCGACCGTTCTGCGCACCGCGGCCGCCTCGCGCACATAGGCATCGCCCAGCGTCTCGCCGGGGAATGCCGGGTGGTACCAGGCACGCTTCCAGAGCCCGGCATCGAGCCACACCGCCCCGGCATCCGCCTGCACCTTGTGCATCGGCGTCTGGCGCACCGCCTGCCAGTGCGCGCCGCGGGCCCGCCCGGCGAAGGCCCCGATCGGAATCGGCGTGTAGGGTGGGCGGAAGGTGGTGATGCCGGTCTCGGGCACCGTCTGGTCCAGCGCCTGCGCCAGCAGAGCGAGCCCGATCACGTTGCCGACCTTGCCCTGGTCGGTGGCCATTCCGAGGGTGGTGTAGCGCTTCATGTGCTCGGGCGAGTCGTAGCCTTCGCGGGCCGCGAGCCGCACGTCCTCGGTGGTCACGTCGTGCTGCGGGTCGATGAAGGATTTCAGCTTGCGCCCGGGCACCGTGACCTCCCAGAGGGGTCGGATCGGGTTCGTCCAGCCGCCGGGTGCGGGTGCCTGCGGCGCGCGGGGCTTCCGGCCCGTCAGCGCCGTCACCGCTTCGGCCGCCGCTGCCTGGCCGTGGGCGATGCAGTCCCCGGTGCGCCATACCCCCGCCACGCTGCCGGCCACCCCGATCCCGTCATGGATCGAGCCGGGCAGGAAGCAGGCCATCTCGGCGTTCCACAGCGGTCGCGCGCCGCGGTGCGACAGCAGGTGCACCGCCGGCGACCAGCCGCCCGAGACGCCGATGCAGTCGCAGGCGAGGCTGCGCTCGGCCCGCACATGGCCGTCGAGCGCGAAGCGGCCGATCTGCAAACCCTTCACGGCGCCGCGCCCCTCGGCCGCGACCGGCACGTAACCGGGATGGACCTCGACGCCGGCGGCGGAGGCCGCGGCGGCGAGCGCGGCGGGGCCTGTCTCGCGGGCGTCGAGCAGCATGGTGCGGATGCCGGCGCCTGCCAGCGCGATGGCGTCCGCATAGACGCTGTCCGAGCCGCCGCAGATCACCGCCACATGCCCCGGCGCAACGCCGAAGCGGTTCACGTAGGTCGTCATCGCGCCGGAGAGCATCACCCCCGGCCGGTCATTGTTGCCGAAGGCGACGGGACGCTCGATCGCACCCGTGGCGAGGATGATCCGGCCCGGTCGCACGATTCTCAGGTTCGCACGCGGCAGCGAGGGGTCGGCATTGGTGACATGGTCGGTCACCCGCTCGTAGAGGCCGACCACATTGGTGTCGTAGAGTCCGAAGGCCGTGGTGCGGCGCAGCACACGCGCACCGTTCAGTGCCGCGATCCGGGCCTCGACCCAGGCGCGGGCCGGCTGGCCCCCCACGGTCTCGGCCGAGCCGAGCAGCGCGCCGCCGAGCGCGAAGTCCTGCTCGACGAGCACGACGTCGAGCCCTTCCGCAACCGCGAGCTCGGCCGCGGCAAGGCCGGCAGCGCCGGAGCCGATCACGAGGAGGTCGCAGAAGTCGTGCACGATGTCGTAGCTGTCCGGGTCGGGTTCGCGCGAGGCCGAGCCCATGCCGGCGGCGTGGCGGATGAGCTTCTCGAAGAACATCCACTCGGCCGTGCCGCGGCCGAAGCCCATGAAGGTCTTGTAGTAGAAGCCGGCGGCGAAGAAGCGGTTGAAGAGGTCGTTCACCCGCCCGAGGTCGAAGCGGACGTTCGGCCAGGCATTCTGGCCGAAGGCCGTCAGCCCGGGGCAGATCTCGACCTGGGTCGCCTTGGCGTTCGGCTCGCGCCGGGCTCCCGCTCCCACGGTCACCAGCGCGCCGCCTTCCTCGGGACCCGCCGACATGACGCCGCGGGGGCGGTGGTACTTGAAGCTGCGACCGACCACATGCTCGCCATTCGCCATCAGTGCCGAGGCCAGCGTGTCGCCGGCGAAGCCCTGCATCGTGCGGCCGTCCCACGCGAAGCCGATCGTCCGCGAGCGATCGACGAGTCCGCGGTCGGCAAGCCGGTAGCCGCTCATTTCAGCGCCTCCGCCGTGGGCTGGTGGGCAAGGCGCGCGCCCCTGATCTCGTGGGTCAGCGTGTCGCGCTCGACGATCAGGAAGGCGCGGCAGCCATAAAGATGGTGCCAGAGCTCGCGGTGCGGCCCGCGCGGGTTGTCGCGCAGGAACACCGCCTCGAACCATTCGTCCTCCGAGGCGTCGAGCGCCGGGTACTTCACCGTGGCGTCGCCCTCGTAGGAGAACTCCGAGTGGTCGCGGGGGCCGCAGAAGGGGCAGGGGATTCTGAGCATGGCATGCCCCTCAATGCAGCTTCGGCGTCGGGCCGTGGCCGGTCTCGTCGATCAGGCGGCCCTTCCGGTAGCGGTCGAGCGTGAGCAGCCGGTTCGCCCAGTGCGGCTCGTCCTTCGCGATGGTGTGGGCGAAGGTGTGGCCCGAGCCGGGCGTCGCCTTGAAGCCGCCATAGCACCAGCCGGCGTTCAGGTAGAGGCCCGGGATCTCGGTCTTGCAGATGAAGGGCGAGCCGTCCATCGACATGTCCATCACGCCGGCCCACTGGCGCAGGAGTTTCACCCGACCGAGGCAGGGCAGGATCTGGATGCAGGCGGCCATCACGTTCTCGTAGACCGGCAGGTTCCCCTTCTGGGCGTAGGAATTGTACTTGTCGAGATCGCCGCCGAACACCAGCCCGCCCTTGTCGGACTGGCTGATGTAGAAGTGCCCGACCCCGCCGAACACGATCACATGGTCGATGATCGGCTTGATCGGCTCCGACACATAGGCCTGCAGCTTGTGGGTCTCGATCGGGAGCTTGCCGAGCCCGGCCCTGGCCGCCAGCACCGAGGTGTGGCCGGCCACCGCGAGGCCGATCTTGTCGGCATAGATCTCGCCCGAAACGCCGCCACGACTGGTCTCGACCCCGATCAGCGCGCCGGCCTTGCGGATGAAGCCGGTCACCTCGCAGTTCTGGATGATGTCGACGCCGAGCGCCGTCGCCGCCCGGGCGAAGCCCCAGTTCACCGCATCGTGCCGCGCCGTGCCCGCGCGCGGCTGGACATAGGCGCCGAGGATCGGGAAGCGGCCCTGATCCATGTTCAGGAGCGGGATGCGGCGCTTCAGCTCCTCGGGCTCCCAGAACTCGCCGTCGATGCCGTTGAGCCGCATCAGGTTGTAGCGCCGCGCCATGGCATCGCGCTGGGACGGGCTGAACACCAGGTTCACATGGGCGCGCTGGCTGAACATGACGTTGTAGTTCAGCTCGTGGCTGAGGTTTTCCCACAGCTTCAGCGAGTGCTCGTAGAACTCGGTGTTGCCCTCGATCATGTAGTTGGAACGCACGATGGTGGTGTTGCGCCCGGCATTGCCGCCGCCGAGCCAGCCTTTCTCGAGCACGGCGACATTGCGCACCCCGTGCTCCTTCGCGAGGTAGTAGGCGGTCGCGAGCCCGTGTCCGCCGCCGCCGACCACGATCACATCGTAATGCGGCTTCGGCTTCGGATGGCCCCAGACCTTCTGCCAGTTCTTCTGGCCGGTCAGCCCGCCCCAGAGGACCGAGAGGGCGCTGTAGCGTTGCATCAGCCGCGCATCCTTTCCGCGTTCGCGTCCCAGATGGGGGCATGTTGTATCCGGGCAGGCAGGCGTTCGCCAAGCAGCTCGATCTCCCAGGGGCCCTCGGCATCGGCGTGCTCCTTCGGCACGTAGCCCATCGCCATCGAGACCCCGGAGTTGTGCGCATAGCCGCCCGAGGTCACCCAGCCGACCACGTTGCCGCCGAGCCAGATCGGCTCGTCGCCGATCACGTCGGCATCCTTCGCCTGCACGGTGAAGGCCTTGAGCCTGAGCCTGCCGCCCGCGTCGCGCTCGCGGATCGCCGCGGCCTTGCCGATGAAGTCGGCCGCTTTGCCGTAGGCGATGAAGCGGTCGAGGCCCGCATCGACCGGGCCGTAGATCGGCCGGTACTCGCGCGCCCAGCCGCCGAAGTTCTTTTCGAGTCGCATCGCGTTCATGGCGCGGAGCCCGAAGAGCCGGATGCCGAACTCCGCGCCTGCCGCCATCAGCTGGTCGAAGACGTGGCGCTGGTACTCGGGCCGCATCCAGATCTCGTAGCCGAGATCGCCGGTGAAGCTGACCCGCCCGACAATGCAGGGGGCGAGTCCGATCTCCATGCGCCGGACCGCCATGAACCGGAAGCCTTCGTTCGAGACGTCGGCGTGGGTGACCTTCTCCAGAACCTTGCGCGCGTTCGGCCCGGCGACCGAGACACCGCAGAGGCCGAGGCCGATCGAGTCCGCGCGCACCGATCCGTCCACCGGCAGGTGCTGCTCGAACCAGCGCATGTAGAAGACCTCGGCCGCGCCGGAGCCGGCAAGGAAATAGTCGCCCCCCGATTCGGATTCTGCGAGGCAGGCGAGCGAGAGGTCGCCGATCAGCTTGCCGTCATGCTTCAGCATCGGCGCCAGCGTCATCCGGCCTGGCGCCGGGATCCTGCAGGCGAGCACCCTGTCGAGGAAGCCCTTCGCGCCGGGGCCCTTTACCGAGAATTTCGAGAAGCCGGAGATCTCCATCAGGCCGACGCTCCCGCGCACGGCCTTCACCTCGGCCTTCACATGCTCGAAATCGGTCGAGCGGCGCCATGAGAACACGTCCTTCACGCCCGCCGGCGCGAACCAGAGCGGCGCCTCCAGCCCCCAGGAATCACCCATCTGCGCGCCCTTGGCGATCATCTGGTCGTAGATCGGCGTGGTCTTGAGCGGCCGGCCAGCCTGCAGCTCCTCGTTCGGGAACTTGATCGAGAAGCGCCGCGAATAGTTCTCCTGCACCTTCCTGTTGGTGTAGGCCATGGTCGCCCAGTCGCCGTAGCGGGCGATGTCCATCGCCCAGACGTCGAAGCCCGGATCGCCGTGGATCATCCAGTTGGAAAGGGCAAGGCCCACCCCGCCACCCTGGCTGAAGCCGGCCATGACGCCGCAGGCCGACCAGAAACCCGGCAGCCCGCGCACCGGGCCGACCAGCGGGTTGCCATCGGGCGCGAAGGTGAAGGGGCCGTTGACGATCTTCTTGATGCCCGCCTTCTGGAATGCCGGGAAATGCCGGAACCCGACCTCGAGCGAGGGTGCGATCCGGTCGATGTCCTCGGGCAGGAGTTCCGGTCCGAAATCCCAGGGTGTCACCCGCTCGGACCAGGGCCGGCAGGCCTTCTCGTAGGTGCCCATCAGCATCCCGCCCCGCTCCTGCCGGAGGTAGAGCTCGCCGTCGAAATCGACCGCGTGGATCACCTCGGCGCCGGTGGTGCGGTTGATCTCGGCCACCTCGGGCATGTCTTCGGTGATGAGATACATGTGCTCCATCGCGAGGACCGGGAGTTCCAGCCCGACCATGCGCCCGACTTCGCGCGCCCAGAGGCCGCCGGCATTCACCACATGCTGGCAGGTGATATTGCCCTTGTCGGTCACGACCTCCCACTCGCCCGTGGGCAGGCGGCGGATGTCCTTCGCCATGGTGTGCGTGTAGATCGTCGCGCCGAGCTTGCGGGCCGACTTGGCATAGGCGTGGGTCACGCCCGAGGGGTCGAGGTGGCCGTCGACCACGGTGCGGACCGCGCCGACGAACTGGCCCGGATCGAGCAGCGGCATCAATTCGTGCGCCTTCTCGGGCGTGATGACCTCGGTCTCGATGTCGAGATAGCGGTTCTTCGCGACCACCCCCTTCAGCCAGTCGAAGCGCGCCTCGGTCGAGGCCAGCATGACGCCGCCCGTCATGTGGAAGCCGGTGGCCTGGCCCGAAAGCTCGGCGATCTCGTTATAGAGCTTGATCGTGTACTTCTGGAGCTTGGCCACGTTGGGATCGGAGTTGATCGTGTGGCAGCCGCCCGCCGCATGCCAGGTCGAGCCCGAGGTCAGCTCCAGCCGCTCGAGCAGCACGACATCGGTCCAGCCCTCGCGGGCCAGGTGATAGAGGACGGAGCAGCCGACGACACCGCCGCCGATCACCACCACGCGGGCATGGGATTTCATTGAGGTCCTCCCCGATTGGGCCGAATCCGGCCCGGAATTGGTCAGGGGGCATCAAAGCAAGTTTCGCTGCGCCCAATGCCCACAATCGCGTCGCCGGATGTCGCAATTCCGTCAGGGGATGCGCCGGTCCCGGGAAGCTCACTCCTCCCGCCCCCGCGCCAGCAGCCGTGCGTGCAGCCGCCCCGCCTCGAGCGCGCCGGAGACCAGGGCGAAGACATAGGCCTGCGTGAGGTAGAAGCAGCAGGCATCGGTGTCGCCGGCAGCCTCGGCATCGTTCGCGGCGCAGGTATAGAGCGCGACGAGGCGGCACTCGTCGCCGGCCTCGTGGGCCGCGATCAGGGCGGCATCGAGCGCGGCCCGGTCCATGAGTTCAGGCCCGGCGGGCGTCAGCCCAGCATCTGGGTGGCCACCCAGTGGTGGAACATGTGCGTCGGGCTGTCCATCACGGGCGAGAACTTGCCGCCGTCGAAGCCGCTGGCGTGGCGGCCCTTCTGCATGCCCTCGACCACGAAGATGTCCTCGACGAACACGTCCTGCCACATCTTCGCGTTCCGCGCGCGCATGGCGGCGAAGTCGTCCCCGAGCGCCCTGGCGTCGGCGTAGAAGATCGCTACATGCTCGACCGTGCGGTCGATTGCGGCGGGTTCGAGCACGATCGCGAAGCTGTGGTCCTTGTGCACGCCGAGCAGCACGTTCGGATAGAGGGAGATGTACTCCGCCCCCTCGTTCCACTTCTCCGGGAGGTCCGGGAACAGCGGGAAGCGTCGGCCGTCCTCGGCCAGCATCGGGCGGTAGACGCGCGTACCCTGGCCCGAGAACCTGCCCGGCTGCTCGATGTGGTAGTGGTCCTCGAGCCGGGAATAGCTGTTGAGCCCCGGATGCACCCAGGGCAGGTGGTAGCTCTCGCAGTAGTTCTCGACCGCAAGCTTCCAGTTCGACCGAACCTCCAGCGAGAACGCCCCGTCCGGCGCGAAGTGCAGCGGACGGTCGTACTCGGCCCAGCGGGCCAGCGCCTCGGCGGCGTAGTCGCCGAAGGCGGGTGCCTGGCCGTCGATGTTGACGAAGACGACGCCCAGCCATTCGGCGCTGCGCACCTCGATCAGGCCCAGTTCCTCGCGCCTGATGTCATCGTGGCGGTTGTTGCCGGGGCCGCCGACATGGGGTGTGGTGCGCAGCCGCCCGTCGAGCTCGTAGCACCACGAGTGATAGGGGCAGCGGATCGCGCGCTGGATCTTGCCGGGCTTCTCGATCAGGATCATCCCGCGGTGGCGGCAGATGTTCTGGAACACCCTGAGGGTGCCGTCCCTGTCGCGCACCATCACCAGCGGCTGGCCGAGAAAGCTGATCGGCACCGCATCGCCCGGTTCGGGCGCGTCCTTGGCGAAGCCGAGACCGGCCCAGTTGCGGAAGAACACCCGCCTCTTCTCCTCCTCGAACACGGTCTGATCCACGTAGAACGGGTTCGGCAGGCCGCGCGCGGTGCTGACCGGCCGGGTGACGGCGGCAAGGTCGGGAGCATGCAGGGTCATCGCGGATCTCCTGGCTGGCACGACGGGCGATTCGGAGCAAATATGAATGTTCTGGACACATGTGTCCGGCCCAGTAGCGAACATTCCTGTCGCAAACGGCACAGCGGGTGCGGCGTCTCGGCCGTCGATCGCATCGCGGCGTGCGCGGCCCGACGGAGGGTGACAGCGGCTGCGTTGATATGGCAGGCTCGGATGCGGGAGGACCAAGCGATGCGTCTTGCCTCATGGCGGAGACAGGCCGCTGCGGCTGCGGTCCCGGCGGTGCTCGCGCTGGTCCTGTCCGGATGTGTCGAGTACTACGCGAATTCCGTCGGCAATTCCTCGCCGGCCGGGACATTGGCCGGCGGCGCGGCGCCTGCCGCTCCGTCCGATGGCGGGCAGGCACGGGCCGGCGGGACTTACACCAGTACCTATGGCGGCGGAACCGGGGGTCGCCGGTCAGGCTACGAAGTGCACCGGAGCCACCATTTCCGCCAGGACTTCCAGGACGGCGACGCCGAGCTTCAGCGCCGTGCCCGCGACCGGCTGGGTGTCGTGCCGCTCGAGCAGCGGACCCGCGAGAACCGCCTGGAACGCCAGGACGAAGCGATCGAGTCGCGCATCGACGATGCCGCCCGCCGCCGCGCGATCAGCCCGGGCGGACCGTCCGGCGGGATGATCGAGCCGCTCCAGCCGGTCACCCGAGAGAGCCAGGAGGCAGCGGCAAACCGCCGCCTCGAGCGGTCGACCCAGGCCGAGCGGCAGCGGCAGAAGGAAGCGGCCGCGATCCGCCGGAAGCTCCTGTCAGATCAGGGCGGAGGTTACAGGCCGCCGCCTCCGCAGCGTCCGGTTCCCGGAAGCAACTGACCCGGTCGGGCCAGTCCGGGCTCCTCCGGCGGGACTTCCGGGCCGTCTGGCGTTCTCCATGCGGGCTTGTTTTCCGGGTGTCAGCGTGTTTGGTGGACCCGAGTCAGGACGTCCGGGCGGTGAATTGCCCGCATGTTACCTGTCCGGGCTCGAGAGAAATCACGGAGGGAGAAGGATCATGAAACTCGGCGCCATCGTCCTCGGCGGCCTTGCGGCCCTCGCGCTTGCGGCTCCCGCCGTGGCCCAGGACCAGAAGTTCGTCTCGATCGGCACCGGCGGCGTCACCGGGGTCTACTACCCGGCCGGCGGCGCGATCTGCCGCCTCGTCAACAAGGATCGCAAGGTGCACGGCATCCGGTGCTCGGCGGAATCGACCGGCGGCTCGGCCTACAACGTCAACACGATCGATGCCGGCGAGCTGGAGTTCGGTGTCGCCCAGTCGGATGTCCAGGCCAATGCCTATGAGGGCAAGGGCGACTGGGACGGCAAGGCAATCGGCGCGCTGCGCTCGGTTTTCTCGTTGCATCCGGAGCCTATCACCTTTCTCGCCCGCCCCGGTGCGGGCATCGCGTCGCTCGACGATCTCAAGGGCAAGCGGGTCAACATCGGGAACCCCGGCTCCGGCCAGTACTCGACCTGGCAGCTGATGAATGCCGAGGGCCTGGTCAGGACCGAGGATCTGTCGCTGGCCGCCGAGATGAAGTCGGCCGAGGTCGGCCAGGCTCTCTGCGACGACAAGATCGACGCCTATTTCTGGGCCGTGGGTCATCCCTCGGCGCTGACCCAGGAGACCATCGCCACCTGCGACGCGGTGCTGGTCAACGTGATCGGACCGGCGGTCGACGCCTTGGTCGCCAAGTATCCCTACTTCCGCAAGGCCGTGATCCCGGCGGGCATGTACAACAACGAGGCAGACGTAAACACCTTCGGGGTCGGCGCGACCTTCGTGACGTCGGCCAATGTGCCCGAGGACGTCGTCTACATCGTCGTCAAGGCGGTGTTCGACAACTTCGACCAGTTCAAGGCTCTGCACCCGGCCTTCGCCAACCTGAAGGAGGAGGAAATGATCAGGGACGGTCTGACGGCGCCGCTGCATCCGGGCGCGCTCAGGTATTACAAGGAGCGGGGCTGGATGTAGTCCGCCTGCCGGGCGGCAGGCGCGAGCGCCGCGCAGGGACCCGGCATCCCGACGCCATGCCGCGTGCTCCGGCCCTGCCGGGCAGGGAGCGGTTTCTGCCGGGGCTGGGGGATCTGCTCTCTGTCCCGGCCTGCTCGGTGCCATTGCCGCGTGCGGCGCATCGGTCGGGGCGGTTCGGGGTTCCGGTGCGGAGCGGAACCGGAGGGGACCATGACGAGCGAGCCGGCAAAGGCTGACAGGGCCACGGAACTTGTCGCACAGGTCGATACCGGAGCCCGCAAGCCGTCCGGATGGCAGGGGCGTCTGATCCTGACGATCGCCTTCGTCTGGGCGGCGTTCCATCTCTATATCGCCTCAACCCTGCCATTCTGGCTCGCGGAACACACCGGGCTCCGTTGGCTGGTGGTCGGCAACACCGAAGCCCGGCGCATCCACTTCGCGTTCGCCCTGGTGCTTGCGGCCATGGCCTACCCCCTCTTCAGGGGCAGTCCGTCCGACCGCATCCCCTGGTACGACTGGGTGCTGATCGGCCTCAGCATCGTGGTGTCGCTCCATGCGGTGGTGCTTGCCGACGCAATCGCGGGGCGATCCGGGCTCCCGACAGCGGGTGATCTTGTCGTCTCCTCGGTCGGGATGGTGATCCTCGCCATCGCGGTCTATCGCGCGCTCGGCCTGCCGCTGATGATCGTCGCCATGGTCTTCGTCGCCTATGTGTTCTTCGGCGATGCCCGCTGGCTGCCGGAGGCGATGCAGTGGAAGGGCGCCTCCTTCGGCAAGGCGATGTGGCACTTCTGGATGCAGGAGGAGGGCGTCTTCGGCGTCGCCCTTTCGGTTTCCGCCTCGCTGATCTTCCTGTTCGTGCTGTTCGGTGCGGTGCTCGAGAAGGCGGGCGCCGGCAACTACTTCATCAAGATCGCCTTCGCGCTGCTCGGCCATCTGCGCGGCGGGCCGGCCAAGGCGGCAGTGGTCGCGTCGGCGCTATCCGGCCTCTATTCTGGCTCGTCGATCGCCAATGTGGTGACGACCGGCACCTTCACCATCCCGCTGATGAAGCGCACCGGCTTCTCGGCCGAGAAGGCCGGCGCGGTCGAGGTCGCGTCCTCGACCAACGGCCAGCTCACGCCACCGGTGATGGGCGCCGCCGCCTTCCTGATCGCCGAGTTCACCGGCATCCCCTACACCGACATCATCAGGCATGCCGCGATCCCGGCCTTCGTCAGCTATATCGCGCTGGTCTACATCGTCCACATCGAGGCGCTGAAGATGGGGCTGAAGGGCCTGCCGAAGCACCGCTCGACCACCACGCTCGCGCAGAGGCTGATCGGCTTCCTCACCGGCTTCCTGGCACTCTGCGCGGCGGGGGCCTTTGTCTATTACGGCCTCGGCTGGATCAAGGTCGTGATGCCGGACGCGGCCTTCGCCGTCGTCAGCATCGGCGCGGCGATCGTCTATCTGGGACTGCTCTGGATCGCCTCGCGCCAGCCCGACCTGGAGATGGAAGACCCCGATGCCCCGATCACCGATCTGCCGAAGGCCGGCGACGTTGCCCGGACCGGCTACTACTTCATCCTGCCGATCGTCATCCTGATCTGGTGCATCATCGTCGAGCGTCTGTCGCCGGCGCTGTCGGCGTTCTGGGCCACGATTTCGATGATCCTGATCGCGCTGACCCAGCACCCGATCAAGGCAACCATGCGCGGCGAGGCCGGCCAGGTCGGCGCCGCGTTCGGGCGCGGCGTCGGTGAATGGGCCGCGGGCATGATCGCGGGCGCGCGCAACATGATCGGCATCGGCGTCGCCACCGGCGCGGCCGGCATCGTGGTCGGCACCATCTCGCTCACCGGTGCGCATCAGGTCGTGGGCGAGCTGGTCGAGTTCCTGTCGGGTGGCAGCCTGATGGTCATGCTGATCCTGGTGGCGGTGATGAGCCTGATCCTCGGCATGGGCCTGCCGACCACCGCGAACTACATCGTGGTGTCGTCGCTGATGGTTCCGGTGATCGTCACTGTCGGTGCCCAGTCCGGGCTGGTGGTGCCGCTGATCGCGGTGCATCTCTTCGTGTTCTATTTCGGCATCCTCGCCGACGACACGCCACCCGTAGGCCTCGCCGCTTTCGCGGCGGCCGCGATCAGCCAAGGAGATCCGATCAGGACCGGCATCCAGGGCTTCATGTACGACATCCGCACCGCGCTGCTGCCATTCATGTTCGTCTTCAACACCGATCTCCTGCTGATCGACGTCGAGCCGCTGCACGCGGTGATGGTCTTTGCGGTCACCGTGGTGGCGATGCTGTGCTTCGCGGCGGCGACCCAGGGCTACTTCTTCGCGCCGAACCGGCTCTGGGAGATCCCGGTTCTGCTGCTGATCGCCTTCACCCTGTTCCGGCCGGGGTTCTGGCTCGACCAGGTGCAGGCGCCCTTCGAGCGCCACGAGGGGCCCGCCGTGGTCGAGGCGGTGGCGGGGATGGCAGAGGGGGCCCAGCTCCGGATCGTCATCTCCGGTCCCGATTTCGACAGCGGCGCCCCGCTCGAAACGACCCTTGCCCTGGCTGTGGGTGCGGCCGGCGACGGGATCGCCCGGCTCGAGGCCATGGGGCTGCCCGTGGCGGTCGAGGACGGAACGCTGCCGCTCGATGAGCCGATGCCCGGCACGATGTTCTACGATAGGCTCAGCCGCCAGTACGACTTCTATGGCGACGAGCCGGTGCGGATCCTGCGCGCCGAGATCGACGCCGTGCGGATGCCGAAGGAGATCTTCTTCCTGCCGGCCTTCCTGCTGCTTGGCCTGCTGATCCTGATCCAGCGCCGGCGGGCAACGCAACCGGCGTTCTGACGCGTCCGGATCTGGACCGGTGCTCCGAGCGCGCGCCTCACGCCGCAGCGCGGCGGCCGTAGCGGCCGTAGAAGCTCTCGCCCTTCTCGGCCAGGTCGTGCAGCAGCTCCGGCGCGGCAAAACGCGGCCCGAAGCGGGCGGCGAGGCCGTCGCAGATCGCGATCGCCTTCGCGGCGCCGATCATGTCGAGCCAGCTCAGCGGCCCGCCCGACCAGGGCGCGAAGCCCCAGCCCATGATTGCGCCCACATCGCCCTCGCGGATGTCGGTCAGCACCCCCTGCTCCAGCGCGCGCACCGCCTCGAGCGCCTGCACCATCATCAGGCGGTCCTGTACCTTGGCGAGCGGCGGCTGCTCCTGCGCCACCGGCCAGATCCCGGCGAGCCCGGGCCAGAGCCCGATGCGCCTGCCGCTCCCGTCATAGGCATACATGCCGCCGCCGGACTTGCGGCCGAGCCGTCCGCGCTTCTCGACCATCTCGGCCAGCAGATCGTCGGCGCCCGTGCGCGGATAGGCCGCGCCCATCGCCGCCTCGGTTGCCCGCGCGATCTTCAGCCCCAGCTCCAGCGAGGTCTCGTCGGTGAGTTGCAGCGGCCCGACCGGGAACCCGAGCTGCTTCGCCGCGTTCTCGATCAGTGCGGGCGCGACGCCCTCGGTCACCATGATCAGCCCCTCGTTGATGTAGGGGATGATGCAGCGGTTGGCGTAGAAGAAGCGGGCGTCGTTCACGACGATCGGCACCTTGCGAAGCTGGCGCACGAAGTCGAGCGCCTTGGCCACCGCCTCGTCTCCTGTGTGCCTGCCGCGGATGATCTCGACCAGGGCCATCTTGTGCACCGGCGAGAAGAAGTGGATTCCGACAAACCGCTCCGGCCGGGCGCTTGCCTTCGCCAGTTCGCTGATCGGCAGGGTCGAGGTGTTGGAGGCAACGACTGCGGTCTCTGCGAGCACGGCCTCGGCCTGCTTCGTCACCTTCGCCTTCAGTGCCGGATCCTCGAATACCGCCTCGACCACCAGGTCGCAGCCCTTCAGCGCGGCGTAATCCGCGTTGGCGGTCACGCGGCCCAGGATCGCCGCCTTCTCCCCGGCGGTCAGCTTGCGCTGCTTAACCTCCTCGTCGAGGAGCCCGGCGATGGTCGCCAGGCCCTTCCCGGCGCTGGCCTCGTCGCGATCGATGAGCACCACCCCGATCCCGGCCTGCGCCGCCACGAAGGCGATCCCCGCACCCATCATCCCGGCCCCCAGAACGCCGAGCTTCCGCACGCTCATGTCCGGCACCTGTTTCGGCCGCACCGCGCCCTTCTCCAGCGCCTGCTTGTTGAGGAAGAGCGACCGGATCATCGCCTCGGCGGAGGGGTGCATCATCAGCGAGGTGAACCAGCGCGCCTCGATCCTGAGAGCCGTGTCGAAATCGACCATTGCGCCTTCGTAGACCGCGCTCAGCAGTGCCTTCGGTGCCGGGTAGGCGCCCTGGCTGCGCCCGTGGGTCATGACGATACCGCCCATGTAGATCTCGAAGCCCTCGCGGGTGTAGGGCGCACCACCGGGAAGCTTGAAGCCCTTCCGGTCCCAGGGCTTGACCGCATCCGCCTCGGTCGCCGCCAGCAGCCACGCCCGCGCCCGGGCCAGCAGCTCGTCCGGCGGCACCACCTCGTCGATCAGCCCGGCCGCCTTCGCCTTTGCCGGCTCGGGCGTCTTGCCCTCGAGCAGGAAGGGTGCCGCTCCCATTACCCCCAGCATCCGCACGAGCCGCGTGGTCCCGCCCGAGCCGGGAAAGAGCCCGACCAGGATCTCCGGGAGCCCGATCTTCGCCTTCGGATTGTCGGCGGCAAAGCGCCGGTGGCAGGCGAGCCCGATCTCGGTGCCGATGCCCATCGCGGTGCCCGGAGAGGCCCAGGCGAAGGGCTTGCCGCCCTTGCCGGTCTTCGGGTCGGCCCCCGCCCGTTCGATCTTCCTCAGCACGCCATGGAGCTGCATCACGAAGCCGAATATGGTCTCGGCCGGGTTGCCGCCCGTCGCCGCCGCCCCGGCCTTCATCCGGGCGAGCACGTTCAGGTCCATGCCGCCGGCGAAGTCCTTCTTCGCCGAGGTGATGATCGCGCCCCTGATGCCGGGGTCGGCAAGCACCGCGTCAACATGGGCGTCGAGCTCGCGGATGCCCTGCTCGTTCAGCACGTTCATCGACGCGCCGGGCAGGTCCCAGGTGATGGTGGCGATGCCGTCCTCGACGGCGCGGCGGAAGATCTCGGTCATCGCGGTGGGGTCCTCATGCGTCCTTGACGAAGGTGCCGTCGCGGCGGGTAAACCAGCTCCGCTCGCCCTCGGTATGGGCCAGAAGGTCCACATCCGGGTAGCGGCAGATATCGTTCTTGGCCCGGGTGCCGACCACAAGGAACTGCGCCGGCGCGCCCGAGCGGTTCTGCAGGTGGTGGCCGTCCGGTGTGCCCGCCCTGAACCCGGCTGCGTCGCCGGCGCGCAGCACCGTCTCGCCGCCGTTCTCGACCAGCACCAGTTCGCCCGCAACGACCCAGAGGAACTCGTCCTCCCGCTCATGCCAGTGCCTCAGCGACGAGGTGGCGCCCGGCTCGAGGGTGACGAGGTTCACGCCGAACTGGGTCAGCCCGGCGGCGTCGCCGAGCCGCTGATACCAGCGCTTCGCCATCTGGCTCGCCCAGGGTTCGGGATAGGACGAGCGGTTGCGGCGCTCGACGGCGTCGATGTCGATCCTCGGCATGGCGGGACTCCCTGTTCCGGCTAAAGGTCGGGAGGATCGGCGGCGAGTCAAGGGCGCGGCGGATGATCGCGGCAATTGTCCGCGACCCGGCCCGGTGGTATTTCTGTCGCGCCCGCAAGGGCCGTCACCGGGGGGACAACGTGCAGGACGTGGCGAAGCTCGTGACCGGTGGCTGCCATTGCGGCGCGGTCCGCTACGAGGCAGAGGCTTTCCTTCTGAGCGCCTATTACTGCCATTGCCGGGACTGCCAGAAGACCAGCGGCCAGCCAGCCGAGATCGGCGTGCCGATCAAGGCGGGGACGCTGCGGTTCACCGGCGAGCCACCGAAGTTCTACGCATCCTCCGCACGCGCAGAGCGCGGTTTCTGCCCCCATTGCGGGTCGCGCATCGTCTGGAGGCCGGTCGATCCAACGAAGGAATGGGCGATCAATGTCGATGTCTGCTCGCTCGATGACCCGGAGGCGGTCAGGCCGCGCGAGCACATCTGGGTCGACCGCCAGCTTCCCTGGTACCGGATCGACGATGGCCTGCCGCGACGGCGGTCCGACGAGATGACCGAGCTATCGGCCGCCTGGAAGAGCGAGAGGCTCGACGAATCCTAGGATGCGCGTCGGGCAGACCCCGCCTCACACCGAGCGCTCGACCACGAATTCGGCGATGTTCTCGAGCGCGCTGCGCGTCTCGCCGGGTTCGAAAACCGTCAGTGCCGCCAGTGCCCGGTCGACATGGCCGCGGGCGGCGGCCTGGGTGTCGGCCAGCGCGCCGGTTGCGCGCATGTAGCCGATCGCCCGCTCGAGGTCGCCCGCCTCCTGCTCGCCCCTCGCGATGGTCCGGCGCCAGAAGTCGCGGGCCGCCGCGTCGCCGCGCCGGTGCGCGAGGATCACCGGCAGCGTCACCTTGCCCTCGCGGAAGTCGTCGCCGGTGTTCTTGCCAAGCGCGGCCGAGGAGCCGCCATAGTCGAGCAGGTCGTCGGCAAGCTGGAAGGCCATCCCGAGGCCGTCGCCATAGACCCTCAGTGCCTCCGCCTGCCCCGGCGCCACGCCCGCAACCACGCCGCCGACCTCGGTGGCGGCGGCGAACAGCGCCGCCGTCTTGCCGCGGATCACCTGGTCGTAGCGGGCAAGGTCCGTCGTCAGGTCATGCGCGGTGGTGAGCTGCAGCACCTCGCCCTCGGCGATCACCGCCGAGGCGTTCGAGAGAATCCGCAGCACCTCGAGCGACCCGGTCTCGACCATGAGCTGGAACGCGCGGGCGAAAAGGTAGTCGCCAACGAGCACGCTGGACTTGTTGTCCCACAGGATGTTGGCGGTCGCCCGGCCGCGCCGCTGGCGGCTTGCGTCCACCACATCGTCATGGAGCAGAGTCGCGGTGTGGATGAACTCGACGGTGGCCGCGAGCTTGACGTGGTCGTCGCCCGCATAGCCGCAGAGCCGGCTCGCGGCCAGCGTCAGGATCGGGCGCAGCCGCTTGCCGCCCGCCTCGATCAGATGGGCCGAGATCTCGGGGATGCGCGGGGCGTGGCGTGAGGACATCCGCTCGCGGATCAGGAGCGTGACCCGGGCGAGGTCGTCCTCGACCAGGGCAAGCAGGCGCTCGAAGGGGCCGGGGCCGGTCTCGGCCGTGACGGCGGCCGCGGTCATCTCGCGCTGCATTTCGCTTGTCACTCCGACTCACCCGCTCGACCCCGCTGGCGCGATGGCCTAACTCTGGTCCGTGATGGAAGAGCTTCTGCGCACCACCGACCCGACGCTCGTGCCCTTTGTCCAGGCGCTGCTGGAAGCCGAGGGTATAGACTGCTTCCTGTTCGACAACAACATGAGCATCCTCGAGGGCAGTCTCGGCATCCTGCCGCGCCGGGTGATGGTGCGGCGCACGGACCTGTTCCGCGCCCGCGCGGTGCTGCGTGCGAACGGCGTCGAGCCATTCGAGGGCGAGAGGTGGCTGTGAGCGAATCCGGATTCACGCCGGACGAAATCCGCGAGGACGGTTTTCTCGGGGGCCGCGTCCGTCTCCGGCAGCCGCGGCAGGGTTACCGGGCGGCGACCGATCCGGTGTTCCTCGCGGCCGCCGTGCCGGCCGGGACGGGCGACCGGGTGCTCGATCTCGGTTGCGGCGCCGGGGCCGCCAGCCTCTGCCTCGCCGCGCGGGTTCCGGGGCTCGACCTGCACGGACTCGATCTGCAGCCCTCCTATCTGGCGCTGGCCTCCGCGAATGCGGCGCTGAACGGCGTGTCCCTGCATCTCCATGCCGGCGATGTCGCCGACCCGCCGCGCGACCTGCGCCAGCACGCCTTCGATCAGGTGATGCTGAACCCGCCCTACCACGCCGGGGAGTCCGCCCCCTCGCCGGTCGCGGACCGCGACCGGGCGAACCGCGAGGACGCCTCGGGCCTTGCCGCCTGGCTCGCCGCGGCGCTGGCGCGGCTGGAGCCCGGCGGCTGGCTGACCCTGATCCACCGGGCGGAGCGGACGCCGGCGATCCTCGCACTCCTCGACGGCCCGGCCGGGGCGATCGCGCTGCTGCCGCTGGTCCCGCGGGCCGGGCGTGAGGCGGGCCGGGTGATCGTCCGGGCGCGCAAGGGAAGCCGGGCGCCGTTCCGGCTGCTTTCGCCCCTTGTGATCCATGCCGGGGCTGCGCATCTCCGCGACGGGGACGACTATTCGCCCGAGGCGACCGCGATCCTGCGTGCCGGCGCGGCGCTCGATCTCGACCGGAGGACCCGATGAAGCCGATCCCGGACTCGATCGCTGCCTAGGCGGCCGAGCTGGCCGAGTGGCGCCAGGATTTCCACCGTCACTCCGAGCTCGGCTACGAGGAGAAGCGCACCGCGCGGATCGTCGCCGAGCGACTGGCGGACTTCGGCTTCGACAAGGTCGAGCCGGCATCGGCGGCACCGGCGTGCCGGGCGTGCTGCACGGGCGCGGCAGCCACGCTGCGCGGCCGCAGGACGCCCGCGACCCGATTGTCGCCGGTGCCCAGATCGTGAGCGCGCTCCAGACCGTGGTCAGCCGGGTGGTCAATCCACTGCAGCCGGCCGTGCTGTCGGTGACCCGCTTCAGCGCCGGCACGACCTACAACGTGATCCCGGAAACGGCCGAGCTGAGGGGCACGGTCCGCGCATTCGACGAGGCTGTCTGCCAGCAGATCGTCGCGGAGATGGACCGCATCTGCGCCGGCGTCGCCGAGGCGACGCGGGTCGCAGTCTCGCTCAGCCGCGCGCCGAATCCCTACCCGCCCACCATCAACGACCCGCGGGAGACCGATTTCGCCGAATCGGTGCTGCGCGCGGCCTTCGGCGACGCCGGCGTCCAGCGCGGCCACGAGCCGACCATGGCAGGCGAGGATTTTGCGTTCTTCTCGCGCGAGGTTCCGGGCTGCTACGTGCTGATCGGCAACGGCGACAGCGCGCCGCTGCACAATCCCGGATACGACTTCAACGACGAGGCGACCGTGCTGGGTGTTACGTACTGGGCGCGGCTGGTCGAGGCCGCTCTGCCGCGGGCCGAAAGTGACAGCGGGTGACGTGCCGTCGCATCGCCGCCGCTGCGATCAGTTGCGATCCGCTTCTTGGCTTAAGCTGCCGTTAGGGTATATCGTGACAGTGCAGTGAATCTCTGATCCAGCCAACACGACGGAACTGCAGAGAAGGAGGAACGCCGATGACCTTGTCGTCTCATCTCAGCCAGTTGCGCCAGAAGCACGAGGCTCTCTCGAAGAAGATCGAAGACGAGCAGCAGCGGCCCGGCAGCGACGATCTCCAGATCAACGCGATGAAACGACAGAAACTGCTGCTGAAGGAGGAAATCGCGCGCCTCTCGGCGCAGCAGTAGCACAGGCAGGGCCGGCTCAGCCGGCCTTTTTCGATTCGGACCGGCACCGCCGCGACGCGCAGCGGCGACGGCGGGGGACAGCACTCTCGCAGTGGTTCGCCGGACAGATCCCCGGACAACCTTCGCCCAGAAGGAGTGCGTGAATCGAAAGGGCCGCGAGATGCGCAGGATGCGCTCAGCGCCCCATTCCTGTGCGGCAGCCTCTCGGGAACGTTTGCCGGGGTCAGGCCGCGTGGCGCCGCGCGGCAGCGCGGCGCAGAAAGTTGACGCACCAGCGCGCGAAGTCCGACTGATGCACCGGACGACCGAAGGTTTTCATGGCGGGCGCACTCTGGTCGGGCGGGATCACGGTTCCTGTCCGAAGCTCCAGAAGCTCGCGGGCGAAGTCGGTGCCGAACTCCGGATGCGGCTGGATCGAGATCGCGTCCGGCGCCTCCGGGTCGCCATAGGCGAGCATCGCGTACTCGCAGAAGGGGCTTGTGGCCAGAACCGTGGCGTCCTCGGGCACATCCGTCACCTGGTCCTGGTGCAGGGCATGGATCGCGATGCTGTCCGGCGCATCCGCCATCCAGCCGGGCCGGTGGGTCACGTCATATTTGTGCACCCCGATGCCCCAGCCCTTGTCCGACTTGACCGCGCGGCCACCCAACGCCTCGGCGAGGATCTGGTGGCCGAAGCAGACGCCGATGATCGGCCGGCCGGCGGTGCGCGCCGCACGCAGGAAGGCCTTCAGCGGCTCGATCCAGGGCAGATCGTCATAAACTCCGTGCCGCGAGCCGGTGATCAGCCAGGCATCGCACTCGGCGGGGCTGGCCGGGATCTCGCCGTCGACCGCCGCATAGGTGCGGAAGGTCAGCGTCGGGTCGGCGGCGCCCAGCAGTTCCGCGAACATGTCGGGATACTCGCCATAGCGCGCCGCCAGCGTGTCGATGACCTTGCCGGTCTGCAGGATGCCGATCTTCATCGATGTCTCGCTCATGGGCCGGATCAGCCCACAACATAAGGCGGAACCGGGATTTGCGAAAGGGGGGTCAGGGCGTCGGCACGCGCAGATCCAGCATCAGGCCGCGATGGTCGGAACCCGGCAGCGGCAGGGTCTCGACCGCAACGACCCCCAGCCCGTCCGACACAAGGGCCTGGTCGATCTGGTGGCCCCAGGGCTCGCGGATCCAGCCGACGGGCGTGCGGTACCAGCCCCGCCAGGTGATGCGGTAGCCGCCGAGGACGTGCGTGCCGCTCACTTCGGCGGCATGCCCGACCACATGCGACCAGGGTGCGGCATTGAAGTCGCCGATCACCACCAGCGGGCGCGGCAAGGCCTCGGTCATCGGCCCCAGCGCCTCGACCTGCGCCGGCAGCACGGCCTCGGACGGGCGCGAGAAATGCCCGGCAATCAGTCCCAGCACGACCCCTTCTCCGAGGTCGATCACTGCGGTGGCGGCGGTCGGAGCGACGCTGTTGTCGAGCGACATCGCCCCGTCGCGGATCGGGTAGCGCGACCAGAGCGCGGTGCGGGCCGTCAGGGGCGAGGCCTCGCTCACCAGGCTGTAGGGATACGCGGCCGTCAGTGCCGTTGCCACCGCCCGGGGTGTCTCCGCCGTGGCCACGACGTCCGCCCGGGTGGCAACCAGCGCGGCCGCCAGCGCCTCGGGCTGCCGGTTCGTGGCGTTGACGTTGCCGAAGAGCAGCGTCACCGGCCGGCCCTCGCCCGGCATCAGCGCCGGGGCGCGGGCCGGTCCCAGCGTCGCCACCGCCAGCGCCGCGGTCACCGCGGCAAGGCCCATGGTTCGCCAGTCGCGCTCCGCAAGGCACAGCACGGCAATCCCGCCCGCCAGGAGCGCCAGATGCACCCGGAACGCCGCCGCCAGGTCGAGCACGGGCCACAGGCGGCCGCCGAACCCGGCAACCAGCGCCACCGCCGCTGCGGTGGCGAGGAACCGGCGCGCCGTCGACAGCGTGGCCCTCATCGCGGCGGCGCAGCGGCCGCCGCCGGCTCAGCTGAAGAATTGCCCGCCATTGGCCGAGATGGTCGAGCCGGTGATGAAGCCGGCATCGTCCGAGGCCAGGAACACCACGCAGCGGGCGATCTCGTCGGCCTCGCCGAGGCGGCCGACCGGGATCTGGGCGATGATCGACTCGCGCACCTTCTCGGGCACCGCCATCACCATGTCGGTGGCGATGTAGCCGGGCGCCACCACGTTGACGGTGATGCCGTTGCGCGCTCCCTCCTGGGCCAGCGCCCGGGTGAAGCCGATGTCGCCCGCCTTCGAGGCCGAGTAGTTCGCCTGGGCGAACTGGCCCTTCTGGCCGTTGACCGAGGAGATGGTGATCACCCGGCCGAACTTGCGGTCGCGCATGCCCGGCCAGACCGGGTGGGTCATGTTGAAGACGCCGGTCAGGTTGGTCGTGATCACCTCGTTCCACTGCTCCGGGGTCATGCGGTGGAACGGTGCGTCACGGGTGATGCCGGCGTTGTTGACCAGCACGTCGACCGGCCCGAGATCGGCCTCGACCCGGGCAATGCCGGCCTTGCAGGCCGCGTAATCGGCCACCGACCACTTGTAGACCGGGATGCCGGTCTCGGCCTTGAAGGCGGCCGCCGCCGCGTCATTGCCGGCGTAGTTGGCCGCGACCTTGCAGCCCGCTGCCTTCAGCGCCTTCGAGATCGACGCGCCGATGCCGCGCGAGCCTCCGGTGACCAGTGCAACCCGTGCCATTCTCTATTTCTCCGTCTGTGGGGTGGGTGCGCGCACCCAGCATCATTTGCGCAAACGGTGGGTGCAAGCACCCACCCTACGGATCTCAATCCCGCGCCACGCACAGGGCGATGCCCATTCCGCCGCCGATGCAGAGCGTGGCGAGGCCCTTCTTGGCGCCGCGCCGCTTCATCTCGAACAAGAGCGTGTTCAGGATGCGCGCGCCGCTCGCGCCGATCGGGTGGCCGATGGCGATCGCGCCGCCGTTCACGTTGACGATGGCGGGATCCCAGCCCATGTCCCGGTTGACCGCGCAGGCCTGGGCCGCGAAGGCCTCGTTGGCCTCGACGAGATCGAGGTCCCCGACCTTCCAGCCGGCCTTTTCCAGCGCCCGGCGCGAGGCCGGGATCGGCCCGGTGCCCATGATCGCCGGGTCGACTCCGGCGGTGGCATAGCTGACGATCCGCGCGAGCGGCTCGATGCCGCGCCTTTCGGCCTCCTCGGCCGTCATCAGCAGCGCCACGGCGGCACCGTCATTGATGCCCGAGGCGTTGCCCGCCGTCACCGTGCCGTCGCGGTCGAAGGCCGGGCGCAGCTTCGCCATGCTGTCAAGCGTCGCGCCGTGGCGGATGTACTCGTCGTTGTCCACCACCACATCGCCCTTGCGGGTCTTGAGCGTGACGGGTGCGATCTCGTCCCGGAACCGGCCGGCCTTCTGCGCCGCTTCGGCCTTGTTCTGGCTGGCCAGCGCAAAGGCGTCCTGCTCGTCGCGGCCAAGCTGCCACTGGCGGGCCACGTTCTCGGCGGTGTTACCCATGTGGTAGCCGTTGAAAGCATCCCAGAGCCCGTCCCTGATCATCGAGTCGATGAAGGAGACGTCGCCCATCTTGGTGCCGGCGCGCAGATGCGCGACATGCGGGCTCAGGCTCATGCTCTCCTGCCCGCCTGCGACCACGATCCCGGCGTCGCCGAGCCGGATGTGCTGGGCGGCGATGGCGACGGCGCGCAGGCCCGAGCCGCAGACCTGGTTGACGCCCCAGGCGGCACTCTCCACCGGCAGGCCGGCAGCGATGTGCGCCTGGCGCGCCGGGTTCTGACCCTGACCCGCGGTCAGCACCTGGCCGAGGATCGTTTCGGAAACGTCGGCCGCTTCGACGCCCGCGCGCGCCAGCGCGGCCCTGATGGCGACGGCGCCGAGCTCGTGCGCCGGTGTGTTCGCGAAGGCGCCGTTGAAGCTGCCGACAGCCGTGCGGGCTGCCGAGGCGATCACGACATTGGTCATCTGGTTCCTTCCTCCCGAGAGCGCGCGGCACGGCCCCATTGGCTCAGCCGCCTCCGATTCCGGCGCCCTTCTGTCATGTCGGGGCGCCGCCTGCAATGCGACAATGCTGCGCTGCAGCAAGGTCTCGGTGCCGATGCCGGCGGGCCGCGGTCGCGCCGCATCGTTCACCGCCCGACGCGGCGAGTGACGCGGGCGATTATCGGCACGGCCGCTTCGCAACTGCAATATTTTTGTTGCCCGGTAGGGCCCCCGGATGCAACATGGTGTCGTCCGCCCGCGAGCGACGCCCCGCACAAGATGGAGAAGGACCGTGCCGGCAACCGAGAACGGCAAGGATCAGGGCGAGAAGATCGTCATCAAGAAGTATGCGAACCGGCGGCTCTACAACACCGCCAAGAGCAGCTACGTGACGCTCGAAGACCTTGCAAAGATGATCCGGGCCGGGCAGGACTTCGCGGTCTACGACGCCAAGACCGGCGAGGACATCACCCGCTCGGTCCTGACCCAGATCATCTTCGAGGAGGAGGCGAAGGGCCATAGCATGCTCCCGACCAACTTCCTCCGCCAGCTGATCAGCCTCTATGGCGACGTACTGCAGGGTGCGGTGCCGAGCTATCTGGAGGCCTCCATGGAAGCCTTCGCGCAGAACCAGGAAAGGCTGCGCCAGGCCTTCGGCAGCGCGCACCCGATGGCCAACATCGAGGCGATGGCGCGGGGCAACATGGAGTGGTGGGAGCAGGCGATGCGCATGTTCGCGCCTTTCGGGGCGGCGGCGGGGAAGCCGCCGGAGCGGGACTCCCGGACGGCGGAGCCGGCCCGGGACAAGGGTGCGAAGGACGAGCCAGCCGCGCAGGGCGACGCACTGGGCGACCTGCAGCGCCAGCTCGCGGAGATGCAGGCCAAGCTCGAACGGCTGACCCGCAACCAGCGCTGAGGCGCGGTCAGCCGGCGATCGCGGCCTCGGGCTCGAGCGTGGCGCCGAGGATCAGGCTCGGCCGGCCGAAGAAGAATCCCTGGAAGTAGTCGACGCCGAGATCGTGGAGGATCCGCGCCTCGGCCGCGCCCTGCACGAACTCGGCCACCGTCATCATCTCGAAATGGCCGGCGACCTCGACCATCTTCTCGACGAAGAAGCGGCTGTCGGGATTGGTGGTGATGTCGGTGACGAAGCTGCCGTCGATCTTGATCATGTCGAAGCGGAAGTCGCGCAGGCTGCCGAACGAGGTGTGGCCCATCCCGAAGTCGTCGAGCGCGAAGGCGCAGCCGGCGCGGCGCAGCCGGTTCATGAATTCGCGCGTGCGCGCCGGGTCGAGCATGGCGGCGGTCTCGGTGACCTCGATGATGAGCCGCTCGGCGAGCGTCGGATCGTGCCGGGTGCCCTCGTGGAACAGCATCATCCACTGGGCGTCCTGCATGGTCTGGGGATAGATGTTGACCGAGACGCGGATCCCCGGGGTCCGCGTGAGCGCGTCGAGCGCCAGCAGCAGGACCTGGCGGTCGATCAGCGTGGCGAGGCCGAGCTGCTCCATTGCCGGCATGAACTCGCCCGCGGCGATCAGCTTGCCCGAGCGCTCGCGCACGCGCACGAGGCATTCGTGGAAGGCGGCACGGCGGGCGCCGCCGGCATGGACCACCGGCTGGTAGGCGATCACCAGGTCGCCCGACCCTATCGCTCCCATGGCGATGCGCGCCGCATCGACGACGCTGCGCCGCAGTCCGGCGGCGACGCCCGTATCCCCGGCGAAGCGCAGGCAGCCGACGCCGCTCGCCATCGCCTCGGCAAGCGCATGCCGAACGGCGGCCCGGGCGTCGTCGGCATCGGAATCCGCCGCGGTGACGCAGCCGGCGGCAAGGGTTACCGCGACCGGGCCATGCACGGTCTCGATCGCGCGCTGCGCGATGGCGGCCTGCATGGCGGCGAAGAGCGCGCTTGCGCCCATGCGGTCGAGCTCACGGACCGACACGCCGATCCGGCGCCGCTCGGGACGCCAGAGCCGCGCCCGGGCCGGCAGAAGCGGTGCGATCCGGTGCTCGACGGCGGCAACCACCTCGTCGCCGATCGCCTCGCCGAACAGGGCCTCGATGGCGCCGAGATTGTCGATCCCGCACAGGAGGTGGGTGTGCAGGTCCCCGCCGGCGCTGGCGCGCGGCCCCTCCCCCCGAAGGATTCTCTGCTTGGTCACGCCGTCCTCCCGCGCCTCGGCCCGGATCACGAACCTGCTGGAACTGGATTAACAAATGTTCTACTTATGTCCGAGAATTGATTCAAATTCTCTGCAATGGCATGGGGCTGATGGGCGAGCGCTGCGGATGGTGCGGGACCGACCCGCTTTACATCGCCTACCACGACGAGGAATGGGGCAGGCCCGAGACCGACGGGCGCGCGCTGTTCGAGAAGCTGATGCTGGACGGCTTCCAGGCCGGGCTCGCCTGGATCACGATCCTGCGCAAGCGCGACGCCTTCCGGGCGCGGTTCGAGGGTTTCGAGCCTGCGCGGCTCGCCCGCTGGGGCGAGGCCGAGATCGCGGCCGCCCTGGCCGATCCGGGAATCGTGCGCCACCGCGGCAAGATCGAGGCGACCGTGTCGAACGCCCGCGCCTGGCTCGAGATCGAGGCGAGCGCGGGGTTCAGCCGGTTCCTGTGGCAGTTCACCGGGTTCGTACCGGTCCAGAACCGATGGGAAAGCATGTCCCAGGTGCCGGCCGAGACGCCGATGTCGCGCGAGATGTCGAAGGCGCTGAAGGCCGCCGGGTTCAGATTCTGCGGCCCGACCATCGTCTATGCCTTCGCCCAGGCAGTCGGGATGGTGAACGACCATCTGGCCGGCTGCCCCGCACATGCGGACTGCGCGGCCGAGGCCGGGCGGCTGGACTGGTAGCCCCGGATCTCGGGGTGCCGCCGCCGCTCAGCTCTCCTCTCCGAACCGGGCCGCGACGAGCTCTGCCAGCGCCTGCATCAGGAGTTCCGCATCGCGGCCGTCGGTCGTCACCTCGATGGCGGTGCCGTTCGAGGCGGCCAGCATCAGCAGCCCCATGATCGAATCGCCCGCCACCGCCTGGCCGTCCTTCCGCACGGTCGCCGCGGCGTCGTATTTCTCCACCGTCTCGACGAATTTCGCCGAGGCCCGGGCGTGCAGGCCCTTCGCGTTCACGATGGTCAGCGTGCGGGTCAGGGCCATGGCCGGCTCGGCCTCAGCAGCCCCGCCCCGGATCGAGGATGCTCGCCGCGGAGTCGATGTATTTGTGTCCCGACTCCAGCGCGGCGCGCACTGCCTCGGCCAGCGGCCGGTCGCGCATCTTCGCCAGCTTCACCAGCAGCGGCAGGTTGGCGCCGCAGATCACCTCGATATCGGGACCGGTGATCGCTCCGAGGGCGAGGTTGGCCGGCGTGCCGCCGAACATGTCGGTGATCAGCACGACGCCGTTCCCGGTGTTGGCCGCCTTGACGAGCGCGTTGATTTCGGCCTGCCGGGCATGCAGGTCGTCGTTCGGCTCGATGGCCACCGCGTAGGCGTCCTGCTGTTTGCCGACCACGTGTTCCGTGGCCGAAAGCAGCGCCTGGGCGAGGTTGCCGTGGGCCACGATCACGAGTCCGATCATCCTTCGGGACTCCGTGCCGCCGGCTTCCGCTCGAGCTCGCGGTGACGCACCGAAACGGGCCAGCCCGCCTCGCCGAGCCGGGCCGTCAGCATCTCGCCGACGGCCACCGATCGGTGACGCCCGCCGGTGCAGCCCAGCGCGACACAGAAATAGGCCCTTCCCTCCCCCATGTAGGCCGGAAGCAACATCATCAGCATCTCGCACAATTTTTCGAAGAAGGGCCCGAAGGCCGGATCCTCCCGGATGAAAGCCTGTATCGGCGGCTCACGCCCGTCAAGCTCCCTCAGCGCCTCCTCCCAGTAGGGATTGCGCAGGAACCGGCAGTCGAGGACCATGTCCGCGTCGTGCGGTGCACCGCGCTTGTAGGAGAACGACTGCACCGAGACGGCGAGCCCGGCCCTGATCTGCTGCACGAAGAGCGATTCGATCTCGGTGCGCAGTGCATGGGGGGAGAGCGCCGTCGTGTCGAGCACGATGTCGGCACGCCCGCGGACCTCGGCCAGGATGTCGCGCTCGCGGGCGATGCCGGCGGCGACGGTCTCGCCCGGCGCCAGCGGGTGGCGCCGGCGGGTCTGGTTGAACCGGCTGGCCAGGGCCTCGTCGGCGCAGTCGAGGAACACCAGCACGGCCCGGATCCTGTCGCGCTGGCGCAGGCGGCCCACCAGGTCGGTGAGCGCGCGGGCCGAGAATCCGCGCGTCCGGGTCTCGACCCCGATCGCGACCGGCCGGGCGCCGGTGCCGGCCGGCTCGACGATCCGGTCGACGAGCGAGAGCGGGAAGTTGTTCAGAGCCTCGAACCCGAGGTCCTCCAGCGCGTTGATCGCGGTGGTGCGGCCGGCACCGGACATGCCCGTGACGATGATCAGCATCGGTGCCGCGGACGGCCGGCTGCCGCCGTGACCTTCGCTGCCGGATGACGCCACCACCGCACTCCATTGATCCTAGCGGCCGGGCAGGAACTCAGGTCCCAGCCATGCCTCGGCCCGCAGCAGGGTGACGAGAACCCCTGCCAGACCGGGTCTTCCCTCGCACAGGATCAGCGGGCAGGCAATGCCTGCGATGACGCACTCGCGCCGCGGCGGCAGGCGCTCGGGCTCGGGGCGGCCGAGATCGGCGACCAGCGCGAGCACCGACCGCGGACGGTGGCCGAGACGGATCATCCCGAACCCGCGCACCTCCGCAAGCCCCGCCATCCGTCCGGGCGGCGCGAGCCACACCCGCCCGTCGTCGCCCCGGTCGGCGAGAACCCGGTCATCCGCCACCAGCCCGGCGCCGAGGGCGATCATCTCGAGCGCCAGCGTGGTCTTGCCCGCGCCGGCCGGGCCCGTGATCAGCACCGCCCGCTCCGCCACGCACACCGCGCTTGCGTGCAGCAGCTCGGCGCCGCTGCCGGACCGGCTCACGCGGGCAGCTCCAGCACGAAGCGGGCGCCGTCGGGCGGCGAATCGTGCCGCGCCCGCTCGGGCCGGATGTTCTCGGCCCAGATCCGACCGCCATGGGCCTCGACGATCTGCTTCGAGATCGAGAGCCCGAGGCCGGAATGGTTGCCGAACGACTCGGAGGTCGGACGCTCGCTGTAGAACCGCTGGAAGATCGACTCGAGGTTGTCCTGCGGGATCCCCGGCCCCTGGTCCTCGACGGTCACCCGGACGCCGCCCTCGGCCTGCCGCCGGGCCGATACCCTGATGCGGCTGCCGCGCGGAGCGAAGGACAGTGCGTTGTCGAGGAGGTTGGTGATCACCTGGGCGATCCGGCCCTCGAGCCCCTTGGCCATCAGGGCACCGGAAGGCAGATCGGTTTCGACATCCACCCCGCGTTCGGCGCCCTGCTCGCGCGTGATCCCGGCCAGCGCCTCGATCTGCGCGCCCAGGTCGAAGTGCTCCATCCGCTCGCGCACCAGCTCGGCGTCGAGCCGGGATGCGTTGGAGATGTCGGTCACCAGCCGGTCGAGGCGCTGGACATCCTTCTGGATGACGTCCATCAGCTTCTTCTGCTGCTCGGGCGTCCGGGCGAAGCTCATCGTCTCGATTGCCGAGCGCATCGAGGTCAGCGGGTTCTTGATCTCGTGCGCCACGTCGGCTGCGAAGGATTCGATCGCCTCGATGCGGCGGTAGAGCGCGTGGGTCATGCGGATCAGCGCTGCGGACAGATCGCCGATCTCGTCGGTGCGCTGGGTCAGGTCCGGGATTTCGATCCGCTCCGGGTTCAGTGGCCGGCTGCTGCCGCTACCCTCGGGATCGGCCGCCTCGGCCAGCCGCCGGATCGGGTTGGCGATGGTGTTGGCAAGCACGACTGAGAGCGCAACGCTGACCAGCGTCGCGATGATGAACACCTGCAGGATGACCACGCGCTCGTTCTGCACGATGGCGTTGATGTCCTCGCCCTCGGTCGACAGCACCAGTACGCCCAGCACGGACTTGAACCGGGTCACCGGGACCGCAACGGAGACGATCAGCTCGCCCTGGCTGTTGACTCGCACGGCCTGGCTGATCTGGCCGAAAGCCGCCTCCAGCACCTCGCGGTCGCGGCTGACGCCCGCCACAGATACCTCCGAGTGGACCGGGGGCCTGGTGCGGAACAGTTCCAGCAGCCGCCGATAGGCCGTCTCGAAACTGCGCAGCACCCACCGGTCGTTCTGTTCGCCCGGCGTCGTCAGCGCTGCGGCCTCGATCGGCGCGCCCGCCGGCGCGAGGCTGCGCGTGTCGCCGGTCAGCCGCAGCTGGCGGTCATAGAGTCGCGCGCGCACGCCGGTCGGCTGTGCCAGGCGGTTCAGCACGATGTTCGCCCGGACCGGGTCGTATCCCGGCTGCCCCGGTGCGTTGCCCGATGTCTCGGCGACCGCGATGGCAATGATCTCGCCCTGAGTCCGGAGCGCCCGGACCCGGAGCTCGATCAGCCCTGAGCGGAACTGGTTGAGGTACATCACCCCCATGACCAGGATGGCGAGGCCGATGAGATTGAAGAAGATGATCCGCCGCTGCAGGGACGAGAACGGCGCCGACCGCTTGAGCGCGCCCAGGAAACGGATGCCCGCCGGCAACGGCCGGGGAGCTGCATCCGTCCCGACCAGACCGGAATCGTCCTCGCCGGATGTCCGCACCGCGTCCAAACGTTGCCTCAGACCTCGCGGTAACGGTAGCCGACGCCGTAGAGCGTCTCGATCGAGTTGAACTCGTTGTCGACGTCGCGGAACTTCTTCCGGATGCGCTTGATGTGGCTGTCGATGGTCCGGTCGTCCACATAGACCTGATCGTCATAGGCCGCGTCCATGAGCTGGTCGCGGCTCTTGACGAAACCGGGCCGCTGCGCAAGCGCGTGCAGGATCAGGAACTCGGTCACCGTCAGCGTCACCGGTCTGCCCTCCCAGACCGAGGCGTGGCGCATCGGGTCCATCTCGAGCTTGCCCCGTCGAATCACCTTCTCCGCCTCGGTGCGTTCGACCGAGGCGTCCTCGATCGCCGCCCGCCGCCGCAACACGGCGCGGATGCGCTCGACCAGCAGGCGCTGGGAGAAGGGCTTCCGGACATAGTCGTCGGCGCCCATCCTGAGCCCGATCACCTCGTCGATCTCCTCGTCCTTCGACGTCAGGAAGATCACCGGCAGGTCGCTCTTCAGCCGGAGCCGGCGCAAGAGCTCCATGCCGTCCATGCGCGGCATCTTGATGTCGAAGATGGCGAGGTCGGGCGGTGTCTGGGTCAGCGCCGCCAGTGCCGAGGCACCATCCGTGAAGGTGGCGACCTCGTACCCCTCCGCCTCCAGCACCATCGATACCGATGTCAGAATGTTGCGATCGTCGTCGACCAGAGCAATGCTCGGCATGCGACCTCCTGGTTTCCTGGCTTCGTTCTGCCTCAGCCGTTTTTGCACCGCCCCGGCCCCGCCGTCCGGGGCCGGCCTGCGGCATTCTGATCCACCGCATCATGGCATGGTGGGGAAATAAAGGCAATTTTTCGGTATTTAAGAGAAACTGTTCAAGCAGATGCGGCGGAGAGACGCGTCGGGCGGCAAATCTATTGGACTGGCGGAAAACGATTGCTATAGATCGCGCGCGTCCCGGCCGGGGGACGCATCGGGAATCGGTGGGAGGCCGTGCGCGGGCGCTCCGGCGGCGCCGAAGAGTTCAGGACCAGATGCGGCCAGGATCGGGCTGGACGCAGCCGCGTTGTTGCAATTGAGGAGCGAGAATCCATGGATACCGGGACATTCAACACGAAGTGCCGTGTCGACGATTCAGGCATGACCGGTCTCGGCACCGTGCACTACAACCTCACCGAGGCGGCGCTGGTGCAAGCTGCCGTGCGCCGCGGCGAGGGCGAGCTCGGCATCGGCGGCGCCTTCCTCTGCAACACCGGCAAGCATACCGGCCGCTCGCCGAAGGACAAGTTCGTGGTCCGCGAACCCTCGGTCGAGGCTGATGTCTGGTGGGAGAACAACCGGCCGATGTCGCCCGAGGCGTTCGAGCAGCTGCGCAAGGACATGTTCGCCCAAATGAAGGGGGGCGAGTACTTCGTGCAGGATCTCTATGCCGGGGCAGACCCTGAGCACCGGCTCAATGTGCGCATCGTCAACGAGCTGGCCTGGCACAGCCTGTTCATCCGCCACATGCTGCGTCGGCCCGAGGCCGGAGATCTGGCGCACTTCGTTCCCGGCTTCACCATTGTGAACTGCCCGAGCTTCAAGGCCGACCCGAAGCGCCATGGCTGCCGCTCGGAGACGGTGATCGCGATCTCGTTCGAGCGCAAGCTGGTGCTGGTCGGCGACACCTCCTATGCCGGCGAGAACAAGAAAGCAGTGTTCTCGCTGCTGAACTACATCCTGCCCGGCAATGGGGTGATGCCGATGCATTGCTCGGCCAACCACGTGCCTGGCGACCCCGCCGACAGCGCGGTGTTCTTCGGCCTGTCGGGCACCGGCAAGACCACCCTCTCGGCCGACCCGAACCGGACGCTGCTCGGCGACGACGAGCATGGATGGAGCGACCGGGGTATCTTCAACTTCGAAGGCGGCTGCTACGCCAAGACCCACCACCTGAGCGCCGAGGCCGAACCGGAGATCTACCACACCACCTCGATGTTCGCGACCGTGATCGAGAACATGGTCTACGACCCCTACTCCCGCGAGCTCGACTTCGAGGACGACAGCCTGACCTCGAACATGCGCTGCGCCTACCCGCTGCACTACATCTCGAACGCCTCCGAGACCGGGCTCGCAGGCGTGCCGAAGAACGTGGTGATGCTGACCTGCGACGCCTTCGGCGTGCTGCCGCCGATCGCGAAGCTGACCCCGGCGCAGGCGATGTACCACTTCCTGACCGGCTTCACCTCGAAGATGGCCGGTACCGAGAAGGGCGTGACCGGGGCCGAGCCGACCTTCTCGACCTGCTTCGGCGCCCCGTTCATGACGCGGCGCCCCGAAGTCTATGGCGCGCTGCTTCAGAACAAGATCGCGCGGCATGGTGCGACCTGCTGGCTGGTCAACACCGGCTGGACCGGCGGCGCCTACGGAGCGGGCAGGCGCATGCCGATCAAGGCGACCCGGGCGCTGCTGAGCGCGGCGCTGAACGGGTCGCTGGCGCGGGTGGAGTACCGCACCGATCCGAATTTCGGGTTCGGGGTTCCGGTTGCCGTGCCCGGCGTCGACGCAGCGCTGCTCGACCCGCGCAGCACCTGGGCCGACCCTGCGGCCTATGACCGCCAGGCTGCCGAGCTGGTGGCGATGTTCGTCAGGAACTTCGCACAGTACGAGCCTCATGTAGGCGCGGATGTGAAGGCGGCGGCGCCGAAGGCGGCGTGAGCCGGCCGGCAGCCGGCGACGATCTGCGGTCCGGCGCGTCGAGGTGAAATTGCAGCCGCGGTGATCCGCAGGTATAGAAGTTGCGCCACGCGGGCGTGGCGGAAGCGGTAGACGCAACGGACTTGGGGAAGGCTTGAGTGCGCCTGCGGAAAGCGCGGGACGTAGAACTGCCCAAATTCGGGGAACCCTGTAAAATGGCAATCCCGAGCCAAGCCCGGCCTGTCGCAGTGGCCGGGAAGGTGTAGAGACTAGACGGGCAGCGCCTAAACTCCGGAGCCGTTCCGGGGCAGGGCGAAGGGATAGTCCAGACCACAAACCCGCCGCCCGCGCCCCCGGCGCCGCGGCGTTGGCGGCGAAAGCCGTAGCTGGTAAGAAAATCCGTTTCCCGCAAGGGAGTGGGGGTTCGAGTCCCCCCGCCCGCACCACCCCGCCCGTCGCGGCGGGCCGGCGGGAGCCTGCTGGTGAGCGGGGCGGGGATCGAACCCGCGACCAGCTGATTAAAAGTAAGCCGTCAACGGGAAACACGAGCTAACACGAAATAACGCTCATGGCATCCCAAGCCCTTGTTAAAAAAATAAAAACAAACTACTGTTCCCCCATGTTAGCAACGCGGGGTAACAAGCGATAACGGCCATTTCTGTTACCCCAGCGTTACCCCGGAGGGCTTTTGGCATGGCGAAAATGCTGACCGCGCGGACCGTCGAGGCCGCGAAACCTGACCCGCAGAGGCGCCGCGAAATACCCGATGGCGGCAGCGGGCTCTACCTGGTGATCCAGCCGTCCGGCGCCCGCAGCTGGGCTGTCCGCTACCGCTTCAACGGTAAGTCGAAGAAGCTGACCGTCGGACCGGCGGCGCGGGTCAGCTTGGCCGAGGCCCGGCAGAATGCGCGCGAGGCTTTGGAGGCTGTCGACCGGGGCGAGGACCCGGCCGCAGCGAAGCAGACCCGACGCGGGGCAGATACCGTCGCGGCGCTGGTAGATCACTTCATGGTCCGGCACGGCAGCAAGAACAGATCGGCGGGCGAGACGCGCCGCATATTCGAGCGGGACGTGTTGCCGGTCTGGGGCGCGCGCAAGGCCGAGGACATTGCCCGGCGCGACGTGATCCACCTTCTAGACGGCATCGTCGACCGCGCCCCCTTCATGGCAAACCGGGTGCTGGCCGCGATACGGAAGCTGTTCAACTGGGCCGTGAGCCGCGACCTGCTGCCGGCCTCGCCCTGTGCCGGTGTAAAGGCACCGACCCCGGAACGGTCCCGCGACCGTATCCTGAGCGATGATGAGGTTAAATTGTTCTGGCGGGCCGCCGGTGACGCCGGCCTGCCCTTCGGCCCGCTGTTCCGTGTTCTGCTGCTGACCGGCGCGCGCTTGGGCGAAGTCGGCGGCATGATGCGCCCGGAAGTCGACGGCACGGTGTGGACCCTCGCCGCGGCCCGGACGAAAACCGGCCAGCCGCACCGGGTCCACTTGACCGACGCGGCTCTGTTGGAACTGGCGAAGCTGCCCCGGATCAAGGGCGCCAACTTCATCTTCACCACCACGGGTCAGACGCCGGTGTCCGGCTGGTCGCGGGCCAAGGCGCTGCTTGACCGGCGCATGGCGGCCGAGGCGGCGAAGGCGGGCGCGACTGTCCCGCCGTGGCGGCTGCACGACCTGCGCCGCACCTGCGCCTCCGGCATGGCCCGGGCGGGCGTGGCGCTGCCGGTTATCGAGCGTTGCCTTAACCATGTCTCGGGGTCCTTCGGAGGGATAGTGGGCGTCTATCAGCGCCACAGCTTCGAGGCCGAGATGCGGGACGCATGGGAGCGCTGGGCCACTCTGCTGGCCGGAATCACCGGCGAGGCGCCGGGCAACGTGCGGCCTATCGAGGCGGGCCGCGCATAGGCCATCAACCCGCAGATAATCCGCAAGTTGTCTGCGGGCTGTCTACCCCGTTTCTAACCCATTGAATTGAGCAGAATGTAACATCTTCTAACCCATTGGCTTAACTACAATGTAACCGCCCTTATAGGAGCTTCAGCTTTTTGGTTGTATATGGAGTGTCGCCCCGCGTTTGAAGCAGAAAGGCGACACCATGACTTCCCGCGAATCAGAAACCCTCTATCTGACCGGTCCGCAGCTATGCGCGCGACTTGGTGTTACCGCTATGACGCTGTGGCGGTGGCTCGGCCGGGACGATCTCGACTTTCCGAAGCCGTATTATTTCGGCCGGAACCGGTATTTCCGCATCGCTGAGATTGAGGCTTGGGAGCGGTCACGGCCGCGCCGGATGCCGCCCGAACCCGGCAGCTACCGCGACCGGGACGCTGAGGGCTTGTTCCTGCCGGAAGCGGCCGCTGAGCGTGACGGCGAGGCCGCATGACCGCCCCGGACCATGTGCGCATCATGGTGCGCGAACTGCCTGGCCCACTCGCACCAGGCGTGCCGCAGAAATTCGAGGCATCGACCGAGGCGGGCGAGGTGCTGGTGCGCCGAACTCGGCATCCCTTTTATGCCGGGGCGCGCGCCTTGCTGAAACACGGGCTCGACCCTGACACCCTGGTGACGATGCGCTGGCGATCCAGCGGCAGTGATAGCGTTGCCCCGGTGCCGGTCAGGGTGGCCGCCGGGCTCACCACCGAAGAGGGCGACAACCCGATCCGCATCCGCAGATGGCATGACCCCGCGAAAACGGGTCTGCGCGCCGGAGGGATCGGGCGCCCAGCGCCATCTCGGGCAAAGACGGGCTGGGATGGCCCGGAGACTCCGACCGCCTTTTCTGGCGCCCCGGTCCCAGAGCAGGAGTTTTCTGCATGACCGCCCCGGACCCCGTGCGCCTCGCTCAGCGCATTTCGCGGCTGGCGACTATCGCCGAGCTGGCCGCCGCCGACCTACCGCTTCCGCATCGTGGCGCCGTGCAGGCTTCGCTTGGGAACGTGCAGCGCGCCCTCGCCAAATGCCTGCCAGATCGGGGAGGTGATCCCGATGCGGAGTAGCGAAAACGAAAACCCCGCCGGGGCAAGCGGCGGGGTTACGGGTAGTCCAAGACCATCGGACGATGCCAAGTTTACCCGCTCCGCCCCCGACCCGCAAGCCCGGCAGAAGCGGTGGCGCGAGCGCAATCCAGCGGCCTATGTGGCGCACCTGACCGTGCACAATGCATTACGGCTGGGCGTGCTGGAACGCCGCCACTGCACCGTCTGCGGCGAGACGCGCACCGACGCGCACCACCCGGACTATTCCCAACCGCTGCATGTCGTCTGGCTCTGCCGGCCGCATCACCTGGCGGCGCACCGGGAAGCGGCTCGGAAAGGGCGCGAGAATGGCTAGACATGACAAGCGCGGGCGCACGCAGAGCGGTCACGAGCATTTTACGAAGCTGAACCGGTCGACGATGGAGACGGCCGCTTGGCGCGCTCTCTCTCCGACCGCGCAAGCGCTCTATCCGTGGATCAAACTTGAATGGCGCGGCCCCGACGCAAACAACAACGGCAAGATACGGCTCTCGACACGGCAGGCGGGCGAGCGGATGGGATGCAAACCGCACACTGCCGCCCGCGCCTTTCGTGAATTGGTTGCCAAGGGCTTCCTGGTCCAAACCGAGGCCGCGCGCCTCGGGACTGCGGGCGCGGCCCGGAGCGCCGCGTATGAATTGACCGAGTTGGCGATGCCGCCCGGCATCGGGCGCGACAAGCAAGAGGGCTCCAAACTGTTCCGCGAGTGGCGCCCTGGTGCTGACTTCCCCGCCCCGAAGGCGCCGGCAAACAACCCCGAAGGGCGCAACGGGAAATCTAAAAACCCATGCCGCAAAACGGCACAGCACCATGCCGAAAATGGGCACGAACGGGCGCCGACCATGCCCAAAAACGGCATGGTCCATGCCGAAAATGGGCACGAACAGAGCGATTCTGAGGCGCCGACCATGCCGCAAAACGGCACATCCTTATACCTACCAGGTGGAGGGACCGAATGACCGACCGCACAAACATCGTCGGGCATCGGCGCCCGACCGAGTGCGACGTGCTCTTGTTTCCAATTCGTCGTCGCGTCGGCGCTGTGCGCAAGGCCGCTCACTGGCTTGCGGGGGCGCGCACGCAGCGGGACGCGGATTGGCGCTGGGGACGGTCCATTGAAACGCTCTATCGGCACCTCGAACAAGCGGGCACCCTCACCCACAACGGCCAGGGATGCGCTGCTGCTGCTACGCCTTACGAAATGAAACTCTCGCGCGTAGGGATCGGTGGTGTGATCGGCTCGCGCCAGGCTAAATGGCTTGGACATAAAACAAAACCACAGCTGGCTGGTGCGGCACGGCGCGCTTCTGTTTTTCGCCGTTTTCGCGGGACCTTTTCACGAACGCAACCCTGGCTGAGACGGGCTTCATGGGCGGAACCCCGATAGTTTACACATGCCGGGCGGGCTACTCGGTATCTTTCAGTACTCGGTATCCTCCAGATCGGGCCTCAGCTCTCGCATCAACAGCTCGTACTGGGCTTCTGAGGCCACCCCTATTTGCGTTAGCTTGTTGTAAAGAACGGCGTAGAGAAATCCGCCCAAAAGTCCTGTCTGCCAGTCGCCATAACCAAAGTATCCGATCGACGATCCCCCGGCGCAGAATGCTAAGAGGACTACCTCTGGCATGTCCCCAAGTGGAATTTTCGGCATAGCGTCGCCCTTTCTGTCGGTTTTCTGTAGTTTTCCTAAACAAATTGACGAGGCGCTGAGACACTTGTCCCACCGGGTTGCAGTCAAAGCTATCTCGGGCGTCCCAGTCTGGCGGCTCGAAACGGGTGCGCACACCCGAAGCCTCTTTCAGCTTTACGCACTCTTTCCATTTCATGCAGCAGCGTCCTCGATCCTGGGCGCGCGGTTGAGCATGTTGCGCACGCTAGCCGCATACCACTGCCCGCCGCGAGGGGTTTTCACGCCGCGCCGGTTTAGCTCGGCGGCGATCTGGCGTAGGGATGCGCCCGTGGCGGCTATCGCGCGGATCACGGGAAGGACGTTGGCGGCGCGGCGATCAGCGTTGTCTCGCGTGACCTGGGCGCTCTTGCGGGTGGCCCGGCGCTGCTCATCCCGGCGGCCGGGAATGGCCCAGCCCAGCTTGACGCCGCGCGCCTTGGCCGCTGCCAGCGCCGCCTTGGTCCGCTCGCTGATCGCCCTGCCTTCATGCTCGGCGACCGCCGCCATGACATGTAGCATGAAGCGGTTGGCCTCGGGCATGTCCACCGCCGTCACCTCGACACCGGCTTCGAGCAGGGTTGCGATGAAGGCGACGTTACGGGCGAGACGATCCAGCTTAGCGATCAGCAAGGTGCACCTGGCGCGCTTCGCCTCTGCCAGTGCTCCCGCGAGCTGCGGACGATCATTTCGCTTGCCGCTTTCAATCTCGACATACTCGGCGGCTATCTCGCCCCTGCCGCTGACGTAGCTTGCGACCGCCTGGCGCTGCGCTTCGAGGCCCAAACCGCTCTTGCCCTGGCGATCCGTAGAGACGCGAAGGTAGGTGACAAATTTGGTCATTTCGCCGTTTCCTCGCAAACAAAAAGTCCACCGTATTCGGCCTTCATTTTGCAATTAAGACCACATTCGTAGTCGCCCCTGCTGGCCCAGCCCGACAGCTCCAGTTTGTCTTGGGCAGCAACTTGGCACTCAGCGAAATTTGAAAACGTGCCGATCTCGATATGCTTGGTTAAGTCAGCGCCGTTTGGGTAGACGAAACCCGTCCATTCTTCTTCATGCCAGCAGCCGGCGACGGCGACCGCTAACAGGATGGCCGTTATCGTCCTGATCTTCATTGACGACACCCTCGTATATACGACCTACCAACATAGGCTATATATACGCCTGTGTGCAAGGCGGTCTTTTTCGTTGCGGGAATGTGCGACGGTAAGGCGGCTAACCGGCAACTTGCGGGCAACCCTATTTCGACAGGCTAACCCATGGTTAATTACTCTCTATCCGGCGCCGCGAAGGCCACCGGCAGGAGCAAGCCCACGATCTCAAAGGCTATAAAAACGGGCCGCCTGAGCGCCAAGCGTGAAGGAAATGGCTATGAAATAGACGGCGCAGCGCTATTCAGTGTTTACCCCATGGAAACTGAAAATTCCGATACTGAGTTAACCAATGGGAAGCCCCAGGTTTCCCTGCTCGAAATGGAAGTCCGAATGCCGCGCCAACAGCTTGACCAGGAGCAGGAAACCGCAACTGACTTGCGCGAGCGTCTGACCCACATGGAAACCTTGATCACCGATCACCGATCACTGAGCAACGGCCAGCTCGGCGAAGCTGGTTGCCGTGGCGGTGGTAAAGCCGGAGAGGGACTATACTCAAAATTGGTATATAGCATTCGAGCTTTTCGCGGCTTCGACTGCTAGGACGTCGTGGCGGCGCTAACGAGGGCGGCGCTGATGAGGACAGTCACATGGTCTGGCTTTTGCTCGCCTGTTTTGGGGTTGGCTGTATCGTAGTTGCACTCTTTACCGAAGGGGGGCGCGGGTGCCTGGGCGCCCTATTAGTCATTATGATCATGTGCGTTGGCGTTACGGCTCTGGGTGGGGCCGTGCTGTTTGGCCTGATCTATCTTATTGTCGAACTAACCAAACCTTAACGACTTTGAAAATTCTCCAACTGGCGTGTGCCAGCTTATCTATTTGGCCCTATTTTAGTTTAGCATTTTACCCCTGCTGCCGTTTGGACGCTATCGGAGCCGCCGCCCGATCCTCGGGCATTGGGTCCCATTTCTCGAACCTGGCGCTGCGCCCTGCACGCTCAACTGCCCGCAGCTTGGCCCGCACCTGCAGCGGCGCGGGATTGAAGCACAGGGTGCCATTGCGCCAGACCAGGATCATGGCGCCTGGGCCGTATCCAGCCTGTACCAGCTTTCGGCAAAGATCGGTGATCCGCGTCGAGGATCGCTGTAGTCTACCGAGATAGCCAAACCCCGCAGCCGTGCCGGTCGCCTGGTTCGCGAACGCCGGGAAGCGGCACAGGAGGCACGAGGCGCCCGCACGCTGCCCGATCCCGATGATGCCGCGTAGCGCGATCCTGGCGCCTCTCCGTGCGGCTCCGGCCTACCGGGGGCGGTCCAAGAGCTGCACCGGCCGAGACTGGCGACCGGCACCGGCCCAAAGCGCACGTTTTTGCGAATTAACATTTGGAATGTGTAAAACGCAATGACCCCTCCCCCCCCCGGGTAAAATCTCTACAGCTTGCGAGCCTGGCAACCGCCCGCCCATCAGGCTTGCCATAAACGGTAACAAAAAAAGGTTTACCAAACGGTAAAAAAGTTTGCAAGCCTGTTGGCCCTGGCTATTGCCGCGCTCGCCGGGTCGCCCAAGCAAACGGCAATTCTGCCGTTTGACCGCGCCTACTTGCGGGGTTTCTCGAAACTCGCGGCGATTATTTACCTTGCAAACCTACGGCTTATCCGGGGTATAAATCCAGATTGTTTCATCTTTGCCGGTCTGTCCGACTAGCGGCACTATCTTCTCGGGCGCCTCGCCTCCAGGCACGTCAACACCCACGTAGCCGGGGAAGCTTTCCTTTGTGGGCCTAGCAGGCTGTTGAAGAAGTGGCGCGCTGAGCTTTGAGGACCGCCTCATCGCCGAGATGGTAGGCGAACTCGATCTCGACCATGCCGTCATCCAGCATCTCGGCCGATCCGGCGCCGCTTACCTCGTCCATCTCGTCGAATCCGGCCCAGGTGAAGAAGACCAAGTCTTGTGCGTATTCAACATCGAGGCTGGCCTGCATGGCCCCGAACACGATCTCGCCGTGGCCATCCGCCCGGATCGTCATCGTGGCGGGCTCCACGAGATCGAGATAGTCGCGATCCCAGAGGTCCGCCTCGATGATCCGCCATGAGCCGACAAGCGGGCAGTTGGCCGGGCCGGTCATGGCGCCGCCCTCAAGAGCTTGGGCAGGCGGACCAGATTGTAGGCCGCCGCCGCGAACGTGAAGGCCCAGCCGACCTTGTCCAGCCCGCGCAATTTGGTCTTCCTCATCCCGGCCACCATCTTGATCCAGCCGAAGGCTTCCTCGATGCGCTTGCGGATGCGCTGGCTGGCCGCGTAGCCGGGGTGGCGGGTGGTGCGCCTGTCGATTGCCGAACGCCGACCGCTGGTGTTCTGTGCCACGTGGGGCCGCACGTTGAGCGTACGCAGTTCCTCGACGAAGTCGGCGGCATCATAGCCGCGGTCGGCGCCCAGGCTGATGGCGCGCGGCCGGTCGCCCAGCGGCGCGATCATCTCCAGCGCCGCCAGCCGCTCGGCGTGGCCGGAGACGCGGGTCAGCCGGGTATCGACGATCAGCCCCGAGCGGTTCTCCATCAGGCCATGCCCGATGAAGCAGAGCCTCGCCTCCATGCCCGGCCCCTTGCGGTAGAGCAGGGCATCCGCGTCGGTGGTGCTCGCATGGGTGTCGTTGGACCGCTTCTGGCCCCGGAAGTCGGCCGGAGCGTTGCGTCCGCCACCCTCGCCGTCATCGTCGCCTGCGTCCACTCTTGGCTTGAAGCTCTTCATCGAGGCCCAGGCCTCCACCAGCGTGCCGTCGACGCTAAAGTGCTCGCTGGACAGCAGCCGCCTCACCCGCGGCTCCGCCAGCACGGCGGCCAGGAACCCGGCGGCGATGTCGCCCTCCAGCAGCCGGTCGCGGTTCTTCGAGAAGGTCGAATGGTCCCATACCGGGTCATCCACGCCCAGCCCCACGAACCAGCGGAACAGCAGGTCGAACTCCAGCCGCTCCATCAACAGCCGCTCCGACCGGATCGAGTAGAAGGCCTGCAACAGCGTCGCCCGCAGCAGCATCTCCGGCGCAATCGACGGTCGTCCCGTTCCCGCGTAGAGCGCGACGAAGTCGCCCGACAACACCGCCAGCGCCGCGTTCGCCATCTGCCGGATCGGCCGCAGCGGATGGTCCTGCCGCACCCGCGTCTCCAGATCAACGTAGGAAAACAACTCCCCAGACCGCTTGTCCGCCCCGCGCATGACACCCCTCAGCCGACAACCCGCCCCACAAGTGAATCACGCCGCGGCGCAAGCCGCCACAGGGTTTTTCAACAACCTGCTAGCGGGGTGAAAGCCTGCCGTCTGCACCAACTGCTTTATATCGCCCATATCCAGTGCAATACGATCTAGTTGCGCTTCGATAGACTCAAGCTTTGTTTCAATTCGCGCGGTGGAGTCCTCGACAGCATCCAACTTGCTGTAAAGAACCCCAGCGGCGGTAACGCCTATGGCAACGGCACCACCAAAGACGAGCTTATGAAGGGAAAGCTGATCCCGGATACCCACCAGAGCGTGGGCGACTTCGCCAAGGTTTGCGAATTTCTCAACCATCAGGATCGTTCCCTTTCGACTTGTCGCCCTTGTCCGATGACGGTTTCAACTTCCGCAGCGCCCGGTCGAAGGCTTCCTCGTCGTCCGTTGCGCCAGCTCACGGGCGGCGGATTTAAACTTATCGACTTGTGCGACTTTTTTTGCTCCGATAATGGGCATGACCTTTGTTGAGAGATTGCCAAAAGACCCGATGCTTGGTGACTACATAGCACTGAGCGACGAAACGGGCATCTCAAAACACCGATATATGATAATCGGCGGAATATCATTGTCCACAAGTCGCGCACGATCTGTTAGCGAAAGAATCGACCTCATCAGGAACTCAACACCATTCAGGGACTCATTGCAGTGGAAGCGAGTAAACACACGGAAACTTAAAAAATATATAAATCTTATAAATTTATTCACCCATTTGAACAACGAAAAAATATTGTATTTTCACGCGGTGGTATTCGATGCTCATGCTATAGATCATAGGACATACAGCGACGGCGATTCAGAAACTGGATTCTATAAGTTTGTCTACCAATCGATGTTTTCGCATGTGCAGCGTTACATGGAACCAAGGATTCTCCGGTGCATCCACGGGAGGCGTGATACTAAGTATGATCTGCGCACGCTGACCGATGCCCTGAATAACGGAGCGGTAAAGCACCATGGGTGCCATCATCGGCCATATTTCCTGGTTCAGCACGCAGACGTTTCTAAGTCCCCGCTGCTCCAACTGGCGGACGTCCTTATCGGCGCTGTCGGCCACATATGGAACAACAAGCACATCAAGCATCCGTTGCACCCACACACGACGCTTGCGCTACACCTACAGCGCGAATGCCCCGTTCGATCTATCGGAGAACGAACGCCGCCACAGGTGCCTCATTTTGATATTTGGCAGTTCAGGATGGGGGGCCGCGGGCGCTAGGGCTCTCGCCCGTCCGGAGACTTTATCCGGCACACCAAATACTAGTGTGGCTTCGCTGCCCGCGGCATTTCTTACATAGCGCAAATCACGTCGAATCGCAAGAGTCTCAATCACTTACGATCCTTAGATCGCACTAGACTGTTGATATTTCAGACGCTTACCGCGAGCGCCCTCAAGTGCAATCCGGCCGCGCTCCTGATCATCAACCCAATTGGCCGAGCGGTTGTTGTAGCGGAACTCATACTCGGCCACGTAGCGGTGCAGGTGGCGCTTGGCACAGTGCTGAAATACGCCCTTTATGCCGCGCTTGAAGATCGAGAAGTAGCCCTCACGGTGTTGGTGTGCGTCTCGCCTCGGCCGTTATCGCCTTCTTGGGTCAATGAGTGCTGCTTCTCGTAGAGCTTGGCTTGCACGATGCCGCCGACGGCCCGCGCGGCAGATTGGGGCGGGTGGGAGTAGCTTGGGGATAGGAGCCCGTCCCGCGATGACCTGACGTTTTTCGCCCGCGCCGTGTTTGACCCCTCGACCCGGCGCCACCTGCCCCCAGTTCCCCGCCGGGGGCTTTTTTTGGCCCGGCGGGTGAAGCGAGGCCGCTGTTACCCCAGACGTTACCCCGGAAGGAAAAAGGGCTCAGGCGTTTCCACCTAAGCCCTTGTTTTATCTGGTGAGCGGGGCGGGGATCGAACCCGCGACCAGCTGATTAAAAGTCAGCTGCTCTACCACTGAGCTACCCGCCCGTTCCGGCGGCGCGGACCCTAGGCGCGCGGGAGCAGTGGGTCAAGCGGCAAGGCGGCCACGCGCCGCCTGCAATGCCGCCGCTCGCGCGCAAGCATCGGGCCGGGACCCGCGCCCCGGGAGGTGTTGATGATCATCGCTGCCATAGAGGCGCTGCGGCTCGAGGAGTTCGCGAACCTCATCTGGGTGACGGTGGAGGACGCGGACGGGAACAGCGGCGTCGGCGAGACCTTCTTCGGCGCCGAAGCAGTCGAGGCCTATCTGCACGAAACCGCGGCTCCGGAGCTGGTCGGCCGCGAGATCTCGGGGCCCGAGGAGCTGCGCGGGCGGCTGAGGCCCTATGTCGGCCACCAGCCGCCCGGAGTCGAGATGCGCGGCAATTCAGACGTCGACATCGCGCTCTGGGATCTCTGGGGCGGCAGACCGGCGAGCCACTCTGGCGGCTGCTGGGAGGACGGTGCCGCGAGCGGATCCGGGCCTATAAGACCTGCGCCGGCTACCGCTACATCCGCGCCGCACGGGGCCAGAATACGGGCAACTGGGGGCTGGGTCGGGACCGCGGCGGGCCCTATGAGGACCTCGATGCCTTCCTGACCGACGCGGGGCCGCTGGCGCAGAGCCTGCTGGACGAGGGCTTCACGGCGCTGAAGATCTGGCCCTTCGACGCCTATGCGGAAGCGAGCCAGGGCATGGCCATCAGGCCGGCCGAGCTCGCGCGGGGCTGCGAGCCGTTCCGGCAGATCCGCGGCGCGGTGGGCGAGCGGATGCAGATCATGCTCGAGCTGCACTCGCTCTGGTCTGCCCCGGCGGCCGCCGAGATCGCCCGGGCCGTGGCACCCTACGGAGTCTACTGGGTCGAGGATCCGATCCAGATGTCGAGCTTCGGCGCGCTGGCCGACCTCCGCCGGCAGGTGCCGATGCGGGTGACGGCCTCGGAGACACTCGCGACCCGGCGGCAATTCCTGAGCCTGATCGAGGCGCGGGCGGTGGACGTGGTGATGCTCGACCTCGCCTGGTGCGGCGGCATCACCGAGGCCAGGGCCATCGCCGCGCTCGCCGAGGCGGCGGACCTGCCGGTCGCGCCCCATGACTGCACCGGGCCCGTCACCTGGGCCGCCTCGTGTCACCTCTCGGTCCACGCGGCGAACGCGCTGATCCAGGAATGCGTCCGCGCCTTCTACAGCGGATGGTACCGGGAGCTTGCCGACGGCCTTCCGGATGTCGCCGCGGGAACGGTCGGTCCGGCAGACGCGCCGGGTCACGGGGTGCGGCTCAGGCCCGGGCTGGCGGATCGCGCGGATGCACGACAGAGGCGCAGCGCGGCCTGACCGGCCGGAAGCCATTCGGCGGGGCATCCGATGCCGGACGACCGGGAGCGGCGCGCCCGCTCAGCCCGCCTGCGGCGTTGTGCGGCCGCCGGCGATCGCCTGCTCGGGGCTCGGCAGCAGGTATCTCCGGGCGACGTCCGAGACGATCGTCGAGAGGACTTTCATGATCTCGCTTCCCGGGCCGCTCGACTGCCAGTAGAGCGGGACGATGACCGGCGTGCCGGGGATCAGCTCGACCAGCGACCCTTCATCGAGGTGCCGGGACACGGAGATGCGCGGCATCATCCCCCAGCCGGTGCCGTTGAGGCAGCAGGCAAGATAGCCGGACAGCGACGGCACCCAGTGGCCGATCAGTGCCGTCGCCTCGCCAAAGGCGTTCAGGAGCCACTGCTGCGGCAGCAGGTCCTTGCGATCGACCACGAGATTCGAGGCACTGCCGAGCGCCTCGAGCGTGACTCCCGACGCGAGATGCTGCGAGATGAACTTGGGGCTCGCGATGGCGATGTACTCGATCGCGCCGAGCGAGATGCGACGGAAGCCGTGAAGCGGATTGACCTCGGCCGTGACCGCCGCCAGGGCCTCGCCGCTCCGCAGGCGCTCGGCGGTGTGTTCCTCGTCGTCGGGAATGATGTCGAGATGGAGCTTCAGTTCGGTTCCGGCGCGGCGGATGACCTCGGGAAACCATGAAGCAAGGCTGTCGCGGTTGACGGCGATCCGGATTATGGCGGGGCGCCCCGTCACGGGGACGTTGATCGAGCTCAGGTTCTTGCGCAGGTCGCTCTCCAGGAGCTGGACCTGCTCGATGTGGCGGTAGAGTTGCTGTCCGAACTCGGTCGCCACGCAGGGCCTGCCACGGACGATCAGCACCGCACCGGACTTCTCCTCGAGGAGCTTCACCCGCTGGCTCACGGCGGACTGCGTGATGTTCAGCGACCGCGCGGCCGCGTCGAAGGTTCCCTCCCGCACCACGGCGGCAAGCGCTTCCAGCAGGGGATAGTCGAACTGCATCCTTGGATCATGCTCCAGATAAGCCAGACTTATTCCGACTCTGGGGTCGGCGCCGCGAATCTGCAAGATTTTTAGTGGATTCTCGCGAAACGGGTGGTTTTTGGCGCTTTAATATTAGTCTATCTAATAAATGAATAAAGTTCCCTAATGAACAATCTGTTACTTTCATTTCTACAACCCAAAGTTGTCGCTTAACTGGATTCACACCACAAAAATAAGGAGCTGGCACAATGTCTGGACAAGCTGTACGGCAGAGATTCGTCAAGCAATTTCGGGGGCTGAGCGTACACTCGCGCCGTGTCTCGCTGTTCATCGTCGCTTCATATGTCGTGCAGGTGGCGGTGGCGATCGGCATCGGCTTCCATGAGCTGCAGCGGCCCCTGACACCTGCTTCCGGCCTGCTCCTCGGCCTGCTGGCGCTCTTCATCGCGACCAGGCTGAGGGGTTTCAACAACATCGTGCACGAATGCTCGCATTTCGCCTTCACCCAGCGCCGCGAGGACAACGCGAGATTTGGCAGCTTCTGCGCCGCGATGGTCCTCGGATCGTTCTCCGACTACCGCGACGAGCACATCACGCATCACGCCCATCTCGGCGACTACGACCAGGACATGGATCTGCAGGGTATCCGGGACCTGCATCTCGAGGAGCCGCTCACGCCGCGCACGGTCCTGCGGCACGTCGTGCGGCCGCTTCTCGGCCTTCATCTGCCATACTATCTGCGAGCGAACCTGTCCGGCCGGGACGGGGCGGGATTCCGTGCCATGAAGATCGGCCTGATCGCCGCTGCGGTCGCCTTCCTCCTTGTCGATCCGCTGGCGGCGCTTCTGCTGGTTTGGCTGCCCTTCGTCTGGATCTATCCGTCGATCAACTACTGGACGGACTGTATCGATCATGCCGGCATCGTGAGCGCAGGCGAAGAACTGGACGCGTCGCGGAATTTCCGGGCGCCCAGGCTGCTGCGCGCGGTGCTGTTTCCGCGAAACGACTGCTTCCATCTCGTTCACCACCTGTTTCCGCAGGTGCCCACGCAGCATCTCGAGGCCTGCCACGAGGCCATGCTTGCGGATCCCGACTACCGCGCGCATGCCGGGGGGCCGAAGCATCCGGCAGAGACGGCCTTCGGCCGCGTGCGCGCGGCGGTGCAATCGGCGCTGACATCGTGAGTGCGCCGGTCGGTGCGGCGATGGTGCCGGGCCCTGCATCAATCATCATCGACTTCCGGGCGGCCCAGCGGCCGTCCGGGGCGGGAGTTCGCTGGGCGGTAACCGCCCGGTCCCCTTGTATTCCGACGAGGCTCCGACCGAACAGTGACAGGGATTCCAATAACAGAATTGCTAATATAGCATAAGATAAATAAATAAACAATATTGCGCACCGAGTGCATGTGAATATCCGCGCACGCTGCGAGCGAGGTGCCCTGCGCCAAAGGCGAGATCGGAACGGCCGCCCGAGTGACCGGGCGGCGGCCGCAGTCTCTCGCCACGCCCGGATCGCCCGAGCACCGGGGACACGCCGCGGAAGCAGCGCAGCGCTGGCATCGCGGCAGCCGGGCCGCGCCGAAAAGCATATTCTGATCAGAAGCTTCGCAAGCCTCCAGAGCGGTGCACCGGGCCACTGGCGCTCGCCGGCCGACCGCGTATTGCCAGTGACAGACCGCGTCGGGCACGCCACCCGGCACCGGCGCGCAATTCACCCTCGGGCGCGCCGGGGTGACCCCGGGCGCGCGCGGAGTCACGAAAATTTGACAAAAAGTGATGCCAGGAGTTGTTAAGACATTATTAACTTTTAAACGCGCAGTTAACGATTTACGCTCCGGATGATATGATTGAGATGGCAAATTCGGATTGATCATGCTGACTGCTGCCGCGACCGGATTTGCAACGGGACTGTCCCTCATCCTCGCCATCGGCGCCCAGAACGCCTTCGTCCTGCAGCAGGGTCTGAGGCGTGAGCATGTGTTCTGGGTCTGCCTGATCTGCGCGCTGTCCGACGCCGTTCTGATCGTCACCGGGGTCGTCGGAATTGGCTCGATCGGCGCCGCGTTCCCCGACGCGCTCCACCTCCTTACCCTCGCCGGCGCCGCATTCCTGGTCGTCTACGGCGCGATGAGCATGCGCCGCGCGCTGAATCCGGGTGCGCTCCAGGCGTCCGCGCAGCCGGATGGATCGCTGCAGCGGGCGGTGATGACCGCGCTCGCGGTGACCTGGCTGAACCCGCATGCCTATCTCGACACGGTCGGGCTGTTAGGCGCCGTGTCGACCGGGTTCGACGGTCTTGAGGCCAAGGCGGCCTTCGCGCTCGGGGCGATCAGCGCCGAGTTCCTGTTCTTCTTCTGCCTCGGCTACGGGGCCCGCATGCTGGCGCCAACCTTCGCCCGGCCGCGCGCCTGGATGGTGCTCGACATCGCGATCGCCTTCGTGATGTGGTCGATCGCCGCCCTGCTGATTGCCGAACTGTAGCGGCGGCCCGCCGAAATCAGGGTTTGACGCTGGGCCGGCCCGGTCTCTATAGCGTCCTGTCCCAGGCTGAGAACTCCCGATGTCCGACGCCATCTCCGCGCCTCTGGTCGATGACGACCGTGCCCGACGGGCGCTGCCGTTCCTGGTCTGGGCGCAGGCGGTCCTTGGCGCGCAGATGACGGTGCACTTCATTCTCGGCGGCCTCGCCGGCCGGCTGCTGGCCGAGAACAAGGCGCTGGCGACGCTGCCGATCTCGATGATCGTGCTCGGCGCCATGATCTCCGCCCCGGCGATGGCCTGGCTGATGGCCCGGCACGGCCGGCGCGCCGGCTTCCTGACCGGTGCCGCTGCCGGGGCCGCCGGCGGCGCGCTCTCGGCCCAGGCGGTGATCGGCGGCAGCTTCCACATGCTGCTCGCCGGCGCGCTCGTCACCGGCGTCTACATGTCGGCGCACAATTTCTACCGCTTCGCCGCCGCCGACACCGCCTCGCGCGACTTCCGGCCCAAGGCGATCTCGTGGGTTCTCGCCGGCGGTCTCATTGCCGCAGTTCTCGGGCCGCAGCTCGTGGTGTGGTTCAAGGATGCCATGGAGCCCGTGCCCTATGCGGGGGCCTACCGGGCGATGGTCTGGCTCAACCTTGCCGGCGCGCTGCCGCTGCTCCTGCTCGATATCCCGAAGCCGGCCAGCGGACCGCGGCGCCAGGGACAGCATGCCAGCCGGCCCTGGCGCGAGATCCTCGGCCAGCGGCGCGTCGTCGTGGCCATGCTCTGCGCCATGGTGTCCTATGCGCTGATGAACCTGGTGATGACCTCGACGCCGCTGGCGATGATCAGCTGCGGATTCGAGACCGGCGATGCCGCCGGCGTGGTCCGTGCGCACGTGCTGGCCATGTTCGCGCCCAGCTTCTTCACCGGCCACCTCATCGCCCGGTTCCGCTCGCCGCGGATCATCGCGGCCGGCCTCGCCATCCTGCTCGGCGGCGCGATGGTGGCGCTCTCCGGGATCGAGCTGCATCATTTCACCGTCGCGCTGGTCCTGATCGGCGTCGGCTGGAACTTCGGCTTCATCGGCGCGACAACGATGCTGGCTGGCGCGCACCGGCCCGAGGAGCAGGCCCGGGTCCAGGGACTGAACGATTTCCTGGTGATGGGAATGGTGACGCTCGCCTCGCTGAGCTCGGGCGCCCTGATGGCCGGGCTCGGCTGGCAGGCGGTCAATCTCGGCGCGATCCCGCTGGTGTCGCTCGCCGCCGCGGCGCTGATCTGGCTGGTGCTGCGCGAGGGGGCGAAATAGCCGCAGGATCGCGCCGTCCGTCTGGACGCCGGCGGATTGCTGCCCCATGCTCCGACGGTCCAGACGGGAGGCAGGCATGCGCGAGATCGTGATCGGCGCGGCCCAGATGGGGCCGATCCAGAGGGACGAAGGCCGCGCGCAGGTCATGGCCCGGATGCTCGACCTGCTGGAACAGGCGAGAGCGGCGGGCTGCACGCTGGTGGTCTATCCGGAGCTCTGCCTGACCACCTTCTTCCCGCGCTGGTACATGGAGGACCAGGCCGAGGTCGACCGCTGGTTCGAGCGCGAGATGCCGAACCCGGCAACGCGGCCGCTGTTCGACCGGGCTCGGGACTGCGGCGTCGCGCTTTCGCTCGGTTATGCCGAGCTGACGCCGGACGGGCACCATTACAACACCCAGATCCTGACCGACCGGCAGGCGCGGATCGTCGGCAAGTACCGCAAGGTGCACCTGCCGGGGCATTCGGAGTTCGACCCGAAGCGCAGTTTCCAGCACCTGGAGAAGCGCTATTTCGAACCGGGCGACCTCGGCTTTCCGGTCTGGCGCAACCTGGACGCCTGGATGGGCATGCTGATCTGCAACGACCGGCGCTGGCCCGAGGCCTATCGCGAGCTGGGGCTGCAGGGGGCGGAGCTGATCCTGCTCGGCTACAACACGCCCTCGGTCAACGCGCAGAGACCCGAGGAAGGCCCGGCGATGCGGCAGTTCCATTCCGATCTCTCGATGCAGGCGGGTGCCTACCAGAACTCGGCCTGGGTGGTGGGGGTGGCCAAGGCGGGCTCGGAGGACGGGCATCCCATGATCGCCGGCTCGATCATCGTCAACCCGGACGGCCATGTGGTGGCGCGGGCCGCGACCGAGGGGGATGAGCTGATCGTCCATGCCTGCGACATGGACGCCTGCGGTTTCGGCAAGGCGACGATCTTCGACTTCAAGCGGCACCGCAGGATCGAGCATTACGGGCGGATCACCGGCCAGACCGGGGTGATCTATCCGGACGGGAGGCCGGGGTGAGCCGGATCGACCGCAACACCCACGGCGTCTTCATCATCTCGGCGACGCCCTTCGCCGGGGACGGCGCCATCGACCTCGCGAGCATGGACCGGCTGGTCGAGTTCTACATCGGCCACGGGGTGAGCGGGATCACGATCTTCGGCATGATGGGCGAGGCGCAGAAGCTCTCGACCGGCGAGGCGGAGGGCTTGGTGCGCCATGTGCTCGGCCGGGTCGCCGGCCGGGTGCCGGTGGTGGTGGGGGTGTCAGCGGCCGGGCTCGACAACCTGGCGCGGCTCGCCTTGGTTGCGATGGACGCCGGGGCGGCGGGGGTGATGGTGGCGCCGATGGCGGGGCTTGGCACCGAGGAGCGGGTGACGGGATACTTCGCCCAGCTCTGCGCCGCGCTTGGGCCAGAGGTGCCGGTCTGCTTCCAGGACTATCCGCAGGCGACCGGGGTGCAGGTCTCGGCGGCAACGATCCTGAAGCTGACCCGCGACCTGCCGCAGATCGTGATGCTGAAGCACGAGGACTGCCCGGGGCTCGCCAAGCTCTCGCAGGTGCGCGAGGGCAACCCCCGCATGTCTATCCTGACCGGCAATGGCGGGCTCTATCTGCCGCAGGAACTGGCCCGCGGCGCCGACGGGGCGATGACCGGCTTCGCTTACCCCGAGATGCTGGTGCGGGTGGTGGCGCTGTGGCGTGGCGGGCAGACCGACGCGGCCGAGGATCTGTTCGATGCGTTCCTGCCGCTGGTGCGCCACGAGCAGCAGCCGGGGCTTGGCCTCGCCATCCGCAAGGAGGTGCTGCGCCGGCGCGGCGTGATCGCCTCGGCCCGGACGCGCGCGCCGGGGCCGGGCCTCTCGGACACGGACCAGGCGGAACTGACGCGGCTCATCGAACGGCTGGAGCGCCGGCTGCAGGCCGCCGGCACTGCGCCGGAAGCGATGCCGGCATGAGGGGAGGGAACCCGTGACAGGCTACGACCTCGTCATCTGCGGCGGCACGGTGGCGACCGCGACCGACACGTTCCGCGCCGATGTCGGGATCCGCGGCGGCCGGATCGTTGCGCTGGCCGAGGCGATCGACAGCGACGGCGACGTGATCGACGCGACCGGGAAACTGGTCCTGCCCGGCGGGATCGAGGCGCATTGCCATATCGAGCAGGAGTCGGGCATGGGGCTGATGGCCGCCGACGACTACCGCACCGGCTCGGTCTCGGCGGCCTTCGGCGGCAATTCCTGCTTCATCCCCTTCGCCGCCCAGCACCGGGGCAAGACCATCCGCGAGACCGTCGCGCTCTACGACAGCCGGGCGGCGCCGAAATCGGTCATCGACTATTCCTACCACCTGATCGTGACCGACCCGACCGAACTCGCGCTGAAGACCGAGCTGCCGGAGGCCTTCGCCCGGGGGATCACCTCGTTCAAGGTCTTCATGACCTATCCCCTGAGCCGGATCGACGACCGGCAGTTCCTCGACATCCTGACCTGCGCCAGGACGCATGGCGCGCTGACCATGGTGCATGCCGAGAACAACGACATGATCGCCTGGATGACCGAGCGGCTGATCGCCGCGGGCCATGCGGAGCCGCGCTACCATGCGCCGAGCCGCCCGGCGCTCGCCGAGGAGGAGGCGATCAACCGGGCGGTGACGCTGGCCCGCTTCGTCGACGCTCCGTTGCTGATCGTGCATGTCTCGACGCCCGGCGGGGCCGAGATCGTGCGCAGGGCGCGGGCCGAGGGGGCGAAGATCTTCGGCGAGACCTGCCCGCAATACCTGTTCCTGACGGCGGACGACCTCGACCGGCCGGGGCGGGAGGGGGCCAAGTACATCTGCTCGCCGCCCCTGCGCGACCGGCCGACCCAGGAGGCGTTGTGGCGGTCGGTGCAGGCGGGCACGCTGTCGCTGGTCTCGTCGGACCATGCGCCCTACCGGTTCGACCAGTCGGGCAAGTTCCACGCCGGGCAGGACGCGCCCTTCAGCCGGATCGCCAACGGCATGCCGGGGATCGAGATGCGTCTGCCGCTCTTGTTCTCCGAGGGTGTCGGCACCGGGCGGATCACGCTCAACCAGTTCGTGGCACTGTCCTCGACCAACGCGGCGAAGCTCTACGGGCTGCACCCGGCCAAGGGCACCATCGCCATCGGCTCGGACGCGGATATCGCGATCTGGGATCCGGGCGAGGTGCGGGTTGCGGGCGCGATGCACGACGCGATGGACTACAACCCCTTCGAGGGACGCAAGCTGAGGGGCTGGCCGGTCACGGTGCTGAGCCGGGGGCGGCGGGTGGTCGATGGTGGCAAGCTGATCGCGAGACCCGGTGACGGCAGGTTCGTCGCACGCAAGCCCATCGACCTCACCGGCATCCCCGGCTATCGGGCACCGGAGCTGGACCCGGAGCGGAACTTCGGAGCGAGGATAGCACCGTGACACATGGACCCATCATCGTCGTCAACCCGAACTCCAACGAGGCGGTGACGGCCGGGCTGAACGAGGCGCTGGCGGGCTTCCGCTTTCCCGGCGGGCCGGAGATCGAGTGCCTGACGCTGTCCGAGGGCCCGTTCGGGATCGAGAGCCAGGTCGATGCCGAAAGCGTGGTGCTGGCGCTCGTCCACCTGGTGAAGCGGCGGGCGGATGCCGCCGCCTTCGTGATCGCCTGCTATTCGGACCCCGGCATCGATGCCTGCCGCTCGGTGGCGAAGGCGCCGGTCTTCGGCATCCAGGAAAGCGGGCTCCTGACCGCGCTCGCGCGGGGCGACCGGGTGGGGATCATCGCGGTCGCCGAACCCTCGGTGGCCCGGCACCGGCGCTACATGCGGCGGATGGGGGTGCTGGACCGGGTGGTTGCCGAGCGGCCGCTGAACATGACCGTGGACGAGACGGCGCGGGGCAACAGGACGCTGGAGCGGCTCACCGAGGTCGGCCGTCAGCTTCGCGAGGATGGCGCCGACGCCATCGTGCTCGGCTGCGCCGGGATGGCCCGGCACCGGGCGCCCCTGGAGGACGTGCTCGGGGCGCCCGTCATCGAGCCGACCCAGGCGGCCGTGGCGATGGCGCTGGGGACAGTGCTCGCGCGGAGGTAGGCGTCTCACTCCACCGCATATTTTCTCTCGAGCGCGTCGAAGAAGTCCTTGTCGACCAGCCGCTGGCGCTCGCCGAAACCCGCCAGCTGGCCGAGCACGTTATGGACCCCGCCGTCGCGCTTCAGCGCGGCGAGGGCGTCGCTCATCGCCTTCATCGCGGCCTGCAGGGCGGTGTTGGCGTAGAGCACCAGCGCGAAGCCGATCCCGGCAAGCTCGGGTTGGGGCAGGAGCGGGGTCCTGCCCCCGACGACCATGTTGGCGACCTGCGGCGCGGCGAGGCGCGCGGTGATCGCGCGCATCTCCTCGACCGAGACCGGGGCCTCGACGAAGGTGAGGTCGGCGCCGGCCTCGATGAAGCGCTCGGCCCGCTCCAGGGCGGCGTCGAGCCCTTCGACGGCACGGGCATCGGTGCGGGCGATGATCAGGAAATTCGCGTCCTCGCGGGCATCCGCGGCGGCGCGGACCTTGGCGCACATCTCGGCCGCCGGGATCACGGCCTTGCCGGCGAAGTGGCCGCATTTCTTGGGGAAATCCTGGTCCTCGATCTGCACCGCGGCCGCCCCGGCGCGCTCGAGCACCCGGATGGTCCGGTAGGTGTTCACCGCATTGCCGAACCCTGTGTCCATGTCGACGATGAGCGGCAGGGAGCAGATCTCGGCGATGGCGGCGGTGGTGTTGGCAAGCTCGGTCATGGTCACGAGGCCGACGTCCGGCGCCCCGAGCCAGGTATTGGCGATGCCGGCGCCGGTGACATAGGCGGCCTCGAAGCCCGCGTCCTGGATCACCCGCGCGGTCAGCGCATTGCCGGCGCCCGGCACCAGGAGCGCGTCGCGGCGCTGCACGCGCTGCTTCAGCCACCGGCGGCGGGCTGCGATCGTTCCGTCGGTTGCGGTCATGCGGTCCTCCCTCGCCGACTGTCAGCCCGGCGCGTGGGCCTCACGGAATCCGCCGAGGAAGCTCCGGAGGTTGTCGCCGAGTTCGGGGCAGAGATAACCGCCCTCCTGCACGATCACGCTTGGCAGGGCAAGCCCGGCGATGGCGCGGGCGATGCGGGCGAATCCGGGCGTGGTGACGGCGAGGCCGCCGAATGGGTCGCCCGCGAAGGCGTCGAGGCCGAGCGCCACCACCAGGAAATCGGCGCCGAAGCAGCGGATGCGCTCGAGCGCCGGCACCAGCGCCTCGAGGAAGCCGTCGTCGCCGGTGCCCCGCGGGATCGGCAGGTTCAGGTTGGCACCGAGGCCGGGGCCCTCGCCACGCTCATGCGCATGGCCCCAGAAGAACGGGTAGTAGCGCTTGGGGTCGGCATGGATCGAGACGGTCAGCACGTCGCCGCGGGCATAGAAGATGCCCTGCGTGCCGTTGCCGTGGTGGAGATCGATGTCGAGGATCGCCGGTCGCCGCCCGGCGCGGAGCGCGCGCTCGGCGGCGATGGCAGTGTTGTTGAGGAAGCAGAAGCCGCCGGCGAGGTCGGCGAAGGCGTGGTGGCCCGGCGGGCGGCAGAGGGCATAGGCCGAGGCGGTGCCGCCCAGCACGAGGTCGGTGGCGGAAACGGCGGTCTGCGCGCTCCAGCAGGCCGAGTTCCAGGTTTCGGCCGAGATCGGGCAGGCGGTGTCGGCCTGGTGATAACCCGCCTGGCCGACCGCCGAGCGCGGATAGCTGGCGGTGCGCCGGTCGGGGTGGACGTTGGGGATCACCTCGGGCGAGGCGTCCGGGATGCGCTGCCAGCGGGCATGGATGGTGCGGAGGAACTGGATGTACTCGGCGGTATGGACCGCGGCGATCGGGCCGAGGCCGTGGTCGGTCGGCTGTTCCACCGCGAGCCCGAGCGCCTTGACCGCCCCGAGCAGCACGTCGACGCGGGCAGGCTGCTCCGGATTCGGCTTCGGCGCGCCCGAGGAGAGGAAGTGCCTGGGGTCGTGCGCCCGCTGCGCCGGATGGTAGATCGTCTTCATGCCACGGCTCCCAGTGCGCCGAGCGCCAGGCCTTCGACCCACAGCGGCTGCTCGCGCGGGTCGCTCCGGAACCCGAGCCGCTCGTAGAAGGCCAGCGCGCCTTCGTTGCCTTCATGGGCGGCGAGGCGAAGATAGGCCGCCCCCCATTCCGCCGCATCGCGCACCACGGCCCCCAGCAGCCGACGCCCGAGGCCCGAGGCCCGGGCTGCGGGGATCAGGTAGAGGTCCTGCAGATAGACGCCGGGCCGGCCTCGCAAGGTCGAGAACTCCGGGAAGTAGACAGCCGCGCCGAGCGCCGCGCCTTCCGCCTCGGCCAGGATGGCGCGGAACAGGGGGTGCGGGCCGAAACCGTATTGCCGGAGCCCCGCCTCGTCGGCGCGGAACGCGGCGCCGTAGCCGATCTCGCCCGAGAGGGCGGCGAGCATCCGGTGCAGGGTGGCAACATCGCCCTCCACCGCCCGCCGGATGATCACCTCGGCCGCCATGTCTGCCTCCGGAGTCGATATGCCACGCGCCGCGTTGCCGACCGTCGCGGCCAGGCCGTAACGGCCGGTCCGAGCTGCCGGCTGGTCGCTCATGCGGCGCCCCGCGCGCTTCCGGCGGCATCAATGCGCCTGCAGCGGCGCCGGGTCAAGACCGGGACCGCTCCATACCCCGCAGCCGCGCTCACGCGACCCAGAACGCCTTCTCGAGGTCGTGGAACTCGGCCGCCGGACCCTCGAACTTGTTGCGCCCGAGCTCGAGCACATAGACGTAGTCGGCGATCTTCAGCGCCTGCCGGATCTCCTGGTCGACGATCAGGATGGTGAGGTTGTCGCGCGTGGTCAGGTGCGTCAGCATCTCGTAGACCTCCTCGGCCAGCATCTTCGAGAGGCCGGCGGTCGGCTCGTCGACCAGCAGCATCTTCGGCTCGGCCATCAGCGTGCGCCCGATCTCGACCATGCGCTGCTGGCCGCCCGAGAGCTCGCCGGTGATCTGCCTGCGCTTCTCCTTCAGCACCGGGAAGCGCTCGTAATTGGCCTCGATCTTGTCGCGCACCTGCTTCCTGTCGCGGCGGAAGGTCCAGCCGCCGAGCTCGAGGTTCTCCTCGACCGACATGTCCTTGAACACGCCCGGCTGCTGCGGGATGTAGGCCAGCCCCTTCAGGATGCGCCGGTGGGTCGGCACATCGAGGATGCTCTCGCCTTCCAGCAGGATCTCGCCGGCGTTCGGCTTGAGGAAGCCGAAGGCGGCCTTGAGCGCTGTCGACTTGCCGACACCGTTCGCGCCGAGCACGGCGGTGATCCGGTTGCGCCGGGCCTTGATGTTGAGGTTCTGCAGGATGTTCAGATCCCTGTAGTAGCCGACATAGAGGCCCTGCATCTCGAGGACCGCGTCGGTGTCGTGCGGCATGCTCATTCTTCAGGTCCCCTGCGGTCGAGCGGCGGGCGCGTCCCCATCGCTCTCGTCGGCGCCGAGATAGGCCTCGATCACGGCCGGGTCGCGCTTCACCCTGTCGGGCGGACCGTCAGCGATCAGCTCGCCGAAGTTCAGCACGAGGAGGCGCTGGCTGAGCGTGAAGATCGCGTCCATCTGGTGCGAGATGACGATGATCGCCTTGCCCTCGGCATTCACCCGCCGGATATAGGCGTAGATGATCTCCATGAGCTTCGGGTGCACGCCCGCGAAGGGCTCGTCGAGGATCACCACGTCCGGGTCAAGCATCAGGAGCCGGCCCAGCTCCAGGAGCTTCTGCTGGCCGCCGGACAGGGCCTGGGCGAACTCGTTCCGGAGGTGGTCCATGGTCAGGAATTCGAGCACGCCCATGGCCTTTTCGTGGATCGCAGCCCGCCCCTCGGGCCGGCCCATGGCCAGCGCCGGGACGTAGAGGTTCTCGAGCACGGTCATGCGGCGGAACGAGCGCGTCACCTGGAAGGTCCGCCCGAGCCCCGCGCGCGCGACCTGGTAGGGGTCGAGCTGGTCGATGCGCTGACCGTTCAGGTAGACCGTGCCGCTGTTGGGCGTGATCGCGCCGTCGAGGATGTTGGTGAGCGTCGTCTTGCCGGCCCCGTTCGGGCCGATCAGCCCGATCAGCTCGGCCCCGTTCACGTCGAAGGACACGCCCTTCAGCACTTGGTTGCCGCCGAAGCGCATTTGCAGATTGCGCACGGAAAGCTCGATCATCCCGTACCCTCCGCCTCGCCTGCGACGACCCGCTTCGCCACCGTCTCCTTCGCCACGTGCCCGCGGGTGAAGTGGTCGATGACCGGGGCGATCAGCCCGTTCCGCGCGAAGCGCAGCGTCAGCATCAGCAGGATGCCGAAGATCACCAGCCGCCAGATCGTCATGTCGACGACATGGCCGCCGATGTTGAAGCTGTTGCGCAGGAGTTCGAGGACGAACTCGATGATCACGGCGCCGATGGCGGCGGCGACGAAGTTCTCGACCCCGCCGATCACCGCCATGGCGACGACCAGGCTCATCTGCAGGAGGAACAGGTTGTTGGGCGAAATGATGCCGACATAATGCGCCTGCACCGCGCCGGCCGCTGCCGCCATCATCGTGGTGATCGTGAACACCAGCACCTTGTAGCGGGTGGTATTGACACCGAGCGCCGCCGCGGCGTCCTGGTCCTCGCGCAGCGCCCGGACGAACAGTCCGAACCTCGAGCGGGCAAGCCAGGCGAGGATCGCCAGACAGGCGAGGAGCAGCGCGAACATCACGAAGTAGGGCGGCAGCTTGTCGGTGCGCGAGAAGGTGTGGCCGAAGATCGTGACCCCGTTCTCGAACAGCGCCGGCAGCTCGATTCCGGCCTGACCGCGGGTGATCTCGATCTCGGCGCTGATCGTCGCCCTCAGAATCTCGGCAAAGCCCAGCGTGAACAGCGCCAGGTACGCGGCGCGCAGCCGCAGCACCAGCACGCCGATCAGGAAACCGCAAAGACCGCCTGCGAACGTGCCGAGGACAATGCCGAGCCAGACCGGCATGCGCGCGAAGGCCGAGGCGTCGCCCAGGGTCGTGATCGCCTGGCGCAGGCAGTCCTGCGTCAGCGTGCTGGAGGTCACCCCGATCGGGTTGACGACGATCAGCCAGGTGCTGCCGACCTGGAACTCGGTGCAGACCCCCGTCGGCACCGAGCCGAGCCAGAAGTAGTGGCTGAACAGCGCTGCCGTGTAGGCGCCGACGCCCATGAAGCCGATATGGCCGAAGGAGAACTGCCCGGCATAGCCCGCCAGCATCGACCAGCTCGCCGCCAGGATGGCGTAGAAGAAGGCGGTGATCATGATGTGCATCATGTAGGGGTAGTCGCCGCCCGTGTAGACGAAGGGAAAGGCGACCAGCACCCCGATCAGGCCGAGGCCGAGGAGATATGGAACCTGCTGGCGCATCAGACCTTCCCGTGCGTGCCGCTGGCGAAGCGCCGCCCGAACAGGCCGGTGGGCCGAAGCAGCAGGGTCAGCGTCAGGACGACCATGCCGTAGGCGGGGATATAGGAGGCTGCCTTTTGCGCATCGGGGATGCACCCGGTCCCGGCCGCTTCGACCAGGCCTACGATGATGCCGCCAATAAAGGCGCCGGGAAGCGAGCCGAGCCCGCCGAGGACGACGATGACGAAGGACCGCATCGCCGGGATGTTGCCGACCTGCGGCAGCCACGAGAAGGCCTGCACCAGCATGGTCCCCGCCAGCGCCGCGATCATCGCGCCCATGGCAAAGGCGAGCATGTTCATGCGGTCCGGGTTGATCCCGGCGATGGCGGCAGCCTCGCGGTCCTGGCTGACGGCGCGCAGCGCCTTGCCGGTCCAGGTGCGGCGCAGGAACCAGATCAGGCTCACCAGGACCATGATGCAGGCGATCGCGGCGGTCAGGCGCGGGTTGGGGATCGAGACGGTGCCGAAGAGCTCCAGCGATCCGCTTGTCGACTTGAGCAGCCAGGGGTCGTCGGCGGGGATGCTGAGGCGCGGGAAGTCGAAATAGCGCTGCGTCTTGACCGGGCTGGCCCCGGCGGTCGCCTGCACGAAATACTGCAGCGTGAAGGCAAGGCCGAAGGTGATCAGGATGCCGTACTCGACCGGCCGGTCGATCTTGCCCTCATACATCGGCGTCAGGAACAGTCGCTCGAATACCGCGCCGAACACGAAGACCATGGCGCAGGCGAGCAGGATCGCGACCAGCGGCGGGATGCCGGGGAACCAGACCGCGGTCATGTAGTAGACCAGCATTCCGCCGATCATGTAGAACTCGCCATGGGCGAAGCTGACCACGCCGAGGATCGAGAAGATCAGGGTCAGGCCGAGCGCCATGAAGCCGTAGATGATGCCGATGATGATGCCGTTGGTGATCTGCGAGGCCACAAAGGAGCCGCTGGCCACACAGACGTTGTCCGGGTCGGCATAGGCGAAGGCAGCGACGAAGAGCCCGACGGCCGCCATTCCGGACGCCAACAGCAGCGCGGTGCTGATCGCAGGGGTTCGCCACCAGAGCGGCAGCAGCCCGACCGGCCCCGTCGCGGCCCCGGTCATTGCCCCCAGCAGCACGGTGTTTGACGTGTCGAGATCGCGGGCCAGATACCGGCGCCGGGTCACGATGCTGCCGATCGTGCCCCAGAGGATCATCCAGGCGACGACACTCCAGAAGATGCCAGGATAGTCCAAGCGCCGCCCCATCGGTCGGTGAGCGGATGCCCACGGTCTGCGGAAGGCTCGCCGGGGCGGCGCGCCCCGGCGAGGGTTTCAGCACGGATGCCAGTCCGCCTACTTGCCGACGATGACCGCATCACCCGTCTTGTAGGTGTCCGGGTACACGATCGGCGCGTCGGCCGAGTTCTGGCCCTCTTCCTGGTACTGGATCATGGTCAGCGCCACATCGGGCCACTGGTGCCACCACTCGTTGCCATGGCCGTCGACGCTCGGATCCTTCTTGGTGCCGTAGGGGAAATAGATCCGGCCGAGCGTGCCTTCGTGGCTGATGTTCTCCAGCGCGTTGACGATGGCCTCGCCCTCGGTCGAGCCGGCCTCGCTGATCGCCTGGGCGAGGACCGCGATCGAGTCGTAACCCTCCATCGCATAGCTCTCGACCGCGCCCTTGCCGGTGCGGGCCTTGTACTTGTCGGAAAAGGCCTTGGCCTTGTCGTTGAACAGGTTCTCGGGCAGGCCGATCCGCTGGATGAACGCATACTTGCCATCCGGCACGTTGCGCCAGAAGGCGCCGCTCTCGAGCGCGTCCTGGCCGGTCTGGAACGGCAGGTCCTGCGGCCCGATGCCGGCGTCCGCCGCCTGCTGGGTGAAGTTGTAGGCCGCCTCGCCGGTCGCCAGCGTGATGATCATATCCGGGTTCTCGGCCTTGATCCGCTGGACGATGCCGGCAAAGTCCTGGTTGCCGATGTCGGCCGAGAAGGTCACCGACTCGATGCCGGCCGAGGTCAGGCCGTCCGCCGTCTCCTTCGCCGCCGGGATGCCGTAGTCGGTGTTCTCGGTCAGGATCGCCACCTTCTTCACGCCCGGCACGGTCGCTGCATACTTCCAGATCATCGACGAGGCCCAGGAGCTGAGCGGCGCGATGCGGAAGATGTATTTCTGCTTGTCGCCGGTGATGGTGTCGTTCCAGGTCTCGGCAAAGACCACCGGAATGCCGCGGGCATCGGCGATGTCCTTCGAGGCGACGCCGACAGAGCTGTGATAGCCGCCGCCGACCGCGACCACGCCGTCCTGGGTGATCAGCTTCTCCATCAGCGCCTTCGCCTTCTCGGGCAGGCCTTCGGTGTCGCCGACCACGATCTCGACCGGGCAGCCGAGCACCCCGCCGGCGGCGTTGATGTCCTCGCCCGCGATCAGCATCGCGTCGCGCATCGCCTCGCCGCCGACCACCGTGCCGGGCGCGGAGAGAGGAGCGAGCGCGCCGATCTTGATCGGGCAGTCGGCCGCCGAGGCGGCGCCGACGCCGAGCGCGAGCGCGGCGACGGAGGCGGTCAGCATCAGTCTCACAGTCGATTTCATGGGCACCCTCCCTGAGTGTGCGATTGGGCCATTGCAACGGTCTTATCAATTGTGCGGCCGGGGCTTGCCCGGCCGGAGGCAAACGGCATTAAATCGCGGGATTCGCGAATACACAAGCCGCATGCGTAGATTCGCAGGGGCGGCGGGCGTCCGGGGGGAGCCGATGGAGGGTTGCGATTTCCTCGTGATCGGGGCCGGCATCGCCGGCGCCTCGGCGGCGTTCGAGCTGTCGCGGCACGGGCGGGTGATCCTGCTCGAGCGCGAGCGCCAGCCCGGCTACCACACCACCGGGCGCTCGGCAGCCCTCTTCACCGAGACCTACGGCAACCTGACGATCCGGCGCCTGACCTCGGCCGGGCGGAGCTTTTTCGAGACCCCGCCGGACGGCTTCGCCGAGCATCCGCTGCTGACCCGGCGCGGCACGCTGTTCATTGCCCGAACCGACCAGCTCGGCGCGCTCGAGCGGGCCCTGGCCGAGGCGCCCGTGGCGGCCGAGCCGCCGCGCCGGCTGGATGCGGCGGGGGCGGTGGCGCTCAATCCGGCGCTCGACCCGGGCTACGTGGCAGCCGCCCTCTTCGAGCCGGGAGCGATGGACATCGATGTCCACGCGCTGCATGGCGGTTTCCTGCGCGGGCTGAGGGCGCATGGCGGCAGGCTGGTCGTCAATGCCCGCGTCGACACCCTGTCGCGCAGGGGCGGGACCTGGGAGGCGGACACCCCGGCGGGACGCTTCGCGGCGCCGGTGGTGGTCGATGCCGCCGGAGCCTGGTGCGATGCCGTGGCGGCACTGGCGGGGGTCCGCGCCGCGGGGCTGGTGCCGAAGCGCCGCACCGCCTTTACCTTCGACCCCCCGGCCGGGATGGATGTGGCGGGGTGGCCCGCCACCATCGACATCGACGAGCAGTTCTACTTCCGGCCCGATGCGGGGCGCGTCCTCGGCTCGCCCGCCGACGAGACGCCGTCCGAGCCATGCGACGCGCAGCCCGAGGAGATCGACATCGCCATCGGCGTCGACCGGATCGAGACCGCGACACGGCTCAGGGTGACGCGGCTCGTGAGCAAGTGGGCGGGGCTCCGGAGTTTCGTCGCCGACAAGACGCCGGTGGCCGGATTCGACCCGGAGGCAGAGGGGTTCTTCTGGCTTGCGGGTCAGGGCGGCTACGGCATCCAGACGTCGCCGGCGCTCGGACGCGTCACGGCGGGTCTGGTTGTCGATGGCGACCTGCCGGGCGATCTCCGGGCGCGGGGCCTCGAAAAGGCGATGCTTGCGCCGGAGCGGCTCCGGTGATCAGACTCGGCTCAGACCACGCCGCGGCAGATCAGGGGAGGGGTGGATGGCGACACAGGACAAGGTGATCATCACCTGCGCGGTGACGGGCTCGATCCACACGCCCAGCATGTCGCCGCATCTGCCGGTGACGCCGGACGAGATTGCCGCCGATGCCGTGGCGGCGGCCGAGGCGGGGGCGGCAATCCTGCACCTCCATGCCCGCGACCCCGAGACCGGCAGGCCGACCGGAGATCCGGCCATCTTCATGGAATTCCTGCCGCGCATCAAGCAGCAATGCAACGCGGTGGTGAACATCACCACCGGCGGCGGCCAGGGCATGAGCGTCGACGAGCGCATCGCGGCGGCAGTCAGGGCCAGTCCGGAGATGACCTCGCTCAACATGGGAACGATGAACTTCGGACTGTTCCCGATGCTGAACCGTTACAAGGAGTTCCGTCACCCCTGGGAGCGCGAGCATCTGGAGAAGTCGGTCGATTTCATCTTCCGGAACACCTTCGGCGACATCGAACGCATCCTGAAGGAACTCGGCGAGGGCCACGGCGTGCGCTTCGAGTTCGAGTGCTACGATGTGGGGCACCTCTACACGCTGGCGCATTTCCTCGAGCGAGGGCTGGTGAAGCCGCCGCTCTTCGTGCAGACGATCTTCGGCATCCTCGGCGGCATCGGCGCCGACCCCGAGAACGTGATGCACATGAAGCGGATCGCCGACAAGCTGTTCGGCGATGCCTGGCGCTGGTCGATCCTGGCGGCGGGGCGCCATCAGATGCCGTTCCTGACCATGGCGGCGACCATGGGCGCCAATGTCCGGGTCGGGCTCGAGGACAGCCTCTATCTCGGCAAGGGCGCGCTCGCGCCCTCGAATGCGGCCCAGGTAGCGAAGATCCGCCGCATCCTCGAGGAACTGTCGCTGGAGATCGCCACCGCCGACGAGGCCCGCGCCATGCTGGGGCTGAAGGGCGGCGACCAGGTGGCGTTCTGAAGCGCGTTCCGGCGCGGCGCTTGATCGGAACAGCGGCAGCCGCGATGATCCGCCGGTTCGAGGAGGGCCGCGCATGACCGACCACATTCTCGCCATCGACCAGGGCACCACGTCGAGCCGGGCGATCCTGTTCGGCGGCGACCGGCGGATCGCCGCCGTGGGGCAGCAGGAGTTCCCCCAGCATTTTCCGGATTCGGGCTGGGTCGAGCACGAGCCGGAGGATCTCTGGGCGACGACGCTCGCGACCTGCCAGGAGGCGATCGCGCGGGCCATCGCGCAGGCCGGGGCGCGGACCGGACGGATCGCCGCCATCGGCATCACCAACCAGCGGGAAACCACCGTGGTCTGGGACAAGGTCACGGGCAAGGCTGTGCACCGCGCCATAGTCTGGCAGGACCGGCGCACCGCCGCGACCTGCGCGCGGCTGCGGCAGGAGGGCCACGAGCCGACAGTGACCGGGCGGACCGGGCTTCTGCTCGATCCCTATTTCTCCGGCACCAAGGCGGCCTGGATTCTCGACCATGTGGAGGGCGCGCGGGCGAAGGCCGCGCGGGGCGAGCTCTTGTTCGGAACGGTCGACTGCTGGCTGATCTGGCGGCTGACCGGGGGCCGGGTCCATGCCACCGACGCCACCAACGCCTCGCGCACCATGCTCTACAACATCCGCGAGGGGCGCTGGGACGAGGATCTCTGCCGGCTGATCGGCGTGCCGATGGCGATGCTGCCCGAGGTGCGCGACTCGGCGGCCGACTACGGCACGACCGAGACGGCGCTGTTCGGCCGCGCGATCCCGATCCTCGGCGTGGCCGGCGACCAGCAGGCGGCGACGGTGGGGCAGGCCTGCTTCACTCCCGGCATGATGAAATCGACCTATGGCACCGGCTGCTTCGCGCTGCTCAACACCGGGGAGACCCCGGTGGCGTCGAAGAACCGGCTTCTGACCACCATCGCCTACCAGCTCGATGGCAAGCCGACCTATGCGCTGGAAGGCTCGATCTTCGTCGCCGGCGCGGTGGTGCAGTGGCTGCGCGACGGGCTGAAGATCATCGGCAGCGCGCCCGAGACCCAGAAGCTGGCCGAGCAGGCCGATCCGGCGCAGCGGGTCTATCTGGTGCCGGCTTTCGTGGGCCTCGGCGCGCCCTACTGGGACGCCGAGTGCCGCGGCGCGATGTTCGGGCTGACGCGCGGCACCGGCCCGGCCGAGATCGCTCGCGCGGCGCTCGAGAGCGTCGGCTACCAGACCCGCGACCTGCTCGAGGCGATGACGGGCGACATGGGAGCGGCCGCCGACACGATCCTCCGGGTCGATGGCGGCATGACCGCGAGCGACTGGACCATGCAGTTTCTGGCTGACATCATCGGTGCGCCGGTCGACCGCCCCGAGGTGCTGGAGACCACGGCGCTGGGGGCGGCCTGGCTGGCGGGAATGCGGGCCGGGGTCTGGCCGGGGGCGGAGGAGTTCGCCCGCAGCTGGGCACTGGAACGCCGGTTCGAGCCGGGGATGGGCGCCGGCACCCGCGACGCTGCCTATGCCGGATGGAAGGACGCGGTGCGCCGCACGCTCTCGGGCCGATGAGGCGCACGGCGCCGTTCGCCGTACTGGCGCGTCCTTCCCTGCGGGGCTATATACCGCCCCCATGGACCGGCGGACCGCAGACGCGTCTCCCGGCCTGCGCTTCCGGAAGATGCACGGGCTGGGCAACGACTTCGTGATCATCGACGCGCGCGGCGCGGGCGGTGCGCAGCCGGACGGGCCGGTGACGCCGGCGCTGGCGAAGGCGCTCGGCGACCGGCACCGGGGCGTCGGCTTCGATCAGCTCGCGGTGATCTCCGATGCTCCCGGGGGCAGCAACGCCCATGCCCGGGTCAGCTTCTGGAACTCGGACGGATCGGTTGCCGGGGCCTGCGGCAACTGCACGCGCTGCGTCGCCGACCTCCTGATGGAGGAATCCGGCTCGCCTGCGGTGGCGCTCCTCTCCCGCAACGGCGTGCTGGCAGCCGAGCGGCTGGCGGACGGGCGCATCCGGGTCGACATGGGGCCTGCCCATACCGGCTGGCGCGACATTCCGCTCGCCCGCGAGGCGGACACGGTCGCGCTGCCGCTGCCGGGCAGCCCCGGCGCGGTCAGCATGGGCAACCCGCATTGCGTGCACTTCGTCGAGGACCTCGCCGCAGTCGAGGTCGAGAGGCGCGGGCCGGAGGTCGAGCACGATCCGCTGTTTCCGGAGCGCACCAATGTCCAGTTCGTGCAGGTGATCTCGCCCGACCGCGTGCGCGCCCGGGTTTGGGAGCGCGGTGCCGGGCTGACGCTCGCCTCGGGCTCGTCCTCCTGCGCCATCGTCGTGGCCGGTCATCGCAAGGGGCTGACCGGCCGCCGGGTGACGGTAGAGCTCGATGGCGGGGCGCTGGAGATCGAGTGGCGGCCGGACGGGCATGTGCTGATGACCGGCCCGGTGTCCTATGTGTTCGAGGGCGTCCTGTCGCCGCGCTTCCTGGCCGAGACCGCCGGATGAGCGCCCCCCGCTTCGTCACCTTCGGCTGCCGGCTCAACGCCTACGAGAGCCAGGCGATGGGCGACCTCGCCCGCGAGGCCGGGCTCGGCGATGCGGTCGTGGTCAATACCTGCGCCGTGACCGCCGAGGCGGTGCGGCAGGCGCGCCAGCAGATCAGGAAGCTCCGCCGCGAGAACCCTTCGGCCCGGCTGATCGTCACCGGCTGCGCCGCCCAGACCGAGCCGCAGACCTTCGCCTCGATGCCCGAGGTCGACCAGGTGATCGGCAATCTGGAGAAGATGCGGGCCGGGACCTGGGCGGCGCTGGCCGGGAGCGCGGATTTCGTCGGCGGGACCGAGCCGGTGATGGTCGACGACATCATGTCGGCGACCGAGACCGCGGGCCATCTGATCGACGGCTTCGGCACCCGCGCGCGCGCCTATGTGCAGGTGCAGAACGGCTGCGACCACCGCTGCACCTTCTGCATCATCCCCTATGGCCGCGGCAAATCGCGCTCGGTCCCGGCCGGGGTGGTGGTCGAGCAGATCCGGCGGCTGGCCGGGCGGGGTTTCAACGAGGTGGTGCTGACCGGGGTCGACCTGACCTCGTGGGGCGCCGACCTGCCGGCGCGGCCGCGGCTCGGCGACCTGGTGCAGCGCATCCTGACGCTGGTGCCCGATCTCAAGCGGCTCCGGATCAGCTCGATCGATTCGATCGAGGCCGATCCGGCGCTGGTCGACGCCATCGGCTCCGAGCCCCGGCTGATGCCGCATCTGCACCTCAGCCTGCAGGCGGGCGACGACCTGATCCTGAAGCGGATGAAGCGCCGCCACCTGCGCGACGACGCGATCCGCTTCTGCGCCGATATCCGCGCGCGCCGCCCGGAGATCGTGTTCGGCGCCGACCTGATCGCCGGCTTCCCGACCGAGACCGAGGGGCAGTTCGGGAACACACTGAGGCTCGTCGAGGACTGCGGCCTGACCTGGCTGCATGTGTTTCCCTATTCGGCGCGGAAGGGCACCCCGGCGGCGCGTATGCCGCAGGTTCCGAAGGCGGTCCGGGCCGAACGGGCGCAGCGGCTTCGCGCCGCGGGCGAGGCACGGGTCGCCGCGCATCTCGTGGCGCAGGTGGGGCGAACCCACGCGGTTCTGGTGGAGCGGCCGCGCCTCGGCCGCACCGAGGGCTTCGCCGAGGTCGCCTTCGCCGCCGACCGGCCGGTGGGCGAGATCGTGAGGACGACGATAGCCGGCGTGCGGGAAAGCCGACTCGCGGCTGCGTGAGGGCTGGCAGGCGGGCCCGCAGCAACTGTTTGGACGGTCTTCAGCGGCGATACCTCTCGCGACTCGGCGCCACAGCCGGACGGCTTTCAATGCCGGCGGTCCTGGGGTATCTGGGGCGCATCTGGAAAGGTGCTCGATGTCGTTCTTCAAGAAGCTCAGGGACCGGCTGTTCAAGTCCTCGTCGAAGCTCGACGCGGGACTCGACGCCATCGTCGAGGCGGGCGGGGACACCCCGGTCGAGGCGGCGTCCGGGGCGCCCGGGGTACTGACCCGCGTGCTGGGCGGAGAGAAGAAACGCGTGCTCGACGACGCGATGCTGGAAAGCCTCGAAGAACTGCTGATCACTGCCGACATGGGGGTCGAGACGGCGCTGAAACTCTCGGCGCGACTGGCCGAGGGCCGCTTCGGGCGGCGGGTCTCGACCGGCGAGATCAAGCAGGCGCTCGCCGGCGAGATCGCGAGGATCCTCGAGCCGGTCGCCCGGCCGCTGCCGCTCTACCCGCGTCGCCCGCAGGTGGTGCTGGTGGTGGGCGTCAACGGCTCGGGCAAGACCACCACCATCGGCAAGCTTGCGAGCCAGCTCCGCGCCGCCGGCAAGACGGTGGTGATCGCCGCCGGCGACACCTTCCGCGCGGCCGCTGTCGAGCAGCTTCAGATCTGGGGCGAGCGGGCGGGCGTGCCGGTGATGACGGCGCCGCAGGGCTCGGACCCGGCGAGCCTCGCCTTCGACGCCATGGCCCGGGCCGAGGCGGAGGGCGCCGACATCCTGCTGGTCGACACCGCGGGCCGCCTCCAGAACCGGGCCGACCTGATGGAGGAGTTGGCCAAGATCGTCCGCGTCATCCGGAAACGCGACCCGGACGCGCCGCACAACACCGTGCTGGTGCTGGATGCGACCACGGGTCAGAACGCGCTTTCCCAAGTCGAGATTTTCCGGAAGATCGCCGACGTCACCGGCCTCGTGATGACCAAGCTCGACGGCACCGCGAAGGGTGGCATCCTGGTGGCTCTGGCCGACCGCTTCGGCCTGCCGATCCACGCCATCGGGGTCGGCGAGAAGATCGACGACCTCGCCCCCTTCGACCCCGCAGACTTCGCCCGGGCCTTGACCGGTGCCGCGGAGGATGCCGGCTGATGCGGCGCCCCGCCTTGCCCGGAGAGCGGCCATGACCCGGCGGACCGAAAGGCCCGGCCTGAAGCTCATGCTCGAGATCGGGCCGCTGGTCGTGTTCTTCCTGAGCTTCCGATTTGGTGGCGACCTGCTCGCGCTTCCCGCCGTCGCGCGCCTGATCGAGCCGCTGACTGGCGCCGAGGCGTTGTCCGGGACGAGCGGCCCGCTGTTCGTCGCCACCGCCTTCTTCATGGTGGCAATCGTCGTTTCGCTCGCGGTGTCGTGGTGGCTGACCCGGCACCTGCCGCGCATGGCCGTCATCACCGCGGTGCTGGTGGCGGTATTCGGCGGGCTGACGCTGTGGCTGCAGGACGAGACCTTCATCAAGATGAAGCCGACCATGGTCTACGGCGCCTTTGCGGCCGTCCTCGGCCTCGGGCTGATGCAGGGGCGGTCCTACCTCAAGTACCTGATGGAGTCGGCGATGCCGATCGACGATGCCGGATGGATGATCTTCACCCGCCGCTGGGCGCTGTTCTTTGTTGCCATGGCAGCCCTCAACGAGGCTGTCTGGCGCAGCCAGACCACGGAGCTCTGGGTCTCGTTCAAGACCTTCGGCACCCTGCCGCTGACCTTCCTGTTCCTCGCCTGCCAGTTCCCGCTGCTGAAGCGGCACCAGGTCGGGGAACGCTGACTGCCCGCCGGACTGCCGGGCGGCGCCGGCGCCGCCCGCTCAGGCCCGCTGCCCGGGACTGGTCGCGCGCAGGCCGTGCCGGAAGATTCGCATCCGCCGCGTCGGCGCGCGATCCCTGCGTTCCGGCCGCGTCGCCGCGGCCGCGCTCAGTGGGTGAGCTTCAGGTTCACGATCTCGTCGGCGATGTTCCGGAAGGCAGTGGAGATCTCGACCCCGTCCACCAGGTAGAACGAGGACGGCGACGACGCACAATCGCCCAGCGCCTGTTCGGCCCGGGGCTGTCCCGCCAGCTCGAACCCGATGGTGTAGATGGTCGAGGCGCCGGCCGCCTTGATCTCGTCGCAGATATCCTTCAGCAGACGGTCGCCCTCGCCGGTCCGCTCGTTGTCGATCACCGAGTACTTCTCGTTGCTGCGGGGGGGATTCACGTTCCAGTAGGTGGCGGGGTGCCGGCTGTACCGGCTCTCGACGATCTCGTTCAGCCGCGTGTTCTGGCCGTCGGACATCACCACGGCGATCTTGCGTGTCGAGGGGTCGTCCCAGTCATTCGGCCAACCGGCGAATTCCTCGCCGAGCGTGCCGTTGGCGATCATCGCGTTGACAACGGGGCGCGAGGTCGGATCGAGCAGGGCGGCCCCCCATTTCACGCCGACATAGGTCGTGGTCCAGGTCTCGACGGTCAGCGCATCGACGGCGGCGCTGAGCGCGGCAAGGTTGTTCGAGAACGGGGTGATCGCGTTGTTGGTCTTGGGGCAGCCGAAGAGGCGCGACGACCCCGACCCGCTCTCGATGAAGTGCTGACCGTGGATGTAGGGGGTGCCGGGCTGGGTCGGCATCGTGACCGTATCGAAGTCGAGGCTGTGGAAATCGAAGCAGCTCGAAAAGTCGTGGCGCCGGTTCAGCCGGTAGAGATCGGCCATCTCGCGCCGAAGGTTCACCTGCTGCGAGAACGGCACGATCGTGATGAGGGTCTGGGCACCGACCTCGGGCGCGAGGATGGTCTCGAGGAACTCCTTCGCGGCACTCTTGAGCTGATCGATCTTCCGGCCGGGCGACGAGGTCGAGTTCCACCCCATCGATCCGGATACGTCGAGCACCACCGTGATCTCGAGCTTCGGCGTCGCCTGGACGGCGGTTGCGTTGACGACGACGTTCATCCGGTCGATGCCGATCATCCTGAGGAAGATCGTGTCGAGCGGCTCCGTCGCGGAGGCGGCGATCGACCGTCCGCCGGCGAGCTCGTTGACCACGGCCCCGATCTGCAGCCCGGCGGGCCGGTAGTTGCGTGCGGCGATGTAGTCCGAGATCACATCCCGGGCCTGCTCGCTGACGCTCTGCTCGGCCGACGGATCGTAGAGCTGGTTGCTGTTCGTCGCCGCGAGCACGCCGCGGTCGAGAGCATCCTGCAGATCCGCCCGCGCCAGCTCGTAGCGCTGGTAGTCCACCGCCATGCCCCCGGCGACAAGGAGCAGGATGGTCAGGGTCAGGACGAAGATGGTGATGCCGCCATCGTCATCCCGGGCAATGAACTGGCGCAACCTGCCTCGGGCGCCTGGGCATGATTTCGGCTGTCGGTTGATGCGGACACGCATCGACATTTACTCCACGCAACAAGAAGGAACGCCACACCGCCAATAGACATAGTTGCAAAATTGACGAAAAAATCAACTCTTTGGAGAGTAGTTTCAATTTGATACTTATATTGGATTGTGGGTTTTTGGCCCTATTCATGCTTAAGATACAGGAAGGCCTCATTTTTTCTGGGTTTTCAATCTCGATTGTTGCCGTTGCCCGGGCGCGCCCGAAGTGTTGGGTCCGTTCCTGACCCCGTCTCCGGCGGCGCCTGGTCACGAATCGGCCCGGGCCGCGGCCGGCAGGCGCGGATGCCGGCCCGGTTCGCAGGCCCGAGCTGCGCGGCCCGCGCAGCAGCGGCCGTTGCGGCGCCTATTCTGCCGCCTTCGCCTGCTCGACCGCAGGCAGGATCTTCTTCGCGATGTCCGTCGCCTGGATGGGGCCGACATGTTTGTAGACGATCCTGCCCTCGCCATCGATCACGAAGGTCTCCGGCACCCCATAGACGCCCCAGTCGATCCCGACCCGGCCCGAGCGATCGGCGCCGATCAGGGTGAAGGGATTGCCGAGTTCCTGCAGGAACCGGTCAGCCGCCGCGTCGGTGTCCTTGTAATTGATGCCGTGGATGGTCAGGCCCATCGCGGCCAGCTCAGCGAGTTTCGGATGCTCGGCCCGGCAGGGCACGCACCAGCTCGCCCAGACGTTCACCAGCTTCACTCCCGGCGCCCGCAGGTCGGCGGTGGAGAAACCCCGCTGGCCCTCGTGGAGCGGCGGCAGTACGAATTCCGGCGCCGGCTTGCCGATCAGGGCCGAGGGCAGCTGCCGCCCGCCATCCTCGCGACGGAGCCCGAGCAGGAACACGGCCAGGACGGCTGCGGCGCCGAGGGCCGGGACCAGCATCCAGAGCCGGAAGCCGCCCGGCGGCTCGTCGGCGCCGTTGGTCCGAGGCGTCTCGCTCATCTCCCCCTATCCCTCTCGACATCGGCGAGGTCCCTGCGAGCCCTTGCGCTGGCGGCGAGCGTCGACCACAGGAGCCAGCCGAGGACCGCCGCCGTGGCCAAGTAGGCCGCGAGCACATAGACGGCGTATTGATCCGCGAGGAAGCTCATGCGGTGGCCCCCTGCAGCCGCAGCGAGCGGGCGCGACGGAGACGGATCTCGGTGCGCGCGCGCACCAGCAGGAGCGCGATGAAGAACAGGTAGAAGCCGATCATCATCAGGTAGAGCGGCGTGCGGAAGGCGTCGTCGACGCGCTGCCCCTCGGCGAGGCTCAAGGAGGCGCCCTGGTGCAGCGTCGCCCAGAAATTGACCGCGTAGCGCGACAGGAACGCGAAGATCACACCGACGAGGCAAAGCACGCCGGAGAGGTCGGCGGCCTTCTCCGGCTCCTCGATGGTCTCCCACAGCGCGATGTAGCCGAGATAGAAGAAGAACATGATCAGCACCGAGGTCAGCCGGGCGTCCCAGACCCACCAGGTGCCCCACATCGGCTGGCCCCAGACGGCGCCGGTGATCAGCGCAATGGCCGTGAAGGCGGCGCCGATCGGTGCCGCGGCCTTGGCGACGAGGAAGCTGACATGGTGACGGCGGACGATGCCCACTCCCGAGGCGACCGCCATGATCGCGTAGGTATTGATCGCCAGCATGGCGGCGGGGACGTGGATGAAGAGGATTCTGACGGTGGAGCCCTGCTTGTAGTCGTCGGGCGTGGCGAACAGAGCCCAGCCGAGGCCGACCGCCAGCACGATCGCGGCGGCCGCCCAGAGCGGCGGCAGCAGGCGTGCGGTCACGCGCATGAACTCGGCCGGGTTCGCATAGCGCCAGATCGACATGGCGATCTACCTAGGCCAGCCGGGCGCCGGTGGCAACGGGCAGGATGCCGCTCACGCGGATGGTGGCCCCGGAAAGGCGATGCGCCGCTCCGGGGGAGAGCGGCGCATCCCGGGCCTGCCCCGAGACTGGGAAGGACCGGGCTCGGGCCGCCCTGTCAGCCGGTCAGCGCGGCGCGTTCGGGAAGAACAGCTGCTGGCCGTTGATCGTATAGCCGGCGATGGCGGCCTGGCCATCATCGGAGAGGAGCCAGTCGATAAAGGCCTGGCCCTGCACGGCCTTCACGTTCGGGCACCTGGCCGGGTTCACCAGGATCACGCCGTACTGGTTGAACAGCACCGCGTCGCCTTCGACCGCGATCTGGAAGTCGCCCTTGTTGCCGAACGAGATCCAGGTCGCCCGGTCGGTCAGCGCATAGGCGCCCATGCCGACGGCGGTGTTCAGCGTCGCGCCCATGCCGGAGCCGGTCTCGCGATACCATGAGCCGCTCGCGGCCTTCGGGTCGATGCCGGCCGCCTTCCAGAGCGCGAGTTCGGCCTTGTGGGTGCCCGAATCGTCGCCGCGCGAGACGAAGGGGGCGGCGGCACCCTGGATTTTCGCGAGCGCCACTGCGGTGTCCTTCGTTCCGGCGATCCCGGCCGGGTCGGCGGCCGGACCGACGATCACGAAGTCGTTGTACATGAGGTCGGTGCGCCTCACGCCGTAGCCCTCGGCGACGAAGGTTTCCTCGGCGGCCTTGGCATGGACCAGCAGCACGTCGCCATCGCAGTTCTGCGCGTTCTTGATCGCCTGGCCGGTGCCGACCGCGACCACCCGGACCTCGGTGCCGGTCTTCTCCTTGAATGCGGGCAGCAGCGCGCCGAACAGCCCGGAATTCTCGGTCGAGGTGGTCGACTGGACGACGATGAAGTTCTCCTGCGCGGCGGCGGGGCCGGCGAGGCCGAGCCCAAGGGCGAGCAGACCAGCCGCGCCGGTGGATATGAGGCGATGCAACATGCGTTTCTCTCCCTTATCGCGGAATGGATGTCAGATCAGCAGTCGCCCGGCCAGGTAGGCTCTGGCCTCAAGCGATCCCGGCCGGTCGAAGAACCGGTCGGCCGCGGCGCGCTCGCTGACGCGCCCAAGGTGCAGGAACACCACCTCGTCGGCGACGCGGCGCGCGTGGTCGCGGTCATGGGTCACCAGCACCACCTTGACCCCGCGCGCCGCCGCGCGCCGCATCATCGCCTCGATCGCAGCCGTCGCCTGCGGGTCGAGGCTGGCGGCCGGCTCGTCGAGCAGCAGCAGGTCGGGCCCGGCCGCGAGCGCCCGGATCATGGCCAGCCGCTGCTGTTCGCCGCCCGAAAGCGCCCTGGCGGGGCTGTTCGCGAGATGTGCGAGCTGCGCTTCTGCAAGCAGGGCGGCAATCCGCCCGCGGCGCCCGGCGCGCGGCACCCCGTAGCTGGCCAGGGCATGGTCGAGATTGGCCGCAACCGACCGGCGCAGCAGCACCGGACGCTGGAAGACCAGGGCGATCCTGTTCCTTCCCGGCGCCGTGGCGCCAGCGTAGTCGATGCGCCCGCCGGTCGGCCGGATCAGGCCGGCGATCAGCCGCAGCAGCAGGCTCTTGCCGGCGCCGTTCGGCCCCATGATGCAGGTGAGCGGGCCGGCAGTGAGCCGGAGCGTCACCCCGTCGACCAGCCGCTTGCCCGGCACCTCGAATCTGATGCCATCGAGCGCGACCGGCAGGATGCTGGCGCGCGCGCCGCCGGGGTCGGGGCTGCGCACCATGTCACGCATAGGCCATCCGCACGGCCATCGCGCGCAGGGCCATCAGGCCGGCGCTGATGATGATCGACAGCGAGATCAGGATGATGCCGAGCCCGAGCGCCAGCGCCAGCTCGCCCTTTGCGGTCTCGAGCGCGATCGCCGTCGTCATCGTCCGGGTGACGTGGTTGATGTTCCCGCCGACGATGATCACCGCCCCGACCTCGGCCAGCGCCCGCCCGAGTCCGGCAAGCGCCGTGGTCAGGAGCGAGTAGCGGGCATCCCAGAGCAGGGTGCGCACGGTGCCGATCAGCGAGGTGCCGAGCATCCGCAGGAGCTCGTCATACTCGCTGTGGAGGTCGAGCACGACCTGGCGGGTGAGCCCGGCAATGATCGGGGTGACCAGGATCACCTGGGCTATGATCATCGCGGTCGGCGTATAGAGAAGCTGGAGCACACCGAACGGACCCGCCGCTGACAGCATGAGGTACACGCCGAGTCCGACGACGACCGGCGGCAGGCCCATCATCGCATTGACCAGCACGGCCACCGCTGTGCGCCCCGGAAAACGGCCGACCGCGAGGATCGCGCCGACCGGCAGCCCGATCAGGCAGGCGACGGCAACCGCACTGAACGTCACGCGCAGGCTCAGCGCGATGATCTCGACGAGATCCGCATCCGCCGAGCCGATCAGCGTCAGTGCCTGACCGAATGCAGCCCCGAAATCCTGCATTGTCTCCCCGACGAGGCGCGTTGTTTATATGCATTCTCTGTCAAAATTTCCCAAGATCAATGAGAATATAGCAGAGAAAGCGGAATTTCCGCGCTGTGACGGCTGCGGCAGCCGCTGCGGCTCGCGATGGGGTCCGGCCGGAAGGCGTGTCAGGGCGGCACCGAGATAGCTCGCTCCGTCACTCGTGCCCAATCACTCGTGCCCGATCACTTGCGCGCGAAAGCAGGCTCGCCGAACCGGACGACGGGCGTGGCCCGGCCCGCAAGCGCCACCTCGCGGAAATGTTCGAGGATCGCCGCAGTCGGCGCGAACAGGTCGTGGCCGAGGGTCGGGATGAAGAGGGAAAAGACGCCGGGCTCGCCTTCGCCGGCGGCCCCGCGCCGGTTGCCGCCGCGCCCGCGCCCGGCATGGAGATCCTTGAGCGGGATCCGGAATACCCTGTCGATCTCGTCCGGGGCGGGCCGCAGCTCGGCCTCGGCGCCGAGCCAGACCACGAAGGGGGTCACGAGATAGCCCGACCACGTCGGCAGGTCATCGAGCGCACCGAGGAACATCTCGGCCCCGGCCTCGATCCCGAGTTCCTCGCCGAGCTCGCGCCGCGCCGCCGTCAGCGCATCCTCGCCCGGATCGACCCGCCCGCCCGGCAGCGCATACTGCCCGGCATGCCGCGACAGCCGGCGGGCCCGGCGGGTCAGGAGCAGGCAGGTGCCGCCGTCCGCCGGCGCCAGCACGATCGACACCGCGGCAGGCTTCAGGCCCGTGTCCGCCCCCGCCACGCGGGAATATGCGGCGATGTTGCCGGCGATCCGGCGGCGCAGGGCCGCGTCATGGGGCCAGTCGGTCATGCTCGATGCGCTCCGCGCGGCTCAGGCCCGACCAATGCGCGTTATTCCGCCGGGTGGCAAGCATCCGCGCCGGTCGACGACCGCCGCGGCCAGGCGTCAATAGCCCGCCGCCCGGTCGACCTCGTTCAGGAGCGGCTCGCCCGCGATCAGGCGGCGGTAGTTCGCGGCGACGGTCTCCAGCCCGCCCGTCACCCGCCAGCCCGAGACGTGCGGGGTGACGGTGATCTTCGAATGTGTCCAGAACGGATGCCCGGCGGGAAGGGGTTCGGTCCGGAACACGTCCAGCACCGCTCCGGCGAGATGGCCGGAATCGAGGGCGGCGACGAGGTCCGCCTCGACCACCAGATCGCCCCGTCCGACATTGATCAGCATGGCCCCGGGCTTCATTGCCGCGAAGAAACGCGCATCGGCGAGGTCGCGGGTGGCCGGCGTCGAGGGCAGCACCGAGCAGACGAAATCGCACCTCCCCAGCAGCTCCCGCAGCGCCGCCGTGCCATGGCGGCAGTCGATGCCCGGCAGCGCCTTCGGGCTTCGGCTCCAGCCGATCACAGGGAAGCCCAGTCCGGCGAAGGCAGTGGCGACGCGCCCGCCGATATGGCCGAGACCGAGCACGCCCACCACTGTCGCCGGGGACTCGCGCGGGGCCAGCACCGCCCAGGCGCCGGCGCGCTGCCGCTCAGCGTGGAAGGCCATGTTGCGCTGCTCGCGCAGAACGTAGGCGAGGCAGTACTCGGCGATCTCCTGCGACGGGGCGTCCGGCTTCAGCCGGGCAACCCGGACGCCGGGGGCGAGGTCCGCGTTGCCGACGATCGTCTCGACCCCGGCCCCCAGCTTCTGGACCAGCCGGAGACCGGGCAGCCTTGCCGGCAACCCGGGCGGCAGGCGGCTGCAGGCGAGCATGACGATCTCCGCCGCTTCGCCGAGCTCCGGCGCGCAGCGGATCTCCGCCTCCGGCAGCAGCGGCCGCAGCGCGTCGCGAAGTTCCTCGTTCGTCATCCAGTCCGGCTGTCCGGTCTCGATCAGCAGGGCCATTCCGCTCCCCCCCCCGGTGGTCAGCCTCGGGTCCGGCGCCAGATCACGATATCCCGTCTTTCGGCCTGAGGCCATCTCGCCGCTGCGGCGCGGGCCGCCATCGCCTGTGTGGCTCGGTGGCGCCGGACCTGTTGCCATTTCCGGTTTTCGGGCAATAAATGGCCGGAATCGGGTGGAACAGACGGAGCCTGGACGGCATGACTCCCTTCGCGATCGCCGGCGTGCAGATGCATGTTGCAGCCCTGAACGACAATGTCGAGGGCATGCGCCACCGGCTCGATATCCTGATGGGCCGGTTTCCCTGGACCCAGATGGTGATGTTCAGCGAGCTTTCGCCCTACGGGCCGCTCACCCGCTTCGCCCAGCCATTTCCGAACCAGGCCATCGACCAGTTCTGCGTCGATGCCCGGCGCCACGGCGTCTGGCTGATCCCCGGCTCGATGTTCGAGAAGGCGGAGGACGGCCGCATCTACAACACCGCCGTGGTAATCAGCCCGGAGGGCGAGATCGTCGCCCGCTACCGCAAGATGTTCCCGTTCCGGCCCTACGAGGACGACGAGGTTGCCGCCGGGACCGAGTTCTGCATCTTCGACGTGCCGGGTGTCGGGCGCTTCGGGCTGTCGATCTGCTACGATATCTGGTTCCCGGAGACGACGCGGCATCTGACGAGCCATGGTGTCGAGGTCCTGCTCCATCCGGTGCTGACCGGCACCGCCGACCGCGATGCCGAACTCGCCATCGCCCGGGCGACGGCGGCGCAGTTCCAGTGCTTCGTGTTCGACGTGAACGGGCTCGGTGCCGGCGGCGTCGGGCGCTCCTGCGTGATCGGCCCGTCGGCCCATGTGCTGCACCAGTCGGCCGGGCAGGAGGACATGTTCCCGATCGAGATCGACCTCGATCAGGTCCGTCGCCAGCGCGAGACCGGGATGATGGGGCTCGGCCAGGTGCTGAAGAGCTTCCGCGACCGTTCGGTGGAGTTCCCCGTCTACGACCGGGCGGGCGGGGCCGGCGCGTATCTCGAGAGCCTGGGGCCGCTCGCCATGCCTGCCAGGGGCTCGCGCGCGGGCGCCGGAGCGGCTGCGCCGGAACGAACGGACACCCCCGTCGCGACGGATCCTGATCCAGGTGCGGAGATCGCCCCGTTCCGCGGGCGCATTGCGTCGGGGTAAGGCCGGCCGGTCATCGCGAGCCGGGACCGGATACGGCGCCCATGGAGGGAGACGGCAATGCCCAATGACGCCCGTGATCCGGTCCACTCGGTCGGCGACTACTACAGTGCCGCACAGCTTCGCGCCGACCGCTGGAGCGCGCTCAGGGAGACCATCGACCGGCTCGCGCATCTCGGCAGCGGCGGACGCGGCGCCGCGAAGCTGAGCGCCACGGCCTGCGGGCTGTTCGACGCGCTCGCGCCGATCGAGATGTACTGGGCCTTCCCCGGCCGCGCCGCCTTCGAACACATGCGCCGCCAGCTCGAGCATGGCAGCTGGGACGATCTGGCCTTTTCGGTGCGCCGCGTGGTCCGCGCGCTGACCTCGGGCGCCTACCGCCGCCGCTCGATCCCGCTCGCCCGCGATGACAGCGAGGCCGACGAGGCCGAGGACGAGTCGACCCTGCCGATCGAGGCGCGCGCCCTGGCGCGGCCCTATTTCGAGGTGCTGATCGCCGACGACCTGACCGAGAACCAGGAACGCTGGCTGCGCGCGAGCCTCGGGCGGATGCGCCGGACAGAGGACGCCTTCGTCTACGAGCCGGTGGTGGTTCCGAGCCTTGAGGATGCGCTGATCGGGATCCTGTTCAACCACAACATCCAGGCCGTGGTGGTTCGTCCCGGGCTCACGCTCAAGTCACGCAACACCCTTCAGATCCTGACCAGATACCTGAACCGTGTCGGCGACGAGGACATCGACGCGCTCGAGCCGGGCGAATACGGCCCGGAACTCTGCCGGCTGATCGCGCGGGTCAGACCCGAGCTCGACGTCTATCTGGTCACCGACCGCTCGGTCGAGGAGATCGCCGGTCGCGATCTCGGCCGCTGCCGCCGGGTGTTCTACAACCAGGAAGACTTCCTCGAGCTGCACCTCAACGTGCTGCGCGGCGTGAACGCCCGGTACAAGACGCCGTTCTTCAACGCGCTGAAGGAGTACTCGAAGCAGCCGACGGGCGTGTTCCATGCCCTGCCGATCAGCCGCGGCAAGTCGATCTCGCGCTCGCACTGGATCCAGGACATGGGGGCCTTCTATGGGCCGAACATCTTCCTGGCCGAGACCTCGGCGACGTCAGGGGGGCTGGATTCGCTCCTGGAACCTGTCGGCCCGATCAAGCAGGCGCAGGAGCTGGCCGCCCGCGCCTTCGGGGCGAAACAGACGTTCTTCGCCACAAACGGCACCTCGACCTGCAACAAGATCGTGGTGCAGGCGCTGGTGCGGCCCGGCGACATCGTGCTGGTCGACCGCGACTGCCACAAGTCTCACCATTACGGCCTGGTGCTGGCCGGCGCCCATGTCTGCTACCTCGACAGCTACCCGCTGAACGACTGGTCGATGTACGGCGCGGTGCCCTTGAGGGAGATCAAGCACCGGCTGCTGCAGTTCAGGGAGGCGGGCGAACTGGACCGGGTGCGGATGCTGCTGCTCACCAACTGCACCTTCGATGGCATCGTCTACAATGTCGAGCGGGTCATGGAGGAATGCCTCGCCATCAAGCCCGACCTCGTCTTCCTCTGGGACGAGGCCTGGTTCGCCTTCGCCCGCTTCGGCCCGACCTACCGGCAGCGCACGGCGATGAACGCCGCCAACACCCTGCGTGAGCGGCTGCGGAGCCCGGCCCAGGCGACCGCGTGGGACGAGCAGCTCAAAGGGCTTAAGGATGCCGACGAGTCGGCCTGGCTGGACAGCCGGCTGGTGGCGCCGCCCGACGCGCGGGTGCGGGTCTATGCGACGCAGTCGACCCACAAGACCCTGACGGCGCTCCGGCAGGGCTCGATGATCCACGTCAACGACCAGGACTTCAAGGGCGAGGTGGAGCAGGCCTTCCACGAGGCCTACATGACCCACACCTCGACCTCGCCCAACTACCAGATCATCGCCTCGCTCGATGTCGGGCGCCGCCAGGTCGAGCTCGAGGGCTTCGAGTTCGTGCAGCGCCAGGTCGAGGCGGCGATGGCAATGCGCCGGGCGATCGCCACCCATCCGCTGCTGCAGAAATACTTCAGGGTGCTGACCGCCGGTGACATGATCCCCGAGCAGTACCGCGAGAGCGGCATCGGCTCGTATTACGACTCTGAGCAGGGCTGGTCGGACGTCTGGGAGTCTTGGGCGAGGGACGAATTCGTGCTCGACGCCACACGCATCACGCTGGCAGTGGGCGGCACCGGCTGGGACGGCAACACCTTCAAGACCCGGATCCTGATGGACAAGTACGGGATCCAGATCAACAAGACGTCGCGCAATACCGTGCTGTTCATGACCAACATCGGGACCACGCGCTCGTCTGTCGCCTACCTGATCGAAGTTCTGGTCGAGATCGCGAGGGAACTCGACGACCTCCACGACGATGCCTCGAAGATGGAGAAGCGCGCCTTCGAGCACCGGGTCAGGAGCCTGACGGTCGACCTGCCGCCGCTGCCGGACTTTTCGCGCTTCCACCAGGCGTTCCGTTCGAGCCCGAACATGCCGCATGGCGACATCCGCGCAGCCTTCTTCCTCGCCTATGACGAGGAGAACTGCGACTATCTGGAACTCGGGCGCGAGATCGACGCCGAGATGAAGTCCGGGCGCGAGGTGGTCTCGGCCTCCTTCGTCATCCCCTACCCGCCGGGCTTCCCGATCCTGGTGCCGGGGCAGGTGGTGAGCCCCGGGATCCTCGCCTTCATGCGGGCGCTCGATGTCAGCGAGATCCACGGTTACCGGCCCGATCTGGGGCTGCGGGTCTTCACCGACGAGGCACTAGCGCGCTACGCCGCAACATAAGAGGCCACACAACGACAACAGGGAGAACAAGAATGGCGCGGAAGGTCCTGAAGAACATCTCGGAAGTCCGGCGTTACTTCCACCGCAACGAGACGCCGATCTATTTCGTCTCGGCGACCAACTTCAACCTGCTCGGGATCGACGAGTGGGTGAAGAACTTCAAGTACATCAGCTATATCGACTGCTATGACGGCCGGCATCCGAACGTGTTCGTGCCATCCGAGCAGCCGCACGCCGAATTCCAGTCGATCGAGGACATCAACAACTACCTCCTGAAGCACAAGGAGGTGGTCGACCTCGTCAAGCGGCGCGGCGGCAAGCCGAAGCTGGTATTCCTGATGTTCGACGAGACCACCGAGAAGCTGGCGAAGGAGCTTGGCTGCGAGGTCTGGTTCCCGAAGGCGAAGCTGCGGAGCCGGGTCGACAACAAGATCGAGACGGTGCGCATCGGCAACAAGGCCGGCGTGCCGTCGGTGCCGAACGCCCTCTCCGAGGTGAAGGACTACGCGCATCTGAAACGGGTCTGCGAGAAGGCCGGGCTTGGCGCCGATCTCGTGCTGCAGTCGGCCTATGGCGATTCCGGGCACACCACCTTCTTCATCAGGTCCGAGGCCGACTTCCGCCGCCACGAGCACGAGATCGTCGGCCAGGGCGAGATCAAGATCATGAAGCGGATCGACTGCCGCGGCTCGGCGATCGAGGCCTGCGCCACGAAGGGCGGAACCATCGTCGGCCCGCTGATGACCGAACTCGTCGGCTTCCCGGAGCTGACCCCCTATCGCGGCGGCTGGTGCGGCAACGAGATCTTCGCCACCGCCTTCCCGCCGAAGACCCGGCAGCGCGCACGCGAGCTGACCTTCAAGTTCGGCGAACAGCTGCGCAAGGAAGGCTATCGCGGCTATTTCGAGCTCGATTTCCTGATCGAGCGGAAGAACGGCGATATCTGGCTCGGCGAGCTCAATCCGCGCATCACCGGCGCTTCGTCGATGACCAACCATGCGGCCTTCGCGCATGCGGATGCGCCCCTGTTCCTGTTCCACCTGCTCGAGTTCTCGGGCCAGAAGTTCGACCTCGACATCGAGGCGCTGAACGCGCGCTGGGCCGACCCCGAGATGATCGACACCTGGTCGCAGATGGTGATCAAGCACACCGACGACACCGTCGACATCGTCACTCAGGCGCCCGAGACCGGGATCTACCGGATGCTGGACGACGGGAGGGTGGTGTTCGACCGCTTCGATTATCACCGCCGGGCCGTCGAGTCCGAGAAGGAGGCCTTCTTCCTGCGGATCCTGAAGCCCGGCGACTACCGCTACCAGGGCGCGGATCTCGGCATCCTGGTCACCCGCGGCCGCTCGATGACCGGCGGCTTCCGGCTGACCGACCGCTCGAAGCGCTGGATCCACGGCATCAAGCGGAGCTTCGCGGCCCGTCCGCTGCCCTCGGCCCAGGCCCTCGCGGATCCCGCCTTCAAGATGCTCTAGGCGGCGCCCGTGAAGCTCTGGTTCCGCGCGGTCGCCGAGGACACGCCCGGGCCGAAATGGTCCGGGCTGTTCCGCGAATACTGGCCGGCCTACCGCGCCTGGTGGAGCCGCGAGGGGGTGGCGGCGCGGCCGGCCTATCGCGACGGGCTGGCGGCACTGAAGGCCCACATGCCCGAGATCGTGCCGCTCTACGAGGCGCTCTGCGAGCAGGCCGGCGGCGGCGACCATCAGGCGCGCTTCCTCAGCTTCTACTGCCCGCCACCCTACCTCTCGGGCTGCAGCCAGGCGATCTGGCCCGGCGCCGAGCCGGTGCTGGTCAGGAACTACGATTACAGCCCCGGCGCGTTCGATGCGCTGCTCTTGCGCACCGGCTGGCAGGGCAGGGCGGTGATGGGCGCCTCGGACGGACTCTGGGGACTGGTCGACGGCATCAACGATGCCGGGCTCGCGGTGTCGCTGACCTTCGGCGGCCGCCGGGTGGTTGGCGACGGCTTCGGCGTGCCGCTGATCCTGCGCTACCTGCTGCAGACCTGCGAGAGCGCGGCCGAGGCGGGTCGGGCGCTCGAGCGGATTCCCTGCCACATGAGCTACAACGTGACGGCGGTCGACCGGAAGCGGGCGTTCCTCACCGCCTATCTGGCGCCGGACCGGCCAGCGATCCTGACCCACGCGGCGGTCGCCACCAACCATCAGGAGCGGGTCGAGTGGTCGAGCCACGCCCGCTTTACCGCAACCGTCGAGCGCGAGCGCTACCTGCTCCAGCGCCTGACCCTGCACCGCGAACCGAAGGAGAAGTTCGTCTCTGCCTTCCTGCGCCCGCCGCTCTACTCGACCGCCTTCGGGGCAGGGTTCGGGACGCTCTACACCGCGGTCTACGAGCCGAGGGCGCGGTCGATGAGCCTGCGCTGGCCGGGGGCGCTGTGGGAGAAGCGGCTCGACGCCTTTGCCGAGGACGCGCGCCAGGTGCGCTATCCCCAGGCGGCCTGAAGCGGTCCGGTCACGGCCGGACGCTCGGGTGCCGCGGCCGCGACGCCGGTGGAACGGGTGCAATGACCGCAGCCCAGCCCCTTGACGCGCGCGACCGCGCCGCGTAGATGACCCGCACTCCGGGCGCATAGCTCAGTCGGTAGAGCAGCTGACTCTTAATCAGCGGGTCACAGGTTCGAGTCCTGTTGCGCCCACCAACCTTCCCTGCGGATCAGGCGGTGCGGATGGTTGCCGGCAGGAATGCCGGCGGCCACCGGGCGACCGGATGCCTGCGTCTCCTGCCCGGCGCCGGGCCTGACCCGGGGGCCGCGCGTCGTTCCGGGTTCAGGCCGCACGCTGCGTCGGCGCCGGTGCGGGAAGCCCGTGCGCTGCACCCATTCTCCTTCGATCTGTCACGAAGCTGTCAACGCGGTCTGCCATACGGGAAATCCCGGTTCCGCATCGGTTCCTGTCGGAATGTGGAGTTCCCCCCCTCGCCGCCCCTCCCCTCGGGGCGGCGCTTTTTTGCCGGGATCGCGGGCAACCGGTGCACCTCTCGCCGCTGCGCCGGGATCGTCTCCCACATGCTGCCGGTCAAGCGCCGGATCACCCTGCCCCCGGTCGGGAGGCCCGCGAGAAGGAAGACCAAGCCGGCCGCGGCACAGGCCATCGCCGGGCCGGGTTTGGCTGAGAGAGTGGCCGCAGACATCAGGAAGCCCGCCGCAAAGGGTGCGAGCCAGCGGTGCAGGACGCAGCCGAACGTTTCGATCATCCCCCCACCCTCAACCGAATCCGCCAGCATCAGCCGGCGCCCATGCAGCGGGCGATACACGTGATCGTTGAACTCGCCCCAGAACCGACAACACGCGCGGCGCGAGTTCGTTTCGGGATGCTTCACGCACCACACGAAAAAAATCGCCGCCCAAGAGATCTGCCAAGAGACTTGCCAAGAGGCTTGGGCGGCCGAGGCGATACGCGCGTTTCTGAACCTAACGCGCGCCAGAATACTCAACCGGCAGTTGTGCGCAACCGCGGTTTTTCGGTCCCCGGGTCCGGTTGCCGGGGCCGACGCCGCCCGCTACCAGTAGCCGATGGCCGCAGTTCCCCGCATTCCCAATGCCCAGGCCCGGAACCTGTTCCTGGCCCGCCATGCCCTCGCCGACGACCCCCGGCCCCGGCAGACGGCTGCGGATCTGCTTGCGCTGATCGAGCGGCTCGGTTTCGTCCAGGTCGACAGCATCAACACGGTCGCCAGGGCCCACGACATGATCCTGTTCGCCCGCAACCAGACCTACAGGCCCGCGCAACTCAAGCGGCTGATCGAGCAGGACCGGGCGCTGTTCGAGAACTGGACCCATGATGCGGCCATCATCCCGACCCGCTTCTTCCCCTACTGGCGCCCGCGCTTCGCCCGCAGCGAAAGCCGCATCCGCGCGCGCTGGACGGGCTGGCACCGGCCCGGGTTCCTCGAGATGCTCGACGAGGTCGTGTCACATGTCGAGCGGCGCGGTCCGACGCTCGCCCGCGACCTCGGCAGCGGCGAGCGGAAGGCCAATGGCGGGTGGTGGGACTGGCACCCCTCGAAGACGGCGCTCGAATACCTCTGGCGCACCGGGCGGCTGGCGGTCTGCCACCGGCGCGGCTTCCAGAAGGCCTATGACCTGACCGAGCGGGTGATCCCCGGTGCCGACCGGGCAGAGATGCCGGACGAGGGCGCGTTCATCGACTGGGCCTGCAGTTCGGCGCTCGACCGGCTGGGCTTCGCCACCTCGGGCGAGATCGCCGCCTTCTGGGACTCGGTCACGCCGGCGGAGGCGGCAGACTGGTGCCGGCGGCACAGCGGCAGCGATCTGGTCGAAGTCGCCATCGAGGGCGCCGACGGCCGGCCGCGCCGCGCCTTCGCCCGCCCGGATGTCGCGGCCGAGGCCCGTGCGGCACCGCCGCCGCCGGACCGGCTGCGCATCCTCAGCCCCTTCGATCCCGCGATCCGCGAACGCAACCGCACCGAAAGGCTGTTCGGCTTCCGCTACCGGATCGAGGTCTTCGTCCCGGCGGCGCGGCGGGAGTACGGCTACTATGTGTGTCCGCTGCTGGAGGGGAACCGGCTGATCGGCCGGATCGACATGAAGTGCGACCGCGAGGCCGGATCCCTCGTGGTCACGGGCCTCTGGTTCGAGCCCGGAGTCCGATCATCCCGGCAGCGCCTCGCCAGGCTGGAGGCCGAGGTCGAACGCTATCGCCGCTTCACCGGTGCCGACCGGGTCTGCTGGACAGGAGGGGCCGGACCGGGCCGCTGATCCGGCCGCCGGGCACATGGTAGAGGGGTGCGCGGAACAGGGACGCGAGATCCCGCGCCGGCTGTCGCGCGGCACGCCGCCGCCGTGCTAACCTGCCGGCCGGGTCGAATCCATGGTCAGGCAGGTGTCACAGATGACTCTCGGCAGCGGGACCGGCGCTTCCGCGGGCGGCGCACCGAAACCGGCGGGTCGCCGGACCGGCGTCGCCGGCTGGCTGAATTTCTCGCCGCCGGCGCTGATCCTCGGCACGCTGTTCTTTGCTGCTTCCCTGACACCGAGCCTCGTGCCCCGGCCTCCGGTGGTCCAGGGCGCGCTCGGCGGATTCAGCTTTGCCGCCGGTTACGGGATCGTCGCGGCGATCCACTGGTTCGGACGCTGGCTCGAGCTGCCGAGGCTGCGTCTGCTCGACAGGCCGTCCCTGATTCTCGCCGCCACGGTCGCCTGCACCGCAGCGGCGGGGCTTGCCCTGTGGTGGTCGGCGGGCTGGCAGAACCGGCTCCGCGACCTGATGGGGATGGAGCCGATCGACAACGCCGGGCGGGCGACCGTCCTGGCGGTGGCGGTGGTCGTCTTCGCCGTCCTCCTCGTGCTCGCGCGGCTGTTCGGCGTGACGATCCGCGCCCTGTCGCGCAGGATCGAAGGCCGGCTGCCCCGCCGGGTCGCCCTGCTGGTGTCCGTCGTGCTGACGGCTTTCCTGTTCTGGTCGATCGGCAACGGCGTGCTGGTGCGAGGCGCCATGCACGCCGCAGACGCCTCGTTCCGGGCGCTCGACGGCACCTTCGAGGAGACGAGCCTGCAGCCGACCGACCCGCTGAAGGCCGGCTCGCCCGGATCGCGGCTGTCATGGGAGGGGCTCGGGCGGACCGGCCGGGCGATGGTCGCGGCCGGGCCGGACCGCGCCGGGATCGAGGCCGCCACGGGGCGGCCCGCGCTGGAGCCGCTGCGGGTCTATGTCGGCCTCAACTCGGCCGACGAGCCGGAGGCGCGCGCCGAGCTGGCGCTGGCCGAGCTGATCCGGATCGGGGCGTTCGACCGCTCGACCCTTGTCATCGTCACGCCGACCGGCACGGGGTGGGTCGACCCCGAAAGCCAGTCGGCGCTCGAATATGTCCTGGGCGGCGATGTCGCCACCGTAGCGGTCCAGTATTCCTACCTCGCGAGCTGGATCGCGGTGCTGGCCGAGCCGGAATACGGGCTCGAGGCCGCCCGGGCGGTGTTTGCCAGCGTCTACGGATACTGGCGCGACCTTCCGCGCGAGGCCCGTCCCCGGCTGTATCTGCACGGCCTCAGCCTCGGATCCTACAATTCCGACCTCAGCCACGATCTGCATCAGGTCGTCAGCGATCCCTATCATGGTGCGCTCTGGTCGGGTCCGCCGTTCAACAGCCCGACCTGGAGCGAGGCGACGCGCAACCGGAACCCGGGCACGCCCGCCTGGCTGCCGGCCTTCCGCGACGGATCGGTGATCCGCTTCATGGGGGCGGGCGGCGCGCAGCCCGCAGCCACGGCAAGCTGGGGTTCGTTCCGCATTCTCTATCTGCAGTATGCGAACGACGCCGTCACCTTCTACGACCCCGTGTCGCTCTGGCGCCGCCCGGACTGGCTGACGCCGCCGGTCGGGCCGGGGGTGCTGCCCGACTTCGCGTGGTTCCCGGTGGTGACCTTCCTGCAGCTGACCTTCGACATGATGACGGCCGTTGCGCCACCGCTGGGGCAGGGGCACCGCTATGCCTTCCCGGACTATGCCGACGCCTGGCTTGCTCTGACAGGAGCTCCGGGATGGACGCCGGAGGCCGTCGCGGCGCTGAAGGCGCACAGAGCCGGGGGCAGTTCCTGATGGTCTGGCAGGCGGGGCGCGACACTATGGCCCGATCGATCCCCTTGGCAGATGGCTCCGCGCGGCCGCCTGATCGGCCATGGGCCGACAGGCCGGAATCGGGCGACCGGAGAGCGGCACAGGCGGGCGGAGAGGTGGTCTGATGCGAGCGGCGGACACGATCCTGGTGAATGCCCGGATTCTGACAATGAACCCGGCGCAGGCGCGGGCCGAGGCCCTGGCGATCTCCGGAGCGCGGATCCGGGCAGTCGGCTCCGGGGCAGAGATCGCCGCCCTGTGTGGTCCGGCGACGCAGGTGATCGACGCCGGTGGCGCCACGGTGCTGCCGGGCTTCGTCGAGAGCCACATGCACCTGTTCTCCGGCGGGGCCGAACTCGCCGATCTGCATCTCGACGACTGCACCACGGTCGAGGCGCTGGCGCCGCGGCTGCGGGACCATGCGGCGGCGCTTCCGGGGTTGCCGCTGGTGATCGCACAGGGGGCGGGCTACGGGCTGCTGGCGGGCGGGCAGCCGCGCGAGGTGCTTGACCGGGTGCTCCCGGACCGCCCCGTGGCGCTGGTTTCGCATGACCACCACACGGTCTGGGCCAACACGGCCGCGCTGGAGTCGGCGGGGCTCCTGCATGGCTGCGCCCTGCCCGCCGGGCATGAGGTGGTTACGGGCGCCGACGGCCTCGCCACCGGCGAACTGCGCGAGCCCGAGGCCTGTGCCCCGGTCATGCGGCTTGGCGGCGAGCAGCGCTACAAGCTGGGTCTGCAGACGGGTCGCGACCCGGAGCACCCGCCGTCCGGTGCCGGTCGGGAGGAGGATTTCGGCCATCTGCGCCGCGGTCTCGCCCATGCGGCGCGGCACGGCATCACCTCGATCGTCAACATGGACGGCAACCGCTACACGCTCGAACTGCTCTCGGCCCTGCGCGATGCCGGCGAGCTGACCGCGCGGGTGCGGGTGCCGTTCCACTTCGTGCCCGACATGACGCTCGCGGACCTCGACACCGCCGCGGCAATGCACCGGCGCTGGAGCGACGACTGGCTGGCCTCGGGCTTCGTCAAGCTGTTCATGGACGGGGTGATCGACAGCGGCACCGCCTTCATGCTGAAAGACTACGCCGACCGGCCCGGCTGGCGCGGCGAGGCGCGCTTCGCGCAGGAGCGCTTCGCCGAGATCGCCTGCGAGATCGACCGCCGCGGCCTGCAGATCGCCGTCCACGCCATCGGCGACGGGGCGGTGCGGCGGGTGATCGACGGCTACGAGGCGGCGGGCCGCGCGAACGGCCGAAGCGGCATGCGCCACCGGGTCGAGCATATCGAGCTGGTCGACCCCGCCGACATCCCGCGCCTCGGCCGGCTCGGTCTCGTCGCCTCGATGCAGCCGCCGCACCCTCCGGGCGCCATGGACTTCCCGCTCGAGCCGACGCTGGGCAAGATCGGCCGCGCCCGCTGGGCCGACGCCTTCGCCTGGCGGCGCATCGCGTCGGCCGGCGCCGCGATGGCCTTCGCCTCGGACTGGCCGGTCTCGGACATCTCGGTGCTGCGTGGCATCCAGGCCGCCGTGACGCGGAAGCCGTGGGCCGAGGCTCTGCCGGACCAGAGCTTCACGCTGACGGAGGCGCTCGCCGCCTACACCATCGGCGGCGCCTTCGCCGAGCACAGCGAGGCGCGCAAGGGCAGCCTCGTGCCCGGCAAGCTCGCCGATCTGGTGATCCTCGGCGGCGACATCGAGGCCGTGCCGCCGGAGGCGATCGGCGATCTCGGCATCGCCCGCACCATCTGCGGCGGGCGCACCGTGTTCGAGGCATGAGAAGGGCGCGCCCCGGAGGGCGCGCCCGGAATGGCTGATCGCAGGCTCAGCTGAACCGGTAGGGCCGGCCGGCCTTCTGCATGACCTCGTTATAGGTCTTGAAGATCTGCACCACCTTGGCCTTGACCTCGCTTTCGGCCGCGATCTCGTCCCAGAACTTGACCGCTGCCGCCTCGACCGTCGCCCATTCCGCATCCGGGATGGTGGTCAGCTTCATCTTGGTGCCGTTGACGCGCAGGTCGGCCTCGCCGCCCCAGTACCACCACTGGCGGTAGAGGTGCGAACTGTCGCAGGCGAGCCGCAGCATCGCCTGCAGATGCTCCGGCAGCTCGTTCCAGCGGTCCATGTTGGCGAAGAAGTGGCCGATCCAGGCGCCCGAGATGTTGTTGGTCAGGAAGTAGTTGGTCACGTCGGCCCAGCCGACCGTGTAGTCCTCGGTGATGCCCGACCAGGCGATGCCGTCGAGCTCGCCGGTCTGCACCGCAACCTCGATGTCTTCCCAGGGCAGGGTGACCGGCACCACGCCGAACTGCGCCAGGAAGCGCCCGGCGGTCGGGAAGGTGAAGACCCGCTTGCCCTCGAGGTCCTTCAGCGAGTTGATCGGCTCCTTGGTGTTGAAGTGGCAGGGATCCCAGGATCCGGCCGAGATGTGCTTCACGCCGACCTTCTCGTACTCGGCCGCCCAGATCTCGCCGAGCCCGTACTTGCCGAACAGCACGGGCACGTCCAGCGAGTAGCGCAGCCCCAGCGGGAAGTAACCGCCGAACACCGTCACCTCGGTCGGGCTTGCCATCGAGTCGTCGTCCGACTGCACCGCGTCGATCGTGCCGGCCTGCATCGCCCGGAACAGTTCGCCGGTCGGCACCAGCTGGTCCGAGGTGTAGAGCTCGATCTCCATTTGCCCCTGTGCGGCCTTGTTGAAGGCGGTGATCGCCGGCTTGACGACGTGCTCGGCCAGCGGGCCACCCGCATACGTCTGCATGCGCCAGCGGATCGGTGCCTGGGCGCGGACATAGGGCGCGCTCAGCGCGGCAGCGCCAACCCCGGCGATGCCGGCGGTCTTCAGGAATTTGCGTCGATCGGTCATTGGTCGTCTCCTCTCTGGTTTCCGGTTGGGTTGTCGTCGTTCCGCCCCGGCTCCGGCCGTGTTCCGTCCGCCCCTTGTCGCCGGTCCCGGCATCGTGCGGACGCTCGCGCGGCCGCTCACTTGCCGTAGACGTGGTTCGGCAGCCACATGGCGATCTCCGGGAAGGCAATCACCAGTCCAAGGGCCACGATCATAACCAGCACGAATGGCACGATCGAGCGGTAGATGTCGATCAGCGTTATCTCCGGCGGCGCCATCGCCCGCATCAGGAACAGGTTGTAGCCGAAGGGTGGCGTCATGTAGGCGATCTGGCAGGTGATGGTGTAGAGCACGCCGTACCAGATCAGGTCGAAGCCCAGCTCCCCCACCAGCGGCACATAGAGCGGCGCGACGATCACCAGCATCGCGGTGTCGTCGAGGAAGGTGCCCATGATCAGGTAGCTGAGCTGCATCAGGAGCAGAATTTCCCACGGGCCGAGGCCGAGCCGTCCGACGAAGAAGCCCTCGATCGCCTTGACCGCGCCAAGCCCGTCGAACACCGCGCCGAAGCAGAGCGCAGCGAGGATGATCCACATGAACATGCACGAGATCGCCAGCGTCTGGCGCACCGAGGTCTCGAACACCGCGCGGGTCATCCGGCCCTTCAGCACCGCGGCGGCGACCGCGGTCAGCGCGCCGATCGCCGAGCTTTCCACGAGGCTCGTGTAGCCGTAGACGAAAGGCACCATCATGGTGCCGAAGATTGCGAGCGGCAGAATGCCGGCGCCGAGCAGACGCAGCTTCTCGCGCATCGGCACGTTGCGCTCCTCGGGCGGCAGCGCGGGCCCGAGATGCGGCTGCAGCCAGCAGCGCACGCTGATGTAGAGGACGAACAGCGCCGCCATCATCAGACCCGGGAACACGCCGGCGAGCCAGAGCTGCCCCACAGGCTGGCGGGCGATCATCGCGTAGAGCACCAGCACGACCGATGGCGGCACAAGGATGCCGAGCGACGCCCCCGCCTGGATCACGCCCGTCACCATCCGCGTATCGTAATTCCGGCGCAGGAGTTCCGGCAGCGCGATGGTGGCGCCGATGGCCATTCCTGCGACCGAGAGCCCGTTCATCGCCGCGATCAGCACCATCAGCCCGACCGTGCCGATCGCCAGCCCGCCGTTCAGCGGCCCCATCCAGACGTGGAACATCTTGTAGAGGTCGTCGGCGATACGCGATTCGGACAGCACGTAGCCCATGAAGATGAACATCGGCAGGGTCAGCAGCGGATACCACTTCATCAGCTTCATTGCCGAGGCGAAGGCCAGATCGCCGCCGCCCTTGTCGCCCCACAGCGCCAGTGCCGCGACCACGGCGACGAAGCCGATGGCGGCGAAGACCCGCTGCCCCGTGATCAGCATCAGCATCATCGAGGCGAACATGGTGAGCGCGATCAGTTCGTAGGACATCAGTTCGCCCCGCCCGTCACTTCCGTCTTGATCTGGTCGGCGATCTCGCTGGCTGCCGGCCCCGACTCCAGCGTGACGCCGCGGATCGTCGCCACATCGCGGAAGAAGATCGCCAGCACCTGCAGGATCATCAGCACGATGCCGACGCACATCAAGATCTTGATCGGCCAGAGATAGGATTGCCAGAGCCCCGGCGCGCGCTCGCCATACTGGATGGCGTATTCGGTCGAGACGATGCCGCCATAGAGCAGAACGCCGAGGTAGAACAGCAGCGCCAGAACGGTAAAGGAATCTGCCCAGGCCTTTGTCTTCGCCGACCAGCTTCCGTAAAGCAGGTCCATGCGCACGTTCGAGCCGAGCTGCAACGAATAGGCGCCGCCCAGCATGTAGTAGGCAGTGATCGCGAACTGCGCCATCAGCAGGGTCCAGTGCGCCGGCGCATCGAGCAGCCCGAACGGCTCGCCCGAGATCGCCTTCGAGATCGAGGACCAGAGCAGGATCGCCATCATCGCGAACAGCAGATACATGGCGAACCTGCCGACCGCATAGTTCAGACGGTCCACCCAGCGCACATAGGTCTTGATGAACTCCGGCACGCCTGCGCCTCGTCGAACCTGTTGCCCACGCCGAGCCGGCCGGGCCGGCGCCCAGCCCGCAACTCAAGTCGCCACCGGTGTTCCCACACCGGAAGTGCGGCCAGACCGAACTCTCCGGGCTTACGGGCCGGCCGAACCCGGCCCGATTTCGGGCACAACCTGCGAAGATCACCGATCAGCGAAGCCACCATTCCAGAAACCCCGGGACAGTCAAGGGCATTCTGGAACAACCACTTCCGCCCTGCGGCGTATTGCTGCGGTGCACACAGGACCCTGACATCACGCTGGACTTGCCGCGCCGCCGCATCCGCTTGAAGTGCATGGACGCAGCCACCAAGCCCGCCTCCGACCGCCGGTCCGTCGTGGTCCGCTTCTGCGGGGCCTCCGGTGACGGCATGCTGCTTGCCGGCGCGCAACTGACCGCCACCTCGGTCGCGCTCGGCAACGACGCCGCCACCTTTCCCGGCTAGCCGGGACCGCGACCGGGGGCTGCGCCGGAACGGCTTCGACCTCGAGGCGGTACGCCTCGGCGGCGGCATCGCCGAGGACGATCTGGTGCGCCATGGCGCGCATGAGGCCAGCCCGTCGCTCGCATTCCTGCTCGCCTCGCCGCGGCATCCGGAAATGACCGAGTCGATCGGTGTCCTGCGCGACGTCGCCCGCCCGACCCAGAACGAACTGATGGCCAGGGGTGACGGCCCCGAGCCCGACGCGAACGACGCGGATCTCGCTGCGCTCCTGCGCGGACCGGACAGCTGGGTCGTGGAATGGCCACCGGCGCTGGCACCGCCGACTTCCCCGCTTTGCCGATTCCCCGGTGACCTCCATAATCGGTCCGATTCGCCGCGATGCGGGAATCTTGCAGAACATAATGATTGCAGCGGGAGGGAATCGATGGCCGGCGAGAACGACAAGTTCGAGGTCTATCAGGACAAGCGGGGCGAGTGGCGTTGGAGGCGCACGGGCTCGAACGGAAAGATCGTCGGGGCGGCCTCCGAGGGCTACAAGTCCAGGGCCGATGCCGAGGCCAACATGAAGCGGGGGAAGAACGCGAAGGACAAGTGGGAGTTCTACAAGGACAAGCGCGGCCAGTGGCGCTGGCGCCGGATGGCGACCAACGGCAATCTGGTCGGGGCCTCGTCCGAGGGCTACAACTCGAAGGGCGACGCCGAGGCGAATGCCGCCCGGCAGGGCTATTCCGCCTGATCCGCCATCGGGGCCGCCGCCCGGGGGCCCGCAGCCATGCCATGATGCCCGACGACCGCCGGCTCAGGCCGGCGGCGCCAGCGCGGCTGGCGCGCCGAGCGGGGCGGCCGGCCGCGAGATCATGGAGCGCGTGACCCAGACGAGCTGATGCTCGGCACGCGTCACCGCCACATAGGCGAGCCGCTTCCAGAGCGCGATCCCGGCCTCGGTCTGCCCCGCGCGCGCCGCCGCCCAGAGATCGGGGGCGAAGACCTGCACGCGCGGCCATTGCGAGCCCTGCGCCTTGTGGACGGTGCAGGCAGCGCCGTGCAGGAACACCGCGCCCGAGCGTGCCGCCGAGACCAGCACCGGCTCCTCGCCGTCCGGCCGCTCGATCTGGATGATGGCGGCGACCGAGATGGCCGGCTCGTCGGTTCCGGTGATGTCGACCCGGGCGAAGCCGGGCTTGCGGCCCGGCCCCAGATAGGTCGCCTGCGCGCCCTTGATCAGCCCGCGCGCCTCCAGGTCGATGCGCAGCTTGCGCTGCTTCGCCGGCAGCTCCAGCCCGTCGCAGATCAGCGGCTCGCCCGGCACGAGCGCGGCCTCCGGGATGCCGTGGGCCTGCCGGAACGCGGCGATCAGCCGCACGCGCGTCCTGTTACGCCAGACGAGGATCGGGCTCCGGCACATCAGCTCCGCATCCGCCCTGGCGGCGATCTCGACCCGGCCGTCGCGCCGCGCCGCGGCCTCGACCATCGCCTCGAAGTCCTCGAACGCCAGCGCCGGGTCGCCGAGCGCGTGCGCGAGGTCGAGGATCGGGCTGTCCGCCGCCTGCCGGTGGATGCGGCCGAGCTGGCACCGCCGGGATTCCGGCAGGGTCTCGAACACCATCCGCCCGCGGCTGTTCACGGGGGCGAGCTGGGCCGGGTCGCCGAACAGCACGACCAGCCGGAAGATCTGGGTCAGGTCGGCGAGCTGCGCCTCGTCGATCATCGAGGCCTCGTCGACCAGCGCGATGTCGAGGGGTTCGTCGCGCCGCGTCCAGCCGGTGATGAAGTCGCTCCCGCGCACCCCCGCGGCCGCGAGCGCGCCGGCGACCGAGCCGTGCGCCCGGTAGAACGCCTCGGCCCGGTCGAGCGCCGCCTGGGTCAGCCCCGTGACCTCGGGCCGGATCTTCCGCTCGCCCGCGAGCCAGTCGGCGACCTCCTGGTATTCGGGGTCGTAGACGGGGGTGTAGACGATGCGGTGGATCGTGGTCGCCGGCACGCCGAGCGCGCCGAGGACGCTCGCCGCCTTGTTGGTCGGGGCCAGCACGGCGAAGCTGCGTCTGGTGCGCCGCCGGGGCTCGTAGTCGGGCCGGATCGCCATCAGTCCGGCCTCCTTGAGCCGCGCGGCGAGGCGGGCGAGCAGCACGGTCTTGCCCGAGCCCGCCCGGCCGGTCACCGCGATGACCTCGCCCTCGCCGGCATGCCCGGAGCCGGGCGCGGTGGTGCCGGCCGCGAGGTCGACCCCGTGCGCCGCCAGCCGGGCCGCGAGGCGGGCCCACGCGGCGGCCTGGTCCTCGGAGAAGTCGGGGAAGCTGCGGGCGGGCTCGAGCATGGGAGCCTGTCTAGAGCGGAATCGGGCCCGATGGAACCCGCCCCGAGGGGCCTGCTCACGCGTGAGCATGGGGTCAAGATGTTGATCCCATTGGAAAGCGGGAAGGCAGGGGGTGTGAGCAGCAGACTGCACGACAGCGGGGTGGTTGAGGGCGGCGAGGTGTGATTTTTTGGCGGACTCTTGTCTCGCAAGCGGGGTCCGCCAATGCTTCGCCGGCGTCTGGGGCTGAGCGAGGAGCGGGTCGGGACGCTGGCGCTGATCGTGGTGGCGATGGTCAGCGCGCGGACGGTCGATCTGCGCCATCCTGCTGCGCGAGAACCTGCGTGTCACCACGGAGGAGGGCGATCAGCTTCGGCGCGACGCCCGGCTGCACTGGCGTCGGCGAGAGGCGCGGGCGCCACCTCCTGAGCTTCGCCGCCAAGCCCCTCACGGGTGGCGGGTGGCTGGTCATCGCAACCAGTGCCAGGCCCCGCCTCGTCGCTCTCGCCATCGCCTGGGCGGCGCGGGCCGCGAAGGACCTCCCCGGCGTAACCTGGCCAAAGCGCAAGGCTCACAGCCACCGGGAAAGATCCTGGTTCCGAACCGGCTTCGACCGGATCAGAAGCCTCCTCCGATCAGACCCACCCGACGCCGTCGCGCCATGGACCCGCTTCGCCGCAAGCCCCCCAAACAGGCAGGGTCGTGCAGTGTGACCATATTTTTTGGCTCAAATGGAAGGTACAATTAAATCAACTGGTTGGACCAATTCTCACGCTTGAGCAGGGTATGAGCGGACCTTCTCAGTCGATATCGAGCCCCAGGTCCAGGATGCGCGCCGAATGGGTCAGCCAGCCGGCCGAGAGGTAATCGACACCGGTCCCGGCGATGGCCGGCGCGGTCTCCGGCGTGATGCGGCCCGAGGCTTCGAGGGTGGCACGGCCCCGCGCCATGGCGACCGCCGCGCGCAGCGTCTCCAGGCCCATGTTGTCGAGCAGCACGTTGTCGGCTCCGCCCGCCTCCAGCACCTCGGCGAGCTGGTCGAGCGTGTCGACCTCGATCTCGATCTTCATCATGTGGCCGGCGGTGGCCCGGGCGCGCTCCAGCACCGGGCGGATGCCGCCCGCGGCGGCGATGTGGTTGTCCTTGATCAGCATGGCGTCGTCGAGGCCCCAGCGGTGGTTGCCGCCGCCCCCGGCGCGGACGGCCCGCTTCTCGAACATCCGCAGCCCCGGCGTGGTCTTCCGCGTGCAGACGATCACCGCCTTGGTGTGCGCGATGGCGTCGGCGATGGCGCGGGTCGCCGTGGCGATGCCCGACATCCGGCAGGCGAAGTTGAGCGCCACCCGCTCGGCCGAGAGGATGGCGCGGGCCTCGCCCGCGACCTCGATCAGCACGTCGCCCGGCGCCACCCGGTCGCCGTCGGCGGCGGCCTGCAAGATCGCGAGCGCCGGGTCGATCAGCTCGAAGGCGATCCGCGCGGCATCGAGCCCGGCGGCGACGCCCGCCTCGCGGGCGCGCATCACCGCGCGGGCCCGGGTGCCGGGCGGAATGACCGCGTCCGAGGTCACGTCGCCGGCACGGCCGAGGTCCTCCATGAGCGCGGCGCGGATCGCCGGCTCGAGCATCAGGCGGGGAAGCGGCGGGAGTTTCATGGGATCTCATCCCCGGCCGCGGCGCGGATCGCCAGTGCCTCGTCGAGGGTGATGAGCGTCGGGTGCGCCCGGGTCGGATCGGCCGTCGGGAAGTCGGCGCGGAAGTGGCCGCCCCGGCTCTCGGTTCGCTTCAGCGCGGCGGCGGCAATCAGGGTCGCTGCGGTCAGCATGTTGAGGAATCCGCGCGAGGTTCCCTCGGCCGCGCGCTCGATCCGTGCGATGGCGCGGAGCGCGCGGGCAAGCCCGGCGGCGTCACGGACCACACCGACATCGGCAGTCATCACCCGGCGGAGTTCGGCGCGCAGTCGCGCGGGCAGGTGGCGGACCGCCGGCCCGGCCTCGGGCAGGCGACCCGCGAGGCGGCCGCCGGCGGCTTCGCCCGTGGCCCCGTCAATCGCCTGTGCGACGCGTGCGCCGAACACGACCGCCTCGAGCAGCGAGTTCGACGCCAGACGGTTCGCGCCGTGCAGGCCGGTGCAGGCGACCTCGCCCACCGCCCAGAGCCCCGGCAGCGAGGCGCGGCCGCTGGCGTCGGTCCTGACGCCGCCCATGTGGTAGTGCTGCAGCGGGGCCACCGGGATCGGCCGGGTGGCGGGGTCGATCCCGGCCTCGCGGCAGTAACTCCAGATAGTCGGGAATGCCTCGGCGAAGCGGCTGCCGATGGCCACGCGACAGTCGAGGAAGACCTCGTGACCGGCGGCGATCTGCCGATGGATCGCGCGGGCGACGATATCGCGCGGCGCGAGCTCCGCGTCCGGGTGAAAGGCGGGCATGAAGCGGGTCCCGGTCTCATCGATCAGCACTGCGCCCTCGCCCCTCAGCGCCTCGGAGGCGAGCGGGGCGGGATCGCGGTCGACGGCGATGCCGGTGGGGTGGAACTGCACGAATTCCGGGTCGGCGATCATTGCCCCGGCGCGTGCAGCCATGCCGAGGCCCTGGCCGCAGACGCGGCCGGGATTGGAGGTGACCTGGTAGAGCCCGCCGATGCCGCCCGTGGCCAGCACCGTCTCGGGTGCACGGAACAGGATGGGCGCCGACCACGCGTCGGAGGCGCGCCGGGCGAAGACGCCGGCCACCCGGCCTTCGGCCAGCGCGAGGTCATCGACCTCGATCGCCTCGATCACCCGGATCGAGGGCGTCGCGCGGACGGCTGCGACCAGCGCCTGCATGATCGCCTTGCCGGCGCGGTCGCCCTTCACCCGGACCACGCGGTGGGCGGAATGGGCGGCTTCGCGGGACTGGAGGTAATGGCCCTGAGCGTCACGGTCGAAAGGCGTGCCGAAGCGGGCGAGATCCTCGATCCGCGCGGCGGCCTCCTCGGCCACTGTCCTGGCAACCTCGATATCCACCGTGCCGGCCCCGGCGGCGACCGTGTCAGAGGCATGTGCAGCGGGGGAGTCCCCCGCGCCGACCGCAGCAGCGACGCCGCCCTGGGCCCAGGCGCTGGAGGCGCCCTCGCCGAGCGGCATGGGCGAGAGCACGGTGACCGGTCGAGGGGCCATCTTCAGCGCGGTGAAGAGGCCGGCGAGCCCGGCCCCGACGATCAGCGCGCCGGCGGCGTCGAACAGCGTGTCATGGCGCGGGGCCATGGCTAGACGCCGAAATCCCGGGCGACCAGCAGGTCGCCGCGGGCGCCGCCCACGGGCGCGGAGCGGCCGCGGCCGCCCGAGCAGGCAGCGAGGGTCATGACGGCCAGCGCGGCAAGCGCGCAGTCCGGGCGGATGCGGGGGTCGGAGGGGCGTCGCACGGTGTCTGGCCTGCCTCTGCGGGGGTGCCGGATGCGGATCGCTTGTCCGCCGGGCAGCGCCCGGCGGTGCTCGTCAGTGCTTGCGCTCCCCGAGCGCGAGCATCGCCTCGACTGCGCGGCGGGCGGGCTCGAGATACTCCTCCTTCACCGTGACCTCCTCGGTCATGGAGTGGAGCGACCAGAGCACGTTCTCGAGCGTGATCCGCTTCATGTGCGGGCAGATGTTGCAGGGGCGGATGAACTCGGTCTCGGGCAGCTCGGCGGCGACGTTGTCGGACATCGAGCATTCGGTGACCATCACGACCTTCTGCGGCTTGTTCTTCCGCACCCACGAGATCATGCCGGAGGTCGAGCCCGAGAAGTCGGCCGCCTGGATGACCGAAGGCGGGCACTCCGGATGGGCGATGATGACGACGCCCGGATTGGCCTCGCGGTAGGCCTCGAGCTCCTCGGCGGTGAAGCGCTCATGCACCATGCAGGTGCCCTCCCACCAGACGATGCGCTTCGAGGACTGCGCCGCAACGTTGCGCGCGAGGAAGCCGTCGGGAGTCATGATCACGGTGTCGCCCGGCATCGCCTCGACCACCTCGAGCGCGTTGGCCGAGGTGCAGCAGATGTCGGAAACGGCCTTCACCTCGGCGGTGGTGTTGACGTAGCTGACGACCTTCGCGCCCGGATACTGGCGGCGCATGTCCTCGACATCGGCCGCGGTGATCGACGAGGCGAGCGAGCAGCCCGCACGCGAATCCGGGATCAGCACTGTCTTGGCGGGGTTCAGCACCTTCGAGGTCTCGGCCATGAAGTGCACGCCGCACTGGACGATGACCCTGTTGGGCACCTTCGTCGCCTGGATCGCGAGCTGGAGCGAGTCTCCGGCGAAGTCGGCGATGCCGTGGAAGATCTCGGGCGTCATGTAGTTGTGCGCCAGGATCACCGCGTCGCGCTCGGCCTTCAGCTTCCCGATCGCGCGGATATACGGGGCATAGCCCTGCCAGTCGGGCTCGGGGATGATCCGGCTCACCCGGGCGTAGCGGTCGGCCGTCGCGCGCGCCGCGGCGGCGGACGGCGCGAGGTCATAGCTGCGCGCGAGTTCCGCACGCGCCTCGGCGGGGTGGGTGGTCGCGTTGATCAGCATGGGCCGGGTCCTCCGGGTAAATTATGCTCAGTATGAGCATATATAGTCCCCGAAAAAACGCGCACAATGGCGCGCGTCGATAATCCGGGCGGAGACGATGTTTGGCGCGCCGTCCGGGGTGAGTCAACCGGGAAGATGCGCCGGTGGGCCCGGGGGGTCATTCGCCTCCGGCATGGTGAATCGGTGCCGCCGCGACCGCGGGCGCCGCTTTCAAGGTGGTGCGCGGGACCCGGCGGGCCTAGATTATGGATGTGCGGACACTGATCGGAACCCTTCGATCACGGGAGTAGGTGATGATCGAGAGAGCTCTCCTGCCGCAGCGGATCGATGCTGCTACCGGCCCCGAGGGCGACCTTATGGCCGACCGTATCTTCCTGCGGGGGTATGTGCGCGAGATCGAGATCGGCGCCTATGCCGAGGAAGTCGGAACCCGCCAGCGCGTGCGCTTCGACGTCGTGGTCGAGGCGGCACGCAATGTCGCCCATCTCGACGACCGGCTGGGTCGGGTGATCAACTACGAAGACATTGTCGATCACATCGAAAGCCTGATCGCCGGGCCGCGGATCAGCCTGGTCGAGACCTTCGCCGAGCGGCTGGCGCAGCTGTGCCTGGTCGATCCGCGGGCGCGGCGGGTGCATATCCGGATCGAGAAGCTCGATCGCCTGCCGGACGGCGCGACGCTCGGCTGCGAGATTACCCGCCGGCGGACGCCGGAGTCGAACGAACGCGTGTGGTCGCTCGCGGCAGAGCTGAAATAGACCGTGCGGCGGAATGGCGGGTCACGGCCCGCCCTGCATCTCGATCCGCATGCCCCGCCGGTCGCTCTCGAAGCAGGCATCGAGCACGGCCTGTATCCCGGCCGCGCGGCGGAACGAGGGCTCGAGCGTGCCGCCCTCGCGGATCGCTCTGACGAAGCGGACGTAGTTGCTCTCGACCTGCACACAGCTGACCGTCCGCCAGCCCTGGTCGTGGATGCCCGGCCCCTCGCAGATCTCGAGCTCCGTATAGCTTCGGTCGAGATTGAGCCGGATCGCCCCCAGCGTGCCGAAGAGTTGCAGCGCCAGGCGATTGGCGTAGCCCGTTGCATAACGCGTCGCGTGGACGACTCCGAGCGCGCCGTTGCCGAACTCCACGGTCATCGCCGCGCTGTCGTTGGCGTCGAGCACATAGTCGCCGATCCGTCCGCCGGGCGCCTTGTCGAAGTTGGCGAGCCGGCAGGTGACTGAGGCGATCTCGCTGTCCGCGCCCCAGGATGCGAAGTCGAGGATGTGGATTCCCACGTCGCCAAGAACCCCCTTCGAGCCGTGTCCTTGGGAGAGCCGCCACAGGAAGGCGCGCGTCTCGCGCCAGTCGCCCCAGTAGTTTCCCACCAGCCAGCTCTGCAGATAGGACGCCTCGACATGGCGGAGCGCGCCGATGCGGCCGCAGGCGACCAGTTCGCGCGCCGTCTGGATTGCAGCGGCGTTGCGGTAGGTGAAGTTGACCATGCCGACGAGCCGGGCCGCCTCGATCGCCCCGGTCATAGCCATCGCGTCGGCGGCGTTCAGCGCAAGGGGTTTCTCGCAGAACACATGCTTGCCGGCCTCGACGAGCCGCAGCGTGGTCGGCAGATGGGCGGCGTCCGGGGTGACGTTGGCAACCGCGTCGAAACCGCCCCAGTCGAGCGCGGCCTCGAGGCTGGCAAATCCGCGCGCAATGCCGTGCCGGCGAAGGAACGCCTGAAGCACGTCCGCGTCGGTATCGCAGGCGGCCACGATCTCGCAGCCCTCGACCGCCTGGAACGCCTTCGCATGGGCCCCGCCCATCATGCCGGTGCCGAGGATCAGGAGTCGCACCGGAGCGCCCGTCGCTACCTCGACCATCAGCGGAACCCTTGCTCGCCTTCCGTGTGGAGCCGCGGCCCCTTCGCGGTAATGCTTTCGAAGCTCTCCTCGACGCTGCGGCGGGGGGCGGCGCCCACATCCTGCCAGGCCGGGGACGGATTGTGCGCCCAGCGCACCGCGTTGCGCAGGATCTGGCGCACCTCGGCCTGGTGGTAGATCGGGTAGATCTCGTGGCCCGGGCGGAAGTAGAAGATCCGCCCTGCGCCGCGCTGCCAGGTCATGCCGGACCGGAATACCTCGCCGCCTTCGAACCAGCTGATCAGCACCGTCTCCATCGGTTCGGGAACGGAGAACGGCTCGGAGTACATCTCGGCGGCGGGAATCTCGACGGTGCGGCCGAGGTCCCGGACGATCGGGTGGCCCGGGTTGACGACCCAGATCCGCTCGCGCTCGCCGGCCTCGCGCCAGGCCAAGGCACAGGGCGTGCCCATGAGCCGGGTGAAGATCTTCGAGAAATGTGCCGAGTGAAGGCAGATCAGCCCCATCCCCTCCCACACCCGGCGCTGGACGCGGTCGACAACGGCATCGGCCACCTGGCCGTGGGCACAATGACCCCACCAGACCAGCACGTCGGTGGCCGCGAGCCGCTCTTCCTTCAACCCGTGCTCGGGCTCCTGCAGGGTGGCGGTGGTGGCGGTGATGCCTGGGTCCTCGTTCAGCGCTCCCGCAATGCAGGCGTGCATGCCATCCGGATAGATCGCCCGGACAGCTGCATTGCGCTGTTCGTGGATGTTCTCGCCCCAGACCACCGTGCGGATCTTCATGCGGCTCCTCCTCCGGCCTCGGCCACGGGCGGGAAAATCCGATCGCACACGACCGCGGCCCGCGCCCGGACGGCAGTGAGCATTGCCTTGAGCGCGGAGAGATCCTCGGCGCCGCAGGCCCGAACCATCACCCGTATGAGCCCCTCACCTGCGGTTTCCGGGTCGACGGGCCCCTCGAGCGAGACTCGTTCGATCTGCTGCAGGCACTGCAGCAGCGACAGGGAGTCGCCGAGCGCCGCGGCCTCGGCTCCGCTGATCCAGCCGGTTTCCGCCAGCCGCGGCAGGGCGTCACCGGCACTCTGGCGGCCGAGTCCGTGCAGCAACATCCCGGTCTGGGCGAGAAACTCGATCTCCATCAGGCCGCCCGCAGTGTATTTGAGGGCAAAGGGGTTCTCCCGGTCCCTGGCATGCGCCTCGAGCAGGCGGGTGCGCATCTCGCGGGCCTCGGTGAGGACGCGGGGGTCACCCTTCCGGGCCTCCAGTGCCGCGCGGATCGCTGCCTCGGCCTCGGCAGCGAGGTCGGGGGCACCGGCAACCACGCGGGCCCGGGTCAGCGCCAGATGCTCCCAGACCCAGGCCTGCTCGGCCTGATACTTGGCGAATCCGGCAAGCGAGGTGGCAACCGGTCCTTGCCGGCCCGAGGGGCGCAGACGCATGTCGACCTCGTACAGCCGGCCCTCGGCGGTCGGCACGGTCAGTGCCGCGACGAGGGCCTGGGTCAGTCGCGGAAAATAGGTTGCGGGCGGGAGCGGCCGCGGGCCACCGGACGCCTCTGCGCCGCCCGCATCGTAAAGGGTGATGAGATCCAGGTCCGAGCCGGCGGTCATCTCGCGGCTGCCGAGTTTGCCCATCGCGACCACCACCATGCCCCGCCCGGGCGGCGGGCCGTGCCGCCGGGCGAACTCAGCGATGACACGAGGATAAAGGCAGGTGAGCGTCGCCTCGGCGATCGCCGAGAAGCTTCGCCCGGCCTCGGCCGATTTGGACAGGCCCCGCAGCACCTGGACTCCGGCGCGGAAGGTCTGCTCGCGCGCCCAGCGGCGCACGCCGTCAAGGGCGCGTTCGTAGTCGATCTCGTCTGCGAGCCGGCGTTCCAGGTCGCCCGCAAGGACGGGCGCTTCGGGCAGAGGGTCGAAGAAGTTGCGATCGAGCAGCGCATCAAGCGCCTGCGGCTCGCGGCCGAGATGGGCGGCGAGCCGCGGCGCCGCCGTGCAGATCTCGACGATGAGGTCGAGGAGATGCGGGTTGGCCGAGAAGAGGGAGAACACCTGCACCCCGGAAGGCAGGCCGGAGAGGAAGCGGTCGAACTCGGCCATTGCCTCATCCGGGTTGCCGGCCTGTGCAAGCCGGTGGAGGACCTGGGGTTCGAGTCCCGCGAACAGCGCGCGCGCCCGTGCCGTGCGGGTGGCGGGCATGCTGGCGCCACGCCAGCGTTCGAGCATTCTGGCCGCGTCGGAGGGGCGGCGGAATCCCATGGCGGCGAGATCTGCCTCGCCCGCCGCCGACTTGGCCGGAGCGCGCCGGCCGGCGCCCGGCGTGAAGAACTCCTCCGCCGCCGCGTGAACACGGGCAAGCCGCTCGGCGACGTCGCGTTCGAAGGCATCCCGGTCCGACCAGCCACAGAGACACGCAAGCCGGTCGCGTGCCTCGCTGGCGGCCGGGAACAGGTGGGTCTGGGCATCGTCGATCATCTGCAACCGGTGTTCCAGCGCGCGGTGGGCAGTATAGTCCGCCGCGAGGAGCTGGGCGGTCGCCTCGGCGACCCATCCCTTTCGGGCCAGTGCCGCCAGCGCGCCGAGCGTGGTGGGCTCGCGCAGCTCGGGATCGCGGCCGCCGCAGATGAGCTGGCGGGTCTGGGCGAAGAACTCGATCTCGCGAATGCCGCCGGGGCCGAGCTTGATGTTGTGGCCAGGAAGCGAGCGGGTGGTGAACTGCCCCTTCTGGGCGCGGATCTTGCGCAGCAGTTCGTGCACGTCCTCTATGGCGGCGAAGTCGAGGTAGCGGCGCCAGACGAACGGGGTCAGGCGGGCGAGATACGCGCCGCCTGCGGTGGTGTCGCCGGCGGCCGGGCGGGCCTTGATGTGCGCGGCGCGTTCCCAGGTCCGGCCGACCGACTCGTAGTAGCGTTCGGCGGCCTCCAGCGCCATGCAGACCGGAGTGGTCGAGGGCGAGGGGCGGAGCCTGAGATCGGTGCGGAAAACGTAACCCTCGCCGGTCGTCTCGGACAGAAGCCGCACCATCTGCCTGGTGACATGGATGTACCGGGCCTTGGCATCGGCATAGTCGGCAGGCTCGAAGCGATCCTGGTCGAACAGGCAGATGAGGTCGATGTCCGAGGAGTAGTTGAGCTCGTTCGCACCGTGCTTGCCCATCGCGATGGCGACGTAACCCGCGCCGTTGGCGAGGTCGACTTCGGTGAGCCCGGGGAGCCGGCCTTGGCCGACCTCGGCACGCAGCAGCCAGCAGAGCGCCGCACCGAGAGCCGCATCTGCAAGGGCCGAGAGGGCCGCGGTGACCTCGGCGAGCTGCCAGGCGCCCCCGAGATCGGCCAGCGCGATCAGGAGCGCGGCATGCGACTTGGCCTTGCGCAGGTGATTGCCGAGGGCGCGGCTGTCGCCCGCTTCAAGCCCGGCCGCCGCGATGCCGGCCAGGATCGTACGCATCGTCGCCTCGGGCGCGTTATGGACGGCCTCCGCGAGCCAGCCTCCGTGCAGCTCGATCAGCCGCGCGAGATAGGGGCTGGAGCCCGCGGTGCCGCGCAGCAGATCGCCCGTCGCACCGGCGGTGAGAGCAGGGTCGAGTGGCGCCATCACCGCCGCGGCCCGGCTCGGGTCGCAGGCAATCGGGGCAGTGATGGTCCGCCGGATCAGGCTCTCTCGCTCCATCCGCTCAGCATCCGGCATGGCGCGGCGGCGTCAAGCCCCGCTCACCGTCCCTCATAGCGCGCGGGGCGCTTCTCGAGGAAGGCGGCGATCCCCTCCAGGAAGTCGCGGGTCTGCCCGGCCTCGGCCTGGAGGCGCGCCTCGAGGGCAAACTGGGCATCGAGGCTGTTGGCCATGCTGCGGCGCAATGCCTGCTTCATCAGCCGGTAGGCAACGGTCGGGCCGCGGGCAAGCTGGCTGGCGAGTTCTCCGACCCGCTCTGCAAGGCGGTCGTCCTCGACCGCCTCCCAGATCAGGCCCCATTCCGCCGCCTGCCGCGCTGCCACCGGCTCGGCGAAAAGGCACATCCCCATCGCCCGGGCCATGCCGGCGAGGCGCGGCAGCCAGTAGGTGCCACCGGCGTCGGGAATCAGACCGATGCGGACGAAAGCCTCGATGAAGCTCGCCGAATTCGCCGCGACGACCACATCGGCGGCGAGCGCCAGGTTGGCGCCGGCCCCGGCGGCGGCTCCGTTCACCGCGGCGATCACCGGCACCGGCGCGTCGGAGACAAGCTTCAGGAGCGGCTCATACTCCTCGGTCAGCACCCGTTGCAGGTTCAGATCCTCGATCCGGCCTGTATCGGTAAGGTCCTGTCCGGCACAGAAGCCGCGTCCGGCGCCGGCCAGCACGATCACCCGGGATTCGTGCGGGGCCCGGGTCAGCGCGTCGATCAGCTCGGCCCGCATTGCGGCGTTCAGGCTGTTCATCCGGTCAGGGCGATTCAGGGTGATCGTGGCGATGCCGTCCTCGACGGCATAGAGGATGGTCTCGTAGGGCATCGGCGTTTCCTTGGCGGCTGGATCGGGCGAAGACTAGCCGGGAAGACAATCCCGCCCAACGGGAACATTGCGGCAGCGACCGCTATTGCCCCTGCGCCATCAGCCAGGCCAGGCCGGCGAGAAGCAGGAGGCCGGCGAGGATGGCAACGAGGATCTTCGCTGCGGACCAGGGCCGCTCGCCGCTGACCGCGCCGGTGCGGGCGTTGACGACCACCCGGTAGGGCTGACCCCGGAAACGGTAGGCGGCAAGCCAGACCGGCAGGAGTACATGCTTGAAGGTGATCGCACGGTATGAGGAGCGCATGCGGGCGATGCGCTGCTCGTCGCCCCCTATGTCAGCGCGAACGTCGTCGCGCAGCGCAGCTTCCATCGCCTCGCGCGCCCGGGCGAAGCCCTGGTCGAGCGCGAGCGTGGGTGCCTCGGCACGGAAGCCGGCGAGAAACTCGGTGCGATAGGATTCGAGTCCGGCGAGATCCCAGATCCGGTTGCCGTCCTGCGCCGCGCCGCCGCCAGGGGAAAGCGTCTCGGAAGCTGCAACCAGAATCTCGTCGAAGGCGTGTTCGACCCGGCCCGACACCGGGCGCCAGCGGACCTTGCGGACCTGGCGCTGGACCATGCGGGTCTTCCCGTTCCGGCTTACCGGGACCATCTGCGTCACATGATAGGCGTCGCCCCGCATGCCCTGATATTCGGCACTGCCCCGGGCGTCATATGTGTAGTGGGGGAGATAGACCCCGACCATAGGCCGGCCGGCCCGGGCGTATTCCTTGAGCCCCGGGGGTGCGAACCAGAGGCCGCGGAGCCAGTGACCCATGCGTTCGCGCGCCTCGCGCTCGGGAATCGCGAAGGGCAGCACCGCCTGCGGCCTCGGGTGCCGGTGCGGATGGCTGTCCGCCTTGGCGAGGGGTGTGGCGCAGAACGGGCAAAGGTCGGCAACCGTGTCCGGGCCGAAGGAGATCTCGGCGCCGCAGCCAGGGCAGCGGATCGTCGCCGCATCCTCGAACCCGACGTCTTCCGACTCGCGGGCGAGTGCCGAGGCATAATCGAGCTCGCGCACCTCGCCGGCCTTTCCCCAGGGGCCCTCCGGCTCGGGTGGCAGCTCGTTGACGGTGCCGCAATGCGCGCAGGCAAGGCTCAGCGCGCCGGGGTCGTAGGCGAGCGGCGCGCCGCAGTTCGAGCAGGGAAGTTCGCGGCTTCCGGCCATGGGCCGGAACTATCCCGCCGGCGGGGGCGGCGGTGGCGCGACGGTGAAAAGCTGGGCGAGGGCCGCGATCTCGCCGGCCCTTGTCCAGCCGGTCATTCCGGCAGTCCAGACGAGCGTGTCGCGGCTGAACTTGCCCTCGCTCACCATGCGGCCCAGATCGGCGCGGCCGTAAGGGCCGTAGGTCTGTCCGTTCTCGGCAACATGCCATAAGGCTTCTGCGGGTGGTGGCGGCGGCGGGACCCCGGGCCGGCCTGGCGCACCCGCGGCCTGCGCCATCTGGTTCGCCATCGCCATCCCCATCCCCATTCCCATCCCGGCGCCCATTCCGCCGGCGCCGGGATTGTCGGCCGCGGCGCGCATCGCCTCGGCGGCTTGGAACTGGGCGTATTTCGAGAGGTCGCCCACCACGCCCATGGAGGTGCGCTTGTCGAGCGCCGCCTCGACCGCCTCGGGCAGCGAGACGTTCTCGACGAAGAGTTCGGGCATCTCGAGCCCCCATCCGGCGATCTCGGGGGCGATCCGGTTCTTCAGATACCCGGCGAGCTGGTCGGTGTTCGCAGCGAGGTCGAGCACCGGGATGCCGGAGGAGGCGAGCGCGTTCGAGAACCGCGCCACGATGGCGTTGCGGATCTGGAACGTGACCTCGTCGGTCGTGACCTCGCCGTCGGTGCCGACGATCTCGCGCAGGAACAGCGCGGGGTCGCTCACCCGGATCGCATAGGTGCCGAAGGCGCGGAGCCGAACCGGGCCGAACTCCGGGTCACGCAGCATGATCGGGTTGCGGGTGCCCCATTTCAGGTCCTGGAACCGCCGGGTCGAGACGAAATAGACCTCGGACTTGAACGGGCTGTTGAAACCATGCGTCCAGTGCTGGAGCGTGGTCATCACCGGCATGTTGTTGGTCTCGAGCACGTAGAGGCCGGGCTGGAACACGTCGGCCAGCTGGCCCTCGTGGACGAAGACGGCGGCCTGGCCCTCGCGCACCGTCAGCTTGGCGCCGTACTTTATCGCGTTGCCGTGGCGCTGGAACCGCCAGACCATGGTGTCGCGGGTGTCATCCGTCCATTCGATGACGTCGATGAACTCGCCCGTCAACGCGTCCCAGAGGCTCATGCCGCATCTCCTCCGCCCAGTGGCGGCCCGGCCGGCGCGCCGTGCCGCAGGATCTGTCGCAATGCGCCCGCTGGAGCGATGCAGGCGTTCAATTTTTCCCGTTCGATGCCGTCAGTCGGACGGACCGCCGATCGCTGCACCGGAAATCGGGCCGGCCGCGGTGGGCTCCGCGCTGATGGCGGCCTTGTAGGCGGGCTCCGTGGCCGCGCTGCCGATCGTGCCTGCGGAAGCCGCGGTAATCGATGCGGTGCGAATATCGGAAGGCACATCCATGCCAGCGACGATGCGGCGAACCAGCGGTATCGCCTCGTCCGCGGTCATGCCAGGGCTAAGCCGCCGGTCATAGAGGATCCGAAGGAGATACTCGTCATGCTCGGTCAGGAGTGCAAACTCGCTGTCGTCGTTGAAGATCGACGGGCGCACCTCCGGATGGTCGTTGGCGAGGCCCAGCGCCTGGACAATCTCCTCATGGAGACAGGCCTTGCGCAGGAGGCCGGTGGTCTCGGAGCCGATTGCCACGAGGCCGGCGACGATCCGGTTCGAATCGGAGCTGGAGAACAGGTTGTTGGCGACGCAGATCACCGAGGAGGTGCGGCGCCAGAAGTCGAAGGTCGACTCGAGCGCCGGGTTGAGCTGGCCGAGCTGCTCGGCATAGAACTGGCGCTCAGGCGGCGTGGTGATCAGGATCAGGAAGTTCAGGTCGCGGTCGGCCTCGGTTACCTCGAGCCCGGTCAGGCGCGAGATCAGCCGCATGAGTCGGCTGACCTCTGCGCGGTCCTCCTCGGTGACCGCGCTGCCGACGAGCCGGTAGTTCAGCGGGCCTTCCCAGCGCATCAGCGCGTTCGGCTGCCAGTTCGCCTCGCTGGCCGGGACGCTGGCATCGGCCTCGTGGCGCAGCGCGATCCGCTCGAAATTCCGGATCAGGCTCTGCCGGTCGAACGGGGCGTCTTGCGGCGAGCGCTCGGTCCTGAGATCGCCCATCGCCCGCAGCGCCACCTGGTAGGCGACATAATCCTGCTCGGTCGGACGCAGGCTGCAGGCCGCGAGCAACCCGAGCCCAGAAACGCAAATGCCGCGCAGGGCGGCGGCGAATCTCCTACCAGACATGCGTGTATGCTGCGGCGTGATTCTGGTTGGCGCAAGGCGGAACGGCTCCGGAGCGGCACAGAGGTAGGAGAATGTGTGGCAGATTTGCTGTGGGAGATCCGCGCCGGCCGGACTGGGCCGACTGGCTTGGCGTCGACCGCGACAGCCCGTGGCCCGAGCCAAGCTGGAACGTGGCGCCGACGCAGACCGTCGGCATTGTCGGGCAGGGCAAGTGCGGGCGCAGCGTGGCACTGGCGCGATGGGGACTTGTGCCGCACTGGTGGACGAAACCGTTGTCCGAGTTTCGCGCCACCACCTTCAATGCCCGCGCCGAGGAGGCGCCGGAGAAGCCGATGTTCCGCGATGCGTGGCGGCGCGGCCGCTGCCTTGTCCCGGTGATCGGCTTCTACGAGTGGAGCGGCAAGGCAGGGTCGAAGCGGCCGTATTTCATAACGCTCAGGGGCAATGCGCCGGGCTTCTGTCTGGCCGGGCTCTGGGCTCAGGCCACGGTCGATGGCGAGAAGCTGCTTTCGTTCACCGTGCTGACCTGTGCCGCCGGGCAAGCGACCCGGCATCTGCATCCGCGCTCGCCCGTGGTGCTGGGCGAGGCCGACTGGGACCGCTGGCTCACGCCGGGATCCGGGGCCGCCGAGCTGATGCGTCCGGCGCCCGACAGCCGGATCGTGCTGACCGAGGTCAGCAATGCCGTCGGTAATGTGCGGAACGACGGGCCGGAGCTGATCGCGCCCTCGGGGATGGCGGTCTGAGCATGAAGTCAGCGGGCGAAGAGCAGGATCTGCTCGCGCTCCTCGCCCGCAGGGGGACCATAGCGGTTGATCCGTGGCAGGCCTGGCCGGACCAGCCATATGAGCAACGCGAGCTGACCGACCAGCGGCACAAGCAGGATCAGCACCCATCCCGCGACCCCGATATCGTGGAGCCGCCGGACGGCCACCGCGAGCGCCGGAGGGGTGAGTGCAGCGACCATGGCGATGGCAAGCACCGCAAGCACCGGAGAGAGCGCGAGGGCGGTTCCCGCAATGACCGCCGACCCGCCATAGAGCAGCATGAACCACCAGAACTCGCTGCGCCGCGCCCGGCCTTCGAACATGGCATATCTCGCGAAGCACCTGGCGATGGCGTCGTCGAAGGTCATGCGCCTGGGTCTCCCGTCCGGACGGAATGTCGTCGCGCGCCGAGACTGGCCGCGCCACGGTAAATGCCCGGTTAACCCGGGCGCGCGGCCGGACCTACAGGGCGTGCCGCCTGCTCGCGCAGCGGATCAGCGCGGCAGCATCGCGGTCAGGTCCCTGAGTCAGGCACCGGCGACGGTACTCCCGGTGTCGCGGGAACGGGCGGCGGCAAGCGTGGCCTTGAGCTCGCCCTCCATCTTGATCAGCTCGCGCTCCGCCTCGGCGCGGCGCGCCTTGCCCTGATCGGCGATCTTCAGGCTGTCCTCGATGGTGGCGATCAGCCGGGCGTTCGCGGCCTTGACCGATTCGATGTCGAAGACGCCGCGCTCCATCTGCTCGCGCACCTCGCGGTTGGCCTGCTGGAGGTTCTCGGCGTTCTTCGTCAAGAGCTCGTTGGTCAGGTCCGTCGCCTCCTTGACCACGCCGGCCGCCTCGCGCGAGCGGAAGATCGTCACGGCCTGCGCAAGCTGGGTGCGCCACAGTGGCACGGTGTTGACCAGCGTCGAGTTGATCTTGTTGATCAGGGACTTGTCATTCTCCTGCACGAGACGGATCGAGGGCAGCGACTGCATGGTCACCTGCCGCGTCAGCTTCATGTCGTGCACCCGCCGCTCGAGCTCGTCGCGGGCCGAGCGCAGGTCGCGCAGCTCCTGCGCCTCCATCACCGCGCGGTCCTGGCTGGCGGCGTCCACATCCGCCGCTTCCTTCGGGATGTCGACACTGTCGAGCCGGGCGATCCTGGCCTCGCCGGCGGCGATGTAGAGGCCGAGTTCGTCGTAGAACTCGAGGCTCGACTGATAGAGCCGGTCGAGGAACTTCACGTCCTTCAGGAGCACCGTCTCGTGATCGAGCAGCCGGTCGGTGATGCCGTCGATCTGTCCGCGTACCGTCTCGTAGCGGGCGATGAACTCGGCCACCGGCCGCGACTTGCCGAACAGCCGCTCCCACCAGCGCGGCTTGCGGTTCGGGTCGAGTTCCGAGACGTCGAAGCCGCGGAGCGTGGTCACCATGCTGCGCAGCGATTCGCCGGCGGGGCCCACATCCTTGTTGCGCACGCCTTCGAGCATCTGGTCGGAGAGCTCGGTCAGCCGGTTCTGTGCCGATGAGCCGAACTTGATGATCGACTGGGTATCCGACAGGTCGATCTCGGCGATGCGCCGCTCGATCTCGGCGCGTGTCGCGGCATCGGCTTCGTCAAGCACGACGATCTCGGCGCGCGGCATGGCGAGCGCCTGCGCCGTCAAGGCCGTGACTTCTTCGGCAACGGCTTCGGCCGTCTTCCCGGTATCGTCCATAGGGGTCCTCCATCTTGCCCCGCCGTCAGGCGCCTTCCTGTTGCAGCCGTTCGCGAAGCACCTCGATCTCGACCTCGAGATCGGTCCGGTTGTCGGCGAGAAGCATCTCGCGCCCGCGGCCGAAACTGGTTTCGAGATCGGCGATGAGCGCGAGATAATCCGCGCGGAGCTTCGGGTCGTTGAGCCGGGCGTGGTTGTCGGCATATTTCCGGGCCGCCTCGTGGGCGCCCTTGAGGTAGACCGAGAGGTAACGGCGCGCCCGGTCGAGGTCGCGCGGGTCCTCCTCGACCAGGTGCAGCATCCGGCGCACCTCGGTCACAAGCGCCGTGGTGCGGATCTGCACCTCGCGGTCGCCGAGCCGGGGCGCGAGGTCGAGAATCGAGGCCAGATGCTCCTCCGCCCGGTCGAGCGCCTCGGCGGCGCGCTCGCCGTCGGCACCGTGCTCGCGGACTCCCTTCGATCGCATCGGGTCGAGGCCGAAGGCAACGAGATGGGCAGCGGTGGCAAGGGCCGCGAAGCCGATCGCGGAGGTGAGCCCGATGCCCCAGCCGAAGAAGGTTGCGAGGAACACGCCGTCGCCGGCGAGCACCGCGGCGACAAGCTTGCGCGGGAAGGCCGGCGGGCGGGCAATCCTGCGTTCGGCGAAAGCCTGCTCGGCCTTCAGACCCTCGCGCAGCAGGAAGGCGCCGCCGAGGAGCGACCCGTAGGCGGCAAGGTCGATCAGCGCGGCAAGAACATTGCCGCTGCCGATCGATCCGATAGCAGAGGCGAGGAGCGGCGTCGGCAACAGGAACAGGAGCCAGCTGCGGATACCGGGAAGGCTGCCAGGGCCTGCCGGGCGCACAAACGGCCCGGACGGGGCTGCCGCGCCCGGGCTGTACCGGCCGGAGTAGCGCTGAGCGCTCACCGCGTCATTCCACCGAAAGCCGCGGCGTCAGGCGCCCACCATGCCTGGCAGGAGGCAACGGCTACGACCGAGGCCAGGACGATGAAGGCGAGCCACGCGGCCGGCGAACTGCGCATCGACAATACCTGAAGGATCGCATCTGGCTATCCGCCTCGAAGATAGGCGAGATGGGTGTCACATGCCAGCACTCCGGCGCGGATTTCGACAGGCAGCGCCGGGAAGCCGGAGACAGACGGGTTGAATCGGACCGCAAAGCCCTTAGGCTTCTGCCCTGGATGGCTCAGATGATGGAGGTTTCACCGGTGCGCCGGGCCCTGATCTGCCTCATGCTGCCGATGCTGTGCGGCTGCGCCGCAGTACCGCCCGTCGCGCCCGGACCCATCATTGCGGCCGACGGCAGGACGATCGCCGAGGGGGCGTTGATCGATGCTCTGAGCCGTGCGCCCGTAGTGGTGCTCGGCGAAGTTCACGACAACCCGGTGCACCATGCGCGGCAGGCATGGATCGTGGAGCGGCTGGAGCCGGGCGGCCTGGCCTTCGAGATGATTCCGAGCGCCAGCGAGGAAGGCATCGCAGTCTACCTGGCGCAGGGGGGAAGGCGCCGCGAGATCGGCCCGGCGATCGGCTGGGACCGGCTCGGATGGCCCGACTGGAAACTCTACGCGCCGATCGTCGAGGCGGCACCCGACGCCTACATCGCCGGCGGCGGCGTGTCGCGCGTCGATATCCGGTTGGCGATGGCCGACGGCGCTGCCGGGGCCTACGGGACTGGCGCCACGCGGCTTGGGCTCGACCGCCCCCTCGATCCGGCGATCCGTGCCGAGATCGAGGATGAGATGGTCGTTTCCCACTGCAACAAGCTGCCGCGCGGCGTGGCGGCGGAGATGGTCGAGGCGCAGCGGCTGCGGGATGCCCGCCTTGCCGCGGCGACCGGGCGGGCCTTTGCGAACGGCAAGGGCCGGGCAGCGGTCCTGATCACCGGCAATGGCCATGCGCGAACCGACCGGGGTGTGCCTGCCTATCTGCGGCTGGCGGCGCCGGAATTGACGGTGCTCTCGGTCGGCATGATCGAGAGCACGCCCGGCGGGGACCCGGCGGCCACGGCAGGGGAACTGCCCTTCGACTTCGTCTGGTTCTCGCCACCGGCCGAACGGGGCGATCCCTGCGCGGTGTTCAGATGAGTCTAGCCGCCCTTCCGGATCAGAAACAGCATCGCGCCGCCGTCGATGTCCCGCTGGCCGATCAGGGCGTGGCCCTGCTCGGCGCAGAAATGCGGAAAATCGACGCGCGCTGCCGGATCGTCGGCTCGCACCTTCAATACTGCGCCCTCGGCCAGCCCCTGCAGACGCTTCCGGGCCTTCAGCACGGGCAGCGGACAGAGCAGGCCCGAAGCATCGAGCACGGCGTCGCAGGGGAGATCGTCCGGGGTGTCGGCGCTATCGGTGGCGGTCATGGCCAAGCGGTAGACTCTGCACCGCGGCGGTGCAAGGGCCTGCGGCGCGCCCTGGCGGCGATGCTGGCAGCGGCGCTGCCGGCAGCGGCGCTGCCCGTTCCGGCCGCCGAGCCGGTTGTCGGCTATACCATCACCGATGCGCGCGAGATCGTGGCGAGCCTGACCGGGGCGCCGGGGGATGCGGAGCGCGGCCAGGCGTTCTATGCCGGCGACGCACGGGCGGGCTGCCCGGCCTGTCACGGGATCCCGGCCTCTGCGGGCGGCGCACCGCAGGGACCGGATCTGACGGGAGTGGGCAGCCGGATGAGCCCGGGCGAGATCCGCCTCCGGATCGTCGCGCCGGAGGTCGCAGACCCTGAGACGGCGATGCCGGCGTTCTATGCGGCAGGCCAGCGGCTGGACGCCGACGATCCGCTCTATGGCGGGCCGGCGCTGACAGCGGCCGAGATCGAGGATCTGGTCGCCTATATGGTGGCGCAGAAGGATCCCGGGTGACGGAGACTTGAGCAGGCCGCGGCATCGCGGCCCTTTCGCCGGCGGCTAGCGCACCCTAGGTTGCGGGCGGGCACGGTAACGGGCGGGCACGGTAACGGGCGGAGCGACACGAGCGTGGAGATCGGCATCCTCACTGCCTTTGCCGGGGGCATCATCAGCTTTCTGAGCCCCTGCGTGCTCCCGCTGGCGCCGCCCTATCTGGCCTATATCGGCGGCACGACGCTCGACCGTCTCACGAGCGAGCAGGAGAAGGTCGATCCGCGGCTGGCGCTGCATGTATTCCTTTCGGCCTGCTTCTTCGTGCTGGGGCTTGCCACGGTCTTCGTGGCGCTGGGCATGACCGCTTCGGCGCTGGGGCAGCTGCTGCTGCAGCGCAAGGTGCTGCTGGCACAGATCTCGGGCGGCATCATCATCGTTCTGGGGCTGCATTTCCTGGGGCTGTTCCGGATTCCGCTGCTTCATCGCGAGGCGCGTTTCGAGGGGCCGCAGCAGGCCGGAAGCTTCGGCACCAGCTATGTGATCGGGATCGCCTTCGCCTTCGGCTGGACCCCGTGCATCGGCCCGATCCTGGGAACGATCCTGGCTCTGGCGGCACAGGAGCAGACGCTGGGCGCCGGAGCCTTCCTTCTGGCGGTCTATGCGCTGGGCCTCGGCGTGCCTTTCCTCGTCGCGGCCGCCTTCATCGGCCCTTTCCTGCGCTGGGCGAAGAGATTCCGTCGGCACATGGGACTTGTCGAGAAGCTGATGGGGCTCCTCCTCGTCACGGTCGGGCTCCTGATGATCCTCGGCGAGTTCGAGCGCATTGCCTACTGGCTGCTGGAGACCTTCCCGGCGCTGGCAACGATCGGATAAGGCGGGTCCACGCGCGAAATGCCTGCGCGGCCGGGATCCCAAGCTCTCTGACTGTCGGCAAAAGCTGCCGGCGATTCAAAAATGCGGGGTTATGGGGCAGCGGTGTCCCTATGCCCGCCGGCGCGAGCTGCTGCCAGCTTCAAGCCGGTTGAAGGCGCGGGCAACCGCCTCCGATATCTCCCTGTCCGACAGCTCCACCACCTCCCGCGACGGCGCATGGTCCGCTTTCCGGACAGGCGAAACCGGAGCATCGGGCGACAGCCCGGGAGATAGCGCCTGCGCAGCTTTCCGCGGAGTTCTGGCGGGAATCCCCCGATCCCGCAGCGCACGGTGCGACGAAAGCTGCAGCGGCCGCTCCTCGTCGTCCGGACCGGTTTGCACTCCCAGGATCCGGGCGAGACCAGCATACACCGGATCCTCGCCGCTCTCCCCGTGCGGCCGGGCCACGCGCGGCGGCGCCATGTGGCGCTGGATTCGCCATGCGGCAACGATCGCAGCGAGAAGGGAGAACACGGCGAGCATCTCGATCCATGTGCGCGCCGTCGCTTCATCGCGGATCACGCTTGCCAGGACGATTCTCCGTTCGGCGGGGCCGACCTCATCCGATGCTCCGGCGGGCACAGGCGGTACAGCACTCTGCGCGGCACTCGCCGTCTGCGGCGCCTGCTCGGCGGCAGCCGGCGCAGGAGTCGAGGCAATGGTGCCTGCGCGCACATCTGTCACCGCCTGGAGACCCGCTGGCGCGGCCGCGGTCAGCCTATCATCCGCGTCCGTTGCAAGCGTTCCCGTCTGCGTTCCTGCCGGCAGATCCTCGAATGACGGCGGGGCAAGAACCGGCGGGGGGCCGGCCATCGTGACGGCATGCTGGTCCGGCACCGCAATCGGAAGGACCGGCACCTGTGCCCGCGGCTCTGCGGGCGCCGTCTTGACCGTTGAAGGAACCCACGACATTGCGCCGGCGGAAGCCGCTGCAAGCCCCGAGCCGCCGTACACCGCGCCCTGCGCTCCGTCGGGAGACTCAGGTGCGGTCTTTGCCGCCAGCAGCCAGCCGTCTTCCACAGCGCCAGCCGGTTCGGCGGCGCCCTGTCCGGTGGGGTTCCCGCCAACGGCGGGCGCCCCGGCCGCCTCGGCCTCAGCGATCGACCCGCCTACCGCAGGCGCATCGGCCACGGCAAGACGGGCCGTGACATCCTGCGCGCGGATCGGGAAATTGCGGACGACGGAACCGGGGTCCCCGACCGGCCCATAGAGCGACGGCCCTACTTGCAGATAAACGGTCCCGGCATTGCCGGCCCAGATCTGCGGAGCGCGGATTCCCGGCGGGACCACGAAGCTCTCACCCGGAGACAGGATACCCTGGAAAATCACCGTCCCCGCTTCCGTGACATGAACCCATGCGTCGCCGCGGGTCACGATCGTGACGGGCTCGTCACCAGGTGTGCCGACTTCCGCAACGCGGGGATCCGGGGTCCGGGCCGCCGCGGCACGTCTGTCCGTCTTGCTGCTGTCCCGCCGGGGCAAAGGCGCAGCGGCGATCCCAGGTTCCTCGGCGGGCTTCGCCCGTCGGGAGTCCGGTTGCCGAATCGTCTCGGAGGCCGTGGCCGTAACGGTGATATCGGGGAGTGCCTGAACCACGATCGCGGCTTTCGCGGGCAGGGTGGACCCCGGGGTTGCCACCGATCCTTCAGCAGGAGACGCGGACGTCGCCGGCCCGGATTGCGCGTTGGGCGCCGGGGCCTCGGGCGTCTCGGCCCGTTCGCTGCCGAAGAGTGTGCCAATCAGCGAGCCGAAAAGTCCGCCCTCGGACGGTGCGCCCGCGGCCGCGCTTGCACTGCGCCGGATTTCAGGGCCACTCTCGCCGCCGGCTGATGCGGCTTCGCTGCCGGACCCTGCCCCGCCGCCCGAATTCCCTCCTGCACCGCTGCCGCTTCCTGCCCCGGCGCCGCCCCCGCTTCCACCCGCTCCCGCGCCGCCATCGCTGCCGCCTGCGCTGCCATCGGATCCGTCGCCCGTGCCGTCACCGCTCGCGCCGCCATCCGACCCGTCGCCCGCGCCACCATCGGAGCCGCCGGCGCCGCCGCCTGACCCGTCGCCCGCGCCGTCACCGCTCGCGCCGCCATCCGACCCGTCGCCCGCGCCACCATCGGAGCCGCCGGCGCCGCCGCCTGACCCGTCGCCCGCGCCGTCACCGCTTGCGCCGCCTGACCCGTCGCCCGCGCCGTCACCGCCCGCGCCGCCGCCTGACCCGTCGCCTGCGCCGCCATCCGAGCCGTCGCCGCCGGAACCATCGCCGCCGCTGTCCTGCGCGCGCGCGGACGACACCATCAGGTCATCGAAGAAGAACGGGAGGGGCAGGGTGGCAAGGGCGAACGCAATCACCACGGCGCTGATTCCGGAACGCTTACGGAAGTTCATGCTGCGACTCCTCACGCACAGAATCCCCCAGCCACTGCACATCACCCAAGCGGACGACCCAAGCGGACGACCCAAGCAAACGCGCAAGCATACGCGCCCGGTTCCATTTTAGGACCTTTGCGCCCGCGAGCGAAAGGTGGAGATGGTGATTTCCGGGAGCCGCTCGGGCGAGCCATCCGCGGCGATCGCGCACGGATCATAGATCCTACATTTCGGGGCGCTCCCGGCGTCACTGAAGGTCTTGCTTCAGGTTCGGCGCAACGGCCCGCTCTCACGGCGCACGGAAAGACCGCCGGCTCGCGGGCGCATATCCGGCCCGGGCCGGCATCACTCAACGAATCACTCGGCCAGGAATCGACTGCGCGGCCATCCTGGCCCGGCCAGAAAGAGCATCGACCGCCGGGCCGTGCGGGATGCCCACAATCCGCCCGAGGCAGCCGGCGCGGCCCGGGGCGGGATCGGGACCTAGGCACCCGCCTTCAGCGCCTCCAGTACCCGGACCCTGATCGCGCTGGCGAGAGAACCCGGCGGCGTCCGGGTGGCGTCGATCTCGGCAGCGAGTGCGTTGACCGACTTGCCCTGCGCCGCGGCGAGGCGCCGGAACTCGTCCCAGAAGGCGGCCTCGAGACTCACCGAGGTGCGGTGGCCCATGAGCGTCAGCGAGCGCTTGACCGGGCGGTCACGCGGGCTCATCCGGCCCTTTCCCGGCATCCTCACGCCGGTGGCCTTCGAGGCGCCGCTCCTCGATCCCGGCCCGTGCGTCGCGCAGGCTCCGCAGCGACTGCGGCTCGCCGTGGCGCGCGGCGTTGGCGTCGGCCTCGGCACGGGCCGAGATGCGGGCCTTGTGCTTGCGCGCCCGGCGGAGGCTGACGACCTTTCCCGCCATGCGCGTCACTTCGGGCCGAGCATCTGCTCGGGACGCACCACCCGGTCGAAGGTGGCTTCGTCGACGAATCCAAGGCGGACCGCCTCCTGCTTCAGGGTGGTGCGGTTCTTGTGGGCAGCCTTCGCGACCTTGGTGGCATTGTCATAGCCGATCGTCGGCGCCAGGGCGGTGACCAGCATCAGGCTTTCCCGCATCAGCTTGGCGATGCGCTCCTCGTCAGCCTCGATCCCGACCACGCAATTGTCGGTGAAAGCGACTGCCGAATCGCCGAGGAGCTGCATCGACTGCAGGAGATTGTAGATCATCATCGGCTTGTAGACGTTGAGCTCGAAATGGCCCTGGCTGCCGGCGAAGCCGACCGCCGCGTCGTTGCCGAAGACATGCGCGCAGACCTGGGTCAGGGCCTCGCATTGCGTCGGATTGACCTTGCCGGGCATGATCGACGAGCCGGGCTCGTTCTCGGGCAGGATCAGCTCGCCGAGACCGCAGCGCGGGCCCGAGCCGAGCAGGCGGATGTCGTTGGCGATCTTGAAGAGACTCGCGGCGACGGTGCGCACCGCACCGGACATCTCGACGACCGCGTCATGGGCGGCCAGCGCCTCGAACTTGTTGGGCGCGGTCCGGAACGGGAGTCCGGTGATCTTCGCGATCTTCACCGCCACCAGCCTGTCGAAGCCTCGCTTGGTGTTGAGCCCGGTGCCGACGGCCGTGCCTCCCTGGGCAATGAAGAGGAGGTTCTTCATCGCCCCCTCGACCCGGCCGATACCCTGCTTCACCTGGTGGGCGTAGCCGCCGAACTCCTGGCCGAGCGTCATGGGCGTTGCGTCCTGGGTGTGCGTGCGGCCGATCTTGATGATCCTCGCGAACGCCTTCTCCTTGACCTTGAGCGCGGCGTGGAGCTTCCGCAGCCCCGGGAGCAGCACGTCGCGGGCGGTCATCGCCGCGGCGACATGCATCGCGGTCGGGAAGGTGTCGTTCGAGGACTGCGAGCGGTTCACATGGTCGTTCGGATGCACCGGGTCCTTCGAGCCAAGCTTGCCGCCGAGGATCTCGATCGCGCGGTTGGAGATGACCTCGTTCGCGTTCATGTTCGACTGGGTGCCCGATCCGGTCTGCCAGACCACCAGCGGGAAATGGTCGTCGAGCCTGCCCGCCACCACCTCGGCGGCCGCCTTGACGATCGCACGGCCACGCTTCCGGTCGAGCGTCCCGAGTTCCATGTTCGCTTCGGCCGCGGCCTGCTTGATCACGCCGAGGGCGCGCACCACCGCCACCGGCTGCTTCTCCCAGCCGATCGGGAAGTTCGTCAGCGAGCGCTGGGTCTGGGCACCCCAGTACCGGTCGGCGGGAACCTTGATCGGACCGAAGCTGTCGGTCTCGGTGCGGGTGGCGGTCATGGCGGTCTCCGTTGCGCTGAACTCGCCGGGAGCTATAGCGCCGGCAGCTGGGCAATGCCAATGGCGGTTGGGGCTGCGGGGCCGCAGTTCAGCGGGACACTGGCTTCCCGGATCAGCTCTTGCGGAAGCGGTCGAGGCTGACCACGTCGGCCGAAGCATGGGGCTGGGGCTCTCCGGCGGGCGGCTTGCGGGCTGGTTCTCCGCCATCGTCGTCGCGAAGTCCGGCTTCCGAAGCCGCCTCGTGGGCGATCCGGCCCGGCCCTTCCACCATATCGTCGCTCGTTTGATCGTCGAACTTGAGGCCGAACTTGGCGGAGGGGTCGATGAAGGTCCGGACCGCGCTCAAAGGGATCACAAGCGTCTCGGGCCGATCGGAGAAGTTCAGCGTCACCCTGAACCGGTCGTCCATCACCGCCAGGTCATCGAACCATTCCTGCAGGACGATGGTCATCTCGCTCGGATAGCGGTCCGACAGCCAGGCCGGAATGTCGACGCCGGGATGCGACGTTACAAAGGTGATGTAGAAGTAATGCTCGCCGGGCAGGTGTCCGAGCCGCGCCACATGGCCGAGCACATCGGCCATGACGCCGCGCATCGCCTTCTCCATGAAGCGCCCGTAGTCGAGCTTGCCACCGCCTGCCATCACTGTCGCCCCATACCACAGCAGCGGACCATAACCGATTCTCGCGCGTGCGAAAGGGATATCGGTGACGCGACGTCAGCGCACGGGCGGGCGGCCCCGGCAAAGCGCCGCCGGGCGTAGGCGGGCGTGGTCCTGGGAGGTGCAGTCCTGGGTCGGGAAAGTGCAGGCTTCTGTTGCCAGGTGCCTGCGGACCCCGCCTGAAGCGGCTAAGCCTCAGGACTTCGATTTCGGTGTAGTCGCCGCATTACGCGGCGAGGGCCACCGGAGCACGATTGTCGTTGGCAATTGTGCAGTTTGGACCGATAACGGTGGTACCTCACCGGGCGAAAGCATGACGCCTTTACACGTCCGTCGATCCTGTTTCGGCCCCCTGTCCCGCCAACGTCGGGGTTCTGGTGGAGCCGCCGGGTACCGCCCCCGGGTCCGGTCCGCTTATTCCGCGCGCGTTTATCGCCATAGTCCCCGAGGGGACCTGGTCAAGATAAGGTCTTGCCGCCCGGAATGGAAGGGCGCCGTATGCACCGCATCTCAGTCGGCGTCCGAGAGGATCATCGGCTGGTCGATCTCGCGCAGCAGCTTGCGCAGGATCGCGCGCGGATAGTCCTCGAAGCTCTCGGCGATCTCGACGAAGGCGCCGGGGCCGGCGATGACCTCGGCCCGGTAGTGGGCGACCGGATCCGGATCAGCGCCGCGGATGACGAGACCGTTGATCGTGAACCCTCGTTCGGCGAGCGCCGTCGCGACCGCCCCGGGTTTCTGGCCTTCGTTGGAGACGCCGTCGCCCGAGACGTCGATCACCCGGCGCTTGCAGGTCTGCGGGGCGGTTCGGCTGAGCTCGCCCGCATGGGCCAGCGCGTCGCCGATCGCGGTCGAGAAGTTGCGCCAGGCCCGCCCGGCCGAGCGCACCTCGGCGGCGAAGGCGGCGAGCGACTCCGGTCCGCTCAGATGATGCCAGCCGGTCATCGCGCGCTGCCGGGTCGAGCCGGACCAGTGCGTGAGGATCACCTGCATGCCGCCGGGCAGCTCGCTGATCGCCGAGGCGAGGGACCTGGTCTCGAAGGCGGCCGCGAGTCCCTCCGCCTGCATGGCGAACTCACGCGAGTCGATGCTGCCCGACACATCGACGGCGAGGATGAGCTGGAGCGCGCAGGCCGTGGCCGGCGCCGGGGCCATGGCCAGGGCGACCGCGAGGGCCAGCCGGTTCATCGTGCCCTCCGCACATGCTCCGGAGGCGGGCGGCCGGCATCGCCGAGAATCATCTCCTGGTCGATCTCGCGCAGGAGCTTGCCGATGATCACGGCGGGATAGTCGTCGAAGTCGCGTGCCTGCGCCAGGAATGCACCGGGGCCCTGGATGACGACGTCGCGGTAGTAGGGAACCGGATCGGGAGTAGCGCCCTGAACCACGAGCCCGTTGATGGTGATGTCCCGCAGGATGCCCAGGCGGCGGAAGTAGTCCGGTCCCACGCCGTCATTGTTCTCGCCGTCGCCGGAAACATCGAGCACCTGGCGGGCGCAGGCCGGGGCGCGGGCGAGCAGTGCGGCGCCGTATTCCACCGCCTTGCCGAGCGCGGTGGTGAGGTCGGAATAGGGCCGGCGGTGGGCGGACAGCCGGTCCGCGAAGCGGGCGATGGCGGGTTCGCTGTCGAGCAGGGTCCATGGGATCACCACATCCTGCTGGTTGTAGCCCGACCATTCGTAGACGGCCGCGGCGATCGCGGCACCCTCCGGCGCCAGGATCGCCCGGACCACCTCGGGTGTGCGGAAAGCATGGGCGAGACCGTGCAGCTGGATCACGTATTCGCGCTGGTTGACGCTCGAGGAAATGTCGAGCGCAAGGGCGAGGGCGAGCTTGCAGCTCGTGGCATGACCGGGTGCGGCGGGGAGTGCAGCGGCGAGGCAGCCCGCAAGCAGCATCGCCCTGACACGCCGGCGGATCATCGTGACGCGCCGCCGCATCTCATCGCGCCGCCACCTGGGGGCCGAGCTCGCGCAGGAGCTTTCGCCGGATCGCGACGGCGTAGTCCTGGAAGCTTTCGGCGATCTCGAGGAAGGCGCCATCGCCGCGGACCACATTGCGCTGGTAGAATTCGGCCGGATCGGGCCAGGCACCGCGGATCGCCAGCCCGTTCACCGTCACGCCGTTCACCGCCAGCGCCTCGGCAACCGGACGGGGCGGCTGGCCGCGGTTGCTGGCGCCGTCGCCGGAAACGTCGATGACCCGGCGGGCGCAGCGCACGGGATTGGTGGCGCTGACGCTGTTTGCATGGACGAGGGCCTCGCCGACGGCAGTGTACGCGGCAAAGAAGGCGCGGTCCTGCCGCGCGATGGCTTCGGCGAAGGCCTGCATCGAGGCGGCGTCGGTCAGACGGGTCCACGGCACGGTCTGGGCCTGCGATTCCGGACCGCTCCACTGGGTCACCGTGGCCATAACGCCGCCGGGGATCCAGGAGGTGGCCTCCATGACCCGAGGATCCCGGAAGGCGGCAGCCAGGCCGCTCATCTGCAGCTCGTACTCGGCGTTGACGATCGAGCGCGAGACATCCATCGCGAGCACGAGCTCGAGCCCACATTCCTCTGACGGCCCCGCCCGGGCAGGGAGCAGAAGCAGCGCCGCGAGGGCCGCGGCAAATCCGGCACGGGAAAGCCGGGCAATCTGGCCCGCTCCGGCGCCTGGTGCCGATCTGCCCCGCAACAACGACCTCCTCGCCCGACAGCGGTCCCGGCCGCCGTGCCACTGCTCAACAATAGCGCCGTGGTCGCATTGCGCCAGAGGCACCAAGAACAAGAAGAACAAGGAAACAGAGAGAGTGAGCAGACAACCGAAACCCACAACCCCAAATTTGGGTTAAGCAAAATATTATGCTCCGGGAACGACCGATCTGGTCGCGTGGCAGAGAGACAGCGCAAGCCGGGCCGCCTAGCGAGAGGAGCGCGCCGGGATCCTGTCCGCTTCGGCGGACCGGGCCGGGCGTGGCCGGCATTCGGCCGGTTCCAGAAGCAGGCTTTCCGGAGCGGGTCCAGGCGATGTCCGACACCGAGACCGCCAACCGCGCCGCCGTCGCGCCGGCGGACACAGGGCGCGACCAGCGGCCGCTGGCCGGTATCCTGTTCCTCTGCCTCGGCACGACGCTGTTCCCGCTGCAGGACGTGATCATCAAGTCGATCAGCGGCGATTACGCAGTGCACGAGATCGTGTTCTTCCGCGGTATCTTCGCGCTGCCGGTGGTGCTGCTGATCCTGCACCTGGACAGCGGGCTCGGGTCGCTGAAGCTGGGGTCGGTCCCGCTCCAGCTGTTCCGCGCCGGCTCGGGATTTGCCTCCTATCTCGTCTATTACATGGCGCTGGCGGCGCTGGGCATGGCCGAGACCGCGTCGATCACCTTCTCGACGCCGCTCTTCGTCACCATGATGGCGGTGCCGTTCCTCGGCGAAAGGATCGGCTGGCAGCGCTGGACCGCAGTGTGCGTAGGGCTGCTCGGTGTCGTGGTCATGATGCGGCCGGGCATCGGCGTTTTCGAGCCGGCGGGGTTGCTGGCGCTGCTTGCGGCGGTCAGCTACGCCTCGGCGATCATCGCCACGCGGAAACTCGGCAACAGCACGAACGGCGGCACGGTGACGCTGTTCTCCACCGTCTTCTTCATACTGAGCGGCGGGGCGCTGGGCCTGGCCTTTGCCGGCCACGAGACCTCGATCGCCCATCCGAGCGTCGCCTTCCTGTTCCATCCCTGGGTCTGGCCGCAGGGGCGCGACTGGCTTCTGCTGATGGCGCTCGGCGGAATCTCGGGGCTGGGTTTCTACGCCCTGACCCAGGCCTACCGGCTGGCGGATGCAAGCGTGGTGACGCCCTTCGAATACACCTATCTGCCCTGGGCGGTGCTGTGGGGCTGGGTGTTCTTCGGTGCGCTGCCGGGCGCCCACACCTGGATCGGGCTGGTGCTGATCATCGGCGCCGGGCTGTTCGTGATCTACCGCGAGGCGGCGCTGGGCGCCAGGGTGGTCCGTCGCCGCGGCCTCGGCGTCATGCGCCAGCGCTGAGCCGGGCACCGGCGCGCCCGGCCCGGCGGGCAGCGCCTACCAGGTGCCGGTGTTGGGCATCGAGGCCCAGGGCTCCTGCGGCGGCAGGCTGCCGCCGGCGTTCAGGAGCTCGATCGAGATGCCGTCCGGCGACTTCACGAACGCCATGCGGCCGTCGCGCGGCGGGCGGTTGATGGTGACACCGGCATCCATCAGCTTCTGGCAGGTCTCGTAGATGTTCTCGACCTCGTAGGCGAGGTGGCCGAAATTGCGCCCGCCGGTGTAGACCTCGTCGGAGTCCCAGTTGTAGGTCAGCTCGATCTCGTTGCCGGGCCCGCCGCCGGGCTCGGACAGGAACACCAGCGTGGCTTTCGCCGGCTCCAGATCCTTGCGCCGGGTCTCGACCAGCCCGAGGAGGTCGCAGTAGAACCGTTTCGACTCCTCGATGTCCCGGACGCGGATCATTGTATGAAGATACCGGACTTTCATATTGGATTCCCTTGACTTCTCGGCGTCCCGCGATTCAGATGCGGATTTATGCACCGACTTTCTCACAGCGTGAGCAAATTTCATCCCTCGATAAAGCGCCATTGTCCACAGGTGATTCAAGAACTGCCCACAGCCGAGTACGCTAAGGGATCTCCAGGACCACGGTTGATATGCCAAGAGGGGCAAAATATGAACGATATGGCGCTGAACGCCGAGCAATTGGCGGAGATCGCTTCCTTGCGTTCAACAATGACCCCTACGCGACGCGCAGTTGCAGAAGGACTTGAGGCACGGCTCTATGAGCCGGTCCCAGTGCTCGATAGCGGGTTCATTCGGGTAATCGACTACATGGGAGACGACGCCGCCATCGTGCAGGCGGCGCGGGTGAGTTATGGCCATGGCACCAAGCAGGCGCGCGACGACTCTGGCCTGATCCGCTACCTGATGCGCCACTGGCACTCGACCCCGTTCGAGATGTGCGAGATCAAGTTCCATGTGAAGCTGCCGGTCTTCGTGGCGCGGCAGTGGATCCGCCACCGCACCGCCAACGTCAACGAGTACTCGGCCCGCTACTCGATCCTCGACCGAGAGTTCTACATTCCCGCACTCGAGAACCTCGCAGCCCAATCAGCGATGAACGCTCAGGGACGCGGTCAGGCCCTCGAAGGCGCGGAGGCGCAGCGGGTCCTCGAAATCCTGAAGGACGACTCCCGGCGCTGCTACGACCATTACGAGCAGATGCTGAGCCAGGACGGCCAGCAGGGACTGGCGCGCGAGCTTGCGCGGATGAACCTGCCGATGAACATCTACACCCAGTGGTACTGGAAGACCGACCTGCACAACCTCATGCATTTCCTGCGGCTGCGCGCGGACGCCCACGCTCAGTACGAGATCCGGGTCTACGCCGAGGCGATCTGCGCCATCGTCAAGGCCTGGGTCCCGGCGACATGGGAAGCCTTCGAGGACTACAGGCTGAACGCGGTCCAGCTTTCCGGCCCGGCCATGGCTTGCCTGCGCCGGATGCTGCGAGGCGAGGCGGTGACGCAGGAAGGCTCCGGGCTATCGAAAGGGGAGTGGCGCGAGTTCGAGGCCGTGCTAAAGGGCTGAAGGCTTACCCGCCCCGGAGTTGCGCGCCGAATGCCCGAACTCGACTTCACCCTGGTCGGCCATGCCGCCGGTGCCCTGACCACGCTCTCGTTTCTGCCCCAGGTCATCAAGGCCTGGCGCTCGCGCTCGACGGGGGACCTGTCGCTGGCGATGCTCCTGGTCTTCCTGACCGGCATCGTCCTCTGGCTTGTCTATGGCATCGGCATCGGGGCATTGCCGCTGATCCTTGCCAACGGCGTCACGCTTGTGCTGGTGCTGACGCTTCTCGGGCTCAAGCTCGGCATTTTGCGTTGATCGGCGACCGAAAGCGGGACTATCTGGGCGCTTGCGGATCGGTCGGGGGACATTGCCATGAAGAATGCGGCCATGGTGCTGGGGATCATCGGAGGTGTCGTCGGCATGGCCGTCGGCTTCTTCGGATATGGCTGGACCGAGGTCGCCGGATGGTTCTCGGACGTCACCGACGGGCTCAGCGACCGCGCGGTCGGCGAGATCGACCATCCCGGGCGGATCCGGCTCGTCGGGTTGTTCGCACCGATCCTCGGCATCGCCGGCGGCGCCATGTCGCCGGGCCGGCCGCTGTCCGGTGCCATCCTGATGCTGGCGTCGGCGGGCGGGATGTTCTGGGGATTCGGCTTCGGCGTCTTCACCATGTTCCCGATCGCCATGTGCCTGGTCGCAGGCGCGCTGGGCCTGGCCGGCGCCCTGACGCGCGAGCGCTGAGCGGCATCAGGTCCGCGGCCGGCGGGCTTGACCTGCCGCGTCCCGGCGGATCGCGCCGCGACCGTGTCTGAAGGATGGCTGACCCCTTGATCCCCCGGAGCGGCGAGCCCTGCATGCCAGCCGACGCCCCCCCCCGCGACAGGGTCCCGCGCGCATCTGGCGCGCATGGCGGGGCGCTGGTCGCCCTGCTCGCCGGGGTCACCGCCATCGGCCCCTTCTCGCTGCAGGCGCTGTCACCGGCCCTGCCGGCGATCTCGGCGGGCTTCGGCGTGCCGGCCGCGGTGGCCCAGCTCATGCTGTCGCTGTCGCTCGCGGCGATGGCGGTCTCGACGCTGCTCTGGGGCCCGGTCTCGGATCGCCTGGGGCGGCGCCCGGTGCTGGTGGCCGGGATGGTGCTCGCCGGGCTCGGCTCGGCGCTTGCGGCGTCGGCCCCGGTGCTCTGGATCGCGGTCCTCGGCCGTCTCCTGCAGGCGGCGGGTGCGGTGGCCGGGATGGTGCTGGCCCGCGCCGTGGCCCAGGACCTCTATGGCCGCGAGGGAGCGGTCGCGGTGATCGGCCAGATCACCGCGGCGATGGTGGTGGCGCCGATGCTGGCCCCGGCCCTGAGCGGAATCGTGGTCGAGTGGCTCGGCTGGCGCGGCATCTTCGCCGCAGTCGCCTTCGCCGCAGCAGCGCTCGCTGTCTGGGCGCGGGCGAGGCTGCCGGAGACCGCTCCTAAGGCGGCGCCCGAGCCGCTGCGCGCGACCCTGATGTCCTTCGCCGCGATTGCCGGCTGCCGCGCCTTCTGGGCCCATGCAGGTTTCGGTGCCTGCTCGCTCGCGAGCTTCCTCTTCTTCGTCGGCGCGGCGCCCTATGTGATGCAGGAGGCCTATGGTGCGGGGCCGAGCGTCTACGGCCTCTTCTTCATCCCGCTGGCGGCGGTCTACATGGCCGCCAACATCGCCTGCGGCCGCCTGACGGCGCGCCATGGCGGGCGGCGGATGATCGTGACGGGCGGCCTCTGTACCATCGCCGCCATGCTGGCGGGGCTTGCCGTGATGGCGGCGGGGGTCAGCCACCCGCTCGTGCTGATGCTCCCGGCCTTCATGCACTCCGTGGGGGCCGGGCTCTCGGTGCCGAACGCGGTTGCCGGCGCGGTCGGCGCGGCGCCCGAACGGGCCGGAGCGGCCTCGGGGCTCCTCGGCTTCTTCCAGTTCCTGATGGCGGCGCTCACCACCCAGGTCGCCGGCTTCCTGCCCCATGACATGGCGGCCCCGACGCTGATCGGCATGACGATCCTGTCTGCAACCGGGCTTGCAAGCTATCTCGCCCTCTCCGGCCGTTCCGTCCGCCACGTCGCCGGCGGGCGAAGCGGCGGGTGAGTGGGTCAGCGGCCCGGCCCCTCGCCGGTGAGCGCGCGGAGCACCCTCCGGCAGCCGGCGCCCGTGCGGCCGGAAGGATCCTTCGCCTCGCTCCAGGCGCTGATCGAGATCGCCCTGATGTCGGCCTGCGCCGCCAGGGCGGCGCAGGCGGCGGCGGTCTCCTCCACGCCGGGGCCGCCGGGCACGGGGTAGTTGAAGCCGGGCGCCTCGGCGGCATCGATCACGTCGAGGTCGATATGGACGCAGACCGGCCCCGCGAGACCGAGCGCCGCCATTCCGGCGACCGTGCCCCGCCTGACCGCGCTCGCGTCCAGAGCCGCGCGCTCGAGCGGATCGAGGTCGCGGGCGTCGACGAGCCAGATCCGTGCATCGGCGAGCGGGGTGAGCCCGACCGCCTCGCACATCCATTGCGGGCCGCGGCCCGTCATCATCGCGAGCGGCATGCCGCCGAGGAACTGGGAGGGGCTGGTCTCGGGCGTGTTGAAGTCGCCATGGGCATCGATCCAGACGAGCGTCGCCCCGATCCCCGCGGCGGCAAGCCCGGCCATGACCGGCACCGCGGCACAGCAGTCGCCGGCGAGCGAGACCGGCCGCTCGCCACGCCGGGCGGCGTCCGCGACGAAGCGGGCGATCGGCCGGTGCATCCGCGCGAGGGTTTCGGGCTCGCGGCCGGCGATGCCTTCCGGTGCATTGACCGCAGCGCTCGCGGGCGCCGCGCTGAAGAGCCCCGGCTCGGGGTGCTCGAAATAGAACGGAGTGACCAGCCAGCGGGTGCGCATGCGTCACCCTTGCACGAGCCGCCCCGGGCGCTCAAGCCGCGCCCGCAACCCGCGGCACGATGCAGGTTTTTCGCCCCGCCTGGCATTCCGGCGCATCTCCGAAAATGCCCCTTGCGCCCGATTCCGAATCTCCCTATACAGCGCGCTCACCGGCGGCGGGGCGCAAGGTTGTGTCCGCCGCCGATTGCTTCCGGGCCGGTCCGCCGGCCGGGAGCCGCTCTTTGAGACGTAAGGGACAAGAAGGGATATGCGGGCGGTTTGGTCTGTTGTGACGGACGGACTGTTCGGATATCGGCTCTCTAGGGTCAGGCGAGGGGCTGTGGCGCGAGCTGCGGTTTTGCC
>JBDIVM010000002.1:0-881468 GCA_039805905.1 Limibaculum sp. | reverse complement strand
GGGCGACAACGTGAAGATGACGGTGAGCCTGATCAACCCGATCGCCATGGAGGAGAAGCTCCGCTTCGCCATCCGCGAGGGCGGCCGCACCGTCGGCGCAGGCGTCGTCTCCAAGATCATCGAGTGACGGGTCCCGTCACTGCGAGCGACCGGGGCCGCCTCCGGGCGGCCCTTTCATTCGGGGCGTCGCGCGTCCATAGTTCCGGGGCGCCATGATCCGCCCCGGAGGCCGTCTGGTGATCCGCATCCTGTCCCTTGCCGCGCTCTGCCTGACACTGGCCGGCTGCGAGCGCCATGCGCTGGTCGGTCCCGACACCGTGGGACCGGGCTATGTCACCGGCGGCGGCACATGGGACAGCGGCGGCGGCATCACGGTCGCCGCGCGGGCGCTGGAGCGGAACGGCGCCACCGTGCTCTGCGGCGCCTGGGCAACCGACCGGCAATCGGTGCTGAGCGTGATGCTGAACGAACAGGTGATCGCGGCTGGCCGGCTCGCGCTCGGCGGCCGCCCGGCGGTGCGGGACTTGGGCTTCATGCCCCGCATCCGCGACATCGGCCGTCTGGCCGGGGCGCCGGCGATGTGCGTCGCCTCGCCCCTGCCTTGGCGGCCGGAATATGCCGCTGGCCCCGAGATCCGCCTGCCGACGATGAACTTCGCCTTCGGCAGCGACAGGCCGCAGGTCGTGCGGTTCCGGCCGGGGCCGCGCCCGCTGCTGGCTCGGTGACCGGTGCCGATCAAATTAAGGTCAGCACGGCGCCGCACCCTTTGACACCGTGCGCGGCCCGCCCCATGGTCGTGCCGAGGACGAGGCTGACCCCGGCAACACGATGAACCGCGAGACCCCGACCGCCGCCCTGCGGCCGTTGCAGAAGTTCGCCGACCCGGATTGGACCGCCAAGGGAGAACTGCGCGCGCGCGTGCCGCTCCGTGCGCTCGAGACGCTGTGGTTCAATACCGGCACACTCTGCAACATCGAGTGCCGGAGCTGCTATATCCATTCCAGCCCGTCGAACGACGCACTGGTCTATCTGACCCTGGCCGAGGTCGAGAGCTATCTCGACGAGATCGCGGCGCTCGGTCTGCCGACTGCCGAGATCGGGTTCACCGGCGGCGAGCCGTTCATGAACCCCGACATCGTTGCGATGGTCGGCACGGCGCTCGAGCGCGGCTTCCGGGTGCTGGTGCTGACCAACGCCATGCTGCCGATGCAGCGGCCACGCGTCCGGGAGGGGCTGGCGCGTCTGGCCGCGCGGCATGGAGACCGCCTGAAGCTCCGGGTCTCGCTCGATCATTACGAGGCCGCCCGTCACGACGGGGAGCGGGGAGAGGGCAGCTTCGCCGTGACGCTTGCCGGACTGCGCTGGTTGCGCGACCGGGGCATCCGCATGGCGGTCGCCGGCCGCACCCTGTGGGGCGAGCACGAGAAGGTGTCGCGGGCGGGCTACGCCGCGCTCTTTGCTGCCGAGCGCTTCCCGATCGATGCCGCCGACCCGGGCGCGCTGGTGCTGTTCCCGGAGATGGACGAGGCCGCCGAGGTGCCCGAGATCACCGGGGCCTGCTGGGGTATCCTCGGGCGCAGCCCCGACAGCGTGATGTGTGCGACCTCGCGCATGGTGGTGAAGCGGCGGGGCGCGGCGGCGCCGGTGGTGCTGTCCTGCACGCTGCTTGCCTACGACCCGCGCTTCGAGCTCGGGGAGACGCTGGCCGGTGCGGCCCGCGAAGTGGCGCTGAACCACCCCCATTGCGCAAGGTTCTGCGTGCTGGGCGGCGCGAGCTGCTCGGGATAGCGGCTGCCGGCCCAGCGTTCGGTCCCTCGACGGCGCGCCGCCGCTGCCTGGCGGCCATCCGGATGCCGGGAAGATCGCGAGTGGACGGCGTGCGGGGGCCCCGTTACCAATATCGGCCAGTGTTCGGTTCGGGAGTCGTGACCGCGCGGATGGAGACGTTGCAGCTCGACATGACCGGCCGCGTGGCCCGGATCACCCTGAACCGGCCACGGCGCCTGAATGCCATCAGCCGTACGACCATGTCCGAGTGTCGTGCAGTGCTGGACCGCCTTGAGGCGGACCCGGCGGTCGCGGCGGTCGTGATTCACGGGGCCGGGCGCGCCTTCAGCGCCGGAATGGACCTCAAGGACGATGCTGCTGCCGCCACGTCGGGCGCCGAGGGATGGCGGCACGTTCTGACCGAGAACCTGGATTTCATCACCCGCTTCTGGGATTTCCCGAAGCCGACGATCGCGGCGGTGCATGGCTACTGCATGGCCGCGGGCACCGACCTCGCGATGGCCTGCGACATCACGGTCGCCGAGTCGGGGACGTTTTTCGGGAAGCCGGAGCTGAAGTTCGGGAGCGTGATCACCGCGATGATCCTGCCGTTCCTGACCGGCCCGAAGATCGCCAAGGAGCTGCTGCTGACTGCGGATGACCGCATCCCGGCCGAGCGGGCCCATGCGTTGGGCCTCGTCAACGAGATTGTCGCCGAAGGCTTCGGGCTCGCGCGTGCGATGGAAATCGCGAGCCGGATTGCCACGCTCGACGACGACGCCGTCCGGCTGACCAAGCTCGCGATCAACAGGTCGGTCGACGCTATGGGTCTGCGGCAGGCCCTGCGGGCCAACCTGGACCTGTCCGTCGAGATCGAGGCGATGGAGACGCCGTCGCGGAGGCAGTTCAAGGAGATATCGCAACGGGAGGGACTGAAGGCCGCGCTGGACTGGCGGGAGACGCGCTTCCACCGGCCTGATCGGAAGCGGTAGTCCGGCTGTCCCGGCACCGGCGCGGGTCCGCCTGGGCACGCGGCGGCTGCCGTCGCGGCGCGAGCCGGCGCCTCACCTGATCGGCGACGGCCGCCCGGTCTTGTTGAAGGTGCTGACATCCTGCGCGTTCTCGGCGATTGCCTCGGTGATCGGCGACACATTGCGGCGGGACCGGACCGCCCAGAATTCCAGCGGCGCGATACCGGGCGCGGTGCTCAGCTCGCAGAGACGGCCGGTCCGGACCTCCTCGCCGAAGATTGCCGGTGGCAGCATGCTGATGCCGAGGCCCGCAATGGTCAGGGCCGCCACGACGCCGAGGCTGTTGCAGACATCGACGCGGCGGGGCGAGGAATCGTTCCTGCCAAACCACGATTCGATCACCTCGTGGAGGTTGGAGTCCTCGGACAGGGTGATGACTGGTGCGATGCTGAGATCGCGGGGGCTCAAGCGGCGGCCGGAGGGCCAGAGACCGAGCCTCGGGCTGGCCATCCATGTGTACTGGATGCTGCCGAGATAGGTGGTGACCAGGTCCGACCCGTAAACCGGGCCCGGAACGATCGCCAGATCCAGGTCGCCGTTGCGCAGCTTCTGCCACACGACCTGGGTCAGGGTGACGTCGAGGTCGATGACCATGGCCGGGAACTGGCCGTTCAGCCGGACAACGAGGCTGGAGAGCCAGGTCAGCGCGACGCTCTCGGTCACGCCGAGCTTGAGCCGGCCGGTCAGCTGTGCCGGGTCGCCGAGCCTGACTTCGGCCTCGTGGGTGAGGGCGGTGATCCGGCGGGCGTAGTCCGCGAACTCGCGGCCCTTCGGCGTCATGCGCAGCGAGCGCGAGCCCCGGTCGAACAGGACGACCCGGAGACTTCTCTCGAGTTCGGCCACCCGCATCGAGATCGCCGGCTGCGTCGTGTTCAGTCGCCGCGCGGCCGCGCTGAAGCTGCCGAGGCGCGCCGTCCACAGGAAGGACTCGATCTGCTTCAGGTTCATCGCCGGTCTCTCCGGGTGCCGCATCGGCGGGACGCTGAGTCAAAGTTTCCCTTATGGAAGATCATAATGAAAAACAATTGGCGGTGATACCCGCCCTTGGCTACGCTTCATGCACCGGGAACCAAGGGAGCCGGCGCCTCAAAATCCGGGGCCGGCGCGCAGGCGGGATGCCGCACGGGCGAAAAGCCAACTTAACAGGGAGGATATCATGAGAGCCGCGTCGAAATGCGTGACAGCGCTCGTTCTTGCGGCCGCGGTCGTCGTGGCCGGCGCCGGGGCGGGGCAGGCAAAGGTTCTGCTGCGGGCCAACAGCCAGTGGAACGAGACCCATGCGGGCTCGCTGGTCGACAAGTGGTGGGCCGAGGAGATCGCCCGGCGGACCAACGGCGAGGTCGAGATCAAGCTGTTCTTCGGCGGAGCGCTCGGCAAGGCCGAGGAGAACCTTCCGCTCTTGCAGGATGGCTCGATCGACATCGCCATGATGTCTCCCGGCTACTTTCCGGCACAGCTCCCGTTCCATGCCGCGCCGAACTCGATCCCGATGGCAATGGGCACCGTGGACCAGGCGACGGTCCTGATGGAGCGGATGATGGCAGAAGTCCCGTCCTTCGAGGACGAGGCGCGGGAGAACGGCATCAAGACGCTCTTCTTCCACCACCTGAACCCGTACCTGCTGGTCTGCAAGGAGCAGATCACCGGCGTCGCCGACATGCAGGGCAAGAAGATGCGCACCTGGGGCAAGGAACTGCCGCAGGCGGTCGAGGCGGTGGGCGCCACCCCGGTCACGATGTTCCTTCCCGAACTCTACGAGGGACTGTCGCGGGGCACCGTGGACTGCATTCCGTTCTCGGTCGATCTGATGGTCAGCTACAAGATGTACGAGGTCGCCAAGCACATCCACGACATCACCATCTGGGAGGGGCCGACGAACGCGACCTGGATCTCGCTGAAATCTTGGGAGAAGCTGACCCCCGAGCAGCAGAAGATCATCGAGGAGGTCTCGCGCGAGGCCATGCACCGGGATCGTGATGTCACGATCGAGGCCGGCGTCAAGGCGATCGAGGAGCTCAAGACCAAGGGCGTGCAGTTCAACGAGTTTCCGGCTGCGGAGCAGGCCAAGTGGCGCGAGCTCAACCCGGATTTCTTCGCCAACTTCATTGCCGAGATGGAAGCGAAGGGACGTGGCGAGGACGCCAGGAAAACGGTCGAGATCTGGCAGCAGGTCACCAACTAGCGCGAGACCGGTGCAGCGGCGGACCGGCCAGCCCGACCGGCCCGGCCCCGTGTCACCCTGGGTGGCCTCCGGCGATCCCCGGCGCGTGATGCGGCGTGCGCGCCGGGCAGGCAAGACGCTGCGTCCGCGCGAGCCTGCCGCGGACCAGCACGGCGAAAGGCAAGAACTCGCAATGCCGATGTCCGGAAGAGCCAAGCCGGTCTGGGCCGCATGGATCGGTGCGGCCGGACGGGCTTTCGCCCTGCTGTCGGGCATCGCGATGCTGCTGATGATGGCCGCGGGGGCGCTCGACATCGTCACGACCAATCTGCTCTCGTGGCCGATTGCCGCGGCGTTCGAGTTCACCGAGGCCATGATGGTGGTCGTGGTGTTCTTCGCGCTTGCCCTCGCCCAGGCGCGCAAGTCCCACATCCGGGTCGAGGTCATCTATGAGCGGATGCCACGCATCTGCCAGAGGATCGTCGATGTCATCCAGTTCCTGCTGAGCGGCGTCTTCTTCGGACTGATCACCTATTTTGGCTGGAAGGCCGCGGCCATCGGGTTCGCGCAGGGAGAGTATGCCTCCGGGATCATCAACTTTCCGCTCTGGCCGGCGCGCGTCGCGATGGCCGTCGGCGGCACGCTGATGACGCTGCAGTGCCTCGTGGACCTCGCCGGGTGCCTGCTCGGCTGGCAGATCGACGACAGCGCCGACATGCGACTCGGCGATGCGCGTCCGGGGGACTCGCGGTGAGTCCCGTCCCGGTTCTCTCGCGATCGTGCAGGGGCGCAGGATGGACCCGGTAACCGTCGGCTATGTCAGCGCCGTGGCGCTGATCGTCCTGCTGGCGATCGGGGTGCCGGTCGCGGTTGCCATGGGTACGGTCGGCATCGCCGGAATGTATCTCGCGGCGGGCGGGCTGTTCACCATCGGTCAGCTCCGCTCGCTGCCGTTCGCGACCGTCGGCGAATACGGACTCGCGGTCCTGCCGCTGTTCGTGCTGATGGGGGTGTTGTCCGAGGCGTCCGGAATTACCGACGAGCTGTTCAAGGCGGCTGATCTGTGGCTGCGCCGGTTCCGGGGCGGGCTCTACCACGCGGTGATCGTCGGTTCGGCGGCCTTTGCGGCGATCTCGGGCTCAACGACCGTCAATGCCGTCGTGTTCACCCGCATCGCCTTTCCCAAGATGGTCGAGTACGGCTATTCCAAGAGCCTGTCGATCGGGGCGATCGCCAGCGCCGGCAGCTTCGCGGCGATGATCCCGCCGTCGATCACGATGGTGATCTACGCGATCATGACCGAGCAGTCGGTCGGCCAGCTGCTGATCGCCGGCGTGATCCCGGGCATCCTGACAGCGCTGGTCTATCTCGCGGGGACCGGGGTCCTGGTCCGTCTTCGCCCGTCGCTCGCTCCCCGGATCACCGTGGCAGTGACCTGGCCGGAGCGCTGGCGCGCGCTGGGCGCGGTCTGGCCGATCGTCATCCTGGTGGTGCTGGTGTTCGGCGGCATCTACTCCGGCACCTTTCCGCCCTCGGGCGCCGGCGCCGCCGGTGCGTGCGGGGCGTTCGTCTTCGCCCTATGCCGGATGAAGCGGGTGCGGGGTTGGCTGATCCCGGCGCTCCAGGACGCCGCCTTCATCAGCTGCATCATCTTCCTGATCCTGATCGGCGGGCTCCTGCTGTCGCGGATGCTGGTCGTGACAGGCGTGATCGACGAGCTTGTGGCCTCGATCACGAGCGTGGCCGACACGCCGCTGAAGTTCATGGTCCTGGCGGCCCTGCTCTACCTTCTGCTGGGCTGCTTCCTCGACACCACGTCGATGATGGTGGTGACGCTGCCTTTCCTGTTCCCGGTGGTGGTCGCGCTCGAGATCGATCCGATCTGGTTCGGAATCGTGCTGGTGAAGCTGATCGAGATTTCGGTCGTCACGCCGCCCGTCGGCATAAACCTGTTCGCCGTGATGGGCGCCGTGGGCAGCCGGGCAAGCTTCGGCGACGTCTATCGCGGCGTCGTGCCGTTCATCCTGTTCGATCTGGTCGTGCTCGCGCTCCTGATCCTGTTCCCGGCGCTGGCCACCTGGCTGCCCCGAACGATGATCGAAGGCTGAGAGGTTTCACGCGCATGTGCCCGACGGCTTCGCCCTCCGACATCTTCAGCCCGCTTCTGCGGCGGACCAACCTGGTTCGGCATCCGGGCAGCGACCGGCTGACGATCGAGATACCGGCCGATGCCAATATCGCACGGGACACGGTCGGTCTGCATGCGAGGGGGCCCAGGGCAGGGCATCCCGCGCTGATCCACGAGGACGAGACGGGAGGGCTCACCGCATACAGTTTCGCCGAACTGGACGGCCTTGCCAGCCGCTTCGCGGTGGGCCTTGCGAAGCTGGGTGTGGTGCGCGGCGAGCCGGTGGCAGTCCAGACCGGGCAGTCGCCGGAAACCGCCATCGCGCACATGGCGGTCTACAAGCTTGGCGCCGTCGTCCTGACGCTGTCTCACCTCTATGGTGCCGACACGGTCGAGCATGTCCTGAACGACTCGGGTGCGCGGATCCTGATCACGGACCGCGCAACATGGGACCGGCTTGCCGCCGGGCGCAGCCGCTTCGCCACACTCGCACATGTGATCATGCGGGGCGGCGACGTCGCGCCGGGCGAGATCGCTTTCGAGACCTGCCTGCAGCCGGATGCTGCCGGCTTCGCTCCGGTGCCGACCGGCCGTGACGACCCGGCGCTGCTGATGTACACGTCCGGATCAACCGGCCTGCCGAAGGGAATGCTGCACGCTCATCGCATCCTGCACGCCTATCTGCCGACCGTCTCCATGTTCTACAACCTGGAGCTTGACCGGCCGGGCGCGGTGTTCTGGAGCCCGGCCGACTGGGCCTGGGTGGGAGGGCTGCTCGACCTCGTGCTGCCGGCCTGGATGCTGGGGCAGACCGTGATCTCGTGCCAGCATCGCTTCGACAGCGAGTGGGCGTTCGATCTCATGGCGCGGCATCGGGTGACGCATTCCTTCCTGACACCGACGGCCCTGAAGCGCCTGGCCGAGGTGCGCAACCCCCGGGCGCGCTGGGACCTCGCGATCCGGGTGATCTGCACGGGCGGCGAGAGCCTGCCGGGCGAAGTGGTGCGCTGGGCGAAGGGCGAGCTCGGCATCGCCTGCAACGAGTTCTACGGACTGACCGAGTTCAACCACCTGATCGGCAATTGCGAGGCGCTCTACCCGATCGTGCCGGGCTCCATGGGCCGCGCCTATCCGGGCCGGCGCGTCGCAATCATCGACGACCGGGGTGCCGAGCAGCCGGACGGGGTTGTCGGCGAGATCGCGTCCTGGCGGCCGGACGACCCGAGCCTCTTCCTCGGCTACTGGGGGAAGCCAGGCGTGCCCGAGCGAATGCTGCTCGGCGAATGGCTGCGCTCGGGCGACCTGGCGATGCGGGATGCGGACGGTTACTTCTGGTACCAGGGCCGCAACGACGATCTGATCAAGAGCGCCGGATATCGGATCGGGCCCGCCGAGGTCGAGGACTGTCTGGTCCGCCACCCGCAGGTGGCGGAGGCCGCGGTGATCGGCAAGCCGGATCCGGACCGCGGGGCTATCGTCAAGGCCTTCGTACGGCTGATGCCGGGGGTGGCGGCGAGCGGCGAACTCGCTGGCGCGCTCCAGGACTTCGTCAAGACCAACCTCGCCGCCTACAAGTATCCTCGCGAGATCGAGTTCGTCGACAGCTTCCCGCTGACCAGCAGCGGCAAGATCCGCCGCGGCGAGCTGCGCCGCCGCGAGATCGAGAAGGCGGGCAGCGGGGCCGGCGGATGAGCGCCGGCGAGGAAATCGTGATCCTCGGTGGCGGGCTGACGAAGTTCGCCCGCGAGCGCCCGGACGGCACGCCGATTGACTGGATGGTCGAGGCGGCGCTGGCCGGAATCGCCGACGCGGGCGTCGATCAGGCCGAGATCGAGCACACCCTCGTGGCCTACGAGAGCGAGATCCTGGCCCGGCAGCTCTCGATGGGACAGGTGATCCAGGATGCGCTGGCCTTCTGCCCGCGGCCCTCGGTCCGGGTCGAGGCGGGCGGCGGCACCGGCGGCGCGGCGATCAGGACGGCCTATGCCTATCTGAAGTCGGGACTCTGCGACTCGATGCTGGTCGTCGGCTGCGATGCGGTGGGCCGCGGCGTGACCTCCGCGACGGTTCGCGAGGTGTATGCCCTTTCCGGCGATGTTGATTTCGAGATGGCGGCCGGCGGATTCTTCATGGCCTACTACGCTCTGATGATGCGCGAGCACATGCGCCGCTACGGCACCACCGAGCGGCAGATGGCCACGGTTTCGGTCAAGAACCACCGCAACGCGCTGAGCAACCCGATGGCGTGCATGCCGATGGAGCTTACCGTCGAGGACGTGCTGACGTCGCCGCCTGTGGTCGCGCCGTACAAGCGCCTGGACTGCGCGGTGCTGGCGGATGGCGCGGCGAGCCTCGTGATGGCGACCGAAGCCTGGGCGAAGCGGCATGCGCCGGACAAGCCGCGGGTGCATCTCACCGGGGTCGGCTGCGCGACCGAGCGGGTGCGGATCGGCGACCGGCCGAAGCCCTATCCGGGGCTGGCGCATTTCCGGGCCAAGCGCGAGGCGGCGCAGATGGCCTACAGGATGGCCGGGATCAGTGACCCGCGGCGTGAACTCGACGTCGCGGAGCTGGCCGACACCTATACCGGCGCCGAGCTTCAGGCCTATGAGGATCTGGGCTTCTGCGATTACGGCGAGAGCGGCCCGCTGGCCGAGCGCGGCGTTTTCGACCTCGGCGGCGAACTGCCGGTCAACACGTCGGGCGGGCTGATCGGCCAGGGCGCGCCCCCAGGCGCAATGGGGTTGGCCCAGGCGATCGAGATCGTCCGCCAGCTGCGCGGCGACTGCCCGCCGGAGCGCCAGGTGCCCGGAGCCCGGCGCGGGCTGACCGACATCCATGGCGGCACGGCCAGCTTCTCGGTCGTGTCCGTCTTCGAGCGCAGGGATTGAGGGCGATGGCGGAGCTGGTCAGACGCAAGATCGATGCCATCGCCTGCGCCGAGATGCCCGGACATCCGGCCGGCGCGGACCCGTGGCACGATTTCCGCACCGTCGAGCTGCTGCACATGGATCTGCGGTTCCGGTTCCGGCACTCGCTGGGCAAGCTGTCCCGGTTCTTCCTGGCGCTGGAGGAGCGGCGGCTGATGGCGACCCGCTGCACCCGCTGCGGGAAGGTCTGGATGCCGCCGCGCGTGCATTGCGGCGACGATCTGGCGATCACGGAATGGCTGGAGCTGGCTGGCGAGGGGGTCGTCGAGGCGGCATCGCTCAGTGCCTACACGCTGACGACCGGCGGTGGCACCGACACCCTGATGCTCGGCTACGTGACGCTCGACGGGGCCGACACGGCGCTCCTGCAGCAGGTCCGCAACTGCACACCGGATGCGCTTGCGCCGGGGCTGCGGGTCAGAGCGGTCTGGGCAGACAGCCCGGTCGATCATCCGATGCAGCTGTTCTGGTTCGAGCCGGTCGGGTGATGGGGTAGGCGGCAGGATGGGCTGGTCGATCACCCCCGAGATGCTGGCAAACACCGCCTTCCGGCCGGAGGCGGAGGGCGGCGGGTTCGCGATCGACATCCCGCCCGAGGCCAATATCGCCGCCGACATGGTTACCCGTCACGCGCTCAGCGCCCGGGCCGATCGCATTGCGGTCATCTTCGAGCGGCCCGACGGGGTGCTGGAGCGCCTTACCTTCCGCGACCTCGAGGCGCAGGCGACCCGCGTTGCATCCGCGCTGCGCAGCCTTGGCATCGGGCGCGGCGACCGGGTGGCGATCCACAGCGTCCAGCGGCCGGAGACCATCATCGCGCATCTCGCGACCTACAAGCTCGGGGCTATCGCCGCGACAGTCACGCAGCTTGCCGGGCCCGATACATTGGCCCACATACTGGCCGACAGCGGCGCCCGGCTGGTCTTCACCCATGATGCGGCATGGGACCGTTTCCGTGGACAACGCGATGGCTACCGAACCGTCGAGCATGTGATCGTCGCCGGGTTGGCGCGCGACCGCGAGATCGCGTTCGCTGACTGCCTGGCTGCGGCAACCAGCGGATTCCGGCCGACCGTGACCGGACCGGAGGATCCCGCCCTGCTGATCTACACCTCCGGGTCGACCGGGAAGCCGAAGGGGATCCTGCACGGGCATCGGTTCTTTCACGCGCTCAATGCCTCGCTGGAGCTGTTCTACAATCTCGAGCTTCGCGACGAGGGGCTGGTGTTCTGGACCGCGGCTGACTGGGCCTGGGTGGGTGGCCTGAACGACGTCGTGTTCCCTTCGCTGGCCTTCGGCCACACGCTGATCGTCAGCGAGCACCGCTACGAGCCGGAATGGGCGCTCGGTTTCATGGCCCGCCACGGCGTGACCCATACGCTGCTGACGCCCACGGCCCTGAAGCGGCTGGCGCTGGTCGCGCGCCCGCGCGCGCGCCACGGGCTGGCACTGCGGACGATCTTCACCGGCGGCGAGGCGCTGCCCGGCGAGACGCACCGGGCCCTGTCGGAGGATCTCGGCGTCGTCTGCAACGAAGGTTATGGCATGACCGAGGTCAACCAGATGATCGGCAACTGCCAGCGGCTCAGGCCGATCAGGCCCGGCTCGATGGGCTGGGAGTTCCCCGGCCGCCAGGTCCGGCTGGTGGACGAGAGCGGCGTCGATGTGCCGGATGGCGAGGTCGGCGAGATCGTCGTCTCGGCGAGCGACCCGACCCTGTTCCTCGGCTACTGGAACCAACCCGAGCAGACCGCTGCCTTGAAACTGGACGCGGGCTGGATCAGGACCCATGACCTCGCCCGCCGGGACCGGGACGGCTACTTCTGGTATCAGGGCCGGAACGATGACCTGATCAAGAGCGCGGGCTTCCGCATCGGCCCCGCCGAAGTCGAGGAAACCCTGCTGCTGCATCCGGCTGTCGCCGATGCCGGGGTCATCGGCGTTCCCGATGCCGAAGGCCAGCGCGGAATGCTGATCAAGGCCTGTGTCGTCCGATCGGACGTCCCGCCGGGCCGCGGGTCCGACGACGTGCACCTCGCCGACGAGCTCCGCGTGTTCGTCAGGGAGCGCCTCGGTCCCCACAAGCAACCGCGGGTCATCGAGTTCGTCGAGGCGCTGCCGACGACGGCGACCGGCAAGATCAGCCGCTCCGAGCTCCGCCGGCGGCATGCGGCGCGCCAGTCCGGCGCGGCGTCCTGAGCGATGGAGAATTGGCGGGATCGTTCGGTTGCCCTCGTCTCCGGCGGCGTGATAGCGACGTCCGAGGCAGATACGGGAGCATGGCGTGGCCAATTTCAAAGGTGCGGATGGTCAGCGCTCGCTGCGCCGGGATGTGATGCCGCTCGCGCTGGCGCAGACGGTCGTCTGGGCCTGCCTTTATTACACCTTTCCCGCGCTTCTGCCCGAATGGGAGAGCGACCTTGGCTGGACGAAGACCCAGCTTTCGGGCGCATTCACCGGGGCGCTGCTGATCACCGCCTTGCTCGCGCCGCTCGCGGGGCGGCTCATCGACCGGGGGGCCGCCCGGCTGATCCATCCGGGCGGGGCGGTGGCGGGCGCCGCGCTGCTGGCCGGGCTGAGCCAGGTGACGGAGATCTGGCAGTTCTACGCGCTCTGGCTGGCGATCGGCGTGGCCATGTCGGTTGCCCTCTACGAAGCCTGCTTCGCGATCATCACGGTGACGGTCGGCGAACGGGCGCGCACCGCCATCACCACGGTGACGCTCGTGGCGGGTTTCGCCGGAACGGTGTCCTTTCCGAGCGCACATTTCCTGGCCGAGCATCTCGGCTGGCGCGGCGCGGTGCTCTGCTTTGCTGCCGCCATCCTGCTGCTGTCGGTCCCGCTGACGCTGCTCGGACTGCGGCTTCTGGAGCGCCATCGCCCGGAGCAACCGGCGACGGAGGCGGCCCTCGACGGTGGCAATCCGGCCCCGGTCACCCGGCAAGCCGCATTCTGGTGCCTGGCTTTCGCGTTCGGCAGCATCGGCCTGACCCATGGGCTGATCCTCGGCCATCTGCTGCCGATCCTGGCCGACCGCGGCATCGGCGAGGCTGCCGCGGTGCTCGCTGCCTCGATGATCGGGCCGATGCAGGTGGTGGGGCGGATCATCACCCTGGCCACCGAGAAGCAGGTCGGCGTCTTTGGCGTCGCGATGGGCTGCTACATGGGCATGGCCCTTGGCGGAATGGCGCTGCTACTTGCCGGGATCGAGCCCTGGCTTGCCGCCGCGTTCGTCATCCTGCATGGCGCCGGCTATGGGACCGCGAGCATCCTGCGCCCGGTGCTGACGGCGCAGCTGCTGGGGCGCCGGCGGTTCGGCGCGACGGCGGGCAAGCTGGCCTTGCCCTTCATGTGCGGCTTTGCGGCCGGCCCGACGGTGGCGGCGCTGGTCTGGGAAGTCGGCGGCTACGACCTGGTGATCGGGCTGGCGGTGGCGGTGGTCGGCACCGGCTTCGGTGCGGTGATCCTGGCGGCTCGTGTGGCGAGGTGAGAGATGGATGAATTCGGGCGGGTGTCGGCGCTGGCCTTCGACTATTACGGGACCGTTGCGGACAAGCAGGGGCTCGGCTCGGTGATCAACGAGCATGTCCCCCGCATCGACGGCTATGGCCTCGCCAAGCTGTGGTTCCAGACCTGCCAGCGATACTGCTTCCAGAACGGCATGATGGGCAGATACGCGCCATGGAGCGAGCTGAGCGCGCACGCGCTGGACTTCGCCGCGGCGGAATTCGGCGTCGGGCTGCCTGACGAAGTGCGTGTGCAGCTGCTCGCCGCCGACGGAGAGGCCCCGATCTACCCGGATGCGGCCCCGGCGCTCGCGCGGCTTGCCGGGCGGTACGCACTTTATGTGCTCTCGATGGGGACCGAGGGCATGATCAGGGCCTCGCAGCGGCGTGCAGGCATCGACCGTTTCTTCAGAGGCGTGATTACCACGACCGCGGACCGCGTCTACAAACCGAGCCGTGCGGCCTACGACGTGGGCGTCCGCGAGATCGGCCTCGAGGCGGCCGCGATCGGCTTCGTTTCCGGGAACTCGTTCGATGTGATCGGCGCGAAGAACTACGGCTTCCCGACCATCTGGGTGCGCCGCTACGGGCAGCCGCTGGACGGTCTGGGGCTTGCGCCCGACCTGGTCGTTGCCGATCTCGCAGATCTTGCGGGCGCGCTGGGGACTTAGGCAATCGGAATGCGCGCCGGCGGGCGCGCCAGAGATTACCGGTCCGGCCGCTTTCCGCGCAATCTCGCGTCCGCCGCCGCATCGACTCCGCGCGCGAGGCGCGAGACGGTGCCGAGGCTGGCGATCACCTCGTCGATGGTTGGCGGGGGGCCGGGGCGGTGGGCTTCGAGGGCCTGCCGCATGGCAGCAAGATGACCTGGCGTCGTGCCGCAGCAGCCACCGATGATCCTCGCGCCGGCGTTGCGGGACAGGCGGGCATAGTCGGCCATGAGCTGTGGCGTGCCGTTGTACCTGATGCCGTCATCCGTTAGCTCGGGCATGCCGCAATTGGCCTTTGCGACGATGACCGATTCCGGCGGGGCCGACGCGGCGATGCCGAGGACGGTCGCGACCAGTTCTGCCGCCCCGACGCCGCAATTCGCTCCGAATGCCGCGAGCGGGCCGGGCAGTCCGGCTGCGATCCGCGGCCAGTCGCCGGGCTTGATGCCCATCATCGTCCTGCCACCGGTGTCGAAGCTCATGGTTGCAACCACCGGCAGGCCGGTCGCGGCACAGGCCTCGACGGCAGCTGCGACCTCGTTCTCGGCCGAAAGGGTCTCGCACCAGAGGATGTCCGCTCCGCCCTCGGCAAGCGCCTCGGCCTGTTCGGCAAACGCCGCGCGGGCCTCCTCCGGAGGAAGCTCGCCAAGCGGCTCGAGCAGGTCGCCGGTCGGCCCGATCGACCCGGCGACGATCACCGGACGCCCGGCCGCATCGGCCTCGGCACGGGCGTGCCGCGCCGCCAGGGCGTTGATCTCGCGTACACGGTCAGCCGCGCCGTGCATCATCATCCGTCGCCGGTTGCCGCCGAAGCTGTTGGTGAGAATGATGTCGGCGCCAGCCTCGATGAACGCCCGGTGCAGGTCGCGGACGCGACCGGGATGGGATTCGTTCCAGTTCTCGGGCGATTCGCCGGACACGAGGCCCATGGCGAAATAGTTTGTTCCGGTGGCGCCATCCGCGAGGAGCCAGTCACGTTCTGCGAGCGCCTGGGCGAACTTGCCGGTCATATTTGCTCCCTCGGTGGGCGGCAGGCCGCGTGACACCGGTGCCGCATCTTCAGGCGGGCAGAATACCGGTTTCCGCCCGGACCTTGAAGCGCGTCCGCAGGTCACAGCGGCGGCGCCGCCGGCGGCCTGCGGGAATCCGGTCTACGGAGCGTGCGGCGCGAACCGCGCCAGCAGTCGCTGCAGCCCGCCGCCGATCAGTGCGCCGAGGCAGGGCGCAGCAACGTAGACGCTGAGCCAGCCGCCGCGCGGGCCCGGAATCGCGATCTCGCCCCAACCGAGGTAATGGGAGACCAGCCGCGGACCCAGATCGCGGGCAGGATTGAGCCCCGCCTGCGTGAGCGGGGCGATGACCGAGATGATGGCGGCGACCGTGATGCCGATGATCACTGCAGTGATGCCTGAGTGTGGCCGGGCCATGTTGCGCTCGCTGGTCAGCGCACCCACGATGAAGGCGAGCACTGCGGTGCCGGTCAGCTCGGCCAGGAAGGCGCGTTGGAGGCTGACCACGCGCCAGGCCGCCTCGTCCGAGCCGAAGATCGCCGGGTTGGGGAAATACTCGCCGAACATCATCGCCGAGAGCTCGCTCCCCGGCCCGCCGCGCAACAGGCCGTGCTGCCGCTCGAACTCGACGATGATCTCGGCAAAGATGGCATAGAGCAGCAAGGCCGCCAGCATTGCGCCTATGAGCTGGGAGACCCAGTAGACCAGGACCTGGACAAGCGGCATCCGGTCGTAGACAAATGCCACCAGCGTGATCGCCGGATTGATATGAGCCCCGGAATAGGAGGCCGTCGCGTAGATCGCCAGGCTGACGCCGATGGCCCAGACGACGGCAACCTGCCAGAGCCCGGCCTGGGCACCGGTGGCGACCGCGGCCTGCACCGCGCCGACACCGAAGAAGACCAGGATGAACGTGCCCACGATCTCGCCGGCCGCGGCACTGACCAGCGACGGATCGCGCGGACTTGTGCGGTCGGCTGCGCTAGGATCGCTCTCGATTGCCGTCATGGTCCTGCCCCTCCAAACGAAGGATTTGCCGTTGCGCCGTCGACCCGCAATCCCGTGAGATCGGCGCCAGAAAAGATCGCGCCGGTCAGGTCGGCCAGCGTCAGGTCCACACCATTGAGCGATGCAGCCGTCAGATCGGACTGGCGCAGGATCGCGCCCGCGGCGCGCGCCAGATCCATCACCGCACCGCTGAAGTCGGTCCCGGCAAGGTTGGCGCCCTTGAGGATCGCCGCCGACATCGCCGCGTCGGAGAAATCTGCCCCCGGTGCCTCGATCCAGCTCAGATCGGCATAGCTCAGCGTCGCGCCGCGCAGGCTGGCATCCTTGAGGCGTGCCTCGCTGAGACCCACGCTCGTCAGGTCGGCACCGTCGAGCACGGCGTCTGTGAGATCGGCTCCGGTCAGACGTGCCGGGGCAGGGGAGTCGGATCCCGGCGAGCCCGCGCCCAGCCTGGCACCGGTCAGGTTCGCGCCGGTGAGGTCGGCCTGTACGAGCGTCGCATCCTGGAGGACGGCGCCGGTCAGATCAACGTCCGTGAGCCGTGCGCGGGTCAGGTCGGCGCCAGCCATGAAGGCGCGCGTGAGGATCGCGCCGTCGAGGCGCGCCCGGACGAGAGCGGTGCGCGTCAGCCGCGCGCCGGTCAGGTTCGCGCCGTCGAGGCGCGCCAAGGTGAGGTCTGCGCCGCCGAGATCGGCTCCGCTGAGATCGGCGCCCGAGAGATCGGCGCCGCGCAGATACGCCTCGCGCAGGTCGGCCCGGCGGAGCTGCGCGCCGCTGAGATCGGCACCGCTGAGGTTTGCGCCCTGTGCGGCGACGCCTTCAAGTACCTTGCCGGAGAGGTCGGCTCCCTGCATCTCGGCGCCGGGCGACAGGGTCTGCGCCACGCCCGGCGCAGTTGCGAGGGCCAGTGCGAGTGCGAGGGAACGGGCAAGGGCACGCAGCATCGCTCAGCCCGCCACGTTCTGGGGCCGGAACGACACGCTGCGCGTGACTTCGGGCATCGGCCCGATTCTGCGGACGTCCGCCCAGACACCCTTGTACCAGGGGATCGTCGTGTCCGGGTCGACATGGTCCGAGACCAGGTCGCCGGCGGCGCCCCTCGGCTGACCGAACAGCATGAAACAGTGGTTCGGCTTCACCGAGCCGGTCGGGTAGGCCATCGCCTGGACGCTGCCCATGTCGTTCGCGACCTCGACCAGATCGCCGGCCTGAATGCCGAGGCCCGCCGCATCGGCCGGATGCATCTCGAGATAGGGCACCGGTGCGCGCTCGCGGTAGAACTCGATGTAGCGATGATGATAGGCGGTTTGCCAGATGTGGTTCGACCGGCCGTTGTTGATCCAGAACCGGTGCTGGCGGCGCTGCCGCTCGACGGCGGCTGCATAGCGTGGCCAGGGCGGCGGTGCCGGGATGAACCGGGCCTTGCCGGAGGGCGTGCCGAAGCGTCCGTCCTCGAACAGGCGCTCGGTGCCAATCGGTGTCCCCCGGACGAGCCTCGTCGGTGTCTGGATGCCGTTGTTGCCGAGCCTGCGCAGGACATCGTAGTCGACGCCGGCATAGCCTTCCATCGGATCGCCGGGCCCGCCCGAGAAACTGTAGCGGGCATCTATGAACACGGCCTCGTCGTCCGCCCAGTCGAAATTGAGGAAGCGGTTGGCCATCTCGGGGTTATTGTCGGCCTCGTAGAGCGCCCGCAGCCGACGGGCGACCCGGGCGATGATCGCCCAGTCGGGCAGGGCCTGGCCGGGCGGCTCCATGAATTTGGGGTAGAGGCGGAGCCGCCGCTCGCCGTTGATCGAGGTCAGGTTCATTTCGCCCCAGGTGGCGGCCGGCAGCACCAGATGCGCGCGATCGGTCGAGGCGGTCGGGTAGATGTCCTGGCCGATGACGAAGATGCCGCCCTGCTTCATCGCCTCGACGATGGCAACGACCCGTTCGGCAGCGGGCTTGCCCTTCGTCATGGTCAGCGCCTCGGTGACGACGCCGCCCCGGGTATCGAGCGCGCCGGCGACGGACTCGGCGCGGAGCGTGGTCAGCACCGGGTTGCAGCCGCCGATCCAGTATACCTTGGTCTCGCCGCGGCGCAGCGCCTCGTCAATGTTGCGCGCCGGCCGGCCCCCCGGCGCCGCGGGGCGGACATAGCCTTCCTGATGGCCGCCAAGGCGGCTGCAGCCGGTCCCCGGCTTTCCGAGATTGCCCGTCAGCAACGCAAGGCCGACGATGCTGGCGACGTTCTCGTAGTTCTTGATCCCCCAGATCAGGCCCTTCTCGTAATGGAGCAGGGTCCGGCGACGACTGCCGTCCGGTTTCGGCCGCGCGATCCACTCGGCCGCCTTGCCGATCAGAGCCGGGTCGATGCCCGCCCGCGCTGCTGCCTCGCGCACGATGTCGTCCGCCGGCCGCTCGCTCATCAGGGTCGAGCGCTGGTAGGCCTCGTAGGTCTGGACCTCGGTGTGCTTCCGGATGAAGCCGGTGTCATGCCATTTGAATTCGAGAATCAGGCGCGCGATCGCATTCAGCAGCCAGAGATCGGCACCCGGCTCGATCTGCAGGTGGAGCACGTTCTCGGCTCCGCCCGCCGCCTCGGCTGCCGCCACGGTCATGGTTCGGCGCGGGTCGATGACGATCATGCGGCCGGGGCCCGTCTGCTCGCCCGGGAAGTTCGCCTTCTTGAGCGCCGCCGACTCGCCCGAGAGGTTCTTCACCATGTGATTGAGGAAGTAGTTGGTCTGGGTCTCGTAAGGATTCGCCCCGACGATCAGGATCGTGTCGGCAAGCTGGGCGTCGACATAGGCGTTCGTCAGAGGTGCCAGCCCCGCATCGCCCGCAGCATGGACCTCGGAATTGTAGGCCGGGCGGTTGTGGATCGACGCCGTGGAGGTTCGGACGCCCTCGAAGAAGAAGCGGCCCACAGCCCAGTTGTTCTCGAAGCCGCCGCCGCCGCCGCCGTGGTCGAAGAACTTCATGCCAATGGCGTCAGGCCCCCAGCGGTCGATCACCGCCTTGATCACGCGGGAGCCGAGATCGGCTGCCTCGTCCCAGCCAATCGGGTCGAGAGTGCCGCCCGAGCGGATCGCCGGCGACGTCAGCCGGATCCGGGTCGGGCCGTCGGGCCGGTACAGCGACGCCGCGAGCCCGGCACCGCGCACCGAGGCGAGGCCGGAATTCACCAGGCAGCCGTCATCTGGAAGGATCGCGACGTTGTGCCGGCCGCCTTTCTCGGTGATCACGGAATGGGCGAGGGGCGGCAGCCAGGCGCCGAAAGCGGGTTGCTGCATCCGGAAATCGGCGCCCAGCGCATTCTCGTCCGGCGCCAGACCGCCGTCGCGGCCCTCGGGCCACCGGTAGACGCGGTAGCCGCAACCGACGATGCAGAACTGGCAGACGGTACGGAACTCCTCGGCGTCGGGCGGCGGAAGCGGGGTCGCGGTCATCGCGTGCTACAGAACATTCGTCTGGCGGCCGTAGATCAGCCCGTCGACGCCCGTCGCCTGGACGAAATCGCCTTCGACCTTCAGCACGATCTGGGGCAATCCCTGGCTGGCCTGGCCGATGATCATGCGGCCCTTCTTCGCGGGATCGAAGCTCGACCAGTGGCAGGGGCAGATGAGTATCCGCTGGTCGGGGTTCCAGCTGACCGGGCAGCCCTTGTGCGTGCAGAGCCTTGAATAGGCGACAATGTTGCGGTTCGGCCCGATGCCGTTCTCGGCCGGCCCGTCCATCGTGATCAGGATGGCCGGGGAGTCGGCGTCCGGGTAGGCGAAGTCTATGGCATCGCCCGTCGCAAGATCGGCGAGCTTCGCCACATCCACCACCGGCAGCTGCGCCGTCTGGGCCCGTACCGGCCCCGCGGGAGCGGCCGCGAAGCCCGCAGCGAGGCCGGCGGCGCCTGCGGACAGGAGTTGACGGCGGCTTAGCCCCTGGGTCCGGTCGGTCTTGCGCATGGCGTTTCTCCCCTGCACCGGATCCGGCGCATATCACAGGTCGGCATCGACTTTGAAGCCGTCACGGTTCAGCGAGAAGGCGCCGTCGGTGACCGCGTAGCCCCAGTCGGCGGATTTCTTCAGGCCTCCGAGCGGATACATGTGCACGCCTTCGATGCCGCAGGCGGAATCGGTAGCGGCATACCGGGCGAGATCCCGCACCAGCCTGTCGGGTTCCTGCTGCGTCAGCAGCTTGGTGACGTTCGATGCCTGCCTCTTGATGAAATTGATCGAGTTGCCGATGCCGCAGGCCATGGCGTATTTCACCAGCGTCTGCAGCTTGGCGATCCCCGGCACACCGATCCGGATCGGCAGCCGGTTGCCCTCGGCATTGAGGCGCCGGTCCCAGGCGATGATCGGTTCCGCCTCAAAGCAGAACTGGGTGACGATGTGCATGGCGGCGTCGGTGCGCTGCGCAAAACCGTTCTTCCAGGCGAGCGCTTCGGCGATGGCCCTGTCAGACATGTCGGGACTGCCTTCCGGGTGCCCCGCGACTCCGATCCGTGCGATACCGTGCTTGTCGAAAAGCCCTGTCTCCAGCATCTGCATGGAGTCAGCATAGGGGCCGAGCGGCGCACTCACCGCACCCGCGATGGCGAGCACATGGTTGACGCCCGCCTCGCCTGCGGCACGAGCGAGATAGTCCTCCAGCATCGCCCGACTGGTCATCGAGCGCGCGGCAAAATGCGGTGCCGGCTCGAACCCCTCGTTACGGAGCCGCTTCGCCGTGGCCACCGTGTCGTTGTAGTCGGAGCCGGGCAGGAAGGTGATGTAGACGACGGTTCCGGACCTCAGCAGCTCGCGGAAGTCGCCGACCTTGGCGGCAGAGGCCGGTGTGGTCTCGACCGTGAACCCGCCCATGAACCGGACGATTCCGGCCGCCTCTGGCGAGAGCCGATCGGGATTCAACTGCACCTGATGCATCGCCATCTCCAAGATTCCGTCCGTGGCCTCACGCTTCCCAGCTCAGCATGAAGCAGCTGTCGTGGAAGTTGTCGCCACCCTTGTCGCATCCGGCCAGGATGCGGTAGCCCGCCTTGCCCGCGCCGGGCCTCCAGTTGCTGTCGATCATCAGACGGTTGCCCCGGTCGCAGTCCTCGAGGATGCGCCCGCTCAGGAGATAGACCACAGCGCGGTCCAGCGTGACCCCGTCGTCGGGCCCCAGGCGCGTATTGTGCGTCCGCGGTGTCCGCCAGACATAGAGCGTCTCCGCGTCGGCCGCGTTCCGGTCGAGCACATGGGCGCGCTGGTTGAACCAGGCCATGGAACGGGCGACAAGATGGGCGCCGGGTCCGGGCAGGGCGCACAGGATCATCTGCCGGTAGTCGCCGCCGAAGGACAGCCTCTCCAGCAGAGCGGGATCCGGCGCGACCGCGTAGGCCCCGGCCACAGAGGCATCGCCGCCGATCGCAGCGGCGACGATGCGGGCTTCCTCGTCCTTCGAGATCGGCGCGGGTGGAATGTAGGTCATTCCCTTGAGCGATCGGTGATCGAACTCAGGAACCGGGAACCTTCTCCACGCCATCCTTGCCTCCCCTGTGACCATGCGCCTCGCTCTGCGCCGGCTGGGCGGCAGTTTCACCCGAATTTCCTCGCCGATCCCACGCTCGGGAATTGCATGAGGGGGATGCGTATGCAGAATGTCATCGGTCTCAGGTGATCGGTCCCGGGCGAAACGGTGCGCGGCAAGGGCTGCCGCGGGCCATTGGAAATGTGATGAGGCGCGGGCAGGCACGGTGCCGTCGCGCATCTGTGCGCTGTATGCCGCTGCATCGGCCAAGCGGCCGGTGCGGTCCGTCGCGCCACGGCGATACGCAATGCAGCAGCCGCGGTCCGTCGGGGCCCGGCAGATGTCATCTCACGGTTTGAGGGGCTTCCGTGCGATATATTGAGAGTATATTGTTCCTGCTGCGGGCCCGGGAGCAGTCCGGGCATATGGGGAATGCAGGCATGGCAAAGCTGACGATCCTGTCCTGGCAGGAGATTCCGTCCGTCGTCGAGGGAAAGGATGGCTCGGGGACCCACAAGGTCGAGCTGAGCCTGCGGTTCCAGGAGCTGATCGACCTCATCGCGATGAAGCGGGGGCTCGACGGCTCGGACGACTATCTGATGCAGTGGGGCCGGCACAAGCAACCGGATCGCGACGGGCCGCCGAAGGCGGCAGCTGAAGCGCTCGCGGGCGAGATCGAGGCGAACTATGAGCAGATCAAGCGGGATGCGATCAAGAATTGCTGACGTGCCGGTGCGTTGATGACGCCCTTCGGCAGCGTCCGGTCCTGGTCGTGCACTCCCCCCGCGGTCGATGCGGTGCGCATCCTGCGGGTGCATGGCTACAGCGATCCGGAGAAGGTTCGGCCGCAGATCCGGGAGGCGGCAGCCAAGGCATCCGGCGAGGCAGCCCGGCTGGCCGCTCCGGACGCGCGATATGTGAGTGCGCAGATCCTTTCGCTCGAGCGTGGCGTCCTGCGGCTGAGCGGGGACTGCACGCTCGAATGCGCTGCCTTCGAACAGCATCTCACCGGCGGCCGGCATCTGCTCGCCTTCGTCATGACGCTCGGACCCGCCCTGGACGAGACGGTCATGAGCCTCGTCGAGGATGTGTTCGAGCCGCTGGACGCGCTGTTCCTCGAGACGGCGGGCTGGCTGACCATCGAAGCTGCAACCCGGCAGTTCGCGCGCGAGATCAAGCAACGGCTCGACCCGCTTGGGTGGCGCCTGTCGCTGCGGATGGGCCCCGGTTACGAGTACCGGACGCAGAATGGGGCAGGGCGGGTGCGATGGGACTTGTGGCAGCAGCGCGAGCTGTTCCGGATGTTCGGCGAAGAGCCCTTGCCGGTCCTCCTGATGGAGAGCTGCGCCATGAAGCCCAAAATGTCGCGTTCGGGTGTTTTCGGGCTGCTTGCCGCGCAGGGCGGTGCGTGACGCCGCTGCGATTCCGCCTTGCGCTTTGACGAGGCCAAGGATAGATATATCTAGAATATATTATCACGCCGGAGGAATCACGCATGAAGGAACTATCGCCCCGGGAGCGCTTCATCAGGGTCCTCCGGCATGAGCCGGTGGACCGGGTTCCTGTGCTCTACCGGATGAAGGCCGAGGCCAAGGCGAAGCTGGCCAGGATATACGGCATCAAGAATGCCGCCACCGGGCGCAAGCACAACCCCGAGCTCGAGCTCAGGCTGGGCAACGACGCGATCATCTACCAGATCGGCATCAACGCCGACTTCTCGCACCGGCACATAGAGATCGGCGAGACCTGGTACAACCATTTCGGCGTGGGCTACGGCAAGTCGGGGCTGGAGGGCAGGAGTCCCGAGGAAGAGAAGGAGTTCATGAAAACCCAGGAGTTCTGGGGGCCTGCCAAGGTGGTGCCGGAGAACTTCCCGAAATTCCATCCGATCCGGTCGATGGAGGCTCTCAAGAACTACAAGTGGCCCGATCCTGCGGACCCGGAGATGCTCGCGCCGATCAAGACGCTTTGCGAGGAGTATCAGGACGATTATTTCATCATCGTCGACCTTTCCTCGACGCTGATCGAGGCCGCCTATGCCCACATCGTCGGCACGCAGGATTTCTTCCTGAAGATGTTCGATGAACCCGAACTGATTGCCGGCGTGCTCGACGGGCTCACCGAGTACTATACGGAGCTCGGCAAGAATGTGATCGCGCTCGGCGTCGATATGATCCGGGTCGGCGACGACGTGGGTGCGCAGCAGGCGATGATGATCTCGCCAAAGGTCTGGCGCGAGCTGGCGAAGCCCCGATTCGACCATATGTTCAAGGAGTTCCGCAAGGCGAACAGCGAGCTGTTCATCAAGCTGCATTCCTGCGGCGACTATTCGCCGATCCTCGGCGACCAGGTGGACCTCGGGGTCAATCTCAGCGGGCTGATGCAGCCGACGGGCGGTAACAAGGACCAGGTCGGGCTGAAGAAGAAATACGGGGCGGACCTTGCACTGATCGGCGGCTTCGATGTGCAGAACCTGTTGCCCCGCGGCCAGGTCGAGGACGTGCGCCAGGGGGTGCTGAACACCATGAAGAACCTGGCCGTTGGCGGGGGCTACATCTTCTCGCCATCGCACTACATCCTGGCCGACGTACCGATCCAGAACATCTACACCCTGCTCGAAGCGCAGCGCGACTTCGGGATCTATGGCCGCTACCCGCTGGATTGAGGAGGTGCAGATGAGCGAACCAGAACTTCAGATCCCGGAGGGTTGGGAGAGCCGCGCACCTGCTGGCTGGGAATGGCAGTCGCTGTGGACAGCGGTCGAGGAGGGCGACCAGAAATATACGCACGCGCGCGTGCAGCAGGCCATCGACAGCGGCATCGACCCGCGTGTGATTCTCGATGACGGCCTGTTTCCCGGGTTCAACCTGCAGGGCGACCGTTTCTCGGAGCAGATCATCTTCATCCCGGAGATGCTGATCACGGCACGGGCGATGAAGGCCGGGCTCGCTCTGATCCGGCCGCTGCTTGCGGCCAAGGCCGAGAAACCGCTCGGCACCTTCGTGATGGGAACCGTTCTGGGCGACATGCACGACATCGGCCAGTCGATCGTGACCATCATGCTGGAGAATGCCGGCTTCAGGGTGATCAATCTCGGAACCGACGTCCACCCGGACAGGTTCATCGAGACCGCGGCCGCCGAGAAGGCCGATCTGGTGGGCTTCTCGGCGCTGCTGTCGACGACCGTCTACTATCAGAAGGTCACGATCGAGGAGTTCCGCAAGGCCGGTCACCGCGAGAAGGTCCATATCCTGATCGGCGGGGCGCCGACGACCCAGGAATGGGCAAGCGAGTGCGGTGCCGATGGCTGGGGCAAGGATGCCATGGAGGCGGTCAAGCTCGCTCGAAAATTGGTCGCCGAGAAACGCGCCGCCTGGGCCTGATGCGCGCAATATGGACGAGACGATCGAGCTTCGGATAATTGACCAGGACGGCGCGGTTCGCACCGTTCGGGCACGCCGCGGCGAGACCATGCTCGAAGCGGCGCACCGGGCGGGCGCCGAGATCACGGCGACCTGTGGCAAGCGTGGCCGCTGCCGCAGCTGCCGCTGCAAGGTGGTCGAGGGAACGCTGCCGCCGCCCTCGGTCGCGGACACTGTGCAGCTTGGCCACGAGGAGGTGCGCGAGCGCTTCCGCCTTGCCTGCCAGACACGGCTCGTCGACGAAACGGTGATCCGCCCGATGCCGCCGAAGTCCGAGGCGGGCCACCAGCTTCTGGGCGGCAGCGCGCAGACCACCGCAATGGCGCTGGACTCGGGAGTCCGGAAGATTGCCGTCCGGGTGACAGCGCCACGCTCGGAGCACCACCAGACCAGCGACATCGAGGAGGTGATCGCTGCCCTCGGCGGCAACCTGACCGGTCGCGAGGTCCCGCTTGATCTCCTGCGGGGCCTTCCGGCGATCCTGCGCGACCAGAAGGGCGCACTCACCGCGACGCTGTTCCGGGGCAGGCTGGTCGATCTTGAGCCCGGCGATACAACCGGAGAGTGCTACGGCATCGCCTTCGACATCGGAACGACCTCGATCGTCGGGTCCCTGCTCGATCTGACGACCGGCGAGGAACTCGCCGCCGTCGGCATTGTCAACCCGCAGGCGCCATTCGGGGCCGACCTGATGTCGCGGATCGCCTATGCCCAGTTCAACCCGAAGAACCTCGCACAGCTCCGCGGCAAGGTGCTGAACGCGCTGAACGAGCTGGTGAGCCAGGCGGTGGCCAAGGCCGGTATCTCCGCCGCGCATATCTACAAGATCGTGGTCGTCGGCAACACCTGCATGCATCACATACTGCTCGGGATCGACGTCAGCTATCTGGGCCTCGCTCCCTATGCGCCGGTGATCCGTGATTCGCAGACCATACCTGCCGCCGATCTGCCGCTGAAGGCCGCGCCGCGAGCCCATGTCTGCACCTTGCCGATCCTTGCGGGGTTCGTTGGCGCAGATGCGCTCGCCTGCGTGCTGGCAACCGGCATCTACAACAGCGTCGAGATCCGCGGGCTGGTCGACATCGGCACCAATGGCGAAATGGTGCTGGGTTCGCGCGAGCGGCTGATCGCCTGTTCGGCTCCGGCGGGCCCGGCCTTCGAGGGCGCCCAGATCCGGCATGGCATGCGCGGCGCACTGGGCGCCATCGAGCGGGTCACCATCGGCGGTGACGTGACTTGCCGCGTCATTGGCGGCGAGGCTGCGGTCGGCATCTGCGGGTCGGGGCTGATCGAGGCCTGTGCCAGGATGTCGGATGCCGGCATCATCAACGCTTCCGGCGCGATACGGGAGCGGCCGGACATGCCGCCCGCTATCGCGCGTCGCATCGTGCGTGGGCCACAGGGTCAGGAGTTTGTGCTGGTCTGGGGCACGGATGGCGGCAAGGGCGAGGACATCACCCTGACTCAGGGCGACATAAGGCAGTTGCAGCTGGCAAAATCGGCGATCTACTCTGGCGTCGCAATGCTGATGAAGGAAATGCAGGTCGAGCCGGAAGACGTGACGGAGCTGCTGCTCTGCGGCGGTTTCGGCAACTATGTCGATACCGCGAGCGCCGTCCGGATCCGGCTGCTGCCGGAGATGCCCGTCGAGCGCATCACCTACGCCGGCAACGCCGCGCTGATGGGCGCACAGATGGCGACACTTTCCGAAACCGAGCTCGCCCGCGCCGCCGATCTGGTCGGGCGGATCGAGCATGTCGCGCTGGCGGCACGCCCGGATTTCCAGGATCTGTTCATCGAGGGCATGAGCTTCGGCGCGCCGGGACTGCCGCAGGCGACCGCAGAAGATCGGGCGGTGGCGATATGAGCCGGACGCGGGTCGATCTGCTGTTCGGCTTTCTTGGCTCCGGCAAGACCACGCTCGCCGCCCGTATCCTGCAGGAATACGGGCCGAAACGGCGCCTCGCGCTGATCGTCAACGAGTTCGGCGATGTCGGCGTCGACGGCGAGATACTGAAGGGCAACGACATCGATCTGATCCAGCTTTCGTCCGGCTGCCTCTGCTGCACGCTGAAGGGATCGCTGCTGGCCGCCGTGAAGGAGCTCGCCGACAGGGCGCCGGTCGACCACATCGTCATAGAGGCGACCGGTGTGGCCGAGCCGGAGGAGATGCTGGCCTCGTTCTCGGATCCCGGGTTCCGGGAGCGATTCGATCTCGGACCGGTCGTCACGGTGGTGGACACGCCGAAGTTCCTGAAGATCCGCGACATGCTGGGTCCGTTCTACGAAGCGCAGATCGAGAAGTCGGATTACGTCGTGCTCAACAAGCTCGACATGGCGGATGCGACACAGATGGACAGCGTGCGCCATGAGGTCGAGGCGCTCAACCCGGACGCGGTCATCCGGTATGCGGAGCGCTGCGACGTGGACCTGGACGAGGTGCTGGACGGGCCGGCAAGCGCTGCGCTGGAGCGCTGGAGCACCGGCCACGGCAGCGGCCCGGAAGGTGGGCACGGGCATGAACACCATCACGGCCACGGTCACGACCACTCGGATGCGCGGCACGCCCCGGCGCAGTCGTTCGTCGTCGATCTTCCCGGCGAGATCGATCGGGATGCGCTGACCGCCCTTTATGCCGAAGCGCCCGAGCGGCTCTGGCGCTCCAAGGGGTTCGTGCGGATCGGTGGCGTCGACCACCTCGTCCAGGTCGCGATGGGCGCGGTCGAGATCACCCCGTCCGGGCCGCGCGACCGGCACTATCTGGTGTTCATCGGCGACGGGCTTGACCGCGCCTGGTTCGAGGCGCGGCTCTTGGCTTCAATCGCCGGCAGGGCCGCGTGATGCTGGCGCTCAGCGACGCAACCTCAGCGCGCTCGCAGGCCGAACAGGCCTACTGGCTGCTGGCGGACCGGATCATCCGGCTGGAACTCCCGCCCGGCGCGATCCTGCATGACCGCGAACTGATGGCGAAGCTCGGTCTCGGCAGGACGCCGCTGCGCGAGGCGCTGCAGCGGCTGGCCGGCGAGGGGCTGGTGGTCCACTACCCGCATCGCGGCATGGTGGTCTCTGAGATCAGCGCCGTCAGCACCCGCGACATCTACGAGTTCCGGAGCCTCGTCGACGGCGAGGCTGCCCGTCTGGCGGCGGCCCGGCGAATGCCGGAGGAGGCACAGAACCTGGTCGAGGTGGCGCGACAGCTTGTCGAACGCGCGGCCGGCGATGACGTGGATGCCTACGTAGCGGCCGATCGCGAGTTCTACTCGGCGCTCGGGTCCGCCTGCCGGAACGGCTATATCGCCGAGACGATCCCGCGAATATTCAACCTGCATCTCCGGCTCTGGTTCTACATCTCGAAGATGCGTGGCGATTGGCATGGCTTGGCACGGGCGCATTCGGACATGGCGCTGGCCGTGGCCGATGCAGTGGCGGCGCAGGACCCGGACGGTGCGCAAGCCGCCGTGCGGAACTATATCGCGCAACGGCAGCAGGACATGCGCGCGCTGATCTAGGATGTCGGACACAGGGAGGAGATCATGAGTCGGGATCTGACGGCCGAGGAACGGGCGAAATTCATCGGAATTTACGGAGCCGGCACCACCTGCCGGAAGTGCGGCAACACGGATGTCGTCGTGAAGATCTGGGAAAGATACGGCACCGACGCTTCCCGGGTCGGCGGCGATATCGGGCCGACCGGGATTGTCGGGGCGATCGTCGCCTGCGACGCCTGCGGCCATTCCGAAACCGTCGACCGGTCGCGGATCCTGCGGGCCGGCTGAAGCCCCGCGCGGCCGCGGCCGCACGGCCTGTTATCCGGCGCCGGTGTCGTCGCCGTCGGGCGTTGGCACGAAGGGGTTGTCCCAGCGGGGCAGGGCGCCCTGCGGCGTATCGGCGAGGGCCTCGATCGTCCGCTCGCAGAGGTTCTTGAGATAGCCGGCGCACAGGGCGGCGAAGTGCCGTGCATTCTCGCACGACCCGAAGTCGTAGTCGCCGTCGAGGCAGCCATTGCGCTGGTTGTTGCCCGCAAGCTTCGTCGATGCGGTCAGCGGATCGTCGCCGGCCGGCCGCGGTTCGGCAAACTCGATCCGCGAGATGCTGGCGACCACGTTGCGGCGGACACGCACGCGCCAGATTTCGGCCCCGCCGGCCACGGCTAGAACAGGCTCCATTTCGGGTCGTTCGCGACGTGGCCGCGACAGGTGCCGAAGCAGTAGGGCTTGTTCTCCGACCGCTTGCAGCCGCACATGTAGAACTCGCCGGAGATGGCCGCCTCGAACGTGATCGGCTCGAAGCCGGTGCCAGCGTGGCTGTCGTCGCACCACGGCTGGGTTGCCGACAGGCCGCAGCTGCACCAGCGATAGGTGCGGCCAGCCTCGACTTCGACGACATAGGGCCCGCGCTGCGGCATGGCCGGGCTGCCTTCCGTGGCCGTGGGGAGCGACCGGCGTCGTGTCATCGGCGCTGCCGTCCCTTCCCTGCCAGCCACTCATTCAGCCTCGGGAACGGGTCTGTGGCATGTGGCAGGCTCATTGCGGCGACGAAGTACGTCTGGAAATCCTGGGCAATCGCGGTCTCGACCTTCTCGACCTGCCGGCAGATGCGGTCGATCTCCTGCCGCGCCCTGGCCGAGAGCAGAGCGATGCGCGCGCCGGTGCCGGCGGCATTTCCGGCCGACGCGACCCGGCTGAGATCACAGTCGGGGATCAGCCCGATCGCCATGGCGTAGGCCACGTCGATGTAGGAGCCGAAGGCACCGGCAAGATAGATGCGGTCGACATGATCGGTTCCCATCCGGTCCATCAGCAGGCGGGTGCCCGAGTAGCAGGCGGATTTCGCGAGTTGCACCGCGCGGATGTCACCGGGCGCGACATAGACCTCGCGGTCGCCGTCGGTGTGCAGGATGTATTCGAAGTTCCGGCCCTTTGCCCGGAAGTTCGGGTGCCCGGCCACCGGGAGCGACCGCGCCTGCATCCGCCCGGAGGCGTCGATGATGCCAGCGAGGAACAGTTCGCCCACTGCCTCGATGATGCCGGAGCCGCAGATGCCGGTGACGCCTGTGCCCGCGATCGCCTCGGCAAATCCGGGCTCGTCGGACCACAGATCCGAGCCGATGACCTTGAAGCGAGGCTTCAGGGTTGCACGGTCAATCCGGATCCGCTCGATGGCTCCCGGCGCGGCGCGCTGGCCGCAGGTGATCTGCGCACCCTCGAAGGCAGGGCCGGTCGGCGACGAGCAGGCGATCAGCCGGTTCCTGTGGCCGAGCACGATCTCGGCATTGGTGCCGACATCGATCACCAGGGTCATCTCGTCGCCGCTGTGCGGAGCCTGGCTCAGGATCACGCCGGCGGTATCGGCACCGACATGGCCGGCGATGCAGGGCAGAAACCAGACCTGGCCGCCGGGGCTGACCGGCAGGCCGAGGTCGCGGGCGCGGACGCTGAGGCCCCGGTCCAGCACAAGCGGGAACGGCTCCATGCCGAGCTGGGTCGGATCGAGGCCGAGGACGAGGTGATGCATGGTGGGGTTACCGACGATGGTCATCTCGACCACATCGCCGGGCGCAACTGTGCTCTCGCTACAGAGCGCCCGCACCAGATCGGCAATCGCGCTGCGGACGGCGGCCGTCAGCTCGGGCGCAGCGCCTTCGTTCTGCTGCAGGTAGGAGATGCGGCTCATCAGGTCCTCGCCGAACCTGATCTGCGGGTTCATCATGCCCGAGCTGGCAAGCACCTCGCCGGTGTCGAGCGCGCAGAGATGCCCGGCAATGGTCGTGGTCCCCACGTCGACCGCAATGCCGAAAATCCGGTCCTTGAACCCGGGCCAGATCGCGACGACATCGACACCGCCGCGGACCGCGACGGTGGCCCTGAACTCGCCGCCATAGACCTCGCCCGCGCGCAGGGCGGGAGACAGCGCCGCAAGGCATGCGAGGTCCCAGTGCAGGTCCCTCAGGCTCCATTCCGCGGCGAGCTGCGTCGAGATCCGCTCGAGGTCCGAGCGCTGGTCCGCCATGCTCGGGCGGGGCAGCTCGACGTAATGCAGCGAGACGACCGGGTCGATTTCCAGGTTGCGAATCTCGTCGGCCCGCTTGCGCACGATCTGGCGGTGGATCTGGCTCTCCTCGGGAACGTCGATCACCATGTCGCCGAGAAGGCGGGACTGGCAGCCGAGCCGCCTGCCGTCCCTCAGTCCCTTGATCCGCTTGTACTTCGCCTCGGTCGGGCCAAACTCGGAGAGATTTCCGGGCAACGAGTTGATCTGGAGCTTCGCGAACTCACCATGCGAGGGCGTGATCTGGCAGCGCCCGCAGACGGCGCGCCCGCCGCAGACCGTGTCGAGATCCACGCCAAGCGCCCTGCTGGCCTCGAGAACCGAGGTCCCGGCCGGAAAGACCCCCCGGCGCCCGGAGGGCATGAACACCACCTTCACCGTATCACTCATGCTTGCGTCATGCCCGATTGAAGCGCCTCGCCATGATGGGATTGCCATTGCTAGCAGGAACGGAAACGTCGCGGCCATGCGCGATCCGCATGCCCCTGGCGCCGTCCAATCAGGCGAGCCTCTGGCGTTTCAGATCTCCCCAAGTGGCCTGGATTTCGGCGACGATGAAGTCGCGGAGCGCCGCGATCCGTCGCGAGGGCCCGAGTTCCTCGGGATAGACGAAGTAGACCGGGATCGAGGGGCCGGCGATATCGGGCAGAACCTCGATCAGCTTTGCTGAGCGTTCGCTCATGTAGAATGGCAGTGCCGCAAGCCCGAGGCCGCTCTCGACCGCGCGATAGATCCCGTAGACGCTGTTCACGCGAAGGCCGGCCTTGCGCATCGTCCCAGGGGGCATCCCTTCGGTCAGGAGCCAGTTGATCTTCTCGATCGGCGGCTGCCCCACGCCGTCGCCATAGACGATGAGCTGATGGTTTTCCAGGTCGTCGAGCGACTTGGGCATGCCGTGCCGCTCGATATACTCCTGCGAGCCGAAGATGTGGTAGGAGAAGTCGTCGATGAAGCGCCGGACGAGCCGCGGCTCGGTCGGGTGCTGGAACCGGATCGCACAGTCGGCCTCGCGCTGCCGCAGGTCCAGCTCGGCGTTGTCGATGAGGAGCAGCGTGACTTCGATGTTCGGGTAGCGGTCGTGGAACCGCTTCATCCGTGAGGAAAGCCAGGCCGACCCGAAGCCCGCGGTGGTCGTCAGTGTGAGCGGGCCGTGTGGTTCGTCCTTCATTTCGTTGAGCTGCGCGAGCCCGAGTTCCAGCGCCCGCCACATCTCGTCGATCGTCTCGAGAAAGCTGATGCCGAGTTCGGTCGGGATCAGTCCGTCGTTGTTTCGCAGAAAGATGTCTCCGCCAAGCTCGGCTTCCACCGCCGCGACCTGCCGGCTGACGGCCGACTGGGTGAGGTCAAGCAACTGTCCCGCCTTGGTGAAGCTTCCCGCCCGATGGACGACCCGGCAGGTCCGCAGCCGGTTCCAGTCAATGTGCCGGATCTTGTTATACGGGTGACGCGCTATGCCAGAGACGGCGCCGAGCTCTCCCTGCAGGCCGATTGCCATCCCGTCTTCCAGCACGAACCACTTGAAGACACGCTCTGACTTGCCCGGCCAATCCCTGTAGATCGTGTTTCGCGACGAGCAGGGCGCGCCGCTGGAAATGAAGACCTCCGTTACCTTGGAGCGCAGTTCGCGAGCGCGGAGGATCCCCGGCGCGATGTCCGGGCACTCCAGCTTGATGATGTCTCCGAGGGTCGGCACCGGGCGCTCCGTTCGCATAGACGTCATGAGCTCTGGGCAATTCTAACAGGTAAGTTTGCCGATGATGAGGGCATCCGTTTCCGCGCGGGCTCACGCGCTGCGGGCTCACCGCTGGCTGGCGCCGCGCCACAGCCCCCGGACGACGCGTGCCTTCTTGGCGGCAAGAAGGCCCTTCTGGGAATTGACCAGGCGGCCAATTGGCGTCGCACAGGAGTGGACCATGCGCTTCAGAGGAACATACGCGATGAAGGCACAGGCCGCGAGCGCATGCACGGTCCAGACGACGTCGGTACCGATGGGGCCGCGCGGTGCAACCGGCGCGAAGGCCAGTCCGACGAACGAGGCCCAGGATCCCTCCGGATTGCCAACTGCGGAAAGGCGCGCCCCCTCGGTAAGAAATCCGGTGAGGACCACGAGCAGCAGGAAGATGGCGGTCGGCGTGTCCGTGTACTTCTGGTCCTCGCGACCGTGAACCATGAGGCGAAAGGCCAGTGCCATCAGGCACCCGGCCAGGACCATCAATCCGGTCATGTCGTAGGCGAGGTCGAAGGCCAGGCGGAGCGGATGAGTTGGCTGGTGCCAGATATCGGTCCAGCCGAAGCTGGGAAAGGCTTCGCGGAAGGCGACAGCGGCCAGTTCGATGAGGAACATGAGCCCGAAGCCCCAGAAGATCAGCTGATGGCGCAGCCAGCGAAACGGACTGACCGTCATCAGGGTGCGGTGCAGGATCACCTCGTCGACCAGCGCCCTGCGCAGCGCGGGCTGGTCGAGCGCCTCCCGCCGCCACAGATCCCCGAAGCGGGTGACGGTCGGAAGATTGCGCTGCACGATGACCCGCCAGATACCCAGGTCGAGGATCGCGATCGCGGCCAGCGCGGCGGGGCCGAACAGCAGGTAGCGCCATTCAATCCGGCCCGCCAAACCCTCGTGCGCGAAATATCCGGCAAGGGCGGCGACCGCAAGAGCATAGGTCCAGGCGCCGAGCCAGAATGCCGCTGCGTAGGCCCGGCGAAGGCCGGCCGTGTCGAACCATCGGGTCAGGGCAAATATGCCGAGAAGGACTGCCCCGGACAGGATCGCGAGGGTTGCGATCAGGAAGAGCGCATAGCCGATCGCGACGTGGCTCCGACCGGCCAGGCCCACCGCAAACAGGACGAGCGCCAGACCATATGCAAGATTGCGGAACCGCAGGCCGCCCGTCACTGCACCGATCTCGGCCGAGCCCGTCATGTCACTCCGCAGCAGCCGCGGCAGCCGCCTTGGCCTCCTCGCGCTCGCGGTCGATGGCGATCATGGCGGCGTGAAGTTCGGGCGAGCCGCCCTTCATGTTCTTCAGGCGGGTCACGCAGGCCTTCGCCTTCTCCACCGCAATCAGGGCGTCCATGCCATAGGCATCCGCGCCGATCTTGTCGCACCAGGTCTGGCTGATCGGAGCGCCGCCGACAAACACCTTCACGTCGTCGCGCAGCCCTTCGGCTGCGATGACCTTCAGGGTCTCCCACTGCATGTTCATCGTCGTCGTCAGCAGCGCCGAGAAACCGACGATCTGCGGCTTGAGTTCGCGGATCGCCGCAATGAACTTCTCCGGCGGGACGGTCACGCCGAGGTCGTGCACGGTGAAGCCGGCGGCCTCCATCATCATGGCGACGATCTTCTTGCCGATGTCGTGCAGATCCCCCTGCACCGTGCCGACGACGACGGTGCCGACTTCTTCGCTCTTCTCGGCGATGATCAGCGGCTTCAGTCGGCCGAGTGCCTCGTGCATGCACTTTGCCGACATCATCACCTCGGGCAGGAAATACTCGTCCATCTTGAAACGCCGGCCGACCTCGGCAATGCCCGTAGCCATCGGCCCTGCGATCAGCGTCCGTGCGCTGACGGTGCCATCGAGCGCTGCGTCGATCAACGCGACCGTCCCGGAGTGCTCGCCGTCGATGATGTTCCATTCGATGGTGTGGAAAAGATCCTTGATCTCGGGCGGGGCGTCGTTCCAGCGGTCAGTCTTGCGGGAATCCTCAATGTCGTACTGAAGATCCTCGAGATCGAACTCGCATTCGGTGTCGATTATCAAGGGCATCTCTGGGAGTCTCCGTTATTCGGCCGCAGCTTCCGGTCTGGGCTTGCGTTTGCGCTTGGGGTTCGGATCCCAGGGCTCGTAGCCTTCGCCCGTGTCCGCACCTTCCGGCGGCTCGACGGGCAGGGGATAAACACCGTACTCCCGGGCCTCGCCGATCATCGCCAGGGTGTTCTCGACCGGCACGTCGTGCTCCAGTCGGTGCGAGGAACTCAGCAGATAGCCGCCGCCGTGCCCCATCTCCCAGATGCGCTGGCGGACTTCCCGACGCACATCGTCGACCGTGCCCCAGGGCAGGGTCTCCTGGACGTCGATGCCGCCGTAGAAGAACATCTCCCTGCCGAGCAGGCGCTTCTTGGCTGCCGGGTTCGAATGGCGCGCCACCTTCGGCGGCAGGCTGTCATAGCCATCGACGCCGCACTTGATCAGGCCGCGCATGAAAGGCTCGGCGATGGCGCCGCAGCTGTGGAACTGGATCCGCCCTTCCGGATTCCGCTCCCTGTAGAACTTCTTGGTCTCCTGAATCGCCCGCATGTAGTGGGGCATCAGCTGGGTCTCGAACATCGGCAGCGAGACGAAGGCGGTCTTCTCGGAGGCCAGGTCCTCCGGGCTCATGCGCAACCAGTCGATGTATTCGCCGCAATGCGTCAGGAACGCCTTGTTGTGCTCGATCTCGAGGTCGGTCAGCTTGACCAGCATGGCGTCCAGGAACTCCGGACTCTCGATGAAGTCGGAGAATATCTTGGCGTAGCCCACCATGTACTTGGCCTGTTCGAACAGGCCGCCGCGTCCGCCCTGACCCATGAGCGCGAAGGGCGTCTCTTCCCTCACATACTTGCAGTACTCGCGCAGCGTCATGCCCGGGATCGGGCTGTCCGCCCACATCGCCTCGTCCCAGGGATCGGGCCAGGGAAACTCGCGCAGAATTTCCAGGCCCTCCTCCAGCCGGGCGCTCGTCGCGTCGTAGAGCGGATAGCCGATCATCTCGTAATAGCCGCCGTTCTCGTGCGGAGTCCATTTGCGGACGACGCCCCACTCGTCGACATTGATCTCGGAATCCCAGCCCGGGGTCGGCACCTGCAGCGGCACCGGAATCTCGTCCACCTTCAGCTCCCGGAACCCGGGCGATCCACCCGAGGGACCGATCGAGATGCGGATGAAATCGAGGTCCAGCTTCTCGGCGAGGTCCACTTCGAACGCGACGTCCGTGGTCCATGTGGTGGACCCGGTGCGGTAGTTCTTGAAGTCGGCATTGTAGGCCATGCCGAGACCCTTCCGGAGGTTCTGGTAGCCCTCGACGGTTCCCCAGAGCCCGACCGGGACCTTGTCCGGTTCGCGCAGCGAAAGCGCATCAAGGGTGCGTTTGCGCTGCGGCGGAATGGCCCGACCGATGATTGCCGTCATCCTAGCCTCCAAGACATCTGCCGCAGGATATCTGCCGATGCGCGCCTGCCCATCCTGCGGTCAAACACGACGATAACATGCGTAACATGCAAAGCCGGCGCGCCTGCATACGGCAGCTTCGGTCCCCTGATGCGCTCGGAGCATGACGTGCCCAATCGAGCGGGAAGGCCCTGATCGGGCCTTCCCCTGTGCTGGCTCACTTCATCCAGGGCGGCGTGAACTCCTGGAACTTGCCGTCCTTGTAGATGACGTAGGACATGTCCTTCACGATCAGGTGGTTAGGCGCATTGCCTTCACCGATCGTCACGCTGGGGACGACGCTGCCCGTCCAGTCGTCGATGCCTTCCAGTGTCGTGACCAGGCCTTCGCGGGTGATCGGGCCGTCGCCCATGCGCCGGATCGCCTCGGTGAAGACCTGGCTGCCCGCGAAGCCCCAGAGGTGGATCGCATCTGGATCCTCCTCGGGATAGAACTTGGCAAGGATCGCCTTCGCCTCCTGAATCTGCGGCGCCGGTGAATCGAAGTCGCGGAAGATGGTCGCAAAGTAGACGCCATCGACGGCGGCATCTCCAGCGAGTTCCGGGACCTTGGGGCTCTTGCCGAAGAAGACGTTCACGACCGGCACGTTCCAGCCGAGCTTGGCGCGTTCGGTGTAGAACTTCGCGGCCGGCTCCGGCGCACAGGAGCAGATCACCGCTTCGGCACCAGAGTCCTTCATGGCGATCACCTGTGCCGAGACGTCAACCTCTTTCGGCTCGTAACCCTCGGCGGCAACGATCTGGACGCCATACTCGGCGAGCACGGATTCGATGCCGGCCATGTGCGTCTTTCCGGACGGGTCGTTCTGGTAGAGAACCGCCACCTTGCTGGCGCCGAGTACCTCCTTCGCGAAGCGGACCAACTGCTGTCCCTCGGTGTGATAGCTCGGGTAGAGCGGGAAGACCCACTTGCTCTCGATGTTGAGGTTCTTCTCCGCGCCCGTGCCCGCACCGATCAGCGGCACGTTCTGCTCGACGATGTAGTCGATCACCGCGCTCGTCGGGGCCGACCCCAGGGGCGCGACGATCGCGAAGCACTCGTCGCGCTCGATGAACCGCTTCACGGCGGTCTTGGTCCGTGCCGGCTCGTACTTGTCATCGACCATCAGGAACTCGAACTTCCGGCCGTTGACGCCGCCGTTCTCGTTGACATGCTGGAACCAGGCGTCCGCGCCCTTGCCCATCCGGAAGTAGCTCGACACCTTGCCGGTCATCGGCTGATACGAGCAGATCAGGATGTTGTCGTCGGTGACTCCGGGCGCATTCTGGGCGACGGCGGACGCCGGCGCCAGGCTGAGTCCAGCGGCAACCGTTGCCGCGGACAAGATTGCAGTCCATTCAGTCTTCATGTCTTCCTCCCATCATGATGCGCGCTGTCGCACGCCTCCACGTTCGCCCGCCGGGTCGGTCCCGGATCAGGCTGCGCCCATATAGCTTTCAAAGACCTTCCGGTTGTTCCGGAGCTCCTCTGACAAGCCCGACACAACGACCTGCCCCAACTGCATCACGTATCCGTAGGTCGAGACCCGGAGCGCCAGCTTCACGTTCTGCTCGACCAGCAGAATCGCAATGCCGCGCTCCCTGTTCAGCCGAGCCAGCGTCTCGAAGATTTGCGCCACCACGATCGGTGCCAGCCCGAGCGACGGCTCGTCCAGCAGGAGCAGACGCGGCGAGGCCATCAGTCCACGGCCGATCGCCAGCATCTGCTGCTCGCCGCCGGAAAGCGAGCCGCCAAGTTGCGAGGCCCGCTCCTTCAGCCGCGGGAACAGCTCGAGCACCCTCTCGCGATCGGCCTCGATTTCGTCGGTGTCGCGGCGCGTATAGGCTCCCATGGCGAGATTCTCGGAAACGGTGAGATCCTTGAATATCCGCCGGCCCTCCGGCACCTGGGCGATGCCGCGTCGGGTGATCTGGTTCGGCGAACGCCCCGATACAGATTCGCCATCCCAGACGATCTCGCCGCCCGTGGGGCGGACCACGCCGGAGATGCACCTGAGCGTCGTCGATTTTCCGGCGCCATTTGCGCCGAGAAGGGCGACGATACCACCCGGCGGCACCTCGATGGAGACCTGGCGCAGCGCCGTGACCGGGCCGTAGCTGGCCTGAAGTCCGGTGACGCGGAGGCCGCTCATTCGTCGTCCTCCACGCCGAGATACGCGGCGATGACCTCCGGGTTGGCGCGTACCACGTCCGGGGTTCCTTCGGCCAGATTCGCGCCGAAGTTGATCACGTAGATGTAGTCACAGACCTGCATCACCATCTTCATGTCGTGTTCGACCAGAAGCACGGTGATCCCCATTTCCTTGTTGACCTCGGCGATGAGGGTCTGCAGCTCCCCGGTCTCGTCGTCGTTGCAGCCCGCGACCGGCTCGTCGAGCAGCAGGATGGTCGGTTTCGACGCCAGGGCGCGTCCGAGTTCGACGCGCTTCTGCATGCCATAGGGAAGCGCGCCGACTTCGCTGTCGAGTTCTGCGGTGAGACGCAGGATCTCGGCGATCTCGAGTGCCCGCGCCTCGATCTCGCGCTCCCGCCGGCGTGCCTCGGGCAGCCAGAACATCGCCCGGAGCGGATCGCCCATCAACACATGTCCGCCCGTCATGATGTTGCGCAGCGTGGTCTGATGCTTGAACAGGTGGATGTTCTGGAAGGTTCGTGCCATGCCCATGTGCACCATGTGGTGCGCCCTGCGGTCGTCCACCGGGACGCCCTCGTAATACACATGGCCGCGGTCGTAGGGCTGGAATTTGGTCAGGACATTGAAGAGCGTCGTCTTTCCGGCTCCGTTGGGACCGATGAGCCCGACGATCTTGCCCTTCGGAACCGAAAGGCTGAGATTGTCGCAGGCAACGACGCCCCCGAAGGTGACCCGGATGCTCTCGCAGCGCAGATGCTCGGTCATCCCGGCCCCGTCATCATACCGTCGAGCCGCCCGCCTGACGGAGCATCCGCCGGCGGGCGTTCTTGATCGGGCGAAGCAGCAGTTCGGCGATCCCGGCCGGTGCGAAGCGGAGCACCAGGATCAGGACGACACCCTTGATGATGAACGAGAAATCGGCAAGCTGTTCGAGAAAGAAGGGCAGCATGACGACAAACACACCGCCGAGAAAGGGGCCGAAAATCACTGTCGAGCCGCCGACGACGACCGCCATCAGGATATCGACCGAATACCAGATATCGGCATAGACCTCCGCGGATACGTAGTTCACCACATGGGCGTTCAGCGCGCCCGCGATGCCGGTGATCGCCGCGCTGACGGTGAAGGCCAGCGTCCGGTATTTCATGCGGTCGATGCCGCTCGCCCGCGCCGCTTCCTCGGCATCGCGGAGGGCCATCAGGGCGCGGCCGGTTCCCGAATTGATCAGGCAGAAAATGAACAGCGTGACCAGGATGAGGCAGACCATCGAGACGTAGAAAAATCCATGGTCGCCGATCTCGATGCCCAGAACGACATTCGAATCGAGCAGAATTCCGTCGCGGCCCTGGAACAGCGGCACGTTATTGACCATGGTGCCGATGAAGAATGCGAAGCCGAGGGTTCCGATGGCCATGAACGCTCCGGACAGGCGGAGGAACACGAGCGCCAGCATGGCGCCGAACAGGCCGGCCATCAGCATGCCTGCGACGATGCCCACGAGCAGGTCGACCTGGAAATGGGCGGTCAGGAGCGCCGAGGTATAGGCCCCGATGGCCAGAAAGCCGCCGTGGCCGACCGAGACCAGCCCGGTGAAGCCGACCAGCACCAGAACCCCCAGTGCGGCGATGATGTAGATGATGATGAGCGATCCCTGGCTGAGCATCCAGCCCTTCACCGCCGGCAGTACCGGCAGCACCAGCAGTGCAGTGAAGAAGATCGCACTCGCGATCAGGTCGTTGCGGACGAAACGGCGCTTGAGCGAGGTCACGGCGGCGTGGCGCCGGATTCCGTCAGTCGGGCGGGCGCCGAAGGTATCGGTGGTTGTCTGGTCGGTCACGACTGCCCCCGTTAGATTGTTCGCCGCCGCTGGATGCCGACGAGCCCCTGAGGGCGGAAGGCGAGCAGTCCGACGATCATGACGAAGGCAGTGACGGTCTTGAAATGGCTGCCGAGATACCCGCCCGCAAGATTCTCGGCGACGCCGATCAGGAGCGCGCCCATGATCGCGCCGCGGAACGAGTAGAGACCTCCAAAAACTGCCGCGACGTAGCCCTTGATCAAAATCTCGTCCATCATCTCGGGCGACACATAGATGATCGGTGCGGTCAGGATGCCGACGAACCCGGCGATGAAGCCGGCCATGACCCAGGTGAGAAGAACGATGAACCGGACGGGAATGCCCATCAGGTATGCTGTCTCCGGGTCGTCCGTGACCGCGCGCATGGCGATGCCCTGCTTGGTCTTGGTGAAGAACCACCAGAGCGCTGCGCCGATCAGTAGCGCGACGCCCATGTTGTAGAGGTGGCCCTCGCTGATCAGCGCGCCGAAGATGTCGATCGGGGTCGCATCGAATGCGACCGGGAACGCCTTGGTATCCCGCCCCCAGATCCAGCCGGCAACGCCATGCAGGATGTAGTAGACGCCAATCGTGGTGGTGAAGAGCGTCAGCCAGTCGGAATCGGCGACCGGCCGCATCACGACCCGCTCGACGACCGCACCCAGCAGCATGCAGCACGCCACGACCAGGAGCAGCATGGCGTAATAGTTGAGGCCCCACTGCTTCAGGAAGATGACGCCAAGGAATGCGCCGATCATCGCGAAGTCGCCCTGGGCGAGATTGATGGTCCGGGTGTTCCGGAACACAACGACGACGGCGATCGCCGTTAGCGCATAGAGGCTGCCCGTCGCAAGCCCGCTGAGAATCTGCTGGCCGAGCACGTCCCCTCCCTAGAGAGCCAAGTCCTGACCTGCGTCCCAGCCGGGGCGTGGTCGGCTTGCGTTTGTTCTTGTGCCTGCCGCATTCCGCACTGTCCTGTCCGGTCTGCGTCAGACATTGAAACGGTAATAGCCTCAGTCCGTGGGCGCATAGCGCAATTGGGCCGGCAAACCATTCCGGGCGGGTATGTCCCCTCGTAGTCCCATGCATCCGGGAAAGCCGATCAAACTCCTATGTTATTTGGTGAATCCGCGATTTTGCGCCATTGGAGCGCGCAGTCTAACGCGACCTCTCATCCATCGCGCACATCATATGATCTGCGACCGTGCCGCGGCCGACGGGCCGCGGCACGAGACCGTGAAATGGCGTCACGCCCGGAGCGGCAGCCCGGCGTCACGCGGATGCAAGCGCCAGCCCCGCCTGGACCGGGTCGACATTCAGTCCGATCAGGACCGTTCGCGCCGCAAGCTCGCCGCGCACCTCGTCCAGATACCGTGCCTCCTGCGCGCGCCTGGACACGAGCACCGGATCGCTCACGCGCAGTGGCGCCAGTGACTGGTTCACCACCCATGCAAAGGGCTCGATACCGGCGCGTCGAAGGTCGGCCTGAAGCTGAGCGGCCTCATGCACGGGCGTCGCCTCGGGCAGAGCGCAAATGAGGATGCGGGTGAAACCCGGATCCCGGAGCCGTGGCAACAGGTTGAGCACGGCTTCGGGCACGGCCTTTGCCTGGCGGCTGACTTCCTTGTGGAAGGACTGCGCGGCATCAAGCAGGAGAATCGTGTGGCCGGTGGGCGCGGTGTCCATCACGACCACCTTGCCGGTAGCCTGGTGGACAGTCGCCGCGAACGCCTGGAATACCGCGATCTCCTCGGTGCAGGGTGACGCGAGGTCCTCCTCGAGCAGTGCCAGGCCGTCGGCATCGAGCGTCCTCCCGGTGGTCGAAAGGACCTCCGCACGATAGCGGGCCACCTCGGCCTCGGGGTCGATGCGCGACACCTCGAGGTTTGGCGGTATGTCGCCTGCGGCCTCCGCGACATGGGCCGCGGGATCCGTTGTCGTCAGCAGGACCTTGTGACCACGTTCCGCGAGCGCACGGGCAATACGGGCTGCGACGGTCGTCTTTCCGACACCACCCTTGCCCATCGTCATGATCACGCCGCTGTTGCTGTCGAGCGCATCGGCCAGATCGTCAAACCCGTTCCAGCCGCTCACATCCGGAGCTTCGGCCGCGATCTCCGGCAAGGCCACATCCTGGGAGAGAAAATTCTCGAGCGCCACGCAGCCGATGACCTGGCGCGGGCGCAGCGGCAGATCGATCCGCGGCAGACAGGCAAGAGCGGCGGGCATGTTGTTGAGAGCCTCGCGTCCTCGCGCCTCCAGACCGATCGCAACGGCATCGGACCGGTCATGCGCCCGGAACACGCCGTTGACGACGAGTTGCTGGTTGCGGATGCCGAGGTCACGGAACTCCGTTGCCGTGCGCGCGGCCTCCTCGAGTGCCGAGCGTTCCGGGCGGCTGACCAGCACCACGGTGGTTCGGGCAGGATCCGCCAGGGCCTCGACCGTGGCAGCATAGAGCTGGCGCTTCTCGACCAGCCCCTGCAGCGGCCCGAGGCACGAGGTTCCGGCACTCGCAGTCTCGATGAAGCCGCTCCAGGCCGTTGGCAGGGTAAGAAGCCGGAGCGTGTGGCCGGTCGGCGCCGTATCGAAGATGACGTGGTCGAAGCCATCGATCGCCGACGGGTCCCCCAGGAGGCGCGCGAACTCGTTGAAGGCGGCGATCTCCACCGTGCAGGCCCCCGCCATCTGTTCTTCCATCGCCGAGATTGCCGCATCGGGCAGGATGCCGCGGTAGGGTCCGATCAGCTTCTCGCGATAGGCGGCAGCCGCGGCCTCCGGATCGACATTCATCGCCGCGAGCCCGGGGGCCGCGACGATCGCGGTTGGCTCGCCGCCGATGGTCTCGCCGAAGACCTCGGCCAGGTTTGAGGCGGGATCGGTCGAGACCAGCAGCACGCGCCGTCCCGCGCGTGCGAGGCGGACGCCGGTCGCGCAACTCGTCGACGTCTTGCCGACGCCGCCCTTGCCGGTGAAGAACAGGTTCGGGGTCGCGCTGTCCAGGAACGTCATCACGCGGTCAGGAGCAGCAGCCGCCCGACGCCTTCTGCGCCGGAGAGCAGCAAGTAGAACTCGCGGCCGGAGTCGCGCTCACGGCGATCCCCAGTTTCTCGAACAGCGCCGGTCCGGTCGGATAGCTGCCCTTCGCGACGATCTCGTCGCCGACAAACACGATCGGAAGGCACGCGACGCCCTCGGCATCGAGCAGGCTCTTGACGGCCGCGTTGCGCACATACTCGCCCGGCTGGTGCGCGAGCGTGTAGCGGTCGACGACCACGCCCGACTTCTTCGCGCGGTCCAGCGCGGCGGCGAACTGCGCCACGGTCGCGTCGGTCTCGGGCCCGCAAACGCCGGTAGAGCAACACATAGCAGGGTCGTACACTCTCACATTGGTCATCGGTCTCTCCCTTCGATCAGGCGGCGTCATCGTCGCCGATGGCGAGCGTGCCGGCGCCGGTTTCCGAACAGCAGTTCTCGAGCAGATAGGCGCTCAGCGCATGCACCGCGCCGATGTCGGCCCGGTAGATGTTCCGGCGCCCGGTACGGCAGCGGACCAGGAGACCCGCCGCCGTCAGGGTATTGAGATGAAAGGCGAGCGTCGCCGAGGCCAGGCCCAGCGCGCTCCCGATCCGGCCCGCGGCTGCTCCGTCGGGCCCGCGCCGAACCAGAAACCGCAGGATGTCGAGCCGAGTCTCCTGCGCCAGCGCGGCCAGACGGTGGATGACGAGGGTCTTCTCCATATCTCCAGAGATATCGAGAGGAGTCGCTCGGGTCAACCGTTCTGTCGATCACTCGAAATCGGGCCAGCCGCGCCAGCCGGAGGGAACGTCGAGCCGGTAGTTGTTGGAATGGCTGGTGACGTCCCACCGGGTGTAGAGGTCGCCGAGGAAGAAATAGAGCTTGTGGTTCGAGAGCGCCGCGCTGCGCTTCGGCCAGCGCAGGCTGACCGCGCAGGTCGGCGCCACGGTCAGGCCTCCGGTCCAGCCATCGCCGATCTTCCGCGGATACCCATCATCCTCCTGCGATGGCGGAGCATCGCCGGCGATGGTGAACCGCGAATACTCGTCGCCACGGAACACATAGACCATCCGGCTGTCGCCCCGGTCCACATAGACCGGCGCAAAGTGGCCCGCCCGGGTCAGCGCCGTCGGCAGCAGGGTCGCCACCGGCAGCGGGTCCGGGTCGGCACGATGGCCGGTCACGTCCCATCCGACGGCGCGGTCCTGTCCACGGAAGAAGAAATGGATCCGGTTCCGCCATGCGGGGACATGGATCGCGCCCGAGAGCGGCGAGCCGGGAAAGAAGTCCTGCAGGCCCGGCCAGCCGCTTGCGATCTCGGCAGGATAGCCATCGAACAGGCACTCCTTGTCGACGTCCCAACGGATATACTGGCGCTGCTTGAAAAAGCAGAGCGCATGGGGCGGCCCCGCGCCGGCCGACGCTTCGCGGTCGACATGGAGGGCTGCGAGCGGGCCGATCATTCGCCGGGCCCGAAGGTTCGCGCGGCGTCGAGGACGGTGGCGGGGAAGCCCTGCATGCCCTTGTTGGCGCCGAGCTTTGCGGCCACCCTGGTGCGGTTGGCGCGCGCGAGTTCGGCGAGCGAGCCGGATCTGATCGCGCCGGTCGGGCAGACCTCCTCGCAGGCGCGCGGCATGTCGAGCGGCCGCTCCTTGCCCGGGGTCTGGCAGAAGGTGCACTTCTCCATCTTGCCGGCGCCGGCGGTGAGCTGCGGCGCGTTGAACGGGCAGGCCCAGGCGCAGAAGCCGCAGCCGATGCAGGTGGACTGGTTGACCACCACGATGCCGTCCTCGGCCCGCTTGGTGATGGCCCCCACGGGGCAGGCATTGCGGCAGGGCGCGTCGCCGCAATGCATGCAGGCCATCGAGACGTTCATCGCCTTCACGTTCGGGAAGCTGCCCGACTCGACCTTCACCACCTCGCGCCAGCGCGGGCCGATCTCGACCTCGTTCCAGGTCTTGCAGGCGATCTCGCAGGCATGGCACTTCACGCAGAGCTCGCTGTCGAAGTAGAACCCGTGCTGCATCTCGTCGTCCTCCCTCAGGCCGGCCGCACGCGGACCTTGCACTCGTTGTAGCAGTTGGCGCCGGTCACCGGGTTGGTATGCGTATCCATCAGGTTGTTGGAATGCGCCCCCTTGCCCATGGCCACCCGGCCCATCGCCCAGTGGCCGAAGCCATGGCCGTGCCGGATCGAGATCGCACCGGGAACCAGCCCCTCGACCACCCGCGCGCGGATGGTGATCCGGTCCTTCGGGCTCTCGACGACCACCATCTGCTCGTCCCGGATGCCGTATCTGGCCGCATCGGCCGAGTTGATCTCGACCCAGTTTTCCGGGCAGATCTCCATCAGCAGCGGATTGTTCTGGGTGACGATGTTGCAGTGCATCGACAGCTTCGAATGGGTGAGCTGCAGCGGGTACTCCGCGTCCGGGATCACCGAGCGCTCGCGCCATTCCGGATAGGGGTTCTGCCCGGCATCCGCATAGGCGTGGCTGTAGATCTCGATCCTGCCGGTCTTCGTGCCGAGGCCCTTGCCGAGCTTGTCGAATTCGGGCGCCCTGGCCCAGAAGCCCTTCTCCTTCAGGCCCTCCAGCCCGCCCGGCAGGCCGGCGGTCGCCGTCCGCGCCCAGTCCTCCCAGCCCTCATAGGCGAAATGCTCGCCCCAGCCCATCTCCCGGGCAATGCCCTTGGCGATCTCGTAGGGCGGCTTCGATTCCCCCACCGGCGCCACCGCGGGCTGGCAGAGGATCGCCTCCGGCCCGAGCCACAGGCCCTGGCGCACCTCCGCCATCTCGTAGAACGACGTCTCCGGCAGCACGATGTCGCATTCCAGCGCCGTCTCGCTCATCAGCACGTCGCAGCAGACCGCCAGCTCGAGATGGCGGAACATCTCGATTACCCGGTCGCGGTTCGGATCGCTCATCACCGGATTGGTCGAGTGCACGAACAGCCCCCTCACCGGGTAGGGATTGCCCGCGATCACTGCCTCCGGCAGCCGCGAGTTCGGCAGGTCGGGGGCCAGCGGGTAGCCCATCGCCACATGCAGCGGCGGCTTCGCCGGCTTGCGCTTCGCCGCCTCCGGGATCACCAGCGGAGTGCCGACCGGCGCCCAGTCCTTCAGGTGCAGGTTGCCCGGCCCGTCAACCTGGCCGGTGATCGCGTCGAGGATGTAGCAGGCCCGCCCCGCGTCGTGGCCGTTGGTGTAGTAGCCCGAGCCCTTGAAGATCGCCGACATCGCCGGCCGCGTGGTGGCAAACTCCCGCGCCAGCCGGCGGATCGTGCCGGCGTCGATGCCGCAGATCCCCTCGGCCCATTCCGGCGTGTAGCCCTTCCGCTCCAGATGATCGCGGAACCCGTCGAACCCCTCGCAATGCCGGCCGATGAAGTCCGCGTCGTGCAGCCCCGCATCGATGATCGCCCTGCACATCGCCAGCGCCAGAGCCCCGTCGGTCCCGGGCCGGATCGGGAGCCACTCGTCGGCCTTCTGCGCCGTCTCGGTGAATGCGGGGTCGACGACGACAATCTTGCAGCCGTTCTTCTTCGCCTCCAGCAGCCCGCGGCTCTCGAACAGACCCTGGTTCGCCCCCAGCATGTTCATCCCCCACAGGATCACATACTTCGAACTGGCGAAGTCATGCATCGGGAAGACATGGCCGAAGATGGTCAGGCAGGCCGAACGGCGGTCCTGCTCGCATCCCGACGTATGCGTGTACATGTTCGGCGAGCCGTAGAGGTCGCTCAGCAGGTGCCGGTAGAACTGGGTGTTGGGGTCGTGATGGCAGGTCAGCGCCACCGCCTCGGGACCGTACTTCTTGTCGATCTCCCTGAGCTTGCCGGCAATGAACCTGAACGCCTCGTCCCACGAGATCCGCTTGAATTCGCCGCGCCGGTCCTTCGCATTGGTGCGCAGCATCGGGTGCTTCAGCCGGTCCGGATCCCGCGTCGTCCACCAGCTCGCCATCCCCTTCGAGCACCGCGTGCCGATGTTGTTCGGCGCCTCCGCGTTCCCCTTCACGTAGACAACACTGCCGTCCCGGACATAGACCTCCGTCGGGCAGTTCCACGGACACGAATAGCAGAAGCTCTTCACAACCTCCGCACCCTTGATCCCCGCAATACGCTCGGAAAGCGTGCGATCCTGCACGGTCATGTTCGGCCCTCCCGGCTAATCGGGAGCGGGCATCGTCTCCGCAGGCCCTGCTCCCCGGCACGGCAGCGAGCCTATCGTCCGGGGCGCTGCAGGCAAAGCGAATTGGGGCAGAGAAACGGGTTCTGGGGTTGCGCGGGCCGCATATCCCCCCTCGCGCTCCCGCATGTTGGCAGGGGCGCGTTAGCTGGTAGGTTGACGCCGCTGCCGGCAGCAGGTCGGCAGGCCGCTCAACCAGGGCCTTGCGCCTCCCGTCAAGCCCGAACCAGCAGCGAGGAAGCAATGGCCGGCTTCAATGGTGCCAATCCGATCGTGATTGGCGAGAACATCAACACCACGCGGCGGATCCGCGCGACGTCGAACAACATCGTGAAGCGGGACGGCAGGGTCTACTGGGAATATCCCGGTCTGGACGGCAATCCGGGCTACCTGGACGTCACCTCGCAGTATCCCGAGGATGAGAAAAAGGTTGCGACGGCGCGGATCGGCCATATCGGCCTCGGCGTGCGCAACCAGGATCTGGGCTTCCTGACCTGGGCGATCATGGCGCAGGTGAACGCCGGTGCCCACATCGTCGACCTGTGCGTCGACGAGCTCTCGGTCTATCCCGAGGAACGCCACGAGTTCATGCGCTGGATCGTCAGGACTGCGCAGGGCATCTGCCCCAACGTCTCCTACGCGATCGACAGCTCGGACCCTGCGACGCTCAGGGCCGGGCTGGAAGTCTACGACATGTCGCTGTCGCGGCCGGCGATCAATTCGGTCAGCCTCGAGCCCGGCCGCGACGTGGTGATCGACATCGGCAAGGACGCCGGCGCCTATATCTTTGCCAACGGCTCCGGCTCGTCGGGCATGCCGCAGGATGAGCATGAGCGGGTCGCCAACCTGACCCGGCTGATGGGGATGATGGACCAGAAGGGCGTGCCGATGGAGGACCGGTTCCTCGATCCCCTGGTGTTCCCGGTCGGTGCCGGGCCGCAGTTCGGGGTGCACTATCTGAGAGCCGTCAGCGGTCTGCGGGCAAAGTTTCCCGATGTCCATCTCTTCGGGGGGCTGTCGAACGTCTCGTTCGGGCTGCCGCGACGGAAGCTGCTGAACGACGCCTTCATCCGGCTGGCGATGGAAGCCGGCTGCGACGCGGTGATGATCGACCCGCTGATGAATCCGCTGGCCGAGATCCAGGCGCCGCCCGCAAACGCCGACGAGTACGCACTCGCCGCAGCGGTGATGACCGCGGAAGACGAATTCGGGCTGAAATACCTCAAGTATGTCCGGGGCAAGGCCAAGGCATAGACGATGGCGGTCGGCTTCGTGACATTTGTCGGCACGAGGACCAGCGCCCGCCAGGGCGTTGTGCATCTGGCCGTCCCTCTGACCTAGGTGATGCGCATCTTCGATCAGTGAGCGAACATGTCGCTGCTGCGCCTCGGCGGTCGCCACGCCCCGATCGGCCTGAATCCGGATGGGTCCGGGACTCTCTCTCATCGGGTGTGACGCTTCCGCCGCGTGCAGTTTCCCTTCTTGCCGCCTTCCGCCATATCGGACACGCCGGGGCAGGGCGCCGGGGCCGGATCGGCGATCCGGCTCGCGGATCCGCGGAGTTGCGGCAGCGCGTCAGTCTTCCTCATTCTTCCATTGACTTTGCCGGGGGAAATGCTTTCTTTCCTGCGATGAAAACTTTTTTACGCTCAGGCAAATTGCCGGTAGCGGCGGAAACGCGCCGAGCGTGGCTGGGAGAGGACGATCATGTGCGGCATTGCCGGGATACTTTTCAAGGGTGACGCGTCGCGCCGGAACCGCTCGACCGGGGCGGCCCTGGTCGACATGCTGGACGGCTGCCAGCACCGCGGGCCGGATTCGACCGGCTTCGCGCTCTATGGCGACGCCAGGGGCCATCAGCTGCGGCTGAGGTTCTTTGTCGGCGTCGGCGCGGAAGCGACGGCAGCCGTGGCGCGGATCAAGGAGATCCTGAGCGCGGAACAGGCGGAGATCGTCGAGGACGAGATCGTCGGCAACAACTATCGCGTGATCGTCGATTTCAGCGGCGACGTGCAGAAGCTCTCCTACGATCTGGAGCATGCGGCCAAGGTGATTTCCATCGGCAGCGCGCTCGAGATCCTGAAGGATGTCGGCTCGGCTCATGCGGTCGACAGCACCTACCACGTCCAGTCCTTCTCGGGCACGCACGGTCTCGGCCATGTGCGGCTCGCGACCGAGAGCGACGTCAAGCCCGAGGCGGCGCATCCGTTCTGGGCGACCGGATTTGCCGACATCGCCATCGTCCATAACGGCCAGATCACCAACTACTGGAAGATGCGCCGCCGGCTCGAGCAGCGCGGTTTCGAGTTCCACACCGACAACGATTCCGAGCTGATCGCCGTCTACCTGGCGGACAAGCTGCAGCAGGGCGTGCGCCTCGAGGATGCGCTCAGGACCTCGATCGATGACCTGGATGGCACCTTCTCGTTCCTGGTCTCGACCAAGGACGAGATCGGCTATGCCAAGGACCGGCTCGCAGTGAAGCCGATGGTGATGTACGAGGACGACGACATGGTGGCGATCGCCTCCGAGGAGGTCTCGCTCAACAGGCTGTTCCCCGGGCGCGCCCTGCGCACCACGGAGCCGGCTCCAGGCACGTTCCGGACATGGCACCGCTAGGACGGCACCGGTGGGATCGACCGACCCCGCGCAAGGCCAGGGACGCAGGATGCAGCAGATCGACCTGTCCAGAATTTCCGTGACCGAGGGCAACCGGCTGCTGCGCAGTCTGGCCGAGCATGAGGAGGTCATCGAGATCATCAACCCGGACGCCCGGCACCACATCGGCGTCGGGCTGACCACGCCCGTGACGGTGAAGATCAGGGGCTCGGCGGGCTATTTCTGCGCCGGTCTCTCGGACGGCGCCCGGTTCGAGGTCGACAGCAATGTCGGCTGGGGGCTCGGCGACAACATCTACGCGGGCACCGTCGTGGTCGGCGGCAATGCCGGGGCGATCGCCGGCGTGGCGATCCGTGGCGCCGAGATCATCGTCAAGGGCAATATCGGATCGCGCTCGGGCCAGGTGATGAAGGCGGGCACGCTGCTCTGCTGTGGCAACGCGAACTTCATGGCCGGATACATGATGTATGGCGGCCGGATCATCATCCTGGGCGAGTCCGGCGAGCGCGTCGGCGAGGACATGACCGGAGGCGACATCTATGTCGCCGGGAAGATCAACTCGCTCGGCTCGGACGCGCAGATGACGGATCTGCCGGCGGCCGAGCTCGACGGCATCCGCGAGTTCCTCGACCGCCACGAAATCGCGTTCTCCGGCAGCTTCCGGAAGATCGTCAACGCGGGCAAGAAGCTGCGCTATGGCGGAGTCGAGCCGCAGGTGCGCCCGCTGCCGTTCTTCACCTTCTCGGACCATGCGGACTACTGGAACCCGAAGGTCCAGGAGGACATCCAGATCAAGGCCCTGATCGGCAGATACCGCATCCGCGGCTACGGCACCGCCCGCGCCCTGCCGCACATTTCGGACCTTGCCTTCCGCAGGAAGATCCGGCCCGAGGCGATCGAGGCCGATGTGGTCGGAAAGGTCCGGATGCAGACCGAGATCGGCGGCATCAACGGCGCCAGCCCGCTGAAGCTCACGATGCCGGTGATGGTGGCACCGATGAGCTATGGCGCGCTCTCGGCCTCGACCAAGCGGGCGATCGGGATGGCCTCAACTCTCTCGGGCATTGCCGAGAACACCGGCGAGGGCGGCATGTCGGACGCCCAGCGCGGCGCGGCCACGCAACTGATCTTCCAGTGCCTGGGCGGACGGCTCGGCTGGAACATCCACGACATGAAGCGGGCGAACGGGCTGGAGATCTATATCAGCCAGGGCGCGAAGCCCGGCCTCGGCGGGCAGCTGATGGCGAAGAAGGTCACCCCTGAACTGGCGAGGATTCGCGGCATTCCGGCGGGGATCGACCTGCGCTCGCCCTCCCGGCATCCGGACATCCTCGGTGCAGACGATCTGGTCATCAAGGTGCAGGAGTTCCGCGAGGCGACCGACTACCGGCTGCCGGTCAGCGTCAAGCTCGGCGCCGGACGGGTGCGCGACGACGTGAAGATCGCGGTCAAGGACGGCTTCGACTTCATCGAGCTCGACGGCATGCAGGGCTCGACCGGCGCCGGGTCGTCGGAAGTCATCGAATATGTCGGCATCCCCACCCTGGCGGCGATCTGCGAGGCGATCGACGCGCTGAACGAGATCGGGGCGCGGGACAAGGTGCAGCTGGTGCTGATGGGCGGGCTGCGCGACGGCATCGATGCGGTCAAGTCGCTGTGCCTCGGGGCCGACGCTGTCGCGTTCGGGACCTCGGCCATCATCGCCGGCGGCTGCATCGCCTGCATGCAGTGCCATGTCGGCCAGTGCGTGACCGGCATCGCCACCCAGGACCCGGCCCACGAGGCCCGCTACAAGGCCGAGACCGAGGCGCGGAACATCCACCGGTTCTTCGAGTCCGTGCGCTGGCAGATCGCCGCCATCACGCGCGCGCTCGGGCATGACGACGTCCGGCAGCTGGGCCGCACCGACCTCGTGGCGCTGACCCCGGAGGCGGCCGCGATCACCGGCCTGCCCTACGAGCCGGAGCAGCAGGACGCGGCCGACGCGATCGCGATCCGGGCCAACTGAGGGCAAGCGATGAGCGAGAACGTCTATACCCTGGACCGGATCCTCGGCAGCGAGGCGCCACCCGAGTACCATGACGACGTGAATGCCGGCCATTACTTGCCGGCGCCCTGCCAGGTGGCGTGCCCGGTCGGCACCGATGCGCCATCCTATCTTGCCTATATCTGGGAGGAGAAGTGGCCGGAGGCCTTCGAGGCGATCACAGCCACCAATCCGTTCTCGTCGATCTGCGGGCGGGTCTGCGACGCGCCCTGCGAGCCCGCCTGCCGCCGCGCCCAGTCGGACGGGCCTGTCGCCATCCGAAACCTCAAGCGGATCGTGATGGACCGGCTCGGGGCCGACTTCCGGCCGGCGCCGCATCCGGTTACCCGGAAGGAGACGGTCGGCGTCGTCGGCGCCGGGCCCGCCGGCCTGACCGCTGCCCATGACCTGGCCGTCGCCGGCTTCGAGGTGCATGTCTATGAGGCCACCGACCGGCCGGGCGGCATGATGGCCTGGGGCATTCCGGCGTTCCGCCTGCCGCAGCGCGTGATGCAGCAGGACATGGACCGGCTGTTTCAGAAATGTCCCGGCATCCGGCTGCATCTGAACTGCAGCCTTGGTGCGGACGTCACGCTCGCCGGGCTGAAGGACCGGCATGATGCCGTGCTGCTGACGCTGGGCGCGTTCCATGGCAAGCCGATGGGCATACCGGGCGAGGCGGGTAACGCGCGGGTCGTCGACGGTGTCTCGTTCCTGCGTCGGATCAATTCGGGTGAGCGGCCGACCCTGCCGGGGACGGTGGTGGTGATCGGCGGCGGCGATGTCGCCATGGACGCCTGCCGCTCGGCGCTGCGGATGCCCGGCTGCTCGACAGTGAAGGTGATCTATCGCCGCGGACCGGACGAGATCCCGGCGCGGAAGGACGAACTCCACGGCGCGATCGCCGAGAAGGTGGAGTTCGTCTACCAGACCCAGCAGGAAGCGATCGAGGACACCGGAAACGGCCTCGTTCTGCATTGTGTCAGCACCCGGATGGGCGATCCGGACCCGAAGGACGGCCGCAGGCGGCCCGAGGTGGTTCCCGGCTCCCGGCACGGGATCGACTGCGGCATGGTCATCGCCGCCGTCGGGCAGGAAACCGTGTCGGAGCATCTCGGAGGCATCGGCCTGATGGATCGCGACCGGGTGGCGACCGACTGGGAGACCATGCGGACCCGCGATCCGAAGGTCTTTGCTGCAGGAGACGGGGCCTTCGGCGGCTCGACGATCGTGATGGCGATGAGCCACGGCCAGCGGGCGGCCTACTATGTGCGGCAGTTCCTCGACGGTATCCGCGATCCGCTCCCCTACCATACGCCGCACCGCACCCGGCGGGTGAAGATCTGCAGCGACATCATGTGGGAGCGCTACCCGCGGCATGAGCAGGCGTTTCACGGGCTGGGCGAGAACCCGGCCGCGTTCCCCGAGATCGAGAGCCCCTACGATGTCGCGACCGCGAGGGCCGAGGCCGCGCGCTGCTACCGCTGCGACGCGGAGACCGGCTCGGAGGATTATTCGGTCGGGCACCGCGAGGACATCTTCTCGATGGCGCGGACCAGTCCGCTGGACGTCGCCAAGAAACGGGCGATGCTGGAAAGGCGGCTGGTGCCCAGGCCCAATCCGTTCGAGGAGGGGCGGCCCGCGACGCTCGACGACCTGGTCTTCCTTCCCGCCAATCTCTCGCGGCTGGTGATCGATCCCTATCGCGAGGCCTGCCGGGCGGATACCGATCTCGGCGGCAGGATGGATGTGCCGAACCCGCTCTTCGTGGGGGGCTTCGACCGGGCGCCAGAGCAGATATTCAGGGCTGTTGCGGCCGGCGCCGGCAGCGCGGGCGCAATCTATGTGGGCGTTCGCGCGCCCGGTGTCGGTGTCGGCTGGCTTCAGCTGCTGAACGACGCCGGGGGGACACCCTCGGCCGAAGCCAGCGGCATCATCTTCGATGCAGGAACCGGGGCCAATGCCTGCGCGCGGGTGCGCGACGGCCAGGTTCTCGGCGTCCGCATCTGCCGTGCCGCCGATGTGGGGAGCATCGTTCCGCTCGCGCTCGAGATAGGCTGCGACATGGTCCTGCTGGATGGCGCGGGCAACCAGGGCGGTGACTGGCCGGAACTGAAGGCGCCGCCCCAGCTTACCCTCCTGTGCGAGACCATCGCGCTGCTGCGCCGGATGAAGCGGGAAGAGCACATCGACATCGTCTGGTCCGGCGGCGTACGCTCGGGCACCGATGCCGCGAAGCTGATCGCGATGGGCGCCAAGGCGGTGATCTACGGGGTCGCGGTGGCGATCGCGGTCGGCGGCGAGATTGGTGCCGGCGGCACGATGCGCTTCACCAGCCAGCGCTCGCACGAGGAGAATGCCAAGGCGGTCGAGAACCTGCTCAGGGCGCATCTCGGCGAGGCGACCATGATGGCGCGCTGCACCGGCAAGACCAGGTTGCACAACCTCGAGCCGGAAGATCTGCGTTCGATCACCCTCGCTTCGTCGGCGGCGACCGGGATCCCGCTCACCGGCACGGCTGCCTGAGCGCCGATGTCCGGGGGCAGAGTGCGGGCGGCCCCGGAGACCTTTTCAAGCGCCGAACTGGTGACTATGATAGTCGTGTCTTGCAAGTGAGTACGGGTGGGGTGGCAGTTTTGTCTGGCTCCGGTGGTAAGGAGACGGAGAATGCGTTGCCGCCCGGTCATGGTCGCAGGCCCTTTGCTTGTTGCGCTAGGGATGATTGCGGCGCCGGTCACTCTGACATCTGACGGTGTGTCAACCGTATTCGCCTTCGCCAAGGGAGGTGAATCGGATGGCGGCGGATCAGGTGGCGGCGGATCAGGTGGCGGCGGATCAGGTGGCGGCGGATCAGGTGGCGGTGCCGGGTCTTCGGGCGGCGGCGCGTCCGCAGGCGGGCCGGAGAGCGGATCCGATGGTGACACCGAGCAGCGCGGGCTGACCACATCGGGCGTTGCGCAGACCGTTGACGGCGCCTCGGATGGCCCGGACATCGGCAAGCTGATCGGCAAGGTGTTCGGCAGGGTTTTCGGCACCGACGAGGCGCAGCCGCCAGCCAGATCTCCGGTCGTGACTTCGGCGCCCAGGGCGCGCCCGATCGAGACGGTTTTGCTTCCGCCGATTGCCGGTTCCGTCGAGAAGGCGACGGCGGTTGCCGGGTCGGCGGCGCCGAAAGAAGGCGCGGCTGCGGTGGCGGCAACCGCTGCGTCTGAACCACCCGTTAGCAAGCCGGCCGATCTGGCCGTGCCTCGGAAGGTCCGTGCTGCAGCCGCGGAACGCGGAACCGGGTCGCCGTCTCCGGGTCCGGTGCAGGCCGTGGGCGGCCCTGCGGCGGACGATCCGGCGCTCCTGGAAGCGATCAGGAGATCTGCCGCACTTGCCGCGATGCCCCGCTCCGCCTCCAGCAGCGTCAGCGACCTGATGAGCCGGACCGAGGCCATGGCGGGGCTGCCTGCGCTGTCCCGAAGCGTGCCAGCGCCGCCCGGCGGCGCCACCCTGCCATCCGCCGTCGCCTGGCGCGGACCCTCTGTGCCACCCGAGAGACCTCGTGTGGCGGCGGTGCCGACGCCGGCGATACCGCAAGGATTGCGCGGCAGGGAGGATCGGTCCACCACGGAAGCGCGGGGCAGCGCGGACAAGCCGATGATCGCACTGCCATCGGCCCTCGGCGTCTTTGCCATCCTGCCCGCGGAGGGCGGCTCAGGGAATGCGCGGACGCGCGTCCTGGCGCGCGATACCGTGGTGCGGGGCACCGCTCCCGGCCTGCCTGCCGGAGCCGATGTGGTCGCCGAGCCGGCATCAACCGTGCCCTCTGCTGTCGCGCGGCCGAGCGGGTCCCTGGCCGCCTCGAATGGCATTCCAGGTACGCGGGCCGGACTGTCGCTGACACTCCCGCCCTTGATGGCGCCGCCGGCACAGCCGGCGGACGGATCACCGGCAGTTCCCGCCAGCACGCCTGCCGGCGACGTCGGTGAAGATCCCGGCTGGCGCTGGCTGTACGGGGCGTTGTGGACCGCCGCGCTGCTCGCCGCCCTGGCCGCTGTTCTCCCTCGGCTGGTCGGCCGGCATCCGGCGCCGGTGCCCGAGCGCCGGGTGACGGATCTCAGCGGCGACCTCGCCAGACCCGACCCGACGAAGGCAAATCGGGGTGTGCCGGCGCCGGCGATACGGAAGCGCGGGATCCTCGCGATGGCCGGCAGCGCCTACGGGACCAGTTCGGCGCGGCTCATCGCGCTGGTGCGCTCGAAGCCCGAAACCGTCGCCGGTGCCATCGCGCAATGCGATCGCCGGTCGCGCGAGGAGTACGCACCGCCCGCGGATGCCGATGTTGCCGAAAAGGTGCAGAGGGCGCTCGACCGCCTCTCTGCGAGGTCGGAGGAGAGGCGGGTCGGCCAGATTGCCTTTTTCCCCGTCAAGGTGGAGCCGACCCGGGCTGGCGCCGGGTTGCGGGGGACGGACGGATCCGGGGCATCTCGTGAGCCGGGTCCGGGCGAGCCGAAGGTGAAGATCCTGGGCGGGTAGAAAGGCGGCACACTCCAGGCGGGCCGGCGGCATCGCTGACACGAGCCGTGGCCGTGAGGCTCTTCGGATCTGCCCCGTCGTACCTGCCTGCTTCGCCGGCCGATGCAAGTGACATGAGCGTTCGGACGGGCTTGCCTCCCGTGCCGCGACACTGCGATCCTGCCCGCCCGGCGCTTGCCTGCCCGGGCCAAGGCGGTGATAGTCCCGGAAAGGACGGCATTGCTTCCGCCGGGGATCGGGAGGACAGGCTTGGCAGACCCCATCTATCACGCGCCGAGGGGCGGGACGCCGCGGCAGGACGAGTTGCTGAGCGGGCGGGCGGTGTTCACCGAGGCCTATGTGGTAATCCCGCGCGGGGTGATGCGCGATATCGTGACCAGCGCGCTGCCGTTCTGGGACCGGGCGCGCGCCTGGATTCTGGCGCGTCCGCTCTCGGGGTTTGCCGAAACCTTCGCGCAATACATCATGGAGGTCGCGCCCGGCGGCGGCAGCGACCGACCCGAGCCGGACCCGGAGGCCGAGGCCGCGCTGTTCGTGCTCGAGGGCCAGCTCGAACTGACCGTCGCCGGCATGGTGCACCGGTTGGAGCCGGGCGGCTTCGCCTACCTGCCACCCGGGACCGAATGGAGCCTGTCGAACCGGGCGGCACAGCCTCTCCGCTTCCACTGGATCCGCAAGGCCTATGAGGCCGTCGCGGGACTCGGCAAACCCGAGGTGCTGGTGACCAACGAGCGCGACATCGCGCCCGTGCCCATGCCGCATACGGATGGGCGCTGGGCGACGACCCGTTTCTTCGACCATGCCGATCCGCGTCACGACATGCATGTCACGATCGTGACCTTCGAGCCGGGCGCCGCGATCCCGTTCATGGAGACCCATGTGATGGAGCACGGGCTCTATGTGCTCGAGGGCAAGGCGGTCTACCGCCTGAACCGCGACTGGGTCGAGGTCGAGGCGGGCGATTTCATTTGGCTGCGCGCCTTCTGCCCGCAGGCCTGCTATGCTGGCGGGCCGGGGCGTTTCCGCTATCTGCTCTACAAGGACGTGAACCGCCACCCGCAGCTCCGGCTTTCCGGGACGGCAGTATGAGCGGTGCGGGGACCACGGCGAGGATCCGGCTGACACTCGAGCCACTGACAGCCGCGGCCTTTGCTCCGTTCGGCGACGTGATCGAGGCGGACCCGGCGCGGAGCTACCTGATCAACGGTGGCCGGACCCGGCGCTACCATGCTCTGGCCGCGGCGGATTGCGGCGCCGACGGTCAGACGGTGCTGTCGATCTTCCGCGGCACGCCCTGGCCGCTGCCGATCAGGATCACGATGATCGAGCGCCACCCGCTCGGCAGCCAGGCCTTCGTGCCGATGGAGCGGCTGCCCTGGCTGGCAGTAGTGGCCGAGCGGCCCGAACCCGCGGCCTGCCGGGCGTTCCTGGTGCGCGGCGATCAGGGCCTGCAGATAACCCGCGGCATCTGGCACCATCCGCTGCTGGCGCTATCCCCGGTGCAGGATTTCCTCGTGGTCGACCGGCGCGGGCCGGGCGAGAACCTGGAGGAGCATCATTTCCCGGATACGGTCGAGGTGCTCGTCGATCCGGTCTGACCATCCGGCTGGGCGGCATCCGGCCGAGTCCCCGCTTTGCCGACTGGCCGGAGCTTCAGGCGGCGCACCATGCCGCGGGCGATCTCGCGCTCGGCCTTGACCACGACATCGGCGCCAAGGCTGGCGATATGGTTCGCCTCGGCGCCGGAATGGGCGCGCGCAACGATCCTGAGCTCGGGATTTGCGGCCCGCGCCTGCGCGGCGATCTGACCGGACTCGAAGGCATCCGGGATCGCGATGACGAGCAGCCGCGCCCGCGCGATCGCGGCGAGCGCCAGGACGTCCGGATTGGCGGCGTTGCCGGCGAAGCCCTCGATGCCGCGCTTGCCGAGCTCGACGATCCGGGCGTCGGCGGCCTCGATCACCAGATAGCTCTCGCCGGCGTGATCCAGCGCCTCGCCGATGACGCTGCCGACGCGGCCGAACCCGATCAGGACCACATGTCCCGAGAGCGCGGTCGGCGCCGGATGTGCGATCGCCTCGGCGCCTTTCTCCTCCGGTTGCTGCTCCGGGATCGGGGGCGGCTGCCCGCCCGACGATTCTGCTACCGCTTCGGCCGGTGGCGCAGGCAAGACAGCCGGCGCCGCGGTAGTTAACCGGCGTTCGATCACGGGGGCCAGCCGTTCGGCGCCGTAGACCATGAGCGGGTTGACGACGATGGTGACGAGCGCGCCAGCAAGCACCAGCGGTTGTGCCTCGGGCGGCAGGAGCCCAAGTCCGATGGCCAGCTGCACCAGGATGAACGAGAACTCGCCGATCTGCGCCCGGCTTGCCGCGACCAACAGCGCGGTGGCTGGTGGGTGGCCGAAAGCGTGCACGACCGCGAAGGCGGCGATCGAGCGGCCGACCAGGATGATCAGGACGGTGGCAATGAGGGCCAACGGTTGGCGAAGGATCGCCAGCGGGTCGACCAGCATTCCGACCGAGATGAAGAACAGCACGGCAAAGGCATCCCGCAGCGGCAGCGTCTCCTGCGCGGCGCGCTGGCTGAGCTTGCTCTCGGACAGCACCATGCCGGCGAAGAACGCACCGAGCGCCGGCGACACGCCGAAGAGCCGCGCGGCGCCCCACGCAATGCCGAGAGCGGTCACCAGCACGGCGAGCCGGAACAGCTCGCGCGAGCCGGTATGCGCGACGTGATGGAGCAGCGCTGGGACCAACCGACGCCCGAACAGCAGCATGACCCCGATGAAGAGTGCGACCTTCAGGAGGGTCACGCCGACCAGAATGCCCATCGCCGGCTGTGCGCCGAGCAGGGTGACCAGCCAGGTCGCGACCGGGAGGCGCACCCCGCTGCTGCCCTCGGCAAGGCTGGCGGCTGCCGGGATAAGCACCAGCGCCAGAATCATGGCGAGGTCCTCGACAACCAACAAGCCGATCGCGATCTTGCCGCGTTCGGTTTCAACCAGATGGCGGTCCTGCAGCCATTTCAGCAGCACGATCGTCGAGGCAACCGAGAGAGCCAGCCCATACACAAGGCTGCCACCCAGCGACCAGCCCATCAGCCATCCCAGCCCGACGCCGAGGAGGGTCGCGACCACCATTTGCGCCAGCGCCGCAGAGATTGATATCCCCCGCACGGCACGCATGTCGCCCGGCGAGAATTGCAGTCCGACGCCGAACATCAGGAGTCCGACTCCGATCTCGGCAAGCTGTTCGACGAGCTGACGGTCGGCGACAAAGCCCGGCGTGTGGGGTCCGACCATCACGCCGGCGAGCAGATAGCCGACGAGCGGGGGCTGGCGGAACCGCACCGCGAGGGTGCCGAACACGAAGGCGAGCACCAGGCCAACGACGATGGTGGAGATCAGGCTCGTGTCATGCGGCATGAACGGTCTCCCGCGGCCGGAGCAAAGCCGTCCGCGGCATCCATTCTTGTCGGATCGGCGAGCCCGGGGCAATGGCCGGTTCCGGCGGCGGGCTCGCGACGGCCCTTGCGCGGGCGGTGTTTTTCCCTCAGGTTCTGGCGCCGGGCCCGGATGGTGGAATGGTAGACACGAAGGTCTCAAAAACCTTTGCCGCAAGGCGTGCGAGTTCGAGTCTCGCTCCGGGCACCAGTATCCTCAGGACACCGTCCTCGCCGCCGTTGAACGATGACCGGAATTGCCGCGAGGCCCGGCGCGGGGCTGGATTCCCGGCCTGCGTTGCCGGCCGAGCCGGTCAACGCACAACAAACGGTTCCAAGAATCGTCGATTTGTGATGAAATGTTCAGTGTCAGTCGTGTTGTTTTCGGGTGAACTTGAATGGTTGCTGGTGAAGGATGCGTCCGATGATGTCCCGTCCGGCTAATGGGCGGCCTGTCGCGTGGTGTTCTTGTGCGAACAAGGCAAAGAATAACGGCGCCGGCCTGGCGGCCCGCCTGACACCGGACGAGAAATCCGCGCTCGAGGAACTGGACAGTGGCATCATCCGGCGCCGGATTCCGGCACCGGAAGCAGAACGCCTGCTGTCGCTCGGACTCGCCGAGCTGAACTTCGGCTCGCTGGTTCTGACCATGGCCGGCCGGCATGCGCTGATGGTGCTCCGCGCCGGCTGACCCTGTTCCCGGCTAGTCCTCTGCCGCGAGCGCAAGCAGCCGCAGTCTGGCAATGCGGTGGACCTGGCCGAGCGCCTCGCGGATCTCGTCGGCCCGTGAATTGTCGATGCGGCGGCGGAAGGCGGCGAGAATGCTCTGCCGGTCGTGGCCACGGACCGCAAGGATGAAGGGGAATCCGAACCGGGTCCGGTAGCGCGCATTGAGCTCCTGGAACTCGCTGAACTCGGCCGGCGAGCAGCGGTCGAGACCGGCCCCGGTCTGCTCGGCGGCGGACTCCGCCGTCATCTCGCCGCGGACCGCGAGCCTGCCTGCAAGGTCCGGATGGGCCCGGAGGAGAGCGAGCTTCGCCGCCGCGTCCGCCGCATCGACGCGCCTCGCCATGGCATCGGCCAGCGCCTCGACGCCGTCGGCGGTCTCGCCCGCATCCCAGACCGCCGCGGCAATCCAAGGACTGTGCTCATAGGCGCCTCCGTAGCGGGCGAGGAAACCCGCCCGGTCGAGGCTCGTGGGCGGATCCTTCACGAAGCGTGTCACGCGGCGCCCTCGGGGTGGGCCTCGCGCCAGTGCCGGGCGATGTCGATGCGGCGGGCAACCCAGACGCGGTCGTGACGCGAGATGTGGTCGAGGAAGCGCTTCAGGGCCCCGATCCGGCCGGGCCGGCCAAGGAGCCGGGCATGCATGCCGATCGACATCATCTTCGGCCGCGCGGCGCCTTCCTCATAGAGCGCGTCGAAGGCATCGCGCAGATAGGTGAAGAACTGCTCGCCGGTGTTGAAACCCTGCGCGGTGGCGAAGCGCATGTCATTGGTGTCGAGCGTGTAGGGCACAATCAGCTGGCCCGGCTGCATCCGGCTCCAGAACGGCAGGTCGTCGGAATAGTCATCGGCGTCGTAGAGGAAGCCGCCATGCTCGGCCACCAGCCGGCGGGTGTTCTCGGAGGTCCGCCCGGTGTACCAGCCGAGTGGGCGGTCGCCGCAGATCCGGGTCAGGATCTCGACCGCCCTTGCGATGTGGTCCCGCTCCTCGGCCTCGTCCATGCCGTGATAGTTGATCCAGCGCAGTCCGTGGCTGGCGATTTCGTGACCGTCCGCGAGCGCCCGCTCGATGATCTGTGGCGCCCGCTCGGCCGCCATCGCCACCGCGAAGACGGTCAGCGGCAGGCTATGGGCGCGGAACAGGTCGAGGATGCGCCAGGCGCCCGCGCGCGAGCCGTATTCGTAGATCGACTCCATCGACATGTGGCGCGCACCCGCGAAGGGCAGGGCGCCGACGATCTCGGAGAGGAAGGCTTCCGAGGCGGCATCGCCATGCAGTACACAGTTCTCGCCGCCTTCCTCGACATTCAGCACGAACTGCACCGCCACCCGTGCGCCGCCCGGCCAGCGGGCCTGAGGCGGTGACCCGGCATAGCCAAGAAGATCTCGGGGATAGCCTGCCTGGTTGATCATTTCGCAGCCCCCAGGATGCTCAGCAGGTCCGGCTCGGCCCGACTGGCGGCGCTGAGGTCGAGATCCGCCTCGATATGCATGATGTGGGCGCGGATCAGCGTCTCGGCCCGGTCGCCGTCGCGGCGGCGCAGTGCCTCGAGGATTCCGGCATGCTCGTGCTCCTCGCAGTGCGGGCTGCCCGAGGTGCCGAAGAGGCCGATGATCAGCGAGCTGCGGGTCACCAGCTCGCGCAGCATCCGCGCGAGCACGGCATTGCCCGTGGTCTCGGCCAGCCGCAGGTGGAACTCGCCCGAGAGCCGGATCGCATCGCGCCGGTTGCGCCGGTTGCGGGAGGCGGCTTCCATCGCGATATGCCGGGCGAGCGCGTCGAGATCGGCAGGCCGCGCCCGGTTGGCAACCTGGCGGACGATGCTCGGCTCGAGCGCAAGCCGGGCCTCGAACACATCGCGCGCCTCCTTGCGGCCAGGACTGGCGACCGCGGCGCCCTTGTTCGAGTGCAGGTCGACGATGCCCTGGCTTGCGAGCAGCAGGAGCGCCCGTCGCACCCGCATCCGGCCGACGCCGAAGCTCTCGCAGAGCATCGATTCGGTCAGCCGGGTGCGCGGCGGCAGACGCTGCTCCATCACGGCCGCATAGATGCGCTCGACGATCTGCTGCTCGCTCGGCGCGGTTTCCGCGGCCGTCCGCTCCGGAGCGCGATCGGCACTGTTCACCACGGCATTTCCCTCGCATTCGCTGCGTCCGGCGGCCGCCGGGTCCGCATCAATCCTTACCCGTGCAGCAATCCTTGCTCATATGGCATAGCGATGCGACAGATGTCAAAATATCGTTGACAATCTTGTTAACAATCTTGTTCTGTGGGGTTGCCCGCGCCCACGGGAAGATCGCCCGTCCGCGGATTGCAAAGGGAGGATCCAATCATGGAAAGAAGGACTTTGCTCAGGGCCGTCGCCGCTGCAGCGCTCTTTTCGCTCGGTGCCGGCTCGGCCGCCGATGCCGCAAACGAAACACTCAAGATCGGCTTTGTGGGCGTGACCAGCGGCCCGGCCGCTGCCTGGGGCATCTCGAACGTTCGCTCGATGCAGACGCGCGCCGCCTGGGTGAACGAGACCGGCGGCGTCACCATCGGCGACAAGACCTACGACATAGAGATCGTCACTTTCGACGACCAGAAGGATCCGAAGCGCGCCATCGCCGGCATGGAGAAGATGGCTCAGGAGGGCATCCGCTACGTGGTCGGTCCCAATGTCGACGACGGCGCCGCCGCCGTGCGCCCGGTCGCCGAGCAGAGCGGGATCATCTACTTCCCCTATGCCTTCCCGAAGGAGCTCTACGCGCCGCCCGCAGGAAACGCGGTGCTGGGAATGGTGGCGAACTACCAGTCCGGCCCGGCGATCTACAAGTATCTGCGTGACAACAAGGGGGTGAAGAGGGTCGCCTTCCTGGCGGCAAACGAGTCCGATCCCCTCAGCCAGCGTGACGGCGGCGTCGAGGCCGCGAAGGCGCTGGGCCTCGAGGTGGTCGCCGCCTCGGACACCTACCAGAACGACACCCGCGACTTCGTGCCGGTGCTCACCCCGGTGCTGCGGACCCAGCCCGATCTCCTGGTGCTGTCGGGCGTCGCGCCGGGGAACGCGCCGCTGATCATTCGCGCAGCGCGCGAGCTTGGCTACACCGGGCTGATCTCGACCGAGACGGCGCAGGACGCTACCGTGCTGAAGGAAGGCGCGGGAGAACTCGCCAACGGCTTCATCTCGGTGGGTGGCGCCTCGACGCCGGAAATCGCGTCCGACGCCATGAAGGAGTTCGTCGACCGCTACACCAAGATGTTTGGCGAATACAACGACGAGTCGAACACCAAGGTCTATGCGCTCGACTACATTCTCGAGACTCTGAAGGCCAACCCGGCGGCGATCGACGATGTCGAGGCATTCAAGACGACGATGGATACCTTCGAGGCGCCCAACCCCTACATGAAGGGCGACGCGAAGCTGAGATATGTCGGCACCACCTCGTTCGGCCAGAAACGCCAGGTCGCGGTTCCGCTGGTCGTGAACGAGTATCGCGACGGCAGGTTCGAGACTCTGTTCATCGCGGAAGTCGACTGACCTCCGCCTCCCAGCGGCAGCGGACCCGGAGTACTCCTCCGGGTCCGCGTGGGGAGTTCCCTCCATGGAGCAGGTGATCGCGAACGGGCTCTATCTCGGCGCGCAGTATGCGCTGATCGCGCTCGGCCTGACACTGATCTTCGCGTTGATGAACGTGCTGAACTTCGCCCACGGGCAGATGTATGTGCTCGGCGGCTTCGTGTCCTACACCGTCTATGGCCAGCTTGGCCTGCCCTTCGTTGTGGCGCTTGTCGCGTCGGCGGTGACGCTGGCGGTGGTCGGCGCGCTGATCGAGCGGTTCCTGTTCCGCACCGTGATCCGGCGCAGCCACCGCGAGGAAAGCACCATGTTGCTCGCCGCCGGCATCGCGTTCTTCCTCGACGCGGTGATCCTGCTGATGTTCGGCGAGAAGCAGCGCGGCGTGCCGAAGATCATGGACGGCGTGCTCAACTGGGACTTCCGGATCATCATGCCCTATGACCGGATCCTCGTCGGCACGCTCGCGATCGCGGCGATCGCGGGTTTCATCCTCTACATGCAGTATTCGAAGACCGGCCGGGCGCTGAGGGCGCTGGCGCAGGACCGGGTCGCCGCCCAGCTGATGGGTGTCGATGTCGACCGCTACTCGATGATCGGCTTCGCGCTGGGCGCCTTGCTGGCGGGGGTGGTCGGCGGCCTGCTGGTCACCATCACCGGGGTCAACTCGGGCATCGGCGGCCCGATCTCGATCAAGGCGTTCATGATGGTGATGATCGGCGGCGCCGGGGTGATCTCGGGGGCAATCGCCGGCGGCTTCATCCTCGGCATGCTGGAATCTGTCGGCCTCAGCGTGCTGCACGCCTATGGCGACATCACCTATCTGGTGATCTTCGCCAGCCTCATGGTCTTCCTCGCCATCCGCCCGCAGGGGCTGATGGGCAAGCCCTGGGGCTGACGGGCCATGAGCCGGGGAGCGCAGATCGGGCTGGTTGCCGCCTTCCTGCTGGCCGTGCTCGTGGCGGTCCCCTGGGCCATCGAGGCGAGCGGGCGGTGGGACCTCTACTATACCCTGACCTCGGTCGCGCTGCTCTCCATCGCCTCGGCGGGCGTCTGGCTGACCTTCTACATCGGCCGGATCAACATCGGGCAGGGCGCCTATGCGCTGATGGGCGGCTATGTCTCGGCGATCCTGGTGGTGGATTACGGGATCTCGTTCTGGCTGACGCTGCCGGCTGCCGGCCTCGCCTGCGCCGCGGTCAGCGTTCTGATCGGCCTGCCGATCCTCCGGCTGCGCGGCGTCTATTTTGCCATGGTGACGCTGGTGCTGACCGAGGTCGCCCGCCTCGCGGCGCTGGCGCTGCCCGTCACCAACGGCGCCAAGGGTATCTCCAACATCCCGCTGCCGGGCGGGATCAGCCTGTTCGGCCTGACCCTGATCCCGGACTTCGCGACGCTGGCGAACGTGAAGCCCGCCTTCTACTACCTCGCCGTGATCCTGATGATCCTCTGCTTCGCGGGCATGTACCGGCTCGTGCATTCGCGGCTCGGCCAGCTCTGCCGCTCGCTGCAGCAGAACGAGGAGCTGGCCTCCTCGATCGGGGTCAACATCGCCTATCTGCGCGTGCTCGCCTATGCGGTCTCGTCCTTCCTCGGCGGGCTTGGAGGCGCGATCTTCATCGCCATCTCGCGCTCGGTCTACCCGTCGAGCTTTGCAGTGCAGGACTCGATCAACTTCATGCTGAACTGCTTTCTCGGCGGTCTCGGCTACGTGTTCGGGCCGATGCTGGGGACTCTGGTGCTCTATTTCGGCTGGGACATGCTGTTCCTGGCGGGGCAGTGGCAGCTCCTTATCTACTCCTCTGTGCTGATCCTGCTCATGGTATGGCTGCCGAACGGGCTGTTCAGCATCCGGCTGCCGCGCCGGGGCGGAGGGCAGCCATGAGCGCGGTCCTCGAGGTAAAGGGCGTCACACGGCGTTTCGGCGGGCTGGTCGCGGTCAACAACGTGTCGTTCGACGTCAGTGAGCGCGAGATCCTCAGCGTCATCGGACCAAACGGCGCCGGCAAGTCGACGCTGTTCAAGCTGATCGCCTCGTTCCTGCGCACGAGCGCCGGCGAGGTGCTGTTCCGAGGCGAGCGCATCTCGGACCTCTCGCCGCATGCGGTGGCGCGCCGGGGCGTGGTGCGCACCTTCCAGGAAACCACGATCTTCCGCGGCATGACGGTGCACGAGAACGTGGTGGTCGCCCACCACCTACGCGCCGGGGCGAGCCTGCTCGGCTACTTCCTCGGCACCCGTGCGGCGCGGAAGGACAATCGACGGTTTGGCGAGTCCGCTGACGAGATCATCGACTTCCTCGGCCTGTCCCGGCAGCGCGACGAGCTGGCCAGCAACCTGCCGCACGGCCATCTGCGCGCGCTCGGCATCGCCATCGGGCTGGCGACCGACCCCGCCGTGCTGCTGCTGGACGAGCCTTTCGCCGGGATGAACCACGACGAGACCATGCGGGCAGTCGAGATGGTGCGGAGCGTCCGCGACCGCGGCCTGACGCTGCTCCTGGTCGAGCACGACATGCCGGCCGTGATGAAGATCTCGGATCGAATCGTGGTGCTGAACTTCGGCGAGAAGATCGCCGAGGGCACGCCGGCCGAAGTCCAGCAGGACACCCGCGTCATCGAGGCCTATCTCGGCACCGAAGACGTGATGATCGGGGTGTAGCGCCATGGACGCGATGCTGCGCTTCACCGATGTCGAGCTCTACTACGACCACGTCTACGCGCTGAAGGGTGTTTCGCTGGAACTGAGCGAGGGCGAGACCGTGGCGCTGATCGGCGCCAACGGCGCGGGCAAGTCGTCGATCCTGCGCGCGATCACCGGGCTGCGGCGGATCCGCTCCGGCAGCATCCATTTCGCCGGGCGCCAGATCGACGGGCTGCCGCCGGACGAGATCGTTCGCATGGGTATCGCCATGGTGCCCGAAGGGCGGCGGGTGTTCCCCTTCATGTCGGTGCGCGACAACCTGCTGATGGGCGCCTTCACCCGCTCCGACCAGGCGGGCATCCGAGACTCCCTCGAGCGGGTGCTGACCCGATTCCCGCGGCTGAAGGAGCGCTTCACCCAGTCCGCCGGCACCATGAGTGGCGGCGAGCAGCAGATGCTGGTGATCGGGCGAGCGCTGATGGCGAACCCGCGTCTGCTGCTGCTCGACGAGCCCTCGCTCGGCATCGCACCGAAGCTCGTGCAGGACATCGCCCGCTCGATCGTCGCCATCAACCGGGACGAGAAGGTGTCGGTACTGCTGGTCGAGCAGAACTCGCGCATGGCGCTCAACATCTCGAACCGCGCCTATGCGCTCAGCACAGGCTCGGTGGCGCTCGCCGGGAACTCGCGCGAGCTGCTGGCCGACGAGCGGCTCAAGGCGCTCTATCTCGGCGGCGAGCTCTGAGAGGCAACGATGCGCATCCTTCTCGTGAACCCTAACAGCACGGTCTCGATGACCGAGAAGGCCGCGCAGGCGGCCCGCCGGGTGGTGCGTCCCGGCACCGAAGTCGTCGCGGCCACGCCGGCGGGCAGCCCGCCCAGCATCCAGGGCTTTTTCGATGTGGCCATGTGCCTGCCGGGGCTGCTCGCCGAGATCGCGCGCAATCCCGAGGCGGATGCGGTGGTGATCGCCTGCTTCGACGACACCGGCCTCGATGCGGCCCGGGCAATGGTCGAGGTGCCGGTGCTCGGCATCGGCGAGGCCGCCTTCCATGCTGCCAGCATGCTGAGCTGCCGGTTCTCGGTTGTGACGACGCTGCGCCGCTCGGTTCCGGGGATCGAGGCGAATCTGGTGCGCTACGGCCTCGCCGCCCGCTGCGGCCGGGTGCGCTCGACCGAGATCCCGGTGCTGCATCTCGAGCGTGGCGACCCTGCGACCACCGGGCGCATCGCCGACGAGATCCGCCACGCCATCGACGAAGACGGGGCCGAGGCGATCGTGCTCGGTTGCGCCGGCATGACCGACCTGATGGACGGGCTGTCCGCCCGCTTCGGCCTTCCCGTCATCGACGGGGTCACCTGCGCCGTCGCCTTCGCCGAGGCGCTGGTCGCGGTCGGCGCCCGCACCTCGAAAGTGGGCGGCTATGCGACGCCGATCCGGGCCGGGGCCGCGGAATGAGGCGCCGGAATCCGCGGGAGCAGCGACCGTTCCCGTGCAGCGGAACCGGCGGGGCTCGACCTGGCTGCGCCCGGGCGCGTATCGTCGCGCACGGCAAGGACGGCGAACCAGGCTTCGAGTGAGGAATGTTGTGGACTCTCTCCCGCGCCCCGGCGCCGACATCATGCAGAGGCTTGACCGTCTGGCCGCAATCAGCGAGTCGCCGCATCATCTGACCCGACGCTGCTACACGCCCGAGCACCGCCGGGCGATCGGCCTCGTTGCCGGATGGATGCGCGGCGCCGGCATGGCCGTGCGCGAGGACGCTGCCGGCAACCTCGTCGGCCGCTATGCGGGCACCGACCCGGCGGCGCCGGCGATCGTGCTCGGCTCGCATATCGACACGGTGATCATGGCCGGCAGGTACGATGGCGGGCTCGGCATTGTCGCGGCGATCGACTGCGTCGGCGCGCTCGAGGCCCGCGGCATGCGCTTCGCGAACCCCGTCGAGGTGATCTGCTTTGCCGACGAGGAGGGCGTGCGCTTCCAGTCCACCTATCTCGGCAGCCGGGCGGTCGCCGGCAGCTTCGAGCCCGCGCTGCTCGACCGTCCTGACCACGACGGCATCACGCTGGCGCAGGCGATGCGCGACTTCGGGCTCGACCCGGCGCGACTCGGCGAGGCCGCGCGGCAGAAGGGCGAGATCGCCTGCTATCTCGAGGTCCATATCGAGCAGGGGCCTGTGCTCGAGGCCGAGGGCCTTGCCACCGGCGCGGTCACCGCGATCTCGGGCGCCAACCGGATGACGGTCACGCTCGACGGTACGGCCGGCCATGCCGGCACGGTGCCGATGAATGCACGGCAGGATGCGCTGGTTGCCGCGGCCGAATGCGTGCTCGAGGTCGAGCGGGTCGCGACGGCGAGGCCTAACGCGGTGGGAACCGTCGGCCAGATGGCCGTATCGCCCGGTGCAACCAATGTCATTCCGGGCCGGGTCGCGTTCTCGGTCGATTTCCGCGCTGCCGACGATGAGGTGCGGCGCGGCGCGGTGGCCGAGCTCGCCCGATGTATGGAGTCGGTGGCTGCGCGCCGCGGCGTCGCGATCTCGATCGACTGCAGCCACGAGGCGGGCAGCGTCGCCTGCGCGCCGTGGATCATGGAGTGCATCGGCGAGGCGATGGGCGAGCTGGGCCAGCGTCCGTTCCGGCTCCCGAGCGGCGCAGGCCACGACGCGGCCGCCATGGCCGCCATCACCGATGTCGGCATGATCTTCGTGCGCTGCGCCGGGGGGATCAGCCACAGCCCGGACGAGTCCGTCACCCCCGCCGATGCCGAGGCGGGCGCCCGCCTGCTGCTGCGGGTGGTCGAGAAGATCGGAGCGAGAGCCAAGTGACCGACACTCCCATGCCCGCCACCACCATGCTGTTCCGCGAGCTTGATCCCGGTCCCCGCCTGCTGATGGGGCCGGGCCCGGTCGATGTCTACCCCCGCGTTTTGCGCGCCATGTCGGCGCCGATGCTGGGGCAGTTCGACCCCGAATTCACCGGTTACATGAACGAGGTGATGGCGCTCTACCGCCAGGTCTACCGCACCGCGAACCGGTGGACGCTGCTGGTCAACGGCACCGCGCGGGCCGGGATCGAGGCCTGCCTCGGCTCGCTGGTAGCGCCCGGCGACCGCGTGCTGGTGCCGCGCTTCGGCCGGTTCGGCCACCTGCTGAGCGAGATCTGCGCGCGTGCCGGGGGGGAGGTCGCCACCATCGACACCGAATGGGGCCGGGTGTTCGAGACCGGCCAGCTGGTCGAGGCGGTTTGGCAGCACCGGCCAAAGGTTCTGGCGCTGGTGCATGGCGACACCTCGACCACAATGGCCCAGCCGCTGGAAGGGCTCTCGGAGGCCTGCCGCGAGGCCGGAACGCTGATCTATGCCGACGCTACCGCGACGCTGGGCGGCAATCCGGTCGAGACCGACGCCTGGGGACTCGATGCCGTCAGCGCCGGGCTGCAGAAATGCATGTCCGGCCCGCCGGGCACCTCGCCCGTCACGATCAGCGACCGGGCGGCGGCCGAGATCAACCGGCGCAAGCACATCGAGGGTGGCATCCGGCCCGAGGGCTTCAATGACGCCAACGGCCCGCGCATCAGCTCGAACTACCTCGATCTGGCCATGCTGATGGACTACTGGAGCCCGAAGCGCCTCAACCACCACACCGAGGCGACCTCGATGCTCTACGCGGCGCGGGAGTGCGCCCGGGGCGTGCTGGAAGAGGGGCTTGAGGCCGGCTTCGCCCGCCATGTGCTGGCCAGCCGCGCGCTGCGGGCCGGGCTCGAGGCGATGGGGATCGAGCTGTTCGGCGACCCGGCCCACCGCATGACCAACGTGACCGGTGTCTGGATCCCCGCTCCCTGCGGCAACGGCGACAGGGTGCGCGCCGAGATGCTGGCGGACTTCGGCATCGAGATCGGCACCTCGTTCGGCCATCTGGCAGGGAAGATCTGGCGCATCGGCACCATGGGCCATGTCTGCCGCAAGCCGAACATCCTGCGCTGCCTCGCCTCGCTTGAGGCGGTGCTGCGCCGGAACGGCTTCGCCGCGCCCGCAGGTGCGGCGGTCGATGCGGCATACCGGATCTATGATGAGGAGCCTGGATCGTGAGCGAAGAAAATCGTCCCTCGCTGCTGGACCGGCCGGTAAAGGTGATCAACATCGGCCTCGAGGACTTTGCCCGCGGGCTCGAGGCCCGGGGGGTGGAGGTGATCCAGCTCGACTGGGTGCCGCCGGCCGGGGGCGACCCGAAGCTCGCCGACCTGCTCTCGAAACTCGGGAGTTGACCCGTGAAGCTGATCGAGGACGCCGATGCCGAGGCGCTGAGACGGATGCTGGCCGGCGATCCGGTGCTGGTTGACGTGATTCCCGCTGCCGAGGCGATCCCGGAGCTTGGCGAGGGCATGATCCTCCATGCCGGCCCGCCGATCGGCTGGGAGCGGATGTGCGGCCCGATGCGGGGCGCCGTGGCCGGGATTGCGGTCGCGGAGGGCTGGGCCTCGGATCTCGGCGATGCCGAGCGCCAGGCACGGGCAGGGGCCTTCGCGTTCCACCCCAATCACCACTTCGGCGCCGTCGGGCCGATGACTGGCCTGACCACGCGCGGCCAGCCCGTCATGGTGGTCGAGAACCGCGCCTTCGGCAACCGCGCCTTCTGCACCGTCAACGAGGGGCTGGGCAAGGTCATGCGCTTCGGCGGCAATGATGCCGAGGTGCTTGAGCGGCTCCGCTGGCTGCGCGATGATTTCGGTCCCGCGCTGGGCCGGGCGCTGAGGCGCATGGGCGGGCTGCCGCTGAAAAGCCTTGTGGCGCGCGGCCTGACCATGGGCGACGAGATGCACCAGCGCAACGTCGCCTGCTCGGGCCTGACGCTGCGCGCGCTGGCCCCGGCGCTGGCCGAGACGGCGGCCGGCACCGCGGCGCTGTCGCGCGCGCTCGCCTTTATCGCCGGCAACGACCAGTTCTTCCTCAACATCGCCATGGCGATGGGCAAGGCCATCACCGACCCGGTCCGCGGCATCAGCGGATCGAGCGTCGTCACCGCCATGTCCCGCAACGGCACCGAGTTCGGCATCCGGGTGAGCGGCACCGGCGACACCTGGTTCACCGCCCCGGTCGAGATGCCCGAGGGGCTGTATTTTCCCGGCTTCACCGCGGCCGACGCCAACCCGGACATGGGAGATTCCGCCATCGTCGAGACCATCGGTCTCGGCGGCTTCGCCATGGGGGCGGCCCCGGCGGTGGCGGGCTTCGTCGGCGCCGGCGCACCGTCGGAGGCCGGCAGCTTCACCCGCCGGATGGGCGAGATCACGCTTGCCCGGAACCCGGAATGGACCATTCCGGCGATGGACTATCTGGGCGTTCCGACGGGTATCGACATCCGCCGCGTGGTCGAGACCGGGATAGCGCCCACCATCAACACCGGCATCGCCCACAGGAAGCCTGGCATCGGTCAGGTCGGGGCAGGCGTGGTGCGGGCGCCGATGGCCTGCTTCACGCAGGCGCTGGTCGCCTTCGCCGACAGCGTGGGGGTGTCATGAGCGCGGTCGTGCTGAACGAGGTCCGCAAGGGCTTCTACCTCGACTCGGTGGCGCTCATGCGCCTCTCGCGCAGCATTGCCGAGATGGCGGAGGTCGAAGAGGCCGCGCTGATGATGGGCACCCCGGCGAACCGGCAGATCATGGCCGAGGCCGGACTCCTGGTGGAGGCCGGATGCACGGCGGGTGGCGGCGATCTCGTCATCGGCATCCGCGCCGCCACGGCTGCCGTCGCCGAGGCCGCGCTGGCCGAGGCCCTGGCGCAGCTCGACCGTCCCGCGATCCGCGGCGGCGCGGTGTCCGCCTGGCGGCCCCGCACGCTCCGGTCGGCGCTGACCGAGATGCCGGATGCGAGCCTTGTGCTCATCTCGGTGCCGGGCGACTTCGCCGCCGCCGAGGCGCGCAAGGCGATCCGGCGCGGCCTCGACGCGATGATCTTCAGCGACAATGTCAGCCTCGCCGACGAGGCCGCGCTGAAGCGCGAGGCGCAGGCGCTCGGCCGGCTGGTGATGGGGCCTGACTGCGGCACGGCGATCATCGGCGGCGTGCCGCTCGCCTTTGCCAATGCGGTGCCGCGCGGGGCGATCGGCATTGTCGGCGCCTCGGGCACGGGGATGCAGGAAGTTTCCTGCCTGATCGCCCGGGGTGGTGGCGGCATCTCGCACGCCATCGGCGTCGGCGGGCGCGATCTGAAGCCGGAGATCGGCGGCATCTCGACGCTGATGGCGATCGACGCTCTCGACGCCGACCCGGCGACACGTCGGATCATCCTGATCTCGAAACCGCCCCAGGCCGAAGTCGCCGCCGTGGTGCTGGCGCGGCTCGGCCGGAGCGCGAAGCCCGCTACCGTCTGCTTCATCGGTGCCAGGCCGATGGCCATGCCTGCGAACGCGACCCAGGCGTTCACGCTGAAGGGGGCGGCGCGCGCGGCGCTGGGGCTCGCGCCCGAGGCACCGGCGCCGATTCCCGTCGGCCTTGCTGTGCCGGCCGGGCGCCGGCGGATCCTCGGCCTGTTCGCCGGCGGCACGCTCTGCGCCGAGGCGCAGGTGCTGCTGCTGCAGGCGGGCGAGCCGGTCCGATCCAACGCGCCGGTGCCGGGTGCGGCGCGAGAGGGTCGCGCGGATGGGGGCCATCTCCTGCTCGATCTCGGCGACGACGCTTTCACCCGCGGCCGGCCGCATCCGATGCTCGACCCCTCGGTCCGCGACACCCCGCTCGCCGAAGCGCTGGCCGACCCGCAGGCTGCGGTCGTGCTGCTCGACATGGTGATCGGCTACGGCGCCCATGCCGATCCGGCCGGGCATCTGGCGCGCATGCTCGCGGCCGAGCCCCGTTCCGGGGGGCCCGCGATCATTGCCTCGGTCACCGGCACCGAGGGCGACCCGCAGGGCCTTTCCGCCCAGATCGCGACGCTGGCCGAGGCGGGCGTCACCGTCGCCCCCACCAATGCCGATGCCGCCGGCTGGGCGCTGCGGGCAATCGGGGCCGGGACGCGACGCTGAGCCGATGGCAGCGCCCTTCGACATCCCGAACCGGATCCTGGTCGCCATCGGCGGCAACGCCACCCATCCCGACGACATCGAGGGCACCTCGAACGAGCAGAAGCAGATCGCCGCTCGCACCGCGCAGGCGCTGCTCCCGCTGGCGCTGCGCGACAACGAACTGGTCGTCACCCATGGCAATGGGCCGGTGGTGGGCAAGATCCTGATGCGCCAGGCAATGACCCGGCACGTCATCGCGCCGATGCCGCTCGATATCTGCGTCGCACATTCCCAAGGCGGCATCGCCTATCTGCTGATGCAGGCAATGGAAAACGCGCTGCGCGAGGCCGACAGCCAGCGCCACGTCGCCTGCCTGCTGACCCAGGTCGAGGTCGATCCTGACGACCCGGCCTTCCGCGACCCGAGCAAGCCGATCGGCAAATTCTACCCGGAGGAGGAGGCGAAGCAGATCGGCGTCACGATGGGCTGGCTGATGAAGGAGGACGCGGGGCGCGGCTGGCGCCATGTGGTGCCCTCACCGAAGCCCCGGCACATCTGCGACATTTCCCTGGTGCAGGTTCTCGCCCGCCGCGGCACCGTGGTGATCGCGGGCGGCGGCGGCGGCATCCCGGTGGTGCGCGGGCCGAAGGGCGTGCGCCACGGCGTCGAGGCGGTGATCGACAAGGACCTGACCTCGGCGCTGATGGCCAACGTGCTCGGCTTCCGCATGATGATGATCCTGACCGCGGTGCCGCGGGTCGCAATCAATTTCGGGAGGCCCGACAGGCGCGATCTCGATCGGGTCACGATGCGCGAGCTTCGCGCCTACCAGGCCGAGGGCCATTTCCCGCCTGGCAGCATGGGGCCGAAGGTGGCGGCGGCGCTGCAGTTTCTCGAAGGCGGTGGCGAGCGGGTGGTCATCGCCCATCTGAACGAAGTGGCCGCAGCGCTCCGCGGCGAGGCGGGCACCCATGTCGTGGCCGAAGACGGCTGAAACTCAGGGCATCGCGGTCCGGACGGTCGGACAGGTGGCCCGGAGGCTGCTCGGTCAGGCGGCGGACGGGCGCGTCTTGGCGGTGTTCCGCTCCGCCTTCTACGTCGAGAGCCGCAGGGGTCTGCTCTGTATCGGGACGCTCGCACTGGAACCGGGGCCCATCACGCTCGTCTCGGAGGTGCCCGCCGGGGCGGACTGGCGCGTGATCGGGATTGCCCAGCAGGCGGCTGTGGCGGTCTCGGCCGTGGCGCTGCGGGTCGGAGCCCGGTTCCGCTTCCGGCTCGGAGACGCGGCGGACTGGCGGCCCGAACCGATCCGGGGGCCGGTCGTGGCTGCAGCCGCCGCGAGGGGGCTCGCCGGCTTCCGGGCCATAATCGCCGGGCGGCCGGTAGCCGGCGGACTCGGTGGCTTCGCCGATCCGGGCTATGTGCCGGAGGCGAGGCACCGGGAAGGTGTGGCCGCCGCCGGCTTTGTCGCCGGCGCGCGCGGCTGGGTTACCGCCGCCGTCCGCTCCCGGACGGGCATGCCGGACCGCCCGGGTGCATGGGCCGTCGCGCTGACCGGGCTCGGGCCGGGACTGACGCCGTCCGGTGACGATTTTCTGGGTGGTATGATGCTGGCGCTGCACGCGCTGGGGCGCGAGAGCCTCGCACGAGAGCTGTTCGACGCGATCCGCCCCTGTCTCGGACGCCGGACCAACAGCGTCTCCGCCGCCCTGCTTGGCGCCGCATCCGAGGGGTTCGGCAGCGCCGGGATCCACGCGGCGCTTGCCGCGATCCTGCGCGGCGACGCGGCGGCGATGCGTTCCGCCGTGCCGGCGCTCGACCGCATCGGTCACAGTTCGGGATGGGACGCGATGGCGGGCGTGGCGGCCGTGCTGGGGGGCTGGCTCGACGCGCAGCGGGCTGATGCCGGCTGAGACGGGTCGTCCGCTGCCGCCGCCGGCCGTCAGTCGCTCACGGCGCCTTCCTCGTCCTTGCGCATCGCCATCCGCCGGCGCAGCATCGGTCCGAGAACGATCGGCAGGATGAACCCGACCACCGAGACGAGCCAGAGTCCGATCGACAGCGGCGAGGCGAAGAGCGCCGTCCAGTCGCCGTCCGATATGGTCAGTGCCCGGCGCAGGTTGGCCTCCATCAGGTTTCCCAGCAGCACGCCCAGGATCACCGGCACCAGCGGCACGTCAAGCTTGCGCAGGACCCAGCCCATGACTCCGAAGACGATCATCACCAGAAGGTCGAAGGTCGAGCCGGAGATGCCGTAGATGCCGACGAACGAGATCATCGCCACGATCGGCATCAGGATTCGCGGCGGCACCATCAGCACCCGCACGAACAGCCCCACCATCGGGATGTTCATCGCCAGGAGCATGAAATTGCCGATGAACAGTGCCGCGATGAGGCCCCAGACCACATCCGGGTTCTTCTGGAACAGCAGCGGACCCGGCGTGATGTTGAGCGCGAGCAGCATGGCCAGCAGCACCGCGGTAGTGCCGGAGCCCGGCACGCCCAGCGCCAGCATCGGCACCAGCGCGCCTCCGGCAGCGGCATTGTTGCCGGCCTCCGGCGCAGCGACGCCCCTGGGGTCGCCCGTGCCGAAGCTGCCCTCGCGGTCGACCAGCCGCTTCTCGATCGAGTAGGAGATGAACGAGCCGAGCGAGGCACCGGCCCCCGGCAGCACCCCAGCAATGAAGCCGAGAACGGATGAGCGCAGCATGGTGGGCGTACAATGCCTGATCAGCGACATCGAAGGCACGACACGGCCGATCCCGACCTCGGCGGCCTTTCCCTCGCCCGAGCCCTCGCCGCGGTGTTCGAGGAAGATGAAAACCTCGGAGAGCGCGAACAGGCCGACGATCGCGACCAGGAAGTCGATCCCGTCGTAGAGATGCACCTCGCCGAAGGTCATCCGCGGCACACCCGTCTGGCCATCGACGCCGATCATGGCGATGCCGAGGCCCAGCGCCGCGGCGAAGGCGGCCTTGGCCTGGCTGCGCGAGGCAATGCCGCCGAGGGTCGCGAAGGCGAGCGCGAAGAGCGCGAAGTACTCGGCCGGACCGAACAGCAGCGCCACCTTCACCAGCAGGGGCGCCAGAAACACGAGACCCCAGGTGGCGAAGAAGGCACCCACGAAGGACGCGACGCCCGAGATCGCCAGCGCCTCGCCGGCGCGGCCCTTCACGGCCATCGGATAGCCGTCGAGCGTCGTCATCAGCGCCGGTTCGTCGCCGGGGATGTTGAGCAGGATCGAGGAAATCCGCCCGCCATACATGGCGCCGTAATAGACCGAGGTCAGCAGAATGAGCGCCGCCACCGGGTCGAGGCCCAGCGAGAATGCGAGCGGGATAAGAATCGCGACCCCGTTCGAGGGGCCGAGGCCGGGCAGTGCGCCGATCACGGTGCCAAGGAAGCAGCCGATCAGCGCCAGCGCCAGGTTCTGCCAGGTGAGCGCGACGGCAAACCCGTCGGCGAGCGATGCCAGCGTCTCCATGGTCCCCTCCTCAGAAGCCCAGCGGGCCGCGCGCCAGCGACAGCCCGAGGATCAGATGGAACACGGCGTAGATGCCGAGGGCGGTCAGGATGCCGGTCGCCAGCGCCCAGGCGGGTGCGGTGCCGAGCCGCCAGGTCAGCACACCCGCCGCCACGGTTGTGGCAGGCACGAAACCGAGCCTCGGCAGTGCCAGCGTGTAGACGGCGAGCACGACCACCGCGCCGGCGATCTCGGCGATCCGGCCCGGTTTCGGCCAGTGCGGCTCGGCGCCGGGGCTGAGCAGGATGACCAGGCTTGCAAGCCCCAGCATCGCTCCGATGATATAGGGGAAGGTGCGCGGACCCACCGGGTCGGAGATGAAGGGCAGCTCGATCAGCGTGGCGCTCCAGACGTAGACGATCGCCAGCGCAACGCCGATGCCGCCGAAGATGCGGTCGCTCATGGTGTCCTCCCGCGGTGCCGGGACGTTGCACCGACACCTGTCCTGAGTTGGGCGCGGGCGGCCAGCGCGGGCCGCCCGGCCGTTGTCCGGGTCTACTTGATCAGGCCGATCTCCTTCGACAGAGCCTGGATCTCGGCCACCGAGTCGGCCACGAAGGTCTGGAACTCGGCGCCGCGCAGGCTCAGCGGCGCAAGGCCGTTCTGCGCCATGATCGCCTTCCACTCGGCCGAGTCGTAGACCTTGCCCACGGCATCGACCCAGAAGTCATAGGCCTCGGCACCGGCGCCGCCCGGCGCGTAGAAACCGCGCCAGTTGGCGCCAATCGCGTCGATACCCTGTTCCCGGGCGGTCGGGAACGCGGCGAAGTCGCCTTCGAGCCGCTCCGGGGCCAGAACCGCGAGCACCTTGATGTCGCCCGAGTCCACGAAGCCCTTGGCCTCGGACGCATCGCCCGTGAAGGCCTGGACCGAGCCCGCGAGAAGCTGCGTGACCGCCTCGCCGCCGCCGTCGAAGGCGACATACTTGATCGTGCGGACGTCCTCGATGCCAGCCTTCTTGGCGGCGAGCAGCACCTTGAGGTGATCCCAGCCGCCGACCGCCGAACCGCCGGCAATCGAGATCGAGGAGGGGTCGGCTTTGATCTTCTCCATCAGTTCGGGCAGAGTCGCGATCGGGCTGTCCTTGGCGACGGCGATGATACCATAGTCCGCGCCGACGCTGCCGACCCAGCGCACCTGTTCCATGGTGTTGCCGGGGTAGGCGCCCTGCGCCAGCCGCGTAGCGGTCGCGGACGAGGCGGCAACGATGAGGTTTTCCTCGCTGTTGCGCTTGTTGACCACCTCGGCAAAGGCCACGCCGCCGCCGCCGCCTGCCATGTTCGTGACCTGGACAGTCCCCGAGACGATGCCAAGATCCTGCATGGTCTTGCCGACCTGCCGGCAGGTGAAATCCCATCCGCCACCCGGATTGGCCGGAGCGATGCATTCCGGGTTGGTCGGCTCGAAGGCAAGCGCGGGCGCGCCGATCACGGCGCAGACGGCCGCGGCCGTGATCGCAGCGCGGCGGGTAAGGGTAAGCATGATTGCAGGTCTCCTCCACTTGTTCATGGCCCGGGTCCGGCCAGACGGGCACCGAACCCCGAGTAATCGCGCGATCTAGCGGATGAAGCTGTCACGAAACTGTCGCAGCTTTGCACCCGCTTCATTGCCGTCTATCCTCGCCTTACGCGCCGGAGCGTTCTGAGAGGGATCGGATGCGCCTGTTGCTGGTGGAGGATACGCGCGACGTCGCCGAGGCGATCGTCGTCAGCTTTTCCCGGCGTGGCGACGCGATAGACCACGCCCCGACTGTCGAGTCGGCCCGCGACGCACTGGCGGTGCAGGACTACGACGTGCTGATCCTTGACGTCAACCTGCCGGACGGCAGCGGCACCGACCTGCTCCGCGACCTGCGGGCACATGGCAATCCCACACCGGTGCTGATGCTGACTGCGCGGATCGAGGTCGAGGACCGCGTTGCCGCCCTCGATACAGGCGCCGACGATTACCTCATCAAGCCCTTCGACCTGCGCGAGCTCGAGGCGCGCGTGCGCGCCCTCGCGCGCCGGCAAGTCCCGGAGAGGTCGGGCGTGATCGAGTTCGGCGACCTTGTCTTCGACCCCTCCGGTCAGACGGCCTGGCTCGGCGCCACGGCGCTGCCGCTGTCTCATCGCGAGCTGAGCCTGCTCGAGGCACTGCTCGCCTGCCGGGGAAGGATCGTCTCGAAGGAACGGCTGATGGAGCGCATATTCTCGTTCAGGGACGAGGATGTCGGAGAAAACGCGATCGAGACCTATGTCTCGCGCCTGCGCAAGAAGCTGGCCGGTGGCCGGATCTCGATCCGCACGCTCCGGGGTCTCGGCTACCAGCTCGTCGCCGATGGCTGACAGCGCTGACCCGGCGCGCGCCATGCCGCGGCACGCCATCTCGCTGACGCGCCGTCTCGCGATCGCGGTCGTGCTTGTCATGGCGGCGGGCGGCGTCGTCGTCGCCCTGGCTGCGCTCGCCTATGGCCGCCAGGCGGCGCAGGAGGCGTACGACCGTCTGCTGATCGGCGCGGCAAACCAGATCGCGGCGTCGATCCTCATCCGCGATGGCCAGCTCGCGGTCGATATTCCGGTCCCCGCGTTCGATCTCCTTGCCCTGGCCGAGGACGACCGGGTGATCTATCGTGTCGTCGGCCAGGATGCCGTGACCGTTACCGGCTATGACGGCGTGCCCTTACCCCCACCGGCAGATGGCGATGTTGTCTATTACGGGGCCAGCTTCGCCGGCGAATCGGTACGGCTCGTCAGCGTGCGACGCCGTTTTGCCGAGCGTGCCTTTTCGGGCTCGGTGGACGTGATCGTCGGACAGACCACCCGTGCGCGCGACGCGCTGGCCGCCGAGATCGCACGGAGCGCCCTGATCGTGCTCGGCGCGGCAGGGGTCTGCATGGCGGGGCTCGCCGCCTTCGCGATCCGGTCGGCGCTGAGTCCGCTTCGCCAGATCGAGCGTGACCTCCTGGCGCGCGATCCCCGCGACCTGACGCCGCTCGACATTGCGGTCCCGCGCGAGATCGGCGCCATCGTCAGCGCCATCAACCGCTTCATGGTCAGGCTGGAGCGGCAGGTTTCGGTCATGCGCAACCTGATCGCGGATTCCGCGCATCAGCTTCGCACGCCGATCGCGGCGCTGCGTGCACAGGCCGAGCTTGCTCGCGACGAGAACGACCCTGTTCGTCAGCAGGCCATCGCTCTGCGGATCCACGAACGCGCGGTCGGGCTCGGCCGCCTGACCGACCAGCTTCTGAGCCACGCGCTGATCATCCACCGCGCCGACACGGTACCGCGTGCGCGGATTGATCTCCGTGTCGCCGCCTTGCGTGCAGTCGAGGACTGCGATCAGGGCGACATCAATGCCGGCGCGAAACTCCGGCTCGATCTGCCCGAGGATCCGGTCTGGGTACGTGGCGACACGCTGTCGCTCTCCGAAGCCTGCAAGAATCTTGTCACCAATGCCCAGCGTCACGGCGCGCCGCCCATCACCGTCGAGGTCGCACTGGAGGAACAGGAGGCCCGGCTCTGCGTCCGTGACCTCGGCCGTGGCATGCCCGAGGAACATTGGGCCGACGCCGGCCGGCGCTTCGCCCGATCGGCGGGGGTCGCGCCTGACCGTGCGGGGCTCGGCATCGCCATTGTGCAGGCCGTGGCCACCGCCCATGCCGGATCGTTGCGTTTCGGACGCACGGATGGGGGCGCCTTCGAGGCAGCCCTCGTGATTCCCGCCGATCCGGACGATCGGATGGCCACATGAGAGCACTCGCGCATCTTTCCCGCTGCGCCGCGATGGCGATCGGCATGACGTCGGTCTCCGCCGGCGTGGGCGCGGCGCAGGAGGCGGTCGCGCATTTCGGTGCGACGGCGGGTGGGCCCGCCTTCCTGCTGCGCGGGACGACCGACATTGCTGCCTTCGAGCCGGTCCTCGATGCGTTCGCCACAACTGTCCCGGGCATCTCGATAACCTACGAGCAATGGGGTTCGAATGATCTCGACCGCGTGACCCGGGCGGGCTGCCTGGATGGCGGTACCGACGCCGATCTGGTGATCAGCTCGGCCGTCGACCTGCAAGTCAGGCTGGTGAATGACGGCTGCGCGCAGCCGCACCGCTCGGAGGCCACGTCGCGACTGCCGCGCGAGGCGAACTGGCGTGATGAGGTGTTCGGGGTCACGCAGGAGCCCGCGGTCATCGTCTACAATCGAGAACAGGTGCGGCCCGACGAGATTCCCTATTCGCGCTTCGACCTGATCGACCTGCTGCGACCGCCGGGCACGCGTTTTGCCGGCCGGGTCGCCACCTACGACATCGAGACCTCGGGGCTCGGCTACCTGTTCGCCTTCGCCGACTCGCAGCAGGCGACCACATTCGGCAGCCTGCTCGAGGCGTTCGGCCGCTCCGGCGCCGTCGCCACCTGTTGCTCGGCCGAGATCATCGATGGAGTGGCAGAAGGGAAGTGGCTGATTGCCTATAACGTTCTCGGGTCCTATGCACTCGCACATGCCGCGAAGGACCGGCGCATCGGCGTGATTGCCCCACACGACTACACGCTGGTGCTTTCGCGCGCCGCGATGATCCCGAAGTGGTCGCGGCAACCCGAACTGGCCGGCAGCTTCATTGACTTTCTGCTCAGCGATGACGGCAGGCGGGCCCTTGCGGCCTCGCGACTCGTCGCGTCCTTCGGCGATCCGGACGGATCTGATTTCGAGCTGACGGAGGCGGCGGAGACCAGTCTCCGGCCGATCGCGCTCTCGCCCACCCTGCTGGTTGGCCTCGACCAGCACAAGCGTGCCCAGTTCCTTGATCGCTGGAGCACGAGCTTCGAAGCGCGATAGCGCAAGGTTCCGCGGGCCGCGGCCTGGCCATCCGCTGCGGTAGACCTGCGGAGACCGCGCTACCGTCGCTTCTGTCTGTTTGCCCGCAGCAGGAACTGTGCGAGCAAGAGCAGCGACAGCGAAACCGCGAGCACCATGGTGCCGATCGCATTGATCTCGGGCGTGACGCCGCGTCGGATCGACGAGAACACATAGATCGGCAGCGTGGTCTCGGACCCGGCCACGAAGAAGGCAACGATGAAGTCGTCGAAGCTGAAGGTAAAGCTCAGCAGGAACCCGGCCAGGATCGCCGGGAAGATCTGCGGCAGCGTCACCTGAAGGAAGGTCCGCCAGGGCGTGGCGTAGAGATCGGCCGAAGCCTCGATCAGCGTGCGGTCCATGCCCGAGATGCGCGCCCGCACGATCACGATCACCAGCGCCATGGTGAACAGCGTGTGCGCCGCGATCAGCGAGGCGTAGCCCATGTTGAGCGGCGGCGGGGTTCCCGGCGCCGCACCCGTCAGGGCGAGGACGGCAGGGTTCAGGACGTTGAACGCGGTTACCAGCGCGATCAGGGTCGCGATCCCGATCACGATGCCGGGCACCATGATCGCGATGTAGATCACCGCGTCGTAGACCGCGCGGAGCCTGCCGGTCATCCTCTGCAGCCCCAGCGCAGCCATGGTGCCGAACAGCGTCGCCAGGACCGCCGAGGACGCGGCGACGATCAGGCTCGTGGTCAGCGCCTCCATCATGAAGGGGTTCGCCAGTGCCCTGCCGTACCACTGCACCGAGAAGCCCTGGAAGTCGCTGGCATGCCGCCCGGCATTGAAGCTGAACAGCACGATGATCCCGATCGGGGTGTAGAGGAACAGGTAGACCGCGACCGCGTAGAGGCGCATGGATCCCCCTCAGAGCAGCGAGACGTCGTCGCGCTGGCCCGCGCCGCGCATGATCAGCCGCATGTAGAGGGTGACGGTCACCAGCATGATCCCGACCAGCGTCGCTGCCACCGCCGAGCCATAGGCCCAGTTGCGGGACTGAAGGAACAGGTCGACGAGCGCGTTGCCGATGAAGAACACCTTGCCGCCGCCCAAGAGTGCCGGGATCAGGAACTCGCCCATGAGCAGGATGAAGACAAGCATGCAGCCCGTGGCGATGCCGGGGATCGAAAGCGGCAGTGTCACCTGCAGGAAGGTCCGGAGCGGCGTCGCGCCGAGATCAGCCGAGGCTTCGAGCAGCCGCTTGTCGAGCTTCTCGAGGCTCACATAGATCGGAAACACCATCAGCGGCAGATAGGCATAGACGATGCCGATCAAGACCGCGACCGGCGTGTTGATCAGCCGGACATCGGCGACGCCGAGGAAATCCAGCAGCGCCGGGATTCCGCGCCCGCCGAGGATGAAGATCCATGCATAGGTGCGGATCAGGATCGAGGTCCAGAACGGCACGATCACCATGATGAGGAGCGCGGTGCGTGCCTTCGGGCTCGCCTTGACCGCGAGGTAATAGGCCAGCGGATAGGCGACCGCCAGCGCCGCGAGGGTTCCCAGCGGCGCCAGCATCAGCGTGTTCTTGAAGGCCGTCAGCCGCGCCGGCAGGTTCAGGTACTGCTCGAACGTGAAGGCGGGCATGTAGCCGCCTGCGGGCGCCCTCTGGCCGAAGCTGAAGACCAGGACGACGACCAGCGGCAGGACGAGCATGACCAGGAACCACGCCGTGGCGGGCAGCAGCAGCAGCCGACTGGCCCATCTGCCCTCCACGGCGCCGTCCTCCTTGGCCCCGGCCCGCTCAGGCCGACTTGAAGCGCGCCAGAAGCTCGGCGCGGTTCGGGTCGGTCAGCGTCGCGGCGGCGCCGAACTCCAAGGGCGTGAGCAGCTCGGCCGCCGGGTAGAGGATCGGATCCTCCAGGAGCTCCTTCGGCAGGAGCGCATTGGTGCGGCTGTCGGCGACCGGGTAACCATGCGCCAGCACTTCCCTGGCGTTGACGGCCGGGTCGAGCAGGAAGTTGATCAGCGCATACCCCGCCTCGCGATGCGGCGCGCCCTTCGGCACCGCATAGTAGTCGGACCAGATCTCGCCGCCCTCCCGGCCGATCACATAGGTGACCTCCGGGATGTCATTGTGAAGCTGCTTGCCGTCGCCGGTCCAGGCCATCGCCATCCAGGCGTCACCGTTGCGCATCGCCGGCTGGTAGTCCGAGGTGATCGCGTAGAGATGCGGCTTGACCTCGAGCAGCAGCTTCTCGGCGTCCGCCAGTTCCTTCGGGTCGACCGAGTTGAAGGAATAGCCGAAATACTTCAGCGCGTTCCCGATGGTGGTCAGCTGGTAGTCATGCACCGTGGTGCGGCCCGAGAAGTCGGCTTTGGTGCGGTCCCAGAAATCCTTCCAAGTGCTCAGCGGCTTGCCGCCGTCATGCGCGGTGTTGACCACATAGCCGGTGGTGCCCCAGTCCTTCGGCACCGCGTAGACGGTGCCGTCGACCGTGCCGGCCTCCGAGAAGCGCGGCTCGAAGGCGGCGCCGTCGTAGTTGGGGATCATGGAGAGATCCAGCGGCTCGATCAGCCCTTCGCCGACATAGGTGGTAATGGTGTAGTTGGTCGGCACGAACACGTCCCAGCCCGTGCTGCCCGCCTGCAGCTTGGCCAGCATCTCCTCGTTCGAGCCGAAGACATTGATCTGCACTCCGGCGCCGGTCGCGGCGGTGAAGGCCTCGAAATTGGCCGGGTCGTGGTAGTTCGGCCAGGTGGCCAGCACGACGCGGTCGCCGATGTTGCCGGCGCTGAAGGCGGGCCGCGACCTCAGACCCGGCACCGCCGCGGCCATCACCGCCGTCGCCATGCCAAGGCCGGTGGCGCCGAGGAAATGCCGCCGGCTGACCGAGCCGCGGCGGTAGCGCATCAGTTCCTCGATGAATTTCTTCCGGGTGATCGGGGTATCGTCTCTGGACATCTTTCTCTCCCTTTCTCCGCGGCGGCCCGCGGCGCCCTTGCTTCAGTGTCCGCCCAGGATCAGGGCGGCGTCCCGGCTCCAGGCCACATGCACGGATTCGCCCGTGTCGAAGGGCCGTTCGCTGAGCTCGCTCTGCCGCGGCGACAGCACCAGGAACGCGCCCAAGGTGTCGCTCTGCAGCAGGTATTCGGTATGTTCGCCGAGGAAGATCCGGTTCAGCACGCGTGCCGGCAGGCGCACGGCACTGTCCGGTGGCAGCCGGACCGGATCGCGGGCGACGATCATCTGCTCGGGCCGGACGCTGACGCTGACCCGGTCGCCGGCCGAGAGGCCGGCCGCCTGCGGCGCCCCGATCTCGATCCCGCAATCCAGCTTCACCCTGGCCGCATCCTGGCCGGTATCGGCAAGCTGCCCGTCGAAGAAGTTCGACTTGCCTATGAAGTCCGCCACATAGCGGCTTACGGGCCGGTCGTAGAGCTGGCGCGGCGAGCCGGTCTGCACGATCCGCCCCTCGCGCATGATGCAGACCCGGTCCGACATCGAAAGCGCCTCCTCCTGGTCGTGGGTGACTAGGATGAAGGTGATCCCGACATTGCGCTGCAGGTTCTGGAGCTCGATCTGCATCTCGCGCCTGAGCTTGCGGTCGAGCGCGGCCAGCGGCTCGTCGAGCAGCAGCACCTTCGGCTTGTTGACCAGCGCGCGGGCCAGCGCCACCCGCTGCTGCTGGCCGCCCGACATCTCCCAGATGCGCCGGCCCTCGAACCCTGGCAGGCGCACGAGTTCCAGCGTCTCGGCCACCCGCCGCGCGATCTCGGCCCGCGGCGGGCGCGGGCTCCGCTGCCTCAGCCCGTAGGCCACGTTGTCGGCGACGTTCAGATGCGGGAACAGGGCGTAGTGCTGGAACACCATGTTGACCGGGCGGCGATAGGCCGGCACGCCGTTCACCCTCTCGCCCTCGATCAGCACCTCGCCCTCGGTCGGCTGCTCGAAACCCGCGATCATCCGCAGCGACGTGGTCTTGCCGCAGCCCGAGGGGCCGAGGAACGACAGGAACTCGCCGGCCGCGACCTCGAGGTTCAGGTCGCGCGCCGCCACGACATCGCCGAACCGCTTGGTGACGTCGCGAAAGGCAACAACAGGACCGCTTGCCGGAGCCCGCATCTCGCTTCATCCCTCGGGTGCCACAGGTCCCTGATGCTCACAGGTCGGTGGAACGGCGCCGCGCCGGACGGACATTAGATGGGAAATCAGGGCGCTTGTATATATCCGGCATGTCCACGTGTCGTGCCCGTCACCGGCACCAGGGCCCGAGCCTGTCACGCCGTGCGCCCTGCGGAAGCCACAGTCTGCCCCAAGTACTGCACCGGTAGCGCTTCGCGATCGTCGCATGCCGTCTCGCCGCCAAGCGGCTGAAATCACGACAAGATTTCCGGGCCGGGGGCATCGCGCCGGCTCTGCGCATTGCGATCGACGGTTACCCCCATTGCGGGAGTTGGGGGTCCCGGACGCGCAAGCGTGACCAAGAAATGATCCCGAAAACTTCCCATTCGGCGCCAACAAACGCCACAGCCCGCGGCGATATTGGCTCTGTCGCAGGGTTCTCCATCCCCTCTTGCCTGCGACAGAAGTGTGCTGTGTGCGTAGCGTAAACGGCCGCCCCGACTGACAGGGGCGGCCGCTTTCCTTTCCGGGTCGCCGATCTGCAATTCCCGCCACGGGCAAGATCGGCGCAGGTCGACATGTCCAGGGACCCGAGCATGGCTGGTCAGGCCGGTGCCTCGCCGGTTCAGCGGAATGCCGGAACGACCTCGCTGCAGAAGAGCTCGAGCGAGCGCTTCTGTTCGGCCATGCCGAGGCCGAGGCTCGCGTAATAGATGAAGGCGTCGACGCCGAGCGCCTCGTACGGCTTGAGCTTGGCAATCACCTCGTCGGGCGTGCCGAACATCAGGTTGGTGCTCAGCATCTTCGGGTCGTATTCCGCCCGGTTGCCGATCGCGGCGAGATCGGCTTCCTTCGGGAACCCGTTGGCGACGTCACCGAGGTTCTTGAACAGGTTCTCGAACTGGCCAAGCTGGCGCTGCGCGGCGCGCACCGGGACCTCCCAGTCCGCCTTGCGGTCGTAGAGCGCGGTGTGGCGCATCATCGCAAAGACCGGGCGCCTCCTGCCGGGATGCTTCGCCAGCGCCTCGTCGAGCCGCGCCTTGTAGAGCTCGGCCTCGGACATCGGCCGGGTCAGCGGCCAGGACATGATGTTGCAGCCCTGTTCGACGGCATAGTCGTAGGTTCCCGGCGAACGGGCGGCCACCCAGACGGGCACCTCGGCCTGCAGGGGTTTCGGCACCGATGTGGCGGCGGGGAAGCGCCAGAACTCGCCCTCATGCGCATAGTCCCCGGTCCACAGCGCACGCACCGCGGGCAGAAGCTCCTGCATGTAACGCCAGGCGTCCGTCTGCTTCAGCCCCGGACGCATGCGGTCGAACTCGCGCTGGTAGGCGCCGGAACCGATGCCGAACTCGAGCCGCCCGCCGCTGTAGAGGTCGAGCAATGCCGCCTCGCCGGCCGCCCGGATGGGGTTGGTATAGGGCGCAACCACCACGGCCGAGCCGAGCCGGATCGTGTCCGTATGCGCCGCCCACCATGTCAGGATCTGCATCGGATTGGGTGCGATGGTCATTTCGAGGGCATGGTGCTCGGCCGCCCAGGCGACCGTGAACCCGCCGCGCTCCGCCATCTGCACCATCGCAAGGGTGTGCCGTTCCACCTCGCGCATGTCCGCGCCCGCATCCATGCGTTCCATGTTGATCGCAAGGTGAAACTTCATGCCGCCCTCCCGTCCCGAGCCGATCTCTCGGCGCCACGCCCGGATGTCCGTTAGTTGCGTGGGCACCGTCCGCGCATTGCCGACAGCATTGCCATAGTCTCGATGCCGCCCGCAATGCCGGCCGGCGGGCATCGGTCCGGCGCACGCATTGACGGGCATCAAGGCCGAACCGGTCGCATGGCAAGATGATGCGCTCGGAGGATTCGCCATGAGGCTCTTCGCCCTCGACGCCAGCCGCTATCTCGGCGAGCCGGTCGCGCGCCGGCTCGGGCTGACGCTGTCGCCTCACGAGGAGCGCGAGTTCGAGGATGGCGAGCACAAGGCACGACCCCTCGTCAGCGTGCGCGGCGCGGACGTGTTCGTGATCCAGAGCCTCCACGGCGAACCCGGCCGGAGCGCGAACGACAAGCTCGTGCGGCTGCTGTTCTTCATTGGCGCGCTGCGCGACGGCGGCGCCCGTCGGATCACCGCCGTCAGCCCGTATCTCGCCTATGCCCGCAAGGACCGGCAGACCAAACCGCGCGATCCGGTCTCGACGCGCTATGTTGCGGAGATGTTCGAGGCAGCGGGCGCGGACGCGGTGGTGACGCTGGACGTGCACAACATCGTCGCCTTCCAGAATGCGTTCCGGATCCCCGCCTGGCATCTCGACACACGCCGGTTGTTCATCGAGTATCTGCTGCCGGACCTGCGCGATGTCCCCGTCGCCGTGGCATCACCCGATCCGGGTGGTGTGAAGCGCGCCCAGCTCTTCCGCGAGATGCTTGAGTTCCGGCTCGGGTGCGCGGTCGGTTCCGCGTTCATGGAAAAGCGGCGGAGCGCCGGGGTGGTCAGCGGCGATCTGATGGTCGGTGAAGTGGCAGGGGCGAGCGCACTGGTCGTCGATGACCTGATCAGCAGCGGCGGCACGATGCTGCGGGCGGCGCAGGCGCTGCGCGGGCACGGGGCGAAGGCGGTCATCGCGGTCGCTGCCCACGGGCTCTTCACCGGCACTGCGGCCGAGGTCGTGATGCGTCCGGAGATCGACCGCTGGCTCGTCACCGACAGCGTTCCTCCCTTCCGCCTCCCGTCCGGGCTCGCCCGGCACCGCATCGAAGCCGTCAGCGCGGCACCGCTGCTGGCGGAGGCTATCCTGTGCCTTCACGAGGATCGCTCGCTGGTCGAGCTGCTGGGGGACGGGAGCTGAGGAGCGCCGCATCGGCCTCGTGGAGATAGCTTTCGGCCAGGGGAATCCATTTTGCGGGCGTCCGGACCTCAGGCTCGAGGAGATGGGCAAGGGACTGGCGCGCGCGCAGGCAGGCGCGGAAGGCGGTATAGAAGGCGAGCAGCCTGTCCGGCGGCGAGTCGCCGAGGCGCTCAACGCACCGTCCCAGGAGTGTCGTGCGCACCCAATCGGCACCGAGCACGGCGCACTCCATCCCGAGAAAGGCAAGCTCGTCGAAGGGATCCACGAGACGCAGCTCGCGCGAGAATTCGAGGCAGTCGATCATGACCGGCGGGTCGCTCAGGCAGACATGCTCGGGGCGAAGGTCGCCGTGACCCTCGACGATCCGGCGCTCGTCAACCCGGTCGATCAGGAGTGCCGGGTTTCCCGCCAGCAGCGCCTCGAGCCGGTGGACGATCGTCGCGCCGTGCGCACCGGTCTGGCCGAAAGTGCCCGCCGTGAACACATGCAGGCTGTCGGAGAGCGTGCGCAGAAATCGCGAGACATAGGCGCCCGGGTCGATCTCGGCCGGCTCGAGCATGGTGTAGAAGGCGCTCAGCCGGTCGGCGACCGCCTCGATCGCCGCAGGCGTTGCGGTCCCCGCGGCGATCGCGTGATCGAGCAGGAGCGCATCGGGCAGGCGGCGCATGACCACGAGCCAGTCGACGGTCCGTCCGTTGCCGTCGATCGCGAGCGTATCGTCTGCGCCGACAGTCAGGCGGCTGACCCCGAGGTAGATGTCGGGCGCAAGCCGCCGGTTGAGCCTGACTTCCTCGGCGCAGACATGCCGCCGCGCCTCGATCGTCTCGTAGTCGAGGAACGGGTAGCGCACGGGCTTCTTCAGCTTGTAGACTCGGTCGCCCGCGAGGAACACCCAGGCCATATGCGTCTCGCGCACCGCGAGGTCGCGTGCATCGGCGTAGGTTCCGGGGGCAGACAGGAACGCGACCTTCGCTGTCAGCGGCACCTCGGCATTGCCGGCTCCGGGCTGGGGCGCTCTGGATTGCATGGCCTGTTCCTGGTTCCCTGCGGCATGGGAGCCGGATTCTCGCATCTGTCACATTGACCGGAATCAAGTAGACCGCCCTCGCCGCGGTGTTCTGCCGCGCGAAGCGCCGTTGCCAAAGGTGCCGGCGAGTGATCTGTTCCGGTGAGTCAGGGCACACTGACGGCGCCATGACCCGTTCCCGCCGCGCCGCTTCGCCTGACAGACACGAGCAATCCGGTGCCGGCGCGACAACGGAGCCCTGCCGATGGACCCCGCGACGAGCTTCCTGCTGACCGATCTCTACGAGCTCGCGATGATGCAGGCCTATATCGAGCAGGATCGCACCGATACGGCCGTGTTCGAGTTCTTCTGCCGCAGGCTGCCGACCCGGCGCGGGTTCCTGATGGCGGCGGGGCTCGCGCAGGTGCTGGAATTTCTCGAGAACGTCCGCGTGTCGCCCGGAGAACTCGACTGGCTCAGGGACTCGGGTCGCTTCAGCCCGGCTCTCATCGACTATCTCGCCGGGTTCCGGTTCACCGGCGACGTGCATGCGATGCCCGAGGGGACCGTGTTCTTCGCCGACGAGCCGATTCTCCGCATCACCGCGCCCCTGCCGGAGGCGCAGTATGTCGAGACCCGGATCATCAACCTCCTGCACTTCCAGACCCTCATCGCCTCGAAGGCGGCGCGGATGGTCCTGGCCGCACCCGGAAGACTGCTGGTCGATTTCGGGCTCCGGCGCGCACACGGCGCCGAAGCCGGCGTGCTGGCTGCCCGGGCAAGCCATATCGCCGGTTTTGCCGGCAGCGCGACGGTGCTGGCAAGCCGCGAGTTCGGGGTGCCTGCCTACGGCACCATGGCCCACTCCTTCGTTCAGACCTTCGATGACGAGAGCGCCGCCTTCGAGAGCTTTGCGCGGGCGCGCCCCGAGGGGCTGGTGCTGCTGATCGACACCTATGATACCGAGGCAGGCGCACGGAAGGTTGCGGCGCTCGCACCACGGCTCGAGGCGGCCGGTATCCGGGTGGCGGGCGTGCGGATCGACAGCGGCGATCTCGGCGCGCTGTCACGGAGTGTCCGGGCGATCCTCGATGCGGCCGGACTTGCCGATGTGGCGATCTTCGCCAGCGGCGGGCTCGACGAGGACCGGATCGCCGCCCTGGTCCGCGACGGTGCGCCGATCGGCGGGTTCGGCATCGGCTCGAGCCTGACCACGTCCTCGGACGTCGCCGTGCTCGACTGCGCCTACAAGCTGCAGGAATATGCCGGGCGGCCAAGGCGAAAGCGCTCGGCCGGAAAGGCGACCTGGCCGGGGCGCAAGCAGGTGTGGCGATGCTTCGGGCCGGACAGGCGGATCGCGGGCGACGTGCTCTCGCTCGAGACCGACGCGTGGCCGGGCACGCCCCTGATCCGGCCGGTGATGCGGGGCGGCCGGCGCCTCGGGCCGGTGCCCTCGCTGGCCGAAATCCGGGCGCATGCCGAGGCGGAGCTCGCCTGGCTCCCCGATCCGCTGCAGAGGCTCGAGCCGGGCGCGACCTGCCAGGTCACGGTGAGCGACGCGCTGCACGATCTCGCGCGCGAGGTCGACTGCCGCACTGATGACAGCGAGGGAGGGCAGGGATGACGGACCCGATCAGGGTCGGGACGGGCGACGTGCTCCTGGCCGTCGACGTGCAGAACGACTTCTGCCCCGGCGGCGCCCTGGCGGTGCCGTCCGGCGACGAGGTGGTGGAGCCGATCAACCGGCTGGCGGTGCAGTTCCGCCATGTCGTCCTGACGCAGGACTGGCACCCGGCCGGGCATCTGTCCTTCGCCTCGTCGCATCCGGGGCGCAGGCCCATGGAGACGATCGAGGCGCCCTACGGACCTCAGATCCTCTGGCCGGACCACTGCGTGCAGGGTTCCCCGGGCGCAGCGTTCCATCCGGCGCTGAACGTGCGCCACGCCGGGCTCGTCCTGCGCAAGGGCTGCGACGCGGCGATCGATTCCTATTCGGCCTTCTTCGAAAACGACCGCCGCACGCCGACCGGGCTTGGCGGCTATCTCCGCGAGCGCGGGTTCCGGCGGGTCTTCCTCTGTGGCCTCGCGCTCGACTTTTGCGTTCGCTATTCGGCCGAGGATGCGCGCCGGAGCGGGTTCGAGGTGGTGGTGGTCGAGGACGCCTGCCGCGCAATCGGTGTCGGCGGGTCGATCGCCGACACCATGAGCGCATTCGCGCGGGCAGGCGTGCTCCGCTGCCGCTCGGAGCAAGTCGGCTGAGGCCAGGCCGCGTTCAGCCGCGAACGCAGGCGTGGCCCGGGCCCAGGCGGTCAGAACTGCGCGGCCGCGCGCTCCGGCGCCTTGTCGCCCTCCTCCTCGATTTCGGTCATGGTCGCCTCGGTCAGGAGCAGCGTGCCGGCGACCGAGACGGCGTTCTCGAGCGCCGTGCGCACGACCTTGGCGGGGTCGATGATCCCGGCCTCGTCGAGATCGACATAGACGTTGCGCGCCGCGTCGAAGCCGTGCGAACCGGTGCTCTCGCGCATCCGTGCGACCACGACGCCGCCATCGACTGCGGAGTTCTCGGCGATCTGGCGCGCCGGAGCGGTGAGCGAGCGGGCGAGAATCTGCAGCCCGGTGCGCTCGTCGCCATCGGCTTTTTCGGCCAGCGCCTCGACGGCGCCCATGCAGCGCAGGAGCGCGAGCCCGCCACCCGGCACGATACCTTCCTCGACCGCAGCCTTGGTCGCACTGATCGCGTCGTCGAGCGCCTCCTTGCGGCTCTTGACCTCGGCTTCCGTGGGCGCGCCGACGCGGATCACGGCAACCCCGCCCGCGAGCTTCGCCAGTCGCTCCTGGAGCTTCTCGCGGTCGTAGTCGGAGGTGGCGTCCTCGATCTGGAGCCTGATCTGCTGGATGCGCGCATCGATCTCGGACTTCCGGCCGGCGCCGCCCACGATCGTCGTCGTGTCCTTGGTCGACACCACGCGCCGCGCCCGGCCGAGCTGGTCGATCCTGACATGCTCGAGATCGACACCGAGTTCCTCCGCGATCAGCTGCCCGCCGGTCAGGACCGCGATGTCCTCGAGCATCGCCCGCCGCCTGTCACCGAATCCCGGCGCCTTCACGGCGACGACCTTCATGCCGCCGCGAAGCCGGTTGACCACAAGGGTCGCCAGTGCCTCGTCGGCAACGTCTTCGGCGATCACCACGAGGGGCGCGGCCTGCTGCACCACGGCCTCGAGCAGAGGCACCAGCGGACGCAGGCTCGAGAGCTTCTTGTCGTGCAGGAGGACGTAGGCGTTCTCGAGCTCGCAGGTCAGCCCCTCGACATCGGTGACGAAGTAGGGCGAGATATAGCCACGGTCGAACTGCATGCCCTCGACCAGTTCGAGGATCGTTTCGGTCGTCCGCGAATCCTCGACCGTGATGGCGCCGTCGTCGCCAACCTTGTCCATCGCCTCGGCCACCATTTCGCCGATCGAGGGGTCGTTGTGGGCGGAAATCGTCGCGACCTGCGCCTTCTCCGTGCGCGTCCGGACCGGCCGGGACAGTGCGTGCAGCGCCTCGACGGCGGCCTTGAGTCCGGCCTCGAAGCCGCGCCGGATGTCGACTGCGGAGGCGCCGGCGACGACATTGCGCAGTCCCTCGGAAAAGAGCGCCTGGGCCAGGATCGTGGCCGTGGAGGTTCCGTCGCCGACCGCGTCGCCCGTCTTTTCCGCAGCCTGCCGGAGCATCTGGGCGCCGAGATCCTCCTCGGGGTCCTTCAGCTTGATCTCCTTGGCGATGGTCACGCCATCGTTGCAGACAAGGGGTGTGCCCCATTTGCGCTGGATCAGCACCGATTTCGATTTCGGCCCGAGCGTCACGCGGACCGCGTCCGCGAGCGCGCGGGTGCCGGCCAGCAGCTTCTCGCGTGCGGCCGAGCGGAACAGGATTTGCTTGTAGGGCATGTCGGCTCTCGCAATCTGACTATCCGGGCGGGGTGGATCGATTGCCCGATCCGTGCGGCACCTTGGCGTGGCCGACGATCCAGCGCATTGACAGGTATCAAACCGGGAGCACGAATTGACCTGGATCAGCGCCCGCGGCGCCGCGACGGGGCAGAATGTCAGGACACCGAAACCGGAACCGTCCGGGAAGGAAGTCCTGCCATGAGCACGACCGGCCTCTCCGTCTTCGACGAGACCATCCACGCCACCAACGCCTGGCTGCACGAGATCACCTCCCGCATGGGGTGGGATGACCGGCAGAAGGCCTATCGGCTGCTGCGTGCCTGCCTGCATGCGCTGCGCGACCGCCTGCCGGTCAGCGAGTGTGCGCAGTTCAGCGCCCAGCTGCCGATGCTCATGCGTGGGGTCTTTTACGAAGGCTGGCGCCCCGCGGCCGCACCGCACAAGGTCCGGAGCATCGACGAGTTTCTGGCCGGCGTCCGGTCCGCATTCCCGGACGACCCGGACTTCGACGCCGATGCAGCCTTCCGCGAGGTGATCGACGTGATGCGGCTGCATGTCTCGGCCGGCGAGATCGAGGACATGCGCCGTACCATGCCGCAGGAGATCCGCGCCCTCTGGGACGTCGGGCCGGTCTGATCCGCGGCGGGGCCATATCCCTTGCCGGAGCTTGATCGCCGTCAATGCCACTGACCCTTGGCGCCGCCTAATCTTGAACTGTCATGCTTCGGGAGGATCCTCATGCAGACCCCGGTCGAGATCACCTGGCACAACATGGCGCCGGTTCGCCATGTCGAGACCCGCGTCAAGCAGCGCGTCGCGCGGCTGGAAAAATTCTTCGGCCGGATCACCCGCTGCCATGTCGTTGTCGAGGCGCCGCACCAGCGGCACCGTCAGGGCAATCGATACGAGGTTCGGGTCGAGGTCACCGTTCCGGGCGGCGAGCTGTCTGTCAACCGCGGCCCGGGCGACGACGAGGCGCATATCGACGTACTCGTGGCGGTGCGCGACGCCTTCGATGCGATGGAGCGCAAGCTCGGTCGCTGGAAGGACCAGCACACAGGCCGGCCCGAGGAGCAGGCCGGGCCGCTGCAGGGCCGGATTGCCGAGATCGACCATGATCGCGGCTGTGGCCAGATCGCCGCGGCTGACGGGCGGCTCATCTATTTTCACCGGAACGCCGTGGTCGCCGGCGACTTCGGCGAGATGCGCGAGGGCGATACGGTCGAACTCGTGGTCGATCGCGGGCAGGACGCGCAGGGCGCCCATGCCAGCACGGTGAAGGCGATCAGCCCCGGCGCCTTCGTCGACCATCGCGGTTGAGGTCGCACCGATGGCAGGGGCCGGCGGGCGGCGGCGGGTACTGATCATGGGCGCCGCCGGGCGCGACTTTCACGACTTCAACATGCTCTACCGCGACGACCCGGCGACCGAGGTCGTCGCCTTCACTGCAGCCCAGATCCCCGGCATCGCCGGGCGCCGCTACCCGGCGTCGCTCGCCGGACCGCTCTACCCGGACGGGATTCCCATCGCGGACGAGGCCGGGTTCGCAGCCATCGTGGGGGAGCAGGGCGTGGACCGGGTGGTCTTTGCCTACAGTGACGTCAGCCACGAGCAGGTGATGCACATGGCCTCCAGGGCCATCGCCGCCGGAGCCGAGTTCGTGCTGCCGGGCGCCCGGCAGACCATGATCCGGGTCGGGGTGCCGGTGATCGCGGTCTGTGCCGTCCGCACGGGCTGCGGCAAGTCGCAGACGGCGCGCCACCTCTCGCGTCTGGTCCGTGCCCGCGGCAGGCGCCCCGCGCTGATCCGGCACCCGATGCCCTACGGCAGGCTCGAGCGCCAGGCGGTGCAGCGCTTCGCGACCCTGGATGACCTCGCTGCCGCCGACTGCACGATCGAGGAGCGCGAGGAGTACGAACCCCACATCGCCGCCGGCAGCGTGGTCTTCGCCGGGGTCGACTACGCCCGCATCGCCGGGGCGGCAGCTTCCGAGGCGGACCTGATCATCTGGGACGGCGGAAACAACGATCTGCCCTTCCTGGTGCCAGACCTGCTGATCGTGCTGGTCGATCCGCTGCGCCCCGGTCACGAGGCCACGCACCATCCTGGCGAGGCCGTGCTGCGCATGGCGGACGTGATCCTGGTCGCCAAGACCAACGTCGCCGCCGGCGCTGACATTGCCCGCACGATCGAGGGTGCGCGGCGGATCAATCCGCGCGCCCAGGTGGTGCGAGGCGCCTCGGTGGTGACGCTCGACGACCCGGCGGCCGTGGCCGGCCGGCAGGTGCTGGTTATCGAGGATGGCCCGACTCTGACCCATGGCGGCATGCCCTGGGGTGCGGGATACGTCGCGGCAAGCGCGGCGGGCGCCGTGGGCTTGGTCGACCCCCGCGCCAGTGCCGCACCCGAGATCGCGAATGTCTACGAGGAGCATCCCCATATCGGCCCGGTGCTGCCGGCGGTGGGCTACAGCCCGACGCAACTGCGCGCGCTGGAGGAAACCGTCGCCCGCTCGGCGGCCGAAGTGGTGGTCGTCGCCACGCCTTGCGATCTTGGCCGGCTGATCCGGATCGGGAAGCCGCTGGTCCGGGCCCGCTACGAATATGCCGACGCCGGCACGCCGACGCTGGCGGCCGTCCTCGACCGTTTCCTGTCTCGGGCAGCGGACAACTGAAGCCGATCGCCGAGTCCGCGTGGCAGAGAGGTCCGGAAATCGCCCCCGCGCCTGGCGCGCCGGGTTGAATGCGGAGCCGCAGTCGCCGGGTTGACCCCGGGCGGATACCACGCGGTCCCGGCGGGACGCCGTCGCTGACCCGGTCCGGCGGGTCAACTGGTTCGGTCCATAATGTGTTCAGTTTGTACACATAGACCTTGTACACATATTGTAGATTCCAGGCGCAATGGCCACTCTCGGCACACCTCCATTGCCGCCGGTCGGCCGGGTGGGAGGTGGGGAATTTCTGAGGACGCGTCCGATTGATTCGATCTTGAACGTCGTGGCGGCTGTCCGGATAAGCTGAGGGGCCCTTCATGCCCGCGACCCGTTTCCGGGCGCGCGTCAGTGGCGGGCAGGACCGCGGGAGCGAGGCTGGACCGATGGGGAGCCCGAGCAACAAGGAGCGGCTTTATGCCGATCTCAAGCGCAAGATCCTGACGCTCGAGCTCGAGCCGGGGGCGCATCTCGACGAAACGAAGCTGAGCGCTGAGTACGGAATCTCGCGCACGCCGCTCCGCGAGGTGTTCCGGCAGCTCGCCGGCGAGGGCTACATCCAGATCCGCGACAACCGCGGCACCACCGTCTCGCCGATGGGCCACAAGAGCATGCGCGACTTCTTCCTGACCGCGCCGCTGATCTACGCTTCGGTCGCCCGGCTCGCGGCACAGAACGCTCGGCCCGAGCAGATCGACGAATTGCGTGACATCCAGGCCCACTTCCGCAGGGCCGTCGGAGCGGACAAGGCCGATGACATGGTCTACTGGAACGACCGCTTTCACTTCGTCATGGGCCAGATGGCGGACAACCAGTATCTGATGCCGAGCCTCCACCGGCTGCTGATCGACCATGCACGGATCGGCCAGACCTTCTGGCGCGCCCGGACGCCCGAGATGCGCGCGCGCATCGCCGCGGCGGCGGACCAGCACGACCACTTCATCGCGGTCATCGAGGCCGGCGATGCGGAGGCCGCCGTCGCGCTGACGCTCGAGCACTGGGCGCTGTCGCGCGACCACATGGAGCTGTTCATCCGGCCCGAGCCGCTGCCCTTCGAGGTGTCCGTCCCGGCCTGAACCGCTGGTGCAACTTCCGGATTGTCTTGCGCCCCGACTCCCGCTAAGCATGTATACAAAACGTATACGGAGCGTCGGCAATGCGATTCGACGGCATCTACACCCCGATCGTCACGCCCTTCCGGCAGGACCATTCGATCGACCGCGACCGTTTCGCCGAGATCGTCGAACACCTGGTCGCGTCTGGCGTCCACGGCATCGTCGTCGCCGGGACCACGGGCGAGTACTATGCCCAGACCGCCGAGGAGCGGACGGGGCTGATGCGGCTTGCGAAGCAGCTGGTCCGCGGGCGGCTGCCGCTGATCGTCGGAACGGGCGCGATCCGGACCGAGGAATCGATCTGGTTTGCCGAGCAGGCGAAGGACGCCGGCGCCGATGCGATCCTGGTCGCGACGCCGCCCTACGCCGTGCCGACGCCGCGCGAGAACGCGCTGCACGCGCTGGCCATCGACAGGGCGGCGAACCTGCCGGTGATGCTCTACAACTATCCCGGCCGGATGGGCGTCGGCATGGACGGGGAGTATCTCGACCGGGTCGGCCGCTCGCCGAATTTCCGCGCCATCAAGGAAAGCTCGGGGGACATCAACCGGCTGCATCTCTTGGCCCGCGACTACCCGCATATCCAGCTCTCCTGCGGCATGGACGACCAGGCGCTGGAGTTCTTCGCCTGGGGTGCGCGGAGCTGGGTCTGCGCTGGGTCGAACTTCGCGCCGGAGGCGCATATCGCGCTCTGGCGCGCCTGTGCGGTCGAGGGCGACTTCGCCAAGGGGCGTGCCATCATGTCGGCCATGCTGCCGCTGATGCGGGTGCTCGAGCGGGGCGGCAAGTCCGTCCAGTGCATCAAGCACGGGCTGACGCTGCGCGGCATCGACGCCGGCCCGCCGCGCCGCCCGCTGCAGCCGCTGGACGAGGCGGAGCAGCGCGCCCTGGTCGATACGGTTCGGGCGATGGATGCCGAGATCTCCGGGATCGGAGCGGGCAGTACCGGCGCGGCCGCATGAGCCGCGTATCGCCCCTGCCGCGCGACCCTGGCCCCGCGGCCTGGAACGCGCTGCTGCCGCCCCCGCCCCCGCCTCGGGTGCTCGAGGAGCGGATCGCCGCGGACTGGCTGGTGGTCGGTGCGGGCTGGGCCGGGCTGGCGGCGGCGCGGCGCCTCGCGCAGCTTCGCGCCGGCGACCGGATCGTCGTGCTGGAAGCGAGCCGGATCGGCGAGGGGCCGAACGGCCGGAACTCGGGCTTCATGATTGATCTGCCGCACAACATCGCCGCCGGCGGCTATGCCGGCGCACTTGAGCTAGACCGGCAGCAGACCGAGATGAACCGCGCCGCGATCGCCTTCAACGCCGAGGCGGCGGCGGAATACGGCATGTCCGACGAGGCGTTCGCGCCGGTCGGCAAGATCAATGCCGCGGCGACCGGCAAGGGCATGGCGAAGAACGCCGCTTATGCGCGGCATCTCGCAGAAATGGGTGAGCCCTGCCGGGTGCTCGATGCCACCGACATGAAGGCGCTGACCGGCTCCGACTACTACCGGGGCGGCGTGCACACGCCCGGCGCCGCGATGGTGCAGCCCGCCATGTTCGTGCGCGCGGTAGCCAAGGGGCTGGCGCCGCTGGTCGACATCCGCGAGCAAAGCCCGGTAACAGCGCTCGCGCGGCACGGTTCCGGCTGGCTCGCGGAGACGTCGAAGGGCGCGGTCAGCGCGCCCCGCGTGATCCTCGCCGTCAACGGCCACGCCGAGAGCTTCGGCTACTTCCGCCGCCGTCTCATGCACGTGTTCACCTATGCCTCGATGACGCGGGCTTTGACGGCCGACGAGGTGAAACGCCTCGGCGGCGCGCCGCGCTGGGGCGTGCTGCCCGCCGATCCGATGGGCACCACCGTCAGGCGGATCAGCGGAACCGGGGGTGACCGCATCGTGGTTCGCAACCGCTTCACCTACGACCCCGGCATGGAGGTCTCGGCGGCCCGCATCCGCGCCGTCGCCCGCGACCACGACGCCAGCTTCGCCGCCCGCTTCCCGATGCTTGCCGGGATGGACATGGACTACCGCTGGGGCGGGCGGCTGTGCCTCAGCTGGAACGGCGTCCCGGCCTTCGGCGAGATCGAGCAGGGGCTCTATTCCGCCTGCTGCCAGAACGGCCTCGGCACGTCCAAGGGCACACTCTCGGGCATGCTGGCGGCCGAGCTTGCAGTGCAGGGCAGCAGCCCGCTGGTCGCGCGGATGCTGGCCTTCGATCCCCCGAAGCGCCTGCCTCCCGAGCCTCTCGCCTGGCTCGGCGCCAACGCCCATATCCGCTGGGAGGAGTGGAAGGCGGGAGGGGAGAAGTGACCCCGCCGAGGAGCGCGCCTGTCGCTCGCTGCCCGGCCGCGCACAGGTTTCAGGCGCTGATTACGAAGATCGCTTTCTAACAGGGACATGACGATCCGCACACTGTGTTACACGGCCACCGAGCCGCGCCACCGGCGCCCCTCAGTGCGCCTCGTTCCATCCGGCGGAGTGCCAGATGTAGTTCGCCCCCGCCATCGGCGCTTGGAGGCCACCGAGACGGTCGAGAGGGAGTGCCCGTAGACCCCCGGCGCCCCCTTGCGGACCACCTGGGCATAGACGAGCGCGCTCAGCGCCTCGGCGTTGAGCTGCACGACCGCCGGGGCCGTCGATGCGGGCGTGTTTGCCCCTCCCAGCGCAAAGGGCGAGCAGAGCACCGGCTGGTTCCGCCGCGCGAAGGCGTGCATGGCGCCGAGCATGGTCGCATCCCAGACCCGCGGCGCGTTGCCGTTGCAGTTGCCGCTGACCACGGGCTGGGCGGCCATGAACTCCGCCCAGAACGGGATCGCGCACATGTCGAGCATGTCCTCGACGTTCTTGCCCGAGGTGGTCATCCCCATGAAGGTCTTGCCGGAATGCTTCATCGAGGAATGGGTGATGTGCAGGTGCGCCAGTGCGACACCACCCGGTCCATCGTCTTGCAGGTGGCAGGCGGAGGCGTCGGCGATGCCGTCCTGATGCTGATCATCGGCATCGTCAGGCAGATGATGTCGAAGCCCTGACACGTGCGCGGGCGCGGCAGAGTCGGCTGCCGCCCGCTTCGGACGCGTCGGAACCCTGCGCAGCCGCCTGCGCGGCGGATTGATCGCCGTATGCCCGGCACGGTATGACGGTTGCGGGGCCCGCCATGCCCGGCAGGCCGCGGTAAGGTGATGACCGGCTCGCCGGTCAGGACGGAGCAGTGATGGCCAGGAGGGAGAGCGGGATCAGCCTGCGACTGCGGGTCATCTTCGCCGACGGCTCGATGATCGGACCCGGCAAGGCGGACCTGCTGGAGCGCATCGACCGCTGCGGGTCGATCGCTGCGGCCGGGCGCGAGATGGGCATGAGCTACAAGCGCGCCTGGGAATTGATCGGGACGCTGAACGCGATGTTTCGCGCGCCGCTGGTGGAGAGCACACGCGGTGGCCCCGGCGGCGGCGGGGCGGTGCTGACCGAACTTGGGCATCAGGTGCTGGCGCTCTATCGCGCCTTGGAGTCGGAGGCCGCCGCCGGGGGCGTTGAGCGTTTGAGGGCACTGCGCGCACTGCTGAAGGATATTCCCGAAGAAAGATAACGATTGACGCGATGCCAGCGCGCCGGCGATATGTTTGCAGAAACACATCACCAGGGGGTTGCCCATGCTGTTCATCCTTGTCCTGCGATCTGTCCTTGCGGCGCTTTCGTTGCTGATCCTGACCGCTGTGCCCGCCTTGGCACAGGGCGACGCGCCGGTTGTCGCGGCGGCCGCCGACCTCAAGTTCGCGGTGACCGAGATTGCCGAAGCCTTCACGGCCGAGACCGGGCACGAGGTCAAGCTGTCCTTCGGCTCGACCGGCAACTTCGCGCGCCAGATCCGCGAAGGCGCACCGTTCCAGATGTTCATGGCGGCCGACGAGAAATTCGTGAAGCAGCTTGCGGCGGACGGATTTACCCGCGACGGGGGCGCACTTTATGCCGAAGGGCGTATCGTCGTCATGGTGCCGCATGGATCGGCGCTGAAGCCCGATGAGGCGCTGGACAATCTGGCCGCCATGCTGGATGCCGGCACCATCACCCGTTTCGCCATCGCCAACCCCGAACATGCGCCCTATGGCCTGCGCGCCGAGGAGGCGCTGAAGCATCGCGGGCTGTGGGATAAGGTACAGCCCTATCTGGTTCTGGGCGAGAACGTCAGCCAGGCCGCGCAATTCGCGCTCTCGGGCAACGCCGATGGCGGAATCATCGCCTATTCGCTGGCGCTCGCCCCCGAGGTCGAGGTGCAGGGCGAATTCGCCCTGATCCCGGCCGACTGGCATGATCCCCTGTTGCAACGCATGGTGCTCTTGAAGGATGCCGGGACGGTGGCCGAGGCCTTCTATGCCTACATGAGCACACCGGTCGCCCGCGCGATCATGAAGAAATACGGCTTCGTGCTGCCGCAGGGGTAAGGCATGGACTGGACGGCGCTCTGGCTTTCGCTGCGGCTGGCGGGGTGGACGGTTGTCGCCCTTCTGCCGGTCGCGGTGATCATGGGGCGTTTTCTGGCCTGGCGCCAGTTTCGCTCGAAGGGACTGGTCGAGGCGGTGGTCATGCTGCCGCTGGTGCTGCCGCCTACGGTGTTCGGCTTCTATCTGCTGGTGGCCTTCGGGCGGAACTCTCCGGTGGGCGACCTGTGGCAGAGCCTGTTCGGCCACCAACTCGTGTTCAGCTTCGAGGGGCTGGTGGTGGCCTCGATCATCTTCAACCTGCCCTTCGCCATCCAGCCCTCGCAGCGCGGGTTCGAGGCGATCCCGGCCGAAGTGCGCGAGGCGGCCGCCTGCTGTGGCATGTCGCCCCTGCGGTCCCTGTGGGAGGTCGAGTTGCCGCTCGCCTGGCCGGGGCTGATGACGGCGATGGTGCTGACCTTCGCGCATACGCTGGGCGAGTTCGGCATCGTGCTGATGGTCGGCGGCTCGATTCCCGGCGAGACCAAGACCATCGCCATAGCGATCTATGACCGGGTGCAGGCCTTTGACGGGCAGTCGGCGGCGATCATGTCGGCGGTGCTGCTTGCCATCTCGCTCGCCGCCATCGCCCTGACCTTCGCCCTCTTGGGCAGGATCGGGATCCGGAGCGGATGAGAGACACCGAGGGCCTTCGGGTGGTGCTCCGGCAGGATGCGACCATCCCGCTCGCCGCCGAATTCGACTGTGCCCCGGGTGAGGTGCTGGCGCTTGTCGGCCCCTCGGGCAGCGGCAAGTCGACCATTCTGCGGTCGATCGCCGGCACCTATGCGCCGGAACGCGGCAGGATCACGGTCAATGGCGCAGTCTGGTTCTCGGACAGAGTGCGCCTGCCGCCCCATCGGCGCAGGGTCGGCATGGTCTTCCAGGGATACGCCCTGTTTCCCCATATGACCGCGCTCGGCAACGTCATGGCGGCGATGGCGCATGTCGATTCGCGGCGGCGCGAAAGCCGAGCTCGCGCCATCCTCGATATGGTGCATCTTGCTGGCCTGGAAGAGCGCCGCCCGGCCGCGCTTTCCGGCGGCCAGCAACAGCGCGTCGCGCTCGCTCGTGCGCTGGCGCGCGAGCCTGCAGTCCTGCTGCTGGACGAGCCGTTTTCCGCCGTGGACAAGGCGACGCGCCAGCGGCTTTACCGGGAGATCGCCGATCTCCGCAAGAATCTCGGGATGCCGGTCGTGTTGGTGACGCACGATCTCGACGAGGCGGTGATGCTGGCGGACCGGATGACCGTGCTGCACCATGGCCGGACGCTTCAGACGGGAACACCGCGCGAAGTCACGACGCGGCCCGCGTCGGCGGACGTTGCCCGGCTGATCGGCCTGCGCAACGTCTTCGACGGCGTGGTGACCGGACATGCCGGCCCGAGCGGGCGGACGATGCTCGACTGGGCGGGACTCGGGATCGAGGCCGCGCCGCGCCCGGACATCGCTCGCGGGAGCAGGATCAGGTGGGTCGTCCCCGACGGCTTCGTACTGCTGCATCGCCGAAATCGCCCTTCCCGCGGCGAACGCGAGAATCCCGTTCCGGGGATCGTCGACGCGGTGGTGGTGATCGGTGAGGCGGCGCATATCGCCCTTCGCCCCGCCAACGCCCCCGATCTGCCGATCCATTTCTCGGTGCCGCTGCATGTCGCACGCCGGAACGAGATCGAACCGGGTGCAGCTGCCGTCATCTCGATCCTCGCGGAGGGAATTCACCTGATGGCGCCGGACATGGATTGAGCGCGCATCGGGCTCGTCTGATCTGGCAGCACCTATGGCGCCGGCGTCAGATCCCTTGCTCGACCGGCAAATCTGCGCATCCTTGTCACCGAGGCGCATTGTAACGGGAGGACGACATGGCCGGCGGCTGGAAGATCACCTGGTTGGGCCACGCCTCGTTCCGGATCGAGGTCGGCAACCAGGTGTTGCTGCTCGACCCCTGGCTGACGGGGAACCCGCGCTTCGACGGGAAGCATCGCGCTGCCGCCATCCGGGGGGCGACGCACATCCTGGTTACCCATGGTCATGGAGACCATGCAGGGGACGCACCGGAGATCTCGAAGGAGACCGGGGCACCCGTGGTCGGCATCTATGACTGGGTGACCTGGGCCAGCGCCCAACATGGGCTCGAAGGCGGCATCGGCATGAACAAGGGCGGCACCGTCGCACTCGGCGAGGTGGCCGTCACCATGGTCAATGCGGTGCATTCCTCCTCGGTTACCGGTGCGGGGGGCGTGCCAACCTATGCAGGCACCGAATCAGGCTACATGATCGCCTCCGGCGGAAGGACGCTCTACGTTGCCGGCGACACCGACGTGATGGCGGACATGGGCGTCTTCGCCGAGCTGCACGCGCCCGACTACGCGATCATGCCGATCGGGGGGCACTTCACCATGGACGCGAGGCGGGCCGCCTTCGCGGCAAAGAAGTTCTTTGCCTTGAAAGCGGTGATCCCGAGCCACTACCGCACCTTCCCGCTCCTGGCGCAGTCGGCCGAGGAGTTTGCGCGGCTGGTCGCACCGGTAAGGGTCGAGGCGCCCGAGGTCATGGGGACGGTTGCGCTGGATTGACGCCCCCCGGGGGGCGTGCGGATCATTCGGCCTCCTCGGCTGTCCAGGCGCCACGACCGGCTCAGGCGGCGTTCCCGAGGATCTCATCGAGGAAGGCCATGAGCCGGGTGATCCGGCGGTCGACCCAGGCCGGGGCGTGGGCGCCGGTCTCGTGGCAGAGCCAGACCGTCGTCATGCCGAGCGCCTTCGGCGCCTGGAGGTTGCGGACATCGTCCTCGATCATCGCGGCCCGGCAGGGGTCGATCGCGGCGAGTGCGACGACCCGGTCGAAGGCGGCCGGCGCGGGCTTGGGCACCAGATCCTTGTCCTCGATTGCATAGACGGCATCGAAGGCGCCAGCGAGCCCGCGCGCCGTCAGCACCCGCGCGGCATGGGCGCGCGATCCGTTGGTGTGGACAAGCTTGCGGCCAGGCAGGCGGCCGATTGCCGCTGCGAGAGATCGGTCCGGGGTCAGGGCCGACAGGTCGATGGCGTGGACCTCATCGAGGAACCGGACCGCATCGACCGCGTGTTCGGCCATCAGGCCGCCGAGAGTGGTGCCGTGGCGCTCCCAGTAAACGTGGCGCAACCGGTCCGCGCGGGCCCTGGAGACTCGGAGCTCGCGCATGATGAACGCCGTCATCCGGGCATTGATCTGGTCGAAAAGACGCGCAGATGGATGATAGAGCGTGTTGTCGAGGTCGAAGATCCAGGTATCGACGCGATCGAACATCGGCGGGGCAGCCCGGCTGGTGGTACGCGCTGCCGGATGTAGCGGATTCCGGGGTCGGGAGGGAAGCGGATATGGCGGAAGCGCAGATGTGGTCCGGGTCACTTGGCCGGATCTGGGCCGAGAATGCCGAGGCGCTCGATCGCCAGCTCGCTCCGGCCGGAGCGGTTGCGCTCGCCGCGCTGGCGGCGAGGCAGGGGGAGCGCATCCTGGATCTCGGCTGCGGTGCCGGGGCGACGACCGCCGCGCTTTGCGCCGCGGTCGGCACGGGGGGCAGGGTCACCGGAGTCGACATTTCCGCCGACCAGGTGGCGGCGGCACGCGTGCGGCCGGGCTGCGAGCGGGCCGAGCTCGTCGTCGGGGACGCGCAGACGTGGCCCTTCGCCCCGGCCACGTATGACGCGCTGTTCTCGCGGTTCGGCGGCATGTTTTTTGCGGATCCCCCGGCGGCCTATGCCAATCTGCGTCGGGCGCTCAAGCCGGGTGCAAGGGTCGTGATGGCGGTGTGGCGGGCGATGGAGCTCAACTCCTGGGCGACGGTGCCTGCGGCGGCAGGCGCCGAGGTCCTGGGACCGCAGGCGACGACGCCTCCGGGAACTCCGGGCCCCTTCGGCTGGGCCGAACCTGAGTATTTTGCGCCGATCCTCGGGAGGGCGGGCTTTACCGCCGCCAGCTGGAGCGAGGTGGCCGTGACCATGGAGGTCGGTCTCTCCGGAGATGCGCCGCCGGCAGAGCGCGCCGCCAAGATGCTGCTGCGGATCGGTCCTCTGGCCAGGCGCCTGCAGGATCAGCCACCTGCAGTCCGGACGCAGGTGGAGGAACGGTTGGTCAGGGCGCTTGAGCCCCATCTCGGCGACGGCTGGATTCGGCTCGGTGGCGTGATCTGGCTGATCCGGGCAACTGCCTGAGCGCTAGGACCACTGCAGGGCAGTCGCCGTAACCCGTCTCCCGCTGGCGGGCTAATCGCCCACTGGCGCAGCTTCCGGGTCGGATGTCTTGCCTGCCGAAGTTCCGGCCGGCCTGAATTCGAGCGCAACGCCGTTGATGCAGTAGCGCAGGCCGGTGGGCTCGGGCCCATCCTCGAACACATGGCCGAGGTGGGCATCGCAGCGGGCGCAGTGTACCTCGGTGCGGACCATCAAGAGGCTCCAGTCGCGGTCGGTTGCGACGGCGCCCTCGCTAACAGGCTGCCAGAAGCTCGGCCAGCCAGTGCCGGAATTGAACTTGTGCGCCTGGTCGAAAAGATCGGCACCGCAGCAGACGCAGCGGAACCGGCCCGGATCCTTGGGGAAGCTGTCCCGCGTGAACGGCCGCTCGGTGCCGTGCCGGCGGGTAATCCTGTAGGCCTCCGGCGAGAGCATCGCCCGCCACTCGGCATCGCTGCGCGTCACCTTCCCCGACATCTGGCTTCCTCCCTGTTCTTGCACGGTTGCCGCTGGGCGGGCCGCACGTGCCTGGCCGCAGTCACACTCGTGTAACCATGTTCTGCTCCAATATAGCGCGAACGGCTACACCGCCGAGAGGGCGGCTCTCACGGAGGTGCGAGAATGGTGTTGTTCGCGACCGGGAAGTATCGGGCACGGTTCGCCGAGGGCGAGGCCGACGTGCTGCGCTGCCAGCGGCTCCGGTATCTCGCCTTCGTGGCCGGGCGCGGCCTGCGCCGGGCCGGCAGTGGCCCGGAGATCGACAGCGACCCGGAGATCGACAGCGACCGCTTCGACACGGTCTGCCGGCACGTGATGATCGAGGAGGTCCGGAGCGGGCAGCTCGTCTGCTGCTTCCGCATGCTGCCGCTGGAAAGCGGGGCCGAGATCGGGCGGAGCTACTCGGCCCAGTATTACGGGCTCGGCAGGCTCGCGCGCTATCCCGGGCGGATGGTCGAGATGGGGCGGTTCTGCATCCATCCGGCTCATCGCGACCCTGCGATCCCGCGGCTTGCCTGGAGCATCATGAGCCGCTTTGTCGATGCCGAGCGGGTGGAGCTGATCTTCGGCTGCTCATCGTTCCATGGCGTCGATGCCGAGGGCTACCGGGACGCCTTCGCGCTCCTGAAGGAGAAGCACCTGGCGCCGCGGCGCTGGCTGCCCCGCGTCAAGGCGCCAAGGGTATTCTGCTTCGCCCGGCTGCTGCGGCTGGCGCGGCCGGACCTGAAACTGGCGCTGAGGCGCATGCCTCCGCTGCTGCGATCCTATCTGGCGATGGGCGGCTGGGTCTCGGATCATGCCGTGATCGATCCCGATCTCGAGACACTGCATGTCTTTACAGGGGTCGAGATGAAGCGGGTGCCGGAGGGACGGGCGGGACTCCTGCGGCGGGCGCGGGCCTGAGGCGGACCCGGGCGACTTGCGGGGCGTGGGCCACGCGCTGCGGCCCTCAGTCGCCAAGCACCAAGCCCTCGCGGCGAGGATCGGCGCCGCCCTCGACGGTCCCGTCCGGCATGATGCGCAGGATGTGGAGGCCGGAGGTCATCGCGGTCTCCCCGATCGCGTGGCCCATGGCCGCCAACGCCCCGCCGAGGCCCGGCGGGAACGCGCCGGCCTCGAGCAGAAGCTTGCCGCCGTTTCGCTGCGAGACATGGCCGAGCGCCGCGGCGGCGGCCGGATCGGCGCCGAAGTCCAGCATCGCGATCAACGCGCCGGCGACGTATTCGGGGATCCGCGAACCGCCGGGCGATCCGAGCAGGATGTAGGGCTGGGCCGGGGCCTCGATCCGGTAGACGATCGTTGGCGCCATGGACGAACGGGGGCGTTTGCCCGGTGCGGCGGCGTTCGCCACCGGTCGGCCCTCGGGTGAGACCGGCAGGAAGGAGAAGTCGGTGAGCTGGTTGTTGAGCAGGAAGCCGCCGGCCATCCGGCCCGAGCCGAAGGCGGTCTCGATGCTGGCGGTGAGAGCGATGGCGAGCCCGTCGCCGTCAACGACCGAGAGATGGGTGGTGCCGGGCAGGCCGGGCTGGAGGTCTGGCGCCATCAGCCGCCCTTCGCGCCAGGGCGGGCTGCCGGGCTCGGCCGGGCCGGGCGAGGCCCGGGCTCCGTCGATCAGACCGGCGCGCGCTGCGAGATAGGCGGGGTCGAGCAGGCCCTTCACCGGTACCGGCACGAAATCCGGGTCCGCCAGGTATTGTGCCCGGTCGGCATAGGCCAGCCGCGAAGCTTCGGCGAAGAGATGCCAGAGTCGTGCATCGTCCAGCGTCAGCTGGTCCAGATTGAACCGGTCAAGCATGCCCAGCATCTGGCCGACCGCGGTCGCTCCCGAGGATGGCGGACCCATGCCGCAGACCCGGTATTGCACCTGGTAGTCGATGCAGACGGCAGGGCGCTCCTTGATCTCGTACGCGGTTAGGTCGGCGGCTGCCAATGTGCCGGGGCGTGGCAGGGTGCGGGTGGCGGCAGCGACCGCGTCGGCCAGGGGGCCGGTGTAGAAGGCCCCGGCACCGTCGCGGGCGATGGCCTCGAAGGTCTCGGCGAGGGCCGGGTTCTTGAGGATCGCGCCTTCGGCCAGCGGCGTGCCGCCCGGCAGGAACAGGACGGCGGCATCCGATACGGCGAGGCGGTCGCGGAACTCGGCGATCGAGGCAGCGAGGCGCGGGCTGACCGGGAAGCCGTCGCGCGCCAGCACGATCGCGGGGGCGAAGAGATCGGCCCAAGGCACGCGGCCGTGACGGCCATGGAGCGTCTCCATCAGCCGGAGCGCGCCCGGCACGCCGACGGAGCGGCCGCTGGCGACCGCATCGAGGAATGGCAGGGGCTCGCCGTTCTCGGCCAGGAACAAGTCCGGGGTGGCGGCGGCGGGCGCGGTCTCGCGGGCGTCCAGGGCGGTGATCCCGGCCGCGGAGTGGACCAGGGCGAAGGCGCCGCCGCCGATACCGCTGGATTGCGGCTCGACGACGTTGAGGACGAGGAGCGCGGCGATGGCAGCGTCCGCCGCCGAGCCGCCCGCCCGCAGCATCTCGAGCCCGGCCTCGGCGGCGGAAGGGTGGGCAGCGGCGATCATGTGGCGCCCGGCGGTGGCGAGGGGCCTCGGGGCGAATCCGGTCGCGGCCTCCGGCTCGGCCGGGGTCTGGGCGAACGCGGGCGCCGCTGCGAGCAGCAGCGCGAGGAGGGTGGTGGTCAGGCGCATGGAGCGGATTCCTCGTGCTGGCGGCTCCGGCAAGCCTGCCGCAGCCGTGGCTGCGCGTGCAAGTGCCGCACGATCCCGCCTCCGCGGCTCAGGGAGCGTGAAACCGTATTTCCGCCTGAACTTCCTGGCTGGCGATCCCGTCTGGGGTCAACCGCACCCGGCGCTGGAAGGCGCGGAGCGCCGCCTCGGTCTTCGGACCGAAGTCGCCGTCGAGCGCGCCCGGCGGGAAGCCTCGCGCGGCGAGGGCGCGCTGGAGCAGCAGCACCTCGGGCCCCGCGTCGCCGCGCCGGAGCGTGGCCGGCGTGGCGCGAAGTGCAGCCAGCGCCGCCGCGGTGCGCAGCCGTCGGTCGGCGAAGCCGTTCAGCCCGCCATTGACGATGCGGGTCACCATCTCGGCGTTGTCCGCATCAGCCCATTCGAGCGCGGTGAGGCCGCGGCGCCGGCGCGTGGCGAGAAAGGCCGCTGCGATTCGCCAGGCGGTGAGCGGCTCCGACGCGAGGTCCGGCTCGGTTTCGAGGCCCAGATCAAGCAGGGCGCCGAAGCGGCGGTAGTTGGCGCGGCCCGTGAGCTGCAGCCAGCCCCGGCCGCGGTACCGGTAGCCGTCGCCGGGCCGGTCATTGCCCATGCGGCCGCCATAGACGTGGTTCGCAAGCCGTTCCGGGTCGCGCAGGAAGGGCAGGGCAGAGCCCCGGTCCGGGAAGCGGCGCGGCCAGACCGCCATCAGCCGCTCCGGACTGGTATAGTGCAGCGCCTCGGTGCTCCGGGTAAAGCCGAGCGATTCATGGGCGCACTGTCCGACCAGATGCGCGGCGCGCAGCGCCGTCGCCAGTGCCATCGCGGAGGGGTCGAGACGGGCCAGCGCCGCCGCCGCGGCCACAGGCGCGCCGGGGGCCGCCGCCTCGACGGCTGCCTGAAGGTTCATGGAGATCTCCCGGGAAACAGCGCCCACCGGCGCTGCCCGGGAATTCTTGATCAGGATGGTGAAAGGGTCGTTAATCCGGCGCTCAGCCGCCGGTCACGCTCATGTGCCGTCCGACCTGGCCATGCACCTGCTGGCGCGAGTAGTCGAAGTCGTGGCCCTTGGGCTTGCGCGTGATCGCCTCGCGGATCGCGGCCTTCAGGCCGTCGTCGCCGGCGCCCGAGCGCATCACCTTGCGCAGGTCGGCGTCGTCGTCCTGGCCGAGGCACATGTAGAGCTGGCCGGTGCAGGTCAGGCGGACGCGGTTGCAGCTCTCGCAGAAATTGTGGGTCAGGGGCGTGATGAACCCGATCCGCTGGCCGGTCTCCTCGACCCGGAAATAGCGCGCCGGGCCGCCGGTGCGGTAGTCGGTCTCGCTCAACGTCCAGCGGTCGGCGAGGTCCTCGCGGAGCTGGTTCAGCGGGTAGTACTGATCGAGCCGGTCCTCCTCGCCCATCTCGCCCATCGGCATGACCTCGATGAAGGTCAGGTCCATGCCGCGCTGATCGCACCACTCGACGAGGCGATGAATCTCGCCGTCATTGGTGCCCTTGAGCGCGACTGTGTTGATCTTGACCTTCAGCCCCGCCTTCTGCGCCGCCTCGATGCCGTCGAGCACCTGGGCGAGGCAGCCCCAGCGGGTGATCATGCGGAACTTCTCGTCGTCGAGGGTGTCGAGCGACACGTTCACCCGGCGCACGCCGGCAGAGGCAAGCTGCGGCGCGAAGCGGGCGAGCTGCGAGCCGTTGGTGGTCAGCGTCAGCTCGTCGAGCGCGCCCGAGCCGAGATGCCGCCCCATGCGGTCGAAGAACCACAGGATGTTCTTGCGCACCAGCGGCTCGCCGCCGGTGATGCGCAGCTTGCGGACGCCGAGCTCGATGAAGCTGGTGCAGAGCCGGTCGAGTTCCTCGAGCGTCAGCAAGTCGCGCTTCGGCAGGAACTCCATGTGCTCGGCCATGCAGTAGACGCAGCGGAAGTCGCAGCGATCCGTGACCGAGACGCGCAGATAGGTGATCGCGCGGGCGAACGGGTCGATGAGCTGCGGGGCAGCCGGGTGATCGGTGGCATCAGGCATCGGTCCTCCCTGGTCACCGACACTCTAGGCGCTCGGGGCCGGCCCGGCAATAACCCGCGCCGCGGCAGCGCGGAAAGGCCATTGACAGGGCGGTGATGCCGGCATCGTCTTGCGGCCGATGGTCCGTCGGCGAGGAAACCGCATCATGATTCTCTACGGCCGCAACCTGTCTCCCTTCGTCCGCCGCGTGGCGATCTGGTGCGCGCTCCAGGACCGACCGGTCGAGCGCCGCGAGATCACCGTTGCCGGGGCGGATTTCGAGGAGATCAGGAAGCAGAATCCGGTTGGCCGCGTTCCGGCGCTGGTGCTGGACGACGGAACCCGGCTGATCGAGAGCTTCGCGATCTGCGACTGGCTGGACGACACGGCGCCGGAGGGCCGGCGTCTGATCCCGGCGACCGGGACGGCGCGGCGCGCATGCCTGCAGCGGCTGGCACTGGGCCAGTCGACCGCCGAGAAGGCGGTGGCGATGGTCTACGAGCGCAACCGCCGGCCGGCCGAGCTGCACTGGAAGGACTGGCAGGACCGGGTCGCCGGGCAGATCCGGGGCGGGCTCGCCGAGCTCGACCGGGTGGTGCCGGGGGCCGGCTGGTCCGGCCCGGACGGTCCGGATGGCGGCGATCTGGCCGCGATCTGCGCCTATCAGTTCGTCGAGGTCACGAATCCCTGGCTGCTGGAGCCGGGCTATCCGCGGCTGAAGGCTCTTGCCGCGCGTGGCATGACGATCGACGCCATCGCCGCGACGCTGCCGCCGCCGCCTTGAGACCGGAACCGCAATGCCGGACAACCAGTACAGACCTGTCGATGCGACCAAGGTGCCGCGCTTCGCGGATGTGGCCACCTTCCTGCGGGTGCCGCGGCACGGAATCGACCCGGAGATCGATATCGGGCTCGTCGGCGTGCCGTTCGATCTCGGCCTCAACTACCGCTCCGGCCCGCGCGACGCTCCGGCGGCGGTGCGCGCCGCCTCGCGTCTGATCCGGCTCGCCCATCCGGTCAGCGGGGTGAAGCCCTACGAACTCTGCAATGTGGCGGATCTCGGCGACGCGCCGGTGAACCCGATGTCGAAGGACCGCTCGCTGGAACTGATCCAGCAGTTCTATGAGGAGACCGATGCCGCCGGCATCCGGCCGGTCTCGGTCGGCGGCGACCACACGGTGCCGCTCCCGGTCCTGCGGGCTCTGGCAAAGGACCGGCCCGTGGGCATCCTGCAGATCGACAGCCATGCCGACATCCTCGACGAACTGTGCGGCGACCGGTTCAACCACGCCACCATCATGCGCCGAGCTCATGAGGAGGGGCTGATCGACGCGAGGCGGGTGGTGCAGGTGGGGTTGCGCGGCAGCCGCTTCGGCGACGATGACCTGCGCTACGGGGTCGAGGCCGGCTATCGCTGCATCACCATCGACGAATACGAGGCGATGGGCCGTGCCGCCGCCGTCGCCGAAATCCTGCGGGTGCTCGGCGACGGGCCCGTCTATGTCACCCTCGACGTCGACGGGCTCGACCCCAGCTTCTGCCCGGGCACTCCGGTCCCCGAGATCGGCGGCCTGACGCCGCGCGACGTCCAGGTGATGCTGCGGGCGCTGGGCGGCCTCGACGTCGTAGGGGCCGATATCTGTGAGGTCGCACCCTGCTACGATCCGTCGGGGATCACCGCGGTGACGGCGGCCAACATGATGTTCGAGATGCTGTGCGTGATCGCACAGTCCGTCGCCAGGGCGCGCGGCCGTGAATGACATTCCCGCCCGCATGGCCGCGGTGCTGCTGACCGGGCATGGCGGTCCCGAGAAGCTCGTCTACCGCGAGGATGTCCCAGTGCCCGCGCCGGGACCGGACGAGGTGCTGATCCGGGTTGCAGCGGCAGGGGTGAACAATACCGACATCAATACCCGCACGGGCTGGTATTCGAAGGCGGTTCGGGGCGCGACCGGGGCCAGGACGTCCAGCGCGGACTCGGCCACCGGCGCGGCCGAGGGAGGCTGGACAGGGGTGCCGCTGGTCTTCCCGCGAATACAGGGAGCGGATTGCTGCGGGCGGATCGTCGCCGTCGGCGCGGCGGTCGATCCCGCCCGGATCGGCGAGCGCGTGATCGTGCGTACCATGCAGCGCCACGGCGTGCGCGACCGGCCGTTTGCGACCGTGACGCTCGGCTCGGAGTTCGACGGCGCCTTCGCCCAGTACATGAAGGCGGCGGACTCGGAGACCTACCGGGTCGACTGCGGGTGGTCGGACGCCGAACTGGCCTCGATCCCCTGCGCCTGGTCGACGGCCGAGAACATGCTGCACCGGTCGCGGTGCGGCGCCGAGCGGGTGCTGGTCACCGGCGCCTCGGGCGGCGTCGGCTCGGCAGCGGTGCAGCTCGCGAAGCGCCGGGGCGCGGAAGTGATTGCGTTGAGCGGCGCGGACAAGGCGGCCGAGGTGGCGGGGCTCGGGGCAGACCGCGTGCTCGGCCGCGACGCCGATCTGGTGGCCGCTCTCGGGCGCGATTCGGTCGATCTGGCGGTCGATCTTGTCGCAGGGCCGAACTGGCCGAGGCTCCTGGACGTGCTGAAGGTCGGCGGTCGCTATGTGACCTCCGGCGCGATTGCCGGCCCGATCGTCGAGCTCGACATGCGCACTCTCTACCTCAAGGATCTGACCTTCTATGGCTGCACATATCAGGACGACGCGGTGTTCGACAACCTGATCGGCTATATCGAGCGCCACGAAATCCGCCCGCTGGTCGCTCGGACCTATCCGTTGCGCGACATCGCCGAGGCGCAGCGCGATTTCCTCGCCAAGCGCCACACCGGCAAGCTGGTGCTGATCCCGCCCGACGAGGTGATTGCCCGCGCCCGGGCGCTGGTCTAGCCTCCCGCCCATGGACGTCGCACCCATGAACGAGGTCACACGTGCCGGCAGCTGGGAGGCGCTCTCCGCAGCGCACCGCTGGAGCATGCCGGCGCGCTACAACATTGCCTGGGACATGTGCGAGAAATGGGCCGCGACCGAGCCCGAGAAGCTGGCACTCATCTATCTGAGGCCCGACTGGGAGGTCCGTAACTACACCTACGGCCAGCTCTCGCGTGCCTCGAACCGCTTCGCCAATGCGCTGGCCGAGCACGGGGTCAAGCGCGGTGACCGGGTCGCGGTGCTGCTGCCGCAGGTGCCGGAAACGATCCTCGCTCATCTTGCCATTTACAAGCTAGGTGCCATCGCGCTGCCGCTTTTCACGCTTTTCGGCGAGGAGGGGCTGGAGTACCGGCTGACGAACTCGGGCGCGAAGGCACTGGTGACCGACGAGGCGAACCTGCCGAAGATCACGGCGATCCGCGAGCGGCTGCCGGCGCTGGAGTCGGTGTTCTCGATCGACCGGCCCGGGCCGGGCGCCTGGGGCTTCTGGCAGGAGCTGGGAAAGGCGCGCGACGGGTTCGAGATGGCCGATACCGGCCCCGAGGACCCGGCGTTCATCTGCTACACGTCCGGCACCACCGGCCCGCCCAAGGGGGCGCTGCACGCGCACCGGGTGCTGCTGGGTCACCTGCCGGGTGTGCAGGTGACGCACGAGTTCTTCCCGCAGCCCGGCGACCGGATGTGGACGCCCGCCGACTGGGCGTGGATGGGCGGCCTCTGCAACATCGCGATGCCCAGCTTGCGCTTCGGCGTGCCGCTGGTCGCACACCGCATGGAGAAGTTCGATCCGGAGAAGGCCTTCGAGCTGATGGCGCGGATGGAAGTGCGCAACACCTTCCTGCCGCCGACCGCGCTGAAGCTGATGCGCGGGGTCGAGCGGCCCGGGCGTTTCGGCCTGACGCTCCGCTCCGTGGGTTCGGGTGGCGAAAGCCTGGGTGCGGGTGTGCTCGAATGGGGCAGGGGCGCGCTGGGACTCACGATAAACGAGTTCTACGGGCAGACCGAGTGCAACCTCGTGGTCGGCAACTGTGCCTCGATCATGGAGGTGAGGCCCGGGTCGATGGGCAAGGCGTTCCCTGGCTCGGAGGTCGCCATCCTTGACAGCGAGGGGAGCCCTGTGCCGTCTGGCGGGACCGGCGAAATCGCGGTTCGGCGCGGCGATGCCGCGATGTTCCTCGAATACTGGGGTGCGCCCGAGAAGACCGCCGAGAAGTTCTCGGGGGAGTGGATGCGCACCGGCGACGAGGGCGCGATGGACGCCGACGGCTACTTCTGGTTCGCCTCGCGCGCCGACGACGTGATCACCTCGTCGGGCTACCGCATCGGGCCGAGCGAGATCGAGAACTGCCTGACCGGGCATCCGGCGGTGGCGATGGCCGCCTGCGTAGGTATCCCCGACCCGGTCCGGACCGAGATCGTCAAGGCCTATGTCACTCTGGCGCCCGGGACCGCGGGCAGCGAAGCGCTGGCCGCGGAGCTGATCGCACGTGTACGTACGCGACTCAGCCCCCATGCAGCCCCGCGCCTCGTCGAGTTCATCGACCGGATGCCGGTGACCGCTACCGGCAAGATCATGCGCCGCGAGTTGCGCGCCCGCGACATGGCGGCCGGGGGTGCGGCATGAGGCTGGCGGGGGGCTGCCTCTGCGGTGCTGTCCGCTATGCATTCGAGGGTGAGCCCGGCGTGGCCGGCTGGTGCCACTGCCGGATGTGCCAGCGCTCGTCCGGCGCGCCTGCGCAGACCTATGTCCTGCTGCCGGCGGCCGGATTCCGGTATGTGTCCGGGGAGCCGGCGGTCTACGGTTCGTCCGAGCATGGCGAGCGTCGGTTCTGCCCGGTCTGCGGCGGTCAGGTCGAATTCCGCGACGCCCGCGACCCAGCCCATGTGTCGCTCAACAGCGGGACACTGGACGATCCCTCGCTGGTGCCACCCGACCGGCATATCTGGACCTCGAGCGAGATTCCGTGGTTTGCCGCGGCCGATGGTCTGACACGTTTCCCGGAAGATGGATGACCGACCCGGCGCGACGCCGCATATTTTTCGACTCTTTCGTGAGAAATTTGTTCCAACTCTCTGTTTGATATATAGTGCTCACAGAGGAGCAAGTTAGCTGGAGTGGGGACGCATGAGGATGATGGCGATGCGCCTGGCGGGGATGGCGATCGCTGTGGCCGCGGTTTCCGGCTGCATGCAGACCACATCGGCCGAGAACGAGACGCCTGCCTATTCGGTCGCGAGTGCCGAGAACGAGTTCGAGATCCGGAACTACCGCGCCCGGTCGGTGGCGCAGTACAGTGCCCGGGGAAATTACGGCAAGGCGGTGCAGGAAGGCTACATCAAGCTCGAACGTTACTTCCTGGGCGAGAACGTCGTGCCGGAGGCAATTCCGATCACCGGGCCGGTGATGGTTCGGGATGACGGGAGCGCCGGCTGGACCACGACATTCCTGCTGCCGGTTGAAATGAGCGTCGAGAACGCGCCGGCGCCGATCGATCAGCGGGTGAGGGTCATCGAGTTGCCCGAGCGACGGGTGGCGGCGATCCGCTTCCCCGGCGAACCGAGCGAAGCAGCGATGCGCGAGCAGGCCTCGAAGCTCGATTTCTGGCTCGCCTCGAGGGATATCGCGCACAAGGGCGATTTCACCATGACGGGCAACACCGCTCCCTGGCTTCCGTCGGCCTGGCGCGAGAACGAAGTGGTGGTGACGCTGAATTGAAGGATGCTTCGCGCCCGTGCACCGGGCAAACACGCTCGTCGCGGCCCGCAGGCGCCCTCTCTCAGCTTCCCGACGTGGATACCGCCTGAGCGACGCGCACCGGCCGCGGCGTCGGCAGAGGCGGTACGCCCTTGCGCTTCAATGCCACGTGGAGATCGCCGAGGATGCCGCTGCGATGGCCGATCAGCTTGCCGTTCTCGATCCGGTAGGTGATCCGCTCCGTGCCATAGGCGAAGCGCAGGATTCCCTTGTCGTCGATGCGCCCGACGCGCCGGAATGCGGTGGCAGGCTGGGCCCAGGGTTCGTAGGGCGCATGCATGTCGACGAATTCGACCCGACCGTCCTTCTCGACCTTGCTGATCAGGAGTTCGTGGCACCAGACGTCGTTCCAGGCGCCGCCGCCCCAGGAACCGAGGAAATCCCGATACCCGTCCGGCAGGTCGGTCGCCGGCTTCTCGACGCTGATCTTGGTAAACAGATCGACCGTATAGCACCCGTCGTCATTGAGCGGCACGGCCGGCGGGGCTTCGGCCTTATCGGTCTTGGCAAGGCCGAGACACCCGGCAACCAGCATGCACGGCAGCAGCATGAGGATACCCCGCATGGCTGATCCTTTCCTGTCCTACTATACCCAACCGGGAATTGGCCGCACTTTACTCCACCGTTACTGATTTGGCGAGATTTCTTGGCTGGTCGACGTCGGTGCCTTTCGCGACGGCGGTGTGATAGGCAAGGAGCTGGGCGGGGACGGAATAGAGGATCGGGGCCGCGAGCGGAGCGCAGGACGGGATGCCGATGAGCCGCCACGCGCCCTCGCCGCCGGAGGCCTCGCCTGCCGGGTCGGTGATCAGCACCACGCGGCCGGCGCGGGCCATCACCTCCTGCATGTTCGAGATGGTCTTCTCGAAGAGGTCGTCCCTGGGCGCGATCACCACCACCGGAACGGTTTCGTCGATGAGTGCGATGGGTCCGTGCTTGAGCTCGCCCGATGCGTAGCCCTCTGCATGGATGTAGCTGATCTCCTTGACCTTCAGGGCCGCCTCGAGCGCGATCGGGAACATCTGGCCCCGGCCGAAGAACAGGATGTCGCGTGCGTTGGCGAGCTCGCCCGCGATCGCGGCGATCCTGGCTTCCTGGGCGAGGGTGTCGGCAACCAGCCGCGGAAGCTCGAGGAGCCCCGCGATCAGCTCGCGCTCGCGGTCAGCCCCGATGCGGCCGCGCCGGCGGGCGGCGAGAATCGCCGTGCAGGCGAGCGTCAGGAGCTGGCAGGTGAACGCCTTGGTCGAGGCGACGCCGATCTCACGCCCGGCGAGGGTGGGGAGAAGCAGGCCCGCCTCGCGGGCGATGGCGCTCTCGGGCACATTGACCAGCCCGACGGTCGCCGCGACCCGGCCGGACAGCTGCCGCAGGGCGCCGAGCGTGTCGGCGGTCTCGCCGGACTGGCTGACGAAGATCGCCAGCTCCGACCCCGCGACCGGAGACCGGCGGTAGCGGAACTCGGACGCGATATCCACATCGGCGGGCAGGCCGGCGATTTGCTCGAACCAGTACTTCGCCACATGCCCGGCATAGGCCGCCGTTCCGCATCCGATGAGAAGGACGCGGCTGATTTGCTCCCAGTCGAGGGCTTCGGCCGGCGAGCTGATCCGCGACCGGTCAGCCGCGACGTAACGCGAGAGCACATGGTTCAGCACTGCCGGCTGCTCGTGTATCTCCTTGAGCATGAAGTGCCGGTGGATGCCCTTGTCGGCCAGGTCGGAATCCACCGAGACAATCCGCGCCCTGCGCTCGACCGCATGGCCTTCACGATCGAAGATGCGGGCTCCGGCGCGCGTCAGTACCGCCCAGTCGCCGTCCTCGAGATAGGTGATGCGTGGCGTCATCGGCGAGAGCGCCAGTGCGTCGGAGCCGACAAACATCTCGTCCTCGCCCCAGCCGATCGCCAGCGGCGAGCCGTTGCGGGCAGCTATCATCAGATTTGGCTCGTCCTTGAACAGGAAGGCGAGCGCGAAGGCGCCTTGGAGCTTCGGCAGGGTCGCCGCGACTGCCTCGGCCGGCGTGCAGCCGGCTTCCATCTCGCGGGCGACGAGCCGGGCCACCACCTCGGTGTCGGTCTCGGTCTCGCACCGGATGCCGGCTGACCCGAGTTCGGCGCGCAGCTCGCGGAAGTTCTCGATGATGCCATTGTGGACGACATGAACCGGTCCGGCGGCATGGGGATGGGCATTGGCGACGTTCGGTGCGCCATGGGTCGCCCAGCGGATATGGCCGATTCCGGCAGTCCCGGCGGCCGGCTCACGGGCCACCAGCTTGATGAGCTCGGTGAGCTTGCCGACCGCGCGCCGCCGGATCGGCAGGCCATTCTGAAGCGTGGTCAGTCCGGCGCTGTCATAACCGCGGTATTCAAGCCGCTTCAGCGCGTCGAGGATGCGCGGCGCGGCCTCGAGCTGGCCGAGGACACCGACGATTCCGCACATGATCCGAACTCCTGCCCGTTGCCTCGTGTTCTACGTATTCTTCGTTCTCTTCTTCTCCGCCCTCGCCCGCATCTGCTCGCGCAGGCGCAAGGCCATGCCCTCGCGGTTCGTCTGCGGCGTACGCGCAAGCGCAAGCGCGTCGTCCGGTACGTCCCGGGTGACCACGGTGCCGGTGCCGACATAGGCGTTCTCGCCAACCCTGACCGGCGCGACCAGCGAGGAGTTTGTGCCGATGAAGGCCCCTGCGCCGATCTCGGTGCGATGCTTGGCGAAGCCGTCATAGTTGCAGGTGACGCTGCCGGCGCCAATGTTGGCGCCCGGCCCGACCGACGCGTCGCCGACATAGGCGAGGTGGCTGGCCTTGGCACCCTCGCCAAGCTCGACATTCTTCATCTCGACAAAATTGCCGATCCGGCAGCCCGCGCCGACCTTCACCCCGCCGCGCAGCCGGGCAAAGGGTCCGACCTTGGCGCCGGGGCCGATCTCGCAGTCCCCGAGGTCGCAGAAGGCACCGATTGTGGCGCCGTCGGCAATGGTGACGCCGGGGCCGATGACCACGTTCGGGCCGATGGTGACATCGCGGCCGATCGCCGTGTCCCAGGCGAGATATACCGTGTCCGGCGCGGTCATGGTCGCTCCGCCGAGCATGGCGGCGCGGCGTGCACGGGACTGGAACGCCGCTTCGGCCGCGGCAAGCCCGACCCGATCGTTGATGCCGAGCGTCTCCATCTCGGCACAGCGCACCATCCGGGCATCGAGGCCGCGGGCGCGGCCGAGGGCAACCACGTCGGTGAGGTAGTACTCGCCCTTGGCATTGTCGTTGCGAAGCCCCGCGAGGAGCGAGAACAGGGTCTGGGAGTCAGCGGCGAGGACACCCGAGTTGCATAGCGTGATCGCCAGATCGGCGGCAGTGGCATCCTTCACCTCGACGATCCGCTCCAGACTGTCGCCGGCGCCGGTGACCATGCGGCCGTAGCCGCCGGGCTCGACCGCCTCGAAGCCGAGGGCGACGATGTCGGCGCCGGCTGCGCGTGCGGCCTTCATCCGGTGCAGCGTCCCCGACTCGATGAAGGGAGTGTCGCCGAAGAGGACAAAGAGGTCGCCCTCGAAGCCGGCCATCGCTTCGGCCGCCATGCGCACCGCATGGCCAGTGCCACGCTGTTCGGACTGCTTGCAGATGCTCGCATCGGGGACGAGGTTCCGTGCGGCCGCAGCCACCGCCTCCGCTCCATTGCCGACGACCACGGCGAGACGCTCCGGAGCGAGTGCGAGGGCCGATCGCATCGCGTGATGCAGCATTGGCGCTCCGCCGATTGCATGCAGGACCTTCGGCAGGTCAGAGCGCATCCGGGTTCCCTTGCCGGCGGCGAGGATGACCACGGCGCTCGGCCGCGCGGGGCTGTTCTTTCCTGTCATGCCTGCCATATACCGGGACGGTGCCACTATAGAAAGAGTGCCGCTGCGCGGAATCTGTGCCTGCGGGTGTTTGCGAGGGATTAACTGCGCGCCGCGGCTGAATGATACAGGCGGCTGGTGGCGCAGGTGCAGGGAGCGCGCGAGTTGCGCCGGACAGGGACAGTCAGGCATGCGGGGTGCGATCTTCGATCTGGACGGGACCCTGGCCGACACGGCGGCCGATCTGCTTGCCGCGGCCAACGACGTGCTTGGCCCCCGCGGGCTGCCTTTGCTCGATCTCGGCCGCGACAGGGCCTTTGCGGGGCGGGGCGCGCGCTCGATGATCCGCCGCTCGCTCTCGCTCCTGGCGGCGCCGCCCGGGGCTGCGGAGTCGGAGGCGATCGCCGACGACATCTATCCGGGATTCCTCAAGGTGTACGAGACGCGACTGCACCACCATACGCGACTGTTCGACGGGGTCACGGACTGTCTCGATACCCTCGTGGCCGCGGGCTGGCGGCTCGGCGTCTGCACCAACAAGCCCGAGCGGCTGGCGGTTGCGCTGCTCGCGAGCCTCGGTGTCCTCGACCGGTTCGGCGCCGTCCTCGGCGCCGATAGCCTGCCCGTGCGCAAGCCTGATCCTGCCCATCTGGCGGAGACCGCCCGGCGCGCCGGGGCGCTGCCCGCGCGCTCGGTGATGCTTGGCGACACGTTGACCGACCTCGCGACGGCGCGGGCGGCGGGGGTTCCCTGCATCCTGGTGAGCTTCGGCTTCGCCGCCGAGCCACTTGCGGAACTGGCCCCCGAAGCCGTCGTCGACCACTTCGACGAGGTGCCCCCGCTGCTCGAGCGGCTCTGCCCGGCAAGTGCCGAAACAGCTTGACGCTCGCGCCTGGGCGCGCGTATAGGAGGCGCCGCGTGGGCGGTTAGCTCAGTTGGTAGAGCACAGTGTTCACATCGCTGGGGTCACTGGTTCGAGCCCAGTACCGCCCACCACTTGACCGCTTGAAATAACTACACTTTCCTGTCGGGCAGAATGTCTGCGGCATGTCCGGGACTTAGCCGTGGCCTGTCGCGCCGGGACCCTGAATTTGGGGTTCTGGGACGCGTCTTTCGGACGCCAGGTCGCCATAGCGCGGCGCGATGGTGGTCGGCAGCGCGATCCGCACCCGGTCGCCGTTCCAGTGCAGGAGAAGGCCATAACGGAAGCGGATCGTGGCGGTCTAGCCCGGCATCCGATTGCCGACGCTCGCCGTGTAGAACCCGGGCTCGGCCTCTTCGAGCAGGACGGCGGCATCGCCATCGGTGATCGCATGCTCGTAGCGGCGCTCGGCCTCGGCCTTCCCGACGATGGTGCCGGAGAGCCTGCGGTCGCCGATCGCGACCTCGAAGCCGAGAAGTACGCCGTCGAGCGGCAGGGGGAACGTGTAGACCGCCTCGACGTTGATATCGTCCGGGTTGCGGTCCCGCTGCTCGACCGTCACTTCGGCCAGGGGATCGTTGACGGTCACCTCGGCCCGTACCTCCTCGAGGATGATCGTCTCGCCATGGGCACTTTCCAGCACCGCTGCCACGCCCGCTTTCATCATGGTGTCTCCTTCTTCAATCGGCCCAAAAGTTCCGCTGCCTGCCTGGCGAGCGCGCGCACCTCTTCCGGCGTCAGTCCCGCCATGCCCGGTTCGATGGCAAGCTCGACACCCGGCCGGAGCAGGACGTGTCTCCGCACGGTGACGTCACCGGGACGCCGGGGGCATTCCGGTGGGAGGTTGGCTTCGTCCCCCCGGCCCGGAGACCAGTTCCGGGATCCGTTCCAGGCTGAGGCCGGCCCGCTGCCAATTGCGGATGGTCAGCAGCTGCTCGAGGTGGCCGCGGGTGTAGTAGGCCCCGCGCTTCGCCCCTTCCGGCCTGCCGGCCAGGCCCTCCTGGATGTAGACCCGCACCGTGCGACGCGGCAGGTCGGTCACCCACGGCTACTCCGTCGTCGTGTGCTGAATCTCCACCACGTCCTCGGACACTAACCAGGCCGGTTCGTTGCGACTTCTTTCCGCTTGCACCTGATGATGGTACCCGTGAGGAGACAGGCTCACGACTGAGGTTGCGACAATTGTCGCAAACCATGGCAGAGGTGGGTCACTGGTCGGAAATCAATGCGGAGTGAAACGCATAATCGAGAGACAAATGGCCGATATAAAGATAAAAAATGAAATGCTGGCCGTTTCCCGTCTGTCCGTCGCGCCGATGATGGACTGGACCGACCGGCATTGCCGGATGTTTCACCGGCAGTTCACGCGCCGGGCACGTCTCTACACTGAGATGGTGACCGCCGCAGCGGTCGTGCATGGCAATCCCGCGCATGTGCTGCGCCACGATCCGGCAGAGCGCCCACTCGCCCTGCAGCTCGGCGGGTCCGACCCGAGCGAGCTCGCCGAGGCGGTGCAGATCGCCTCGGAGTTTGGGTTCTCCGAGATCAACCTCAATGTCGGCTGTCCCTCGGACAGGGTGCAGTCGGGCACCTTCGGCGCCTGCCTGATGCGCTCGCCGGGTCTGGTGGCCGACTGTGCCGCGGCGATGATCGCCGCTGCAGGGCCGGCGGGACCCGTTATCACGGTCAAGTGCCGGATCGGCGTCGATGACCAGAACCCGGAGGTGGTGCTCCCCGATTTCATCGACCGGGTGGCGGCGGCCGGGGTTCGCATCTTCGCGGTCCACGCCCGGAAGGCCTGGCTAGAGGGGCTGAGCCCGAAGCAGAATCGCGATGTGCCGCCGCTCGACTATGGTCTCGTGAAGCGCGTGAAGGCGGCCCGGCCCGCGCTCGCCATCGTGCTCAACGGGGGCATCGCCTCGCTGGCGGCGGCGCGCCGGCACCTCGCCGAGGGCTTTGACGGCGTGATGATCGGGCGGGCGGCCTATCATGAGCCGGCTGCGGTTCTGGCCGGGATGGATGCCATCATCGTCGGCGCGCCGGTGCCCAAGGTCTCGGCGGCGGATGCCGTGCGGGCGATGTTTCCCTACATCGAGGCCGAACTCGCTTCCGGCACGCGGCTCGCCCAGATTACCCGGCACATGCTCGGCGCCTTCGCCGGGCGCCCCGGAGCGCGGCGCTGGCGGCGCATCCTCTCTGAGGGTGCACATCTGCGCGGTGCCGGCCTGGCGCTCGTCGAGGAGGCACTGGCGGCGGTCGTGCCGCCGAGTGCTGCGGCGGCATAGGGACGGGCGGTCCGGTGAAGGGTCAGGCGCGGCAGTTCTTCGAGCGCGGCTGGTGCCGGTTCGGGTATGACCCGGCGCTGGCAGAATGGGCCGAGTCCGCCCGGCCTGTCGCCGAGGCGACGCTGGACGAGCCGGCCCTGCGTGCCCGCTGGCTGCGCTGCGGTGGCACCTGGTTCGCGGGTGTCAATGCGCTGCCGAACGATGTCGAGGGTGCCGTGCCGGCGCAGGGTGTGCCGCCGCTTGCCGGCCGGGCGGTCGATTTCGTGGCCGACGATCTTGGCCTGAGGGAGATTGCCTGGGACCGCGCGCAGGTGTCGATCTGCTTCCCGGGCTATCCGCAGCCTTGGGAGGGCGAGAGCGACGCGGCCTTCCGGTTCCGGCGCAACAAGGACGCGGCCCATGTGGACGGACTCAGGCGCTCCGATCCCGGGCGCCGCCGCAGGCTCGGCGAGACCCATGCCTTCATCCTCGGCATTCCGCTGACCCGGGTGGCCCCGGATGCCGCACCGTTTACGGTCTACGAGGGCTCCCATGAACTCATGCGCGAGGCGTTCCGCGAACGCTTCGCCGGGATCGATCCGGCGGATTGGGCAGCCGAGGACATCACCGAAGCCTATGTCGATGCCCGGCGCGAGGCCCTCGAGAGATGCGCTCGCGTGGAGGTTCACGCGCTGCCCGGGGAAGCCTATCTCGCGCACCGCCTGGTGCTGCACGGCGTCGCGCCGTGGGGTTGCTCCGGGGAAACTCGGTCTCGAATGATCGCCTATTTTCGGCCCGAGCTTCCGGCTTGCGAGGCACCCGCGTCCTGGCTTGCGCGGCCCTGAGTCGTGCGCGTCAGTTGACGTTTATCAGGATCTCGTCGCGAAGGCCGTCCGGAGAACCGTTCTGCCGGAGGATCAGCCGGTCGCCCCTGAACGTCGTCTCGTCCAGTCTGTCGAGGAAGCTCATGCCGAGAAGTCCGGTCTTCAGTCGTCCAGGCTGTGCGACCGCCGCCGGCACGTCGAACACGGCGATCGCGCCGATCTTGATCGAGCTGAGGGTGACGGGCGCAACCGACGAGCGACCGTTGGCCGTGGTCACCGGAATCGAGTATTCGAGTGCCCTGGGGTCGATGCCGATCCGGGCCGCCTCCTCGAACGGAATCAGGACCATCGAGGCGCCCGTGTCGATCATGAGGGTGATGTCGATACCGTTGACCTCGGCCTCGGCGCGGTAATGCCCGTCCCAGGCGCGGCGAAGCTCGGTCCCCTCGGATCGCGAGACCGCGACGGTCGGAACGAGTTCTGCGCGAATCCTGTCAACGACCCTTGCGGCCTCGTCCTGGAAGAGGAAGGCGGTTCCGAGGCCACCTGCGGCTCCGATCCAGACGGCAAGGTGGATGACCGCCCGGCGGCCGCCGCGCAGCAGGATCCGACCGATGCTGAAGAAAGCGAGAAGCACGGCCAGCACCGCTCCGTAGGCGATCTGCGTACGGTAGAGGCTGGGATCGTGGATGCCGTCGGATGGCGGTCCGACGACAATCAGGACCAGCACCGACACTGCAATGACCAGTATGGGCCAGAACAGCATGTCTTCGCCGTATTGCTCCTGTCCTGCTCGGTCCTACAGTCCGCGCCGGTCGGTCCATCTCGGAATTCCGGCAGACTTGCAGCACCGAGGCTCGGTCCCTGAGACGAGTAGCACGCGATTGCGGCAAACGGTGGGCAAACCGGAAGCCGGATCATCCCCTGCGTCCTGCCCGGCGGGCGCCCGAGCCGCCGCGCCGCCCGCTGCCCGGATTGCGACCCGGGAGGGCAGCGAGGACGGCGCGACGTTCGTCGGCTGTCATGCGCGACCAGCGGCTGATCTCGTCGATCGAGCGGCGGCATCCGACGCAAAGGCGCGTCTCCGGATGGACGACGCAGACCTTGATGCAGGGGCTCTCGATCTCGTCGCGTTTCCAGATCTCGTCAGTCATCCATGCCCTCGCAACGCAGGGCCGCGAGACGGTCGAGCGCGCCCTGGAGGATAATCGCGGCAGCGAGCTTGTCGATCACCTCGGCGCGACGCTTCCGCGATGAATCCGCCTCGATCAGCACACGCTCGGCGGCGACCGTGCTCAGCCGCTCGTCCCAGAGCGCGACCGGGCGGCCGAGCCGACCGGCCAGGTTGCGCGCGAAGGCGCGGGCCGACTGCGCGCGCGGCCCCTCGGAGCCGTCCATGTTGCGGGGTAGGCCGACGACGATTCCGGCGATGTCACGCCCGGCGGCGATACATTCGAGGCGCGCGCATTCTGCAGCGAATTTCGCCCGCGGTATCGTTTCCAGAGCTGTGGCGGTCAGGCGGAGGGAATCGCTGACGGCGACGCCGATCCTCCTTGTCCCGAGATCGAGCCCCAGCAGCGCGCCTCGCGTGGCCGCCAGCCCGGCAAGATCATCCTGGATCGCCCCGGTCATTCGACGGGCACCCCCAGCAGCAGCGCCTGTTCGCGCAGGAATCCGGCCTCGGTCCGATCGGTGATCGCTGCGCGGGCCTGACCGTAGACGCGCTGTGCGTCCTCGGGACGGCCGAGCTGGACAAGGGCATTGATCAGCCGGACCCACTCCTCGACCGAGCCGCCCTCGGCGCCGAGCCGGGTCTCTAGCCGCATCACCATGCTCTCGATCATTGTCTGGCGCTCATCCGGGGAAAGCTCGGCCGCGGCCGCGACATCGTCGGCACCGGGTCCGGGTGTCACCGGTGCCGTAATCCCGGGCGCCAGCATGGCGTGCGCTTCGGCCAGCATGGCATCGACGACTTCCAGCCAAGGTGCATCTGGCGGCGACTCGGCCCTCAGCTTCTCCCACGCAGCGACCGCTCCGGCGATCTCGCCGGCCTGAGCCAGAGCCAAGGCGCCATAATAGCGGACCATAGGATTGTCCGGGATGCGCGCGTCCGCCTCGGCGAGCACGGCGCGCGCCTCGGGCGAGACATAGCCGCCGGCCGCCGCGACCATTGCGCCGAGCTGGTCGGCAAGGAGGTTCGGCTCGCTGTCGGCGCCCACCAGCCGGACCAGGCGCTCGTAGGCGCGCCAGGCCTCGGCATTGCGACCGAGGCGGGCATAGCCGCCGGCGAGGAGCCGCAGTCCCTGCACGTCGTCCGGGCGCGCGGCCAGAACCTCCTCGAGTTGCGCGATGAGCCGGGCGAACTCCTCGGATTCGGCCGAAGGCTGTTGCGCAGCCGGCGGAGCGACTGCGGCCTCGGCGTCGTGCTGGCTCGGCTGCGCCTGCCGGGCCATGGCCTGCCTAAGGGCATGAGGACGGTCCGGCATATCGGGTGAGCCGTTGGCGAGATACACCGTGAACGCGAGCGATGGGGCACCGATCAGGGCGGCGGCGGCGATCACGCCGGAGGGCAGCCGCGGTGCGGGCGCGAGTGTGCCCCCCGCCTCGGCGCGTGCCGCGGCTGCAAGCAGGCGGCGCGAGATCTCGGCCCGGGCACTCTTCGCCGCATCGCCGGAAATCAAGCCGCGCGCGCAGTCTCGCTCGATCTCACCGAGCTGGTCGCGGTAGAGCCGGGCATCCTGCGCCGCCCGGGTCTCGGCGCTGCCCCGGCCGCGCAGGATTGGCCCGGCGAGGGCCAATCCGGTCACCAGGGCGAGCGCGCCGGCAACGGCATAGAACAACAGCATCCCCGGCTCCCCTGCCTGGCGGCGCACCGGCGCTGCCCGTCGCGGACACACCTAAGCCTGCCAAAGGGCGCATTCAACCGCCAAGCGCCGGCGGCGAGACACAACCTTTGCACGTCGTGGCGGTGCATGTCGCGCGGGATCAATCAGGTGACGGATTCCCCTAGGCAGAGGCAGGCGCCTTGGTCTAACCCCGGACGGCGAGAGCGGCCCGCATGTGCCGCAACGGAGCGAGCCATGAAACGCTATTCCGCCTTTGCCGTCGCGAAAGAGGCGCTCAGCTATCACCATGGCTGGGAGCGCGCCTGGCGCAGTCCGGATCCGAAGCCGCGCTACGCGGTCATCGTGATCGGCGCCGGCGGACACGGGCTGGCGACTGCCTATTACCTGGCGAAGAACCACGGGCTGACCAATGTCGCGGTGCTGGAGAAGGGGTGGCTCGGCGGCGGCAACACCGGGCGCAACACCACGATCATCCGCTCGAACTACCTGCAGCCGGCATCGGCCGCCATCTACAAGCTGTCGCACGACCTCTATGAGGAACTGAGCCAGAGGCTGAACTTCAACGTGATGTTCAGCCCGCGCGGCGTGCTGATGCTGGCGCAGACCGAGCACGAGCTGCGCGCCTGGAAGCGCACCGCGCATGCGAACCGGCTGGCGGGGATCAACTCCGAGCTGGTCAGCCGCGAGCGGATCCGGGAGCTCGTGCCGATCATCAACATCGAGGGGCCGCGCTACCCGGTGCTGGGCGGGCTGTGGCAGCCCCGCGGCGGCACCGGACGGCACGACGCTGTCGCATGGGGCTATGCCCGCGCCGCCTCGGATCTCGGCGTCGACATCATCCAGCGCTGCGAGGTGACCGGCATCGACACCGAAGGCGGGAGGGTGACGGGCGTCCGCACTTCCCGCGGCGCGATCGGCTGCGACAAGCTCGCCATCGTCGTTGCCGGCCATTCCGGCGTGCTGGCCGAGATGGCCGGCTTCCGGCTGCCGATCGAGTCGGTGCCGCTGCAGGCGCTGGTCTCGGAGCCGATCAAGCCCTGCCTCGACGTCGTGGTGATGGCGAACACGGTGCATGGCTACATGAGCCAGTCCGACAAGGGCGAACTGGTGATCGGCGGCGGCTCGGACGGCTATAACGCCTTCACCCAGCGCGGCAGCTTCCAGCATGTCGAGGACACGGTGCGGGCGCTCTGCGAGACCTTCCCCATCATCTCGCGGCTGAAGATGCTGCGCCAGTGGGGCGGCATCGTTGACATGACCGGCGACCGCTCGCCGATCATCGGCAAGACGCCAGTCGAGGGCATCTTCATCAACTGCGGCTGGGGCACCGGCGGGTTCAAGGCGATCCCCGGCTCGGGCTGGGCGATGGCAGCGACGGTGGCGAAGGGGGAGCCCGACGAGATCGCCGGGCCGTTCAGCCTGGAACGGTTCCGCGACGGCCGGATGATCGACGAGTCCGTTGCGGCGGCGGTGGCGCACTGACGCACGCACCGGCTGCACCTGGCCCCGGTGCGGGGCTTGAAGCGCGGCGGGACGCTCCACACATCAAGCGGATGCCCGGCGCGATCCGCGCCCGGCAGTTGACGCCCGGAACGGGTGAGGAGCATTCCATGAATCAGAATGTCATCATTGCCGTCGTCGTCGTTATCGTGCTCGCAGTGGCAGGTTACATCTATCTCAGGCCCGGCAGCGCGCCGGAACAGGCGCAGGCCCCCGCGCCTGCCGCGACGGCCCAGACAGACACTGGGACCCAGACAGGCACTGGGACCCAGGGCGGCACCGCAACGCAGGGCGGCACGGCGGGCGGAACCACGACGACGGGCAACTGATCGACCGCAGGTCAGGGACCCGCAATTCGGGGGTGCGGCCGGCAACCGATCCGGCCTGGCGCGCGGACGATCCGGGAAGGCGACCGTCCGGGCATCTGCGGGTGTCGCTTTGCAGTTTGCCCGCGGCAGAACGTAACATGCCGCTTCAGACCGCGCGCTTCAGTCCGAGCCAAGCGATCCCCGATCGGCGGCGCGACAGGCAGCGGCCGATCGCCACCCGGCGGGAGCCGGGTGCTCCCTATCCGCGCAGGCCGAACAGATCGGAGATGGTCTCCTCGAGGTCGGTTCCCCGCAGGAAGTATTTTGCCGTGGCGAAGCCGACATAGAGGACGATGACCGCCAGCACGATGAAGGACACCTCGACTGACGTCGAGTAACCGGTGCCGAGAAATCCTTCGTTGAGGCCCGCGACCCATTCGAATCCGTCGCCTGCCTTGCTCACTTGGCCCGGCTGTGCAGCGAGATACACCATGATCAGACCCCACGCTCTTCTACCCCTCACCCGGATGCTTGCCCGAGATCGTGTCGCAAATGGGGCACGGGAGCGGCCTAATGTGGGCTGTTGGTCTGCGATACACGCAATTGCTTATGCATAACTTCTAAAATGCAACCATTAACGAGAGTGATGTGGTCGGCTATGGCTCCCGGCGCCGACTTTCGTCGCGGGAGCCGGGCCGGGCATCGTCAGTCGGATCGTCAGTCGGGGGGCTGCTGCCAGCCGGGTCCGCGTCGTCGAAGTGCGGGCGCCCCTCGCGATGCCAGGGACGCCTGGTCCCTGCTGTCCAGACCAGTGCGATGGCAATGCCCACGGCCGCAATGGCAAAGACGGTCAGGGCGAACCCCGAAGGAGCTCGAAGCTGCAGATCCGGCATCCCGCCGATGTCCTGCCTCTCCGCATGTGCTGCAGCGGTCGGCGCCTGCTTGAACTCCGCCAATTCCGATGCTCCTGCCCGGCCTTCGGATCGGTGTCCTCTTGCGCCACGCAGGCCTGACAGTAACATTCGGCCAAGGTCCTGTCAGCACGGGCGCAGGGCTGCGGCGCAGGTCGCGGATGCATCAAATCATGGCGGGTCTGCGCCTGATCCGCGGCGCTGGGCATGTCATTACCGGGCCGCTGCCGGAATCACAGTCCCGTCGGAGACGCACATGCTGGTCCTGCACTGCCCCAACTGCGGCGCCGACTGCGCCGAGACCGAGCTGGCGCCGGGCGGCGAGGCGCATCTGAAGCGTCATGCCGCGGGATCCTCGGACGAGGACTTCACCGGATATCTGTTCACGCGCAAGAATCCGAAGGGTGTGCATTTCGAGCGCTGGCGTCATGCCTATGGCTGCGGCAAGTGGTTCCACGCCGCCCGCTGCACGGTGACGCTGGAGGTGTTCGGCACCTACACGGCGCAGACCAGTGCGCCACCGCAGCACATCATCGACGCGATCAAGGCCCGGAGGCCCGGCTGGGAGGGGTGGTGAGATGGCGCATCGACTGAACGCCGGCGGGCGCCTGCTCGACCGCTCTAAGCCGATCAGCTTCTCGTTCAACGGCGAGCCGCTTCGGGGCTTCGAGGGCGACACGCTGGCCTCGGCGCTGCTGGCGAACGACCGGGTTCTGGTCGGGCGCAGCTACAAGTACCACCGCCCGCGCGGCATCCTGGCCAGCGGGGTCGAGGAGCCGAACGCGCTGATGGGTGTGGGCGAGGGCGGCCGGTTCGAGCCGAACCAGCGCGCGACCACGACCGAGCTCTACCCCGGCCTCGTCGCAAGGTCGCAGAACCACTGGCCGAGCCTGAACTTCGATATCGGCGAGGTGAACGCGCGGATCGCAGCGCTGGCGCCGGTGTTCTCGGCAGGGTTCTACTACAAGACCTTCATGTTCCCGCGGGCGGCCTGGAAGCATCTCTACGAGCCGATGATCCGCAACGCCGCTGGCCTCGGCAAGCCGCCGACCGGGCCCGATCCGGACCGCTACGAGCATTTCCACGCATTCTGCGACGTACTGGTGGCGGGCGGCGGGGTCAGCGGCCTGGCGGCAGCCCGGGCCGCCGCCGAGGCGGGCGCCAGGGTGCTGCTGGTCGAGCAGACTGCCCGCTGGGGCGGTCGGGCGCTGACCGAGACAGATATCGAGATCGGCGGCCAGCCGGCAGCGGGCTGGGCCGCGGAACAGGTCGCGGCGCTGGAGGAAATGGAGAACGTCACGCTCCGCAACCGCGCCATGGCGGCGGGCCTCTACGACCACGGCTATGCACTGGTCTACGAGCGCGTCACCGACCACCGGCCGGGCGAGGCGGGTGCGCCGCGCCACCGGCTGTGGCGGGTGCGCGCGAGTCGGATCGTGGTGGCGACGGGCGCGCTCGAGCGGCCGCTGGCCTTTGCCAACAACGACGTGCCCGGCGTGATGCTGGCGGGTGCCGTGCGCGACTACGTCCGGCTCTGGGGCGTGCTGCCCGGACAGCGCGCAGTGGTGGTGGCCAGCAACGACGACGCCTACCGGACCGCGATCGCGCTGCACGAGGCCGGAGCCACTGTGGCCGCGGTGCTGGATGTGCGTCCGGACGTCGGAGGTGCGCTGCCCGAGCAGGTCCGGGCGCTGCAGATTCCGGTCCGCGAGAGCCACGGCATCGGCAGGGTGCTGGGCGGCAGGCGGGTGACGGGCGTCGAGATCGGCCGGATCACCGGGATCGGCCAGATGGGCGGTACTGCCGAGCGGATCGGCTGCGACCTCGTCGCCATGTCCGGCGGCTGGTCGCCGGTGGTGCATCTCTATTCCCATTGCGGCGGCAAGCTGGACTGGGATCCGGGTCAGGTGATGTTCCGACCCGCACCCGGGCGCGGTGCGCCGATCGGGCCTGACGGCGTGGTCAACACGGTTTGCGCCGGGACAGCCAACGGGCATCTCGGCACCGCCGATGCGCTCTCTGACGCAGTCGCAGCGGGGCGCGCGGCCGCCGCGGATTGCGGCCACCGGGCCGGGAGCTTCGCTGCGCCGGAAGTGCGCGAGCCCGCCATGGCCCCCGTCGCCGCCCACTGGTTCACGCCTTCGCGCGGGAAGTTCGCCCACGGCACGAAGCATTTTCTCGACTACCAGAACGATGTGACCGCGGCGGACGTGCGCCAGGCCGGCCGCGAAGGCTACGAGAGCGTCGAGCACACCAAGCGCTACACCACGCTGGGCATGGCGACCGACCAGGGCAAGCTCTCGAACATCAACGGCCTCGCACTGCTGGCCGACGAGCTTGGGCAGGAGATTCCCGAGGTGGGCACCACCACCTTCCGGCCGCCCTATACTCCGATCTCCTTCGGTGCCATCACCGGCTCGGCCAAGGGGCCGCTGTTCAAGGCGGTCCGCCGGTCGCCGATGCATGACTGGAACGCCGCCAACGGCGCCGATTTCGAGCCGGTCGGCGACTGGCAGCGCCCGTTCTGCTACCGCGGCGCCGGCGAGGACCGGCACGCGGCAGTCACCCGCGAGATCCTCAATGTGCGCAGACAGGTCGGGCTGCTCGACGCCTCGACGCTGGGCAAGATCGTGGTGAAGGGGCCGGATGCGGGCCGGTTCCTGGACCTCGTCTACACCAACGTCATGTCGTCGCTGAAGGTCGGACGCTGCCGCTATGGCCTGATGTGCAACGAGAACGGCTTCCTGTTCGACGACGGCGTGGTGGTGCGCACGGGCGAGGACGAGTTCCTGCTGCACACCACCTCGGGCGGCTCGGACCGGGTGCATGGCCATCTCGAGGAGTGGCTGCAGACCGAGTGGTGGACGCTGAGGGTCTACACCGTCAATGTCACCGAGCAATGGGCGCAGGTGGCCGTCGCCGGGCCCAATGCCCGGCACGTCATCGAGGCAGCAGGGACAGACATCGACCTCTCGGCCGAGGCGCTGCCCTTCATGGGCTATGCAGAGGGCCGGATCGCCGGCTGCCCGGTGCGGATCTACCGGATCTCGTTCTCGGGCGAGCTCAGCTTCGAGATCGCCACCCCGGCCAATCGGGGCCGGGCGCTGTGGGAGGCGCTGCTCGAGGCCGGCAAGCCGCATGGCATCATGCCCTATGGCACCGAGGCGCTGCATGTGATGCGGGCCGAGAAGGGCTTCATCATGATCGGCGACGAGACCGACGGCACGGTGATCCCGCAGGACCTGAACCTGGGCTGGGCCGTTTCGAAGAAGAAGGAGGACTTCATCGGCAAGCGGGCGCAGGAGCGGGCCGACCTGATCCGGCCCGACCGCAAGCAGCTCGTCGGCCTCGCCACCGAGGACCCGAAGGAGGTGCTGCCCGAGGGCGCCCATGCGGTCGCCGAGGTGAAGGGCCCGGGCGAACGGATGCGCACCATAGGCCACGTCACCTCGACCTATTTCTCGCCGACGCTCGACCGCTCGATCGCCATGGCACTGATCGAGGGCGGCGCGGGGCGGATGGGAGAAACACTGAACTTCCCGCTGGAGGGTGGCAGGGTGATGAAGGCGCGGGTCGTCGATCCGGTTTTCTACGACAGGGAAGGGGCGCGCCAGAATGTCTGAGGCCGAATCCGCGCTGAACCGTGCCATCGCCGAGGCGGGGCAGACGATCCGAGTCGCCGACCGCGGGCCGGTCGGGCAGGTGACGCTGCGCGGCGATCTCACGTCGCCGAAGCTTCAGGCGGCGGTCACGGCCGGAACCGGCGTCGGCGTTCCGCTGCCGCTGATGGCCGCCTTCGGCGAGGAGGGCTCCGGGGCGGTCTGGATGTCGCCGGACGAGCTTCTGCTCTTCACCGGCTACGCCGAGGCGGATGGCCTCGTGGCGGCGCTCGATGATGCGCTGTCGGGCGAGCATCACCTGGCGGTCAATGTCTCTGACGCCCGTGCCGTGCTGGCGCTTTCCGGCGCCGGGGTGGCCGAGGTACTGGCCAAGGGCGCACCCGTCGACCTTTCCGCGGCGGCCTTCCCGGTCGGCACCGCGCGGCGCACCCATCTGGCCGGGATTGCGGTCGGGTTCTGGCGGAAGGCGGACCGCGAGTGGGAGATCGTCTGCTTCCGCTCGTATGCGCGGCACCTGTTTGACTGGCTGGTCACGGTGTCAAAGACCGGCAGCGAGGTCGGCTTATCCTGACGGGCGCATGACGCGGCCGGAGTTCATGCAGACGCGGCATACACTTGCCGCGGGAAGCTGATGCGTTCGCACCTGCGAAAAGCCGGTATGCAATTTTGGCGGATCAAAAGTCAGCGCTCCTGCCCTACCTTTCCCGTGAACGCAGCGGAGACGGCCTCTGGGACATCCACCCGGCCGGACCGTGCGGTCGGCGAGGGATCTTGAAGTAGCCACCGAAAGGCGAACCAGATGAGCGAGATGATGCAGGAGATCGAACGGCGCTACCCGACCCAGGACGAGGTCGAGCAGGCGCTGGCGCGGGCCAAGCGGATGCGCGCCGCCGCGGTGCGGAACGTGATGTTCAGCACCTGGGCGCTGCTGCAGCGTGCCGTGGCGCGCAAGTCTGCGAAGCAGGAGATGCGCCACGCCTGAAGGGCGCAGGCGGCAAACGGCTGATCCGCCGCGTTGTTCCTCCCAGACAGCGGCGACCGGGAAGGGCGGGCTCCGGACGGGGCCCGCCCTTTTCCTTTGTGCGGTTCCGCGCTAGCAGGAGGTCCCGCCAGCGGAGCCCCGACCATGACCGAGACCGACCGCCCCATCGTCAAGCTGCGCCCCGGCAAGGGCCGCCGCCTCGCCGAGGGCGCGCCCTGGGCCTTCGCCGACGAGATCGCCCTGGACCGGCGCACGAAGAACCTGGCGCCGGGGACGCTGGTGCGGCTGGCCGAAGGCGAGCGCGAGATCGGACTCGCCGCCTTCAATGCGGAGAGCACGATCGCGGCCAGGCTGCTGGATGCCGATCCGGGGGCAGTGGTGGACGAGGGCTGGTTCGCGCTCCGGCTCGTCCATGCGCTGGCACTGCGCGAGCGGCTGTTCGACGCGCCCTTCTATCGGCTGGTCCATGCCGAGGGCGACGGGCTGCCGGGGGTGGTGGTTGACCGCTATGGCGAGACGCTGGTGGTGCAGCCGAACGCAGCCTGGGCCGAGCGTCTGCTGGAGCCGATGTCGGCGGCACTGCTGCGCGTAACGGGGGCGCGGAACCTGGTGGTGAACGCAACCGCGCGGGTCCGAAAGCTCGAGGGGCTGGACGAGTATCTGAAGGTCACCCATGGCGCGGCCGGAGCGCCAATCCCGGTTCGCATGAACGGGGCGACCTACCTTGCCGACGTGACCGGGGGGCAGAAGACCGGGCTCTATTTCGACCAGCGGTTCAATCACGCCTTCGCCGCGCGCCTTGCGGGCAGGGGCCGGGTGCTCGACATCTTCACCCATGCGGGCGGCTTTGCGCTGGCGGCGCTGGCGGCGGGGGCTGCCTCGGCACTGGGGGTGGACAGTTCGGAGCCGGCGCTGGCACTGGCAGCCGAGGGGGCGCGGCTGAGCGGGGTGGCGGAGCGGTTCGCGACTCGGAAGGCCGATGCCTTCGAAGCGCTGCAGGCGCTGGCGGCGGAGGGAGCGCGGTTCGAACTTGTGGTCTGCGACCCGCCGGCGTTCGCGCCCAACAAGGGGGCGCTGGCGAACGGGCTGCGCGCCTATGAGCGTCTTGCACGCCTTGCTGCACATCTCGTGGCGCCGGGCGGATGGCTGGCGCTCTGCTCCTGCTCGCACGCGGCCGACCCGGAAAGCTTCCACCGCGCCAATGCGCGCGGGATCGGCAAGGCGGGGCGGGGCGCTGCGCTGGTACATTCCGGCCGGGCCGGGCCTGACCACCCCACCCATATCGCGCTGCCGGAGACGAGCTACCTGAAGGCGCTGATCTACCGGCTCGATGGCTAGGCCCGTCGTTTTCCTCGACACCTGCGTGCTCTACCCGCCGCTGGTGCGGGGGATCCTGCTGGGGGCGGCGGAGGCCGGACTGATCGCGCCGCGCTGGTCGCGCCGGGTGCTGGACGAGTGGCGGATCGCGGCGGCCCGGAACGGGGGGCTGATGGCAGAGAGCGGGGTGGAGGCAATCTCGGCGCGGATGACCGCGCGCTTCCCCGGAGGCGAGGTCTGTCCGGAGCCCGGCGTCGAGATGGCGATCAACCTGCCCGACCCGGCCGACGCCCATGTGCTCGCGGGGGCACTAGCCGCCGGGGCGGAGGTGCTGCTGACCTTCAACCTGCGCGACTTCCCGGCCCGCAGACTCGCGGCGCTGGGGATTGTGGCGCGACATCCGGACGGATTTCTGTGGGAATTGCTCTCGGCGGCGACGGATGGGATGTGCGGGGCGATCCGCGCGGCTGCCGCAGCGGCCGGGGCCAAGGCGCCGGAGGAGATTCGCCCGGCGCTGAAACGGGCGGGGCTGCCGCGGCTTGGCAAAGCCTGGGAGGCGATGGCGGAAGGCCGGGGCTGACCGGCTGGAGCCCGCCCGACGGCGTCAGCCCGCAAGCGGATTGGGGCACAGGAACTCGAGCTTGCAGCGCGCGGCCAGATCGACGATCGCGGGCATGTCGTCCGGCACCTGCTGCCCCGCTTCGGCGACCGCGCGGAAGAAATCCTCGAAGCCGCCGGGCCGCATCGTCACGATCATTCACCCAGTGCCGCTGCCGCCGTTGAGATAAGTATGCGGCGCGCCTCGCGGCACCACCACCATGTTGCCGTCGCCGGCCTCGATCAGCTGGCCGGCGCAGTGGAAGCGGTAGCGGCCGGCGCGGATGTGAAACACCTCCTCGGCATCGTGATGTATGTGCAGCGGTGGACGAGCGACGGGCTCGTTGCGGTCCTCGAAGACACTGGCCCCCCCCGCCATCGCCGCAGCGGGCAGCAGGATGCGGATCTGCACTCCGAAGACGTCGAGCGGAGCAGCGTCGGCAAAGGCGGAATGGAATGGCGCGATCATGTGGCATTTCGCCCGGGCGGCCGGCACGGAAGCCGGGCGAGGCTCGTCGAAGCCGAGGCGGGTTGCCAGCCGGAATTGCGGCGAGCCGACCGTCCCTGCTCGATCCGGGCGTTGGCGGAATGGCGCGATGAATCGCGCTACCGCTCGCCCATCATCCGTGCAAAGCCGGTGCCGTGGATCTCGTGCAGGGTGACGAGGGGTAAGGCCGAGGCACCGAGCGCGACCGTGTCGCCGCCGGTGGCGCCCACCCTGCGCGCCGGGACGCCTGCGTTGCCGGCCGCGGCGAGGACGGCATCAGTCGCCGCCGGCCTGCAGGCGACGAGGTAGCGGGCCTGGTCCTCGCCAAAGAACCATTCCGCTGGGGACAGGGCCGGGTGGGCTTCGATCGTGACGCCGGTTCCGGCCGCCAGCGCCATCTCGGCGGCGGCGACCGCGAGACCGCCATCGGAGAGGTCGTGGGCAGCGGTTATGAGGCCCTGCGCCTTCAGCGCCCGGACCAGCTCGCCCGCCTTGCGCTCGGCGTCGAGGTCCACGGGCGGCGCGTCGCCCTCCGCGCGTGCGCGGAGCTCCCAGAGATATGCCGACTGGCCGAGATGGCCCCTGGTCACACCCAGAAGCACCAGCACCTCGCCGGCGCCGGGAGCCATGGGGATGATCTGGTCGAGGCTGGTCATCAGACCGACCGCGCCGATGGTGGGGGTGGGCAGGATCGCCTCTCCATTGGTCTCGTTGTAGAGGCTGACATTGCCCGAGACGATCGGCATGTCGAGCGCGGCGCAGGCGGCGCCGATGCCCTGCACGCAGCGGACGAACTGGCCCATAATCGCCGGGCGTTCGGGGTTTCCGAAGTTAAGATTGTCTGTTGTTGCCAATGGCCTGGAACCTGTTGCTGAGAGGTTTCGGTAGGCCTCGGCCACCGCCTGCTTGCCGCCCTCGAAGGGGTTGGCCTTGCAATAGCGCGGCGTCACGTCCGATGTGAAGGCGAGCGCCTTCCGCGTGCCGTGGACGCGGACCACGGCGGCGTCGGAGCCGGGGCGCACCACCGTGTCGGCCATCACCATGTGGTCGTATTGCCGCCAGACCCAGGCGCGGGAACAGAAGTTGGGCGAGCCCATCAGGCGGGTCAGCGCCTCGCCCGGGTCGGTCAGCGGGATCGGACCGAGCGGCGGGGGCGGCGGTGTCTCGGTCCAGGGGCGGTCGTATTCGGGTGCGGTGCCGGAGAGGGCCTTGAGCGGCAGATCGGCCTTTGTCTCGCCGCCGTGCTTGATCAGGAAGCGGTCCTCGGCGATGGTGTGGCCGACCACAGCGAAGTCGAGGTCCCACTTGTCGAAGATCGCGCGGGCCTCGGCTTCCTTCGCGGGCTTCAGCACCATCAGCATGCGCTCCTGGCTCTCGGAGAGCATCATCTCGTAGGCGGTCATGCCGTCCTCGCGGCAGGGTACGCGGTCGAGGTCGAGCTCGACGCCGAGATTTCCCTTGTCGCCCATCTCGACTGCCGAGCAGGTGAGGCCGGCGGCGCCCATGTCCTGGATCGATATGACCGCACCCGAGGCCATCAGCTCGAGGCAGGCCTCGAGCAGCCGCTTCTCGGTGAAGGGGTCGCCGACCTGGACTGTGGGGCGTTTCTTCTCGGCGTCGTCGGAGAATTCGGCCGAGGCCATGGTGGCGCCGCCGACCCCGTCGCGCCCGGTCTTGGCACCGAGATAGACCACCGGCGTGCCGACGCCGGATGCGGCCGAGTAGAAGATGCTGTCGGTGTCGGCGAGGCCGGCGGCGAAGGCGTTGACGAGGCAGTTGCCGTTATAGGCCGGGTGGAAGCGGACCTCGCCGCCCACCGTCGGCACGCCGAAGCAGTTGCCGTAGCCGCCGATCCCGGCGACCACGCCCGCGACCAGCGAGCGGGTCTTCGGGTGCGAGGGATCGCCGAAGCTGAGCGCGTTCATTGCCGCGATGGGGCGTGCGCCCATGGTGAAGACGTCGCGCAGGATGCCGCCGACCCCGGTCGCCGCGCCCTGGTAGGGCTCGATGTAGGAGGGGTGGTTATGGCTCTCCATCTTGAAGATCACTGCCTGGCCGTCACCGATATCGACGACGCCGGCGTTCTCGCCGGGGCCCTGGATCACCTGGGGGCCGGAGGTCGGCAACGTGCGGAGCCACCGCTTCGAGGATTTGTACGAGCAGTGCTCGTTCCACATCGCCGAGAAAATGCCCAGCTCCGTGAAGGTGGGCGTACGGCCGAGCAGGTCGAGAATCCGCTGATACTCGTCCGGTTTCAGCCCATGACCGGCGGCGAGCTCCTGATTGACGTCCGGCTCTCTGGTCATGCGGGGCCTCGGCGGGAATCTGGTGGTCGAATTCGCGCCGGTTCTAGCCGCTTGACCCGGCTTAGGGAAGCAGGCCGCGTCTCAGTAGAAGCGGTCCCAAAGCGCGCGCAGGCGTTCGGCGACAACCTCGGCATCGGCGGCGTCGCCGGGTCCCGAGGAATGGATGGCGAAGAAGCCGTTCACCTGGTTCCCGACAACGGGGCACGAGATCGCCACGTCGCTGTCGCCGGGGCGCAGATCCCAGGCGTTGAAGGACCAGGCTGCCGGATCATCCGGGTCGCCGGCCGTCGAGTGGCCGCCGAACTCGTCGAGATAGGCGTCGAGCACCTTCCTGGCGGTGATCATGCATTCGGCGCGGGAGGAGACGGGGCCCAGGTCTCCGAGCTTGAAGGTCTCGGCAGCTGCGGGTGCGGTCACGAATGCTCCGGCGAGCGTGGCTGCGGCAAGCTTACGCATGGGTGGCTGTCTGCCCGGTTGGTGAATGCCTGTGTTGCCCCTATGGGGCCACAGAGCGCCGCCTGACGCAAGGGCAGGCGTCACACGGTTGCATGGGATTCGACCAGGCTGCGGAACAACAGGGCACCGTCGGTGCCGCCAAGCGCAGGGTCCGCGAGACGTTCCGGGTGCGGCATCATGCCGAGCACGCGGCGATTGGCGCTGAGCACGCCGGCAATGTTGTCGGCCGAGCCGTTCGGGTTTGCCTGCGGCCCCGGCTCTCCCCGCGCATCGACATAGCGGAAGGCGACGCGGTCCTCGTCGCCGAGCCGCGCCAGTGTCCCGGCATCGGCAATGTAGGCGCCGTCGTGATGGGCAATCGGAATCGTGATGATCCGCCGGTTGCCATAGGCGCTGGTGAACGGGCTGTTCGTGGTCTCGACCGCGAGGTGCACGTCCGAGCAGACGAACTTGAGCGTCTGGTTGCGCATCAGCGCACCGGGCAGGAGGCCGGCCTCGATCAGGATCTGGAAACCGTTGCACACGCCGAGTACCAGCCCGCCGCGGTTGGCGAAGTCCACGACCGCCCGCATGATCGGCGCGCGCGCCGCGATGGCGCCGCAGCGCAGGTAGTCGCCGAAGGAGAAGCCGCCGGGCAGCGCCACCATGTCGGTGTCGCGGGGCAGGGACGTGTCCTTGTGCCAGACCATCTCGGTCTTCCGGCCGGTCGCCCGAGTAAGCGCGACCGCCATGTCGCGGTCGCAGTTCGATCCGGGGAAGACGATGACGGCAGTCCTCATGGCATGCGCTCCCTCAGAGGATTTCCACCCGGTAGTTCTCGATGATGGTGTTGGCCAGCAGCTTTTCGCACATCGCCTTCGCGGACGCCTCGGCGCGGGCACGGTCGGTCTCGGCGAGGTCGAGGTCGATCACCTTGCCCTGGCGCACAGCCTCGACTCCCTGGAAACCGAGCGTGCCAAGGGCATGACGGATCGCCGCGCCCTGCGGGTCGAGGACACCGTTCTTCAGTGTGATGTAGACGCGGGCTTTCATTGGGCGGGCCTCACCTGCTCGAATGGCGCCGTCATAGCGTCGCGCGCGGGCCCGGACAATCCAAAAGCGTCGGGGATGCGCCCCGGTGCGCGGGTCAGTGAACCAGCTTCGGGCCGGTCCGGACGTTGCCGCGCTCCGGCAGGATGCCGAGACGTCTCGCCACCTCGGAATAGGCGTCGGTGAGGCTGCCGAGGTCGCGCCGGAACACGTCCTTGTCGAGCTTGCGGCCGGTCTTGATGTCCCACAGCCGGCAGGAATCCGGGCTGATCTCGTCGGCGACGATGACCCGCTGGTAGTCGCCCTCGTAGACCCGGCCGCACTCGATCTTGAAGTCGACGAGCTTGATGCCGACGCCGGTGAAGAGGCCCGACAGGAAGTCGTTCACCCTCAGCGCCAGCGCAATGATGTCGTCCATGTCCTGCTGGCTGGCCCAGTTGAACGCAATGATGTGCTCCTCGGTGACCATCGGGTCGCCGAGCTTGTCATCCTTGTAGTAGAACTCGATGATCGGGCGCGGCAGGGGTGTGCCTTCCTCGATGCCGAGGCGCTTCGATAGCGAGCCGGCGGCGACGTTGCGGACCACCACCTCGAGCGGGATGATCTCGCAGGCGCGGATCAGCTGCTCGCGCATGTTGAGCCGGCGGATGAAGTGGTTCGGCACGCCGATGCCGGTCAGCGCGATCATGATGTGCTCGCATATCCGGTTGTTCAGCACGCCCTTGCCGTCGATGACGCTCTTCTTCTGGGCATTGAAGGCCGTGGCGTCGTCCTTGAAGTGCTGGATCAGGGTGCCGGGCTCCGGTCCCTCGTAGAGGATCTTGGCCTTGCCCTCGTAGACCATTCTGCGGCGGGCCATCGGCGGTCTCCTGCAGGAAAAGCGATACGGGCGCCGGATCCTCCGTCGCTCATGGCGCTGTCTATAAGGACCGGAGCCCGGATTAACAAGGCGCAACTGATGCATTGGCATTCGCTGCCGGATTTTCCTATATCGATGGGAGGTTGGCACCAGGCCGGAACAGGACAGGAGAGAGCAGCCCGATGACCACTTTCGACGAGCGCGAGGCCGCCTTCGAGAAGAAGTATGCGCATGATGCGGAAATGCGGTTCAAAGCCGAGGCACGGCGCAACCGGCTCTTCGGCCTGTGGGCGGCCGAGAAGATGGGCATTTCGGGCGATGCCGCCCAAGCTTATGCCAAGAGCGTCGTTGTCGAGGACCTGAAGGAGGCCGGCGACCAGGACGTGCTGCGCAAGGTCGCGGCCGACCTCGCCGGCAAGGGGATCACGCTTTCCGAGGCCGAGCTGCGCAAGAAGATGGGCGAACTGCTGGCCGAGGCCAAGGGCCAGGTCCTCTCGGAGAAGGGCACCTGAAGTCCTCGCAGTCGATGTTCAGCGTCCGCGCGGCTCCCTGACGTCGCGCGGTATTGCGTTTCCGATCGCCGAGCATCTGGTGGGGCCTGCGGAACCGGCCCCGCGGAGCGCAGTCGCCCGGGAGGCTGTCGCCCGCGCGCGGCGTTCAGGCGATGTCGGTGCCGGAGCCGCCGCCGGTCGACCCTTCCGGACAGTGCGGGCACGATCATCGGGACTGACCGGGCATAATCTTCGTATTCGGGGAAGGTCGCACGCAGGCCGCGCTCCTCGTTCGGCATCCGCCTGAACTGGACGGCGATCGTGGCGGCAACGACGATTGTGGCGGCAAGCGACCAGTTCGAAATCGTCACCCCGATGAGGGTGATCATCTCGGCCGCATAGAGCGGATGTCGCACGATGCTGTACGGACCGCTGGTGACGAGGCGGCGGGCATGCGCCATGACCGGGAACGAGCGCCCGAGCCAGTAGTGGCAATGGATCGACAGCAGTGTGCCGCCCAGAACCAGCACGCCGGCGATCCGCCTGGCCTCGAAGCTGATCTCGCCCTTCGGCATGACGACGAGGGTTGCCGTCAGGAAAGTGCCGATGATCGCCGAGATGCGTGGTTCCCATCCCGACGCGGTCCCCTTTGCCGGCAGGCGTGCGATCGTTGCGCCGAGGATCGGCACGACGAGGGCGAACGAGGCAATCCGCACGATCAGCTCGATGAGCCAGGTATCGGTTGCCCACGGATTGGACAGCAGCTCGTCGAGCCTGTGGGTGGCGAGCAGCGCGAAGAAGCCGAAGATCAGCAGCAGCGCCGCCCGCCCGATGAAATCCTCGAGCCTCGCCTTCATCGTCCCTGTGCCTGCGCGACGCTGCCCCGCGCGGCAGACTGCTCGCTGCGACCGTATCCGCCTGCGAACGGATAAAGCAGCTGCTGATGGTAGTGCGGCGGAAGCTCCTCATCGATCCCGTACGTCCGTCGCGTTCCCTCGCGCGGCAGGACGGAGCGCCGTGAGTCGCTCGAGCGGGATGAACACCAGCGCGGCAATCTGGGAGGCCTTGGGGTTCAGGACTTCCAGGATGTCCAACTCGATCTCTCGACATATTGCATGCAATGCGGGCTGGCCGAGCCCTGCGAGGCGCTGGTGCGCCGCCGATGCCGCACGAGATTACCCGATGTTAAAGCTATACTCCACAAGACTAAGCGTAAGTGCATACAATCTTGGGGTTTCCTAGACGATCCCAGGACCCTCCCGCCTGGTGGCGTTGGCATCAGTCCACGCCGAACACGCGGGCGAATATCGTGTCAACGTGCCGGGTGTGATAGGCAAGGTCGAAGCTGGCCGCGATCTCGGCATCCGTCAGCGCCGCGGTGACCTCGGGATCGGCCTTGAGTTCAGCCATGAAATCCGCGCCCTGTTCCCAGACCTTCATCGCGTTGCGCTGCACGAGGCGGTAGGCATCCTCGCGGCTCACGCCCTTCTGGGTCAGCGCGAGCAGCACCCGCTGCGAATGCACCAGCCCGCGGAACTGGTTGAGGTTGCGCTCCATGGTCTGCGGATAGACCAGCAGCCTGTCGATGACGCCGGTGAGCCGCGCGAGCGCAAAGTCGAGCGTGACGGTTGCATCCGGTCCGATCATCCGCTCGACCGAGGAATGCGAGATGTCGCGTTCATGCCAGAGCGACACATTCTCCATCGCCGGCAGCGCATAGGCCCGCACCATGCGCGCCAGCCCTGTCAGGTTCTCGCTCAGCACCGGGTTGCGCTTGTGCGGCATCGCCGACGAGCCTTTCTGCCCGGGCGAGAAGAACTCCTCAGCCTCCAGAACCTCGGTGCGCTGAAGGTGGCGGATCTCGGTGGCGATCCGCTCGACCGACGAGGCGATGACGCCGAGCGTCGCGAAGAACATCGCATGCCGGTCGCGCGGAATCACCTGGGTCGAAATCGGTTCGGGGGTGAGGCCCATGGCCTTCGCGACGTGCTCCTCGACGCGGGGATCGACATTCGCGAAGGTGCCGACGGCGCCGGATATGACGCAGGTGGCGACCTCGGTGCGCGCCGCCCGCAGCCGCGCCCGGTTGCGGTCCATCTCGGCATAGGCTTGGGCCATCTTGAGACCGAATGTGACCGGCTCGGCGTGGATGCCGTGGCTGCGCCCGATGCAGACCGTGTCCTTGTGCTCGTAGGCGCGGCGCTTGAGCGCGGCGAGGAGCGCGTCGAGGTCGGCGACGAGGATGTCGGCGGCACGGACGAGCTGGATGTTGAAGCAGGTGTCCAGCACGTCGGACGAGGTCATGCCCTGATGGACAAAGCGGGCCTCCGGCCCCACATGCTCGGCCAGATGGGTCAGGAACGCGATCACGTCGTGCTTGACCTCGCGCTCGATCTCGTCGATGCGCGCAACGTCAAAGGACACGTCCTTCGCCTTCCAGACCGCGTCGGCCGCCGATTGCGGGATCACCCCCAGCGCCGCCTGGGCGTCGCAGGCATGGGCCTCGATCTCGAACCAGATCCGGAACCGGGTCTCGGGCTGCCAGACGGCGGTCATCTCGGGGCGTGAATAGCGGGGGATCATGACGGTCGGCTCCATTGCCGCGGCCTTGGCGCGCGGGGTAGCAAAGCTCCATGACGATAGCAACCGAAGGCATTGCGCGGGAGTCCTGGTTCCACGGCCGCTGGCAGATGGTGCGGATCATCGAGAACCGCACCGAGGGGATGATCGGCGAATTCTGGGGCGAGTGCAGCTTCACGCCTGATCGCGAAGGGCTGGTCTGCCGCGAGTCCGGCGTGCTGCGGTTCCGCGGCGACGACTATGCTGCGTCGCGCGTGTCACTGTGGCGGTTCCCGGGTGCGGGCCGGATCGAGGTGCGCTACGAGGACGGGCGGCCGTTCCACGATTTCGACGAACGGTTTCCGCAGGCAAATCATCTCTGCGGAGACGATCTCTACCGGGTAAGCTACGCGTTTGCCGCCGATTGCTGGACCAGCCGTTGGGACGTCGATGGGCCCGGCAAGGCCTATTCCATGATCACGCACTACCGCCGGGTGACCGTATCGCCCGGCCTTACGACTGCGCCGTGAGTCGTCGGGGATGATTGCGCCGGCGACCCGAATTCGCGCTGGCGCCAGCGCTGAAAATGGTATGATCTGAGATGGATGGAGCGAGTCCTTGATGGGGAGACCTGAAATGGTTCCGGTTCGAATGACCCGCGTCTTGCCGCTGTCGGTACTTCTCGGTCTCGCAGTCGCGGTTGCACCTGCGCCCGGGCTGGCCGGGGGGCCGAAGGAGTGCCCGCCGGGGCTGGCGAAGAAGAACCCGCCCTGTGTCCCGCCCGGACTGGCCAAGAAATTCTATCCGGGCGACCTCTTTCCCCAAGGCATCGATTATCGCCGGGTCCATTACGGCGACTACAGCCTCCCGCGACCGCAGCCGGGATACTTCTACGCCGATGTGGGAGGGGATCTCTATCTGGTCGCCGAGGCCACCAGGCGGGTTATCGAGGCGATCAACCTCGTAAACGCAGTGGCGCAGTAGCGCAGCCTGCAATGTACCGTCGGCTCAGTCGACCAGCGGGTCGCGCAGGGCGGGCTGATGCTGGCGGCGCCAGTCCGTGTACTGTTCGCGGTCCTGGAAGCGCCGCCAGTTGGCACCGTCGCAGAGCTCGAACGGCCGGTAGAGGACCTTGTAGTCCATCTTGGGGCTGCCGGGCACCCAGTACCCGAGATAGACATGCTGGAGCCCCATCTCCGCCGCGAGCCGGACATGATCGAGGATCATGTAGGCGCCAAGGCTTCGCGCGGATTCCGACGGATCGAAAAACGAGTAGACCATCGACAGGCCATCGCCCAGGATATCGCTGAGGCAGGCGGCAACCAGCCGCTGGGTTCCCGTCTCACCGTCGGCAACCGCGTACTCGACCACGGTCGAATTGATCGGCGTCTCGTCGATCATGCTGGCGAAATCGAAGGCGTCCATGTCGGACATGCCTCCACCGGCATGGCGGCTGTCGAGATAGCGGCGGAACAGGTTGAACTGGGTCTCGGTCGCCCAGGCCTCGCAGGGGCGGCGGACGATGTCGGCATTGCGAGCGAGGATACGCCGCTGGCTGCGTGACGGCGCGAAGTGGGCGATCGGGATGCGAATCGACATGCAGGCCGCGCACCCGACGCAGGCCGGGCGGTAGATCACAGACTGGCTGCGCCGGAATCCCTTGAGCGAGAGTGTGTTGTTGACATTGACCGCGCCGCTGCCCTGGAGGGTGGTGAAAACCTTCCGCTCCTCGCGGCCGACGAGATAGGCGCAGGGCTGCGGCGCGGTCAGGTAGAACTGGGCCTTCAGGGAAATTTCGTGGTGACTCATTGCGCTCGTCCGATCATACGCCCAGACACGATAGCAGGATATTGCCTCTTGTCACCGGGCCACAGTCGGTTTTCGGCGTCGATGACAGCTGAAAGTTGCGGCGCAACCGCATGATTCAGCCGGAAAGGTTGCGGCTTCGCTACCAAGCGGGCAGGTGCTCGCCAGAGGATCACTCGCGTGCGACTCAGAGAGTGGCAGCCATGCCTTGCGGAGGCTAGTGTGATCCGGCCGCATCGATCATGGGAGGGACTCAGCCATGCAGCTCTCGGAGTACGCCGCCTTCGACGCCACCGGACTCGCCGGGATCATCGCTCGGGGCGAGATCAGTCCGCGCGAGGCGGCGGCTGCCGCGATGCACGCAATCGAGGCGGTGAACGGCGACGTCAACGCCGTGGTCGAAACCTATCCCGACCGCATCGACGGGCTGGACGAGGCGACGCTCGGCGACGGTCCCTTCCGGGGTGTGCCGTTTCTGATCAAGGATGTGTTCGGCCATGAGCAGGGCCGGCTGATCGAGTTCGGCAGCCGGCTCTGCCGTGGCATGAAAGTGGCGCAGACGACCTTTGTCGCCCGGATGTTCCGCGCCGCGGGTCTGAACATCCTCGGCCGGTCGAACACGCCGGAATACTCCATGTCCGGAGCGACCGAGAATGCGCTCTACGGCGCCACCTCGAACCCCTGGCGTAAGGGCTATTGCGCCGGCGGTTCGTCCGGCGGGGCGATGGCTGCGGTGATGGCGGGGATGGTTCCCGTCGCGCATGGCACAGACATCGCAGGATCGATCCGCATCCCCGCCGGCTGGTGCGGAGGCGTGGGGCTCAAGACCTCGCGCGGCCGGACCTCCTTCGGCCCCGGCCTCGACGAGGGCGGCTTCGGCCTGTCGATCGCATTCGCGCAGACACGGACGATCCGGGACGCGGCGGCGTTACTCGATTGCGTCTCGGCCCCGCAGGTGGGCGACCCGTTCACGATCCCGAAGCCGGAGCGGCCCTATGCGGAACTGGCGGGGCGGGCGGCAGCGCCGTTACGGATCGGCGTCGCGGCTAAGCCGTTCATGGGCGTGCCCGTGGATGCCGAAGTCAGTGCTGCCGTCGATGCCGCCGCAAAGGCGCTTGCCGGCATGGGGCATGAGATCGTCGGGATCGATCCCGAATTCGACGGCCTGTCCGCGGTGCGGAAGTTCTGCGACATATGGTTCTTCGGCTTCGACCAGCGTCTGGCGGCATATTCGAAAGCGTCAGGAGTTCCGGTCGGCCCGGACGTGCTCGAGCCGGTCATTTATGCGATCTATGAGCATTCCAAGCGCATGACCGGCGCCGATTTCTTCGCCGCGCTCGCTGAGGCGAACCGGGCGCGTCGCACCTTGGCAAAGGTCTACCAGGACTGCGATGTGTGGCTCGGGCCGACGGTGGCCCGCCCCGCCGAGCCGCACGGGCGCTATGCGCTCAGTCGCACCGACGCGAAGACGATGGATGACTATGTCGAAAAGGTCCTCGCCGTGCCGTGCCAGTTCACCGTGCCCCACAACATCCTCGGCACGCCGGCGCTGACCCTGCCGCTGGCGATGCATTCGAGCGGCCTTCCGATCGGCGTCCAGCTCGGTGCGCCGCATGCGCAGGAGCACGTGCTGCTACAGCTCGGAGCCGCGCTTGAGCAGGAAATGCCCTGGGCGGGCCGGGTGCCGGCGCTGCATGTTGGGCGGGGCGCATAAGGAAGTTCGCCGGGTCCGCCGGGACGAAGCCCGGGCGGCGGATGGATGCCGGCCGGTACGGATGCCCGGGCAGTTCAGAAAGCGGAGGTTCGGGATGCCCAGGAAGACGCTGCGGCCGGCCAATCTGGAGTTTCAGCCCCGGCCCGCCTATCCCTATTCGCCGGGTGCGATGGCGCATGGATTCGTCCTGACCGCCGGCCAGGTCGCCTGGGACGAACGCGGCGAGGTGGTCGGGATCGGCGATGTGCGCGCTCAGACGCGCCAGACACTGCAGAATGTCCTTTCCGTCCTCGCCGAAGCCGGCGCCGGACCCGCGGATGTCCTCAAATGCACGGTTTATCTGACCGAAATGGGCAATTTCCAGATCATGAACGAGGAGTTCGCGAGGGTATTCCCGGTCGATCCGCCGGCTCGGACCACCGTTCAGGCACGGCTTGCGGATCCGGAAATGCTGGTCGAGATCGAGGCGATAGCGTTCATCGGTGGCAGGTAAGTGCACGCAGAGACCGTGATCCCGGATTGCCGGGTCCGCGGAGAGCACCTCACCTGATCTTGCCGCCGATCTTCTCCAGGTCGTAAGGCGTCCCCTGATAGACCTCGTTGATCCAGTTGCCGAACAGCAGATGGGCGTGGCTGCGCCAGCGGTTCTCGGGCGGCTGGGCCGGGTCATCGTCATGGTAGTAGTTCACCGGCAGCCGGATCGGCGTGCCGTTGGCCATGTCGCGCCTGTATTCCTCATCGAGCGAGGTGGTGTCGTACTCGATGTGGTTGAACATGTAGAGCGCGTGATGGGCCGGGTCCTCGATCAGGCAGGGGCCCGTCTCCGGTGCATTCATCAGGATGTTCAGCCCGCGATCCGCGGGCAGATCGACCTCGCGGATCTCGGTCCATCGGCTGACCGGGATGGTGAAGTCGTCGGAGAAACCGCGCAGATAGGGCGAGCCGGGCGCGCAGTTGCGGTGGCGGAAGCAGCCGAAGGCCTTGTCCGCCAGCGTGTGCTTCGGCACGCCGTGGAAGTGGTAGAGCATCGCCTGTGCACCCCAGCAGATCGCGAAGGTCGAGAAGCAGTGGGTCTGCGTCCAGTCGAATACCTGGATCAGCTCGTTCCAGTAGGTCACCTTCTCGAAGGGGAGGAGCTCGATGGGTGCACCGGTGACGATGAAACCGTCGAACCTGCGGTCGCGGATCTGGGCGAAGGGGGCATAGAACGCGTCCATGTGCTCGGCGGCGGTGTTCTTCGGCCGGTGGTCGGTCATGCGCACGAGGGTCAGCTCGATCTGCAGCGGCGTCGCGCCGATCAGCCGCGCGAACTGGGTTTCGGTGCGGACCTTGTTCGGCATCAGGTTCAGCAGTGCGATCTGCAGCGGCCGGATGTCCTGCCGGAGCGCCGTCTCCTCGGACATGACCATCACGCCCTCGCGCCGGAGCACGGAGTATGCGGGAAGGGTTTCGGGAATCTTGATCGGCATGGTCAGGGTCCGGTCGGCTGAATTTCGGAATGGGTTCAGATAGGTCGGGCGCCGCGCGGGAGCAAGCGCGCCGCACTACCGCATTCGCCGCCGGATCGCCTCGGCGATCAGGGCGTCGAAATCGGCCGGCGTCCGGGCTGCCTCGATCTCTGCAGCCTCGACCACGACGCCCCAGCGCGCACCGATGGCGTCGTAGCGCGGCAGCCGGTGGGCGATAAGCCGCCGGAAACCCCATCTCGCAAAATGGTCGGGGTCGACTTCCGACTCCTTCAGGCCAAACTCATCGAGGTACTCGGCCCAGACCTGACGGAGAAAATCCTCCTGATAATACATCGGCTTGGGCGACTTCTCGAAGCGGCGGGCGAGCTCGTCCGCGTGGGCGGGAGTGCCACGGATCTGGACCACGAGCAAACTTTGCGCGAGCAGGGTCAGCACCCGGTCTGTAGGGTCCTGCGGATCGGTGACCTCGCAGATCGATCCGCCCGCGTCGCAGACGAAATGGGCGTACCCGTATATCCCGCGCGCCTTTTCGATGAAGTGCGGCGTGTCGGCGAGCGCGGCGATCTCGGCTTCGTGGTGCTGGCGCTGGCGCCGTACATACTCGTCGAACGGGATGCCGCCCTTGCCAACGTCTCCGGGCTTGCCGAGATAGGTCGAGAGCGGACTCAGATTCTCGAAGGTGATGTTCGAGGCGATGTAGATCGAATCCGAGCGCAGGAGCTGGCGGAGGAAGGGGTTGCGCATCGCCTCGCGCTTGAAGTTGTCGACGATGTGCTCGCCCATGTAGCGGGTGCCGATGCGGAAATCGACCGAGTAGTGAAACCAGTCGCCCTCACGCCGCAACATGGCGGCCGTGGAGGTCTTGCCGAGGCCGGACATACCGATCAGGGCGACAGCTTTCTGCGGCGCGTCGAGATAGGCCTCGGGTGTCTCGTAGATCATGCGGCGGCGTCCCCTCCGGTGCCTGCGCTGATTAGCGCAAGGGTGGGGGGCGGTGCAATCGGCGCGGTGCCCCATGCCGGAAGCAGTCGAGAAACGAAAGAGCCCCGCCGACCGGCGGGGCTCCTCGTGTTCTGCCGGTGGTCGCCCGGTCAGCCGCCGTGGGCCAGCACCGCCAGCAGCAGCAGCGCCACGATGTTGGTGATCTTGATCATCGGGTTCACGGCCGGGCCGGCGGTGTCCTTGTAGGGATCGCCGACCGTGTCGCCGGTCACCGCCGCCTTGTGGGCGTCCGAGCCCTTCTCGTGCAGCTTGCCGTCCTTGTCGGTGAAGCCGTCTTCGATCAGCTTCTTGGCGTTGTCCCAGGCGCCGCCGCCCGAGGTCATCGAGATGGCGACAAAGAGGCCGGTGATGATCACGCCGAGCAGCATCGCCCCCAGCGCCGAGAAGGCGGCGCCCTTTCCGGCGACCGCGTTGACGACATAGAAGCAGACGATGGGAGAGAGCACCGGCAACATCGAAGGGACGATCATCTCGCGGATAGCGGCCCTGGTCAGCATGTCGACGGCACGGCCGTAATCCGGCTTGTCGGTGCCCTTCATGATGCCAGGCTTCTCGCGGAACTGGCGCCGCACCTCCTCGACCACAGCACCTGCAGCGCGGCCGACCGCGGTCATGGTGATGCCGCCGAACAGGAACGGCAGAAGGCCGCCGAAGAACAGGCCCGCGACCACATAGGGGTTGGCGAGCGAGAAGTCGACCGTTACGCCCTCGAAGAACGAGCCTGCGACGGCCGTGCTCGAGAAGTGCTTCAGGTCCTCGGTATAGGCCGCGAACAGCACCAGCGCGCCGAGGCCGGCCGAGGCGATTGCGTAGCCTTTGGTCACAGCCTTGGTGGTGTTGCCGACCGCGTCGAGTGCGTCGGTGGTGTTGCGCACCTCCGGCGGCAGGTCGGCCATCTCGGCGATGCCGCCGGCATTGTCGGTGACCGGGCCGAAGGCATCGAGCGCCACCACGAGGCCGGCGAGCGCCAGCATCGTGGTCACCGCGATGGCGATGCCGTACAGGCCGGCGAGCTGGAACGTGACGATGATGCCGGCGATGATCACGAGGGCCGGGAGCGCGGTTGCCTCGAGCGAGACCGCCAGACCCTGGATCACGTTCGTGCCGTGGCCGGTCACCGAGGCCTGCGAGATCGAACGGACCGGACGGTAGCCCGTGCCCGTGTAGTATTCGGTGATGACGATGATCACCGTGGTCACCACCAGGCCGACGACGCCGCACCAGAACAGGTCCATCGCCGTGTAGGACAGGTTTGCAGTGGTGAACTGGGTCGCCATGCCTTCCGGGAAGATCATCGCGGTGACCGGGTAGAGTGCAATCAGCGACAGCACGCCGGCGGCGATGATGCCCTTGTAGAGCGCGCCCATGATCGACTGGCTGGCACCGAGCTTGACGAAGAAGGTGCCGGCGATCGAGGTCAGCACGCAGACGGCGCAGATCGCGAGCGGATACATCATCACGGCCTCGCCGACGGCAGTGCCGGCGAAGTAGATCGAGCCGAGCACCATGGTGGCAACGACAGTGACCGCATAGGTTTCGAACAGGTCGGCCGCCATGCCTGCGCAGTCGCCCACGTTGTCGCCCACATTGTCGGCGATGGTTGCGGGGTTGCGCGGGTCGTCCTCGGGGATGCCGGCCTCGACCTTGCCGACAAGGTCGCCACCCACGTCGGCGCCCTTGGTGAAGATGCCGCCGCCGAGACGGGCGAAGATCGAGATCAGCGAGGCACCGAATCCGAGTGCCACCAGGGCGTCGATCACGGTGCGGTCGGAGGATTCGAAACCGGCGATCCTGGTCAGGATCGTGAAGTAGACCGCGACGCCAAGCAGCGCGAGGCCCGCGACCAGGAGGCCGGTGACCGCACCCGCGCGGAACGCCACCGACAGGCCCTCGGCGAGGCTCTTGCTGGAGGCCTGCGCGGTCCGGACGTTGGCGCGCACCGAGACCAGCATGCCGGTAAAGCCCGCAGCCCCGGAAAGTGTGGCGCCGATCAGGAAGCCGATGGCGACAGGCAGGCCGAGCAGGAAGGCGACGAGGAGGAAGATGACGACCCCCACGATGCCGATGGTGGTGTACTGGCGCGTCAGGTAGGCCTGCGCGCCCTCCTGGATCGCGGCGGCGATCTCCTGCATCCGCGCGCTCCCCGCGTCGGACGCCATCACCGACTTGATCGCCCAGACGCCGTACACGATCGACAGCGCGCCGCAGACGATGATCAGCAGATTCAACATTCGATTCCCCTCCTGGAAACGGGCGCGGCTTTGTCGCGCAAAACTCCTTGTCAGGCAAGTGGTTGCAGCCGAGCGGCTGAGTCGCGGCAGGCGCGTTGCCCGGCGGCAACGGAGCGGTGGGGAAAACCCTTTTCTTTCCTTTGGTTGCCGAGTCTCGCCGAGCCGGCGGCGATCGTGGCAGCGGTGGTCCGGGCCGGCCGGCATCGCGGGTGGTGCGGCTTTGCGCGGCGCTGATGCTGCATTGCAGCGAAGTCAGGCGGCCCCTATAAGCCTGCCAGTCGCGGCAGCAATTCAGCGAGAGCAGTCCAGATGCGGATCGACGCCATTCCGGTGGGAACGAACCCGCCCGAGGAAGTGAACGTCATCATCGAGGTTCCGGTCGGCGGCGAGCCGATCAAATACGAGCTCGACAAGGACGCGGGGACGATGTTCGTCGACCGCTTCCTCTACACGCCGATGCGCTATCCGGGGAATTACGGCTTCATCCCGCACACACTTTCCGAGGATGGCGATCCGGTGGACGTGCTGGTCGCGAATACCCGCCCCATCGTGCCGGGCGCGGTGATCGCCTGCCGTCCCATCGGAGTGCTGGTGATGCAGGACGAGGCGGGCGGCGACGAGAAGATCGTCGCGGTACCGACGACCAAGATCTCGCGGCGCTGGGAGAAGGTGAAGGAATACACCGACCTGCCGCCGATCACGGTGCAGCAGATCGAGCATTTCTTCGCCCACTACAAGGATCTCGAAGGCGACAAGTGGTCGAAAATCGAGCGCTGGGGAGACGCTGCCGAGGCGAAGCGGATGATCGTTGCGGCGCTGGAGCGGGCGAAGGGGTAGCGCGGGGACCGGAAGGGTGCGCTGAAGCGCGCCCTGCATGCCCAGGTTGCCCCCGAATGCCGCCGCTGAGGCTATGTCGGGAAAGAGCGAAAGACTGAACATCGACCCTATTTGATCCAGCGCTACGCTCTCTCCTCGACATTCGAGCGTGCGCCGTCCAGAAAGAGCGAAAGCCCGAGCACTGCTGTTCCGATTAGAAAGGGAAAAACTGGGGTCATGTATCGAGCCTCTACGAGTCCGCCCCACGAAATCCCGCTGTTAGATGTTCCAAGGACCGCAATCTCAATCGTGCGCAAGATCACCACCGAAATGCCAATAGCAATGAGAGTGTGACGGATGTCTTTCACGATGCCACCACCAACGAGTCGCCAAGCTGCATATGTGGCAAATGACAATATCATAAGCCTCACGCAGAGCGTCAGGAATACCAAGACGGTGCTCAATGGCCTTTGAATTCCCAGAGGCGCAATAAACGCATGGGCGCCATCTAAATTGATCCACAAAACGGCCATGCGCGCGAATGGAAGCGCAATATGGCAGCGACCGACGAAATCAGCGCAATTTTCGGCAGCCAGAAGACTAAACTGCTCGTCCATCTGATCTGAGTATTCTCTATCCCGCCACGAATTAAGCAGGGATGAAACGCGATTTCTTTGATCATCGCCGGAAAAAGCACGATCCGGATATTGCCCGATGTCGAATCCTGGCCAGGATCCGCTGCCTATACTCCATGCAAACCGGTCATGCTCGGATCGCCCGAAAACGACCCAAGACCGCAACCATTTTGAGTATCCTGCGAAGATGACGCCAGGATTGGAGTCGATGTCGGGTCTTGTAAAGGCCGCCTCACCGGAAGAGCGTACCTGCCAAAGAAGCGCAGAACCGGGGATAGCCATAGCCACTATGAGGGCGATGATCACACCCTGAGCTAGATACCGTCTGTCCAGTGCCTGCCTACTGAAAGCAAGCCCCGAAGCCAGAACAATTAAAAGCAGGCAAATCGGGATCATATCGTGGCGGACGAGGGCAGCGAGCCCGAGGAAGGCGGCACCGAGCAACAACAATGCTTTGCTACGGCGCATCAAGAGCGCGAAACACACACAGGCTGCCCCAATAAAGGTAAAAAACTGGCAGGTGTGATCTGGATAAAGTGACCTCATCTATGAAATAGTAAACGGCTGCGCGAATAGAATAATTAATAAGATATATAAAACGTATCTCATTTTTATAAAAATAATTGCAATAAAAGAAATGACAATCAATACAGATATATCCATGAAACCAGAAAAAATTTCAAAGCTACGCTCCCAATCATTGGAGACTGCGATCAACCCGGCGAGGAAGATCGAAAACCCCCTGGATTGATAGGTCAACTCGGGAAGGCGAGCCTGCTCAAGGATGAATTGCGCTGCCGAAAGATAACCCATGCCATCGCCGCCAAAATTTAGGTCGCTGAAATTAATAATGGCAAGAAGCCGGGCGACGGCCAGCGCGCAGGTCAACCCTAGGAAATTAGCATTGCCTTGAAGAGCCACACTGTACTGGACTGCAGACCGGTCATGCATTCGATGATCACCTAATACTGTCTTATGTTCTCAAGCTAGTAAGCCAACCAAGACGTTATCGGAGGTGACTGCAGCATCGTAGCCTCTACACCTTCATGTCTGCCAGGGCGGTGTACAACTTGGGTCAGAAGTACGCATAGCGCCCACTCATCTAGCGTCCGGAGTTCCGCTCATTGATGCCGTTCGAACGATGTGCGGCACCAGTCAGCCCGGGTTCGCGGGGGACTCTATCGGCAGTTGCGCAACGGCTGGTCTTTCGCACCAGAATTGGCGACTTCTCCCATGGCCGGAGTCAAGGCGCGCCGGCCCGGGATGCGCCGTGGTCGGCGGTGCGTTGCACGCACCCTACACCGCTTCCGCCTCGTCCATTGCCGCCAGCGTCGCCTCCCAGGCCAGCAGGATCGAGGCGTGGCGGTTCTTGTAGTCGCGGGCGGGGCGCAGCACCTCCAGATCCTCGAAGGGGGCGTCGGGCGCGGGGCCGTCCTCCTTGATCATGGCCTTCAGCTGGTCGCGGCCCTTCTCGATCTCGGCCCGCGTCCGGCCGATCACATGGGCGCCGAGCACCGAGGCCGAGGACTGGCCCAGCGCGCAGGCCTTCACGTCCTGGGCAAAGTCGGCGATGCGGCCGTCTGCGAGTTTCACGTCGACGGTCACCGTGGATCCGCAGAGCGGCGAGCGTTTCATCGCCGATCCCTGGGCGTCGACCAGCCGGCCGACATGGGGAATCGACGCCGCCAGCGCGAGGATGCGCCGGGAGTAGAGTTTCATCAGGTCTTCCTGGACCGCCGTCATGGGTGTGCCGCGCATTTAGAGCCGTGGTGCCGTGTGCCGTTGGGCTAGATAGCTCTTGACGGGCCAATCGAAAAGCCCTCCGGTGCCCGAAACCTCAGCATCGCCGGAGGAACGCCCGTGACCGAGCGCCGCAAATTCGACCCTGCGGGCCTCAAGTTCGACGAGCACGGCCTGGTCCCCGCCATCGCCCAGGCCGAGGGGTCGGGCGAGGTGCTGATGATGGCCTGGATGAACGCCGAAACTGTGGCCGAGACGCTGCGGACCGGCTGTGTGACCTACTGGTCGCGCTCGCGGCAGGCGGTCTGGCGCAAGGGCGAGACCTCGGGCCATGTGCAGCGGCTGGTGGAGATGCGCGTCGACTGCGACCGCGACTGCCTTCTGCTGATCGTCGAGCAGTCTGGCCCCGCCTGCCACACCGATCGCCGCTCGTGCTTCTACCGCGCCGTGCGCGATGGCGCCGAGGTCGAGATCCTGGCGCCGGAGCCTCCCGCGTGAAGGCTGAGAGATGGGCCGACCGGCTGGCGCCCGGCCGGCTGAAGGCGCTGGGGCTGGGGCTGGCGCTGGGCGCCGCCGGGGGAGCGGTGGCGCATCACTTCGACGTGCCGCTGGCCTGGATGCTGGGGGCACTGTTCGTCACCATGTTCGCCCGGGTTGCCGGGGCGCCCATCGACGTGCCGATCTGGGTGCGGGCCAACTTCCTGATCCTGATCGGGCTCTTTCTCGGCGAGAGCTTCGAGGGGGTGCGCATCGGCGCGTTCCTGCAATGGCCGATCTCGATCGCCGGTGCGATCCTCTATCTGCCGGTGGCGACCGCCTGCGCCTTCCTGTTCTACCACTACATTGCGCGCGAGCAGCGGATGACGGCGCTCTGCTCGTCGATTCCCGGCGGGCTGATCGCGGTGGTGGTGGTCTCGGGCTCGCTGGGTGCCGACGAGAAGCAGGTGGCGCTGGCGCAGTCGCTGCGGATCGCCATCGTGGTCTGCATGGCGCCGCTGGTGGCATTCGGGCTGCTGGGCTACGCGCCGCCGGATGCGGCGACCTTCGGGAAACAGATGCTGATCGGGATCCCGGATCTGGGCATCCTGCTGGCCGTTACATTCGCGGCGATGTGGGCGATGCAGCGGCTGCGGATCCCGATCCCCTATATGGTCGGGCCGCTGCTGGCGAGTGCCGTGCTGCGGGTCGCGGGGCTAATCGAGGGTGTGCTGCCGCATCAGCTGATCGAGGTGGCGCTGGTGGTGACGGGCTCGTCGATCGGCACGCGGTTCCACGGGGTGGCGCCGCTCATGCTGCTGCGGTTCGGGCTCGTGACGCTTGGGGGGACCTCGGTGCTGATGGCGGTCTCGGCACTGTTCGCGCTGGCAGTCAGCGCGATCACCGGCCAGGCCTTCCTGACCGTACTGCTGGCCTATGCGCCCGGCGGGGTGGCGGAGATGAGCCTGATCGCCCTCGCGATCGACGCCAATCCGGGCTTCGTCGCCATCCACCATGTGGCGCGGATCGTCTTCGTGCTGCTGACCGTGCCGCTGATGACAGCGTGGGTCGCGCGGCTGCGCGCGAAGGGCGGGTGACGCCCTTGCCCGGAGAGCGGGGAATCGGGAACCCTAGTGCATCCGGACGAGGGCGTGGCGCTTCCTGCCGGCGGAGAGCTTCAGGGTGCTGCCGATCGCCGCTGCGTCGAGCGTCAGCCCGGCGTCGGTGACCGGCGCGTCATCGAGGCGTGCGCCACCCTCGGCGATCAGCCGCTTGGCCTCCTTGCCCGAGGCCGCGAGGCCGGTGCGGACGAGGAGCTGTACGACCGAGATTCGTCCATCGACCAAATCTGCGGCGTGTAGTTCAAACACCGGGAGTCCGACCGTGATCGTTGCCGGGTGACCGGTCCGCTCACGGCGACCAGATTGAGCGTGAATGGTGATGTTTCTTTGCTCAAATACCTCGCGAGCAGTCTTGGCTGCTGCCTCGGCCGCAGCGCGACCGTGCGCAAGCGTCGTTGCCTCTGTCGCCAGCACCTTCTTTGCCTCGTTCAGTTCCTGGCCCTCGAGGCTTTCGAGCCGGGCGATCTCGTCGAGCGGGAGCAGGGTGAAGAGCCGCAGGAACCTCCCCACATCGGCGTCGGAGGAGTTCCGCCAGAACTGCCAGTAGTCATAGACGCCGAGCATCTCCGCGTTGAGCCAGACCGCTCCCGCCGCGGTCTTGCCCATCTTGGCGCCGCTCGCCGTGGTCAGGAGCGGCGTGGTCAGCCCGAAGACTTCCGTCCCTTCGATCCGGCGGACGAGGTCGATGCCGTTGAGGATGTTGCCCCACTGGTCCGAACCGCCCATCTGCAGCCGGCAGCCGGTGCGCCGGTAGATCTCCAGGAAGTCGTAGGCCTGCAGCAGCATGTAGTTGAACTCGAGAAAGGTCAGCGGCTGCTCGCGCTCGAGGCGAAGCTTCACCGAATCGAAGGTGAGCATCCGGTTGATGGTGAAGTGGCGCCCGTAGTCGCGCAGGAACGGGATATAGCGCAGCCCGTCCAGCCAGTCGGCATTGTTCAGCATCTGCGCGCTGCCGCCTGCGTCGGTGAAGGCGACATAGTTCGAGAAGACGCGCCGGATCCCCGCCATGTTCTCCGCGATCTGTGCATCGGTCAGAAGCTGCCGCGCCGCGTCCTTGCCCGAGGGATCGCCGATCTTCGTCGTGCCTCCGCCCATGAGGACAATGGGCCGGTTGCCGGTCTGCTGGAACCAGTGCAGCATCATGATCTGCACGAGGCTGCCAACATGCAGCGAGGGCGCGGTGCAGTCGAAGCCGATATAGGCCGTTAGCGGCCCGGCCATCAGGGCCGTGTCGAGGCCCTCGAGGTCGGAGCAATCCTGGAGGAAGCCGCGCTCGGTCATCACGCGCAGGAACTCGGCTTTCGGCTGGTAGGTCATCGGTCGTCCCTTTATGGTCTCGGCAGGGTTCTATAGCGGAACCGCAGTCGAGGAAAAGGGTGGCGGCACGGGCGCCATGGTGGACGTCGCGGAGGACAGACCGGTCTGGGCGCTCGGCTTGATGAGCGGCACCTCGATGGACGGGGTGGACGCTGCCATGCTGCTGACCGATGGCGAGAAGATCGACGGGTTCGGCCCGACGGTCTTCGTGGACTACGATGCCCGCTACCGCGACGAGATGGCGGCCGCCAATGCGGCGGCACGGGCGGCGACAACGGATACGCTGCGCGATCCGGCGCACTGGCCGGCGGCGCTGAGCCGGCTGGCAGAGAGTGCTGTCGAGGTGCATCTCGACGCGATCTCACGCTGTGCCGGGGCAGCTGATGTGATCGGCTTCCATGGCCAGACCGTGGCGCACCGGCCCCGCGAGGGGTTCACGCTCCAGCTCGGCGACGGAGCTGCGCTGGCCGCGGGGTCCGGCGTCAGGACGGTCTGGGACTTCCGCAGCGAGGACATGCGTCAGGGCGGCGAGGGTGCGCCGCTGGCGCCCTTCTTCCACTTCGCGCTGGCACGGCATGTCGGGATCGGCAGCCCGGTGGCCTTCCTCAATCTCGGCGGTGTCGGCAACGTCACCTGGGTCGATCCCGCCGCCACGGTGCCCGAAGCGCCGGGGGCGCTCGTCGCCTTCGACACCGGGCCCGCGAATGCGCTGATCGACGATTTCATGCGGATGCGAACGGGGCAGGGCTTCGACGCCGACGGCGCCATGGCGGAACGGGGCAGGGCTTCGGCCGCGGTGCTGCAGGGCCTGCCGGATTTTTCGTATCTCGACCGCCTGCCGCCGAAGTCGCTCGACCGCAACGATTTCCTCCCAGTGCTTGACGCGGTGGCGGGGCTCTCGACCGAAGATGGGGCCGCCACGCTCGCTGCCTTCACCGCAGACTGTGTCGCACGGGGGGTGGCGCATATGCCCGCAATGCCGACGCGGTGGCTTGTCTGCGGTGGCGGGCGGAAGAACCGGGCCGTTATGCGCCTGCTGGCGGACAGGCTTGATGCGGCGGTTGATCCGGTCGAAGTTTTTGGTCTCGACGGAGACATGCTCGAGGCCCAGGCCTTCGCCTATCTGGCAGTGCGGGTGCTGCGCGGCCTGCCGACCTCGGCACCCTCGACCACCGGTTGCCGCATGCCGGTCAGCGGTGGCCGAATCGACAGACCCTAGCCTCGGCCACCGGGGCGACCCAGCCGCTCTTCAGCGGCCACCTTCCTCGATCCGCTGGCGGACATAGTCCTTCACGCTGGAAACCAGTTCTTCCATGCCCTTCTCGAAGAAATGGTTGGCGTCGGGCACGACCTGGTGCGTGACGGTGATCCCGCGCTGGGCCTTGAGCTTGGCGGCGAGCTTCTCGACTTCCTCGAGCGGCACGATGCGGTCGGCGGCGCCATTGATGATCAGGCCCGAGGACGGACACGGAGCGAGGAACGAGAAGTCGTAGAGGTTTGCGGGCGGTGAGACCGAGATGAAACCCGAGATCTCGGGCCGGCGCATCAGCAACTGCATGCCGATCCAGGCGCCGAACGAGATGCCGGCGACCCAGCAGGCTGTGGCGTTCTGGTTCATCGCCTGCAGGTAGTCGAGCGCCGAGGCGGCATCCGACAGCTCGCCGATGCCCTGGTCGAACTCGCCCTGGCTGCGGCCGACGCCGCGGAAGTTGAACCTCATCACCGTGAAGCCGAGATCGCGGAACGCATAGTGCAGCGCGTGTGTCGCGGGGTTGTTCATCGTGCCGCCGAACTTCGGGTGCGGGTGCAGGATGAGCGCGATCGGCGCGTCACGGTCGGAATGCGGATGGTAGCGGCCCTCGAGGCGGCCTTCCGGGCCGGCGAAGATGACCTCCGGCATGTAGGTTCCTTCTTTCTCCGGGGCGATCCGTCCCGAAAGCTTGACTTCTTCTGTCGGGTTTCCTAGAACAATTCTAAATCAGCCGGATGAGGCTTCCCGAGCGGTGTCCGTGAGGTAATGCTCCCGCGAGCGGAGGTCAATATCATCCGCGGTTGTGCGCGGCGCGGCCTGCATGCCCGCGCGAATGGAGGTCAGCCGATGAAACTCAGCACCAAGGGCCGTTATGCGGTGACCGCGCTGGCCGACATCGCCATCAACGGGGTGAGCGGGCCGGTGACGCTGGCGGAGATCTCGGAGCGACAGGATATCAGCCTCGCCTATCTCGAGCAGCTCTTCGTCCGGTTGCGTCGGGCGGGGCTGGTGGATTCGGTGCGTGGGCCGGGCGGTGGCTACACGCTGGCGAGGCCCGCCGTGAAGATCCGGATCGCGGACGTGATGGCCGCGGTCGACGAGCGGCTGAACGCCATGGGGTGCGATGGCAAGTGGGACGAAGGCATGGGCTGCGGCAAGTCGAAGGAGGCCTGCCTGACCCACAATCTGTGGGAGCAGCTTTCCGCCCATGTGCATGTGTTCCTGAGCCAGACCTCGGTCGCCGACGTGATCGGCAACCGCATGTCGCCCTGCCCGGCGGTGCCGGATTTTGCCGCGCTCTTGGAGGAAGAGGAGGCGCGGGTGTGACAGAGCTGAACGGCCGGCGCTGTTATCTCGACTGGAACGCCGCGGCGCCGCTGCGGCTGGAGGCGCGGGCGGCCATGCTCGCCGCGATGGATGCGGTGGGGAATCCCTCCAGCGTGCATGCCGAGGGCCGGGCAGCGAGGGCGATCGTCGAAAAGGCGCGGGAGCAGGTCGCGGCGCTGGTGGGGTGCGCGCCGGACGAGGTGGTGTTCACCAGCGGGGCGACGGAGGCTGTCGCCCTCGCCGCGGGCTCGCACGATGGTCCGGTGCACGTGTCGCCAGCCTCGCATGATTGCCTCACGGCGCTGATCGATTGCGGCCGCGCCAGGACGCTTGCGGTCGGACACGACGGGCGGGTCCGGCGCGACAGCTTGGAGGCGGCCGTGGAGCCGGGCGCACTGGTCGGCGTCTCCTGGGCGAGCGGCGAGACCGGCGTCGTCGAGCATGCGATGTTCTGGCGCCACTGCGCCGATCATTGCGTCCGGCTGCTGCGCGATGCGGCACAGATCGCCGGCCGCCTGCCGGTAAAGGCGGCGTCCCCGTGGTCCGACTTCGTCGTCCTGTCGTCCGGCAAGATCGGCGGGCCGGTGGGAAGCGGAGCGCTGGTCGTCCGGAATGGCCTGGAACTGGTGCCGCTCGCGCGAGGCGGGGGACAGGAGTACGGCCGCAGGTCAGGCACCGAGAACTTGATCGGCATCGCCGGGTTCGGTGCCGCCGCCGAGGCCGCGCGGCGCGATCTGGAGGCCGGGGTCTGGGAACGGGTCGCAAGACTCCGGGACGATCTGGAGGAGGCTCTTGTGGCGGCGGCCCCCGATCTCCACGTGGTCGGGATGGAGGCGCAGCGCCTGCCCAATACCTCCTGCGTCGCCGTGCGCGGCTGGAAGGGCGAGACGCAGGTGATGCAGATGGACCTCGCCGGCTTTGCGGTCAGCGCCGGAAGCGCGTGCTCCAGCGGCAAGGTGAACAAGGCCAGCCCGGTGCTGCTGGCCATGGGATACGACGCGGAGATGGCTTCGTCCGCCATCCGCATTTCGCTTGGGCCGACCACGACCGAGGCCGAGGTCATGGCCTTTGCGGAGGCATGGATCGAACACTACCGCCGGCGCAGGGTGCGGGCGGCGTGAACCGGCCGTGGGTGGGTTGCCACCATCCGGCGGCTATAGAGGACACCGCCGCGCAGGATGGGAGGCAACCCATCCTCCGGCAGAGGAGAGAGGAAGCCGGATGAGCAAGCCGGGCGGCATTCAGGTCAAGGAAGGCGTCGAGCAGGAGACTGTCGAGGCCGTCCGCTCGATGGGCAAGTACAAGTATGGCTGGGAGTCGGACGTCGAGACCGAGTTCGCGCCGAAGGGGCTGAACGAGGATATCGTGCGATTGATCTCGGCCAAGAAGCGTGAGCCCGAGTGGCTGCTTGAATGGCGGCTGTCGGCGTATCGGCGCTGGCTGCAGCAGCTGGAGCCGGACTGGGCGATGCTGCGGCTGGATCCGATCGACTATCAGGAGCAGTACTACTACGCCCAGCCAAAGGGCTTCGACGAGAAGCCGAAGTCGCTGGACGAGGTCGACCCGGAGTTGCTGCGGACCTACGAGAAGCTCGGCATCCCGCTGAAGGAGCAGATGATCCTCGCGGGCGTCGAGGGGGCGGGCGATACCCCGGCCGAGGGGCGGCCGGAGCTGCGAAAGGTCGCCGTTGACGCGGTCTTCGACTCGGTCTCGGTCGGCACCACCTTCAAGGCCGAGCTCGCCAAGGCGGGGGTGATCTTCTGTGCTATTTCCGAGGCGGTACAGGAGCACCCGGAGCTGGTCCGCAAGTATCTGGGCAGCGTGGTGCCGAACACGGACAACAAGCACGCGACGCTGAACTCGGCGGTGTTTTCGGACGGCTCGTTTGTCTATGTGCCGCCGGGCGTGCGCTGCCCGATGGAGCTTTCCACCTATTTCCGCATCAATGCCGAGAATACCGGCCAGTTCGAGCGGACGCTGATCATTGCCGACAAGGGCTCGTATGTAAGCTACCTCGAGGGCTGCACCGCGCCGATGCGCGACACCAAGCAGCTCCATGCGGCGGTGGTCGAGCTGGTCGCGCTCGAGGAAGCCGAGATCAAGTACTCCACCGTGCAGAACTGGTATCCGGGCGACGAGGAGGGCAAGGGCGGCATCTACAACTTCGTCACCAAGCGGGGCGACTGCCGCGGCGCGCGCTCGAAAATCTCCTGGACCCAGGTCGAGACCGGGTCGGCGATCACGTGGAAGTATCCGTCCTGCATCCTGCGCGGCGAGGAGAGCCAGGGCGAGTTCTACTCGATCGCCATCACCAACAACGCCCAGCAGGCGGACACTGGCACCAAGATGGTGCATCTGGGGCGGAACACGCGCTCTCGCATCGTCTCGAAGGGCATCTCGGCTGGGCGCGCGCAGAACACCTATCGCGGGTTGGTCTCGATGCATCCGCGGGCGGCGAACTCGCGCAATTACACGCAGTGCGATTCGCTCCTGATCGGCGACCGGTGCGGGGCGCATACGGTGCCCTATATCGAGGTGAGGAACGCCAGCTCGAGATGCGAGCACGAGGCGACCACGTCGAAGATCGCAGAGGACCAGCTGTTCTACTGCCGCAGCCGCGGCATCGGCGAGGAGGAGGCGGTTGCGCTGGTCGTCAACGGCTTCTGCAAGGAAGTTCTGCAGGAGCTGCCGATGGAGTTCGCGGTCGAGGCGCAGAAGCTGGTGGCGATCTCGCTGGAGGGGAGCGTGGGGTGACGGTCGCGGTCATTGCCGGGCCTGCCCGGCGATCCGCTGCCGGGCGGCAGGGGCGGCACTGGATGCACGGATCGGGCTGCAGGCATGAGGATGTGAGTGCAATGTGCCGATAATGAGAGACAAGACGCTCCTCTATGGCGGTCTGTTCTACGGGCTTTTCGTCGCCGCGGCGGTCTACTGGCTGGGGGTTTTCATCGGGGTCAGCGGGTCGGTGCCGGTCCGGGTGATCTTTGCCCTCGGGGTCGGCGCGCTGGCGAGTCTGGTATTCCTGTTCTCGTGTCTGGCAGGAAAGAGAAAAAACAAGGATTGACAATGCTTGAAGTCAAGAATCTGCATGTGAAGCTCGCGGAAGAGGACAAGGCGATCCTCAAGGGTGTCGAACTTAAGGTCGGGCCCGGCGAGGTGCATGCAATCATGGGGCCGAACGGGTCGGGCAAGTCGACTCTCTCCTACGTCCTGTCCGGGCGCGAGGGATATGTGGTGACCGGTGGCTCGGCGACGCTGGACGGCCGCGACCTGCTGTCAATGGACCCGGAGGACCGGGCGGCGCTGGGGCTGTTCCTGGCGTTCCAGTACCCGGTCGAGATTGCCGGCGTCGGCAACATGATCTTCCTGCGGACGGCGCTGAACGCGCAGCGCAAGGCGCGCGGCGAGGCCGAGGTCTCGGCGCCCGCGTTCCTGAAGCTGGTGCGCGAGAAGGCGAAGGCGCTGCAGATCGACGCCGAGATGCTGAAGCGTTCGGTCAATGTCGGATTCTCTGGCGGCGAGAAGAAGCGCAACGAGATCCTGCAGATGGCGGTGCTGGAGCCGCGCATGTGCGTGCTCGACGAAACCGACTCGGGACTCGACGTCGACGCGATGAAGCTGGTGGCCGAGGGGGTCAACCGGCTTCGCGATGGCCGGCGTGGCTTCCTGGTGATCACCCACTACCAGCGGCTGCTCGACCACATCCGGCCGGACGTGGTGCACATCATGGCGGACGGCAGGATCGTCGAGAGCGGCGGACCGGAGCTGGCGCTGCGGGTCGAGGCGGAGGGTTACGCACATCTGCAGGAGCCAGCGGCATGAGTGTGTCGGCGCAGGCGAGGGAGGCAAAGCGGCGCGCGGCCGAGGCGCTGCTGCACATCCTGCCGCTGCCGGGCCGCGAGGCCGGCTGGGCACGGTCGGCGCGGGCCGCGGCGCGGACCCGGCTGCTGGGGGCGGGTGCCCCGGCGAAGCGCGACGAGTACTGGAGGTACACCGACCCGGCGAGGCTGACGGCGCCGGTGGCGGTGGTGGAGCCGGCCGGGGACGGGCCGCAGGTCATGAGCCTGTTCGGCGCTGTGCATCCGAGGCGCGCGCGCTTCGTGAACGGGCGGTTCCGGCCGGAGCTGTCGGACGGGCTCGAACAGGACGGCCTCGGCGTCTCGACACTGGGAGAGGTGCTGCAGCAGGATATCGGAATCGGGCGCGAGCTGTTCGGCGTGCTGGAAACGGCGGGGCAGGAGAAGGTTGCCCGCCCGCTCGCGGCGCTCAACACCGCCTGCGCCACCGAGGGGCTGGTGCTGCAGGCGACCGGCCGGGCCGCGACGCCGGTGCATCTGCGCCACGACCAGGTCGGCGAGGGGGCGAGCCTCTTGCACCATCTCGTCAAGGTGGAGGCCGGCGCCTCGCTGCTGCTGCTCGAATCCGGGGCTGCGACCAACGAGGTGCTGGAGATCGACATCGCCGAGCGTGGCAGCTTCCACCATGTGCGGATCCAGGAGGGGAGGCGGGTGGCCTCGGCAACCCATGTCTTCGCCCGGCTGGGCGAGGGGGCGACGTTGAAGACCTTCACGCTGACGGCGGATGGCGAGCTGACGCGGAACGAGCTGGTGATGGATTTCGCCGGCGCGGGCGCGGTCGGGCATATCGCCGGGGCGGTGCTGGCGAAGGGTGCGAGCCACATCGACAACACGGTCTTTGTCACTCATGGCGCCGTGGGCTGCGAGAGCCGGCAGGTATTCAAGAACGTGCTGGCGGGCAAGTCCCGCGCCGTGTTCCAGGGCAAGATCTTCGTCCGCCGGGTGGCGCAGAAGACCGATGGCTACCAGATCAGCCAGGCAGTGCTGCTGGACGACGGGCCGGGATTCTCGGCCAAACCCGAGCTGGAAATCTATGCCGACGATGTGAAGTGCAGCCACGGCTCGACGACGGGGATGCTTGACGAGACGGCGATGTTCTACCTGCGGTCGCGCGGGGTGCCGGCCGCCGAGGCGGAGGCGATGCTGGTCGCAGCCTTCGCCGACGAAGCATTTGAGGAAATCGAGGATCCCGCGCTCGCGGATGCGATGCGCGCTCATGTGGCGAGATGGATGGCCGATCGGAGTGGCGGTGGCGCGTGAGCGGGGTGACAACCGTGCCGCCAACCCTTGCCTGGCGCGTGCTCGGTGCGTGGGCCAACCTGCGGGCCTCGATGCGCGCCGAGCTGGATCGCGCCCCAAGCGAGGCGACGTTGCTCGCCTATGTGATGCTCTCGGGTCTGATCTGGTTCCTCGGGCGGGTCGCCATGCTGAAGCTCGGACCGATCGCGCCTGCGCTGGACCCGGATTACGCGCTCAAGCGGATTGCGGTCGAGTTCGTCAGTTCGCTGTTTTTCCGGACGCTGGCCATGTATGGCGTCGCCGCACTGGCCGGCGCCATCGCGATGAAGGCCGGCGGCCGGGGCAGCTGGCGGGACAGCCGTGCGGCGATCTTCTGGGCAGCGCTTGTCGCGGCGCCGGTAATGCTTGCCGGCGTGCTGATCTCGCTGCTCGTCAGCGGCGTTCCGGCCGAGGTCGGGACGGTCGCCCGGATGCTCGGTGCCCTCGCCTTCGCCTGGGCCGTGGCGCACTGCATCGCCGAGACGCATGGATTTCGCAGGGTTTCGTTTGTACTGGGTGCCGTGATGATTGCGGTCGGGGGCTTTGTCGGCGGCCTGTATCTGCTGGTCTCCGTGCTTTGACCGGATACGCTGCGAGGTCGCACGAGTCGGGAGGCACGCCATGATCGGCGCCGTCGTGGAGAACATCATCGGTGGCTATCTCCACCCCCGGTCCTCCGTGCGCCGGTTGCTGGCCGCGGGGCATGGCTTCGACGCCGCCCTCCAGATGTTGCTGCTCGGCTACCTGATCGGTGAGATCTTCATGATCATCACCCCGGGAGCGAGGCCGGACGAGGCACCGGGACCGTCGTTCGGCCACATCGTCGCATTGTTCGAGGCTCTCGTCCGGTTCGCGATCCTCGCGGCTCTCGTCTGTTTCGTCGGCCGGCTGTTCGGGGGCAGGGGAAACCTCCGGCAGACCGCGGTCGTGCTCGCCTGGTACACGCTGGTCACAAGCTTCGTGGTTCCGCTGTTCATGCCGGCGCTGCAGCAGGTCTTTGCGGCTGCCTCCGCGACCGCGGCAGACCCCAGCACGCCCGTATCCCTGCCGGCAGCATCGGCGGTGATCGTGCTGGCGACGTCGGGGCTGTTCCTCTGGCTGCTCGCCGCCTACATCGCCGAGCTGCACGGATTCTCGCGCACGATCGGCGTGCTGTCGGCGATCCTCGGTGCCGGGTTGGTCCTGTCGCTGCTTGTGTCCAGCGTCGTTCCGATCGGCTGAGCATGCAACGGGAGCGTCACGATGTATGACGTCAACAGGATCCGTCAGGATTTTCCGATCCTCTCGCGCAAGGTGCACGGGGTCAATCTCGTCTATCTCGACAATGGAGCGTCGGCGCAGAAGCCGCAGGCGGTGATCGACGCGGTGAGCCATGCCTATTCACAGGAATATGCCAACGTCCATCGGGGTCTGCATTTCCTCTCGAACCTCGCGACAGAAAACTATGAGGCAGTCCGGCGAAAGATCGCCCGGTTTCTCGGGGTCGGGGACGCAGAGGAGATCATCCTGACCCAGAACACCACCATGGGGATCAACCTCGTCTCCTATGGCTGGGCGGCTCCGCGGATCGGGGCCGGAGACGAGATCGTGCTCTCGGTGATGGAGCACCATGCCAACATCGTGCCGTGGCACTTCCTGCGCGAGCGGCAGGGGGCGGTGCTGAAATGGGTCGATATCGATGACAGGGGCGACCTTGATCCGCAGGCCGTGATCGACGCGATCGGACCGCGTACGAAACTGGTGGCGATCACCCACATGTCGAACACGCTCGGAACGGTTGTCGATGTCGCCGCAATCTGTCGCGCAGCGCGCGAGCGCGGCGTCGCGACGCTGGTCGATGGCAGCCAGGCGGCAGTGCACATGCCGGTGAACCTCGAGGCGATCGGTTGTGACTTCTACGTGATTACCGGCCACAAGCTCTACGGCCCGACCGGCTCAGGGGCGCTCTACGCCTGCAAGGCGCGGCAGAAGGAGATGCGGCCTTTCATGGGCGGCGGCGACATGATCCGAGAGGTCCGTCAGGACGGGATCACCTATGCAGACGGGCCGATGCGCTTCGAGGCCGGGACGCCGAACATCGTGCAGGTGATCGGGTTCGGTGCCGCGCTCGACTATCTGACCGGGCTCGGGATGGAAAGGATTGCCACGCACGAGGCGGGTTTGCGCGACTATGCGCTGTCGCGGCTTTCCGGGCTGAACTGGCTGCGCCTGCACGGCCAGGCGCGCGACCGGGGCGCGATCTTTTCGTTCACCCTCGATGGGGCTGCGCACCCGCATGACATCTCGACGGTGATTGACCGCAGGGGCGTGGCGGTCAGGGCCGGGCACCATTGCGCTCAGCCGCTGATGACCCGATTGGGTGTGACGGCGACCTGCCGGGCGTCGTTCGGCCTCTACAACACCCGCGAAGAGGTGGACAAGCTGATCGAGGCGCTGGAGCTCTGCCACGAGCTGTTCGGGTAGTCTCAGCAAAGGCACGCAGATCCGGGAACCTCTCTGGCCAGCCGCCGAAATGTCCCGTTTGCCGAAAGCGGCGCTGGGCGCCAGCGCGGGATCGCCATCCCTTTCCGGGTGGTGGAGGGGGCAGGATTCGAACCTGCGTAGGGTTTCCCCGACGGATTTACAGTCCGTTGCCTTTAACCACTCGACCACCCCTCCACGGGTGCCGAAGATCGTGCGGACTGGGCGATGTAGGATGCGACGGGCACCGCTGTCAACACCCGTCCCCCGAACGGGGCGACAGGGTCTTGCGGAAGAAGACGCGGTCGAATCCATCCTCGGTCCGCCGACCGGTCTCTAGGTAACCAAGCCGTGGATAGAGCGCGAGGTTCTCCGTCATGCGTGCATTGGTGTAGAGTTCTACTGCAGCGGCCCCCGTGTCGCGGGCCATCGCCTTGACGAAGGCGATCAGCGACCGGCCGACCCCCCGCCCGCGTGCCGCGACAGCAACCGCCACGTTCTCGAGCTGCCAGTGGTCGTCGCGGGGGAAGGCGACGACATACTCCGCAATCGGTGCCCCAGCGACCCAGAGTCGCCCGGTACTCAGTGCGGCGGCGAAATCCTGCACCATGGGTGCCGGCTCGCGGCCGATGCGCGGGACGTAGATGACATAGGCGTCACGGCCGATTGCCCGAACAGCCTCCAGATCATCCCGGGATCCGCGCCGGATCTTCGCCAAGATATGCGCTCCCTTCCCGAAACCGCCAGTCGAGCCTATTGTCGCCCGCCATGCCGGGGCAAGCCCGCCCGGGCGTGGAGCGACTGGGAGCGCAGGATGCCCGGGACACGGCAGCGAGGGGGGGCCTCCGGCCCCCGGCAGGGCAAGCCGAAATGGGCAATCGCGCGAGACCGCACCCGCAGGACGGGCACCGCCGCAGAGACCATCTGGCTGTTCGGCCTGCACGCCGTGCGCGACGCTCTCGCCAATCCCCGCCGCCGGTGCCGGCGCCTCGTTCTGACACCGAACGCTGCGGCGCGGCTCGCGCCCGAGATCGCGGCGCGGAACATCGAGCCGGAGATATCCGATCCGCGCCGTTTTGCCGCGCCGCTGGACCCGCAATCGGTGCATCAGGGTGCGGCCCTCGAAGCCGAGCCGCTCGACTGGGGCGGGCTTGCCGCCATCTGTGCGCCGCGTCCCGCCATGACGGTGCCAATCGCCGTGCTGCTCGATCGGGTGACAGACCCGCACAACGTGGGCGCGATCCTGCGTTCTGCCGAGGTCTTCGGGGCCTGCGCCGTGATCGCGCCGCGCCACCATTCTGCGCCCGAGACCGGGGCGCTCGCGAAGGCGGCATCTGGGGCACTGGAACGGCAGCCCTATCTCCGGGTGCGCAATCTCGGCGACGCGATGCAGGAACTGGCATCCTTCGGCTATCTGCTTGTCGGCCTCGATGGTGCCGCCGAGAGCGAAATCGGCCCTGCCCTTGCCGGGAGCTGCGGCCGGCCGCTCGGGCTGGTGCTCGGCTCGGAGGGTGCCGGGTTGCGCGAGCGCAGCCGCGTGCTCTGCTCCACTCTTGCGCGGATCGGGCCCGCCGGCGCCTTCGCCTCGCTCAACGTCTCGAATGCGGCGGCTGTCGCCCTCTACGCGGCTTCCCGGCGCGGCGTGTCCTGATCGGCTGGCGAGATTCGCCTTCTTGCTCACGACTTTGCAACACGGGGTTACAGAATCGCAGGAAACACACCATATTCATGTGTATGGGGCGGTCCTGAACGACCCGCCTCAGTACTCACTGTCCCTCGTTCCAACTCAATGTCCGCCGGCTTTCTTCCCCCCCGAACGAAATCTCCGGCGGACTTTTTTTGCCTCCTGCTCGGCCGGACACGAAAAATTGCCGCATGACCGCGTGATCCCGGCTCGCGTGCGGACCGGAGGCATGGCAGAAGATGGCCATGGCGATGCCGACCTATTCCCATGACCGTATCCGGGCGATCCTCCAGCGGGTGCGCACGATCGCTGCGGTCGGCGTATCGATGAACGAAGTGCGGCCATCCTACTACGTAGCGCGATACCTGAAGCTGAAGGGCTACAGGGTGATCCCGGTCAATCCGGCGCATGCGGGCAAGCAGGCATTCGGCGAGACGGTGATCGGCAGCCTGGCCGAGATCCCGCGCGACCGCGACCCGATCGACATGGTCGACATCTTCCGGCGGTCGAGCGAGGCGGGCAGGGTGGTCGACGAGGCGATCGATGCGCTGCTCCATCGCGGGCTCAAGGTGATCTGGATGCAGATCGGGGTCATGGATCCGGAGGCCGCGAGGCGCGCCGAGGCCAAGGGCCTGACGGTCATCATGAACCACTGCCCGAAGATCGAGTACCAGCGGCTCTTTGGCGAGCTGCGCTGGGGCGGCATCAACACCGGCGTGATCTCCTCGAAGCTCGGCTGAGCCATCGGCCGGCGACCCGCGCCGAAGCCGCTGTCCCCGCAGGCCCGGCCACGCTAGACTGCAGCCGACGCCTGAACGGGCCGCGGGAGTTCGGTGCACCTTGGAACGGAAACTTGTCGTGATTCTGGCCGCGGACGTCGCCGGCTACAGTCGACTGGCGGCGGTGGATGAGGAGGGGACGCTGGCGACCCTCGCCACGTACCGGAGCACGATCGCCGGGCTGGTCGCCGAGCATCGCGGACGGATCTTCGGTACGGCCGGTGACAGCGTCGTGGCCGAGTTCGCCAGCGCGGTCCAGGCCGTTCGCGCCGCAGTCGCCGTCCAGCGCGCGCTGCACCGACGTAATGCTGACCTCGCCGCCGACCGCCGGCTCGAGTTCCGCATCGGGCTGAATCTCGGCGACGTGATCGAGCAGGGCAGCGATCTGCTGGGCGACGGCGTGAACGTCGCCGCGCGGCTGCAGGAGGTGGCGAAACCCGGCGGCATCTGCATTTCCGGTCCGCTGCGCGAGCAGATCGAGGGCAAGCTCGACTTCCCGCTGAGCAACCTCGGTGAACGCAGCCTGAAGAACATCCCGCGCCCTGTAACTGTCTTCGGGGTTGACTGGCGACGCGAGGATCCCGTTGGGGCGGGTGCACTCGGCGGCCCGCTGAACTTGCCGGACAAGCCGTCGATCGCCGTCCTTCCCTTCGTCAACATGTCGGACGACCCAGAGCAGGAGTATTTTGCCGACGGGCTGACCGAGGACATCATCACCGCGCTGTCAAATTATCGCTGGTTCTTCGTCATCGCCCGGAATTCGAGCTTTGCCTGGAAGGGCCGCCCGGCAGACGTAAAGCAGATTTCCCGCGAGCTTGGCGTGCGCTATGTGCTCGAGGGCAGCGTGCGCAAATCGGGCGGCCGCATCCGTGTGACCGGCCAGCTCATCGACGCAGAAACCGGCGCCCATCTATGGGCGCAACGCTTCGACCGCGGCTATGCCGACATCTTCGCCATCCAGGACGATCTGACCCAGCAGGTTGTCGGCGCCATCGAGCCCGAGATCCTGATGGGTGAGGGCCGTCGGGCCGCGAGCCGGCGGACGGACAGTCTTGACGCCTACGAGTGCCACATGCGCGGAATGTGGTTCCACAACCCGCAGATGGCGACCGAGCAGTTCACGGAAGCGATCCGCTGGCAGCGCCGGGCGATCGAGCTCGATCCGGGTTTCGCGCGTGCCCACATGGCGCTTGCACGGTCACTCTATGCTCGGCTCTTCTTCGGCCATGGCGCCGATCTAGCGCGCGATCGTGCGGAAGTCGAGACCGCGGCGCGCTCCGCGATTACCTTGGATGATCGCGATGCGTATTCGCACTACGCAGCGTTCACGGCACACATGATGGCCGGACGCCCGCAAGAGGCGTTGGCCGAAGCTCAGCGCGCCATTGATCTCAATCCCAATTTCGCCCTCGGCCACCTGGCGCTCGGCTGGACCCGCGTGATCACAGGGAACTTCGCCGCGGCGTTGGAGCCGCTCCACACCGCGCTTCGGCTCAGCCCGCACGACCCGCTCGCCTATATGTTCCTCAACTGGATCGCGCTGGCGCACTACCATCTCGGCAATCACGAGGAGGCGCTGCACCATGCCGAACGCGCGCACACGCTGCGCCGGGTCCGGCCGATCCTCGTCGTGCTGCTCGCCTGTCTCGGCCGGCTCGGCCGGACCGGCGAGGCACAGACGATCCTGCGCGAGCTGACAGCGCCCGAGGGAATGGGCCTCCCGGAGTATGTGCGGTCGATCTATCCCTATCCGGACCCCGCCCACCGGGCCGATCTCGAGGATGGGCTCCGCAGGGCCGGTGTCGCGCTGTGACCGCGTTGCGCCACTCGCATCAGTTGCCGACCCTTGACGCCGCGAGCAGGTGGCTGTCATCTGCGCTCGACCGTCTGCCCGTCTCCCTGCCGGAGCCGCGATGAAGCCCCTCGACATCCTGATCGCCGTGACCGTGCCCGTGGTCTGGGGCATGGGGCTGGTGATCGCCAAGCCGGCGGTCGACCAGTTTCCGCCGATCCTGCTGATGGCGCTCCGCTTCGCGGTATCGGCGCTGGCGCTGGTCTGGTTCGTGAAGATCCCGCGGGCGGCGCTCGGGAAGCTCGCTGTCGCGGCGCTGATCGGCTCGACCCTGCAGTACGGGCTGACCTTCAACGGGCTCAGGCTGCTCGATGCCTCCACGACCGGGCTGATTGTCCAGGCCGAGGCGCCATTCCTGGCGCTGGTCGCCGCCGTCTTTCTCGGCGAGCGGCTGGGGTTCCGGCGTGTCGCCGGCATGGCGATCGCCTTCGCCGGGATCTGGCTCATCTCCGGCGAGCCGCGCATCCGCGGCCAGGAGGTCGGCGTCGCCATGGTGCTCGGCGGCGCATTCATGTGGGCGATCGGCCAGACGATGATCCGCACGCTCGGCGAGATCGGCGGCATGACCGTGATCGCCTGGGTCTCGGTGATGGCCGCGCCCCAACTGCTGGTCGCCTCAATGATCGTCGAGGACGATCAGGGTGCCGCGCTTGCCGGGGCCGGCTGGCAGCTCTGGGCAACCGTGCTCTATCTCGGTCTGGTGATGACCGCGCTCGGCTACTCCTGCTGGTATCACGTGCTGGGGCGCTACGAGGTCAACCGGGTCGCGCCGTTCCTGCTGCTGACCCCGGTCGCCTCGGTGCTGGGCGGTGCGCTCTTTCTCGGCGAGGCGCTGACGGCCACGATCGTGACGGGTGGCGCCATCGTGGTCGGCGGCGTGGCCCTGCTGGTGATCGAGCGGCGCCCCGCCTTTGCGACGCCGATGCCGGCGCCCGTCCCGGTGCCGGAGCGCGATTAGTCGGCCCGGCTGCAGCATCGTCCCCCTGCAATTTATGCGCCGATCGGCTATGTGTCTGCCGATGCATTCTTCCCGGAGACCTGACAGGAGCGACCCTTATGAGCTACGGTTTCGATACCCTCCAGATCCATGCAGGCGCGCGGCCGGACCCTGCCACGGGCGCCCGGCAGACCCCGATCTACCAGACCACGGCCTATGTGTTCCGCGATGCCGAGCACGCGGCGGCGCTCTTCAACCTGCAGGAGGCCGGCTTCATCTATTCACGGCTGACCAACCCGACGGTCGCTGTGCTCGAAGAGCGGGTGGCCGCACTCGAAGGCGGGATCGGGGCCGTCGCCTGTTCGTCGGGCCATGCGGCGCAAATCCTCGCCCTGTTTCCGCTGATGGGGCCGGGGGCCAACGTTGTGGCCTCTAACCGGCTGTATGGCGGGACGGTCACGCAGTTCACCCACACCATCCGGCGGTTCGGCTGGCAGGCGAGATTCGTCGACATCGACGACATGAAGGCGATCCGCAGCGCCTGCGACGCGGGCACCCGGGCGATCTTCTGCGAGACGATCGCCAATCCGGGCGGCCACGTCGCCGATCTGCCCAAGGTGGCCCGGGAGGCGGAGCGGGCCGGCGTTCCGCTGGTCGTCGACAACACCTCGGCCACGCCCTGGCTCTGCCGGCCGATCGAGCACGGCGCGGCGCTCGTGGTGCATTCGGCCACCAAGTACCTGACGGGTAACGGCACGGTCATGGGCGGCGCGGTCGTCGACTCAGGCCGGTTCGACTGGTCGGCCTCGGACCGGTTCCCGTCGCTCAGCGGACCCGAGCCGGCCTATCACGGGCTGAAGTTCCACGAGACCTTCGGGCCTCTCGCCTATACGGTCCACGGCCACGCGGTGGGGCTGAGGGATCTCGGCATGACCATGAGCCCGATGTCCGCCTTCCAGACCCTGCTCGGGATCGAGACGCTGTCGCTCCGGATGGAGCGGCATGTCGCCAACGCGGCCAGGATCGCCGCCTGGCTCGAAGGGCACCGCCACGTCGCCGAGGTCACCTATGCGGGGCTGAAGTCGAGCCCCTCGTACAGGACGGCCCGCAGGGTTTGCCCGAAGGGTGCCGGCGCTCTCTTCACCTTCCGGCTCCGGGGCGGCTACGAGGCCTGTGTCCGGTTCGTCGATGCACTCGCCCTCTTCAGCCATGTGGCCAATCTCGGCGACACCCGCTCGCTGGTCATCCACTCGGCCTCGACAACGCATCGCCAGCTCACGGACGCCCAGCGGGAAGCAGCGGGAGCGGCCAACGACGTGGTTCGGCTCTCGATCGGGATCGAGGATCCGGCGGATCTCATCGCCGACCTCGACCAGGCGCTGGAGAAGGCGCATGCGAGGAAGGCGTGAGTCCTTCGGGCGTGCCACACCGGTTTGCGTGGGGACAAATTGCGGAATCAAAACGACACGCCGAACTTGCCCAAGCCTGGGACGATATGACCGGAGGCTCGGACTCGAGCGCACGTAGCGCCAGACACAGGCCGCTGGGCCGGGCCGATCATGTCGTGCGGAATGGTCGGCACGGGTCGTCCGCCCCATGGGCATTCGCGAGATCGAGCGTTCGCCCGCATCCCACCGGCTCTCATGGCATAGCGATCGTCGCTGTCTGTTACACCGCCGTCGCGCGCGCGTTGGCGAGATAGATCTCCCGCAGTCGCCGGGCGACCGGACCGGGCTTGCCATCCCCGACTTTCGCCCCGTCAACCTCGATGACCGGGCAGACGAAGGTCGATGCAGCGGTGATGAACGCCTCGGCGGCATCCTGCGCCTCGGCGATGGTGAAGGGGCGCTCCTCGATTTTCATCTGCGCCTCGGCGGCGAGCTTCAGCACGCTCGCGCGGGTGATGCCGTGCAAGATGTCGTGCGAGAGGTTGCGGGTGACGATGGTGCCCCCGCGGGTCACGATATAGGCGTTGTTCGAGGTGCCCTCGGTCACCATGCCGTCCTCGACCAGCCAGGCGTCGTCGGCGCCCTTCGCCTTCGCCTCCATCTTGGCATAGCTCGGGTAAAGGAGCTGAACGGTCTTGATGTCACGCCGGCCCCAGCGCAGGTCGGGCACCGAGACGACCCGGATGCCGGTGGCCGCACGGGCATCCTCGGCAAGGCTCCGGGCCTGGGTGAAGAGCACCAGCGAGGGCGTGGCGTCCTTCGGCCACACGAAGTCGCGGTCCGCCGCGCCGCGGGTGACCTGGAGGTAGACCAGCCCCTCGGTCAGGCCGTTCCGTCGGATCAGCTCGCGGTGGATTTCCAGAAGCTCCGCATCCGCAACCGGCGCCGCCATCTTCAGTGCTTCGAGCGAGCGGTGCAGCCGCGCCATATGGCCCGGATAATCGACCAGCCGGCCGTCGATGACCGCGCTGACCTCGTAGACGGCGTCGGCCATCAGGAAGCCGCGGTCGAAGACCGAGATCTTCGCCTGCGCCGCGGGCAGATAGTCTCCGTTCACGTAGACGATGCGGCTCATCTGGGTGTTCATCATTCTATCCCCATAGCTCGGACGAGGAGGGATGCACGCCGGCGGCGTCGTAGGTCAAGGGGTGGTCGCGGTCGGCGGCCAGCAGAAGCGGCCCGTCGAGATCGACGATCTCGGCGCCCTGCGCCACCAGCACCGCAGGCGCCATGGCCAGCGACGAGGCCAGCATGCAGCCGACCATCACCTGAAAGCCCATTGCCCGCGCCTCGGCCCGGAGCCTCAGCGCCTCGGTGAGCCCGCCAGTCTTGTCAAGCTTGATGTTGACCATGTCGTACTTGCCGCGGAGCTTCGCGAGCGAGGCGGTGTCGTGGCAGGCCTCGTCGGCGCAGACGGGCAGCGGGCGCTCCATGCCGGCGAGCGCGGCATCGTCCCAGGCCGGCAGCGGCTGCTCGACCATGGCGATGCCGAGGCGGACGAATTCGGGGGCGAGCCTGGCATAGCTCTCGGGCGTCCAGCCCTCATTGGCGTCGACGATGATCCTGGCTTTCGGCGCGCCCCCGCGCACGGCACTTATGCGCTCGAGATCGCCGTCGCCGCCGAGCTTGACCTTCAGGAGGGGGCGGTGGGCGTTCTCGGCGGCCTTCGCCTGCATCTTCTCCGGCGTATCGAGCGAGAGCGAAAAGGCGGTGATCAGCGGCTTCGGTGCGGGGAGCCCGGCGAGCTGCCAGACCCGCTTGCCGGCGATCCTGGCACGCAGATCCCACAGCGCACAGTCGACCGCGTTGCGGGCGGCGCCCGGCGGCATCAGAGTGCCGAGGTCGACGGCCGGGTCCGCGCCGAGATCGGCGGCGACCGCCTCGATGTCGGCCACCACGCCCTCGGGGAATTCATCGTAACGCGGGTAGGGGCGGCACTCGCCGCGGCCGGTGCGGCCATCGAGGCTCGCCTCGGCGGTGACGACCTCGACCTCGGTGATCGAGCCGCGCGAAATGGTCCAGGTGCCGGCCGTCGGGAACCGCTCGACCTTCGCCGTGAGCCGGATGCGGCTCACAGCGCATCCACCAGCCGGCCGGCACCGTGGCGGAAGGGATCGACGCAGGGGAGGCCGAGTCGCTTCTCGGTATCGGCGAGATAGGCCTCTGCGTCGGCGTCCGCGAGCGCGGCGGTGTTGATGGCGCAGCCGGTCACCCGGCATTCGGGGTTGACGATGCGGGCGAGATCGAGCGTCAGGTCCCGCAGGCGTTCGAGCGACGATAACGGGTAGTGCGGCAGGCCGCGCAGGTGCCGGCGGGTCGGCTCGTGGCAGAGGACCAGCGCATCAGGCTGGCCACCATGGATCAGCGCCATGGTGACGCCGGAATAGGAGGGGTGGAAGATCGAGCCCTGGCCCTCGATCAGGTCCCAGTGGTCGGGGTCGTTGGCGGGCGTCAGGACCTCAACGGCGCCCGCCATGAAGTCGGCCACGACGGCGTCGAGCGGCACGCCAGAGCCGTCGATCAGGATGCCGGTCTGGCCGGTGGCGCGAAAGTTGGCCTTCATGCCCCGTTCATGCATCGCCTTCTCGAGTGCCAGCATGGTGTACATCTTGCCGCAGGAGCAGTCGGTACCGACGGCGAGCAGCCGCTTGCCGGGGCGCTTCCTGCCGTCTGCGATCGGGTATTTCGCGGTCGGCAGGCGCACGTCATGGAGCGTGCGGCCGTTGCGCTTCGCGGCCTCGACCAGTTCGCGCTGGTCGCGCAGCAGCGTGTGGAGGCCGGCAGCGACGTCCATGCCGGCGTCCAGCGCCTCGACCAGCACCTTCTTCCAGGAGCCCGCGATCACGCCGCCGCGGTTGGCGACGCCGATCACCAGCGTCTTGGCCCCGGCGGCGCGGGCCTCGGAAACGGTCATGTCGGGCAGCTTCATGTCGGCGTTGCAGCCTGGCAAGCGGATCTGGCCGACGCTGGCCTCGGGCCGCCAGTCGCGAATGCCTTGGGCGACCTTCGCGGCGAGTGCGTCGGGCGCATCGCCGAGGAACAGGAGATAGGGCTGGGCGAGAGACATAGGCATTCCCCGGCGGCTGGACGGGCTGGTGGCGCAGATCCTTAGTCGTCCGGCGCCTGCGGCGATGGCGCCAGATGCGACATTTCAGGGAACCAGCGTGGCCGTCAAGACCGGGTTCAGGCAGCCCTTTTCGGCGTGTCCGGGCGCGCGCCGCCCGCGGCAATCCGTTCCAGCCTTGCGAGCGCCGGGGGCAGCCGCTGCTCGTCCGGCACGGTGCAGAGCCCGTTCCGCGCCGCCCAGGCACCGAAGCGGGGATCGGCGGTCAGCACCGCGAATGGGATAGCCAGCGAGAGGCCCGCGATCATCGGCCCCGCCCAGGCGGTGCAGTCGATGCCAGCGACGATGGCGATCGTGGCGAACAGTGTCAGCCCGAACAGCGTCTGCGGCCACAGGCCGCGCGCCGCATCCGCCCAGGTCAGCCGGTAGGCGTCGCGGTTCTGGCCGCCCCAGATCACTGATCGGCCGAAGGCGAGGCCGATCAGGAACAGGGTCACGCGCAGCGCAACCACGGGGGCGAGCAGGACCGAGAACAGCGTCTCGGCGAGCGCGCCGAGAGCGAAGCGCAGCCGCCCGCCATAGTGCGCCGCGCCGCCCGGGATCAGCGCGATGTCGAGGATGCCGAGCAGCTTCGGCACCAGGCTGACCGCGAACATGATGAAGAACATGGCGATGCCGAAGGCGAGGTTGATGCTGTCCACATCGCCCTCGGCGAGCTTCGCCGCGGCGGCCAAGGTCATCAGCATCCAGGCGGGCGCCCCCATGTACATCATGATAGCGGCAAAGAGCTGGAAGCGCGAAACCCGCTCAAGCCCGCGGAGCCCCAGCAACCGCCAGTACTGCATGTTGCCCTGGCACCAGCGCAGGTCGCGCTTGGTGAAGTCCATCAGCGTGGGCGGGTTGTCCTCCCAGCTCTCGCCCTCGACCGGGATCACCCGCACCTCGTAGCCGGCGCGGCGCATCAGCACCGCCTCGACCTGGTCGTGGCTGAGGACGTGGCCGCCGAGGGGCGGCCTGCCGGGCAGCACCGGCAGGCGGCAGTGGCGCCGGAAGGGCCGGATGCGCACCAGCGCGTTGTGGCCCCAGTAGGGGCCGCAGTCGGCCTGCCACCAGGCGGCGCCGATGGTGTGGCTGCGCATGCCGTGGCGCATGCCGAACTGGAAGATGCGGGCGAAGCCGCTGGTGGCTGGCGAGCCGACCACGAGGCTCTGCAGGATACCGATCTTCGGGTGCGCTTCCATGATCCGGACCATGCGGACGATCGCCTCGCCCGACATGAGGCTGTCGCTGTCGAGCGGCAGGTAGAGGTCGTAGTCGCGGCCCTGCTTCGCGACGAAGTCGCGCACGTTGCCGGCCTTGAATCCCTCGTTCGACGTCCGGCGGCGGTAATGCGCCCGCGCCCCGCCCAGCAGGTCGCGCATGACGTGGAACAGGCGTTCCTCCTCGGCGGCGACCGCCGGCAGGTTCGTGTCCGACAGGATGAAGATGTCGAAATGCTGCCCGTAGCCCGTTCCATCCAGGCTCTCGCGCATCACCGCGAGCCGCTGGTAGGAGCGCAGCGGATCCTCGTTGCGCACCGTCATCGCCACGGCGATGCGGGAGGCCACGGCCGCGTCGCCCTCGCCCGCGGCGAGGTGCGGCGCCGCCAGCGCCACGCCGTTCCGGCGGCCATGCAGCAGCCAGACGCCGACGACCGAGTTCCAGAGCCCCATCACCGTCCAGGGGGCGCCGAACAGGAAGCAGACCAGAATGATCACGTCGGTCGCCGACCAGCCGCCGGCGCCGAACACCCGCGCGACGCCCCAGGTCAGCGCCGCGACAGTGGCGAGGTTGAGCAGGATGAAGACCGAGCGCCGCAGCGCGAGGTCGCGCCGGTCCTGCAGAGCGGCGGGAGTGAGGTCGGCCGCATCGGCCATCTGCCGGACGGCCTCCGGCCCTGCCAGCGGGATCACCGCGGCTCCGGTTTCCGGCGATGTGGTGGTCATCGAGGTGCGCCCCTTGTGGACCGCAGCGGCAATGCGCGTAATGTGCGGCGCTTCAAACGTGATTCAAGATCGGAATGCAAGTGGAAAAGCAGGCGCTGGCACTGTTTTATGTTGCACCGGGGGTCGCCGCGCACCGCGAGGTGCCCCTGCCGCCGCTCGGGACCGGCATGGTCGAGGTGCGGACGCTCTGGTCCGGGTTGAGCCGGGGCACCGAGCGGCTGGTGGCCTTTGGCCATGTGCCGCCGGCGGAATATGACCGGATGCGTGCGCCTCATCAGGAGGGGGAGTTTCCCTTCCCGGTGAAGTATGGCTATGCCGCGGTCGGCGTGGTCGAGGCCGGGCCGGAGGATCTGCTGGGCCGCCATGTGTTCTGCCTCCATCCGCATCAGGACCGGTTCCGGGTCGATGCCGGGGCGGTGGTGCCGCTGCCAGAAGGCGTGCCGCCGGCCCGCGCCGTGCTGGCCGCGAACGCGGAGACCGCGCTGAATTCGATCTGGGACGCCGCGCCCGCGCCCGGCGCGCGGGTTCTGGTCCTGGGGGCAGGCCTTCTCGGCTGCCTCATCGCGGCGTTCCTCTCCCGTCTCCACGGTTCCGGCTCCGTGGATGTTACGGACAAGGTAGCGGAACCCGGCCTCGCGCTGGCTGAATTTCCCGTGAATTTTCTGTCATGTGGCCCGGTCCGCGACGATTACGACGTGGTGTTCCACTCCACCGCCTCGGCCGCCGGCCTGCAGGCGGCGATCGACGCGCTGGGCTTCGAGGGCGAGGTGATCGAGCTCAGCTGGTTCGGTGACCGGCCGGTGCCACTGATCCTCGGCGGGGCCTTCCACTCGCGGCGCCTGGCGATCCGGTCCAGCCAGGTCGGCCATGTCGCGAGGCCGAGGCGCGCGACGACGAGCCACCGCCAGCGGATGGAGGCGGCGCTCGGCATGCTGTCCGACCCGCGGCTCGACCGCCTCATCACCGGCGAGTTGGCGTTCCGCGACCTCGCCGCAGCGATTCCGCGCTTGCTGGCGCCCGATGCGCCCGGTATCGCAACGCGCATCCGCTACGAGTGAGGAGAGCGCGCATGTATGCCGTCGAGGTTCGGGACCACATCATGATGGCCCATTCTCTGCCGGGCGAGGTTTTCGGCCCGGCCCAGAAACTGCACGGCGCGACCTATGTAGTCGACGTGGCCTTCTACCGCGAGACGCTGAGCGCGGACGGTATCGTGGTCGATATCGGCCGGGCGCACGAGGCGCTGAAGGCGGCGCTGAAGCCGCTGAACTTCGCCAATCTCGACGACCTGCCGCAGTTCAGGGGCATCGTCACCACCACCGAGTTCCTGTGCCGGTACATCTTCGACCAGATCGCCAGGGCCGCGCGGTCGGGTGCGCTGGGGCCGGGTTCCGAGGGGTTGCAGAAGATCCGCGTGCTGCTGAACGAGAGCCATGTCGCCCGGGCCTGGTACGAGGGGACACTTTGATCCAGGCGAGCCTTCGGGCGAGCTTCGCCGTGCCGGGGGATCTCGGGACCCCGACTGGGGGGTATGCCTATGCGCGCCGCCTGCTTCAGGCAGCGCCGGAGGCTGGCCTTGCGCTCGTCCACGTGGCGCTGCCCGGCCGCTGGCCGCATCCCTCGGAAGCCGAGCGGGCCGAGGCCGAGCGGCGGCTGCGGGCGCTGCCGGCGGGCGCGCCGATCCTGGTCGACGGGCTCGCGCTGGGGGCGATGCCGGACGCAATGCTGTCCGGGCTGCCGGGGCCGCTGGTGGCGCTCTGTCATCATCCGCTGGCGCTGGAGACGGGGGTTCCGGCCGGGGAGGCGGCGCACTTCCGCGCCACCGAGCGGGCGGCGCTTGCGGCCTGTGCGCGGGTCGTGGTGACGAGCGAGACCACGGGGGGGATCCTGGTCAGGGACTATGGCGTGCGGCGCGAGGTACTGACGGTCGCCGTCCCCGGCACCGATCCGGCGGCACGGGCCGCAGGCTCGGGCGGGCCTGGGGTGGCGGTGCTGTCGGTCGGCTCGCTGACGCCGCGCAAGGGCCACGACGTGCTGGTTGCGGCACTCGCGGGGCTGACAGGGCTCGACTGGCGGCTGACCATTGCCGGGCCGGCGGATCTCGACCCCGGACATGCCGGCGCGCTGCGGCGGCAGGTCGAGGCGGCGGGGCTGTCGGAGCGGGTGACGTTCGCGGGCGCGCTGACGGCCGAGGCGCTGGACCGGGCCTATGCGGCTGCGGACCTCTTCGTGCTCGCCTCGCGCTACGAGGGCTTCGGCATGGTCTACACCGAAGCGATGGCGCGCGGGCTGCCCGTCATTGGCTGCGACGCGGGGGCGGTGGCCGAGGCGACACGGGGCGCGGCGCTGCTGGTGCCTCCCGGCGACGTGGCGGCGCTGCGCGCGGCGCTGGCCCGACTGATCGGCGACGGTGTGGCGCGGGCACGGCTGGCCGGCGGCTGCTGGGCCGGGGCGCAGGGCTTTGCGCGCTGGTCGGATACGGCGGCGCGGGTCGCCGGGGCATTGCGGGAGGCGGGAGGATGACGGGATTCTCGGCCGACTGGCTGACGCAGCGGGCGGCGGCGGATTCGCGTGCCCGCGCCCGCGGCCTGGCCGGGCGGCTGGCGGCGCATTTCGCCGGGCGCGAGGGCGTGCGGGTGCTCGATCTGGGCGCCGGCACCGGGGCCAACATGCGGGCCACCTCGCCGCTGCTGGGCCCGCGCCAGCACTGGGTGCTGGCCGACAACGACCCGGCGCTCCTGGCCCGGGCCGGGGCGCTGCCGGGACTGACGGTCGAGACGCGGGTGGCCGACCTCGCCGCCGATCTCGAGGTGCTGTTCGACCCGGTGCCGGATCTGGTGACCGCCTCGGCCTTCTTCGACCTCTGCGGGGCGGCGTGGCTCGATCGGCTGGTGGCACGGGCCGGGCGTTGCGGCGCGGCGTTCTACGCGGTGCTGACGTATGACGGGCGCGAGGAATGGGAGCCATCGCACCCCTTCGATGCGGCGGTTCTGGCCGCCTTCCATGCCGATCAGCGGCGCGACAAGGGGCTGGGGCCTTCGCTGGGCCCCGGGGCGCACGCCCACCTGGCAGCGGCACTTGCAGGGCAGGGGTTGGCGATTGCCGAGGCGCCGAGCGACTGGGTGCTGGAGCGGCCGCGCGACGCGGATCTGATTGCCGCGCTGGCGGCGGGCAGCGCAGCTGCGGTGGCGAGCGCTTTGGGAACCGTGCGGGCGGCAGAGTGGCAATCGGCACGCACGTGCGCGCGGCGCGTCGTCATCGGGCATCGCGACCTGCTGGCGCTGCCGCGCAGCAGGGGCGTCGCGGGCGAGGCCCTCAGAACAGGCTGATCCGGTGCATCACCGTGTCGCGCTTGATCAGCCAGTGCATCAGTGCGGCGGAGATGTGAAGCACGATCAGTGCCGCCAGCGCGAGGCCGACAATGTCGTGCAGGACATAGAGCTGCTCGGAGAGCGCCGGATCCTTGCCGAGGAACGGGGGCATGGTCGACTTGAAGAACTCGACCGGATAGCCGCCGGCGGCGGTCGCCGCCCAGCCGAGGATTGCCTGAGCCAGCAACAGGATGTAGAGCAAGCCGTGCACCGCCTGCGAGACGACCCGGTTCAGCGTAGGCAGCGGCGGATCGTAGTCCGGTTGCACCAGCACGAGCTTCAGCATCAGCCGAAATGTCATCAGGCCGAGCAGCAGCACGCCGAAGGTCTTGTGGTACTTGTAGATCAGGTTGGTGGTGTCAGCGCCGAACCGGGCGACAGCGCCCTCGTAGCCGAAGAGCCCGAGCGTGAGGCCGAGGGATACCGCGCCGATCGCGAGTACCGCGACCAGCCAGTGAACGACGCGCTGGAGCAGGGTGTAGCGGGGATATCCGTACAAGGTGTGTCCTCCCTCGGTGCTCGACCCCGTCCTCCGGGTGCATCAGGCTGCGGCGGGCATCTGCAAATCGCACATGCAGAGCATATCGCCATCGCGGAAGCGCATGGTCCTGACAAGGGGCCGCATCGCCTCGCCGACCTCGCGGATCGGGGCAAGGTTGAGCCCGGTCTTGCCGGAACCCAGCACGATCGGGGCTACCATCAGATGCAGCTCGTCGATTGCAGAGGCGTTCAGGAAGCGGGCAAGAGTTTCCGCCCCGCCTTCGATCAGCAGGCGGCGCAGGCGGCATTCCGCCAAGGCCCCGACGATGGCGGCGGGAGCGATGTGACCTGTCCCGTCGCAGGGCAGCACGAGCTGTTCGGCGGTCTCGGGTACCGTCCGCTCCGCGCAGGTGATCACCAGCACCGGCGCGACGCCATCGCGCAGCATTGCGAGCGTGCCCGGCAGTCGTCCGTGCGGATCGATCACCACCCTGACCGGGTTCGGCCCGTCCACATGGCGGGTAGTCAGACGGGGATCGTCGGCGATGGCGGTGCCGACGCCGATCACTACCGCATCCACCTTTGCGCGGATCCGGTGCAGGTGTCGCAGCGCTTCCTGGCCGTTGATGTATTTCGAGGCTCCGGTCGGTGTGGCGATGCGCCCGTCGAGCGACTGGCCGAGCTGGCCAATCACGAAGGATGCCTTGCCCCGGTGCCGCTCGAGCCGCTTCAGCGCGGTTTCCGGGTCATATTCCATGGCGCGGGACCTCGCCGCGCTTGGGCTTGCCTGGACGAACACGACGATCTCCCTCAGTCTCCCGGTCTCTCAGGCCCGCATTGCCGCGAGGCGCGTTCCACCCCGCCCGTCGGCTGCTCCGGCTGACGGCTGCGTCTCAGCGGTGGCGCGGGCCGGTGCCGCTCCGCGCCAGGGCTGGCTCTTGAACCAGGAGACTATGTAGGCAACTGCAATCAGAATCCCAAATCCCGTCAGGTTCACCGCCGCCACTGTCCAGGCATCGCGGCCGATCATGTCCAGAACCCAGCCGTTGAACCGGGCGAGCACGATCGAGGCCATGAACACCGCCAGAGACTGCGTGCCGACCTTGCGGATCACCGGGACTGCGAGGCGCACCAGGTCGCGCACGAGGAATGCCCGCCCCCTGTCACCTATGGCTGCCCAGCCGAGAACGATGAGCGCGGAGAGGTGGACAAGCTGGATCAGCTCGATCCGGTTGCCGTGCACCAGCGGGATATTCTCGAAGAACCAGCGGTCCAGCGCCGGGCTCAGCACCTTGATCTCGTCGATATAGCTGTAGGGGATGGTCAGGACTGCGACCGCGGCTGCGGTCGCCCGCACCGGGCGCGGGGCAGGGTCGCGCGGCGTGAAGCCGTCTCTGAGCCGCACGCCGCGCGGACCGACAGCGACCCAGGCGAGATAGGCCAGCGCCAGGAAGTGCAGGTAGCGGAAGGCGCCCACCCAGCTCTTCCACCAGAGCGGCTCGATCGCCATGCGGGTCCCGCGGATCCAGAGGTGCAGGGCCGAATTTTCGGGCACGTAGAAGCCGTCGTAGATCTTGAACCAGGCGAAGGGCACGACCAGCAGAACGTAGGCAGCCGCGGCGATCACCAGGCTCCGGCTGACCGGCGGTGCGGGGAGCCAGCGCATGCCGAAGGCGAAACCCGTGAAGAACACGAGCTGCCAGGCGAAGGGGTTGAAGAACCAGGTATCGGCACCGAACGGGTTCGAAGGGAGCAGCATCCACGAAAGCCGCTCGCCGACATCCGCAAGCCAGGTGGGCGCGCTGGCGTCCGGATAGGCCATGCGGGCATAGCCGGCCAGGTTCGAAGCCGCCCAGACGAGCCCGACGAATCCGGCGACCGCAGGCAGACCGCCTGCCCGGTGCAGCGCCATCACCATAGGCACCATCGCAAGGACCACGAGATACATCGGCAGGATGTCGAACATGCCCGGCACGTAGGTGAGCGTGAGGAGACCCAGAACCGCCTCGCCGGTCCGGTCGAAGAACGGCACCACATAAGGTTCGTCGACATAGGCCTTGCCAGTCAGCCCGATGCCGAAATGGTCGATCGCAAAGCTCAGCATCGCCGTCGTCAGGAACACGCCGATATGAGCCCAGTAAACCTGCCAGACCCGGTGCGCGATCCGTGCCGCGCCCATGATCCAGCCTCGCTTCGTGAACACCGCCCCGAAGGCGATAGCCGAGGCCATGCCCGAGCAGAACACGAAAATCTCGGTCGCGTCGGAGAAGCCGAAGCGGGCCGGGATCCACAGGGTCCAGGGATTGACCGGAGTGTGCGCGAGCAGGATGATGAACATCGCCAAGCCGCGGAAGAAATCGAGCCGCGGGTCGCGCGGCCGCGACGCGGCCGTGTGGGGCAGGGCGGTCGTGGTTCCGGCGGCATTCATCTCGTCATCCTAGACTATGCAACGGGCGGGGCTGCTCATTCCGCCGCCAGGCCGGCGCCGCGCAGCCGCGCGATTGCCGCGCGCCGGCGCGCGGTGAATGCGTCCTCCGCCCCGCGCTCCCGTGCGCGCTGGCGCAGCGCCTCCTCCGCCTCGCTCCAGCGTCGGGTGCGGATCGCTGCCTCGATCAGCAGGCGCGAGAACACGTCGCGCTGGGCATGGCTGCCGCCGACGAGTTGCAGGCGCGGCTGCGACTCCCGCAGCCGATCGAAGGCGAGGTCATAGTGCCCGGCGCGGAAAGCGGCAAGGCCGAGCGCCGTGGGCAGGCCGGCGACGGCGGCGACCTCGTGCATGTCGTGCGCGCGGCGCTGGGCGTCGCGGGCGAGGCGCGCGATCATTGCCCCGGCTTCGGCGTCGCGCTCGCCGCCATGAAGCGCGAGCAGATAGTGCAGGTCGGCGAACACCACGGCACCGTCCTCGATCCTGCCGGCGGCCAGCGCCGCCAGTTCTTCCCAGCGGTCGCCGACATCGACGCCCTCGATCTCGAGGCGGACCAGCATCCCGGCCCCGTTGGCGATGTCGCGATAGTCGTCCGTATGCTCGGCGCGGATCCGGGTGTCATAGAGGTCGAGCACCCGGTCGAACTCGCCGCACTCGAGATGGAACAACGCCAGGTGCCACCACACATGGTAGCCGAAATTGTTGCAATGCGCCCAGCGGTCGGCCTGCGGCGCGAGCCAGGCGACGCCACGGCCGGCCCGGCCGGTCATGTCGTAGACGTGGGCGACCGCATGAAGCCCCCAGGCATCGTCCGGCGCCAGGTCCAGGCCCCGCCGGCCGGTACGCTCGGCCTCGATGTAGTCACCGTTCTCCTCGAGCGCGAAGGCAAGGCAGCCGAGGGCATAGCCGCTATGCGGATGCGTCGCGCCGTAGCGGCCGGCGACCGCAGCGGCCGAGCGCAGCATGCCCCGCCGGTCGCCGAGCACGAAGCGGAGGGCGTGGACGAGCTTCATCGCAAGCGCGTCCTCCGGGTGGCTCTCGAGCACTGAGTCGAGGATCGCCGCCGCCTGCCACAGCCCGCCGCCAAGATAGGTGGCGAGCGCATCGACGAACAGCCGCTCACGCGGCGTCGCAGCCGGTGCTACCGCCTGCGCCCGCGCGAGTGACTCCGCCGCGACGGGTCGCAGTTCCGAACGCCCGAGCAGCAGGGTGAAGAGCCCCCTGGCTGCCCAGCCGAGAGCAAATTCCGGTGCCTGGCGCAGCGTTGCTGAAAGATGCTCCGGGGTCGCCGCGGAATGAGCGAGAAAAGCCGTCACCGTTCGGTCCCAGAAATCGGCCGCCGTCGGATCGGCAAGGCTGAGGGTCAGGCCCGAGGCGTCGGAAATCGGCATCGCAAGTCCCCTGTTGACGACCGCCGGGAGCGGCCGCTGGCATCCGGCATTGACGCGGCGCTAAGATGACCACGGGAGCGAGCGATGCCGATGGGACCTCACCGGTTTGTTACCAGTCGAGATAACGGGGTCGCGACCGGGCGCCGATTGTTGCAGAATCCGCCCCGATGCTACGCGAATCCGGCCGGAACGAGGGCCGTCGGGTCAGGAAGTGTTACATGCCGAGGGTCAGTCAGCCCTTGCCACTCGCCGCTGCCCTTGCGGCGCTGATCGCCGTAGGGACCGCTGCGCACCAGGCGCGCGGCGAAGTGGCGGGCGAGGGACTGCGCTATTTTCTCGGCGTTCTCCTGGGAGGCGTGGCGGGATTCGGTCTCTATCACGCTTCGTTCGGCTTCACGGCGGGCTGGCGGCGCGTGGTGCGCGAGCGCCGCGGCGCCGGGCTCCGGGCGCAGATGGCGCTGATCGCGCTGACCTGCACAGTCAGCTATCCGCTGATCGGCTATCAGGAGGCGACCGGCTGGGCGATGTATCCGGTGGTTCTGCCGATGGGGCTGATGACGGCCACTGGCGCCTTTCTGTTCGGGACCGGCATGCAGCTGGGCGGCGGCTGCGGTTCCGGAACGCTCTTCACTGCCGGCGGCGGCTCGACCCGGATGATGGTGACACTCCTGTTCTTCATCTCCGGATCGGTCTGGGCGACCGCCCACATGCCCGGATTCTGGCTTCGGCTGCCAGCGCTCACCGGCGTTCCCGACCTGCCCGGCATCTCGCTGATCGCGACCTTCGGGCCGCTCGGCGCGCTCGTGGCGCTGTTCGCCTTCGCCGCCCTGGTCTGGCTTGGGTCGGCCGCCATCGAGCGGCGCGCGCACGGCGCGCTGGAGACCGGGCGGGCAACAGGTTCGCTCGTGGCGGGACCCTGGTCGCTCATGCTTGGAGCAATCGTCCTGGCAGGTGTCGGGATCGGCACGTTCCTCCTGTTCCAGCGCCCCTGGAGCATCACTGCGGGGTTCGCGCTCTGGGGCGCGAAGAGCCTGGAGAGCCTGGGAGTCGGCGTCGCGGAATGGCCCTACTGGCAGGGCTGGCGGGGGGAACAACTCGCGGCCGGCATCTTCGCCGACCGAGTCTCGGTGATGAATTTCGGCATCATCTTCGGTGCGATGGCGGCAGCGGCGCTTGCCGGCCGGTTCCGTCCGGTCTGGCGGCTCTCGCCGCGCGACCTGCTCACGGCGGCGATTGGCGGGCTGATGATGGGCTACGGTGCCCGGCTCGCCTATGGCTGCAATATCGGCGCGTTCCTGGGCGGCATCGTCTCGGGCTCACTGCACGGCTGGTGGTGGCTCATCTGGGGCTTCGCCGGCAGCATGCTCGGAATCCGGCTTCGCGTTGCATGCGGGATGGACCCGCCGGTGCATGCGTTCGCATCAATGCCTGAGGCAACCGTCTCGATCACAAGGAGAATCTGATGCGACCCGTTCATGTCCTGCTCGTCGCCCTTCTGCTGACAGCACCCGCCCATGCCGGCTCGATCGCGCCTCGGCCGGGCTGGGCAGTGCACGACACCGGCTACAGCTATGCCGAGATGCTCGGGCGATTGAAGGAGGCCGTGGCGGCCGAGGGGATGATTGTGGTCACCGAGGCGGGGCCGACCGAGGCGGCGAAGAAGCGCGGCGTCACCATCCCGGGCAACCGGGTGTTTGGCGTCTACCGCAACGATTTCGCGGTCCGCGCGCTTGCGGCGAGTACCGCCGCGATGATCGAGGCACCGATCCGCTTCTATGTCACCGAGAACGCGGACGGAACCGCGACGCTGAGCTACAAGACGCCGGGCGAGGTCTTTGCCCCCTACATGGCGGAAGGCGGCGCCGAACTGGCGGCGGTCGCGGCGGAACTCGACGCGATCTTCGCGGCAATCGCCGCCCGGGCGACCGGAGGCTGAGCGCCTGGCCCCGCTGAGGCCGTGCCGGTACACCTCCGAGCCCGATTTTGGCGCTGGACAGGCCGCTACCTTTCGCCTAAATACCGCGACGCACGGCCGGGACCCTCCGCACCGGGGGCTGTGCCCCGCGCGCCGGCGCCCAGGTAGCTCAGTTGGTAGAGCAGCGGACTGAAAATCCGCGTGTCGGTGGTTCAAATCCGCCCCTGGGCACCATATTTTTCAATAACATAGATGGCATATTTGCGCAGCAGTAGCAGCGTAGGCGTAATTTCCCTGAAGTCAGGACACACTTTGTAGTCAGGACACAGTTTTCGGGTTCGAAGCGACTGTCTCGCGCAAATCCGCTTGCACGATGCGAAGGCTCAGCTTCGCCATAGCGGCTCGGATGTGCGAGCCATTCTGGTGCGCTTACCGGGCCACCATCGACAGCGTCTTGTGGCTTGAAATCCGCCGGACCGTCGGGAGATCGACCCCGGCCTGAACAAGATGGGTGACGGCAGTATGGCAGTAGGTGCGGCGCCACCTGGTCGGGGTCGCGCCCGGCACGCTCTGCCAAACGGCGGAAGGCCTTCCGAATCGTGTGAAGGCGTCCCTCTCTGCTGGCTGGAGAGGGAAACAGCCATGGGCAACCGGGTGGAAGCATGGTCAACCGGACTGCAAGGTAGCCGGCCAATTTGCTGGTTATGGGCGGTTCCCGCGCCCCTGCCCTGGCCCTGGGTATCCGGATGACGTTGCGGTCAAGATCGATGTTGCCCCGGCGGAGAGCGAGAATCTCGGAATGGCGCATGCTCGTATGCAAACCGACTATGACGAAAGCATGCACAATATCGTTGTATCCCGCGCGACTGCGGCGAACAATTCTGAGGTGGTCCCGGTTGGCTGGACAGGTCGGCCGCCCGGTTAAGGTGCATTCCGATTCCTGTTCCCGCTGCCAGAATCGCGTTTGGCATATTGTGCCGCTGTTGTGGTGCCTGTGGAGATTTGGGCAGCGCGGGAGCGCTGTCCCGCATATCCACAGGCCGTCCGGCGCCGCAGGCCCCGGCTGGGGTGCGGCCGCTCGCCGTTGCAGAAGTCGATCCAGTCGCCGATGACCCGTCGGGCGGCAGAGCCGTCGGTCAGCTCGTGCAGGTAGACCGCCCCGTATTTGGGCGAGCGCCACAGCCGCTCGATGAAGATGGTGTCCATGCACCGCCCGCAACCGTCCATCGAGTTCGCGACGCCGGCCTCCCGCAGTGCCCCGGTGAACTCGAGGCTGGTGAACTGGCTGCGCCCTGGTCGGTGTTGAAGGTCTCCGGCCGGCCGGATCGCGCCAGCGCCTCTCTCAGGGCCTCGACGCAGAACCGGGCGTCCAGCGTGTTCGACAGCCGCCAGACCAGCCCGTGGCGCGTGGCCCTCCGTCATTCGGTGGAACACACCTCAACCCCCTGTCCGGTTTTCCGAGACCACCTCAGATCATGCCGAGGGGCTTTGCGGCACGGTGAAGGGAGACCTCGACGCCCATTTCGCGGGCCGGTCGCTCACCGTTACGCTGATCACGCTGACCGTCGAGTTCCACGACATGCCACTGTCATTGCTGCGCCACGTGATCGCACGCTTTGCGATGCGCTGCCGTGGCTGATTTGGCTGACGTTTGGCGGAGCGACAACGTGCGATGTCGCCGAGCTCAGCGCGCGACTGTGGAATTGCTCGCTCACCGCCCGAGTGGAGGCAGATCGCGACCAGAGGCGGTCGGTTTTCCGGCTGTCATATCCGCGCGCAGGCGCCGGTCGACAATCTGGAGAGCAATCAATGTTTCTGCGAGAGTGCGCTGAAGAACGTAATACCAGCCCGCCCGGCCGTCTAAGATGCAGCGCTTGACGAACAGCGTATAGAGAAAAACCAGAATGGGAGCTGGCCAGCCCAGCCGTCTCACGCGATCGCTCCGGCGCAGTTGCCGACGCGGCGTGACGAGCAGATAGTCCGCCTCGAGCTTTGCATATTCCAGTTGGGAGCCGAGCCAACGTGACAGTGGCTTGCGATCATCGTGATATATCGGGACCTGAAGCCTGTTGATCCGACCGGGCGTCACCAGGCGCTGCGTGTGTCCGTTCTGAACGTAATGAGCCCCTTGATGGCGGTAGAGGACAACGACGGGCGGATAGAGGTCGCCGCGCAGCGTCCTCCCCAAGATCCGGTAGCGGAAATTCGCGCTGTAGCCGCTGACATCCGCCGGTGGGTTCAGTTTCTCCAAGACAGCGCGGAACCTGTTCTCGATCAGATAATCGGCATCCAGCGCGAGTATCCACTCAGAGTCGGGTCCGCAATGCTCGAGGCCGAAATTCCACTGCGCCTGATGAGTATCAAAGGGCCTGAAAGCTACTTTTGCGTGGGGATGCTCGCGGACCAAATCGAGCGTCGCGTCAGTGCTTCCGCTGTCGACGACAACGATACGTTTCGCCCAGGATACTCCCTCGAGTGTGCGCCCGATGTTCGCTTCCTCGTTGAAGGTGAGGATCAGGACCGTAATCTGATCGAGGAAGCTCACTGTGCGAAGGTGCTCGTGCATGGAGCGCATCCATGCTTTCCATTGCGGGCGACTTTGACATAGACCGCTTCCATCTGCTCCGCGATGCTGTCCCAGGAATAGTCCCGGATGGCAGCCTCGCGGCCGGCCTCACCCATGCGAGAGCGGAGCGCCGGAGAGGCAACGAGCTGAGCAATGGCGGCTCCGATCCTCTCCGGCGTGCCATCGACGACAAGACCCGCTTTTGCGTCGGATACAGCCTTCGCCAGGCCGACTTCCGGCGTGACGATGACCGGCACGCCAGAAGCCATGGCTTCAAGCACGGCAATGCCGAAATTCTCCGAGTACGAGGGCAGGACGAAAACATCGGCGTCAGCGATCGCCCGCCATTTCGCGATGCCGTGGAGCGGGCCGAGGAAATGCGTGCGCTCCACGACGCCTTCGCGCTCCGACAGGGAGATCAATTGCCGCGTGTAGTTCTCCTCGTCGTTTCCAGCGATCACAAGCTGCGCATCGGGCACGAGTGCCAGGGCCCTGATCAGTCGGTCGAGCCCCTTCTTCCAGTTGATCCGGCCGAGAAACAGGATTCTCGGGCTCGGGATCGACCTTGCTGCCGAGCCATCATTGCAATCAGTCGCCGAAGGCCGCTGAATGCCATTGGGTATGACGGCGAACTGCCGGACGGACAAGCCGAGACGGCGTATATCCGCACGCTCTGCCTCTGTCGTCGCATGGATTGCCGCGGCCTCAGCCACATTGCGGCGCTCGAAGAGCCCGATCCAGGCATGTTTGAGCAGACGGCTCCTGCGTCTGATCAGCTCGGGCACAAGCATGCCGCGCGGTGACAGCACATATGGCAGGCCCAGCCGGCGAGCCAGTCCTGCTGCTGCGGTCGTAGGCCAGAGAAACACCGAGTGCAGGTGGATGACGTCGAAATCAGGCAGGCTGCGACTGAGCGCCTCATACATCGCCGGAGAGCGGTAGAGCCGCCGGCCGATCCCGGTCGGGAAATACGTCACGCTGACGCCATCCAGACTTACGGGCTCACCCAAGCGGACGTCTGACACGGTCGGGCCATCCACATTGGTCGTGAAGACATGCACCGCGTGCCCGCGACGTGCGAGACCCGCACAAAGCCCGTGGACGGAATAGATGGGGCCGCCGTAGCGTGTGGCCGGAAGATACGTTGGGACAATGTGCAGAATGCGCAACGCGAGCCGCTTACGCGACCTTGCCTGACCCGGCGAGCGACGCCTGGTAGAGCGACTCGACGCTCTCGACCGTGCGCAGGACGTCATATCGATCGATGAGCGCCATGAGCTCGGTTTGGCTCGGAGGATTGATCATACAGGAAACCAAGGCCTCGGCAAACCGCGTGTGATCGCCCGGCGGGAAGCAGAGATCCGGGCGGAAGGGCTTTATGAGGTCATCGCAGGAACCGATCGCATCGCTCACCACCGCAGGCAGGCCGGTTGCCATCGCCTCGTTGACAACCAGCCCCCAGGTCTCGGTTGCATCGCTGGGCAGGGCCAGGCAATCGGCAGCGACATAGGCCTGGGCGATTTCGCTCTGGTTCAGGAAGCCAGTGAATGATGCCGACACCAGCCCTGACTGCATCTGCGCATCGGATATGGCCCCCGAGCCCCGCTCGAAGTCGTACCTGACGGCGCACTGCTCCTTGACGGCTCGAAGAAGCTCTCCGGTCCCGACAAAGAGAAGATGCAGCGGCCGGTCGCGCAGCTTCTCCTGAGCCAGCCGGCTCGCCGCGACAAGGTCGAGCGGTCGCTTCTTGTCGATCAACTTGCCGGCGAAAACGACGCAGTATGCGCCCGCGGCTATGCCCCACTTCCGGCGGATCGCACTGCGTTGGTCGCGCAGGGCGGACGCCTGTGCCGCAAACCGGGCATTATCGACGCAATGGGGAGCTGCAATGAGCTTATTGGGAGGGACGGATCGCGCGAGATAGAATTCGCGATTGGCCTCGCCGACATAAAGGAAGCTGTCGATCCGTTTGAGCAGTCGCTGGAGCACGCGGCGCTTCAATGGCGCCAACGGGCCATGACCGGTGCTGCGCAGGTTGGTATCGGCACGGAGCCATGTCTCCAGCCCGGCTCGCTCGGCCTGCCAGACAGCCTGCCAATATGCCGCTACCTGCCAGCCCTGTATCCAGAGTACCCTTGCACCCTCCCGCTTCGCCTGTTCTGCGAAGTGCTGCCGCAGGCGCAGCCACCAGAATGACGACTGTTGCGCGCCCGTGCGGACGTCAGGCAGAAAGGCGTGATCGTAGCCCGACAATGCATCGATGTCCCATGCTACCGCGCGGCCGAAGCCCGGGTCGTGACGTGCGGCGAGACCCTGATCGCTCATGTAGTAGACCTTGACGGGGACATTGCCCCGCTGTGCCAGCTTTCTCCAGACAGGGATCTGGTACTGGATCGGATGGGTCGTCAGTACCGCGAGCATGCGGTCAATCGAGTGCCGTGCGCAGAGTGCTTCGTCGCAGGATCATTGGCCTGCGCAAGGGAGTCAGATTGCGGCTTGAACCGATCGCTGCCATCGCGAAGAGGGTTCCCCCGCAGACGCCGAGAAAGATCAGGACGAACAGGTCGCCGTAGGTCTGGGTTGCAACCGCGAAGTTCGCGGCGTTTGCAGTCAGGAGGGCCAGAAGACCGCAGCTGAGATTTCCCAGAGCCACAGACTGCCGCCCGGACAGCTGCAGGATCGCTCTTGCTGTTCGAGCAAGCGCGATGATCATCACCCCGCAGATCAGGAGACCGGGCAAACCGAGATCGAGCGTCAGCTTTCCGAGCCCGCCTTCTCCGGCGCCGGTCCCGGTGAAAGCGCCTCCGACGTATCGGGCTCCTTGAGCGGCAGACCCCAGTCCCGCACCGAAGGCCCCAAAGCGCGCATATGCCCAGCCGACGGGAGCGATGCCGAGCTCGACCACACGACCCCCTGCGTCGCCAAAGACTGAACTTGCCCGGTCGACATACAGCTCGTATTGGCGTTTACTCGCACGCGCCGGATCGGATCCGCTCTGGCTCGTGCGAGCCAAGTCCAGTTCCGTTTCCAGTTTGAAAAAACCCGGGCCGATTGCGTAAACGGTCAGCCCAAGCAGAGCCACGGCGATTGCCGTGCCTCGCGTGCGCTGAACATAGACAGCGGCAAAGATGAAATAGGCGCAGAGGAACGTGGCGATCATGGCGACGAACTTGCGTCGCCCCGTCAGGATCCCCAACCCCACGATCAGGATCACGACAACGATCGCGAGGAGCACCCTGCCGGTCACGAGCCTGTTCTGGCTCATCAGGATCATCACGACGCAGGCAGCGGTCGCCGCATGCCATCCGGCAATCTCGGAGCTTCGGAGTGTCCCGCTATGCGCAACCAGCCGGCCGCCATAGCCGGAAATATGGATGCCTGCTCCAACTTCACCGAGCACAGGCCAGTCGAGGCCGCTCGCTTCCAACCCGACCGTACAAAGGGCGACCAGCGCGAAGGCGAGGTAGAACCAGAGGAAGCGCCGAATGCGTGGAACCCCGCCTGTCACGGCGAACCGGTAACCCAATATCATGCCTGCGAACGGCGCCATATACTCGATGAGGCCCAGCGTCGGGACGAGCGGATTGCCGAAGCGTACCAGCGAATGGGCCGCCTGCAGGAGCAAGACCATCAGAAAAAGGCCGAAGGGCGTGCGCATGTAATTTGACCAGAACGGGATACTTCTGAAGGTCAGCGACATGCCGGTTGTCATCGCGCGCGCCATCGCCGTGCCGAAGACGATTGCCGCGAACAGGATGAAATATGCGGGCTGGTCCGGTGTGATCTTGCGCAACGGGTCCTGGAGAAACGCCATCGCGACGGCTGCGTAGACGCCAAGGCGCCAGTTCCAAGCGGCAATCAGGATACCGAGGACGAGGACGCCATTGGCCAGGACAGCGGTCATGCGGGCCCACCCGGAACACGCCCTGTCCGGATATATCGCGGACCCCTTGCGGCGAGAGCGACGGCCCACAGCAATCCGCGCAGCTCGGCGAAAAGGGTCACCGGTATCCACCATGGCCGCCGAAGATGGTGGCGCGTCATGATGGCGCGGAGGGGCCGATACGCAAGCGCGCCGAGGCTGCGCCAGCCACCCCAGGTCCGGAGGAGGCAGTAGTAGGCGCCGACCGCGTGATCGCCGCTGGCGGTGGTGAGATGATCGCCGAATGTCCGGGTGCCTCCGGAGCGGGCCTTCAGGTGGCGGATGCAGGCCTTCGGCTCGAAATGGATCCGGTATCCGGCGCGCAGCAGCCGGTGGGCGAATTCGGCCTCGAAATTGTAGGCAACGCGCAGGAAGTTCTCGTCGAATCCGCCAAGGTCGATCGCCAGTTTCCGCGAGACCGAGAAGTTGCCACCCATGAACTGCGTGATCGGTCCGGCCTGCGTCGAGGCGAAACCGGTTTGGGCGTCGTCATCCGTCGAAGTAACGGCCTGCCATGGCTGGATCACCCGCCCGGCGATCAGATCTCCCTTGTCGAGCGCATGCGCCGAGCGATGCGCCTCCACCAGCCCGGGCTCGGGGATGATGTCGTCGTCGAGAAAGAGCACCACATCACCGGTCGCCGCGATCAGGCCCGCATTCATGGCATGGGTCACGCCTGGTGCGGGCAGGCGAAGCAGCCGGATGAGGCCCTGTGCGTGCCAATGGTCAAGAAGCGCCTCGGTGGCTTGATCGTGCCGCTCCGTCTGGTCAACGACAATGATTTCATGGGCAGCCGGCGTGAGCCTGGAGACATGGCGGATCGTGTCGACAAGGACGTCATTTCGGCGATAGGTCGGGATGACGATTGATACTTTGACCGTGGAATCCCGGCGAGGGACCTCCGGTGTCATATCGGCCTGGGCAGGTAAGAGCTGACCATCCGGATCCATGCCTTTAGGTGGCCAGGGTTCTCTTGAAGTGCCCTGCGAAAGTAGTGGCGAGCCTTCTCGGGGCTCCGCTTGAGCAGCACTGCACCGACGAAATACAATGCTTCGCTCATGTCTCGTTTAGCTTGCTTCGCACGACGGGTTACCGCCTCCGCGTCAGTGAGAATATCGGAATCGCTATGCCCACTTCGCCGACGCATGGCACAAATTAGTATAGTTTTGTTTATTTCTTGTTGGTACTTTGCCTTTCCTGCGGAGATTCCACCAAATGAATAGGTGGCCTCATAGAGAACTTTCTGTGTACTGCCTACATTACCAATCTCCGCCAATCTTACCCATAAGTCGAGATCTTGACCGATGTGAAACTCTCCTCGATATCCCCCGACACGATGATAGGCGTCGGTTCGGAAAATGGTTGCCGGATGGGAAGACGGGCCGCGAAGATCACTTAAGGTAGAAGCATTCAGGCCGGCCACAATTTCGTCAGAACTTGGCGTCGAGTCATACAGCGGCTCACCATCGGGGAGCACAAAGCGCGTTCCGCAAGATACCAGGACGATCGACGGATCGGCACGAACAAGCTCTAGCTCGGACTTCAGGCGCCCGGGCAACGACCGATCGCCGGCGTCCTGTCGCGCTATATATGAAGCTTTTGCCTCTTGGCATCCCCGGATCAGAGCCCGTGTAAGCCCGGTATTCTGCTGATGGATACAGCGCACCCTGGAGTCCCGCTCGGCGCAGGCGTTGAGGATCTCCCCGGTTCCATCGGTCGAGCCGTCATTGACGATGATGAACTCGAGACTGACCCCCTGCTGAGACAGGATTGACTCGATCGTCTCGCGCAGCGTCTCCGCGCCATTGTAGACGCTCATGACGACAGAGATTTCGGGACCAGTGGCCATCGTTCGCTAAACCGATGCCGTTCCGCGGCCAGGCAAACGGGTGCACGGTCTCCGCACACGCTCATGCCCCCCGCCGAAGCGGAACCTCGGGTTCAATCGACTCACGTGGTCATCGCGTGCGGTCTCCGGCCTGCGCCCGGAACCTTGCATGAATGCAGCGCGGACGGCGCGGTCCGATCAGGCTCGCCTGCGAACCCGAGCACCATCACGAAGCCGATCAAGTGCCGCGGCCAGCCAACCGGTGGTCTGCCAACCGAGCAGTCTGGCTGCCAGGCCGTAGACCCTGAAGTCCAGGCCGCGTGCGTGCTCCGGAGTCGACGCGGCTCGGGAGAGGTCGAAGAGCATTCGCGCTTCCGCCGGAAGCCCGGCAGCGCCGCACTGTCGGGCGAGGAGGAACAGCTCGCGCGCGAAATGCTGCATCTCGGGCGCGCCGCACCCGATGCCGGCCGCGCGGGCATGGCCGAGAATGAGCCTGTGGGCCGCGGCGCGGTCGCGGAGCTTGGCCGGGTCTGAGCTTCCATTCGCACTGAGCCGCTCGCAATCATGATCGACGGTGTCCGACACAAACGCGTCGCAGTAGGCGAGCCTGACCCCCAGGCCGGCGACCCGGCAATCAAACTCCCAGTCCTCCTCGTTGCGCAGGCTCGTCCAGGGGCCGGCGCGATCGATGACCGAGCGGCGGAAGAGGGGCGTGGACGTGCTCCACCAGCGTGACCGCAGGAAGGCCGGGAACATCGTGCCGATGACCTCGCCGGTGCGCTTCAGCGGCTCGTCGCGCGGCACGTCGCCCTCCCGGTAGTGACGGGTCTTGCCGTATGCCACATCGCAGTCTGGCCGGCTCCGCAATGCCGCCACCTGGAGCCGGAACTTGTCGGAAAGGAGCCGGTCGTCGCTGTCGAGAAACTGGATGAACTCGCCCCGGGCCATATCGAGGCCGGACTGGCGCGCCGCGCCCGGGCCGCCATTGGGGCGGCGGGCCGACCGGACGACGCCGGGTGCGGCCGCGGCGAGCGCGGCGATCGCCCGGGGCGTGTCGTCCGTCGAGCCGTCGTCGATGATGATGATCTCGATCGGCCGGTACGTCTGGCCGAGAACGCTGCCGACGGCCAGGCGCAGCATCTCCCCGCGGTTGTAGACGGGGATGATCGTGGAAACGAGGCCCTCAGTCGGCATCGGAACACCGGGCTTCACGCTCGGCGGCCCGGGCCGAAATCATGAAGCCACGTTGGACACCAGCGTTGATGACACATTGCCGGAACCGATCGCCACGCCCCAACAGCAACTGGCGGACCCCGCGCACCAGGTAAGACATGGCCTTGAACCTGGACCCCGAGGCGCCGGCATCCGTCATCGCTCGGTGGGCGATCCCTTTAAACACACCATGCCGATAGAACCCCCGAATCGTGAAACGCGCCGGATCCGCAAGGTGCTTGCAGTGTGCGGCGCCAACGTACACCCCGGAAGCGCCGGCAAGTCTTGCTCGTCGAACGAATTCCGTGTCGTCGCCACGTCCACCGTTTGCGATTGGGCCGAGATCGGTCCGAAAGAGACCGATTTCGTCAACGAGCGACCTGCGCAGCGCCAAACTTGCTCCGAAAGGCTCGGGGTCGGTGTCGCGCATCCGGCGTGTCTCTGAGCCCAGATCGTACCAGACAAGAAGGCCATCGACGCCATCGAGGTGTTCCCACCTAAACCAAGCAGGTTGCGCCTCGTTCCAGTACGGAGTTATCCGGCCGCCGGCAAATGCTGCGTCGGGAAAGGATTCGAACGCCTGCCGATACGCAGCAAGCCACCCGGTATCCAATGCAACATCATCGTCGGTGAAGATTATCCAGTCGCCTCTGCTCTCCTTGATCGCCCGATTGCGGGCGTGGGAGAGGCCTTGCATTTCCTCGATGACGCGCCGCAGCGGCAACGTCTCCGTGAAGCCGGCAATCACGCTGGCCGTGTGATCGGTGCAATTGTTGTCGACGACGATGACCTCGATCGCGCTCCAGTCGATCCCCGACTGACCTGCAAGTGTGTCGAGCATCCTGCGCAGGTGCTCGGCGCGATTGTAGGTGCAGACACAGAGCGAGATCATTCTACTCGGCTCGGGACACAGTCGCTACACTGCGGGCATCGGCGTCCGAGGCATGTGCCCAAAACGCCGCATCAGTGGTCGCCGTGCTGTAGGCGTGAGGCCATTCGGAGCCAGCGCTCGAGGCCGCTTTCCGCGGCAGTAGGCATTCGCGCACAAGGTCAGCGGCGCGCCCGCCCATCCATCGACTGAGCCGCCCGTCGGCATGGAGGTGACAATCGGGCCCACGCCTGTCAGAATACGGCATCGTGGTGACACGGCGCAGCGCACTCGCCCATTGCCGAACCGAAGCGGACTGTGTGTAGCGGCGCCGGACGAGCTCTAGCCCGTTCGCAATGATGCGATTCCGAAGCTCCTGATTCATTAGCCGTCGAACTGCCACGGCTGCGGTGGCCGAGTTGCCCACCGGGAACAGCAAGCAGTTAAGTCCGTCGACAAGAGCGCCTTCGGCGACTGAGCCAATATACGCACTCGAAACGACCGGAACTCGATGCGCCATTGCCTCCCACGCCACAATCGGCCCAGTCTCCCATCGGGATGTGATCAAGAGCACGTCGATCCTTTCGTAGAATGCACGCGCCATCTGCTGCGAAGGGACATGCCCGAGAAATGCAACCCTGCCGTCAAGCTTCCGTGCAGAAAACTGGGCGCGGATAGAATCCACCTGAGGTCCGTCGCCCGCGACAACCAACTCCGCAGCGCAACCTGCGCGCACAAGATCATTGAGAATATTGGGCAGGTCCGAGGCACGCTTTTGCTCGTCCTCAATCCGCCCGGCGTATCCGATGCACAGAGGGCCCGTGCGATCATGACCAAGGCGGCCTGCGCGGTGATCAACGTGCTCTGCGACCCCACAGGGTGCGTACAGGACACGACCCTTCCCAATACCGGCCAGTGAATGGCATAGTTTCTGTGTTAGGCGGTTGGTGCAGATCACTGCGTCGATTGCACTTCGGAACAGACTTAGATCTGCAAAATAGTCTGCTTGAATCGCATGTTGCGAGGCGACGATGCGAGAACGCTTTCCTTTGGTTGCGAGGTCCACTGATGCGGGATAAAGATCGGCTATGTTTACACCGACCGCTATTGCAGGTTCGAGGTCCCCAACTACCTCGGCGATCGCACGCCGTCGCCCCGACGGCGTGAATTGCCGGGGAGAGATACGCAATACCCCCGCAAACGGGTGCGTCGACAGATAAGCGTCGACGTCGTGCCAATCGCCCTCGACGAGAGCGAGCAGCGGTTCAAAGCCCTCCGATACCAGACCCGGCAGGAGATAGCTCAACCACGTCTGCACCCCGCCAAGACGATAGGCAGAAGGAGCGACGAAGACTATACGCAAATCTGAGCGGTTCGTGAGGTGGCAGCGTAGTGAGACGACTTGGTAATTCGTCCGATGCTGCGAACGCCCATTAGGCCTCGACTTTGTCGGCGACACTTTGAGCGGTGACCCGGAAGTGGGAGAAGACGCAATTGATGTGGCTAGGAGGCGCAGCGCCTGTCCCGTAGAAATCGCCGGCTTCTACTGACGCTGAAAGGACGTCGGTTGCTTGACAGATGATTAATTTTCGTGTGGCAACCCAAACGCTGAGACTGTAGACGCCCGCACTGAGCGGGCAGCGGGGCCAGGCGAACTCGATCAAGGTTTCGCCGGATTCGAATGTAAGAACCTGGCCCTCAAAGAAACTCTCGAGCATCGTGATTACTTGCCCAAACGGGTTCTTCACTCCGATTGCGACATTTACGTCTCGCAGGTCGACGTCACTGTCGTTCCGAAACCGCAGTCTGAACGACATCGCCTCACCCGACCTTACGCTCTCTACCAAGGCGCCAGCGGGACCAAGCATTTCGACTTGCAGCAGCGAAAGTTCCGAGGGCACGTCATTGAGCACGCCGCGCTCATCGCCCGAACTCCGGGCGGCGCTGAGGTAGTGCTGTATGACGTCCGTGGTACCGCCCGTCATTTCCAGCCGCCCAGCCTTTAGCAACAAGCTGTGCTTGCAGAGTGCCTCGACAGCCGCAAGGTTGTGGCTGACAAAGATGATGGTGCGCCCCAGATTTGTGACGTCTGCCATCTTTCCAATGCACTTCCGCTGAAACTCGGTGTCGCCAACTGCGAGTACTTCATCCACGATCAGAATCTCTGGTTCGAGATGCGCCGCGACCGCGAATGCCAACCTCACATACATTCCCGATGAGAAGCGCTTTACCGGCGTGTCAAGAAACCTCTCGACTCCGGCAAAGTCCACAATCTCGTCGAATCTCCGTTTGATCTCCGCGCGCGTCATCCCGAGGATTGCGCCGTTCAGGAAGACGTTCTCGCGCCCCGTCAACTCGGGATGGAAGCCGGTGCCAACTTCGAGCAGGCTGGCCACACGGCCCCGGATGGTCACCCGCCCCTCGGTGGGTTCGGTGATCCGCGACAGGATCTTCAGCAGCGTCGACTTGCCGGCGCCGTTCCGGCCGATGATGCCGATGACGTCGCCGCGCCTGACCTCGAAGTTCACGTCCCTGAGCGCCCAGAACGCCTCGAACTCGTCACCGGGAACGTTCGGACGGCCGTGCACCAGATTCACCGTGGACCGGACCATGTTGCGGGCGCGTTGCGCAATCGCATCGCGCAGCGTCCCGTAGCGCTCGCGCGCGGCCGCGTGACCGATGATGTACTTCTTGCCGAGTCCCTCGGCGCGGATCACGACGTCCGACATCAGATCAGGTCGGCGAAGCTCTTCTCGGTCCGGCGGAAATACACGATGCCGCGCCAGAGGAGCATGAGCACGACGCCGAGACTGAGCAGGAAGCCGGGCAGGTAAAGCTGGCTCTGGCCGCCGAGCAGGCACCAGCGGAATCCGTCGATCACACCCACCGCCGGGTTGAGGCTGTACAGCAGCCGCCAGGCGTCCGGAACCACGGCACTGGAGAAGCCGACCGGCGATATGTAGAGCCCGAACTGGACAACGAACGGAACGATGAACCGGAAGTCACGGTACTTCACGTTCAGGGCGGTCAGAAACAGGGCCGGCCCGAGACTTGCCGCCACGGCCATGGCAGCAAAGATCGGCAGGAACAGGATGCGCCAGCCCGGCAGGGCACCGTACCAGAGCATCAGCGCGAAGAAGATCACGAGGTTGATCGCGAAGTCGATCAGGGCGACAACGGCCGCGGCACCGGGGATGATCAGGCGGGGAAAATAGACCTTGCCGATGAGCTGCGCATTGGAGACCAGGCTGTTCGCGGCATCGTTCAGGATGGTTGCGACCAGAAACCAGGGCAGCATGCCAGCGAAGACGAGCAGCGGATAGGGCGTCGCGCCATCGGACGGCAGTCCTGCCAGCCGGCCGAATATCACGGTGAAGACGACCATCGTGAGGAACGGGCGGATCACCGCCCAAGCGACACCGATCACCGTCTGCTTGTAGCGGACGGCGACATCGCGCCAGGCGAGAATCAGGAAGAGTTCGCGGTAGCGCCATAAGTCTAACCAATAGGTCTGCAGGGAGCGGCCTGGTTCAATTACGAGGATCCGCTCGGCGCTGCGATTGGTTTCAACCTCGGCGTCACGTAAGGCTCTCATTGCGCGAAACGGTTCATCAGTGCGCGGGCGCGTTCGGTGAATTGCTGTCGACCGAACCGCCGTTGCACTTCGGCGGCAAGCGCCGCGGGGGCGAGTGATGGATGTCTCAACGCCCGGCATATCGCGTCTGCCAAATCCTCGCCGTTTACTGATATTCCCAGTTCGCCGTCACAGAGTGCGTCATTGGCGCCCGCTTTGGAGAGCCCGAGTGCCGGTGTTCCACAGGCCATCGACTCGATAAAGACGATGCCAAATCCTTCGCCGGTTGACGGAAGCACCAAAAGATCCGCCGCGCGATAGAGATCCGGTAAAGTTTCCGTCGCAACCTTGCCGAGAAACCGTACTCGGCAGCGCACACCGTGTTCCTCCGCGAGACATTCGAGCCTAGAACGATCATCGCCCTCGCCTGCGATTAAATATGTGACATTAAAGTTAGCGCGGACAATATTTGGAAGTGCTGCGATTACACTGCCTTGTCCCTTGTAGCGCTCACGAGCATCGAGCCGGCTGACACTGAGCAAGACCCTTTCTTCGCCTAGATTGAAGCGAGCCCGCGCGCGGGTTCGGTTGCCAGGCGTGAATTGATCCCTGACGGTGTTCGGAAGGACAACAACCCGTTGCGGTGAAAGCGAGCTCCAGCTCAGTACGCGGGCACGCGTGTAGCGGCTGACACAAAGCGCTAGATCAGCTCTTTCGATTGCTGCGCGGCTTAGTCGGCGGGGTGCGTCCCAAGCCTCTATGCCGTGAAACTGAACGACCAGCCTGGCGCCAGTTGCCCGACTGATTAGGGCGGCGAGCGGCGCCATGAACAGGTGTCCACAAAAGACGATGTCAGGGCGTAAGTGCCAGGAAAACGTGACAGCAGTCGCCGCGTAGGCTAGTCGCCCTTGCCGGGCCTTGTGCTGATGTGGTGAGGCGGCGAGTTCACCGACCTGGTTTGGAGCATGACGTGGGAGCACTTCGATTCTGTAGTCGGATGCGAGCGCAGTAAGAAGGTCGCGATTGTACTGTGCGATGCCGCCGAATCCGCCGAAAGCATCGGTAACAAGAGCAAGCAGGGAGGAGCGGCTCACGCCGCAGCCTGTTTTGGCGCATGCGGCTCTGGTTCACCGGTAAGCTGGCTAGTCAGGACACTGCGCGCCCAAGATCTGGAGGTTTGGCCGTTCGTACTAACCGAGACACTGTCGTGCCTATCATCGATCGCTTCGAGCCACGCTCCAATCGGCACCGAAAATCCTGTCTTTGCGCGTTCGGTGACGAATGCCGGGAGGCTGCGTCTGGGCGAGCCAGCGAGGGCGCGCTTCCCGTCGCCCGGGTGAAGGCCGTGTATGGCGGGGGCAACGTCGCGCAGAAGCAGAGCATCAACCAAAGGCGTGCGAATTTCCAGACCATGGGACATTCCGGCCCAGTCGGCATCACGCAAGAGTTGATCGCGCATGTAGTGTGTGGATTCAAGAGCACAGACTCGGGCGCCATCGGACCCTGGATCCGGCGTCAATGTGTTTCGCAAACGGTCCAGAGGGCGCAAACGATTCAATCCCACGCGCATGATCTCAGGATCTAGCCAATGGCAAAGCTCCGGCGGCATGAAGAGACCTCGACGCAGGAGATATGAGCCCTCCCAACTTGCCGCATAGTCGAACACATAAGCAACCTTTGGTCGCGAGGCGACCAGCGTAGGGAAGAGAGTCCGCAAGAGCAGCCGTGTCACGAATCCGGCCCCCGGCACACCAGCCAACCATCTATAACGCCGCCACCAGCGGGGCACGTCTGTGAAGCTCGGATAGCCTGCAAGCAGTTCGTCTCCCCCGAGGCCGGAGAGTGCGACCTTCAAACCAATCTCCCGAGCCGCTTTCGCCACGAACCAGCTGTTGATCCCGTCAATGGTTGGCTGGTCCATATCTGCTAATATTCGAGGAATATCTCTTATGAACTCATCCTTACCTACTGTTCTAACTATATGCTCTGCACCGTAATATTTTGCGATTTTTTCCGACATATGCCGTTCGTCATCTGATGTTCCTTGGAACTCGGAGAAGCCGAGAGTAATCGCTCGCGGCTTTGATAGACCGGCATCGCCGGCAAGCCCGAGCACAGCACCGGAGTCAACTCCGGCGGAGAGAAAGACACCGACCTCGACATCGGCCAGCAGATGTGCGCGGACACTTTGGGCCACTTGCTCTTTGATCAGATCAGCGCGATCAGAAGGGCTCAAACGCGCCGTCTTTGCCGATGCCAGGACCTCGGCGATCGAAAAGTACCGCTCGGGCTGTCGGGCTCCCCAACGATCGACGATCATCGTGTGACCGGCTGGAAGTGCACGGATTTCACGGTAGAGCGTGAAGGGATCCGGTATGTGGCCCCAAAGATGGAAACCTACAAGCCCGGCGGGTTCTGACTCTCTCCCAATGCCGCCGCCGGCAATCAATGCTTTGACTTGGCTAGCAAATCGGAATGTCCACCCATCATCGGAATAATATAGCGGTTTAATGCCGTAAGGGTCCCTCGCGATAAAGAGTTCACCTTTTATCGTATCCCAAATACCAATTGCAAACATTCCTCGCAGGCGTTCAACAATCTTTTTTCCGATAATTCTGTATAGATTTAATATTACCTCTGTATCAGATTTGGTTATAAATGAAATTCCCAGCCTCTCCAATTCAGATCGCAATTCAGGAGAATTGTATATTTCTCCGTTGAATACTAATATAAATCTACCGTCCTCACTTATCATTGGTTGATCTGCCTTGGGGGAGAGATCCAGGATTGATAGTCGCCGGTGCCCGAACCCGATGCGCCGGTCGGCGCTCCACCAAGTACCCGCGCCATCTGGCCCGCGTGCAGCCATGAAGCCGCGCGTTCTGGTCAGCTCGGCGTCGGTTGGCGCATTTGCAGCGGCGTGATAGGCGTAGATCCCGTTCAGCCCACACATGACTGACTGTGTGTCTTCCCTAAAAACTGCGGATCGCCGAGCGGCCAATTCGAATGAGGCCCTCGCCAATCCGCCTCAAGTCGTGAATACTGGCCGACTTGCTATTTTCAAGGACGCGCAACGATCGTATCACCAAGCACTAGGACATCCATCTTCGTCCGAATGAAGCAGTCGATCGCCTCTTCTGGCCTGCAAACAACTGGCTCATTTTCGTTGAAAGAGGTGTTGAGAACGATCGGAACACTGGTTTGCTTCTCGAACGCGGCAATCAGCGCGTAGTAGCGCGGGTTCTGCGCCGCCCTAACGGTCTGCAGGCGCCCGGACCCGTTCACATGGGTGACGGCCGGAATCTCGGCGTGCTTTGCCTCCCGGATCTGGAAGACCTGCAGCATGAACGGGACTTCATAGTCAGTTTCGAACCACTCTCCGACGTGCTCGCGAAGGATCGAGGGCGCGAACGGCCGGAAGCTCTCTCGCCGCTTGATCTTGCGATTGAGGATCTCCTTCATGTCCGTCCGGCGCGGGTCGCAAAGGATCGAGCGATTGCCGAGCGCACGCGGACCCCATTCCATCCGGCCCTGGAACCAGCCCACGACCTTGCCCTCGGCAATCGCGCCTGCCGTCTGCCGGCAAAGCTCATCTTCATTGGGCGCGTGAAAGATCGTGCAACCCTCTGCCGCGAACTGCGACCTGTGTGCCTCGACTGCCTCGCCTAGTTCCCGGCCCGACCAGCCAGGTCCAAGGAAGGCGTGATTCATGACATATCTGCGTGGCTGCTTCAGGGCGTCATGCCAAACGCTGTAGGCCGCCCCGACAGCTCCACCAGCATCACCGGCAGCGGGCTGAACATACAGATCAGTGAACGGCGTTCTCTCGAATATCTTGCCGTTGGCAACCGAGTTCATAGCACAGCCGCCCGCGAGGCACAGCGCAGTATCACCGGTCTCCTTCTGGGCGGCATTCAGCAAATGAAAGAACGCCTCTTCATAGAGCGCCTGCAGCGAGGCGGCGATGTCCTTGTGGCACTGGTCAAGCCCCGCTCCCGGATCGCGTGCCGGGCCAAGAAGCCTCTCGACGTTCTGGGTATAAATCGGCCCGACCTCCGGCCGGCCCCCTGCCCAGACCATCTCGACGCCCTCGGCGTGGTGGCGGAAGTAGTCAAGCGACAACTCGTAGCTGCCATCGTCGTGCAGGGAGACGAGCTGGCGCAAGTCCCCGAGCCGGTTCGGCTCCCCGAAGGGCGCGAGCCCCATCACCTTGTATTCGTCACCATAGCTCCTGAAGCCGAGGTACTGAGTGATCGCCTGGTAAAGAAGACCAAGCGAATGCGGGAAGTAAACCTTCCCGATCTCCTCCATCGTCCCGACTCGACCCTTTGCCCACATCGCCGACGCGAAGTCTCCAAAGCCATCGACCGAGATCACCGTCGCACGTTCGAATGGCGAGACATAGAAGGCGCTCGCGAGATGAGCCCGATGATGCTCGATCGCGTGCAGCCGGGCACTGATCGACGTGCGCTCCATTCCGAAGTCCTTGGCGAGCAGATCGATCGGATTCGAGACCTTGCTCGCATTCTCGAGGCGGGATTTCACGAGATCGAAGCTCGGGCGCTTGGTGAACGCGTAAAGAGCTTTCCTCAGAAGGTTGGCCTTCGGATCTCGATTGATCGCGACATGATCGATTTCCCCAAGCGACAAACCGCCCTCGGCCAGGCAGTAGCGAACTGCTTCCGTTGGCAAGCCGGCCCAGTGCTTCACGCGACGGAACCGCTCTTCCTCGGCAGCCGCAACCAGAACGCCGTCCATGACCAGACAGGCGGCCGAGTCGGCGTGATAGGCATTCAGGCCGAGAATCGTGGTCAAGGGGCCCGGATATCGGGAAAGACATCGACGACCTGACCAAACTTTTGGCCCCTTTCGCGGGGGCAGATCGACGCAAGTGGCCTTTGGCGTGGGAGGCTGGCTATCTGCCGCAATACCAAGGGGTCCAGGAAGGCTGAAAGCGTGCGATTGCCTTCTGCATCGCAGGCGGGGTGCTGCATGGCGCCTGCTTCCCCGACACTTCCAGCGCGACTCCTCATCTATTTTTTGCCGCGCGCTCAAGTCCGGAAGGCCCGATGGAGGCCCCGAAGCGGGCCTGATGCCACCGCCAGGCGTCGCCAATCACAACCCCGAGGTTCGATCGTTCCGCGCGCCAGCCAAGCGTGGTCGCGGCCCGTGTCGGGTCTGCAACCAGCTTCGCCGGATCGCCTTTGCGTCGGGGTGCCATGACCCTGGGGATCTCGCACCCGATCACGCGTTCGGCGGTGGCGATGATTTCGGCGACTGAGACGCCGTGACCCGTGCCGAGATTGACGACAAGGGTCTCGCCCTCCTTGGTGAGGTGCTCGAGGGCCGCGAGATGCGCCGTCGCGAGGTCCGTGACATGGATGTAGTCGCGGACTGCCGTCCCGTCCGGCGTCGGATAGTCCACCCCGTATACTGAGATGTTCGGGCGCCGACCTGAGGCGACTTCCAGAACCAGGGGCAGAAGCTGCGGTCCTGCTGAATGATAGCCGACCTCGCCGCCCGGATCAGCGCCGCATGCATTGAAGTATCTGAGGCGCACCGATCTCAGACCATGGGCGCGATCATAGTGCTCCATCATCCACTCGGCTGCGAGCTTGCAAGCGCCATACGGGTTTATGGGGTCCTTCGGCGTCTCCTCGTTGATCGGAAGTCTTTCGGGCTGTCCATAGACCGCACAGGTCGATGAAAACACGAGCTTGTCGCAGCTGTTCGCACGCATTGCGTCGAGCAGGGATTGTGTTCCTCCGACATTGACCGACCAGTATCTTTCGGGCGCGGAAACCGACTCCTCGACCGAGAGAAGTGCCGCAAAATGCATCACGGCCGCCGGGCTTTCGGAAGCGATCACACGTTCAATTCTTTCCCGATCGCGGATGTCCCCCTCGATGAGAGGCCCCCATTTGACGAATGACCGATCTCCGGTCGACAGGTTGTCGTAAACGATCGGCTTGTATCCGTTCTCGGCGAGGAGCTTGCAGCAGTGGGAGCCGATATAGCCGGCGCCGCCGGTGACCAGGATCTTCCGGTTCAAGTCTTCGTGCTCCGTTGAGTGTCAATCCGACGGTCTAGCGAGCCTCCCCGAATTGCCCAGCACCGGCCGCACACCCGATCGCAGAACCGGCGATGAGGCGCGCGCGACGCGGTACGCCTTTCCGATGCCCGATGGGCTATTGGCTCGCGCATCGCCCGGCGGCAGACAGACGTTCCAGGTTCACGGAAGCGTCGACGTATGGGGGATTCGCCCACCCAGGCGCCAGAGCCGGAACTGACCCCGCCCCCAATCGAGGCAAGGGCAGCGCCCGCCGATCTGCGGGTCGGAGCCATGCCGACCACCTTCATTCCGCGACCAGCGCCTTCTCGCCGCCGTCGGAGAGCAGCTCGTCGAAATACGCAATCGTACGTGCAAGTCCTTCTCGCAGCGCGCAGGTCGGCTCCCATCCGAGCCGTTCGCGCGCCAGACTGATATCCGGCTGTCGCTGCCGCGGATCGTCTTCGGGCAAGGGCTTGAAGCTCAGTTTCGAGGCCGATCCGGTAATCCCAACCACCGTGTCGGCCAGTGTCCGGATTGTAAATTCGACGGGATTGCCGAGGTTGACCGGTCCGGTCAGTTCCGCTGGCGAATTCATCAGCCGCACGCAGCCCTCGATCAGGTCATCGACATAGCAGAAGGACCGCGTCTGCTTGCCATCGCCATAGATCGTGATCGGCTCGCCCTTGAGGGCCTGAACGATGAAGTTCGATACCACCCGTCCGTCTTGCGGTTGCATGCGCGGCCCGTACGTGTTGAAGATCCGCGCCACCTTGATCTCGAGCTGACACTGCCGGAAATAGTCGAAGAAGAGCGTCTCGGCGCAGCGCTTGCCTTCGTCATAGCAGGAGCGCGGTCCGATCGGGTTGACGTGGCCCCAGTAGTCTTCCCTTTGTGGATGGACGGTTGGATCGCCATAGACCTCCGATGTCGACGCCTGGAATATCCGGCTGTTAAGGCGCCGGGCCAGGCCCAGCATGTTGATCGCGCCATGCACGCTGGTCTTCGTCGTCTGCACCGGGTCGTGCTGATAGTGGATCGGCGAAGCCGGGCAGGCAAAGTTGTAGATTCGGTCCACTTCCACGTAGAGCGGAAAGGTGACGTCGTGGCGCAGGAGCTCGAACCGCGGATGCCCGAGCAGGTGCCGGATATTGCGCTTCGAGCCGGTGAAGAAATTGTCGACGCAGACCACGTCATGCCCGTCCGCGACCAGGCGGTCGCAGAGATGCGAGCCCAGGAACCCGGCGCCGCCGGTGACGAGGATGGTGTTGTTTTTCACCGGGCGTCTCCCTGGCGCCTACCGCATCGCGGCCGCATGCCGGGATACCCTGGCTGAGACGCCATCCGGTCCCGCGGACGTGACCGACCGGCGCGCGGCTGCGCGCCAGGTCGTCCAGGTTTCGCGGGGAGATCGTCGAGCGACGTCTCGCGCCCTGGCGAGAAACTCTGCGCGAGGTCGATCGCGACCCCTCGAGAGCGCAGGGCCGAGGATCAACTGCCACGGCAGGCCCCGGCCGATCGCGCCGATGGTTGCAAGCGTCACGAAGGCCAGCAGGTGATTGACATAGGGCGTGACCCCTTCGGTCAGCCCCGGCTCCGGCAGGGTCAGCCGCGGATAGAGCGCCAGCCCGGTGATGATCACTCCGAGTATCCAGAACAGGGTGCGGGCGCGTCGTTGCGCCAGCGCGGAGATCTCGGAGGCAAGAGTGCGGGCCCGGTGCTCGGGCAGGTATTTGAATTTATCATACATTGGTCAGCGCGGATCATCCCTGTCCGTCTGTGGGAGCGCGCGCGCCTCCTGAGGGCGCCCGGCGACAGCTACCATGCTCTTCGCAAGCGGGGGAACCCTGCCGACCCGGGAGATCTCGAGGGGCTTCAAGCCTTGCTCAATGAGCAGGGTCGAGAGCGTCCCGATCGAGAAGAACTTGATATGGCCTCCATCCCAGAGCGCCGTGAAGTGCCGGTCCATCTTGCCGGTGAGCGCCAGGGCGAGGTTCTTCAGATAGCCGTGATAGGGCGTCGAGAGGACAAGCAAGCCGCCTGGTTTCAGGAGCTGCCGGATCTTCCGCACCACGCTCCGGGGATCGTAGCAGTGTTCGATGACCTCGATCGAGGTGACAAGATCGAAGCGGCCGAGCGCATCCAGATCATCATCGGATCCGAGTTGATGGAAGGCCAGATCCGGATAGGCCTGTCTTGCCTGGCCGATGCCGCTCGCCGACGGGTCGATGCCGGTGACCTCGAAGCCGCTCTCCGAGAGCCACTGTGCGAGCGCGCCATTGCCGCACCCGAAATCGAGCGCCCGCGCGTCTTTGCCCCAGTCGCGCCCCTCGAGGATCTCCGCGATCTTCGGCAGCACGTAATGATGCGACCAGGTATGCGCGGCATCATTGTAGCCGCAGGCCCTGATGACCGGGGCCGGCCCCGGAGCGCCCGCTCGCTCATGCCCTTGCGCTTGGGTCACGGCGCTTCGGCTGCCGGTCACGCGATGAGAGCGCCACCAGGGGAGCCGACGCCCGCCCGCCAGACGCCATGTCCGGCCATTCCGCCGGCTGACGCGAAACTGTCCAGGGGCCCACCACGGATCGTCTCTTCTGGCCCCGGGTACACCCGCCATCCGAAAATCATGCCGAAGCCACGCTCAGATCTCAACAAACAATTGAAATCATTATATTTTGTGACTTTTTCCTGGCCGGACACCAGGGCAAACCCGGGCAATTTTCAAGCCGGGAAACGCCCCCGATAACCGGCGACAAACCTCTGGCATCATACGGAAAAAGCGAACTGACTTGTCCCCCTCGCGCCCCCTTGCGCGATAACGCCGTTTCCGGAGTCGAGATCGAGCACCCGGCAGCCGGGCTTCACGGCGCGCCGGAGCGCCGACGAGCAGGCATCCATCCGGACCGCGTGGTTGGCCGTACGACCATGGATCCAGCGATCGTAACCGCTCGGCTGCCGCATCAGACGAGCTTCCTGGCATGCGGGCCAGTCACGGCGCTGACGCGCTGCGCCGGTCGTTCCGGTGCCTGGCACCGCGAAGAAGCGCTGCCAGAACCAAACCGAGCCCGAGCCCGGCAAAGCTCGCGGCAAGATCATCGAGCGCCGTCTCGCGCCCCGGTGAGAAGCTCTGAGCCATCTCGAGCAGGACGGCATATGCAGCAAGGGCGACAACGAGCCGGCGCCCGAGCGGCCAGGCGATGGCTCCGGCGATCATGAGCGTCACGAAGGCGAGCACGTGGTTATAATAGGCCGTACTGCCTCGGGTCAGTTCCGGCTCGGGCAGGCTCAGCCGCGGGTAAAGCGCGAGGACAGAGACGACCGCGAGGAGGCCCCAAAAGGCGGCGCGAGCCAACCTGATCGCGCCTAAGGGTGGCGTCCCGTCGGCCATCTTCGCGCGTGCGTGATCGGTATCATCGAGCCGCTCGGCTGGACGGCTGGCGGGCAGCATCGTCAGCAGTTACGACCTTCGGCACTTTGCGTCATGTCGCATGCCGATTGACAGGCCGCCCAGAGGTCTGTGCGACAGAGGCGAGATGCGCGCACCAGGCACTCATCGCCGGGCGGCGCGTCCTGGCCTCGTGACGGGCTCTTGCGCGCTCGCCCATGGCGGCGAGCGTCGACGGATCCGCCATCAAGCGCATCAACGTCGCGCTCCAGATATCTGGCCGCGAGACATCCAGCATGACCCCTGTGTCGTGTTTCTCAAGCTGCTTGGCGACCTCGCTCTCGCGCGCGCCGAGATAGAGGGTGGGACGCCCTGCGGCATGGATCCCATAGAGTTTGCAGGGGAACAACAGGCCCTCGCAATCCGGATCGAGACTGACCAGATGAAGATCCGGAACGGAAAGCGAATATGCGAGGTCCGAGCGATCCTGATACGGTCGGATCTGGACCAAGCCGCTCGGCAGCTCGGCGGCGAGCGCCCTGATCTCGGACATGCCCGCTCCCTCGGCGATGAAGAGCCAGGTCAGCCGCGGAATGCCCGCACTCCGGCGAAGGAGCTCCGCGACCATGCTCGGGATGTGAGCGCGGCCGAGATTTCCCGAGTAACCGATGACGAAACGGTCGCTCAGGCCCCAGGCTGCGCGCAGCGGGTTCTCCATCGGCCGGATGGGGCGAATGCTTCCATCGCACCAGTTTTCGATCACCGAAACATTGCTGGTGTTCGGGAGTTCACAGCGGATCCGCTCGGCGCTTGCCTCGCTGATGGCAATGTTTGCGACAGCGGCCTCGAGCGCGCCATTGCGGAGCCGGCGCAGCAGGCTGCCCGCCCTGCCACCGGCCCAGCCGAACCCCAGTGCCGCCGCGACCTCCGGATAGAGGTCGTGGTTCCAGGTCACCAGCTTGGCGCGCCGGAACAAGGTAGCAAGCCGGGCAAGTATCGTGAACAGCGGCGGATCGGTCGTGACCAGGACCACGTCATCGCGGCGGGCGGTGATCAGCAGGGTCAGGAACGCCGAGACATAGAAGCTCACATAGTCGATCATCCGGCCGGCCAGCCGGTCCCGGCCAAAGCGCGAGGTCCAGACACGCCGGATGGTGACGCTGCCACGGGTCTCCAGGCGCGTAAGGCGCGCGTCCGGATCGCCATAGAGCATCCGGCTCGTGATGACCGTCGGCTCCGACCATCCCATCGGGGCGATGTGTTCCATCAGATCGGTCAGGAGCTGGCTCGTCGCGGCGGAATCGGGCCAGTAGAAGCGATTGATCGCAATGATCCGCCCACGCTCCGGCGAGCCACCGAGCTCTGCCTGATCCGATCCGAGTTCCGCGTTCTCGAAGGCGCTGTGGCTCATGCGGTCGCCGCGGCGAAGGGTGCGGTGGCGTAGGCCATCCGGATTCCCTCTTCCAGGGGTATCGCAGGTGCCCAGCCGAGGGCGTTCAGACGGCTGACATCGAGGAGCTTCCTTGGCGTTCCGTCGGGAGAAGCGGGGTCGGTTACCACGCGGCCCTCGAGTCCGACCACGCGCATCACGAGCCGTGCCAGCTCAGAAATGGCAATATCCTTGCCAAATCCGATATTGATCGGCGCTGCATCGGAATAATGTTGCATCACATGCACGAGTGCATCGGCGCAATCGTCGACGTGCAGGAATTCCCGCCGTGGACGGCCGGAGCCCCAGATCACGAGTTCCCCGGCGCCTCGTTCGCGCGCTTCATGCGCCTTGCGCAACAGGGCGGGCAGCACATGGCTTGTCTCAAGGTCGTAATTGTCGCCCGGCCCGTAGAGGTTCGTGGGCATCGCGGCTATGAAATCGGCGCCGTATTGCTGGCGATAGGCCTGACAGAGCTTGATGCCGGCGATCTTGGCAATCGCATAGGCTTCGTTGCTCTTCTCGAGCGGCCCGGTAAGCAGCGCGTCCTCCGGGATTGGTTGCGGGGCGAGGCGCGGATAGATGCAGGACGAACCGAGGAACAGGACCTTTTCCACGCCAATCCGGTGCGCGGCCCCGATCACGCTGGTGGCGATCAGCAGGTTGTTGCGCAGGAACTCGACCGGGCAGCGTTGATTGGCGCGGATCCCGCCGACTTTCGCCGCAGCGAGAAAGATCGCATCGGGTCTTGCTGCCGCCATCCACCGCGAAACCGCTCCTGCATCCTCGAGATCGAGCTCGGCACGGTCGGCCGTCAGAAGCGTGCAGTCCTCCCGCGCGAGGCGGCGCATCAGCGCGCTTCCGACCATGCCGCGATGGCCTGCGACCCATATCCGCTTGCCAGCGAGCCTGAACGGAAGCTCAGCCATAGCGGCTCTCGCGAAACGGTTGTGTTCCACCCGACAAGCGGGCGAGGTCGGACTTCACCATCTCGGCGACGAGCGCCTTGAAGTCCGTTTTCGCGGTCCAGCCGAGGCGCCTCTGCGCCTTCGAGGCATCCCCGCGCAAATAATCTACTTCCGAGGGACGGAAATACCGTCGATCCACCCGGATGACCGGTGCGGTCCGACCTGCCACGAGGCCTACCTCTTCGGCGCCCGTGCCCTGCCAGACTATTGTGTCGCCTATCTCGGCGAATGCACACTCGACGAAGTCGCGTACGCTGTGCGATCGTCCCGTGGCCAGCACATAGTCGTCAGGTTCGGGCTGCTGCAGCATGCACCACATGCCCGCAACAAAGTCGCGGGCATGACCCCAATCCCGTCGGGCATCGAGATTGCCGATGAAGAGCGTCTCCTGCAGGCCCTTCGAGATTGCGGCGACCGCCCGGGTGATCTTGCGCGTGACGAAGGTCTCACCGCGGATCGGGCTCTCATGGTTGAATAGAATCCCGTTCGAGGCGTGAAGCCCATAGGCTTCGCGATAATTGACGGTGATCCAGTAGGCATAGAGCTTGGCTGCCGCATAGGGCGAGCGCGGTCTGAATGGCGTGGTCTCGGACTGCGGCTCCTCGGCGGCGATGCCGTAAAGCTCGGAGCTTGAGGCCTGGTAAAAGCGTGTCTTGGAACCAAGATCCAGCAGCCGGATTGCCTCGAGCAGGCGAAGTGTGCCGAGAGCATCGACATTGGCCGTGTATTCCGGGGTCTCGAAACTTACCTGGACGTGGCTCTGCGCGGCAAGGTTGTATATTTCGTCGGGCTGCGTCTCGTGGATGATACGGATGACGTTGGTGGCATCGGTCACGTCGCCGTAATGCAGGAAGAGCCGCGCTTCCGGATCGTGCGGGTCTTTATAGAGATGGTCGATCCGCTCGGTGTTGAAGCTCGACACACGGCGCTTGATTCCGTGTACGATATAGCCCCGACCGAGCAGAAGCTCGGCCAGATAAGCCCCATCCTGACCGGTGATGCCGGTGATGCCGGTGATCAGTGCTACCTTCGGTCCCGCTCCAGCCATCACCGGTCAGCCATTCCGGACCCGCAAGCCGTCGAGCGTTCGAGAAACGACACACCACGGCTGGCGCATCTCAATGAACCCTGGCTGGATGTCTGGCATTCGTCAGCGCGCATGCCGCTCATTCAGCCGGGCCGATGACATGGCGCGGCCCGAATCCGCGTCGCAGCAGGTCGACCAGGTTCCGCCGGAACTTCCAATAGAGACCGGCAAGCCCGATCAGGCCAAGCGCGTGGCCGAGGTCGCCGGCTCCCAATGCCTGCAGGAGGAGGAAGACACCGATGACACCAATGCTCAGTCCGGCAAGAATGAGGACCGCCTTTCGCGCCCGAATTCCCGCATCGACCAGAAGATGGTGAATATGCCGGCGATCGGGCATCATCGGCCCCTCGCCTGCCCGAACTCGCTCGCCGACAACGGCGCACATGTCGAGAAGGGGCAGGGCCACAAAATAGGCGGCTCCGATCGGCGACAGGATGCGGTGGCCCTCCACGGTCAGGACATAGACGAGAAAGAACCCGAGGAAGCGGGCACCGCTGTCCCCGAGATAGCAGCGCAGGGAAGCTCCGAGCACGCCGAGATTGGACAGAAGAACAATCACGCTGGCCACGAAAACCGAGAAGGCGTGCGGCGCGAACCCACTTGTCTGGGCATATGCGAGATGGAAGAGAGCAATGCAGACAATGGCGATCAGGAACTGGCTGAGCGCAAGCCCGTCGAGTCCATCGAGCATGTTGTAGGCATTGGAGAGCGCGACATAGATGAAGACGGTGAAGGGCGTCGCCAGAAGACCGAGATAGACGTAGCGCCCGTCGAATCTGCCCAGCGTCTCGATCAAATTGCCGGTAACCACGACAAAGGCGAGCGCAACGACACTGTCGATGATCAGCCTTTGCCGTGCTGACAATCCCGACTGATCGTCGAAGGCGTGCACGGCCGCTACGATACCGAGGAGGGCGAGAACGTCTCCGGCCGAGGCGCCCGTTTCCCGCTGCGCCATCATGCCGACCCAGAGGCCGCAGAGGATCGCAAGACCGCCCGTGAGTGGAACTGCCTCGAAATGCCGCTTGCGGGAGCCATCAGGGTGATCGATCAGGTCGATTTTCCCTGCGATGTGATTGAGAATGGCCAAGGCGATTATCGTACCGACGCTTACGGCCACGAGCTGCCAGCTTCGGAACACGAGCGCGTGGCCCGCATGTTCAATCATCAGATTCAGCGGGATCTGGAAAGTCGGAATCATCAAAGGTCGGTCAGTCGGACGCCCGGGAAAGACCCAGATTCGTGCGGAGTGTGTGTCGAACCAAGGTTGTGTCGTCTCTCGGATTCACGCATGCTACCGCCATTCGGGTGACTCCAAATGAGCCACCCGGATCATACCTGCGATCGGAGACTGCCGTTGGCAGGGCAGGCCCGATCTCCGAGGATCAGTGCCGTACGGCGCCGTTCCCCGCCGGTGCCAGAATCGCGGCGGATACCGCAATCTCGCGATCTGCACCCAGAAGCTGCAAAAGCACCTTGGCCCGACCGGAATCGTCGAGATCCAGAAGTTGGCCAATCTGCCCGGCGAACGGGCCGTCGAGAAGTTGAACGCCCTGGCCGCAGATGAGCGTGCCCGTCAAGTCCAGAATACCCGCATCATCCGCGGCGTCGATCATGTCTTCCACGAGGCCCCGCGGCGCCGGAATCGGCCCGGCTTCGTTGGTGAGGAAGTATGACACGCCGAACGTGCCGGACACCGAGCGCCAGCGATGGTGGGAGAGATCCAGGGCCACAAAGAGGTAGCGGGGGAAAAGTGCGCATGTGATCCGCCTCGTTCGGCGAGCATGGCGCACCGTCTTGCGTATCCGTGGCAAGAAGATCCGGAACCCCTGGTTCAAGAGATTGGCGCCAGCAAATATTTCACTGCGCGGCTTGCTCTGAACCACATACCAGCGGGTTCCCTTCGCAGGGGCGTCCGGAATCGCAGACGAAAGCTGCCGCGTCAGTCTGCCGGTTCTGCAACGCACTTTACGCTCCTGCTCAAAAACGCGGAATCCCGAAGCGCAGGAACGGCTGACGCATCCGTCGTGAAATCGCAGACAATCTTCCTGTGTGCGTCGCGAGATACGCGATGCACCGGTCTGGAGATCGACCGCCCCTCAAGCTGCGACAGTGAAGCGCCTTCGAGCGCACGATAATTGAGAAGAAAAAGATCTGATTTGTCAGATCTTTTTATTGGTCCACTACGCCCAGATGTCGTGACCGTGCCACAAGATGTACCGACACAATAAAAAATTTGTGACATATTAAAGCCGAGCTCCCCCTCCCAGCCACTCACGATCGCCTCGACGCCCCACCACAGGCTTCCCGCGGCCCCGACGTTTTCGGCTTCACAGAATCGTGAATTAACCATTGTAAGTTCATCTACTGAGGCCGAGAATGCAACCGTAAAGCGAAGCTGTGCCTCACTTGGGCCGCGGTATCAGACCAGTTCGTTTCGCCAGCAGATGCGGCAGCTGGCTGCGCGGCGAGCTATTGGCGGTCCCTGCGCGTTGGCAAAGAGAGGGGCCTTGCGCCTTGCGATTGCGTCCTTTGTGAGCCATTCTCCGACACGAGGTGCCTGTCAGCCAACCGGCGCCCAGCCTGGTTGCGTTGGTGACGCGTGTGCGAACAGGGAGTTCTCCGCTATGTCGATCGTAAAGGACCCTCCGTCTGAGCCCGCAAGCTTGAATGCCGATGCTTCCCTGTCCGCGGTGCTGCCCACGTCGGGCGTGCCCCGGTGCAGGATGATCCGAGGCCAGGGCCGACGTCGGCGGGTGAGCGGAATGAGTGCGTGAACATACACCCGCATGAGCAGCCCAGGGAGCCGATTGACCCTGTGCGTCGCTATCAGGAAGCCGAGCACTGGAGGCAGGCGCCGGAGCCGCGGGATCATGACGCCGGCGACTTCGACCTGTCGCGTCTGGTCACGGCCCTCTGGCTGCGCAAGTGGACGATCCTGATCGCGGCCGGAAGCGGCGTCCTCATCGCGGCCTGGCATGTGGAGAGGGAAACGCCGCTCTATACCGCGACCGCTGAGATCGTACTGAAGACGAGCCAGGAGAATGTCATTGACCTGGAAGGCGTGCTCTCTCCACCGATGATGGTGGACTACGGAACAATTAACACCGAGCGAGAAGTCTTGCAGGGACGGGAACTCATGGCGCGGGTAGTGGATGCGCTAGCGCTTCACGAGGATCCCGAATTCAATCCGTCACTGCAGGCTCCCTATGATCCGTCCGAGACGACTAGGCTCGCCACATTCCTGCGCTTCTTGGGCCGGCCGTCTTCCGATCCTTCGACCCCGCGATCACCAGTTCCGCCGGACAGGGCGCGCGACCAGGCGATCGATATTCTGGGCGGTAAGGTCTCTGCCACCCATGTGAATGATACCTATATCTATCAGGTCAGGGTTGTCACGACGTCGCCCGCCAGATCCGCGACAATCGCAAACAAGATGGCGGAGCTCTATGTCGAGGGCCAGCGCGAAGCCAAGCTCGAAGCCTTGGCCGGGGCCATGGAGTGGCTCAGCGGCCGGGCGGTCAAACTGAAGGACGAGCTCGAGGCCGCGGAGAGCCGGATAGAGAGCTTTGTCGCTGGCGCCCATCTGGTGAGCGCCGAGACCCTGACTTTGAACACGAACCGCCTGAAGACCATGCGCGATCGCCTTGCCGAGCAAGGGGACCTGGCGAACGAGATCGAGTATCGGATCGGCCAGATGGAAGAGTCCCGCGGCGGCGGCGAATTCGCGGCACTCGCCGGCATGATCGGCGACCCCCTTGTCCGCCGCGAGGCGCGTGAGCTCGCCAACGGCCCAGCGGATGCGCTGGCTGTCACGCGTTTCGATGCGCTCTTTGGCACGATGATCGATGGGATGAGGATCGCTGCTCGCGACGCCCGGACTCAAGCAGATGAAGTCGAAAAGGCCATGGCGGTCCTAAAGGCCCAGGTCGATGCCCAATCGGCAGATCTGGTAACCCTGCGTCAATTGAAGCGCGAAGCAGAGGCGGCGCGGCTGATTTATGAATCCTTTCTCAATCGCCTGAAGGAACTTTCGGTGCAGCAGGGGATCCAGCAGGCAGATTCGCGAATACTCTCTAATGCCCGGATTCCTGGCGCGCCATCTTACCCGGACAAGAACGGGACGATCTTGAAGGGCGGGGTCATCGGCCTCGTTCTTGGCATCGCCCTGGTTTTCGCGCAGAACGCCCTTCGCAATACATTCCGCTCGCCCGAGGACATCGAGGCAATCACGGGCCTGACCGTGATCGGCGTGATCCCGGATAATCGCACCAAGAAGGCGATCGCGCTTCTGCGCCAGCTCATCGAGAAATCCAATTCCAGTCTCGCGGAGTCGGTTCGCAATCTCCGCACCGCGATCAATCTCTCTAACGTCGATATGCCCCCGCAGGTCATCATCGTGACCTCGTCCGTACCGGATGAGGGCAAGACGATCCTTGCTTCCATGCTCGCGGCGACCTCTGGCATGGCAGGCAAGAGGGTGCTCCTGATCGAGGCCGATCTTCGGCGGCGCAACCTGAAACGCTGTTTCAACGTCGGGTCGGATGCCGGTCTGGTTGATCTGCTGAGCGGAGCGAAAACCTTCGAAGCGGTCGTGCATCATGATGATCGGTTCGGGCTCGACGTGTTGATCGCCGACGATCGTAAGGTGACGCCGGCGGACTTCTTCGAATCGAACCAGTTCGCTCGCTTCATCGCCGACATGCGGGAGCGCTACGACCTGGTCATCCTGGACACCCCACCCATTTTGGCCGTTCCCGATGCGCGAATCATCGCGCAACAGGCGGATGCGATCGTCTACGTCGTCCGGTGGGACAAGACGACCCGCCGCATGGTGCAGTCGGGATTGGAACTGCTGCGCCAGGTCAATTTGCGGGTCACCGGCGCGGTGCTCACCCGGGTCGATCCCCGGCGGATGGATCTCTATGGGTATTACGGCTACGGGTATCGGGGCCGGGGGTTGCAGAAGTACTATTCCAATTGAAGGAGCCGTCGCCCTCACGCAACCCGATCAGCGGCGGAGTCTCACTGCCGCTGAGTTCATTGCGACCTATCCGCGCCTGGTGGTCGCTTGCGGTTGCGTCCATCACTCCGATCGCGGGTCGCAACACGCCGCCTCGAAGTACCGCGACAGGCTATCGAGTGCGGGCCTCGTCGGCTCGATGGGGCGGCCGGCAACCCGTTCGACAATGCGAAGATGGAGAGCCTGACGTAGCGTCCAGACTCTTTCGCACTTTCGGTCAATCGACGACGGCTCCACAGGCTTCGGTCTTCGCCGCGTTTGGCGGGTCCATGCTCATGTACTTGCGGGCTGACCACTGGGTTCCGGCGATGTGGCGGAGCCGGGCAGCAGCGAGGTTCAGGCAGGACTGGCCGTCCGGGCGAGAGGCCCACCACCCGCCGGGACGTGATCCAGGACTGGCTGCCCGCCTCGTGAGCGATCGTAAGGGCGGCACCGGGCAGAGGCCGCTCCGCCCATTGCCTTCGACCAGCGCGCTCAGACCGCTCGGGGCCAGCACCTTGATCGCCACCGTCGCAACCCGATGATCTCGGGCGGAAAGCGGTGCCGGGCGTAGGAACGTCTGCTCATGCCGCTCGATACCCGATGGGAGTGACCAACGCCACCCAGCTAACCTGACGATGCCGCGCCGCTTGCTCAATCTGAAGCGCGCCGCATAGAGTCGAATCCAACGTGCCAGATCCGCAAGGGACCGTCACCTCAGGACGCCCATTTGATTTGACTACGGACACGCAGTGATGACGGAAACCGTGGCACGCGTCGGATTGATGCGCTGACCGCCGGCGCGACCCGCGGGATGGGCCGCAACATGAAAAGGGGGCAAGGCTGGATGGGACGGGAGTGCTCGCGGCGCGGCTTTCTCGGCCTGCTTGGCAGCATGGCAGTGACCGGGACTGTGCCAGCATTCGCTGCCGCGCCGTTCAGGCTCGGCCTGACCTCGGTTTTCCTCGACAATGACGCGGCCGTGATCCGGCAACTGCGCGATGCCCTCGTGCGGGCCATGGGTGGGAGTGTGGAATTCGCGCAGCGGCGCACCTATCAGGAGGTCACGGGCCTTCTGCTCGAAGGGGCGGTGGATGCTGCCTGGCTCTGCGGATACCCGTACTTGCAACACAAGCAGGATTTCACGCTCATCGGCGTACCCGTCTGGCGGGGGAAACCCCTCTATCAATCCTATCTCATCGTGAATGCCGAGGATCCCGCGCCAAGGAGTTTGCCGGATCTCAGAGGCAGCACGCATGCCTTCTCCGACCCCGACAGCAATTCCGGGTTTCTCGTCACGGCCTCTGATCTCGCGCGACTGGGCGAGCGGCCGGAGAGCTTTTTCTCGCGCACGATCTTCACCTACGGGCACCGGAATGTCGTCCGCGCGGTGGCGAGCCGGCTCACCCGCTCGGGAAGCGTCGATGGCTATGTCTGGGAGGCGATGGCGGTCGTCGAACCTGCCCTCACGGCGCGGACACGCATCGTCTCGCGCTCGGAGTGGCTTGGCTTCCCGCCCTTCACCGCGAGAAGGGATCGGGTCGGGGAGCCACGGATCGAGGCATTTCGCAGCGCCCTGCTTGGAATGGACCGTTCTGCGGCGGGGCGCGAGGCACTTTCCGTTCTTCAACTCGACGCCATCGCTCCGGGCGATCAGGCTCTCTTCGACGGCATCGCCGCGCGTATGCAGATGCTCGAACGTGCGCTCTGACCGATGAAACACCTCCCGCATCTGCCGCTCACTCTGCGCGTCCCGCTGATGGCCGCGGCCCTCATGGTGCTCCTGGGCCTTGTCGCATCGCAGCAGGTGCTCTCCGCCTTGACCGGCGTGCAGGAAGCGCGGCTCCGGGAACTCACGCGTCTGCATGTCGACGGCCTCTCGGTTGCGCTCGGCCCCTATGTGCTCCGGAAGGACATCTGGGAGATCTACGACGTCCTCGACCGGGCGAGCGGAGTGGGCGAAGGTCGCCGCATGATCCTGACGGCGGTCGCGGACGATACCGGCCGGGTTCTCGCGGCGACCGATCCCGGGCGGGCCCCGGTTGACAGCCCGCTCGCCCATATCGCTGCCGGCGCGCAATCCCTCGATGCCATCACCGTCGATCCGGCAGGTCTGCATGTCCGGGTGATCGCACCGCTCGTCCATCAGGGGCGGACGGTCGGACAGATCATGACCGAGCTTGATGTCGCCGACCTCGTTACAGAGCGCAGACGCGCAGGGCTCTATCTTCTGGTCGGAAACGCGCTGGCGACGGGCGTGCTGGCGCTCGGCGGCTACTTCGCCATGCGCCGGATGCTCCGCCCGATCTCGACGCTCGCACGCCACATGGGTGAGGGACGGGGCAGCCCGCGCCCGATTCCCGATGGCGATATCCCTCGCGGCGACACCGAGGTCGCCCGGCTATTCCGAACCTACAACAGCATGTCGGGTGCGGTGGTAGCGAAGGCCGAGGCAGAGCGCCGCCTGGCCGAGCGCGACCGCTATGTGAGCCTCGGGCGGCTCGCTTCCTCGCTTGCCCACGAGATCAACAACCCCCTTGGCGGCTTGCTCAACGCGGCCGACACGATCCAACACTACGCGGACCGGCCGGACGTCGTGAGGAAATCGGCAATGCTCCTCGAACGCGGGCTGCAGCACCTGCGCGACGTGGCGCGGGCGACGCTCGACCACAACCGTATCGATCGCGCCGGTGCACCGCTGCGGGCGGAAGACCTCGAGGATCTGCGACTGCTGATCGCGCCCGAGATCGCGCGGCAGGGTCAGGTGCTCGAGTGGACGGTCGAAGCCGCGGCGGACGACGTCAATCCCTTTCCGGCCGGCCCGGTCAGGCAGATCGCCCTCAATCTTCTCCTCAATGCCTCGAACGCGGCGGGTCGCGGCGGCTCGGTCGGGCTGCGCGTTGCTTCGAATGCAGAGGGGATCGAGATCAGGGTTTGCGACAGCGGCCCCGGCCTGCCCGAGGCGGCGCTGCAACGCCTGCTGTCCGCCGAACCGGTGCAGCCGGGCGGGGGGGTGGGGCTCCGGATCGTCCGCGACCTGGTTGCTGAGCTCGGCGGGCGCATCGAGCATGAACGCGCCACGACCACGACGACGATCACCGTGACGTTGCGGCGCGTGCCGGTCACGGCGGAGGTCGCCTGATGTTCGCCGGACGGCGCATCGCGCTCGTCGAGGACGACGAGATCATGGGCGGGTCGATCGCCCAGCGCCTCGAGATCGAGGGCGCGCGCGTCCTCTGGCTGAAGCAGGCAGTCCGCGCACTCGGCGCACTGCGAACGCCGCGTGAGCCGATCGACGCGGTCATCTGCGACATTCGCCTGCCCGACGGGACGGGCGAGGAGCTGTTCGCCACGCTCTGCCGCAGTCGCACGCCGCCGCCATTCCTGTTCATCACCGGGCAAGGGGACATCGGGCAGGCGGTGCGCCTGATGCAGGCCGGCGCCGCCGACTACGTCACCAAGCCCTTCGACATGGCGGTTTTTCTCGAGCGCCTTGCCCTTCTCCTTCGCCCGCGCGTGGAGGTGGCGATGCCCGCCCTGCTTGGCATCTCGCCCGCCGCGCGGCGTGTCGAGGCGATGGTGGCGCGGGCCGCGACGCACGACGGGTCGGTTCTCATCGTCGGGAGGAGCGGCACAGGCAAGGGCCGGATCGCCCGTCGCATTCACGAAGCTTCGGATCGCCGCGCGGCGCCCTTCGTAACGGTCAATCTCGCACGCGACCCTGATCCGGCACGCGCAATCTTCGGGCCGGGTGGCGCGATGGACCAGACTGGTGATGGCGTGCTCTTTCTGGGTGCGCTTCAGCGCCTCGGTGCCTCGCAGCAGTCGATGCTGATCGAGGCGCTCGACGCGCCAGGCTTCGATGGCCGCACCATCGCTGCGGCCGACCCGGAGATCGAGGCCGACGTGGCGGCCGGGCGGTTCCGTGCCGATCTGTTCGCTCGGCTCTGCGGGTCCGAGATACCCGTTCCACCACTGTGCGAGCGGCCCGAGGACGCGGTCTGGCTGATGAACCGGCTGTTCGAGGCCCTGAACGCCGAGCGACCGGAACCGCTGCGCGGAATCTCGGCACTCGCTGAAGGTGCGGTGCGCGCGCATGACTGGCCGGGAAACGGCCGCGAGGTCCGCAGCCGCCTGATCCGCGCGCTCGATCTTGCAACGGCCGAGTGGATCTTTCCCGCCGATCTTTTCCCCGAACGCCAGGCAGAAGGCGGGTTCCCGACGCTTGGCGAGGCCCGCGATGCCGCCGAGCGGCGCCACATCCTTGCGGCGCTCGAGCGTTCGGGCGGGCAGATCTCGGATGCTGCGCGGCTCCTGCACGTCTCACGGACAACGCTGTGGGAGAAGATGCAGAAGCTGGGCCTCTGAGGCCGGTCGATGTTCGGATTTCCGAACATCGCAAATCTACTCGACAGCGCAATATCTTCCCGCGCCGCAGCATCGCCGCAACAGGCATCGCGGCGCCCGTTTGGCGACGCTACGATTTTGGAGGTCGCAGAAACCGGGAGGAGACCCAGATCATGAAGTGCAACCGGCTTGTCGACGCCGGCCGCCGCCAGTTCCTGCGCGGCGGCGCCATTGCCACCGCGGGCGCCGCAGTGGCCACGGTGCTGCCTGCACAGGAGGCCAAGGCCAGCGCCCGTAACCTGGCTCGCGTCGAATACCCATCCAGCAAGCTCGCGAACATCGCGGACCTCAAGGTCAACGAGCCGATGGACATCGCCTACCCGGATGCCGACAGTCCTGGAGTGCTGCTGAAACTCGGCCAACGGGTGCAGGCCGGCGTCGGCCCCGATGGCGACATCGTCGCCTACTCGGTGCTCTGCCCGCACAAGGGCTGGCTTCTCCAATACAATGCCGGCGACCGGACGCTGAACTGTCCGGGTCACCACTCGCGCTTTGACTGCGAGGCGGGCGGCCAGCAGAGCTGGGGACACGCAACGCACAACCTGCCGCAGTTCGTACTGCGCGTGGACGACAAGGGCGATATCCACGCCGAAGGCGTGGACGACCTGATCTACGGCCGCCTGTCGAACGTCCTGTAAGGGAGAGAGATCAATGACCTACAAGCGACAGATCGACCGTCTGCCGATCATTCCCGCAGACGCCCAGGAGTTCAACGTCACCTGCCACTACTGCATCGTCGGCTGCGGCTACAAGGCCTATACTTGGCCGATCAACCGGCAGGGAGGCACGGCGCCCGGCGAGAACAAGTTCGGAGTGGATCTCGGCCAGCAGCAAGGCCAGGAATCCGAAGCCTGGTATGCGCCCTCGATGTACAACATCGTCCGCCAGAACGGGCAGGACGTGCATCTGGTGGTCAAGCCGGATGACACCTGCGTGGTGAATTCGGGTCTCGGCTCCACCCGGGGCGCCCGCATGGCCGAAAACCGGCCCTCACGGATCACCGGAACCCAGCAGCAGCGCCTGTCCGATCCGCTGGTCTGGCGCAATGGCGTCTGGCAGCCGACCTCGTGGGACGATGCCCTCGACCTCGTGGCCCGGGTGACCGCGCGGATCGTTACCGAAGGCTCCGAGGATGACCTGGTGGTGTCGATGTTTGACCACGGCGGCTCGGCCGGCGGATACGAGAACACCTGGGCGACTGGCAAGCTCTACTTCGAGAGCATGAAGGTGAAGAACTGCCGCATCCACAACCGGCCCGCCTACAATTCCGAGGTCCATTCCACACGCGACATGGGGGTTGGTGAACTGAACAACTCCTACAGCGACTACGAGATCACCGACACGATTGTCATGGTCGGCGCCAACTCGATGGAGACGCAGACCAACCTCTACCTGAACCACATGGTGAAGGGGTTCCAGAACGGCGCGAGGTTCGTCGCCGTCGATCCGCGCCGGACGCTGAGCATTGCCTCGGCCGAGCACTATGCGGGCAAGGACAACGTGCTGCATCTTGCGATCAGGGAAGGCACGGACATGGCGCTGTTCAACGCCATCCTGACCCACATCGTGGACAACGGCTGGGTGGATTCCGACTTCGTCGCCAACTCGACCTTTCAGGGCGGCGTGGCCGTGGCGGAGGATGAGGCGCACCCGGCCGGGCTCGGCAGCCTCGACTTTGCCATGCAGACCTGCCGGACCTCGCTCGACGACGCGGCAAACATCTGCGGCGTTCCGGCGGCCGATATCGCCAAGGCGGCGGAATGGATCGCCAAGCCGAAGGACGACGGCAGCCGGCGCAGGTGTGCGATCGCCTACGAGAAGGGGATCATCTGGGGCAACGACAACTATCGCACTGTCGGAGCGCTGGTGAACATTGCGCTCGCCACCGGCAATGTGGGCCGCGAAGGCGGCGGTGTCTGCCGCCTGGGCGGGCACCAGGAAGGCTATTACCGGCCCGGCGACGCCCATGTCGGCCGCCCGGCGGAATACGTCGACCAGTTCCTGATCCGCGGCCTCGGCGGCGTGCATCACATCTGGGCCTGCGACCATTACAAGACCACGCTCAACGCCGCCGAGTTCAAGCGGGTGCACAAGCGCCGGTCCGACATGGTCAAGGACGCGATCGACAATGCGGCCGGGGGCACGCGCGAGGAGGTCGTGGACGCGATCATCGCGGCGATCCGGATGGGCGGGTTGTTTGTCGTCGACGTGGACATCATCCACAGCCAGATCGGGCATAATGCGCATGTGATCCTGCCCGCCTGCGAAGCCAACGAGATGAACCTCACCTCGATGAACGGCGAGCGGCGCCTGCGTCTTTCGGAACGCTACATGGACCCGTTCGGCAACTCGAAGCCCGATTGCCTGATTGCGGCCGGCATTGCCCAGCACATGGAGCGCGTGCTGCGCGAGATGGGGCGCGGCGCCTATGCCGACCAGTTCAAGGGTTACGACTGGGCGACCGAGGAAGACGCCTTCATGGACGGCTACAACAAGGGCAACCCGGAAGTGACCTATGAGCGCCTGCGCGCGATGGGCAACAACGGGGTGCAGGAGCCAGTGGTGGGCTTCGACGGCGGAAAGCTGATCGGAACGGAACGGCTCTACGCCGACGGCACCTTCGACCGGCACGGGCGTGACGACAAGAAGGCGCTGTTCTGTGCTGCCGGTTGGCGGGGCTGGCAGGCGCCGGGCAAGGCGCGCGAACAGGCGGCGCACCGGTTCTGGGTCAACAACGTGCGGGCCAACATCTTCTGGCAGAACCAGTTCCTCGACCAGAAGAACGACTTCGTGCAGGACCGTTACCCGCACCCGTTCATCGAGATGCATCCCGACGACATGGTCGAACTTGGCCTGAATCCAGGCGACCTGATCGAGATCGTCAACGACAACGGCGTGACCCAGGGCATGGCCTACCCGCTGGCGACGATGCGGCGGAACGCGGTGGCGATGGTCTTCGGCTCGCCGGCCGGCAGCCAGGGCAACGTCGTCAACCCCGGCGTGAACGAGCTTGTCCTGCCCAACTACAAGCACTGCTGGGGCGACATCCGCAAGATCGCGGATGCCACCGCGCAGACACGCGCGGTCTCGTTCAAGGCGCACGAGGCCACCCTCGGCTGATCGCCGCCGATTGCGACACCCTGCCCGGACCAGCGTCCGGGCAGGGCAAGGATCCCGACGTGCCGGCCATGTACTACGTCTCCCTGGGAGACTCTGCCCGCGCTGCTGCTAGGCCGCGTCCGGCACCGGTGCGCAATACCACCTGCCTCCGCGCCCTGCTCTCATCGGGGATGTGGCCGATGTTACCGATGAACGGAACAAACTTTCCCCGAACCGGTGCGCGCAGGCGCGATACGGAACCAGCCTTCGGCTGGAGTTGAATCAATCGTGTTGAGTGGGAAGTGGTAGCCGTCCGCGCTGACCGCCCTGGCGCGTGAAGCTGGTGCGGTATGGCGTCCGCTATCGTAAGTGGACACCAAGGTGCGGAAGTGGCGCGGCGGACAAGGCGGCTTCGGGCGGATGTAGAGAAGCGGTCGATCTGCTTGCAGGCGTCCGCGCCGGGCCCTTCTGTTGCCCAGGTAGCGCGGCGCTACTCCGCAATCGCCGATCTGATCTTCAAGTGGTTGCACGACCCCAAGTATCTGCCCGAAGCTGATGCGATGTCTGAGGCAGCGGGCTCGCGCTTTCTGTCGGTGGAGATCGTCAAGGAAGCCCCGGTGTGGTGCCCGATGACGGTCGCTGACAATCACATCGAGATCGAACTGGCGGGCGGGCACCGGATGCGGATCAGCGGCGGCTGCGACCCCGAGGCCTTGGCGCGGCAGATCCGGGGTCTGACGGCGTGGTCCCGGTTCCCGTCAACACGCGGGTCTGGCTGGCGGCCGGGGTGACGGACATGCCCAGGCGCTGGGACTTCTTCACCCGGTTCCTCGATGACGGCCGCATCTGCATTACGAACAACGCGGCGGAGCGCGCGCCGCGCGGTGTCGCCCTCGGCCGAAAGTCCTGGCTCTTCGCCGGCTCCGACCGCGGCGGCGACAGGGCGGCACTCATGTACCCCCTCATCGTCACGGCAAAACTCCGCGGTGTCGATCCCCGAGCCTGGCTCGCCGACGTCCTCGCCCGCATCGCCGACACCCCTCACTCAGCCGTTCCCGATCTTCTTCCGTAGAACTGAGTCGCCGCCTCCAGCGCCCCCAAAGCAGCATGACCGTGGCCCTAACCGGAGGGCTGCGCCTGACCTCCAGGCGAAGCCTGCGCACCGTGAGAGCGAGGGCGTTCGTCCAGCCGCGCAAGATTGCAGCCGCCTGAATTCAGGCCGCGATGCTCAATCCCGCAGCGACACCGCTAGTGTGAAAATGCCGTGCTAAGTCAGCCGAACTTCGCCAGGTAGGCCCGGCAGAGGTCCACGGTCTGCTCGGTGTACTCGACCCCCATCGACCGGGCGAGATCGGTCTCCGAGTGGCTGCCGATCCAGGCCACCAGCAGCAGCCGGCGGAGCATGACGAAGGTCGGGATCTCGTCCTCGTCGGCCTGCGGCAGGTCGATGACCCGGCGGTAGCCGGTCAGCCAGTGGCGGATCAGGTCGGGCACCTCGGGCAGGTGTTCGTAGAACGACACGGGGGTCGCGGCGTCATACATGAACCACGAGAAGCCGCAGTCATCGAAATCGATCACCTTCACGTCCGGCCCGTCGACCAGCAGGTTGGCGAGTCTCAGGTCGCAATGGATCAGCCCGAAGCGGTCCGGCCCCTTGCCGAAGGCCGCGAGCCGCTGTCCGATCAGCCGGACGGTCTGGCCAAACAGGGCTTCCCTGGCCGCGTCCATGCCCATGCCGTCGCGCCACTTTCCCCAGTGCGGCCGGTCGCCGAGGCTGGTGTCGAAGTCCCAGGTCAGGCGCTCGAACCAGGCGGGCCGCTGCCATTGCCGGACGTGGCGATGCATCCGCGCGGTGACCTCGCCCAGCACCTCGAAGGGCGCGCGCAGGTCCTCGTTGACGCCGGGCTCCGAGCCCGCCTCCCATTCGAACAGCACTACGTTGCGCCGCCGCGCCATTGCGGGGTGGCCCACCTGCTGGATGATCTCGCCGTCGAGGCCCGGAACCGGGACGGGCGTCGTCACCACGCCGCTGCGACGCAGGTCCACGAGCCATGCGAGCTCCGAGCGGATCGCCGTCGGCGAGTGGTAGCCCTCGCGATGGACGCGCAGCGCCCAGCGCCGCCCGCCGCCCTTGACCTTGTAGGTCGCATTTTCAGAGAGGTTCACGAGATCGATCGAGCAGGCGGCCGGCAGTTTGTATCTGCCCAGCGCCGCACGGCCGAGTTCGGCCAGCAGCTTCAGTTGCTGATCGTGGGGCAGGGTGTCGAAGAGGGCGCCGGATGCCGCTGTGTCGGTCATGCTGTCCTCACCTCCGGGGTCGCTGCCCGCGTTTCTGCCAGCTTTCCGGCGGGGTTGACAACAGTGGCGGCTCAGGCGTCACGCCCGCCGATCGCCCCCAGCACCGCCTCGATCCTCTCACGCGCCGTGACGACCTCGGCCGTCCGCCCCGAGAGATAGAGCCGCCCCGCCGCGCCGATCATCTGCACGTCGACCAGCGTCAGCCCCGGCGCCGCCTTCTCGGCCTCGTTGGCGGCAATGGCGGCGTAGAGCGCCGGCACCATCTCGCAGACCAGCAGCGTCTCGCCCGGCATGATCATCGAGGCCTGCCGGTTGCGGTTGATGATCACCGCATGCTGGTCCGAGATGTCCTCGATCACGTCCGAGAACAGGGTCCGGGGCCGCAGCTGGTCACCCTCGGTCAGACCGATGCCTCTCAGAATCGCCTGGCCGGCGGCCAGCAGCTTCGCCCTGTCGTCGCCGTGCAGCTCCAGGATGCCGAACTGGCGCTCGACGAACAGGATGCCGGGTTCGAGTTCGGGGTCGGCCTTGAGCGCGATGTCGATCACCCGCTCGATCATCAGTCCGGGCGCGACCTCCAGGATCAGTGCGTGCTGGCCCGCCAGCGGCGGGTAGCCGCGGGCGCGCGTGGGCGTTCCCATATAGGCGGCGAACTGCGGCTGAAGGTCCTCGACCGTCAGATAGACGCGCAGCTCGCCCCGGGCCTGCGCCCCGGCGGAGGATCGTCGTGCCGGCACGGGGAGTCTCCTTCGGATGCCCTACTTGCCGGCCGGCGTGGTGAAGTGCTTCGAGACGTCCGCATGCGGGCGCGGGATCACGTGCACCGAGACCAGGTTGCCGACCTGGCCCGCCACCTCGGCCCCGGCCTCGGTCGCGGCCTTGACGGCGCCGACGTCGCCGTTGATCACCACGGCCACCAGGCCGTCGCCGACCTGCTCGCGGCCGATGATAGTGACATTGGCGGCCTTGACCATGGCGTCGGCGGCGGCCAGCGCGGCCACATAGCCCTTGGTCTCGATCATTCCGATGGCGTTGCTGGACATTTTGTCCTCCTGTCAGCGCTGCTGCTTCGATTTTCCCGCAGGCCTCACCGCCTCGTCGACGATCCCGATGATGAGGGCGTCGATCGGCGGGTGCTTGCCCGGGAACCATGCGGCCGCGACGGAGCCCGTCGCGACCATCACACGTTCGCCTTCGCCGCAGCCGAGCGGGTCGAAGGCGAGGAGAGGGGCGGTCGAGCCGTCGACCAGCACCTCGAGGATCGAGCCCGCCGGAACCTCGGCGAGCCGCTTGGTGGACCAGATGCGTCCGGTGACGGTCGCGGAAAGCATCAGCGTCTCCTTTCGATCTTGAGACCGAGCGCCCTTGCCCGGTCGCGGGCCAAGGGCGTGATCACGGCATCCGGCGCCAGCACGATCGTGCCCGCATCCTTCATCGTGCCGACCTTCGCCTCGGTGACGGTGCCGGTGAGGGCCGTCCCCGCGGCGAGTGGCGCTGCAGGCGCAACCGGCGCGCCGGCCAGCGTGAACCGCAGCGTCCCGGCGCGCAGCGCCTTCGCTGTCGTCGGGTCGTCCATCATGCGGATGATCCGCTGCACGAAGGCGGCGAGGTCGGCGTCGCCGGCGAGCCGCACCGGCTCGGCGGGGGCGGCCGGGGCAGGGTGCGTGGTTCCCGTCGCCGGATGCCCTTTCGCCGGGCGCCCCTTCGCCAGCGCTTCGCGCAGCACCTCGCGGACCATCGCTCGCAGCTCCGCCTCGCTCATGCTGCCAGCTCCAGCGCTTCCTGCGCCGCGCTCGCCGCGGCGCGCACCTCGGATTCGCTGCCCGAAAGGTACAGCCGCCCGGTCGCGCCGATCATCCGGTAGTCCACCACCTTGATCGTCGCCGCCTTCTCGGCCGCGTTGCAGGCGAGGATGGCCCAGGCCGCGGGCTCGGTCTCCAGCACGAACAGGGTCTCGCCCGCCAGGATCATCGAGCCGAGCTTGTTACGGTTGATGAGAAAGGCGTGCAGCGGATCGATCCGCGTCACCACCCGGGCCGCAAGGATCTTCGGCCGCATCGCCTCGCCCGCCCCGACGCCGAGCGCGCGCAGCACCGCCTCGGCCGCGGCCTTCACGGCGGAGGTCGAGCGGGAATGGAACTCGAGATAGCCGAACTGCCGCTCGACCACCAGGATGCCGCCCCCGACATCGGCCTCCTTCAGCGCCGTGTCGGTGAGCGCCTCGATGTCGAGCCCGGGCGCCACCTCGATGATCTGCGCCGCCATGCCGGTGCGCGGCAGCGAGCCGCGGATCCAGCTTCCCAGATAGCACATGGTCTGGGGCTGCATCTGGTCTATGAAGATGAAGGAGCGGAGGGTGGCCATCACTGTCCTCAGGCCGCGAGCACGGCGTTGAGCTCCTCGAGGATGATGCGCCTCAGCTCGCGCCGCATCGCGTCCGTCTCGCTGCCGGCCTCCGCAGGCTGCGGCTGCGCCACCTTGCGCGGCAGCGCGAGCGGGTCGAGGCCCTCGTATTTTCCGAACACCTCGGCAGCGTCCTTGTTGTAGGCGATCCGCGCGAAGTGCACGAAGTGGTCCGGCGTCAGGTTGTCGCCGATCGACGAGCCTCCCGCGAAGCCGGTTCCGATGGTCATCGAAGGGCCGAGATTGGTCTCGAAGCCAGAGGCTCCGAGCGAGCAGCCGGCATTGACCGTGGTCCTGAGCGCCGGGACGGCGGAGGCGAAGGCCATCACGTTCGCCTCGCTCCCGGAATGGATCGCGGCGGAATGCCCGCGCCCGGCATGGCGCATCATCGACCGGGCCGAGGCGATCGCCTGCTCGATCCCGCCGACCCGGGCAAATGCCAGCACCGGGCAGAGCTTCTCGCGCACGAGCCTCTCCTCGGGCTGAACCAGCGAAACCGGCGTCAACAGGATCTTCGCGCCGTTCGCGCCGAAACCCGCCTCGCGCGCGATCCAGGTCGCGTCCTTGCCGATCGCCGCGGTGTGGAATCTGCCCTCGCGGAACAGGAAGGCCCGCACCTTCTCCACCTCGGCCGGCGAGCAGACATGGGCGCCCGCGGCCCTGAACTCGCCGAGCAGCCGGTCGGCGATGGAGTCATAGGCCAGCACGGTCGACTCGTTGGTGCAGAGGATCGAGTTGTCGAAGGCCTTCGACTCGACGATCCGCCGCGCCGCCTTCCTGAGGTCTGCGGTATCGTCCACCAGCACCGGCGCATTGCCTGGCCCCACCCCCAGAGCCGGGTTGCCCGAGCGGTAGGCGGCCTTCACCACCGCCGGCCCGCCGGTGGCGACGATGAGATCCACCCGCTCGTCCGACATGACCGCCTCGATCAGCGGAATGTCCGGCTCCTCGATCACCTGGATCGTGCCCTCGGGCGCGCCCGCCGCCTTCGCCGCCGCCGCCAGCGTCCGCGCCGCATCGGCGCAGACCCCCTTGGCGCCCGGATGCGGGCTGAGGATGACCGCGTTGCGGGTCATCAGCGCCAGCAGCGTCTTGAAGTAGACCGTCGCCACCGGGTTCGTCACCGGCACCAGCGCCAGCACCACGCCGGCCGGGCGCGGCAGCTCGACGATCTTGCGACCTGTGTCGATGCGCGGGCTGACGAAGTCGCGGTCGCGGTAGATCTCGACGATTCCCTTCGAGCAGGCCTCGTTCTTGATCACCTTGTGCTCGACCACGCCGTAGCCGGTCTCGCGCACGGCCCATTCGGCATAGTGCCGCGCCTTGGCGTGGCCTGCCGCCGCCACCGCGTCGACGATCCGCGCGATCGCGGCGCGGTCGGTGCGCGCCAGTTTCGACGCCGCCCAGCGGGCGGTATCGAGCTTCATCCGCACGGTCTCGCGGACCGAGTCGGGAACCTTCATCAGCGGGGTCGAGGCGCTGGACATGGTGCTTCCCTCATGCGGCCTTCGGCAGGGCACGGATCAGCTCGCGCGCCCGCGGCATGGCGGCGTCGAAGCGGTCGAGGATCTCCTGGCACATCTCGGCGGTGAGCAGGACGCCGGGCTTGAACTGCAGAACCCGCTTGTCGAGCGACGAGAAGATCGCCCAGATGCCGTGCTCGTAGAGCGCCCGCGAGACCGCGACGGCGCCCTCCGGATGGTCGAATTCGAGGCCCAGCACCACGCCCTTCTGGCGCACGCCGACGAAGATATCGCCGTGCCGCGCCATCATCTCGCGCATGCCCTCGGCGAAGAACTCGGTGACGAAATGGGTGTTCGCCCGCACCTCGGGCCGGTTCAGCATCTCGATCACCTTGTGGGCGACGATGCAGCCGAGTTCGGCCCCGCCCGAGGTGGTGATGTGCGCCGCCCCGTCCACGTTCAGCCAGCCGCCGCAGCGCTCGTCCACGACCGCCGCGCTGATCGGATAGAGCCCGCCGCCCAGCCCCTTGGCGGTGACGAAGATGTCGGGCTGGATGCCATAGGTCTGCCAGCCCCACATCTCGCCGGTGCGCATCAACCCGGTCTGCACCTCGTCGGCGATGTAGACCGCGCCATGGCGGGTGCAGAGCTCGCGACAGGCCTGGAGGTAGCCTTGCTTCGGCATCGGGAAGCCGTAGGTCGCGGGAATCGTCTCGATGATCAGCGCCGCCACGTCATTGCCTTTCAGCGCCTGTTCCATGGCTGGTATGTCGTTGAAGGGCACCTGCACGAACTCGTCGGGCCGGTCGACGAGGAAGATCTTCGTGAAGCGCTCGTCGCCGGTGGCGACCGAGAGCCCGGAATGTCCGTGATAGCCCTTGATGATCGAGACGATCTTGCGCCGTTTCGTGGCGTAGCGGGCGCTTTTCAGCGCGATCTCCACGCCCTCCGCGCCGCCGGCGCCGAAGACGACGTACTTCATCCCCGGGGCAGTCTTGATCAGCGCCTCGGACAGGGCGGCGCGGGCGACCGAGGGGAACCAGTGGTTGCCCATGTCGAAATAGTCGAGCGCGCCCTTCAGCGTCTCGATCAGCTCCGGGTGGCGGTGGCCGAAATTGTAGGTGCCGCCGTTGAGGTGCAGGTCGATCAGCCGGCGACCGGACATGTCGTAGAGGCAGTAGCCCTCACGCCGGTCGATCACCAGGTCGACCCCAACGCTCTGCCAGAACCGGGTCTTGTCCGGGTTCCAGAACCGGATCGCCTTGTCGAACAGGTCCTGCTTGTCCTCGAAGCGGAACAGGCCGTAATCGAACATGGGCATCTTCCTGACCGGAATCACAACCAAAATGACCATACTCCAACTTTTTAGCATTGTAAATCGGGCATATTTGGTTGCGATCAGAGGGGGGTTGCGCTAGATATGTTGGACTCCGGTCAATCTGGGAGGCGGGGGATGACTGTGGGCAGGCAGCTGCGCGGCAAGGCGGGCAGGCAGCGCCAGATCATCGCCGACCTGCGGCTCCACCCGGCGATCCGGGTGGGCGAACTGGCCGGGCGGCTCGGCGTCTCGACCGAGACGATCCGGCGCGATCTTGCCGAGCTCGACGGGCGCGGACTGATCAGCCGGACCTATGGCGGCGCGATGCGGCCCGTGGTGTTCGAGCCCGGCCTTGCCGAGCGCGAGGGGTTGATGGTCGCCGAGCGTCAGCGCATCGCCGCCGCGGCGGCGGGGCGGGTCGAGCGCAATGACATCCTGATGATCGGCGGCGGCGCGACCACGCTGCACTTCGCCAATCAGGTGGCGGCGCTGGACCTGCCACTGACGGTGATCACACACGCCTTCTCGATCGCCATGGCGCTGGCGGTGAATCCCCTGGTGCGCGTGCTGATGCTGCCCGGCGAGTATGACAGCCGCGAAGGGCTGATCCACGGCGCCGAGACGGTGGAGGCGCTGCAGCACTTCCGCGCCAACAAGGCCTTTCTCGGCGCCTCGGGCCTGACCGTCGAGGGGCCGAACGACGCGGCGATGGGGCCGGGGCAGGTCTACGGCGCGATGACGCGGCGGGCCTCGCGCACCCTGGTCCTCGCGGACCACTCGAAATTCGACCGCCCCTCGCTGATGGTCTACGGGCCGTGGTCCGCGGCGGTGACGCTGGTCAGCGACGCCCGTCCCGAGGGTGCGCTTGCCGAGATATTGGCCGAAAGCGGGACCGAGATCGCCACCGGCTGATCCCCTCCCCGCAGGGTGCCCGATTTCGATACACTTCTTGACATGTGTTTTCTATCAACACCTTAAATCCGTGCTCAAGCTTGATCGCCGGCCGGGAGTTGCTCCGGCCGGCCCCGGTGCCAGCGGCTCACGCCTGCTGGATCGCCTCGAGCGACTCCGGCAGAATCTGGCCGCCATCGACGATGATGGTCTGGCCGGTGACGTAGCCCGCCTCCTTCGAGGCCAGGAACAGTGCCGCGTTGCTGATGTCCTCGACCCGGCCCAGCTTCTTGAGCGGGATCGAGGCGGCCATGGTCCTGAGGTACTCCTCGCCCAGCCCCTCGAGCCCCTCGGTGACGATGTTGCCGGGGAGCACCGCATTGACCGTGATGCCGTATTTCGCCAGCTCGATGCAGGCCGTCCGCATGAAGCCGAGCTGTCCGGATTTCGACGCCCCGTAATGGGCCCAGCCGGGGAAGCCGGTCACCGGCCCGGTAATCGACGAGGTCAGGATCACCCGTCCCTCGCCCGACTGCTTCAGCCAGGGCAGGCAGGCCTTCACGCTGAGGAAGTTGCCCTTGAGGTTGGTGCCCATCACGAGGTCCCATTCCGAGGGGTCCATCGTCTCGAGTTTCGTCTGCGGATAGACCCCGGCATTGGCGCAGAGGATGTCGATGCCGCCGAAGGCGTCGGCTGCCGCCTTCGCCATCGCCTGCGACTGCTCCCAGTCGGCGACATCGGCGGCGAAGCTGCGGGCGCCGTTGCCGATCTCGGCCGCCGCGGCGGCCGCGGCCTCGCCGTTGCGGCCGACCACCATCACCTTCGCGCCCTGGTTCGCGAAGACCCGGGCAATGCCCTTGCCGATGCCCTTGCTCGCGCCGGTGACGATGACGGACTTGCCGGTGATCGGGGTGAGCATGCGGATTCCTCCTCCTGTTTCCTACCGGGACTGTTCCCGCACCCGGCGGCGCCAGACGATCGCGCCATAGCCGCCGAGCAGCAGGGTCGCCGCCCCGAAAGTCGAGACGGTGCCCAGCACCGGCACCCCCGGCGTGTAGCCGGCGACCATCTTGGCGTAGAGATATTCCGGAATCGTGGTGTCGGCCCCGGTGGTGAAGAGCGAGAGCGGGAAGTTGCCCCATGAGAGCAGGAAGGCGAACAGCGCGCCCGACACCACTCCGGGCAGCAGCACCGGCAGCGTAACCTCGCGAAACACCTGCCAGCGGCTGGCGCCGAGGTCGAAGGCGGCCTCCTCGAGAGCCGGGTCGAAGCTGTAGACCTGGATCGAGATCACCAGCGTCACCACCGGGATGATCCAGACCAGATGGGCGAAGACCGCCGTTTGCCACGAAAGGTTGACGCCGAGCGCATTGAACCACAAGAGCAGCGACAGCCCCAGCACCGACTGCGGGAAGAAGATCGGCAGGAGCACGAGCTTCTGATAGGCCGAGCGGCCCTTCCAGTCGTAGCGGGCGAAGGCCAGCGCGCCGAAGAAGCCGATGGTCACGGCGATCACCATGACGCAGAGCGCGATCAGGATCGAGGTCTCGAACAGCTGCTGCACCTCTATCGAGGCGAAGGTCTTGCGCCACCAGTCGAGGCCCCATTTCCGGATCGGGAACAGGAAGTAGCGGCTCGACGTGGCCGAGGCGAGCAGGATCGAGAGGGCCGGCAGGTAGACGAACACCAGCACCGCCAGGGTCCAGACCCGGATCAGCGCGTGCCGCGTTCGGCTGTCGAAGCGCGCCATGGCTCAGCGCCTCCCCAGGATCGCATCGAGATCGAAGCGGCGCAGCACCAGAAGAACGAGCGTGCCGATGATCAGCATGAGCAGCACTGCCAGCGCGGCTCCCATCGGCCAGTTTTGCGCATAGGTGAAGGCGATCTCGATGTCGTGGCTGATCGGGATGATCACCTGGCCGCCGAGCACCTTGGCCTCGGCGATGGCACCGACGGCGAGCACGAAGGTCAGCAGCATGCCGATCATGATGCCGGGCATCGAGAGCGGCAGCTCGACCTCGCGAAAAACCTGCCAGCGGGTGGCGCCGAGATCGCTCGCGGCATCTCGCACGTCGTTCGGCACCATCGCAACCCCGAGCGCCATCGGGAACAGCATGAAGGGCACATAGACATAGACCATGCCCATCAGGACGATCCCCTTGGTGAACAGGATGCTTTCGTAGTCGAGCCCGGTGAGTTCCTTGATGGTGCCGAGCAGCACGCCGTTCTTGATGAAGAACAGGATCCAGCCATAGAGCCGCACATTTTCGGAGACGAAGAGCGGGATGGTGAACAGCAGTGTTACCACGGGTGACCAGCGGCCAAAGACGCGGGCCATGCCATACGCGATCGGGTAGCAGATCAGCGCCAGGATGATCACCGTGAGGGCCGCAAAGGACAGCGACCACGAGAGCGCGATGTAGCTGTTGCCCTGAAAGATTTCGGCATAGTTCGCCAGCGTCGGCGCCTGGGTCAGCCCGAAGGAGCGCGGCGGCATAAAGCTGTAGCCGATCACCGCGAGGAGCGGCGCGGCGAAACCCGCGAGCAGGTAGATGAGCACCGGCAGCGCCGCGCGCAGGCCGGCGGGGAGCCGAATCCCGCCCATCAGTCGCCCACCACGACGCTGTCGGCGCCATCCCAGCCGATCCGGACCGCGGTGTCGAGCGCCGCGTCCGAGGCCTGTTGGCGCAGCTTCTCAACAATGAAGACCAGTTCGCCGACCCGCACCTGGTACTGGATGCGCGACCCGAGCGCGTATTCGTTGTAGAGGATGCCGGTCACCACATTGTCGGCCCGCGAGCCGTCCTCGACGAACCGCATGAACTCGGGCCGGATCACCAGATAGGCCTGGCCTCGGGGCGGGACGCCCTCGGGGCCGCGGAAGCTCGTGCCGAGTGACGGGCAGGCGAGCAGGCCGTCGGCGCCGGGCTCGATCGGCAGGATGTTCACCTCGCCCATGAACTCGGACACGAACTTGTTGCCGGGCCGGGTGTAGATCTCGTCCGGCGTGCCGACCTGGACGAAGCGGCCTGACTTCAGCACGCCGATCCGGTCCGACATCACCATCGCCTCCTCGAGCGAATGAGTGATGTAGACGAAGGTCTTGCCGGTCTCGCGGTGGATGTCCTTCAGCTCCTTCTCCAGCGTCTTGCGCAGCTTGTAGTCGATCGCCGAAAGCGGCTCGTCGAAGAACAGGATCTCGGGGTCGAAGGCCAGCGCGCGCGCCAGCGCCACCCGCTGCCGCTCGCCGCCCGAGCACTGGGTCACGGGCTTGCCGTAATAGCTTTCGGGCAGGCGGAGCTGGCCGAGGAGCCCGAGCGCGCGCTTCCTGCGCTCGGCCGGAGCGACGCCGCGCATCTTCAGCGGGAACTCGATGTTCTCGCCGACGGTCCGGTGCGGAAACAGCGCCAGCGACTGGAACACCATGCAGGTCGGCCGCCGGTTCGCCGGCAGGTCATTGATGCGCTGGCCGCGGAGAAGGATGTCGCCGCTGGTCGGCGTCTCCATTCCGGCAAGCATCCGCACCATGGTGGTCTTGCCCGAGCCGGAGGGGCCAACGATGGTGAAGAACTCGCCCTCGGCGATGTCGAGGTCGATGTGATCGACGGCGACGAAGCGGCCGAAGGTCCTCGTGATCTGCCTGAGCTGAAGGATCGGCTGGCGCGCAGTCATCTTGCCCCGCGGGTGAGTGCTGCGCCCTCCCCGAACGGGGAGGGCGCCCGATGTTGTCCGAAGATCGCGGCGGGACGACGGATCACGCTTCCTTCTTCGCCGCGGTCATGATGTCGAGCAGCTTGTCGTAGTCGGGCACGATGTCGTACTCGACGCAGCCCGCCATCTCCTCCTCGAGCGAGTCCCACTGGATCGCATCGAGCTCGTCGGGCGTGAAGAGCTCGAAGCATTTCGGATTGCCCATCTGCGCGACCGGGTTGAAGGTGCCCTCGGCGAAGGCGACGGTGTGCGCGACCGCCGGATCCTGGACATAGTGCAGAAACCTCTCCGCCAGCGGCGAGAGCTGCGGGTTGTTGACGACCGAGGTGATCTCGATCCAGGCGATACCCCCCTTGCCGCCTTCCAGCGGCCCGGATTTTGGCGTGATGCCGCGGATGTTCGTGGCGCCGTCGGCCCGGGCCGGCGAGGCCGAGTAGGTGCCGCCGGTGAGATGGAAGTCAATCTCGCCCGACACCAGCGACTGGTTCATGGTGGCGATGTCGCCGACCACCTTGGCACCCTTGAACACCCGCTTCGCCGCCTCGGTGAACTTCGCCACCTCGTCGTCGGTATGGACCTTGAACGGGTCGAAGCCGGCGATGCAGCAGAGGCAGAACACATTCCAGTCATCCGACTCGAGAATGCCGTACTTTCCGGCATTGGCCGGGTCGTTCCACAGGTTCCAGCCCTGGTCCTCGGCGGCTGCGCGAGAGACCTTGTCGGTGTTCACGACGAACGAATAGGGGCCGAAGCGCTGGGCCATGCCGATGAGCTGCCCGCCTGTTTCGTCGAGCGCCCATTTGTAGGGCGGCTTGAAGGCCGGGAGCATGGTCTCGAAATAGGGCTCGAAAGCCGCCCGGTCGAGCGGCGTGATCAGGCCTTCCGGCAGCATCACCTTGCGGGCCCAGGGATTGTTGACATTGATCAGGTCCCAGACCTTCGTCTCGCCGCCGCGCAGGCGGTTGATCATGGTCGGGTCATTGGTCAGCGACTCGGCCTTTACCGTGGCGCCCTCGGCCTGACGGAAGGGGTCGAGTACCTGGGCGGAATTGTAGCCCTCCCAGCAGAGGATGTTGAGTTCCTTCTCGCGCGCCGCATGGGCGAGGCCCGGGAAGGCGCCGGCTGCCGCGGCCGCCGCAGCGACCGAGCCAGTCTGCTTAAGGAAGCCACGTCTGGAGATCGAATTGTCGATCATGTCCTTGTTCTCCTCCGCTTCATGCGCGGGTGCCGTCGCCTCGGGACCGGCCCGCGTTTGGTTTTGTTTGCGCCCGGGCACGCCCGTGCCCGGCCCGCGGATTCGGACCAATTCTGTACCGACCGCCGGGTTGTCAGGCTTGAGTCGAAAGCCTTTTCTGGCAGTTTGCGGCTTGGCGCGCAATCGGCAAGACCAATTTCCGCGCCAATGCCGGAATCGCCCCGAGGCGCCCGCCTAAATCCCCATCATCTCCTTCAGCTCCGTCGACAACATCACGTGGCAGTAGATCATGTTGATGATTTCGAGCTCCTTGTTGTGCAGTTCCTCGTCACCGGCGGCGCAGCAGTCCTCGATCACAATCACGTTGAAGCTCTCGTCGGCGAGGCTGCGCACGGTCGAGGACACACACTGGTCGGTGAAGATGCCGCAACAGATCACGTTGCGGATGCCGATATTATGCAGGATCAGGCGGAGATTTGTGCCGGTCAGGGCCGAGTCGGTCGTCTTGAGCACGCAGATCTCGTCGCCAACGGGCTGCAGTTCTGCAACAAGCTGCGAGGGCGTGCCATCCTTCGGGAGCAGCAGGTTGTTCCAGCCGGGCATTTTCTGCGACAGAGACCGCTCGCGCCCGTCTAGCGAGTGCGTGGCGATGCGGGCGAACAGGCACTCGATCCCAGCCTTGCGGCAGGCGGCGAGCAATGCGGCCGTGTTCGGGATCACCTGGCCGTGCATGCGCTCGTGGAAGGGGGTCCAGGCGTGGTAGGCATCCAGCGCCTCGCCTTCGAGCGTGGCCGGGTCCGGGCGCTCGAGATACGTGTTCTGCACGTCGATGACCAGGAGCGCAGTCTCGGCGGGTATCAGCGCCATGTCCTCGGGCTCGGGCGCGCCGCGGTAGTAGAGCGAGCGGTATGCAGTCTTCCAGCTCATCTTGCCTCGCAATCGCGTCAGTATCTGAACGTGAAGAGCCCGCGGCGCTCGTAGACCTCGGCTGCCTCCTCGATGAACTCGGCCATCCGGTGCGCGCCGTGCTCGTCGCGCAGCCGGGCGGCGGCGGCAAGCATCGCCTGTCTGTCCGGCGCCCGGCCGGGGCGCAGGAGTTCGTAGATCTCCATGATCACCGCCTGGGGAACCCGGGCGAGCTCGCTCGCGCGGCGGAAGTTGGCGGCGAGGGCAGGGCGCCCGGCGGAGTCGGCGATCTCCGCCTGCTGCAGCAGGGCGGCAGGTGTGATCCGGAGGTCCTCCATGCCGATGTGGCCCTCGATCACCGCATCGAGCGTGATCTCATCAAGGCTGAGGCCGCGGGCGCCGCGCACCTCGCCGGGACGGGTCTCGGCCAGCGGATAGTCGGCGATGCCGAGGCGCTTGCCGGTCATGGATGCGCCTCCGCGAACTCGATCGTGATCTCCTCCGGCTCGGCACCGTCGCGGGTGAGCCCGGTCTCGATCGCGTAGATCAGTGCGACGCGGGCGTGGTAGCGAGCGCCGAGCGCCTCGCCCCGTGTCGGCACCACCACCGGCTCGGCATGTTCGCCCCTGGCATAGAGTGCGGCGTTGCGGCCGAGGCCGCGATAGTGCTCGAGCGTGGTGATCGGCGCATTGGAAAAGAGCTCGAGGTTGTTGTGCGGCAGCCGGTCCTTTCGATGGATCACCGCCGTGCCCTTGGCCTGGAGGCCGATGCCGATGCCCGAGCCGGCGAGCCGCGCCGCGCCGAGGCCGAGGAACGAAGTATCCGCCGTGTGGCCGAAGCGGACGAAGCGCGCCGTGCCGCCCGCCTCCTCGATGCCGCACCGGATCTCGCGCAGCACCGCGCTCAGCGGGTGGCCTGCGAGTGTGCGGTAGAGCCGCGTGCCGAAGGCTGGGCTGAGGCCAATGACCACCTCCGCCGGGTTCGTGCCCGCGGCCGCCCTGCCACCGCTCGTGTAGCGGATGATCCGGGCCTCGGCCGGCTCGTGCACGGACTCGGAGCGCAGCACCTCGCGCTGGTCGAGCACGCCCCGGATGGCGGCGATCTCGGCCCGGCGCCGCTCATCGAGCCGGTAGCCCGAGCCGGGGCCGGCGTAGCGGTTCGGGTCGTTGATGGCCGAGAGCACCCGCCCGCCGCGGATCACCGCCGAGGTCTGCAGGTAGTCGCCGGAAAGCCGGAGCTTCACCAGGAACAGCAGGTTTTCCGCCTCCTCGCGGAACCCGCGCCGGTGCAGCGCGCGGATCACGTCAAGCACGGTGACGCCACGCCGCGCGATCTCGGCGCTGATGCGGCTGACCTGGCCCGGCAGGTAGCTCTGGGTCTCGTCCGAGCCGGAGGCGACCGCGACGGACGCCTTCATCTCGCCGGTCGGCCGGCCGAGCTCCAGCTCTTCCAGCACCGCCGAGACGGCCTCGACCGCCCGCTTGCGGATCGCGAGCAGTGCGTCCTCGCCGCGCGGGGTCAGGCCGCCATCGGCCTCGAAGTCGCGCTGCAGCACGAGATAGTCCTCCATCTCCTCGCCGTTGAACGAGGAGGGGTTGAAGGAGTTGTCGTATTTCAGGATCGACCCGAAGCCCGAGCAGATCAGGTCCGATCCGGCAATCAGGAATGGCAGGATCTTCGCGCCGACCCGGATCTCCGATTCGGACGAGCGCGCGTCATTGCCCGAGGCGCATTCGAGGTCGAGCCAGACGGCGATCAGGTTCTCGGCCATCAGCTCGCGCACGCCGCCCGGCATGCTTGCGGCCAGAGGCGCCCCGTCGATGCCGCCGTTCTGCGTCCCCTGCGCCCCCATCGCCCGCTGCATGCAAAGGCAGCGCGCCTCGAGGTAGAGCAGCGACTTTGCCTCGTGGAAGCCCATCAGGAGCTCCGAGGCCGCCCCCGAGGTGCAGCGCATCTTGATCCCGCGCGATGCATAGGCCGCGGCGAGGAAGGCCTTCGACCAGGGCGTGTCGTCGCCGTCGATGAAGGATTTCTCGGTGCCGTAGACCGAGACGGTCTCGGCATAGGAGGTGAAGCCCGCCATGCCGATCTGCAATTCCTCCGCCTCCTCGCTCGAACACTGGAACAGCGTGCCCGCGCGCCCCACCGCCGACCCGACACAGCAGGCCAGCGCGTTCGACCAGGAATTGCGCGCGACGCGCATGGTGGTCTCGATCTCGTCGAAGCCGAAGGCGACGGCGGTGGCGGCATCGGCGGCGAGCTGCAGCGGGTCGTCCTTGGCATTCGTCACATGCGCCTGGTTCCCGGGCGTGGCGCGGGCGCGCATCTTCGAATAGGCGAAGGCGATCTCCATAGAGTTTAGATGCGCCACCACCTCGGCAAGCTTGGCGGGCGTCATGCCATGGGCGAGACGGACGAGCCGCTCGCGCGGCACGTTCATGTCGACCAGCATCCGCGCCAGGTCGAGCGACGGAATGGCCATCGCCTCCGCGGTCACCTCCGGGTCGAGGTGGTAGCGGGCGATGAAGCGGTCGATCATGTCAAATCGGGCTTCCGGCACTCCGTCCATGACGGTGACACGACCGCCCGAGACCTGCACCGAGGGCGAGGGATCCTTTGCGCCACGCATGGCCGAGAAGCCGTTCGCCGGGTCCTCCGCCGCGAAATTGTCGAGCCTCAGCGGCCGGTTGTCCCAGTCGTCGAACCGCCTCCACCGATTGGCGCCTTCGGAACTCTTCTGGTCCATGGGCAGCAAACCTCCCGGAGCCGCACGCTGCCGCGTTTGCATGCGGCGCGCAAGCGGGTACATGGCCCGCCGGCTTCGCCGGGGGAAGCTGCACGACAACGTCCGATGGACGCGATCGGCGGCGCCGGCATGCGCCGGTAGCCGGCATCACCGAGCCTGGCGTGCCCCGGTTTGCGCCGGCAGCCGAGACATCGGCCCGGACCACCGTCGAGTCGAACATCTGTACCAGCCGCGCCGTCTCGCTCAAACCCGCCAGCAGGGCGAAGAAGTCCTCGAACACCCCCGCCTTGCCAAGCCGGTCGAAGCGCTTCCAGACGCTGTTCCACTTGCCGAACCACTCCGGCAGGGCGCGCCAGATGAGGTCGCGGACCGTGAAGAAATGCAGCGCTTCGAGAAACAGCCGGTCATCGCGGGCCTTCGCGCCCCGTGCCGGAAGGCGGGCCCGGATTACCTCCAGGGCTATCTCCCGGTCCGCTTCGGTCATCTTCGTCAACATCGCCGACGCTCCGATTCGGTCGGCTATCCATCAATCACGCAAATCAGCCCGCGGGACTCCTCGAAACGCTACCTGGGTCAATCCGTCCACACGGCCTAGCCAGCGAATGGCCGGATGATCTCGATGGTAACCGGGCCGATGTTCGGCCCCAGCCACTGTTCGGACTTCCAGATAAACCCGGAGCCCGGTTCCAGCCAGTATGTGTTGTTCACCCGGCGTGCGGAATTGGTGCAGATCTCGCGCACACGCAGGAGATCGTAGCGCAGCTCGACGATCTCGATGGTCTCGAGCCCCTGCGGTTCAAAGACACAATGCATCGCCAGGCCATAGGTGCTGATCTGGCGGACGGAGAACCGATACTCCCGCCAGAGATCCGTGGGCCACGCGCCGAAGGGTGTGAGATGGGCGATCGGATCGCGCGGATCGAAACGCACGGCATCGAGATCATGGCCAGCGGTCTCGAGCTCGGAGATCGCGCCACCCAGCATGACAACGGAGTTGCCCTGCTCGTCGCGGTAGTCGAGATAGTCGCCGCTCCTGGCGAGCGGCACCAGATAGGCACGCGGTCCTGCCCCGCTCGACACGGCAATCGTCGCAGCCTGGATCCGGTCGAGATCCGCCCGCGTCAGCGCGCGTCCCGTGACCTCTTCGGGTCCTGCGACCTTCGAGGCCGCGAGGGCGCCGAGGCGCTGAAACACGGTCGGGCCTTCGTTTGAGCATGCGGACAGAAGGACGGCAAGGAAGCCTGTGACCAGGCGGACCGCTGGGCGAATGCCTTCCTGCTCCCACCGGCTCATTTCCAGAAATCCTGCCAGCTTCGCCTCAGGCCATCAGCATCCATGTCCCGAACAGTCGGATAGAGGCGGTTGGAAACCAGCAACCTCTGGCCGCCATCCTTGGTGAGCGAGCCGAGCACGACGGAATACTCCGAGCGGCTTTCATAGGGCAGCAACCAGTCGAACGGAATGGTCAATAGGATGCCCTTGTCGAAGCTTCCTTCCCCGAAATCGCTGGAGGACACATCGGTGAAGGTCGCGTAGCCGCCGAGCTCCCAGCCATTCGAGAACCGCCGCTTCAGAGTGAATGTCGCTCCCCAGTCCTTCGCGAGATAACGGCCGGCATCGATCTGGGCCGCGATCCCTTGCCAGCCGGTGTCCCAGTAAAGACTGGCGTGGCCGGTGAAGACGTCATAGTCGCGAAAGCTGAAATCCTGGTCGAAGCCGCGCTGCTGCACCCAGTTCATCTCGGCGCCAAGGCCCCAGTTCTGGGTCGCCGGCTTCCAGAGAACCTCGCCGCTGACACCGCCATACATCCATTCGAGCAGCCCGGTCGAGACGCGCCCGTAGACGGCATCATCGAGCTTGGTCACGTAGTCGAGGGTCAGTCGCTGAAGTCCCGGGTCGCCCTTTCTCAGATATTCGGCGATATCCGAACGGACGCGTGGCAGCTCCGAGTCGCTCTCCCGTTCGATATCATCGAGGTTGCCGACAATCCGCTTCGAGACGGTGGCATTCGCGCTGAAGCCCGGAAAGATCTCGACACCTCCCTGCGCGACAGCCTGAAGATCGATGCGGAAGGGTTGGTCCGGATCGAAGAGGCTGAAGGGCGTATAGGGGCTGAGCGACCAATACGCGCGTGGGAACTGTTCCAGGGTGCCGATTTCGGACCAGGAGACGGGGCTTGTGTCCGTGAGCCTTGCCGATACCCACGCGCTCCAGTCCGCCTCCGGCCGGTGCACCTGGTCTTCCAGGTGGGAGCGGCGCAGCATGATGCTCACGACGGGCAGGCTATTCTCTACCGGTATGATCTCGAAGAGCTCGACCGAGGCCGGCATGGCGGCTGCGAGCGCACGCACCGTGCGCCCGATCGCTCGGGGCGTGGAGCGGAAACGCCTGTTCTCGATATAGACCGATACCCGCTCCGGCTTGAGCTCGATGCCGAACAGACCGATCGCATCAGGCTCCAGCCTCTTCGCCAGGGCGGTTGCAATCTGCTGTCGGGCATGTTCGTTCTGATACCAATCGGTCGGGTAATCTGCCGTCCCGGCGATCGCATCGCGGAGCAGATTCTGGCCCTTGGGTCGCAGCGCGACGGTACAGAGCGGCCTGCCGTCGGCGAGCAAGAAGGTCACGGCGTCGATCATGCCATATTCGGCGTCGATGGCCCTGGCCTTCTCATCCGGGCAAACATGATCTGCCGAGGGAGGCAGGCCCGCGGTCGCCCAGCGCGCATTACCGTCGCGCATCTCGACGGTGACATCCGTAATGCCGCTGGCCGCGAAGCGGACTGTCGCCGGCGATCCCGTGACCGGTTCCCGCAATTTGCCGAAATCCGGCTCGAGCGCGCTTGCATCCGGTCTCGGCCGCGCCTGGAATGGTTCCGCGGGGCGCTCCCCATCGGTGTCCGCAAGCGGCCGAAACGGGTTGGCGCTGAGTGTCAGCCTCACGCCGACCTCCGCGCCATACATATAATATGCGCCGAGCTCGACGCCGTCGAAGGGTCGGTACTCCGCCCCGAAGTTCAGGCCCAGCTCGGGATCGAAGGCGCCGGAGGCGCGCTCGGCGTCATAGGGGTCGTCGCTGTATTCGAGCTTGAGCGCCACGTTCTCGATCGGCGTTTGCCATTCCGCACCGCCGAAAATACCCATCTCCCTGCCGGAGAAGAACTCGTCGAACTCGACCGTCCCGCCTTCGTCCGAAAACGGGGGACGGGTGCAGAAGCTGTTTCCGTTCCGGCACAGAGGGTTGCCGATTCCGCTCCGGCCGGAGAAACGTCCCCAGCCGATGCCCCCGGTCACCTTCAGGTCACCGCCAATGAAGGTCTTGGTCGCGGCGAGATACTCGCCCGAATAGATCCCGGTGCCGAGGAAATCCTGAAGGCCGATGGCCAATGAGGGCCAGCCAGGCCCTTCCTCAATCATCCGGAGCTTCAGATCGAGGCTGCGGTCATAAAGCGTCGTGTCCCCTGGTCCGACAAAGAAGTCATCGAGCACAGAGTAGCGGAAGCCGACTTCCATCCAGGGCAGAATTTGTGCGGAAATGGTGTTGCGCAGATAGCCGCCGAAGAAGCCGGACGTCACCGAGAGTTGCGCATCCGGTTGCATCTCGGCGCTCGGCATGTCGATGAGACCCGTCATGCCAAAGAGGTTCAGGCTGGGACGGGGTGGCGGCAAGGGTTGCTCGGCGTTCGCGGAAAATGTCAGGCCTAACAACGCGATTCCCACCACATAGCACTCCGCGCGGCCTCGTCGCAGAAAGCGCAGAACCATGCATGGAGGATCTTTGATCAAGGCTCCCCCCGGACGCCAACGCGGTGACCTTATGGTCCGGAGATACTGCGAACAAGGGATTCACGCACCAATCGCCACGCTCGCCGGTCAATTGACGGAATACCGCTGCCCTCTGGCCACGACAGCTGTGTCGCGCGCGAGGCATTGTCGCCCGAAGCATACGCGCATGTGGCGGTCTGGCGGACGAGCAGCGGCACTCCGCTGCGATCCGGCTCGCCTTGCACGTTGATCATCTTGCCAAAGCAGGCGATGATGCGTCGGCAGATCATAGGGATCGTTGCTGCCGCTCTCATCCGCCGGCGCCTGCGCTCGGCACGAGCGGCTCTCGGAAACAGAGGGCTGAGCGCGTGAGCGGATTTATCGGTGGCAAGCCAGCAGCAGTGCGAAGGATCATGGCTTTCGCGACGGCTGCACTTCTCACGGGCTGTGGTGTGATCTACACCTCTCCGCAAGTCAGCGATCGACCGACCTTTGGCAGCGCCTACGAGACCAATTACGAGATCCGCGTGGTTCCCCTGACCTATGAGACCGCTGCGGCCGCCAATCTGGAACCTTATGTCCCGGCCCGCCTTCCGGCTGCGTTTCAGCCAGACGCCGCGAGAGCCATCAGTGCCGGGTCTGCCAGCCTGCCTGATTTGCCACCACTGCCACCGCGAACTGCGCGCGAGACGCTGCGACCGGAGGCCATCACCGAAAACCTGCCCCCGCCCGGCAAACCTGAGGCCTACCGGATTGGTGTCGGCGATGTGGTTCTGCTGGCCGTCAGTCAGCAGGCAACCAGCGTCGAGGGATTGCCCGGGCTGATCGCGGCACAGTCGAAGCGCACCGGCTACACGGTGCAGGACGATGGCGCGATCGCTGTTCCCGATGCCGGTCGGATCGAGATCGCCGGCAAGACGGTTCGCGATGCCGAGCGCGATATCTTCCGGGCGCTGGTGGCTGCCGGTATCGACCCGTCGTTCTCGCTCGAGGTCGCGGAGTTTCATTCACAGGTCGTCTCGGTCGGCGGCCTGGTCGGTTCGCCGACGCTGGTGCCGATCACCCTGAAGCCGCTACAGTTGCAGGCAGCGATCGAGATCGCCGGGGGAATAACCGCCGATGATCCAAGCGTCGCAGAGATCCAGATCTTTCGCGATGGCACGCGATACCAGGTCGCGCTCTCGCGCTATCTCGGCGATCCGGATCTTCGGCGCATGGTGCTCCGTGACGGCGACAGCATCTATGTGGGCAGCCGCTACCGGGAAGCGGAGGCGCAGCGCTATTTCCAGGAACAGCTGACGCTGCGAAACGAGCTCATGAGCATGAACGAACTCAGGCAGCAGCGGGCAGACGAGGCGGCATCCTTGGCAGCATCCTTGCTCGCGGAGGACCGCGCCCTGTTCGAGCAACGGCTCAGGCTCGGGTCGATCGAGCAGCCCTATGCGTTTGTTGCAGGCGAGGTGGGGACGACCATCCAGGTGCCGCTGCCCTTCGAGAGGACGATGAGCCTCGCCAATCTGCTGTTCAATGAAGCGGTTGGTGGCATCACGATCCGGACGGCAGATTACGGGGCGATTTATCTGCTGCGCCCGGAGACCGATCCGCAAAGGGCTGGTGGACTCACGGCCTATCATCTCGACGCCGAGAACGTGGCCAATCTGGCAGCCGCATCCACCTTCCAGATTCACGCCAACGACATTCTCTTCATCGCCGAGCAGCCGGTGACGAGCTGGAACCGGGCTCTCAGTCAGATCCTGCCGGATCTCTTGTCGATCTATGGCCTGACCGGGTCATCCTGAGACGCCCGTCGTGACCGGCAGGCGGTGACTCGATCTGCAGGATCGATGTTGGCATCGCGCCAGAGAAGGTTCTGGCAACAGACCGCTCGTGTCGATACACTCGATCAGGTCTTTTGCTCATTGTAGGGCTGGAAGGACGATGCCTTGACACAGTTCTGGCAGCTCTTGGGCCGCACCGGGAAAACGGGCGCCTTGCCTCGAAACATAGGGGGCAAGGGACTCTTCAGTTCGCGAACGGCGCTGAGATTGTCGCGGCGGCCCATTGCGATCATCCTGGCTCTGGCAATCGTTGCACCCGCACCTCCGGTGATCGCGCAGAACGACAGCGGCGGATCAGCGAACACCGACAGCTCGCGAAACAACCTCAGCAACAGGCGCGACCGATGCCGGCTCGTGAAGGTGAAGAAAGGGGAAACCGCTGTCCTCGTCCCGACGGAGAAGTTCACGGAAGCGGATGGACGGAAGTTTCCCTATCTCGGTTCCCAGCAGGGGCTCAAGAAGGAGTTTCAGGTCGAGGACGACCGGGCAGAGGATTGCGCGGGGTATTTTGGGATTCCCTATGCGGGCTCGGGCGCAGTCGCGACCGGCCCGACAGCCGTTGCATCCGCGGCGGCCGCAGCACCAGCCGGGCTGGCCCCCGTCGGGCTTGCGCCAGCAGCAATTGCGGGGGGGGCAATCACGGCCGGAGCCGCGCTTGGGATCGGATTGGGTGTCATTGCCATTGGGGCCGGGGTCGCTGTCATGTCGAGCGGCGGCGGAAGCGGAGGGACAGGACCGAGCACTGGCACGCAACAATAGGCGGCAGATCTTCGCGTCGTGAGCCCGCGGCGCATCCGCTGGCTCGACATTTGCCCTTCGATCATGGTGCCCAGGCGAGGTCGTAAGGTTGATGGGTCTTGACTGGCTCAAAGAAGGGAGATTCAGCATCCTGCGTCCGACGATGCTCCCCGGCCGATTTCTGTATCATTTGGGCGTTCTTGCCGGCGGCCTGATCCTTATCGGCAGCCTGCTTGCAATCCGGGTTTCCGAGCCGTTCCTGGTGCGAGAGGCCCGGGTCACAACGGCCGACTTGCTGCAGCGCACGTCACCGCGTCCGTATATCGATGCACCCGTCAAGATTGTCGATATCGACGAGCGGTCGCTCTCACTCTTGGGGCAGTGGCCGTGGCCGCGGGACCGTGTCGCGGAGCTGGTCGACCGGCTGCACGCGGCCGGGGCTGCCGCTGTCGCTTTCGATTTCCTCTTTGTCGAACCGGACCGGATGTCGCCGAGCCGGCTGTTGAGCGATCCGGCAGTTCGGGCGAGGCTCGGTCTCGACGGACACGGTTCGAGTTCGGACCTCGCCGACAATGACAAGATCATGGCCGAGGCGCTGCGACGCGGCAATGTCGTTCTGGGTTTCGGGACCTCGGAGCAACGCCGGGAGCATCCGCAGGTCAAGGCCGGGTTTGCCTATACCGGCGAGGATCCCGCGCCCTATGTCATCCGACTGAGGGGTGGCGCGTGGTTGTTACCGACGCTTGCCGATGCTGCGGCAGGAATTGGATCGGTGAATCTGAGCACCGAGGATGCCGCAGACAGTGTGCGGGCAGTTCCCATTGTCTGGTCGGATGGCAAACGCCTCTATCCCAGCCTGATCGGCGAAGCGCTGCGGGTCGCCCAGGGTGCCCAGACCTATGTCATCAACGCCGATCAGGCGACGGGCGGCGTGCAGTCGGTTCGCATTGGCGCCTTCGAAGTGCCGACCGGGCCCACCGGAGAGTTCAACCTCTATTACACGCCGCCGAGACCCGACCGTTATGTGAGCGCAGCCGACATTTTCGACGACGACCGCTTGCGGGCGCTCGCGCCGGATCTTGCCGGGCGGATCGTTTTCATCGGCACCTCCGCTGCGGGACTGTTCGATCTTCACAAGACGTCCCTCGGCTACACGGCGCCCGGCGTCGAAATGCACGCCCAAGCGGTCGAGCAGATCATCAATGGGCAATTCCTCCTCAAGAAGGAGTGGACGAATGCGGTTGAGTATATCGCCCTGCTGCTCGGATCTGTCATCGTCGGCCTGACGACCATCTACGGCGGAGCAAGAATTGCGTTCTTCCTTGGCGCCGCGATCGCGTCGCTCATTGCCTTTGGTTCCTGGTACGCATTCCGCTATCTGGGTGTCCTCATCGACTTCAGCTTTCCGCTCGTCGCCGGAATCACCGTCTGGTTCGCCGCGACGGCCTTCCGCTACATCGTGACCGACAAGGAGAAGCGCGGTATCCGCAACGCGTTCAGCCGCTATGTGCATCCATCGGTCCTGAAGGATATCGAGCGCAATTACAGTCAGGTGCAGCTCGGCGGCGAAAATTGCGAGCTCACCGTGCTGTTCACGGATATCCGAAACTTCACGACACTCAGCGAACGCCTCACTCCCGCCGAGCTGGTCGCCTTTCTGAACCAGTTGCTTGGCGCGCTCGGTAAGGAAATCGTGGTCGAGGGCGGCGTCATCGACAAGTTCATCGGCGATTCCATCATGGCATTCTGGAATGCTCCGCTCCGCCAGCGTGACCATGCGGCGCGGGCTTGCGCCGCGGCCCTGCAGATGCGCAACGTCGTCCGCCACATGAACGACGAGAAGCTCTTCGGCCTTCCGCCCCATGTCGCACGAGAAGCCCGCATCGAGATCGGCGTGGGCATCAACACCGGCGCCGCTTGCGTTGGCAATGTGGGTTCTTCCGACAGGTTCAATTATTCGGCGATTGGCGACGCGGTCAATGTGGCCTCGAGAGCGGAATCTGCCTGCAAGGAAGTCGGCTATGACCTTGTCGTCGGCCGGTCGACCGCGAGCCAGGCACCGGGATTTGCGTTCCTCGAGGCAGGTGCGGTCCAGCTGAAGGGAAAGACCGAGCGGGTCCAGCTCATGATCCTCATCGGTGATCGCGACCTGGCGGCGTCGTCCCGGTTCCAGGTGTTCGAGCAACACTACAGGAATGCTCTTGAGTTGCTCGCCGGACAACGGGTCGGACTGGAGAGCGCCTTGGCGGAATGCAGGAAGCTCGCTGCGGAGATCGACCTGAAGCTGGTTCGCTATCTTCAACTGCTGGCGGAACGTCGGGAGGATTTCATGTTGCCCACAGGGCCAGATGTCGAGATGGTCGCGACGGGCTGACCGATGCCGGAAATCGTGTCGCAATGGCGGGAGGCCGAAGCGCACTGATCGCCGCGGATTGACGCCTGCTGGGTCTTGATCCGGAGACGGCTCGCGATAGGCCCTGAGTCCCGCACTACCCGGTCAGCAATGGCTCTGGCGTGCGTCGGCAATGCGCGTTATAGTTGTATGCAGAACAGCGAGACGATGGGGGGCAGGCGGCGGGTAATTGATTTGGCGTACTTGGCGGCGGGGCGCTGGGCTAGAGGGCTGTGGATCGGGTGGATCATGGCGTGGTTCGCCCGAATAAGCTTTGCCCGAAGTGGCCAAGGGTGATGGGTGTGCAAAACAGTTTGAAGACCCTGGCATTGATGCTCGTGGCAATGGTCCCTGCCGAGGGGGGTCCTGCGTTCAGCAAGGACGGGGTGGGGGAAGCTCTGGCCGTCATCGACAATGCGTCGACGTCGGGTGAGGTCGGCGAGCGGACACTTGCGGTCGGTATGGAGGTCTTCCTCTATGATCGCGTGAAGACCGATGCGGGCGGACAGGCCCAACTGCTCTTCAACGACGGAACCCGGATGGTTGTAGGACCAAACTCCGAACTGATGCTGGACACGTTCATTTTCCGGTCGGGGGCAAAGGACAATCAATTCACTATACGAGCCTTGAACGGAGCGTTCCGGTTCATCACCGGTGATGCGCAGAAGGATGCGTATCTGATCCATACGCCATCGGCGACCATTGGGGTCAGGGGCACGATTTTCGACTTTTCCGTAACTCCGGGTGAGACGAGCCTGCTGTTGCTGCACGGCGGGGCGACGGTTTGCGGCAACGACGGCAAATGCACACTCGCAGATGTTTCCGATTGATGCCTCTCTCTAGCCTGTCAGCCTGACTTTCGTTCGGGGTGAATCTTGGTAGCGCGGATGGTCTGGAGCGACCACACGCCGGGGCGCCGCGCCGGCCAAACCGTTGGCCGGCCGATGTGAGGGCGCGTTGCGTCTTCCTGTTCTGTGATCGGCAGAAGGAACACAATCGGAAATCTGGCCGTGCGCCGCACGTGGCTGGTGATCGGATCGGCACTGCGGGCGGAACTTTCCGGTGCGCATCATGACGCCTGTTGGCTTCATCAGCTTTCGGCTCTCGGCTGGATCTTCCTGATCAATCGTGCCTTGGCGGCGTTTCGGCGGTTCGCGATCCGGGCGAGCGCGTATTTGATCGGCAGTTCGTCAATGGTGTCCGGGTCGTAGTCATCAGCCCATTCCCTCGCCTCGGCGTGATCGGGGTGGCGGGGGTCGGCCAGCGCCTCGAGCATGTCGTAGAAACCAGGCAGTCCGCCGCAATCCTCGGGTGGGGCGTTTCTCTCGCCGCCGAGATAGCGCGGATAGGAGGCTTGCGGATCACCGGCCCTGATGCCGGTCACGGTGAGGCGATGCTCCCAGCTGTCACCGAAGTCGTAGAGATAGTCGATGACCGTCCTGCGGGGCTTCAGAACCTCGCGCAGCCGCACCTTGGCCGCCTCTCTGCGCGGCGCCGTCCCCCAGTCCTCGGCCATCGGCAGGCCAAATCTCTGCCTGCCGATGGTGAACTCCCACAAATGGTGGTCGAACCAGCCCATCACGGCCTGGATGACATCGTGCAGCACCTTCAGCGTGATCGAGGTCGGCACGTCGACCTCGCGCCAGATCAGGGGATCGGTGTCGCACAATTCGATGCGGACGGTGGCGATCTCGTTGCTGCTGTCGGTCGCGGTGGTCTTCGGAGATCGGCTCACGTTCGACATTCGCGATCAACGACAGCCGCAACGATTTCTTCAATTGTCCGTGGCGGCGTAGGATCCTTGCGTGCGGAATTGATCGCGAGAAAGACCAAGCTTATGAAATTGGGCTTCCCACTCTCCGAGAGAATTTTGTTCTTTTCCAGTATACATTCAGAAGAGACTGTTGCATTATTGTTCTTGCGAACAGTTTCGTAGTAATATTCCAAAATAGTCAAAATAGAATCTTCCTGTTTCTGCTCGCTCAGGCTATCAAGTTCCTCAATCGTCAAACTTCTGGCGTCCGTTGTCACAAACCACCACACCAGATTCGCGAGAGCCAGACAGACGAAAGGCCGGGCAAGGCGGGTGGCAAGCACCTTCGGCCTGCGGTCGGTCGCCCTGTCGTCGCAGCTCCCATCGACAGGCTTTGGGGCATGAGCGCATGGCAGCGGGCATGCCGGCGCAATCCTCGAAGGCACTTCGCTCGGGCGGGAATTCGCCGGGTCGCCGTCGTGCTTCCTCATATCCTCGCCATTCGTTCTTCGGACAGATCATCCGCCTCCGTTGCTGCCGGTGACGTGATCGTCGGCGCAGCTGGACGCCAAATCCAATGGCCATCAATTCGCAGAGCAAGGCCGTCGTCAACCGGTTGCGGCTCGGTTGCCCGGAAATGGCCCGAGATAGCTCGCGCGGTGCTCGACCTGAAAGAGGTGGTTGTAGAGCTGGGCAACCCACTGTTTGCCTTCGATCGTTTGCTCGAGATGACGCAGTGCCGTCCCGATATAGGGCTGAACGTGGGACCAGAAGAATTCAGGATATTTCTCGACGATATCCATCGGGCTCTCGTAGTCCAGCTGCCGGGCAACGCCCATCTCGCAGAACTCGTGATAGAGCGCGTTGATCTTGCGGTGGTAATACGGATCGGCCATCTGCCCGATCAGATCTGCCGCACGGACCAGCGCCGGTTCGCTGTCGGTGTCGAGGAACCGCGGATCCTTGGGCACCGGAAAGCGCGTATACTCGATGGCCCGCGCGATCCGCTCCTCGTCGATGTACTCGGACGCCGCAAATCGCGCGCGCGCGTACATCATCCCGCGCTCGACGTGATAGGGCGCAAGGACTGCGTCCGAGGCGCCTCTTGGCGGGGTGTACCGTTCACCGGCGGAATTGATCACCACCTCGCCGTCCCGGTCGCCCTTGCAAACACCGCGCACATAGCCGATGTCGTGGATAAGAAGGGCTATCGTGTAGTGTACCCAGTCCTCCGGCTGGACGGCCTCCGAGATCAGTCGCCCGCGCATGATCTGCTGGCCGACGAGCGTCACCATCATGGTGTGCTCGGCATTGTGGTAGAGGGCATCCGAATTCCCGATGCGCTCCAGCACGAGCCGCGCTGCGCCGCCGATGAAGGACGCATATTCCCGTTTCCGGACCGAAAAGTGCTGCAGGTACAGGTCAGAGAGATAATCGCCAAATGCAGACGCTACCACGGCGGTTGGATTGAACATGAGAGTCTCCGCAGTCCCTTTGATCCTGAGCGTAAGAACACGCTTCCAAACCGGTTGGGCGATAAGAGGGGGTGGTGATACAGCCTGGTTGCAACACTGACCGCAGACACGAATGACATGGGCTGGCACCGATCGGGCCGAATATGCATAGCGTTTGCAACGTTGTGCAAGCGACCTTACGGGCGAGAACTCGGGGCCGACCACCGTCCTGCTGCCACAGGCTTCGATTCAGATCGCGCGATGCAGGTCGAGGTCACGCATTTGCGGTTCGACCGTGCCGTTTGGCACAGGACTGAGCGGACTGCCGGAGGGCCTGGGCGGGAAGGCCGTGAAGTGATGCCGGCCGTCACAGTGGCTCGCAGGCTCGAAAGTTCCCCCAAAGCCGCAGGCGCCTCACGGGGGTCGGGGCTTCAGTGAAATGCCTCATTGCGGCAGGGCTTGCAGGTTGGCCCGCGCCAGATCGGCGACTGTCGCGGTCTTGGTCGAGACCTGGCCCGACTCGACAATGCGCGAGCCTTGCGCACCGCCACCATAGGTGATCGCGTGGTTGTAGTGCTCGCGAGCCCGGGCGTAGTCGCCGAGATTCTGATAGGCGACGCCGAGATTCAGATGCGCAAAGGCATCGTCGGGTCGTTCCGCCAGGATGCCCTGATACCGATCCCGTGCCGCAGGATAGTCTTGGGCGACCATGGCTTCCCAGGCCGCCTCATGTGCCGGGTCGCCGCTCGCGCAGGCGGCGAGGAGCAGTGCGGACACGAAAATGATCAGTCGGCGCATAGGTTGCTCCGTCAGGAACACCGAAGCGGGTCTCGGTCCGGTTCTGCGGCCGCGCGCGGTGACGCGATAAGGGTGCCGCGTGCGAGGCTAGCATGTGCCGGAGCGCGATCACAAGCCGATGTACCGGCTCGTCCCATCCGAGACGCGCAGAGTCGCGGTGTGGGTCGGAAGGCGAGGTCCGCGCTCTACGAGCGGTCCTGCGGTTTCTTGAAGGAGTAGCCGACGGCCGAGGAGTAGGCGTCTGTGTAGATGCCCGAGTACGTGGCCGCCGGAATGCCGCTGCCGTCCTCGAGCGTGAAGGTCTCGGTCGAGGTCAGGACCGCGCCGGCAGGAACGACGGAACCACTCCCGCTCCAGGCATCGACCCAGCCGCCACCCGGTGTCCGGAACGAGGTAAAGCCTGGCTCGCTGTGAACGACGACCGAGCCTACGGGAAGGAGGACTCTGGCGGTGAGCTGAAACGCGCCGCCAGCCGCTGGGGCCGACGCCGCCAGCGACGCAGGGTCCGCGGTCAGGAACGGGCGATCGGTCATGTGCGATCGCGTGGTGGTCGATCCGTCATTCAGGATGGCAAAGACGGCCATGACACCAATCGCAATGCTTCCGGCGGACATCTCGATCCAGTCGACGCTGATTGCGCCCTGCTGGTCACGCAGCAGACCTCTCGCTCTGGCCATCGGTTTCTCCCCTCGAACAGCCGGCCCCTGACTCGGAGCCGGGCAATTCGGCAACCCTCACACGCGGGCCACCGCAGTCGGGTGCCAGACATGACACCCCGGGCAGCATCAGTGTCGGGGGGGATTTTGTCCTTAAGTGAACGACAATTTGGCCGTTTTATGAACAACCTCTGGTTGATTGTTCAGAGATGAAATCAATTTATGCCTAACAATACAGAGAACCGTGCAGACTCAGCGGCAGGTGGTCGGCGTGCCTGCGTGGAACGAAGTGCAATTGCGCGAGGGCAGGAGGTGACGCCGTATTGTTAGATACAGGGCGACACTTTCGTAGAGCTCAATTCCCCAAGAGCGTGCTGCTCCCTGCACCGCGTCACTGGCTGCTTGAGCATTCATTTCACCTGGCAACCCGATACCGTCCGCTGACCTGGCGAGGATCGTGTCCCCTAGCGTGGTGTAACTGAGGTCTGACCTCGACGCATTTCCGGTCTGGGCCGGGACGTATCAGCGTGCCACGGCTGGCAGGCTGATGAGGGGATCATCGCTCAGTTGGCCGACGCTTTCCAACGTCATGTATCTGGCGCGCTGCACCGTCCATTCATCGTTCTGTTCGAGCAGCACGGCGCCGACGAGACGGACGATGGCGTCGTCGTTGGGGAAGATGCCGACGACGTCGGTGCGTCGTTTGATCTCGCCGTTGAGGCGCTCGATCGGGTTGGTGCTGTGCCGCTTTGCCCGGTGCTCCTTGGGAAAGGTCATGTAGGCGAGCACGTCCGGCTCGGCGTCATCCATGAGGGCGGCGAGCTTCGGGAACCTTGGGGCGGATCTGGTCGGCGACGGCGCGCCACTGCTGGCTCGCAACCTCGGGGGTGTCCTGGGCGAAGGCGGTGGCGATGAAGGCGGAGACGACGCGCCGACCGCTCTTGCCGGCATGGGCGAGCACGTTCCGCATGAAGTGGACCCGGCAGCGCTGCCAGGTGGCGCACAGCACCTTGGAGACCGCCGCCTTGATACCCTCGTGCGCATCCGCGACACGGGCCTGATCATGCTTGGCGTCCGGCGGGACGCGGCACCCCACTCCTTCCTCGACGCCAACGGAAACCCTGCCGGCTATTCGGTCAAGGTCTGCACCGAGCTCGTCGGCCGCCTGCAGGCGAATCTCGACCTGACGGAGCTCCGGATGAGGTTCGTTCCGCTCGATGCGACCGACAGGTTCCAGGCGATCGCCGATGGCCGCATCGACCTTCTCTGCGGCGCAGCGACAATCACCCTCACGCGGCGGGCCATCGTCGATTTCTCGATTCCCACATTTGTCGATGGCGCCAGCGTGCTCGTGCGCAAGGGCAGCAGCCCGGATTTCACCGCACTCGCAGGCCGAAAAATCGGTGTTCGGGCGGGGACGACGACGGAGGAGGCGCTCCGATCATCGCTCACCCAGTACGGCATGCAGGCGGAAGTCCGGCCCGTGGCAGATCATGCCGAGGGGCTTCGCGGCGTGGAGACAGGAGATCTCGACGCCTATTTCGCGGACCAGTCGATCCTGTTCGCGCTCCGCAATTCGAGCGCGGTACCGGACACGCTTTCCGTTGCGCTGAACACGCTGACCATCGAAGTCCACGGCCTGGCGATGCCGCTCGGGGATGCCGCCTTCCGTCTGGAGGTCGACCGGGGGCTCACGCAACTGTATCAGGCGGGATGGATGGCCGATATCTACACCGCCACGTTTCCGAACGCCGAGCCGAGCGAGGCAATCCGGTACATTCACACCTTCGCCCCTGTGCTGCATTAGGCTGCGGAATCGCACCGCATAGATCCCACAGCAGGCATCGCAGCGATGCCATATCGTTCATTCTGATCCGTGTCGCTGCTTTCCATCTCCAGCCAGAAACCTCGCGCAGAGCAGGGGCAGCGCAAAGGTGAAGGCCGCTTCGCCCGGGTGTGTGCCTGCCTCGGCGTGGCGCCGCAGGTTTTCGCGCCATTCATCCGCCTCGGGAAGCGCGTGGATCGCATGTTCGATGGCGCCCAGATCGAACGGAATCTGGTCGACCCGTCGCAGGCGCCCGACCGCGGCGAGAAAATCGTCGCGCAATTCCGCGGCCTCGAGGGTGCGGTATGCGCTGGTGCCGAAGCTCGCCTCGGAATTGCGAACCGATTCCGGGAGCACATCGCTCATTGCCTCGCGAAAGATCGCGCGCGACACGCCCCTGACACAGAAGACGTCGGTGGGGAGCCGAATGGCAAATTCCAGCAGGGTGCGGTCGAGGAACGGGTAAGCGTAGCAGGTACCGTGCCGCGCGGCCTGGAGCGCCGTGAACTCGGTCTCGACGGAAACCGTTCCGCTGCTGATCAGGCGCAAACGGTTCCGGACCGTGTTCGGCCCGAGTTTTCGGCCCTCGAGCGCAGGCCTTGCGGCTGCCTTGAGGAAGTCTGAGAGCCCGCGATCGAGACCCGGAGCGCCAAGCAGGCGGCGCAGCGGGTTCGCAACGCCGGACGGAAGCAGATAGCGGCTGATCTCACCCGCAAGAAGACTGAGCGGTTTTCTCTCGCGGCGCTCTGAGCGGGCTTTCAGCTCGTCAAACAACTTTCGCCATCTCAGGGTGACGAGATATTCTGCAAGATCCCCCTGCCCAGAAAAACTCACCAGTTGATCACCGCCGAACCCAGAGAGAATGGGGGTGATTCCGCTTGCACCCGCGTATTCTGCGATGCGTGCGTAAGGATCGGCGGTGCCCGCCTGGGCGGGAAAGAATGGGGACAGATTGCCAGAGGCGTATCGCCAGGTATCGATTGCATCAATTTCGACGGCCTCGAGATTCGGCTCCGCCTGGACCGTCGCCTGTATAAGGGGCGCGGCGCTGATCGTCGGAGCGTCGGGCCTCGGTTTGTCAAGAATCGCGAAACCGCGAACCTTTCGATCGCTGGCGCGGATCGCGCGAGCGGCGAGGACGGAAATGGCAGTACTATCCAGCCCCCCGCTCAGGTGGGTGCCGACATCACCCGACACGGGGAGTCGCTTTCGTACTGCTCTGTCCAGGTGGTGGCGCAGCTCGGCGGCGAGGTCGCCGGCCGGGACGCTTGCGGGGTAGGTCTCGCCCGGACGCAATGTCCAGTAACGACGCTGCTGCGCCCGAACCCCATCGAAGATCAAGGCATGGCCGGGGAGCACGCGCTCGACATCGCGGAGAAAGGTCTTGGTGCCGGTCTCAAAGCTCCCGGTTGCGCAGCGAAGTGCGACTTCGCGATCCGGTTCGCAAGTGGCAACTTCCGATTCCGTCAGGATCGATGCGAGCGATGCGAAGACAAAGACCCGGCGCGGTTTGTGGGTAAAAAAGAGTGGACGAACCCCGACTCCGTCGCGCGCGAGTGTCAGTGTCGACGCAGACGGATCCCAGAGCATCAGTGCAAAATCACCATCCAGGTGACGCAAACCGTCCATTCCAGTTCGACCGGTCGAGGCGTCGAGCGCCCGAAGCGCAAAAATCTCATCCGGATCCTCAGTCGACAGGCCAAGGCTCGCGGAAAGTTCCGCCCTGTTATAGAGACGCATATCAAGTGCCAGGAGCCGGCCGCTTGCATCGATCGGCTCGATCGTTCCCGACGCCGGCGCGGCCTCGCCAGTATCCAGATGCCCTTGAACGGCACAGACAGGATCGCTGATCACAGCGGAAATCTTGCCACATCTGCACTGCGTCGCGATCGCCTTCGACATACGTCGCTGGAGAGCGCGGAGCACGTCCGGATCCGACGCCCAAGCACCCGCGATAACCGTGGTTGGCATTTCGAAGCCGGGCTAGAGGGCAAAAGTAGATATTTCGAACTCTAGGACAATGTCAGACAATTCAAAAAGCCACCTGATGCCAATGAGTTACTCGTCCTTCCGGGCGGACACTTCCGTTTGGTTTTGACCACTAGCTCCCATCGGTAAATGCCGTCTCTTTGATAGCAGGCGACTTCTGCCCAGTAACTGATGTGATGGAGAGAGACTTGATGCGCGGCGTTGTCCAAATTCGAATGGCGGAGTTCCGATCGGGCTCCGAAATAGCTCGCATCTCGGTTGCCTTAGGCTCACGCGTTCTCATTCTGCATTCCCTAGGCGACAGTTGCCAATCACTCTAGCGCAGGGACACGACACGTGCTAGTTGTTAAATCAGCTTAAGAGATGCGACAGCGCCCCGACACATTGGCCTCGGATTGTCCAAAGGCTGCGCGCGGGGCACTCCGCGCACGGTGCGCCGGCGAGGGGGAATATTGTGGCAACGACGCTTCCACCAATTACACTGCTGGATGGCCGTACCCTTTTCATCCTTACTGGCGAGAACGGAACTGTCACTGGCACGTCCGGCAATGACATTTTCGTCATGGCGTCGGGTAATCAGACGATCGATGGCGGCGGTGGCAACGACCTCTACTTTTATGATCTGGAATCCGAGTCCGATTTCGGCAGCGATGTCCTCGTCGATGACACAAGCGCCTTCAACGGGAACGACCGGATCTTCGTCTTCGGTGATAGCGTCGACAATGACATCGGCTTCGGCGCAACGGAAGGCGACGGCCAGAACGCCCTCGAGAAGTTCCGTGAAGCCTACAGGGTGGCCCCGGGTCCGAATGGGGCCGAGAGGTTCGATTTCTCCGCGTCCGGCAGCTTCGAGAACATGACGGGAACGCTTCTTCTGGAGGGCGTGCCGGATGACGAACTGCTGGTGAATTTTGGCGAGTTCGGTCAGCCAGTCGACGGGCGTTGGCAGACGACTGTCGGGCCAGTTCAGGTGCCCGGAACCCCTGGCGATACGGACCCTGGTCCGGGGGTTGCCTGGAGTTACCAGACGCTTGATCTAAGCCTGTTCTTCGTGCCGCCGATTTTCAATATATCGGCCGGTTATCCCATCGCCGCACAGGACTCGGTGATCGGGACGGCGGTCGCTTCCGCCACCCTTGGCGATGTGCTTGTCGAAAAAACCCCGTTGACCCGATCAGCGGGTCTTTCAGTCACGACGGCAGCGGCCCCGACGGGAACCAGAGCGGCCGACGAGTTGATGGGGACAAACGGCGACGACACGATAGACGGTCGAAACGGCAACGATTTTCTGGTCGATTTCGGCGGCAATGACGTGCTGAACGGCGGTAACGGTGACGATGTCATCGTCGATCTGGCAGGTGCCGACAGGCTCAATGGCGGGAACGGCAATGACCGGCTTGGCGCGGGCGAAGGATCGGACATCCTCCGGGGCGGCGCCGGGCGCGACGAGATGCTCGGTGGCGCCGACTCTGATCGTTTCATCTTCACGCCCGGCGATGCCGCCGATCAAGGCCGCCTGACAAATGCGAGCGTCGATGGGTTGATGATCGAGGACGTCGGAGATGTGATCTTCGATTTCACCCCGGGTGAGGATCGGCTCGTGTTCAAGCAAGGGCTTGCGGCAGATCGTGTGGAGAATTTCGATATCAATCAGGATGGTACCACGGACAGCCTCATTGTGTTTGAGGATAACCAAGGAACTCTGGCTCTGCTCGGGATCTCGGTAAATATTGACGAGCTCTTCACGTAAGAGCCGCAAAACTCACCTGCGCGACGCTTTGAGCTTACGCTACACTGCGCTGCCGATCAGCCATACTCACGTCTGTCGGCGGAGATCCTTGTCGAGCATCTCAACCAAGATTGGCAATGTCGCGTGTTCTGGTGGCCGGGACAGAACCGTGACCTTGGTTGCTGCCGCGAGACTGCAAATCCGAGTGAAGGCGATTGCATTCTTTCCGAGCGCCTCGACAAACATTGGGCGGTAGAGGTTCTCCGTGATTCCCTGAATGGCCTCGAGAAGCTCTATCGTGCTGAATTCTGGACGGTCGATCCCGTTCTGCGTCCGCAACAGAACGATCGAATCGACGGAATAGCCCGAGGCATCCGCGGCTTGACCGACGGGCAGGTAGAACTTCCCGACACCCGCGGCGACCGGTCGCAAACCCGCCGCTGAAACACCGAGCGCCTCCAGGGCGTCGCCCCAGAGCTTCAATGCAACCCCCGAGGGGAAGACCCGCCAGTTCGCTCGCGTCTCGTCCTGCCAGAGCGCGATCGTATCATCGCCGAGGATCTCGAACCCCGCTGCCGCGAGCGCTGCAGCAAGGGTGGATTTTCCCACGCCCGAGGGGCCAAGAAGAAGCACCGCGCGACCGTCGCGCACTGCGCTTGCTCCATGAAGCACCAGCGCGTCGCGCTGTTCGAGCGCAAGCCCGAGCCCGCTGCCAATCGTATAGAGCTGAACCAGTGAAGGGTCGACGTGTCGCCGCGCTCGCAAGAGTATCTCGCGCCCATCCTTGACCTCAAAGTCGCCTACGGCAGGAACCGACAGCTTCGCCACACCCTTCGGCAGAACCACCAGCTCCGATGATCCCGACGCTTGGTCGGATGAACTGGCGCCATGCTGCGTCGCCAGGTGCACATCGCAGCGATGGATCCGGCTCACCGCGATATCGGGCGGAGCTTGCAAGGGTGCGATTGCCCGAAGCTCTGGAAGCTCGAAGGACGATCGCAATGAGAGCGCGTGCACGCGATACCAGAATTCGCCTTTGCCCTTGGGATTCTCTCGAGGTCTCGCTCGAGTGCCGCGATCACCGTCAAACTGTGCGTTTTCTGTCTTGTCCACCCCCAACACTCCGCTTAGCGACAAACATCTGGGGCTATACGCCCATCGGTTAAGACATGTACGCCAAATAATTACAAATAAAAAAGATTACTATCAGACCAATTTTATTGAATTTTCAATCGATAATTTCAATCATTTCTTTTTTTCGAAGCTCGGAAAAAAATGCAATAACTTCTCCTGTGCATGTTTTGTCGTCGACTCGATAAATCCTGCGGATTTCCTCGATGATGTCTGAGATGGCTCGCTGGCCATCGATCAGTTCCCAGATTTCGCGCGCGGTATCTTCGAGCAGCAGATACTGTCCCGTGCGTACATGCATGAAGACAATCGCGTCGTCTGCTCGCGCCGCAAGGATGTCGAGACGCTTTGGTCGGCTAGAAAGCTTCATGGATCGAGCCTCTTGTCTCGACACCCTCCGCCCGCAGTGTCGGGTCAACGTCGCGGAGCGACCTATTCAGCCGATCAAGGCTCATCACCGATTAGCACCCGCCGCGCATTGCGCAAGTAGGTCTCGCGCCGTCGAAGGTATCCCAGGGCGCGCCGGCGAGGCACCCCTCCCGCCTTGAGATGGCGGATCGCCAGGGCCGACAGGTTCGCGAGGCGGCCAAGGCGGACAGACCAGGCGCGTTCCAGCTGCCACTCCCAGCGGCGCGCGTCGGCGCGCGCCATCCAGCCCTGGCGCGGCACCGGGAGATCCACCCCCACAAACCGGCGCATGCACAGTCGCAAGATCTCGAGGACGACGCTGCAGCGCTGGCTCCGAAGGCCGGCCTCGATCCCGCCCCAGTCAATCGCATCGCCATGCTTGCGCATGAGGAAAACGACATCGAGGCAGTCCCGAAGATGCATCTCCGGCGCGAGATAGGTCCCGCCACCGAGGGGTCCATGGATGATCGCAATCAGTACCTGATCCGTTGGCGCGGGTACCAGAAAATTCGCCCCGCGGAAGCCGGCTGGGACCGCGCGGGCAAGGAGACGCTCGGTCGACAGGACCCCGGATGTCTCCGGCGGGAGCACGGAATGGTGCAGCTCGACGGGCAGGGAAAGCCCCGGGCCAATGAGCCGATCACAGTGTTTCGAGAGCGCGACGAGTTCGCGCGCACCCGGATCGGCTTTGGCACAGCCGGCAAGGCGGCTCAGTTGGTTGAAGGCCGTAAGCAACGCGGGCTCGGGCAGGACCAGATCGATATCGCGCAAGACACGCGATCCAAACGTGGGCCAAAGCCCGGTCAGGATATGGCAGGCGCCTTTGATCAGGAGGGGGGGGGGCTCCGATCGCATTGAGTGAAATCGCGATCCTCCGAAGATCATCAAGGACCCGATCGTTTCTCTCCGTGTTGAGAGAATGAAAAGCCGAAAGAATCGCCTCCCGATCAACGGGACGCGCTTTGCCTTGCAACGAGATCGCGGGCCAGATCGCAGGCAGCAGAAACTGGTTCCGTGCCATCGCAAGGACCTCCGGGCAGGAGGCGGCCTCGCAGCTCCACGCCGACCGATCGCCTGCGCCATCGGCGATCAAGCGCCCCAAGATTGCGAGTTGAGTCAAGCTGGTCTGCATTCAAACGACCATGATCGAAGAAACGACAGCACCAGGATCGGCCGAAGGAGCTCATCGTGGTCCAGGTTCGGCATCAGTACCCCAATTCAGAGCACGGTCGGGACAGTGGAGTGCACCCTGATATTCCCAATGAAATTGTTAGTGCAGGAGCGATCTCTGGTCCATTGGGATGATGTTCGCGCTCCGCGATCCGGACGCGGCGCCGGACACGCCTTCCGTTGCGCTGAACTCGCCGACCATCGCACTCCACGGCCTGGCACTGCTGCTCCAGGATGCGGCCTTCCGTCTGGAGGTCGACCGGCCTGCTCACGCAGCTGTATCAGGCGGGACGGATGGCAGACATCTTCACCGCCACGTTTCCGAACGCCGAGCCGAGCGAGGCAATTCGGTACATTCACACGTTTGCCCCTGGATAACGTCGAGCATCCTTTGCACTTTTGCTCACGCGACGATGGCTCCGTAGGCTTCGGTCCTGGCTGCGTGCAGCGGGTCCATGTTCATGTACTTGCGGGCCGACCACTGGGTCCCGGCGATGTGTCGGAGCCGGGCGCACGCGAGGCTCAGGCAGGACTGGCCGTCCGGGACAGGCGCCGACCACGCGGGTGCGCCGCCGGATCTCGCGCATGACGCGCTCCAGCGGGTCGTTGGTTCTCAGCCTGATCCAGTGGCTGTCCGGTAAGGCGTAGAAGGTGAGCGTCTCCGCGACATGGGCGTTGACGATGGCCCTGGCTCTCTCTTCGGCGGCAACCCGGTTCTCCTGGGCATGGATCGCCTTCAGCATGGGGCTGACCGCGCGGACCTTGGCCGGTGGCACGTGGCTGAAGACGTTGCGGTAGAAATGCACGACACAGCGCTGTCAGCCGGTCTCGGGCAGGTATTCTGCGACACTCTCCACGAGGCCTCGGCAGGCGTCCGAGGTGATCAGCTCGACGCCCGCAAGCCCGCGGTCGACCAGGTGGCGCAGAAACGCCGACCAGCCCGGCTTGTCCTCCTTGGCGCCCTCGCAGATGCCGAGGGTCTCCCGGTAGCCCTCCGCGGTCACGCCGACCGCGACCAGCAGCGACCGTGCCGCGCACCATCTCGTCTGGGTGATTCCTGATCCGTGCCTCGTCGATCTGGATCGCCTGACCCATCGGTCTCGTCTCGCTCCTGTGGTCCATTCCCAGCTCCTCTCAGCTGTCCCGAATGGAGCCGCCCCGCCGAGCAAATCTGCGACAGAGTCTGCACGTTATCTCGACCGGTCAGGTGAAGCCGTGTCGCCCGCTTTGCGGCAAGAACCGACGTACCAGACACATCCATCTCAGACTTCATGCGCCAGGACTGTGGGGCTGGTGTCCATTGCCGGGTGCGTAACGATCACGGAAACTACCGGCATCAGGGTGGGTGCCCGCCAACGTTCGCCGGCCATGCGAGGATTTGGTTCCGCCGACATAAAATGACATGAAATATAATTATATGAGTGACTTGAAACGTTCACCTAGAGTTTTGCTTCATGGTCCGCCGGAGCGAGAATCATGACGCCGACCGCACCTGCTGCGGCATCGGCATCATTCATCGACATAGGAATCATGTCGCCGCGCGCCCACAGATCGGACAAGTTGTCATACCAGCGCGAGAACGGATGGCCGCTCTGGCCGGTCGCGATCATCATCAGCGACCGGTCCGGATCTGCAAAGTCGACGACTACCCTGAGACCGGCGGCATGGATGTTGCGGAAAGGGGTAGGGCCGCGGCCACTGCTCTGGCCCCGGAGCAGCGTGTGATTTCCCCCCGAGGTCTCGTTGGTAATGTTGAAGAAGGGGGCCAGTGCTCCGAAGAAGCCGAGCGGCATATGCCGGTGAACCGCCACATGGGCAGCTCCCCAGCGCCATCCCTGGATGTTCGAGCCGTATTCGCGCGAGAGCGAGGCCAGGGCATCGTCGAGCGCGAGAGCGGCCATCTGCGGACAGGTTTCCTTCTCGGGCGTCTTGTCGACGTCGCACCATGCGCCGGCGCCATTCACGTCGCGGAAAACTCTCTCGACGAAGAGCGGCTGCTCGCCCTCGACGTCCTCGAGAAGGGGACCGAGTTCGTCTGCAGCGAGTCGACGGGTCAGCATCCGCATCCACTCCGAGAAGATCAGCGGCTCGGGACTGTGCTGGTCCATGTCGCCGTTCCAGCGCGCGAGCATCTCGATCACCTGCTGACGACGCCGGTCAACCTCGATCTCGCTGTCGCTGCCCCACCAGAACTCGCGGGCGATCAGGGGCAGCACGGCCCGGGCCATCTCCGATACCGAGTCGTTTTGCAGCGCCACGAATCCGTCGCGCGAGTGGTACGCTCGGCCGGACAGCTCCTTTTCGAGCCGCCGGATGCGGTAGGAAGCATCCCAGTCAAAGCTGATATTTATGGGGAAGGGGGCATCCGTGATGCGATTGTTGGCATTGGCGACAGCGCCGCTGGCCGGCCGGATCACCCGCGGATTGAGGATCGGAGCCCGGAAGCCCTGCCAGTCATTCTCTGCGTGCCAGCCCGGGGCGGGAATCCGGCCCTGGCCCGGACTCGCGGGGTTGCGCGCCGGGATAGCGCCTGCGACCACCATCGCAATTCCGTTCCGATCGGCAAGGAACAGGTTCTGTGCCGGGGCAACCGCCAATTCCGAGGCGGTGACCGCGGCGTCGATGTCGCGCGCCTGCATCAGTCCCAGTAGCGCGCTCATGGTGCGGTCCCCTGGATCCAGGGCTGTCCAGCGGAGCGCCGCGACATGCCCGTCCGGCGTTACCGCACCGGCCCCGAACTGGTCGCCCGAGAGCACCGGTCCATGCCGGGTCCGGTACGCGATTTCATCAATCGTCTCGCCGCCGTCTACCTCGATCCGGATGCGGCGCGCCTCGAAGGCCGCCCATCCCTCCGGCGTGCGGTAGCGGCCGGGATCATCGGTATCGACCTGCTCGATATAGATGTCCTGGTCGTCGACATTGGTCGTCGTCACCCCCCAGCCGATTTCGCTGTTGCGCCCGACCACGATGGCAGGAATGCCGGGAAGCGTGCCACCGATTGCAGAAATGCCGGGCGCGGCAATGTCCGCAAGATACCAGATGCCTGGAGCGGCGAGCCAGAGATGCGGATCATTTGCCAGCAGCGGCTTGCCGGCCGCGCTGCGGGAACCATCGACGGCCATCGCATTCGAGGCGCCCATCAGCGCCCTCGAAGGTGGTGGGCCGAGCAGCTCTATGATGGGGTCAACCGAGTGGGTTTGCGTGGTCGTGGCGAAGCGGGCGCCGGGATACAGCTCCGCAAAGCGCCGCGGTGCGGTGACGGCCGGATTTGGGTCCTCCGGCAGGATGTCGGCGACCCTTTCGGGGGGCAGATTCAGGAGAAATTTGCCGCGCAGCACCTCGTTGCGGGCGGCCGCGGTGAGGCGGAGCGCCATCATCTTCAGGATCGCCAGCGAGTCGGCCGGAGTCCACGGAGCAAGCGCACCGTCAAACAGGAAGAGCTCCGGCGCTCCGCGGCCCAGGGCATTCTTGTTGACATGCCTGATCCACGCGTTGACTCCCCCGGCATAAGCTTCGAGGGCCGCCTGGGTCTCGGGTGTCTGGGCCTTGAGCGATTCAGCTGCGACCGTATAGAGATCGAGAATCTTGATCAGCCGGTCGATCTCGACTGTGCGGGCTCCAAAAAGGGCAGACAAGGTGCCCTGTGCTGCTCGCCGGCTCATTTCCATCTGCCAGAGCCGGTCCTGAGCATGGACCACTCCGAGCGCAAAAATGGCATCATGGCCGGTCGTCGCCCGGATGTGCGGAACTGCATTGGCATCGCGGGTGATGCGGATCTCGGCGTCCAGCTCCGGGAGCCGAACCGTGCCGTCGTAATCCGGCAAAGAGCGTGAGACCAGGTACCACCCGAGCGCAGCGCAGACGACGATCACGGCCGCGAGCGCGACAAGGATGCGCACGAGCCAGCGCAGCAGCGCAGTCATCCGGGTCTTTCCTTCCGCCTTTCGGCCTTGACCAAGGGAGGTTCGGCCCCACACTGTTGCGCGGCTCCCGGTCCGCTTTGTTCCAGAAGCGACGATCCGGTTCAACAGCTAGACGACATATCCAGCCAGAGGGAGAGGGAGATTGGCAAAGGTATCGTTCCTGGGGCTCGGGGTGATGGGCTACCCGATGGCGGGGCATCTCGCTTCGAAGGGGCATCAGGTCACGGTCTACAACCGCACCGCCGCAAAGTCGGAGGCCTGGGTCAGGCAGCATGGCGGGCGGTCCGCGCCGACACCGCGTGCCGCAGCCAAAGGCGCCGAGTTCGTGATGTGCTGCGTCGGCAATGACAACGACCTGCGGAGCGTCGTCCTGGGAGAGGCAGGCGCGCTCGCCGGCATGGCGAAAGGGACGGTCTTCGTCGACCACACAACCGCGAGCGCCGACGTGGCGCGCGAGCTGCACACGGTGGCCAAGCAGAAGGGCATCGGTTTCATCGATGCGCCGGTCTCGGGCGGCCAGGCCGGCGCCGAGAACGGCGTGCTGACCATCATGTGTGGCGGAGAGAAGGCGGATTACGACCGGATCGCGCCGGTGATCCAGGCCTATGCCCGGATGCAGCAGCTTCTGGGCGGGCCGGGGGCGGGGCAGCTCACCAAGATGGTCAACCAGATCTGCATCGCGGGCCTCGTGCAGGGGTTGGCCGAGGGGCTGAACTTCGCGGTCAAGGCCGGGCTCGACGCCGAGGCAGTGATCGGCGTGATCTCGAAGGGGGCGGCGCAGTCCTGGCAGATGGAGAACCGCTACAAGACGATGCTGGCCGACAAGTTCGACTTCGGCTTCGCGGTGGACTGGATGCGGAAGGACTTGGGCATCTGCCTCGACGAGGCCAAGCGCAATGGCGCGCGGCTGCCGGTCACGGCGCTGGTCGACCAGTTTTACGGCGAGGTGCAGGACATGGGCGGCGGGCGCTGGGACACCTCGAGCCTGCTCAGGCGGCTGCGCCCCTGATGCCGGCGTCGCTGCCGCTGCCCGAGGGCGTGACCGCGCGCCAGGTGGCGACGGCGAGCGGGCTCGACATGCATGTGCTGGAGGCAGGGGCGCCGAATGCGCCCCTTATGCTTCTGCTGCACGGTTTCCCGGAGCTGGCCTTCTCGTGGCGTCGGGTGATGCCGGGCCTGGCGGCGGCCGGGTTCCGGGTGGCGGCGCCGGACCAGCGGGGCTATGGACGCACGACCGGCTGGGATGGGGACTATGACGGCGACCTCTCGGCCTTTGCACTGCCGAACCTGGTGCGGGATACGGTGGCGCTGGTGCGTGCGCTGGGACCGGAGTCGGTCCATGCGGTGATCGGCCACGATTTCGGATCGTTCGTCGCCGCATGGTCGGCATTGCTGCGGCCCGACGTGTTCCACCGGGCGGTGCTGATGAGCGCGCCATTCGGCGGGCCGCCGCCGATCGCATCTTCCGGCGCCGATGTCGAGGCGGACCTGGCCGCCCTGGCGCGCCCGCGCAAACACTACCAGTGGTACTACTCGACTCGCGCGGCGGATGGCGACATGCGTCATGCGCCGCAGGGGCTGCACGCCTTCCTGAGGGCCTATTTCCACATGAAGAGCGCCGACTGGCCGGAGAATCGACCCTACCGGCTGGGCGGCTGGACCGGGGCGGAGCTGGCAAAGCTGCCGACCTACTATGTCATGGACCTCGAGAAGGACATGGCGGCGACCGTGGCGCCCGAGATGCCCACGCCTGAACAGGTGGCGGCCTGCCGGTGGCTGCCGGACGAGGCGCTGGCAGTCTATGCGGCCGAGTTCGGGCGCACCGGCTTCCAGGGCGGGCTGCAATGGTACCGCTGCGGTACGACCCCGCGGTTCCAGCGCGACCTTTCAGTCTATGACGGGCGGCGGATCGAGGTGCCGGTCACGTTCATCGCGGGAGCGAGCGACTGGGGCTACCTGCAGAAGCCTGGGGCGCTGGAGCGGATGGAGACCGTGTCCTGCGCCGACTATCGCGGCAGTCACCTGATCGAGGGGGCCGGGCATTGGGTGCAGCAGGAGCAGCCCGAGGCGGTGATCGCACGATTGCTGGCATTTCTGGGTTGATCCGGCCTTGCGCGCGAGGGTGCGTCCGCTATGAAGCGGACAGCCACGGGAGACCGACCATGACAGCAGAGTTCGACCGTTCTGTGAAGATCGCCGCCTCGATCCTCTCGGCCGATTTTGCCGATCTGGGCACCGAGTGCCGTGCCGTGGAGAAGCAGGGGGCGGACTGGGTGCATGTGGACGTGATGGACGGGCATTTTGTGTCGAACCTCACCATCGGCCCCGGGGTCTGCGCCGCGATCCGGCCCCATATCCGGGGGGTGATGGACGTCCACCTGATGATCGCGCCGGCGGACCCCTATCTGGAGGCCTTCGCGAAGGCAGGGGCCGACATCGTCACCGTGCATGCAGAGGCGGGGCCGCATCTGGACCGGTCGCTGCAGCTCATCCGGTCGCTCGGCAAGAGGGCCGGGGTGGCGCTGAACCCGGCGACGCCGCCGGAGGCGATCGAATATGTTCTAGACCGCATCGACCTTGTCTGCGTGATGACGGTCAATCCGGGGTTCGGCGGGCAGGGTTTCATCGAGGCGATGCTGCCAAAGATCGCCCGGCTGGCGGAGATGATCGGCGAGCGGCCGGTGCATATCGAGATCGACGGGGGCGTGACGCCCGAGAATGCCGGGAACTGCGTTGCCATGGGGGCGGACGTGCTGGTGGCCGGCTCCGCGGTGTTCAAGGGCGGCTCGGCGAAGCAACCGCGCGTCTACGGGACAAACATCCGGGCGATCCGGAAGGCGGCGCAGGCGGCGGCGTGAGGCGCAGGAGCGGCAGACGCCGGGGTGCGCACATGTGTGTATTGATCTACCATATTCGAATGATTAGAGTTTAAAGGCGGCTACTCCCAAGAGCGCTCCCTTTGGTGTTCGGAAGTTACTCCGCCGCCCGCACGATGCCGGGAGGCTTGGGCAGCCGGGTCTCGGTCCAGATGATCTCGGGCACCGGCTCGCGGGCGAGGCGGCGGCGGAGCTGGCGGTCGCGCATCCAGGCAGAGCTTGACCAGCCGCCGCCGAGGAGGCCGACGAGACCGAAGCCGAGCATCGGGATGCCGGTGCCGAACAGCCGGCCAAACCAGATCCGGGCGGCGAGTGCCGCCGGGGTGACGATCAGTGTCAGCACCGTGGCGAAGCCCAGCCCCCAGACCACGGCGGTGGCGAGCTGCACCCACCAGAGTGCAGTCGGCGCGCCGCGGCTGATCCCGCCATTGGCGAAGTCGAGGCTCATCGCGAACATCATAGGCAGGAGCCCCGCCATCGTGGTGATCGTGGTCAGCAGCACGGGCCGGATGCGGGCCTCGGCGGTGCGGACGATCGCCTCGAGCGGGGCCATGCGGCGGGAGAACTCCTGATAGGTGTCGATCAGCACGATGTTGTTGTTCACCACGATCCCGGCCAGTGCAACGATCCCGGTGCCGGTCATGATGATCGAGAATTTCTGCCCCATGACCAGCATGCCGACCAGCACGCCGGCGACCGACATTACCACCGCCGAGAGCACCAGGACGGAGTTGTAGAGCGAGTTAAACTGCGCGAGCAGGATCACGAACATGAGCGCAAGCGCGCCGGTGAAGGCCTTAATCAGGAAGGCCTGGCTCTCCTGCTGCTCTTCGCGGTCGCCCGTGAAGCGTGCGGCGACCGAGTCCGGGAATGGCCTGGTGTCGGCGATCCATTTCTCCAGCGATGTGATCATGGTGATGTCGGAGGCGTCCGCCGCGACACCGGCGCGGACCTGAAAGAAGCGCTGGCCGTCGCGCCGGTTGATCTCGGCGAGCTTCGGGGCCGGCATGCGTGTCAGGAAGTTCGAGAGTGGCACCGGCCCTTTCTCGGTGGTTACCTTCAGCCCGTCTAGGGTCGAGAGCCGGCGATCCTCGGGGGGGAAGCGGACGCGGATGTCGAGCTCCTCGTCGGCGTCGGACGGGCGGAAGGTGTCGAGGATCGCGCCGCGGGTGACGGACTGGACCAGCGGGCCGATGGTGGCGACATCGGCACCGAAACGGCCAGCATTCGCGCGGTCGACGTCGATCTTCCAGTCGATGCCCGGCAGCGGGCGGGTGTCGTCGATGTTGACCAGGCCCGACATCTGCTCGAATCGCGCCCGGGCAATGGCCGTCGCGCGGTTGAGATCTTCCCATCTGTCGGATCGGAGCTCGAGCTGCACCGGCTTACCCTGCTGGGGCCCATCCGCCTGCAACTTGATTTCCGCGAGAACTCCCGGGATGGCCCGAATTCGGCGGTCGATCTCGGCGACGATTTCGCCGCCGGGGCCGCGCTCGGTCCATGGGGCGAGTTCGAGCTGGACCTGGCCGATCGAATCGAGCGGCCCTTCCTGGCCTGTCCGGTCCGCGAGCCCGCCGCCACCGGAGAACGCGAACACCGAACGCACGCCTGGGACGTCGCGCACCGCCTGCTCGGTCGCGCGCACCATGCGGTCGCGCTCGTCGAGACTGAGATTGCCGCGGGCGCGGACATAGACGATGGCGCGCTCGGGGTCGGTTTCGACGAAGAATTCGACGCCCGCACTGTGGGTGCCGTAATAGCTGAAGACCCCTGCCATGGCCGCCGCCGCGAGGCCGAGCGCGACGAATGGGCCGGCCGGGTTCAGCACGATGGCTCCGATCGCCCGTCCGAACGGGCCGCGCCGGTAGAGATCGGGCGGCTGCGGCGGTCGGCCGGACTGGCCGAGGACGCGGAGCCGGGCGCGGTTCACGAGGCGACTGACCCGGCCGGAGACGCCCCCAAGCACCGGAACGTAGATCAGCGCCACGATCAGCGAGGCGGACAGCACGAAGATCAATGTGATCGGAAGCTGGCTCATGAACTCGCCCGGCATACCCGGCCAGAAAAGCATCGGCAGAAAGGCGCAGAGGGTGGTGGCGGTGGATGAGATGATCGGCCAGAACATGCGCCGTGCCGCCTCGGTGTAGGCGGTCATGGGGCCGACGCCCTCGGCGATCCGACGGTCTGCATACTCGACAACGACAATTCCCCCGTCAACCAGCATGCCGACCGCGAGGATCATGCCGAACATGGTCATGTTGTTGACGCTCATCCCGAGCGCCGCCATCAGGCCGAAGCTGAGCAGGAACGAGCACGGAATGGCGATGCCGACGAGCAGCGCCGAGCGGCAGCCGAGCGAGGCCAGCACCACGATCATCACCAGCAGGACCGCGGTCAGCACGCTCGATTCGAGCTGGCTGACCATGTCCCTGACGCGGGCGGACTCGTCCATCGAGAAGTCGACGCGGGCGGCGCGGCGCACCGGTTCGGGCCATGTGGCGACGGATTTCTCCACGGTTGTGCGGACCGCCTCGACTGTGGCGATGATGTTCTCGCCGAGGCGCTTGCGGATCTGGAGCGAGATCGACTTTTTGCCGTTGAAGCGGGCATGCCCGGTGGCGTCCTCGAAGGTGCGGCGAATCTCGGTTACGTCGCCGAGTCGCACCACGCGGTCGCCATTGACCTTGACCGGCAGGCTGTAGATGTCCTCGAGCGTCTCGATCGAGCCCGGCACGGTGACCGAGAAGGCGGCGGTGGCGCTCTCGACCGAGCCCGCCGCAATCAGCTGGTTGTTGCGGTCGAAGACCGAGAGCAGATCCTGCGCCGTCACGCCGTAGGATTCAAGCTTGAGCGGGTCGATCAGCACCTCGACCATCTCGTCTCGGTGTCCGGTGAGTTCGGCCTCAAGGACCGGGGACAAGGTCTCGATCTCGCGCTGCAGGTCCTTGGCGAGCCTGAGCAGGGTGCGCTCGGGAACCTCGCCAGAAAGCGAGACCACGAGGACAGGGAACTGCGAGAGGTTGACCTCCCGGATGGTCGGCTCCTCGGCGTCGTCCGGGAACTCGGCCTTGGCCTGGTCGACCTTGTCGCGGACATCGGCGAGCGTCGCCTGCTTGTCCCAGCCGAACTGGAATTCGAGCAGCAGGCCGGCATGGCCCTCGGCGGCGATGCCGGTCATCTGCTTCAACCCGTCGAGGCCGCGCAGTTCGGTCTCGAGCGGCTTGACCAGCAGCCGCTCGGCATCGCGGGCCGAGATGCCGGGCAGCGGTACCGAGACATACAGAACCGGCACGTCAATGTTGGGCGAGCCCTCCTTCGGCAGCGACTGATAGGCGACCCAGCCCGCGGCGACGGAAAACAGGATGAAGCCGAGCACCATGCGCGCCCGGGCAGCCGCCCAATCGACGATGCCGGTCATTGCAGCACCGCCCGGTCGATCGGCGCCGCCTGGATGCTGCGGCCGTCACGGACGAATTCCTGGCCGACGACGATGACGTCGGCGCGATCGGGCAGGCCTGCGACCCAGGCGCCGTCGGCGACGTCGCGGAGGATGCGGACGGGCACGAACCTGGCCTTGCCGCCCGCCGCGAGGCGCACGCCAAGGCGGCCGTCGTCGTCGAGAGTCAGCGCCGACTGCGGCAACAGATGTGCCACCTCGGCCGGGAGGTCGATCTGCAGTTCGGCGGTCATGCCGTCCCGGATCCGGCCGTCCTCGTTCGGCAGCGTGACCTCGACCTGGTAGGTCCGGGTCTCGGGGTCGGAGACGCGGCTGATGAACGAGAGCTCGCCCGGAATGGTCCGGCCGTTGATCAGCCGCGCGATCGCCGTCTGGCCGACCTCGATCTGGTCGACTTCCTGTTCGGAGACGTAACCCGTCACCTTGACGCTGCTGAGGTCGATCACGATGGCACAACCGTCACCTGGCCCGAGACGCGACCCGATCTCGGCCGTGTCCGACTCGAGCACGCCGTCGAAAGGCGCGGTGATCACCAGCCGCGAGATGTCGAGCCTGACGAGATCGACCGCAGCCTGCGCTGCCTCGAGCTGGGCCTGGCGGGCCATGCGCGTGGTCTCGGCGGCAAAGCCCTTCTGGCTGAGCCTGGTCGCGGCCTCGGCCTCGACCCGCGCTTCGGCCAGCCTTGCTTCGGCCTCCAGCAGCTGGGCCGGACGGGCCCCGGGGTCGAGGCGGCAGAGAACGTCGCCTGCACGCACCGTGGCGCCCTTGCGGAGCGGCTGCGAGATCACCAGACCCGCGGTCTCGGCGGGGACCGAGACGTTGCGGATCGCGACCGTGCGGCCACGCAGCGTCAGCACGTTGACCGTCGGGCGCGCCTGGCTCGCCAGAACCATGACAGGAACCGGGAGTTCCTCGGCCACCGCCGGTGTGGCCGGGGCGGTGTCGGACATACCGATAGCGGCCGGCGCGGCGGGGCCGGCCGGATGGCGCAGGGCGAACCAATAAAGAACCCCGCCGGCGAGCAGCAGTGCAAATAGCACCGATGTCAGGCGCATCCGTTCCTCTCCGGTCCGCGTGTCGAGGGACGAATGCCCCTGCATCGGATCAGCCGGTTATACGGCAAGCTAGGAGGTTTCCGTTCTGCGGAAAAGGGGTGACGCAACGTCGCGCCGGCGCGCCGAGCAAACGTTCCGCCGGGTCAGGCATGGATTTGTCCAGGACTTTTTCAATTGACCCGTTCAGGCTAACGTCCTGCCGGTGTTGGCCGCAGGCCCGCACAACCTGAGTTCGAGAGGGCGCCGATGTCGACCCAGAGCACGATCTCGAAGAAATCTGCGATTGCCAACCCCGACCAGGGCTCCGATGGTCCGCGGAAGCGAATGACCGTGCCAGCCTTCATGTCGCGCAAGGGCCGGGAGCCGCTGGTGTGTCTGACCTCCTACACGGCGCATGTCGCCCGAATCTGCGATGAGGTCTGCGACCTGCTGCTTGTTGGTGACAGCCTCGGAATGGTGATTCACGGCATGCCGAACACGCTGGGCGTCACGCTTGAGCACATGATCATGCATGGCCAGGCCGTGGTACGCGGTGCCGACAGGGCGCTGGTGGTCGTCGACATGCCGTTCGGTTCGTTCGAGGAGAGCCCGGAGGTTGCCTTCCGCAATGCCTCTCGCGTGGTGAAGGAGACTGGCTGCCACGCTGTGAAACTGGAGGGCGGAACCGAGATGGCGCCTACGATCCAGTATCTGGCGCGCCGGGGAATCCCGGTCATGGCGCATATCGGACTGATGCCGCAGGCGATGAACACGGCCGGCGGCTTCCGGGCTGTACGGGACGAGGCCGATTTCGATGCCGTTATCGCCGATGCCAGGGCGGTGGAGCAGGCAGGCGCCTTCTCGGTCGTGGTCGAGGGGGTGGCGGCGCCGCTCGCGGACCGCATTACACAGGCGGTGAGAATCCCGACCATCGGCATCGGCGCCTCGGCGAATTGCGACGGGCAAATCCTGGTGTTCGAGGACATGGTGGGGCTGATGCCGCGGGTGCCGACCTTCGTGAAGCGCTACGGCACCATGGAGGAGATGATGCGAGCCGCAGTCACGCAATACTCCAACGAAGTGCGCTCGCGCAGCTTCCCGGCGCCGGAGCACACCTACAAACCCAAGTTACCATGACCCTTTCATTCCCAGCGCAGCGGCGTTAAACCACGGCCCGCAGCGCTGCGCGGAGACAATGTGTGAGCGATACGGACTCCTTCATCCAGGAAGTGACCGAGGAGGTGCGGCAGGACCGGATGTTCCGGCTCTGGAAGAGGTACGCTCCCTACGGAATCGCTGCCGTTGCCGCGGCAATCGCGGCCTCGGGCGCCTGGACATGGACGAAACACCGTGAAGCCGAGCGCGCGCGGGAGACAGGCGCCGTGTTTCTGGCGACGGACCTGGACTCCGTCGAGAAGGTGCAGGACCTGGTCGCCACGGTGACCGGACCGGCGACTGTTGTCGCGCGGTTGCGCCTGGCCGCAGCAAAGGCAAAGGCCGGCGACACTGCCGGCGCGGAGGCCCTCTATCGAGAGATCGCCCGTGTGCCCGGCCTGGACCGGGCATATGCGGACCTTGCGGCATTGCAGGCAATCCGACTGGTTGCGCCGATGGCAGACTCGTCGCAGGCGGTTGCCGAGCTCGAACCTCTGGTCGCGGATGGAGCGCCCTACCGGCTTCTAGCGCTGGAACTGAGGGCCGTGATCCGGATCAATTCCGGCGAGACGGAGACCGGGCATGCGGACCTCGCGGCAATCGTGAAGGATCCGGGCGCGACGCGAGGCATGCTGGACAGGGCGACAGCCCTGCTGCTCAGCAGCGGCGGCGAGCTTCCAGTGACAGCGACCCTGGTCCAGTAGCAGGCGTAGTCAGGCGGGAGAGAATGATGTTCGGTTTCTGCGTGACAGCGCCGCGGTTCAAGATCGCCTATACCTGCCTGGCGGTTGCGCTGCTCCTTGGCGGGTGCAGCCTGTTCGATGACGAGGAGAAGCTGGAGGGAGAGCGGATCAGCCTGCGCTCCGACCCGGCGGCGACGGCGGGCGTGGTCGAGGAGGTCCCGCTCCCGGAAATTCAGACGAATGCCGAGTGGACACAGACCAACGGCACCCCATCCCACTATCTTGGACATCTCGCCGGCCCGGCCCAGCCGTCGCAGGTATGGTCGGCAGATGCGGGCGCCGGCAGCAGTCGCGACGGAGCCATCACCAGCCCGCCCATTGTCGTCAGCGGTACCGTCTACACACTGGATGCCGCCGCGCAGCTTTCCGCCTTCGATGCAGGGAGTGGGGCCGAGCGCTGGAGCATCAGTCTGGCGCCGGAAGGCGAGAGCGGCAGTGAGGGGTTCGGGGGCGGCATCGCTGCGGACGGGGGCAAGATATATGCCGCGACCGGTTTTGGCGAGATGCTGGCAGTGAATCCGTCCTCCGGCGAGATCCTGTGGCGGCAGAGTTTCGGCGCACCGTTCCGTGCAGCGCCTGGTGCTCGCGACGGAGTGGTGGTCGCGGTAACGCGGGACAACAGCGCCGTGGCGGTCGACGGTGCCGACGGGAAGGTGCGCTGGCGCCAGAGATCGGCGACGTCTGATGCCGGTTTTCTGGGTGGCGCCAGTCCGGCCTTTGCCGGACCGTTGGTGATCCTGCCCTATGCCTCCGGAGAGATTGTCGCCGTACAGGCGCTGACTGGACGGCGGCTCTGGAGCGCGGTGCTGAGCGGTGGGCGCATGGGAACGGCGCGCGCGGCGATCACCGACGTGTCCGGGGATCCGGTGCTGGTCGGATCCTATATCGTTGCGGCGAACCAGAGTGGACGGATGCTCGCCATAGACGCGCGCACCGGCCAGCGGGTCTGGACACGCAGCGTCGGATCGGGGGCGCCGCTCTGGGGGGCCGGCGATACGCTTTTTCTCGTAACGGATGATGCGGTCCTGATGCGCGTTTCCGCACAAGACGGGCGGACGCTGTGGGAGAAACAACTCCCGGCCTATACGGATCCGGGCGACCGGCAGGGGGCCATCAGTTACTCGACTCCGGTTCTGGTCAGCGGGCATCTGATTCTGACTGACAGCGAGGGCACCATCTACTCCTACGATGCAAAGTCGGGCGTGGGCGGGGAGATTGGCGAGATAAGTGGTGGGTCCGGGACCGGGCCGGTGGTGGCGAACGGCACCATCTACATCCTGTCGGACGGCGGGATGCTTTACGCCTACCGCTGAGCCGCGGGGCGCAGCCGGGGACCGGCAATGTCGTTCAAGGTCGCCATCATCGGACGCCCGAACGTGGGCAAATCGACACTGTTCAACCGCTTGGTCGGACGGCGCATCGCACTGGTCGACGACCAGCCGGGCGTGACCCGGGACCTGCGCGAGGGCGCGGCGAAGCTGGGCGATCTGAACTTCACGGTGATAGACACCGCAGGGTTCGAGGAGATCACCGACGAAAGCCTGCCCGGCCGGATGCGCCGGCTGACCGAGCGCGCGATTGCCGAGGCCGATCTGTGCCTGTTCCTGATCGATGCCCGCGCCGGAGTGACGCCGAGCGACGAGACCTTCGCCGATCTGCTCCGGCGGAGCGGTGCCCGGGTGATCGTCGCCGCCAACAAGGCTGAGGGGCGGGCCGGAGAGGCGGGGATCTACGAGGCCTATGCGCTGGGGCTGGGAGAGGTCATCGGCATCTCGGCCGAGCATGGCGAGGGGATGGGCGACCTTTACGCGGCGCTGCAGCCCCTTGCCGATCGACTTTCGAGGCCCGCGGTCGCCGATGAGTTCGATCCGGAATCCGAGGAGGACGCGCTGGCCGAGCGCCGGCCGCTGCAAATCGCGGTGGTCGGGCGGCCGAATGCGGGCAAGTCAACGCTGGTGAATGCGATCCTGGGCGAGGACCGGCTGCTGACCGGACCGGAGGCGGGCATCACCCGGGACGCCATCGCGGTAAACTGCAACTGGGGCGGGCGGGCCTTCCGTGTGTTCGACACGGCGGGACTTAGGAAGCGGGCCAGGGTGGAGGACAAGGTCGAGAAGCTCTCGACCGGTGACGCGATCCGCGCGATTCGCTTTGCCGAGGTGGTCGTCGTTCTGATGGATGACGCAAGCGCCTTCGAGAGCCAGGACCTGCGGATCGCCGATCTGGCGGAGCGCGAGGGGCGCGCGGTGGTGATCGCGATCAGCAAGTGGGACCTCGTGGAGGACAAGCCGGGCCGCAGTCGTGACCTGCGCGAGACCTTCGAACGGCTGCTGCCGCAGTTGAAAGGAGCGCCGCTGGTGCCCGTCTCGGGCCTGACCGGTCGGGGGCTCGACAAGCTTCGCGAGGCGGTGCTGGACATGCACCGGGTCTGGAACATGCGGGTGCCGACGGCGCCGCTCAACCAGTGGCTAGGCGAGGCAGTCGAAAGCCATCCGCCGCCGGCGGCGGCCGGACGGCGCGTGAAACTGCGGTTCGTGACCCAGGTGAAGGCCCGGCCGCCGAGCTTCCTTGCATGGTGCTCGCGGCCGGAAACTGTGCCGGATAGCTATGTACGCTACCTGGTCAACGGCCTCCGCGACGCGTTCGGGATCAGGGGTGTGCCGATCCGCTTTGCGCTGCGGAAAGGCGAGAACCCGTTCGCCCGCGGGCGGTGAGGGGCATGAGCGCGCGCAGCCCGCGTCAGAGTGCGAGGCGAGCACCGGCAGTAACGCCCTTGGCCAAACGGTCAATCAAACGGGCGGCGGCGCAGTCGACCGGGCAGAGGCTGCTGCGATCCTCGCCCGGATAGAACCGGGCGCGGAGCGCCGTCGGCATCGGTGGAGGCACGATCTCGGCGATGGCGATGCGACTTCCGGATTCGGCGGCCCAGGCGCGGGCGAGCGCCGACTGTGCCGCCTTCGATGCGGCGTAACTGCCGTGGAACTTGATCGTCGCGGCATCGTCGGCTGCGATCAGCGCCACGGGGCAGGGTGCAAGGCGGAGCAGGGGATCCACCACCCGGATCAGGCGCTCGAAGGCGCGGATGTTGACGGCGAGGTCACGGTCGAGATCCTTCGCATCAATATGTTCGACCGGCTGCAACGGCGCGGCATGAAACGCGGTGTGGAGCCAGAGGTCAACCCGGCCCCAGCGGCCGTGGATCGCCGCACCGAGGCGTCCGAGCCCGGGATCGTCGCAGATGTCGAGCGGTACCAGCGTGGCGCTGCCGCCGGCCCCGGCAATGCGGTCGTCGAGCTCCTCGAGGCCGCCGGTCGTGCGCGCGACGGCGATCACATGGGCGCCCGCAGCACCGAGGGCGGCCGCGGCGGCGAAGCCGAAGCCGCGCGAGGCGCCGGTGACGAGGGCGACCTGACCCTCGAGGGGCACGCCGGTCATCGCGGGGAGCGCTCCGGCCGCGAGCGGATCCGGTCGCCGCGCTCGGTGAGGAGCGTGAGCGAGGTATAGTCGGTGGCCGTCAGGCCGCCGTCGACGATCAGCGTCTGGCCGGTGATGAAGGATGCTTCGGGCGAGCCCAGGAACATGACTGCGGCGGCGATCTCCTCGGGCCGGCCCATGCGGCCGAGGAGCGAGGGCGGCAAGTCCCAGGTTCCGTCAGCTGTGCCGGAGGGATGGACGCTGACGTCGTTCTCGGTAGCAATCCAGCCGGGACTGACGCTGTTGACGCGGACACCGTGCGGCGCCGCCTCGGCGGCGAACGCACGGGTCATGCCTTCGACGCCTGCCTTGGCCGCGCAGTAGAGACCCCAGTTGCCGTGCAACGAGGCGGTCGACGAGATGTTCACGACGGCGCCATGGGCCGAGCGGGCGAGTCGCGGCAGGAAATGGGCGGTCATCAGATAGGTGCCGTCGAGGTTCGTGCCGCGGATTGCCTGCCAGCGGGCGCCGGGGCCCATGTCGCGGGTGACGCCGGAGCGGCGCAGCCCGACGCCGGCATTGTTGACCAGCAGGTCCAGCACAGGAAGGCGCTGCGCAAGGCAGTCGCGGAGCGCAATGACCTGGGCCTCCTGTCCGATGTCGACTGTGTGGAACTCGGCAGTGCCGCCAGCGGCGGCGATCTTGCGGACAACCGCCTCGCCCCGTTCCTCGTTGCGGGCGACAATGACGACATGGGCGCCGGCGCGGGCGAGCGCCAGCGCGATCACGCGGCCGATCCCGGAGTTGCCGCCGGTCACGAGCGCAGCGGTGCCGGAGGGCCAGCTCACGCGCGGACGATCTCGCGTATCTTCCCGCTCGCGCGGGCGTCCGAAGGGTCGACCGGGTAGTCGCCGCTGAAGCAGGCGTCGCAATAATGCGGCGCCGCGGTGTCGCGGCCGGCCGGGTGGCCGCAGGCCCGGTAAAGCCCGGAAAGCGAGACGAAGCGGAGCGAGTCGACGCCGAGATGCCGGCACATCTGGTCCTCGTCCATCCGCGCTGCGAGCAGCTTGTCTCGCTCGGGCGTGTCGACGCCGTAGAAGCAGGACCAGCGGGTGGGCGGGCTGGCGATGCGGAAATGCACCTCGGCGGCGCCGGCGGCCAGGACCATGTCCTTGATCTTGCGGCTGGTGGTGCCGCGCACCACCGAGTCGTCGACCAGCACCACGCGCTTACCCTCGACCACGGCGCGGTTGACGTTCAGCTTCAGGCGGACACCCATGTCGCGGATCTGGTCGGTGGGCTCGATGAAGGTGCGTCCGACATACTGGTTGCGGATGATCCCCATGGCATAGGGGATGCCGCTTTCCTGGCTGTAGCCAATGGCGGCTGGGGTGCCGCTGTCGGGCACCGCACAGACGATGTCGGCCTCGACCGGGGCCTCGCGGGCGAGCTCGACGCCGATCCGCCGCCGCGTCTCGTAGACCGAGAGACCGCCGATCACGCTGTCGGGGCGGGAGAAGTAGACATATTCGAACACGCAGAAGCGCGACTGCTGGCGCTCGAACGGGCGGAGCGACTCGATACCCTTTTCGGTTATGATGACCATTTCTCCGGGCTCGACCTCGCGCACGAATTCGGCGCCGAGGATGTCGAACGCACAGGTCTCGGAGGACAGTATCCAGGCGTTGCCCAGCCGTCCGAGCACGAGGGGACGGACGCCGCGTGGGTCGCGGACGCCGATCATCTTGGTCCGCGTGATGGAGATGACGGAAAATGCTCCCTCGACGAGGCGGAGCGCGTCCTTCATCCGGTCGGAGATGGTCTTCTGGATCGAGCGCGCCATCAGATGAATGATGCACTCGGTGTCCGAGGTAGACTGAAAGATCGAGCCGCGGTCGATGAGCTGGGCGCGGAGCGAGTTGGCGTTGGTCAGGTTGCCGTTGTGCGCGATCGCGCAGCCGCCAAGAGCAAAGTCAGCATAGAGCGGCTGGATGTCGCGCAGCGCCGCCCCCTTGCTGCCGGCGGTGGAATATCGGGTATGCCCGACCGCGAGACGGCCCGGCAGGAGAGCCATGACGCTCTGCTTGGTGAAGTTGTCGCGGACATAGCCAACGCGGCGGACGTTGTTGAAGCCGGTATCGGGGCTGTAGGAGACGATGCCGGCGGCCTCCTGGCCGCGGTGCTGAAGGGCATGGAGGCCGAGGGCCACGTAGTTGGCGGCCTCATCGACACCGAAAACGCCGTAGACGCCGCATTCCTCGCGCAGCTTGTCGTCGTCAAACGGATGTGACGGCAGGCCCGAATACCCGGACAGACTCATTCCACGGCTCCCGCCACGGCTGCACTGCGCGCCTTATATAATGCCCGGCGCAGCAGAGTCACCCATCCTGACGGGACGCGTTACCGGTCAGTTACCGGTCGTCCCAGTGGCGGGTGCGGTGCCTGTGGCAGGGGCGGGAACCGTCCCGGTGCCGGGTTCGGTGGCCGGCACCGTTCCGGACTGGCCCGAGGGCTGGACTGGCTCGGCCGCGGACGGCGCGAGATCGCCGCAATTGGCGGTAAGCGCGTCGATCCGGGCGCTAAACCAGTCGGGAATGCTTGCCGGCAGGTTCTGCTCCAGCATCGCGGCGGCCTCGTCGAACAGTGTCCGCGATGCCGCATTGTCGAGCGGCGGCCAGCTCTCGGCGCCGCTCAGATTTGAGTAAACCAGATAGACGATGGCGATGAGCAGCAGGCCCCGGACGGCGCCGAAGATGAACCCAAGCATCCGGTCGATCGGTCCAAGCGCCGAATCGAGCACGAGATTGGCAATGATCGGGGTGAAGACCGAAAGGACGAGCAGCACGCCGGCGACCACCACCGTGAAGGCGGCGATCATCGAGAGCACGCAGGAGGCAGCGAGGAACTCGCCGACCACCGGGATTTCGCGGATCAGCGGCTCGAGTTGCGGCGCGACGTAGAACGCAGCAATGGCCGCCGCAATCCAGCCTGCGATCGCAAACAGCTCGCGCGTGAAGCCCCGTGAGTAGGCAAGGATCGCCGACAGCAGCGTAACGACTGCAACGCCGGCATCTACGACGGTGAACTCCATCTTCCCTGTCCCCCGATCTGATCCTCTCTACTGCCGTGCCGATGGGAAGTTCAAGGCAACGAAGGCCGGCAGATCACTAACCCCCGATATGGATATGCCAGATTCTTCCTTCCGCTTCATCTGATTTGGCATGAAAGCGGTCGAAAATCCCAACTTGCAAGATTCTTTAAGTCTTAGTTCGGGCTGTGTCACTGGCCGCACTGCACCGGAAAGACTGATCTCGCCAAAAATGATCGCAGCCTGTGGCACGGGCTCCCCAGTCAGTGCCGAAAGCAGCGCGGCGGCGGCGGCAAGGTCGGCTGCAGGTTCCGAGATGCGGAGGCCGCCTGCAACGTTGAGGTAGACGTCCTTGCCCGCCAGAGACACGCCGCAGCGCGTTTCGAGCACTGCCAGGATCATAGAGAGCCGGGCGGAATCCCAGCCGACCACGGCCCGACGCGGGGTCCCGAGCGTCGAGGGGGCGACAAGGGCCTGAAGCTCGACCAGAAGCGGGCGCGTCCCCTCGATGCCGGCAAAGACGACGGAGCCGGATGTTGGCTCGCCACGCTCTCCGATAAAGAGAGCCGAGGGATTCGACACCTCGGCAAGGCCGCTTCCGGTCATCTCGAAGACGCCGATCTCGTCCGCCGGGCCGAACCGGTTCTTGACGGCGCGCAGGATGCGGAACTGGTGCCCGCGCTCGCCCTCGAAATAGAGCACGGTGTCGACCATGTGCTCGACCACGCGGGGGCCGGCGATCTGGCCCTCCTTGGTGACGTGTCCGACCAGCACTACCGACACGTCGCGGCGCTTGGCGAAACTGACGAGCTCATGCGCGCAGGCGCGGACCTGGGAGACCGATCCTGGAGCGGAATCGACATTGTCCGCCCACATCGTCTGGATCGAATCGACAACGACAAGCGCCGGGCGATGGGTGTCCAATGTCGTCAGTATGTCACGGAGGTTCGTTTCAGCCGCAAGCATCACCGGCGCTTCGGCGAGGCCGATGCGCGCGGCCCGCATCCGGATCTGGGCCGACGCTTCTTCGCCCGAGACATATATCGTGGGCGCTCCCGCGCGTGCGAAGGCGGCGGCGGCCTGCAGGAGCAAGGTGGACTTGCCGATCCCTGGGTCGCCGCCGACAAGGATGGCTGAGCCGGCGACGAGGCCGCCGCCGAGCACGCGGTCGAATTCGGCGATGCCGGATGAGCGGCGGGGCGGCGGGGCCTCGGAGCCGGAGAGGGGATGGAGCTCGACGGCGCGGCCGCGCAGGCCGCCGAGGGTCTTCGCGGCCGGCCCGGCGGCGGAGAGGCCGGCATCCTCCTCGATCGAGTTCCAGGCGCCGCAGGCGTCGCAGCGGCCGGACCACCTGCGATGGGTCGCGCCGCAGTCGCGACAGACATAGGGGATCGCCACCTTCGCCATGGGACCATCCGATCACAGCGACACGAGCGCTGCAAGGCGGGGCATCGGCTCAGTTCCGACTCCCGACGTGGCGCCTGGTCTCGAAGCCGACCCAGATCGAGGCAAGGACGCAGCCGGTGAAGAGCCAGAGGCCCCAAGCCGAGACCACATGGCCGATGCCGACGCCTTTCACCAGCACGATGTAGAGGGCGATCAGGAATACATCCGCCATGGAGACCTTGCCGATCACCTCGAGCGCGGGAAGCGCCCCGGGACCGAGGCGGCCGAAATGGATCGCGGCAAGGCAGAGGGTCTTGCCATAGGGGATGACGATGGCGAACAGCGCGACCAGCGTGGCCAGCGCTGCGTCAGTGCCCCAGAGGTCGCGGACGCCGCCGAGCACCGTGATCTCGGATCCGGAGAAGAAGGGCAGGATGCCGGCGCGGGCGAGGGGGGCGAGCCAGGCGGCGGGGTAGAGCACCAGAAGCAGCAGGTTCACCGCGATGGCCGGGGGCAGCGGCATGTCAGCGGATCGCCTCGATCGGACCCTCGGCGAGGCCGTTGACGAACTGGTGGACGTAGGGGTTTTCGGTCGAATCGATTTCGGAGACCGGACCGGTCCACTGGATCACGCCCTCGTGGATCATCGCCACCTGGTCGGCGATCTTCCGAACCGAGGTCATGTCGTGGGTGATGGTGACGGCAGTGACGCCCATCTCGACCACGATCTCGCGGATCAGGTCATTGATCACGTCGGCCATGATCGGGTCGAGGCCGGTGGTCGGCTCGTCGAAGAAGATGATCTCGGGCTCTGCGCAGATGGCGCGGGCAAGGCCGACGCGCTTCTGCATGCCGCCCGAGAGCTCCGCCGGAAAGAGGCCGGCGGTCGGCTCCTTGAGACCAACGCGGCGCAGCTTCTCGACGGCGATGGCGCGGGCCTCGTTGCGCGGGCGGCGGCGCGAGCCCTGGAGCAGGCGGAACGCGACGTTCTCCCAGACCAGGAGCGAGTCGAAGAGGGCACCGCCCTGGAACAGCATGCCGAACTTGTCGAGCAGCCTCTCGCGCTCGCGGCCGCGCTTGCGCCTCACGTCCTCGCCATCGACGAGGATCTGGCCGGAATCGGGCGGGATCAGGCCGAGGATGCATTTGAGCGCCACCGACTTGCCGGTGCCCGAACCGCCGATGATGACCAGCGACTCGCCCGCCGGGACGGTGAGGTCGACGCCGCGCAGGACGTGGTTCGAGCCGAAGCTCTTCTTCACGCCGCGCATCTCGATCTTGGCCGTGGCGCTCATGCGGTCAGGCCGGAAACAGGGCTTCGGTGAGCACGTAGTTGGTCGCCAGGATCAGGATCGAGGCGGTGACGACGGCGTTGGTCGTGGCCCGGCCCACGCCCTGCGCGCCGCGGCCCGAGTGGTAGCCCTGGTAGCAGCCCATCAGCGCGATGATGAAGCCGAACACGGCGGCCTTGATCAGCCCTGAGGTGATGTCGCCGGTCTCGAGGAAGTCCCAGGTGGTCTTGATGTAGGTGGTGGCGTTGAATTCGAGCCGGGCGATGCCGACGAGGAAACCGCCCATGATGCCGATGATGTCGCCGATGAAGGCGAGCATCGGCATGGCGATGGTCGCCGCCAGCAGGCGCGGGGCGACCAGATACTTCATCGGATTGGTCGAGAGCGTGCTGAGCGCATCGATCTGCTCGGTAACCCGCATGGTGCCGAGCTCGGCGGCGACCGAGGCGGAGACGCGCCCCGCGACCATCAGGCCGCCCAGAACCGGGCCGAGCTCGCGGGTCATGCCGATGGCGACGATCTGGGGCACCACGCTTTCCGCGTTGAAGCGTGACCCTCCCGCATAGATCTGCAGCGCCAGCGCCCCGCCGGTGAAGAGCGCAGTCATGCCGACGACGGGCAGCGAGTAGAAGCCGATGCGCATGAACTGGCGCAGCAACTCGGCCGGATACCATGGCGGGCGGAAGATATGGGTCGTGCCCGAAAGCGCGAAGATGGCGAGCGCACCGGTTTCCCGGCAAAGCCAGAGCACCGTTCCGCCAATTGATGCGAGAAACCCCTGGAATGCGCTGAGGATGGCCATCGTGATCCTGCTCCGGTATGTCGCTGCGGCTGCCGCGAGGCCTCTGCCCGCCTCTCCCCGTCCAGGGACGGGGCGCTTCGGACCAGGCCGGGGGCGGACCCGTCACCGGTCGTCAGGCATCCCTATAGCGTCGATGAAAGCGGCTTCCAAGAGAAGTGAGAATCTCGTAGCCGACAGTTCCGGCCGCGTGCGCAAGTTCATCGATAGACTGATGCGGCCCGAGGATCTCGATCATTTCTCCGAGGACGGCCTCCCGGCAGTCAGTCACGTCGAGGGTAATCAGATCCATCGATACGCGGCCTACGAAGGGCGCCGGATGACCGTCGAGATAGCCCATGGCGCGATTGCCCATGGCGCGGAGCAGCCCGTTGGCGTAGCCACCCGAGAGCGTAGCGATCCGCGATGGCCGGCTCGCACGCCAGGTTGCTCCATAGCCCACGGTCGCGCCAACGGGAACTTCGCGGATCTGGAGGATCGGCAGGTCGAGGGCGACGACGGAGCGCGCGCCGGCGAAGGGCAGGCCGCCATAGAGGCCGACCCCGGCACGTGTCATGTCGAAATGCGCGTCCGGCCCGAGAACGATGCCGCCGGTCGCGGCGAGCGAGAGCGGCCGACCCAGCGGCCCTGCAAGATCGCGGAACCGAGCGATCTGCGCGGCTGTGAGGGCACTGCCCGGCTCGTCGGCGCAGGCGAAGTGGCTCATGACCAGCCGGACCGCGTCAGGAAGCGGCAGGATGGCGGCGAGTTCGGTCGGGTCCATGCCGAGGCGATTCATGCCGGTGTTCAGATGGACTGCACAGGCGCCGCCGGGGTGGCGACGGAACCACGCGGTCGCCTGCGGCAATGAATTGAGGACCGGCCGGAGGTCGCACGCCCGATAGAGGCTCACCTCGCTCGGGTCTGCCACCGTTCCCGAGGCGGAATTCGCCGGATAGCCGGCAAGGACGTAGATGACGGGTCCGGCGCCAATTTCGGCGCGCAGTGCGGAACCCTCCGACGGGAGCGCGACGAAGAACGTCCGGACACCCGACCGCGCAAGGGCAGGGGCGACGCGGGCGGCGCCGCAACCGTAGGCGTCGGCCTTGACCACGGCCGCGGTCTCGACCGACGGGGCAGTCAGGGAGTCAAGGGCACGCCAGTTGGCGACGATTGCCGACAGATCGATGGTCAGCGTGCCGGCAATCGTCACGTGAAGTCCTGCACGAATCCGGAGTTCTCGCGCACGGGATCGGAGAACTTGGTGAACCGGCCCTCGAAATGGAGATCGACCGTTCCGATCGGACCATGGCGCTGCTTTCCGATGATCACCTCTGCGCGGCCGAAGAGCTTTTCGGCCGTTGCCTTCCATTCCGGGAATCTGTCTGAATCGTCGGACGGCTTCAGCCTCTCGTGATAGTATTCCTCGCGGTACACGAACATGACCACGTCAGCGTCCTGCTCGATGGAGCCCGACTCGCGAAGGTCGGCGAGCTGGGGGCGCTTGTCGTCGCGATCCTCGACCTTGCGCGAAAGCTGGGAGAGCGCAATGACGGGAATCTCGAGCTCCTTCGCGATTGCCTTCAGGCCCTGAGTGATCTCGGAGACCTCCTGAACCCGGTTGTCGGACGCCCGCGCCGAAGACGGACGCACGAGCTGGAGATAGTCGACAACCAACACATCGAGTCCGTGCTGACGCTTGAGGCGGCGTGCCCGTGCGGAAAGCGACGAAATCGGAAGCGCAGGGGAGTCGTCGATGTAGAGCGGGATAGTCTCGAGCTCGCGCGCTACCTCAAGCAAGCGATAGAACTCTTCGTCCGACATATTGCCTTTCACCAGCTCGTCCGACTTGATCTTCGCTTCCCCGGCGAGAATGCGATTGGCGAGCTGTTCGGATGACATCTCGAGGGAAAAGAAGCCGACGACGCCTCCCGCGATCGTGCCCTGCGAGCCATCGGGTCTGATGCCCTTCTTGTGCTTTCGGGCAATGTTGAAGGCGATGTTCGTGGCAAGCGCCGTCTTTCCCATTGAAGGTCGGCCGGCAAGGATGATGAGGTCGGAATTACGAAATCCGCCGAGCTTGTGATCAAGCTCGCGAAGGCCGGATGACAGCCCGGCCATACCTCCCCCTCGCTTCTTCGCCGCGTCCACGATAGACACAGCACCGGCCGCCGCCGTGGCGAAGTTCGTGAATCCTCCTTCCCGGTTGCCACGCTCGGCCAACATGTAAAGGGCCTGTTCGGCCTCTGTGATCTGCTCGGTCGGTTCCGCCTCGGAATCGTAGCTCGATGCGCGGCCGATGATCTCCTCGCCAACCTGGACCAACTCGCGCCGGAGAGCCAGGTCGCGGATGATCACGGCGAAATCCCGTGCCGCGGAAATCGATATCGTCGCCCCGGCCAGGCGCGCCAGATAGTCGGTGCCGCCCAGTTCCTTCAGCCCTTCGTCGTCGGCGAGAAAGGCCTTAAGTGTCACCGGCGAGGCGAGTGCATTCTTCTGTATCCGCCGGGAAGCGAGATCGAAAATCCGGCCATGGACCGGCTCGTAGAAATGGTGCGCCTTTACGACCGGATCGATCCTATCGAAAATATCGTTGTTCAGAAGGAGCGCGCCCAACAGCGCCTGTTCTGCTTCGATGTTGCTCGGCTGCAGATTCTGCGCCGAGACCTTGCTGCCGTCTGCCATGACCCAACGTCCCTCGCTCTCGGGCGTTCGATGCCATCTTGCGGGCTGTAGGAAAACATGAACAAAAAATGAACGCAAGTGTAAGCTGGGGATTGTTTTTGGCAATTTGTGAAGAACTTATGGGATAGCTGAGCTATCGCCTTGAGCGGCATAACATTCCGGCATTCTCATCCACTGCAAAAATAACTGTGGAGCGATCTGTGGACTGGCGTTTTGCATGACAGCGCCGCCCCCCGGGCCGGGAAGCGGCGCTGATATCACGTGAACGGAATACGGGCCGACCGGCGCGTCAGCGAGACTCGGTTCCGTCGACCAGCGTGCTCTCGCCGGAGATATCGGAGGGCCCGCCTTCCTGGTCGAACAGCTCGGACACATCGAACTCGGCGGCTGCGGCTTCCTCGGTGCGCAGTTCCTGGATCGATTTGCCCGCTGCCTGATGCTCGGCTTCCTCGACGGAGCGCGCGACGTTGATGGTTATGGTCGAAGAAACCTCCGGATGGAGCGAGATTCTAATCGGGTGAAGGCCGAGTTCCTTCACGGGCCGATCGAGCACGACCTGGCGGCGCTCGACGGTGAAGCCCCCGGCAGTTGCGGCATCGGCGATGTCGCGCGCGGTTACCGAGCCGAAGAGAGATCCGGCCTCCGACGCCTGGCGGATCAGGACGAAGCGCTGACCTTCCAGCTTTGCCGCGACCGCCTCGGCTTCCCTGCGGAGCTCGAGGTTGCGGGTCTCTAGCTGGGCGCGTTCGGTCTCGAAGCGGGCGAGGTTTGTCTTGGTGGCGCGAAGCGCCTTGCCCTGCGGGAGCAGATAGTTGCGAGCGTATCCGTCCTTGACGGCGACCACGTCGCCCATCTGGCCGAGTTTCTCGACCCGCTGCAGGAGTACGACTTCCATGGTCAGTGCCTCCCTCAGTTGAGTGCGTAGGGCAGGAGCCCGATGAAGCGTGCGCGCTTGATCGCCTGCGAGAGCTCGCGCTGCTTCTTGGCGGAGACCGCGGTGATGCGCGAGGGCACGATCTTGCCGCGCTCGGAGATGTAGCGCTGCAGGAGTTTCACGTCCTTGTAGTCGATCTTCGGCGCATTCTCGCCCGAGAACGGGCAGGACTTGCGGCGGCGGAAAAACGGTCTGCGAGCCATGTCTGCCCCTCCTTACTCGTCCCTGGCGCCGCGCTCGGCGCGATCACCGCGATCACCCCGGTCGCCGCGCGGGCCACGATCACCCCGGTCGCCGCGATCGCCCCGGAAACCTCCCCGACCGCCGCGCTCGTCGCGACTGCTGCGGGCCTGGATGATTGCCGAGGGGCCTTCCTCGTGGGCGTCGACCCTGACGGTCAGAATGCGCATGACATCTTCGTGGAGGCCCATGAGACGCTCCATCTCCTTCACGGCGGCAGACGGCGCGTCGGTGCGCATGTAGCCGTAATGCCCCTTGCGGTTCTTCCGGATCTTGTAGGCCAGCGTACGCAGGCCCCAGTATTCGGTCCCGACGACCGAGCCGCCATTTTCCTTAAGGATCTGGCCGAAATGCTCGACAAGACCTTCCGCCTGGGCGTTCGACAGGTCCTGGCGCGCGATGAAGACATGCTCGTAGAGAGCCATCGTCACGTCCTTTGTTCCGGCGCGCTTCAAAATACGGGGGGTCACTCTCCCGAACCCGTATACGAGAGGCGACGCGATCGAATAGCCTCGGGAGAGACCCGGGCGTATAGCCGCATGGGCGCGTGAATGCAAGCGCGCAAAGGCCGCCGCCGGGATGACGGAGAGGAGCAGGTATGACGAAACCGCGGGCACGGGACCTGGGGCTAGACTTTCCTGGCGAGCCGGGGGCTTGGAACGCGATCACCGACGTGGCCGGAGTACGGGTCGGAACGACCACGCTGATCCGGGGCGAGGGGCCGCTGGTGCCGGGGCAGGGACCGGTGCGGACTGGAGTGACGGCAGTGCTGCCGCGGGCTGAAGCCGGACGGCCGAGGCCGGTCTGGGCGGGGGTCGCGATGCTGAACGGCAATGGAGAGATGACGGGCACGCACTGGATCGAGGATGCGGGCTTCTTCCTCGGCCCGGTCTGTATCACCAATACCCATTCGGTCGGCATGGTGCATCATGCAGTCACCCGCTGGATGGTGCGACGGCATGCGGAGGCCTTCGCGGAAAGGCATCTTTGGGCCATGCCGGTGGTGGCCGAGACCTATGACGGCACGCTCAACGACATCAACGGGCTGCATGTGGAGGCACATCACGTCGAGGCTGCGCTGGAGGGCGCGGCCGGCGGGCCGGTCGCCGAGGGGAATGTCGGCGGTGGCACCGGCATGATCGCCTACGAGTTCAAGGCCGGCACGGGGACGGCCTCGCGCAGGGTGCGGGTTGGGGGCAGTATTTATACTGTGGGCGCGCTGGTGCAGGCCAATCACGGGCAGCGGCCGTGGCTGAGCGTGCTTGGCGTGCCGGTCGGGCAGTACCTGACGCAGCACCGGCTGCGCCGCGAGCGGGACACCGGGTCGGTCATTGCCGTGCTGGCAACCGATGCGCCGCTGTCGGCCCTGACACTGCGGCATGTGGCGCGGCGGGCGGCGCTGGGGATCGGCCGCGGGGGAACGCCGGGCGGCAACAGTTCGGGTGACATCTTCCTGGCCTTCTCGACAGCGAACGAGGGCGAGATGCCCGAGCTGGCGGGGCCGGTCGGGCGCTTCGAGGTCCTGAACCAGGAATTCGCGGACCCGCTCTATCTCGGTGCGGTCGAGGCGGTCGAGGAGGCGGTGATCAACGCCATGGTGGCCGCCGAGGACATGACGACGCTGAAGCCGGCGGGTCTCGTCTGCCGGGCGATCGACCATGGCGCGCTCGTCGAGGTGATGCGCCGGCACGGGCGGATCCGGGCGGCGGTGGTGTGACCGGCCCGGCTTGACAGTGGGCCACCTGCGCGCCAGAGAGCGGGCAGAAGCGGGGGGAGGACGAGATGCGCGCATTCACGTTTCCCGGGCAGGGCGCCCAGGCGGTCGGCATGGGTCGCGACCTTGCGGAGGCCTATCCCGGGGCGGCGGCCGTGTTCCGGGAGGTTGATGAGGCGTTGGGCGAGAAGCTGAGCGCAGTAATCTGGGACGGGCCGGCAGAGACGCTGACGCTGACCGCCAACGCGCAGCCGGCGCTGATGGCGACCTCGATCGCAGCGATGCGGGCGCTCGAAGCCGAGGGGGTGACGGTCGAGGCGGCGCATTTCGTGGCCGGACACTCGCTGGGCGAGTACTCGGCGCTCTGTGCGGCGGGGGCGCTGAGCCTCGCGGATACGGCGCGGCTGCTGCGTACCCGCGGCAGAGCGATGCAGGCAGCAGTGCCGGCGGGGATCGGCGCCATGGCGGCGCTGCTGGGGCTGGACTTCGCGGCGGCGCGGGCGGTGGCGGAGGAAGCCGCGCAGGGCGAGGTCTGCCAGGCGGCGAACGACAACGACCCGGCGCAGGTGGTTGTCTCGGGCCACAAGGGTGCTGTCGAGCGGGCGGTCGAGATCGCCAAGGCGAGGGGCGCCAAGCGGGCGCTGCTGCTGCCGGTTTCCGCTCCCTTCCATTGTACGCTGATGCAGCCCGCAGCGGATGCCATGGTCGAGGCGCTGGCCGCGGTCGAGATCTGGGCTCCGAAGGTACCGCTGGTCGCCAACGTGCGCGCCGAGGCGGTGAGCGATCCGGCTGCGATCCGGGGTCTATTGGTCGAGCAGGTCACCGGCGCGGTGCGCTGGCGCGAGTCGGTGCTGTGGATGGTCGGGCAGGGTGTGACCGAGCTGGTCGAGATCGGTGCCGGCAAGGCGCTGAGCGGTATGGCGCGGCGGATCAGGGGCGAGCTCGCGACGCGGGCAGTCAATTCCGCCGCCGATGTGAAGGCTTTCGCCGCGGCGCTCGCGGCCTGACGGGAGAGAGCAGAATGTTCGACCTGACCGGCAAGACCGCGCTGGTAACCGGTGCGAGCGGCGGCATCGGCGGGGCAATCGCGCGGGCATTGCACGGGCAGGGCGCGGCCGTGGCGCTGTCGGGCACGAGGACGGGTCCCCTGGAGGCGCTGGCCGGTGAGCTCGGACAGCGGGTTCATGTGACACCCTGCGATCTTTCCGATGCAGCGTCTGTCGAGGCGCTGCCGAAGACGGCGGCGGAGGCGATGGGTGGACTGGATATCCTCGTCAACAATGCCGGTGTCACCCGGGACAACCTGTTCATGCGCATGTCCGACGAGGAATGGGGGCAGGTCATCAACGTGAACCTGACGGCAGCCTTTCGGCTGAGCCGAGCAGTCCTGCGCGGCATGATGAAGAAGCGCTGGGGGCGGATCATCGGCATCACCTCGATCGTCGGCGTCACCGGCAACCCGGGGCAGGGCAACTATGCCGCGGCCAAGGCGGGGATGATCGGCATGTCGAAGTCGCTGGCGGCCGAGGTGGCCTCGCGGAACATCACGGTCAACTGCATCGCGCCCGGATTCATCACCACCGCGATGACCGACAAGCTGAACGACGAGCAGAAGGCGAGACTAATGAGCGGCATCCCTGCCGGACGCATGGGGACGGCGGAGGAAATCGCCGCGGCGGCAGTCTACCTGGCGTCCGAGGAGGCGGCCTATGTGACCGGGCAGACCCTGCACGTGAACGGCGGAATGGCCATGATATGACCGCCGAAATCGGAATTTGCGCCGTGCGGCAGTTGTGATAAGGAACGCGCGGGAAACCTCAGAGGGGCCGGCGTTGTGGCGCGATTGGGCCTTCAGAAAGACCAACCGAGGGGCCATCAAGGGCCTGAGAAACAGGAGCGGACATGAGCGACATCGCGGATCGCGTCAAGAAGATCGTCGTCGAGCATCTGGGCGTCGAGGAGGACAAGGTGGTCGAAGGCGCGAGCTTCATCGACGATCTTGGCGCCGACAGCCTTGATACCGTCGAGCTGGTCATGGCCTTCGAGGAGGAGTTCGGCATAGAGATCCCGGATGACGCTGCAGAAAGCATCCAGACCTTCGGTGACGCGGTCAAGTTCATTACCGAGAAATCGGCCTAGCTCCGCCACGATACGACGGAGGACCGGAAAATGCGCGGCAATCGGGCGACCGGGAGCCGCGTTTTTGTTTTTGCGGATAGTTGCCGTTTGAGTATGACTGCGCTCAGGTTCGGGCGGTGAATGCGGCTGTCCATCACTGGCCAGAGAAAAATAGCTCGTGAGGAAACCCCGATGCGACGAGTCGTCGTCACTGGTCTTGGGATGGTGTCGCCACTGGCCTGCGGCGTGGAAGAGACGTGGAAGAGGCTTTTGGCGGGTCAGTCAGGCGCGGCGAAGATCAAGCACTTCGATGCGTCCCACCTGCCCTGCCAGATTGCCTGTGAGGTTCCTCTTGGCGACGGGACGAACGGGACCTTCAACGCCAACCAGTGGATGGCGCCGAAGGAGCAGCGCAAGGTTGATCGTTTCATCGTCTATTCACTGAGCGCCGCCGAGCAGGCTGTCCGTGACTCCGGCTGGATGCCGGAGGATGAAGAAGGTCGCGAACGCACTGGAGTGATCGTCGGTTCGGGAATCGGCGGTCTGGAGACGATCGCCGAGACAGCGGTGACGCTTAAGGAACGCGGGCCCAGACGGATTTCGCCATTCTTCATCCCGGGATCGCTCATAAACCTTTGCTCGGGGCAGATTTCGATCCGTTTCGGGTTCAAGGGGCCGAACCACGCGGTTGTCACTGCATGCTCAACCGGCGCCCATGCGATCGGGGACGCGTCGCGCCTGATCGCCTTTGGCGATGCGGACGTGATGCTGGCGGGCGGTTCGGAGAGCCCGGTCTGCGAGATCGGCGTCGCGGGTTTCGCCGCGTGCAAGGCGCTTTCGACCGGATACAACGACACACCGGAGCGGGCGTCCAGACCCTATGACCGGGGCCGGGACGGCTTCGTGATGGGAGAGGGAGCAGGTGTGCTCGTGCTTGAGGAATACGAGCACGCAGTCCGGCGCGGCGCGAGAATCTACGCGGAGGTTCTGGGATATGGAATGTCGGGAGACGCCCATCATATCACCGCACCAGCGCCAGATGGCAACGGCGGTTTCCGGTCAATGCGATCGGCGCTCCGGAATGCGAAACTTGAGCCGAGTGCGGTCGATTATATCAATGCGCACGGCACCTCAACGCCGCTCGGCGACGAGATCGAACTTGGTGCGGTAATGCGGCTTCTCGGCAATCACGCCTCGAATGTGACGATGTCGTCGACGAAGTCGTCGACCGGCCATCTGCTCGGAGCCGCAGGTGCCATTGAGGCGATTTTCTCGATCCTCGCTATCCGCGATCAGGTTGCGCCGCCAACTCTGAACCTCGAGGATCCTTCCGTGGACACACCGCTTGATCTGGCTCCGCTGAAGAAGGTGCAGCGCGAGATCAATGTCGCGCTCTCGAACTCCTTCGGTTTCGGCGGAACGAATGCGACCGTCATCTTCGGCCGCGTCGCCTGAGGTGGGCGGCAGCAACGATGCGCAATGTCGCCGCCAATGTGATCTCGATCCTGATCGTGGCAGGGATCGCGCTGCTGATCGCCATCGGTCATGCGCAGCGCGAGTTTGCGGCGCCGGGGCCATCCAAAGAGGAAACGATCATACTGCTGCCTCGAGGCGCGGGGCTCAAGGATACGTCTCGGCTGCTCATGCTGCATGGGGTGATCGACAACGAATTCCTGTTCCGTATCGGCGCGCGTTACCGGCGAGAGGACCGGGAGATTCGCTACGGCGAATATCGCATTCCGCCCGGCGCCTCGATGGAGGAGATCCTCAGGATGTTGGTGCGGGGCGAGTCGGTCCAGCACAAGATCACGATTGCGGAAGGGCTGACGAGCTATCAGATCGTCGACATCCTGAGGCAAAGTGACGTCCTGACGGGTGACGTCGCCGATTTGCCACCCGAGGGCAGCCTCGCGCCGGATACCTATTACGTTGAACGAAATCAGAGCCGTGCCGACGTGCTCCAACGGATGGCCGAATCGCAGGCCAGGCTGGTTGCGGAAGCCTGGTCGCAACGGCCACCGGACACGCCGCTGACGAGCCCCGACGAGATTCTGGTGCTGGCTTCCATCGTGGAGAAGGAAACCGGGATCCCTGAGGAGCGTCCCAAGGTGGCTTCGGTGTTCCTGAACCGTTTGAAGCGGGGGATGCGACTTCAGTCTGATCCTACCGTGGTTTACGGGCTTACGGAGGGCAAGGAGCAACTCGGCAGAGGATTGAGGCAGTCAGAACTTGAGCGTGCAACGCCATACAATACCTATGTTATCGATCGACTGCCACCGACGCCTATCGCTGCGCCGGGCCGGGAGTCGATCATGGCCGTCATCCGTCCTGAGCCGACCGAGTACCTTTACTTCGTGGCCGACGGCACCGGTGGGCACGCCTTTGCCACGACGCTTGACGAGCACAACAGGAATGTGGCGAAGTGGCGTAGCGTGGAGGCGAATAAAAAGCCTTAACAATATGTTAAGAGCATTTTTTCCCAGAAAAGTTGAAGAAATGCCTTGACTCGCCGTGCGCTGTCCGGTAGATAGCAGGGCAAGCTGGAAATGGTGTGAACGGGCGGGCCTGAGGCTCGCCGTTGTCGTTTCCGGAGGCAGCATCAGGGAAAGTCCAACGTTGAAAGCGGCTGAGCGACTCGGCCGTTGGGGCCGAGCGCGTGCGATGCGGAAGCGTCGGTTACCGGCGCTCGAGCGCGCAAGAAAGCACTATGACCGATTGTCGGCGCGTCTCGACGAGGCGATCGACCGACTGGATACTGAGTTGCTGACGGATTGCGCGGTTGACCGAGCGAAGGAACTCAGCGAACTCGTTAGGCAATACGGGAAAGTCCTTACGACTGTGCTGGAACTTGAGGCCAAGCTCGAGCGCGAGGCGGATTATGCCCGCCCCGGCAAGGACGTGATCGATCTTGACGAAGCGCGTGCCGAGATCACCCGCCGCCTGGCTCGCCTCGCTGAGTGAGGCTGATCGGGCCGCACTTCTGGGGGGGCTCTCGGACAACGCCATAGCGGCCTTACCGTGGATCTGGACTTTCTGGGCGCACCCCGGCCACCAACTAGAGCCGGAGGGCGATTGGCAGTGCTGGGTGATCCTGGGCGGCCGCGGCGCGGGCAAGACCCGGGCCGGAGCCGAATGGGTGCGATCCCAGGTCGAGGGTCCGGTTCCGACGGCACCTGGGCACTCGCGGAGATTTGCGCTCGTGGGCGAGACGATCGATCAGGTGCGCGCCGTCATGGTCGAGGGCGAGTCGGGCCTGATGGCCGTCACGCCACCGGACCGGCGGCCCGAGCTGCAGGCAAGTCGGCACAGGCTGGTCTGGCCAAACGGCGCCGAGGCGACACTGATGTCGGCGGCAAATCCCGGGGCGATGCGCGGGCCGCAGTTCGACGGCGCCTGGTCGGACGAACTCGCGAAATGGAAGAAGGGCCGCGATGCCTGGGACATGCTGCAGTTCTGCCTGCGCCTGGGCGAGCGGCCGCGGCAGATCGTGACGACGACGCCGAAGGACAGCGATCTGCTGGTCGAGATCCTCGGCGCGGCGGGAACCGTGGTGACCCGTGCTGGTACGGCAGCGAACCGGGTCAATCTGGCGCCGGACTTCCTCGGGCGGTTGGCGCTGCGCTTCGGCGGCACGGCACTGGGCCGGCAGGAGATCGAGGGCGAGCTGGTGCGAGGGCGCACCGGCGCCCTTTGGAGTCCGGCGATGATCGACTCGTCGCGGGTGCGCGCGGCGCCGATGCTGGAGCGCGTGGTCGTGGCGGTCGACCCGCCGGTGACCAGCGCGCCGGGCTCGGATGAATGTGGAATCGTGGTGGCCGGCCTGAGCCGGCGAGGAGAGCCAAGTGATTGGCAGGTTTATGTCCTGGCTGATGTCTCGTGTGCGGGTCAAAGCCCTCGAGCTTGGGCGGGAATCGCTGCTGAAGCTTATCGAGACCATGCGGCAGACCGGCTGGTTGCCGAAGTGAACCAAGGCGGCGACCTGGTCGAGACCGTGATGCGCCAGGTCGATCCTCAGATCAGCTACCGGGCCGTGCGCGCGGCGCGCGGCAAGCGGCTCAGGGCCGAGCCGGTGGCGGCGCTCTATGAGCAGGGGCGGGTGCACCATGTGGGCGACTTCCCCGATCTCGAGCGACAGATGTGCAGCTTCGTCACCGGCCAGATGGACGGCGTCAAGAGCCCGGACCGGCTCGATGCACTGGTTTGGGCGGTAACTGACCTGGTGCTCGAAAGCGTCCCGATGCCGGCGCCGCGCGTGCGCAAGCTATGACCGCCTGGCGACAGGCAGAAAACGGAGACCGTCGCGACATGGGATTTCGACTGTTCCGGAGGGCCGCCAGCGCGCCCGCCGAGGAAAAGGCATCGGCCGTGGGGCCGCTGATGGCGTTCCACGGACCGGGCCGCGCGGTCTGGAGCCCACGTGACCATGTCTCGCTGACGCGGAACGGCTACGAGCAGAACGTCGTCGGCTTCCGTGCGGTGCGCATGGTGGCCGAGGCCGCGGCAGCGATCCCGCTGGTGCTGACTGAAAGCGGCGCGCGGATGACCGAGCATCCCGTCCTGAGGCTGCTGGAGCGGCCCAATCCCGGACAGACCGGGCGGGGCTTCGCCGAGTGCCTCTACGGGCATTTGCAGCTGAGCGGCAACGCCTATGTCGAGGCCGCCGGCCACGGAAATGACGGGCTGCCGCGAGAACTGCACTGCCTGCGCCCCGACCGGATGAGCGTGGTGCCGGGTCCGGATGGCTGGCCGATGGCATATGAGTATGCTGTGGGCCGGCAGAAGCACCGGTTCGACATGACGGGCGATATCGATCCGATCCTGCACCTGAAGGCATTCCACCCGCTGGACGATCATTACGGGCTTAGCCCGCTGGAGGCGGCGGCCTCGGCGATTGATGTCCACAACGCCGCCTCGCGCTGGTCGAAGGCGCTGCTTGACAATGCCGCGCGGCCCTCCGGGGCGATCGTGTTCGCCGGCAAGGACGGCAGCGGACAACTTTCTGAGGAGCAATACCAGCGGCTGCTGTCAGAGCTTGAGGAGAACCACCAGGGTGCGCGGAACGCCGGGCGGCCGCTGTTACTGGAGGGCGGCCTCGACTGGCGGCCGATGGGCTATTCGCCGCAGGACATGGAGTTCCTGGAGACCAAGAATGCGGCGGCGCGCGACATCGCGCTGGCCTTCGGTGTGCCACCGATGCTGCTGGGACTGCCAGGCGACAATACCTACTCGAACTACCAGGAGGCCAATCGGGCCTTCTACCGACAGACGGTGCTGCCCTTGGTGCGCAAGACGGCGGGTGCGCTGGCCGCCTGGCTGGGTGCCGGCTTCCACGCGACGCTGGGGATCGAGCCCGACCAGGACGGCATCCCGGCGCTGTCCGCCGAACGGGATGCGCTCTGGCGCCGGGTCGGCGGCGCGAGTTTCCTCGACGAGGACGAGAAACGCGCGCTTCTGGGGCTGCCGAAACGGGGATAGGCGGGCGCCTGTGAGGCCCCTATCCCTCTCCCCGGCAAGGGGTGGGGGCGCGGGGCGGTCGGGACGGCGGAGGATCATGAAATGGATGCAGGTTGGGTAACGGCCCGTGCGCGGCACGGGCTGGAGGTGAAGTTCACGCCTTTCGCGGGGCCGGCACCGGGCACGGCTGTGGTCGAGGGCCATGCCTCGCTGTTCAGCGAGGCCGATCAGGGGGGCGATGTGGTCGCGCCTGGCGCCTTCGGGGCCTCGCTGCAGCGGCTCGCGGCGCTGGGCCGGAAGGTCAAGTTCCTCTGGCAACACGACCCGGCCCGGCCGATCGGGGTCTGGCACGAGGTGCGCGAGGATGCCCGCGGCCTGTGGGTCCGCGGCGAAATCCTGACGGACGTGGCGCAGGGCGCCGAGGCGCTTGCGTTGATGCGGGCGGGCGCGATCGACGGGCTGTCGATCGGTTACCGCACCGTGAGGGCCGAGGCCAGCCGCGAGACCGGCGGGCGGCGGCTGCTGGAGATCGATCTTTGGGAGGTATCGCTGGTCACGTTCCCGATGCTTCCCGCTGCCCGGGCCATGCTCGCCGCGCCGACGGCCGCCGAGATCATGGAACTGGCCCTGGCCGAGGCCCTTTCCGAGGGCGCAGGCCGTTACCGCTGAGGCGCGCCCGCCGGGACCCTCGCACTCTCTGCAGAAGGAAGACAAAGCATGACCGAGACGACCGAGAAGGCTCCGGCGGCGCCGGAGGCCAAGCTGGCCGCAGCCGAATTCCTGAAGGGATTCTACAGCTTCAAGGACGACATGACCAAGCGCATGACCAATATGACGGCCCGCATGGAAAGCCTCGACCGCAAGGGCGCCGAGATGCGGCGCCCGGCGCTGGAAGCGCATGCCAATGCCCGCCTGCCGCACAGCAAGGCCTTTGCTGCCTATGTGCGCCGCGGCGACGAGGACGAGCTGAAGGGGCTCGCGCTCGACACCAAGGGGCTGAATACGGCGGTGGCCGCCGAGGGGGGCTACCTGGTCGATCCGAGGACGGCCGAGCGGGTCGAGCACGTGCTGCGCTCGGGCAGCAGCCTGCGGGCGATCGCCCGGGTGGTGCAGGTCGAGGCCGGCGCCTATGACGTGCTGGTCGACCACAATGAAATCGGCGCCGGCTGGATCGACGAAACCGCCGCCGTAGTCGAGACGACGGGACCGCTGATCGACCGCATCTCGATCCCGCTGCACGAGCTGTCGGCCAGCCCGAAGGCCTCGCAGCGGCTGCTGGACGACGCTGCCTTCGATGTGGAGGGCTGGCTGGCCGAGCGCATCGCTGACCGGTTCCTGCGCGCCGAGAGCGCCGCCTTCGTCAGCGGTGACGGGGCGGGCAAGCCGAAGGGATTCCTGACCAAGCCGATGGTCGCAAATGCAAGCTGGGGCTGGGGCAGCATCGGTTACGTTGTGACCGGGACCAGCGGCGCGTTCGATGCCAACGAGCCGGCGGATGCCATCGTCGATCTCGTCTATGCGCTGGGCACGGAATACCGCGCGAACGGCAACTTCGTCATGAATTCGAAGACTGCGGGCGATGTGCGGAAGATGAAGGATGCCCAGGGCCGGTTCATATGGCTCGAGGGGCTGTCGGCGGAGCAGCCGGCGCGGCTGATGGGCTATCCGGTCGCCATCATCGAGGACATGCCCGACATTGGCGCGGGCAGCCTTTCGATCGCCTTCGGCGACTTTGGCCACGGCTACACGGTGGCCGAGCGGCCCGACCTGCGCATCCTGCGCGACCCCTACTCGGCCAAGCCCAATGTGATGTTCTTCGCCACCAAGCGGGTCGGCGGCGACGTCACCGACTACGCGGCGATCAAGGTGCTGAAGTTCGGCGTCTCGTAAGAGGACGCGGCGGCGGCCCGGCGGGCAGAACCCCGCCGGGCCTGGTGCAGGGCTTCAGGGAGAACATGGCACATGCTGCTGACGGAAATCGCGCCGGCGCCGGCGCTGCCGGTGACGCTGGAGGAGTTCAGGGCGCATCTGCGCCTGGGGCAGGGCTTCCCCGATGAAGGATCCGAGGATGCGCTGCTGCAGCTCTACCTGGCGAACGCCACGTCGGCGATCGAGGCAGTCACGGGCAAGGCACTGATCCGTCGGGCGTTCCGGCTGCAGGTGTCGGGATGGGGCCGGGACGGGCGGCTGGCGCTTCCCGTCGGGCCGGTGGCGACGGTCGACGACGTCGCCTTCGTCGGCGGCGGCGATCCGGTGGCGCTGGCGGCCGGCACGTGGTCGCTGGCGGCCGGTACCCAGCGCCAGGTGCTGAGCGGTTTTGGCGGTACGGCGCTGCCGCCGGTCCCGGCCGGATACGCGGCCGAGCTGAGCTTCACCGCGGGGTTCGGCGACACGGGAGCCGAGGTGCCGGGCGCGCTTCGCCAGGCGGTGCTGATGCTGGCGGCGCATTACCACGAGGAGCGATCGGGCGGGGCCGATGCGGCGCCCGCGATGCCGGCGGCCGTGCGCTCGCTTCTCGGCGCGCAGCGGCCGGTCAGGCTCTGACGGAGGGTGGCATGGCCAGGGGGATTCCAAGACTGTCGAGCCGGCTGACGCTGGAGGCGCCGCAGCGTGTGGCCGACGGCGGTGGCGGCTGGCAGGTGGCGTGGCAGGCGCTGGGGACGCTGTGGGCCGAGCTTCGGCCCGTGCACGGGCGCGAGGCGGTGAACGGCGCACGGGAGAGTGCGCGGATCACCCACCGGGTGACGGTGCGCGGGGCGCCGGAGGGCTCGCCGCGGCGGCCTCTGCCCGAGCAGCGGTTCCGGCAGGGTGGGCGGCTCTTCGCGATACATGGGATCGCCGACCAGGACGGCACCGGCGCCTACCTGACCTGCTGGGTCGAGGAGGGCCCCTTCGCATGACCTATGCCTTGTCGTGGCCGCTCCAGCAGGGGGTGTTCCAGCTGCTGTCCGCGACGCCCGGTGTGGCGTCGCTCGTGGGCGGCCGAATCTACGACGCGCCGCTGCCTACCGAGGCGGAGGCCGATCCGGAGGCGCTTTGGGTCACGATCGGCGACGAGAGCGTCGCCGACTGGAGTACCGCAAGCGACCGCGGCGCGGCGCACGACCTGACGATCGCGGTGCATGCGCCGCGGCGCGGGTTCGCCGAGGCGAAGCAGGCGGCGGGCGCGATCTCCGACGCATTGCTGGATGGCCAGATCGCGATGAGCCGCGGCCGGGCGGTGCAGGTGCGCTTCACCGGTGCCAGGACCCGGCGCGAGGAGGGCGATGCGTTGCGCCGCATCGAGATGCGGTTCCGCGTGATCGTCGAGGATACGATCTAGATCACGGCCGCAGGGCCTTCTTTCCAAACGAAATCCGGGAGAACGCGCATGGGAGCGCAGAAGGGCAGGGACCTGCTGCTGAAGCTCGACGAGAGCGGCAGCGGGATTTTCCAGACCGTGGCGGGGCTCAGGGCGACGCGGTTGTCGTTCAACGCCGACACGGTGGATGTGACGACGGCGGAATCGGCCGGACGCTGGCGGGAACTGCTGGCCGGCGCGGGTCTGAGAAGTGCGGCGGTCTCGGGCTCGGGAATCTTCAAGGACGCAGCATCGGATGCGGCGCTCAGACGGGTCTTCTTCGACGGCAGTAGTCCGGGCTTCGAGATCGTGATCCCGGACTTCGGTGCGCTGAGCGGGCCGTTCCAGATCACGAGCCTCGAGTATTCCGGTCAGCATGACGGCGAGGCCACCTTCGAGGTGGCGCTGGTCTCTGCCGGCGCGCTGGCCTTTGCCGAGGTCTGAGCATGGTGAATCCGCAGCGCGGCGAGGTTGAGATCCGGATCGACGGACGGGAGCGCGTGATGCGGCTGACGCTGGGTGCGCTGGCCGACCTGGAGGCGCGGCTGGAGGCGACGGGCCTCGTCGGCCTTGCCGAGAAATTCGAGGGCGGCGGAGTGTCGGCCTCGGAGCTTATCGCTCTGCTGGCGGCCGGCATCCGCGGTGGTGGCGGGACCATCACCGAGGCGGAACTCGCCGCGGCCGACATCGAGGGCGGCGCGCTCGGTGCGATGAAGGCGGGGCTGGCGCTGCTGGCCCGGACCTTCCGGGCGGACGAGGGGGCACCCGCCGCATGAGCAGAGGCCTGGCCTGGCCGGAGCTGATGCGGCTCGGCCTCGGCGCTCTGCGGCTGGCGCCGGACCAGTTCTGGGCGATGACGCCGGTCGAGCTGCAGCGGGCGCTGGAGGGGGCCGGCATCCTGGCGACCGGCGCCGACGGGAGGTGGATCGGGCGGGCGGACCTCGACGCGCTGATGGCGCGATTTCCTGACGGGGAGCGAGAGGCAAGGCAATGATCTCCGGGGACGGATCTGACATGGCGGGCTCTGCCCGCGATCTCGGCGCGGCACTGGCCGAGCTGCAGGCGCTGGCGGGTGGTTTCTCGGGCGAGATCGGCGAGGCGGCGCGGGCGATGCGGACGATGGATGGCGAGGCGCAACGGCTGTCGCGGTCGCTGGGGTCGAGCCTGCGCACCGCCTTCGACAGGGCGGTGTTCGGCGGCGGCCGGTTCGGCGATGTGATGCGGGGTCTCGTCCGCGACGTGGCGGTGCGATCCTTTGATGCCGCGCTGAGGCCGGTGCAGAACGCGGTCGGCGGCGGGGTCGGCGGTCTGGTGAGCGGGCTGATCGGGGCCTTCGGATTCGCCCGCGGGGCGGCGTTCACCGGCGGGCGGATCAGCGCCCTCGCGCGCGGTGGCGTGGTCGAAGGGCCCACGCTCTTTCCGATGCGCGGCGGGACGGGGCTGATGGGCGAGGCCGGCCCGGAGGCGGTGATGCCGCTGACGCGCGGACCGGACGGCAGGCTGGGGGTCGCGGCACGCGGAGCGGGCGGCGGAGCTGTCGTGACGGTCAACATCGCGACCCCCGATGTGGAAGGGTTCCGGCGCTCGCGCGGGCAGATCGCGGCGGAACTGGCGCGCGCGGTCTCGCGCGGCGCAGGCAGGCTGTGAGGAGACGGGATGAGCTTTCACGAGGTCCGGTTCCCGGGCTCGATCTCCTTCGGCTCGACAGGGAGCGTCGAGCGGCGGACTGAGGTCGTGACGCTGGTCAATGGGTATGAACAGCGCAACACGCCCTGGGAGCAGTCGCGGCGGCGCTACGACGCGGGGCTGGGGGTGCGGTCGCTCGACGACTTGGCGGAGGTGCTGGCGTTCTTCGAGGCACGTCGCGGGATGTTGCATGCGTTCCGCTGGAAGGACTGGCTGGATCACAAGTCCTGCGCGCCCTCCGGCATGCCGGGGCCGCTGGATCAGGCGTTGGGGACGGGCGACGGGAGCACGGCCACCTTCGGGCTGGTGAAGATCTACCAGCCGGGGACGAACGAGTTCCGGCGGCGGATCGCCAAGCCGGTCGCCGGCTCCGTCCGGGTCGCGGTCGACGGTGTGGAGATTGCGGCCGGATCGGCCTTCACGGCCGATGCCGCCACGGGGGTCGTGACCCTGGCTGCGGCGCCCGCGGCTGGCGCCGCAGTGACCGCGGGGTTCGAGTTCGATGTTCCGGCCCGGTTCGACACTGACTCGCTCAACGTCAACGTGGCGGCCTTCGAGGCGGGCGAGGTGCCTTCGATTCCGGTCGTCGAGGTGCGGCTCTGATGCGCAGCATTCCAAACGCGATGCGGGCCGCGCTGGAGCGGGGTGCGACGACCTTCTGCCGTTGCTGGAGCGTCGCGCGGACCGACGGCACGATGCTCGGCTTCACCGATCACGACCGCGTCCTCGCCTTCGACGGGATCATTTTCGAGGCAAGCTCAGGGTTGACTGCGGCGGCGATCGAGAGCTCGTCGGGCCTGAGCGTCGACACGCACTCGGTCAGCGGTGCACTGAGTTCGGAGGCCATCTCCGAGGCGGACATCGAGCGGGGGCTCTTCGACGGCGCCACGGTGACGATGTGGCTGGTAGACTGGACAGACGTGTCCAGCAGGCTTTTGCTCCTGCGCGGCGGCATCGGCGAGATCCGCCGCCGGGGCGCGGCGTTCGAGGCCGAGGTTGCCAGCCTCGCCGAGAAGCTGAACCAGCCAAGTGGCCGGGCCTTCTTGCACAGTTGCGACCGGCGGCTGGGCGATGTGCGGTGTGGCGTCGATCTCTCGCTTCCCCAGTTCAAGGGGGCGGGCGTGGTGACTGGCGTGATCGATGCACAGCGCCTTGCGGTCTCGGGGATCGGGGCAATGCAGCGCGGCTGGTTCGACGGCGGCGCGCTGGTCTGGTTGTCCGGCGCCAATGCAGGTGTTCGCGGGCAAGTGAAGACACACATTGCGGCGGCCGCCGGAGCCACGCTGGAGCTATGGCTGACACCACCGATGCCGGTCGCGCCCGGGGATGCGTTCACGGTCACCGCAGGGTGCGACAAGACCCTGGAGACCTGCAAATCCAAGTTCGACAACATCCTGAATTTCCGTGGCTTCCCACACATGCCGGGAGACGACTGGGCGGCGGGATACGTCGATGGCGAGGGAGACCACGATGGCGGATCGCTCTTGCGTCGCTGACCCGGCGCTGCGCCAACTCGCGGCGATCGAGGCGCGGCGCTGGATAGGGACGCCCTATTGCCATCAGGCGAGCGTGCGCGGAGCCGGATCGGATTGTCTTGGACTGCTGCGCGGGATTTGGCGGGTGGTGGTCGGCCCGGAGCCCGAGGTGCCGCCGCCCTATTCGTCGGACTGGTCGGAAGCGACCGGAGAGGAGCGGCTGCTGGCGGCGGCGATGCGCCACCTGGTGCTGATCGCACCGGGCGACGCAGCTGCCGGGGACGTGCTGCTGTTCCGGATGCGGGCCGGCGCCCCGGCGAAGCATGTGGGTGTGCTGGTGAGCGCTGCGCTGGCAGGCGGGCAGATGGTGCATGCCTATTCCGGTCACGGCGTCTGCGAAACGCATCTGGCCGCGGGCTGGCTCGCGCGGCTGGCCGCGGTGTTTCGGCTTCCCGCGAGGAGGTGCTGATGGCGACCGTTCTTCTGTCTGCCGCCGGATCGGCGATTGGCGGCGCGGCTGGCGGGACCGTGCTGGGTCTGGGTGCCGCGACCGTCGGGCAGGCGATCGGGGCGACCGCGGGAGCGCTGATCGATCAGGCGATTCTGGGTCCGGGGAGCCGGGTCGTCGAGGTCGGCCGCGCGCGCTCGCTGCACCTGCAGTCCTCGACCGAGGGGACGCCGGTTCCCAGGGTCTTCGGGCGGATGCGGATTGCCGGGCAGGTGATCTGGTCGACCCGGTTCAAGGAGAATGTGCGGACGCGGACCCGCGGCGGCAAGGCGACCGGCGGTCAGAAGGTGAAGGAGTTCTCCTATACGATCTCGCTCGCCATCGGGCTCTGCGAGGGGCCGATCGAGCGGGTCGGGCGGATCTGGGCCGATGGCCGGCTGTTCGATGCCGCAGGCGTCGAGATGCGCGTCTATCCCGGCGACGAGGCGCAGCTGCCCGACGCGAAGATCGAGGCGGTCGAGGGCGCCGGCAACGTGCCGGCCTATCGCGGGCTTGCCTATGTCGTGTTCGAGGACCTGCCGCTGGACGGCTTCGGCAACCGCATTCCGCAGTTCAATTTCGAGGTGTTCCGGAATGCGGCGCCGCTGGCGGACCTCGTGTTGCCGGAGGCCGGGAAGCCGCTGAAGCAGCTGATCCGGGCCGTGGCGCTTTCGCCTGGAAGCGGAGAGTTCGCACTGGACCCGGAGCCTGCGCAGATCAAGTTCGCCGGTGGCGGCGGACCCTTCGCGAACATCAACAATGCTGCCGGAAGGCCGGATCTGCTGGAGGCGCTGGATCAGCTGGAGGGCGACCTGCCGGGGGCAGGCGCAGTGTCGCTGCTGGTCTCTTGGTTCGGCGACGACCTGCGCTGCGCGCGGTGCACAGTGCGTCCGCGGATCGAGGAGCCGGGGCGCAAGACGGTGCCCGAGGCCTGGTCGGCGGCCGGGCTCACCACGGCCACCGCGCTGCCGATCAGCCGCGATACGTTGGGGCGGCCGAATTTCGGCGGCACACCGTCGGACGCGTCGGTGATCCGGGCGATCGGCGCGCTGAAGGCACGGGGCAAGCAGGTGATGCTTTACCCGTTCCTGCTGATGGATATCCCCGTCGGCAACACGCTCCCCGATCCAAATAGCGGGGCGGTTGGCCAGCCGGCTTTCCCGTGGCGCGGACGGATCACGCTCGACATCGCCCCGGGTGTGACGGGAACGGCGGATCAGACTGAGGCAGCGGCGGCCGAGGTGGCGGCGTTCTTCGGGACCGCACGGGCAGCGCATTTCACGACCGGCGACGGAGAGGTGGCCTACTCCGGCCCGGCCGAATGGGGGTGGCGCCGCTTCGTGTTGCATCTTGCGGCCCTCGGCAAGGCCGCGGGCGGGGTCGAGGCGATCTGCATCGGCAGCGAACTGCGCGGCCTGACGACCAGCCGCAGCGCCCGCACAGTCTATCCGGCGGTGGCCGAGATGCGGGCGCTCGCGGCCGAAGTACGCGAATTGCTGCCGGACGCAAGGATCGGCTATGCGGCCGACTGGAGCGAGTATTTCGGTCACCATCCGCAGGATGGCACCGGCGACGTGCTGTTCCACCTGGATCCGCTCTGGGCCGACCCGAACATCGATTTCGTCGGCATCGACGATTACACCGCGCTGTCGGACTGGCGCCACGCCCGAACCCATGCGGACCTTGAGGCAGGGCACGGCTCGATCTACTCGCTGCCCTATCTTGAAGGAAATGTCGAGGGCGGGGAGAACTACGACTGGTACTACGCGAGTCCGGCCGACCGCGAGGCACAGATCCGCACGCCGATCGTGGACACCGCCCATGGCGAGGACTGGGTCTTCCGGGCCAAGGACCTGCGCGGCTGGTGGAGCAACCTGCATCACGACCGGATCGGCGGGGTCCGCGCCGTAACGCCTACGGCTTGGGTGCCCGGGTCGAAGCCGATCTGGCTGACCGAGACGGGCTGCCCCGCGGTGGATCTTGGGGCGAACCAGCCCAACCTGTTTGCGGACGGCAAGAGCTCGGAGAGTGCGATCCCCGCCGGCTCGCTGGGGGTGCGCGACGACGAAATGCAGCGGCGCTTCCTGCAGGCCAAGCTCGGCTACTGGGACGAACCGGCGAACATGCCCGTTTCATCGCTGACCGGGACGCCGATGATCCTGGCGGACCGGATCTTCGTCTGGACCTGGGATACGCGCCCCTGGCCGGACTTCCCGGTGCGCGGCAGCATCTGGGCCGACGGCGCGGCGCACCGGCTGGGGCACTGGATCACCGGTCGCGTGAGCGCGAGCGGGCTTGCGGAAGTGGTGGCGGAGATCTGCAGCCGGGCCGGTGTCACCGAGATCGATGTCACGGCGCTTCATGGCGTCGTCGATGGCTATCTGATCGAGCGCAACATGAGCGCCCGCGAGGCGCTGCAGCCGCTGATGCTGGCCCACGGCTTCGACGCCTTCGAGAGTGGCGGGAAGGTGGTGTTCCGGATGCGGGGCGCCAATCCGGGCCGGATGATCGACGAGGCCGGGCTGGTCGCCCCGAAGGGTGTGGCAACGGGACCGGTCGAACGTGTGCGCGACTCGGTCGGCGCCGCACATGACGTGGTGCGGCTGAGCTATGTGCAAGCCGAAAGCGACTTCAGGGCAGGGGCCGCCGAGGCCCGGCTGCCCGATGGTTCGCTGAACCGAGTGGCGGAGTCATCGCTGCCGGTCGCGCTGCCCGGGTCGAAGGCGCAGCAGCTGGTCGATCGCTGGCTGGCCGAGAGCTGGCGGGTGCGGAGTCATGCGACCTTCACGCTGCCGCCGAGCGAGATCGCGCTGGAACCCGGCGACGTCATCGAGATCAGCCGCGAGGGGACGCCCGAGGCTTACCGGATCGAACGCATCGTCGATGCGCTGGGCCGCGAGGTCGAGGCGGTGCGGACAGACCTAGCGCTGCACCTTCCGCATGCTGTTGCCGAACGGAACGTCGAGACCGGGCTCGCCAACCCGCCCGGGCCGGTGACGGCGGTCTTCCTGGACCTGCCGCTGGCAACGGGGCAGGGCGAGGACCACCTGCCGCGGCTGGCGGTGACATCGGACCCCTGGGCGGATCGCATGGCGGTCTACCGGTCCGAGATGGACGATGCCTATGCGCCGGTCGCCACCCTCGCGAAGCCGGCCGTGACCGGGGAGACGCTGGAAGTTCTGCCGGCAGGGCAGCCTGACCGGTGGCAGCGTGTCTCGGTCCGGGTGGCAACGGTGACCGGCGCGCTGGAGTCGGCAGACCCGCTGCGGGTGCTGAATGGGGCGAATCTCGCGGCGCTGGAGTTCGCGCCGGGCGAATGGGAGATCCTGCAGTTCCGCGATGCCGAACTGGTCGCACCGGGTGAATACCGGCTGTCGACCCTGCTGCGAGGGCTGCGCGGGACCGGGGCGCTGAGCGTGGCAGGCATCGCCGCGGGCGCGCGCTTCGTGCTGCTGGATGACGCGGTGGCTCCGTTGCCGATGGCGGAAGAGGAGCGGGGCCTGCCCAGGCATTACCGCGTCGGCCCGGCACGTTATCCGCTCTCGCACCCGGCCTACCGGCATTCGGTGGAGACATTCGCCGGCGTCGGCCTCAGGCCCTTCGCCCCGGCGCATCTGCGGGCGCGGCGGGACCCTGCGACGGGCGATCTGGCGCTGAGCTGGATGCGGACCGCGCGCTATGGTGGCGACAGTTGGCAGGCGATCGATGTGCCGATGACCGAGGAACGCGAGGCCTACCGACTGCGCATCCTCTCGGGCGGCGGGCTCAGGCGTGAAGCCGATCTGACGGAGCCCTCGTTCACCTACACCGCCGCGATGCGGGTCGCGGACGGCGCGGAGGCCGCGCTCGAGATCCGCGTCGCCCAGCTTTCCACTTCGTTCGGATACGGGCCGGAAAGGAACCTGATCACCTATGGCTGACACACCTCGCATCCGCCTGCCGTTGCTCGATGCCGCGCAGGCACAGAAGCATGTGACAGTGAACGAGGCGCTGGCGCGGCTCGACGTCGTCGCGGCGGCGCGGGTCGAGACGATGATGCTGACGGCACCGCCCGGGACTCCGGCGGATGGCGAGGCGCACCTCGTCGCGACCGGGGCCGCCGGCGCCTGGTCGGGGCAGGATGGCAAGCTGGCCGTGTTCCTGAACGGAGGATGGGAGTTCATGACTCCCTGGGCCGGCTGGCGGCTGTGGGTCGCCGCGGAAAGCGGTGTCGCCGTGCATGACGGCGCCGGCTGGCGTCTTGTGCAACAGCTGGTCTCGCCAGGCGGGGCGCTCTCCGCGGTGCGGCAGGCCGAGATCAATCACGCGGTCGGCAGCGGCGCGACCTCGGAGACCGCGGCCTTCATCCCGGACAAGGCGATCGTGCTTGGCGTCACCGGGCGGGTGATCGAGGCCATTCCCGGCGCGACCGGCTGGTCGCTGGGGGTCGCGGGGAGCCCGGACCGCTACGGTTCGGGGCTTGGCGTCGCGCAGAACTCCTTTGCTCATGGCGTGACCGGCTCGCCGCTGGCCTATTTCGGCGGGTCCGCGCTGCTGCTGACCGCAGAGGGCGGCAGTTTCGCCGGCGGCACCGTGCGGCTGGTTGCCCACTATCTCGAGCTTGCGCCGCCGCGTGCGGTCTGAAGGCCGGATGATCAGCGCCCCGAGGCACAACCGATGCACAGCGGTGCCGCCGGATCGAACATGAGCCGGCGGGCCGCGATTTCATCGCCGCATTCAACGCAGTAGCCATACTCGCCCGAATCCATGCGGGCCAGCGCCGCCGCGATCCGACGCAACTCAGCACCCCGGCGCCGCGATGCCTCGAGCGCCATCGCCTGAACCTGGATCGCATCCATCCTGCTCAGCCTCCCGACCGCTTGCCGGTCGAGCGCAACCGGCGCCCGATCCTCGGAGGACGCATCCTCCGCCGCCTGCAGTTCCGCCCGCGCTGATAGGAGCGCCCGCCGGAAATCTTTCAGCATCGATGCGTCCATCGGTGGAAATCCCGGTCCGATCCGTCTATTTCCTGTGTCAGATGAGCTTGCCCGGTGTCGCAAGCAATGGATCCATGAGGCATGTATGACCACCGATCCCAACATCAAGGCCGAGCTGAAGCCTGTCGATCCGGTCTGGCACCAGATCCGGCTCGAGGCAGAGGCCCTGGCGGCGGACGAACCGTTCATGGCAAGTCTCGCGCATTCGGTCGTGCTGCACCACAATACGCTCGAGAACGCCCTCAGCTACCGGCTGGCGCAGAAGCTGTCCTCGCCCGAGATGTCGCCGCTCCTCCTCCGGGAGATGGCCGATTCGGCCTATGCGCGCGACCAGAAGATGGGTGCGGCAGCGCGGGCCGACATCATGGCGGTCTACGATCGCGACCCGGCCTGCAACCGGATGCTTCAGCCGCTGATCTACTTCAAGGGCTTCCTCGCGATCCAGTCCTACCGGCTGGCGCATCATCTTTGGGAAACGGGACGCAAGGACATTGCCCTGTTCCTGCAGATGCGGAGCTCCGAATGCTTCGGGGTCGACATCCATCCCGGCGCGAAGCTGGGACAGGGGATCATGATCGACCATGCCCACAGCATCGTCATCGGCGAGACCGCGGTGGTGGGCGACGACGTGTCGATGCTGCACAGCGTGACCCTGGGCGGCACCGGCAAGGACGGAGGCGAGCGGCATCCGAAGATCGGCGCCGGCGTCCTGATCGGGGCGGGCGCCAAGGTATTGGGCAACATTCGTGTCGGGAACTGTGCGCGCATCGCCGCGGGTTCGGTCGTGCTGCAGGACGTGCCGCCGCGCAAGACCGTGGCCGGCGTGCCGGCGCGGATCGTCGGCGAGGCCGGCTGCGACCGGCCCTCGCATGCGATGGACCACCGCATGGCCGCGGACCCGGTGAACATCCTGCCCGACTGCTGAGCAGGTCCCGGGACTCGAAGCCGCGGCCCCTGCTGGGGCCGCTGATTTCCTGTGCGACCGGACTGCCGTCAGGCCCGGCGGCGGCGACCCTCGCGCCGGCCGCGGCCTTCACCATCGGCTTCGGCAGCGGGAGCTTTGTTGAACCGGATCCACTCGGCGCCGTGGGCGTCATTGTTCATCAGGAGGTTCGCGGCCCGGATCGCCTCCAGCTCCTTCGACGGAGTCGCCTTGCGCGACCCGATGCCCAGGAGCGGCGCCAGCCTGTCGAGATCCAGGATGTCCCCATCCGGGACCGCAATGCCAAGGGCGCGGAGTGCGTTCAGGTGCTCGTCGATCTTCGCCCGGCTGACCGCCTGCTGCACCGGGTTCATGATCGCCGAGGTCATGCCGGCGGTGATCGCCATCGGCAGGAAGGCGTTGTTGATGCCATGCCGGTTGGGCAGCCCGAACGAGATGTTCGAGGCACCGCAGGTGGTATTGACGCCAAGTTCCTCGCGCAGCCGCCGGACCAGGGCGAAGACCTGCTGTCCCGCCGTCGCCATGGCGCCGATCGGCATCACCAGCGGGTCGACCACGATGTCATGGGCCGGGATGCCGAAATCCGCGGCGCGATTGACGATCTTCCTTGCCACCTCGAAGCGCACGTCCGGGTTTTCGGAGATGCCTGTGTCATCGTTGGAGATTGCCACCACCGGCACGTTGTACTTCCTGACCAGCGGCAGCACCAGCTCCATACGCTCCTCCTCGCCCGTGACAGAGTTCAGCAGCGGTCGGCCCTGGCAGGCCTCGAGTCCCGCTTGCAGCGCTCCCGGCACCGAGCTGTCGATGCAGAGCGGCACGTCGACCAGGCCCTGGACCAGTTCGACCATCTTCCGCATCAGGGGTGGCTCGGTCTCGTTGGGGTTCGGGTTCGAGTTGTAGACCACCCCCGCATTCACATCGAGCACCGCCGCCCCGCAGGCGACCTGCTCGAGCGCGTCCTTCTCGACGGTCGAGAAATCCCCTGCCTCGAGTTCGGCGGCCAGTTTCTTGCGCCCGGTCGGATTGATCCGCTCGCCGATCACGCAGAATGGCTGGTCGAAGCCGATGATGACGGTGCGGCTCTTCGATTCGACGACGGTCCGGGTCATGGCTGGTTCCTTTGCTTGAGCGCGCTCATGCGCTGGCGGCCCGCGTCGCCGGGCGGGCGCTGCCGAACTGGTCGGTGAACTCGGCAGTCTGCCGGATGCCGCCAAGCGGGAAGAAGTGCACCTGCGCGATGCCGAAGCCCGGGTTCCGCGCCTTGTGCAGCGCGAGCTCGGTCAGGAATTCCTCGGGCGTGAAGGGCAGGATCAGCTTGGTCACGTCGGCCGCGCGGCGCTGCAGCACGCGAAGACTGGGTCCCACCCCGCAGGTCATGGCGAACCTGATCATGGTCTGGAGCTTCGCCGGCCCGGCGACGCCGATATGGACCGGGAGGCGGATGCCCTCGCGCTGCAGCCGTTCGACCCATTTGATCACCGGCTTCGCCTCGAAGCAGAACTGGGTGGCCATCGCCATCTCGGCGTCGGTGCGCTCCGCGAAGGCCTGCTTCCAGCGCAGCGCCGCCATCACGTTGCGGTCCGAGCCGTCCGGGTCGATGTCGCGGTTCCCCTCCGGGTGGCCGGCAACGTGCAGGCGCTTGAACCCCGCCCTGTCGAAGATTCCGGTCTCCATCAGCTGCATCGAGCAGTGGAACTTGCCGTGCGGCGTGTCGATGCCGCCACCGAGGAGCAGAGCCTGGTCGATCCCCGCCTCGCCCTGGTAGCGGGCGACCCAGTCGGCCAGAACTGCCTCGTCGGCGATGATCCGGGCCGGGAAATGCGGCATCACCGGGAAGCCCTCGCCGGCGATCCGTTTGGCGGTGGCGACCATCTCCTCGATCGGGGTGCCGTCGATATGGGCGATGTAGACCCGCGTGCCGGCGGGCAGGATGGCGCGGAAATCGTCGATCTTCTCGGCGGTGCGCGGCATCACCTCGATCGAGAAGCCGTCGAGGAACCGGGCCAGCGCGCCGGCCGCATCGGGCGCCGCTTCGGGCCGGGCCTTGCGCCCGAAGAGATTGAAGACATTTGCCATCAGCGTCGTCTCCCCTGTCAGATTCGGGCCGTCACTGCGTCACCGTTCGCGATCAGGGCCCCGATCCGCTCCGCGTCGCATTCGGCCCCGAGCTGATCGAGGTCGCCCTGGACCTCGACGGGCTCGCCACACCTAGACTCTGCAAGATAGGCATCGGAGTGGCGCGCGCCCACCTTCGTCGAGTGGCCATCTGTCGCCCGCGCTATGTGCGCGGGGAAATGGTGCATTGCCGCCCCATGATCCTGCTGCGCGATGGCCCGCGCCGGGTTGCCGCGCCGGTAGACCATCATCATCTGCGCCATTGTTCGGTCCCGATGCCCCTCGACGCGTCCCTCAATAGCCGAGCCAGAATTCCGCGAACGCAGAATTTCGACTTGGCGAGCGACATCCGCGACACGAGCTTGCCGGAAGTTGCCGGTGCCCACCCCGCCCGTCATTGGCATATCGGGTTTCGGCTCGTAGTCTGTCGATTTGATCCAGCCGCCATGATATTCTCTAGATTCATATGTGTCTGTTCTCAGCGCCACCTCACGAAGGCCGTCTCGAAAGGCTGTTCCATGACCGCAGCGCCGCCGAACCGGGAACTCCGGATCAGCTTCGAGTTCTTTCCGCCGCGTTCGCCGCAGGCGAGCATGGGGCTGTGGTCTGCGGTCCAGCGGCTGGCGCCTCTCGCTCCGGAGTTCGTGTCGGTCACCTATGGTGCCGGGGGCGCGACGCGGGATCGCACTATGTCGGCGATGCTCGCGATCCGCGACTGTGCCCGGCTCAACGTTGCGGGTCATCTGACCTGCGTAGGCGCCTCGCGCGAGGATGTGCTGCGGGTTGCACGGAGCTACGCCAAGCTTGGCTGCCGCCGGATCGTTGCGCTTCGTGGCGATCCGCCGAGGGGCCAGGACCGTTTTACTGCCCACCCCGAGGGTTTCGCGGGCTCGGTCGAGCTGATAGCCGCGCTCGCTGAGATGCGGCAGTTCGAGATCTGGGTCGCTGCCTACCCGGAAACCCATCCGGAGGCGGCCAGCCGCGAAGCGGACATCGAGCACCTGAAGCGCAAGCTCGATGCGGGGGCGACAGGTGCGATCACCCAGCTGTTCTTCGACAACGAGCACTTCTACCGGTTCCGGGACGACTGTGCCGCGGCCGGCATCACCGCTCCGATCCTGCCGGGCGTCCTGCCGATCGAGGATTTCTGGAAGACCGTCCGCTTCGCTGACAGCTGCCGGACAAGCATTCCGGATTGGATGTTCAACGCCTTCGACCATGCGGAGGACAGCGCATCCCATGACCTTCTCGCGACAGCCATCGCCACCGAGCAGTGCGACAGCCTTCTCGAGAACGGAGTCACGCATCTGCATTTCTACACGCTGAACAAGGCGGATAGGGTCTACGAGGTCTGCCGGGCTCTCGGGCTCGCCGCGGAGCCCGTGCATCTCGCAGCCAGTTGCGGCTGAGGTCTCATCGACTCGCTTGTCCCGGCCCGCCCGGCATCCTAGAGCTAGGATGTCGTGTAAGATGATTGTGACAGAAACCGGTGAGACGGGAATCGGGCAGCGGGACGGACCTGGCAGGCGGTCATTTGACGGCGCGCCAAGGCGAAGGGCCGGAAGACTCCTGCCAGGCGCCGCTGGCCGCGCTTGATCTCGGGACCAACAACTGCCGCTTGCTGATCGCGCAGCCCGCGGGCGACAGCTTCGCCGTGATCGACGCGTTCTCGCGGGCGGTCCGGCTCGGCGAGGGCATGGAGCACTCCAATGTCCTTGCATCCGAGGCGCAGGAGCGGGCGCTCCGGGCGCTCCGGATCTGTGCGACAAAGATCCGGCAGCACAGGGTGTCCGACGCGCGCATCGTCGCCACCGAAGCGTGCCGTCGGGCGTCGAACGGCGCCACGTTCGCGCGCCGGGTCATGCGTGAAGTCGGATTGCATCTCGAGGTGATCTCGGCCGAGGAGGAGGCCAGGCTGGCGGTTGCGGGTTGTGCGCCCCTGATCGATCTCGAAGCCGAGCATCTGCTGGTGTTCGATATCGGCGGGGGGTCGACCGAACTGATCTGGATCGACATGTCCCGCACCCCGCCGAGCCGGCGGATCAATCTGATCCGGGCACTGGCGCCGACCGGCCGGCGGGGCCACGAGTGCGACCATTCCCGTGCCGCGGCGGCCCATATTGCCGATTGGATTTCCGTACCGACGGGCGTATCGACTCTCCGTGACCGGTTTGCCGGTGCGGGCGACGCGCGGGCGCGGTTTTCGGCAATGGCAGAGCATTTCGAAGAGCATCTGGGCCGTTTCATACCCTATCGCTCGCCGAACCGGGACGCGCTGACGGCGAACCTCCAGATCATCGGCGTGTCCGGAACCGCGACAACCTTCGGGGCGATATACCTCGGGCTTCGGAGCTATGACCGGGTCAGGGTCGACGGTCTCTGGATGCCGGTCTCCGGTGCGGCCGAGATCGTCGCGCGGTTGTTGTCGTCGACTGTCGACGATGTCGCCCATCCGGGCATCTGGCCCGGGCGTGCGGAGCTTGTTCTCTCGGGAGCGGCAATCCTGATGACCATCCTGCGGCTCTGGCCGGTCGAGCGGCTGCGCATTGCCGATCGAGGGCTGCGCGAGGGGATTCTCTATGGCCTCCTCCACCAGCGCCGGATCGCGGCGCAATGAGCGGGAGCAAGAAGCCGCCCGCGAAGGGAGCGCGGCCGCTCAAGGTCAGGGTCAAGACGGCAAGGGGGCGCCCGATATCGTCGACGCTCTGGCTGCAGCGCCAGCTCAACGACCCCTATGTCGCGCGCGCACAGCGCGAGGGCTACCGCAGCCGGGCCGCGTTCAAGCTCTTGGAGATCGACGACCGCTTCCGCTTCCTGCTGCCGGGTGCGCGGGTGGTCGATCTCGGCTGCGCCCCCGGCGGCTGGTGCCAGGTGGCGGTGCAGCGTGTCAACGCCCAGGGAGGGAAGGCGGGCAAACGGCAGGGCCGAGTGATCGGCGTCGACCTTCAGGTGGTCGAGGCGATTGCGGGGGCGGAACTGATGCATCTCGACTTTCTGGCACCGGATGCCGACGCGGCCGTCAAGGAACGGCTTGGTGGCCAGGCGGACGCGGTGCTCTCCGACATGGCCGCCGCCGCGACCGGGCACCGTCAGACAGACCACATGCGAATCATGGCACTGGCCGAGGCCGCGGCGCAATTCGCCTTCGACGTCCTGGCGCCGGGCGGGACCTTCGTCGCCAAGGTACTGCGCGGCGGGACCGAGAATGAACTGCTGGCGCTCCTGAAACGGCGATTCGAGAAGGTGCAGCATTTCAAGCCGCCCTCGAGCCGCAAGGATTCGGCCGAGATGTTCGTGGTTGCGGTCGGGTTCCGACCTGAGCCGTCTTCGGATTGATCCGCTGAGCCATTGCCGGCGGGAACCTGCGCCCCCCCGAAAGTGCAATCATCGATGCAGGTTGCGTGAGAGTCAGGAGAACGACGCCTTTCAATGTGATCTCCAATGATTAGAAAAAATAATTGTGGGGTCATTTTTTATGCCACCTATCTCATGTGATATTGCCGTTGATATCAAGCGTTGCTCTCGTCTCAGTCTGCGGGGCAGACATCGGCGGCAGAGATCGTCTGCGCGCTCCATTGTTCGATCGGAACGGCACGCGCCGGGCTTTTGAAGACTCTCCCGCCCGCGATGCCCCGGCCCGTCATCAGGTTGACATCACAATCCTGCCCCACATCCGGATCAAGCGTGTCGTAGGCGCCGTAGGTATAGCCTCCGACCACGAAGCGGCTGTCGCGGTAAAGGATCGTCAGCGTCTCGCGCCAGCGGTGGCGGCCGATGGCCTCGTTCATCGCGGTTACCTGCAGTCCGCCCGCATGGGAAAGGCCGAGCTCGGGCAATGCTCCCCACGCCTGTCCGAGCCAGACGGCCGAGTGTGATTCTCCAACCAATTCCATACGGTTGTCACGCTCGGCGAAGATCAGAAGGTCGGCATACCCACCGCCATTGTCGACGAGTATCGCGCGGTCGATACCTCCATCACCGGTCCAGTCGGCGGTCAGGACGGCGATGACATCCGCGGCCTGGACTCGCCGTTCGTCGGCATCCGCTGCCCGCACTGTGGCGAGCCCCAGAAGGATTGTCGCCACCAGGATCCGGGTCCATTTCATCCGTCGAACTTTCCTCGCTGGTGCGCCGTCATTCAATCATCTTCCCTTTTCGTTGCCAACGTGAGATAGGGAGCCGCCAACACCGCAGCTCCGGAGGAAATCCGCATGGAGATTCGTGAGGCGCTCACCTTCGATGATGTCCTTCTGGTTCCGGCCGCATCAGAGATCATGCCGGCCAATGCCGATGTCCGTACCCGGGTGACGCGCACGATCGAACTCAACATTCCGCTGCTGTCCTCGGCAATGGACACCGTGACGGAGGCCGCCATGGCGATTGCAATGGCCCAGGCCGGCGGCATCGGCGTGATCCACCGCAACCTCACCACCGCCGAGCAGGCGGAGCAAGTGCGGCAGGTGAAGCGCTTCGAATCCGGCATCGTCTACAATCCGGTGACGCTGAGTCCCGACCAGACCCTCGCCGACGCCCAGGCGTTGCAGCGCCAGTACAACATCACGGGCTTCCCCGTCGTCGGCGCGGACCGCCGTCTCGTCGGCATCCTGACCAACCGCGACATCCGGTTTGCCGGGGATCCCGGGACACCGGTCTCGGCCCTGATGACGGCCGCGAACCTCGCCACGGTGCGCGAACCGGTGGATCTCGACCGCGCCAAGAAGATCCTTCAGGAGCGGCGGATCGAGAAGCTGATCGTGGTCAACGACGCCGGCGAATGCACCGGCCTGCTGACGGTCAAGGATATCCAGAAGGCGGTCTTGAACCCGATCGCCTGCAAGGATGCGATGGGGCGCCTCAGGGTAGCGGCTGCCTCGACCGTGGGCGACGCGGGCTTCGAGCGGTCAATGGCGCTGATCGATGCCGGGGTCGATCTCATCGTCATCGACACCGCGCACGGCCATTCCATCGCGGTCAGCCGGGCGGTCGAGCGGATCAAGAAGCAGTCGAACGCGGTCCAGATCGTCGCCGGCAACGTTGCGACCGCCGAGGCGACGCGGGCGCTGATCGGCGCCGGGGCGGACGCGGTCAAGGTCGGCATCGGCCCTGGCTCGATCTGCACCACGCGGATCGTCGCCGGAGTCGGCGTGCCGCAGCTGACCGCGATCATGGACTGTGCCGGCGAAGCGGCCAAGACCGGACACCCGGTCATCGCGGATGGCGGCATCAAGTTCTCAGGCGACCTCGCCAAGGCGATCGCAGGCGGGGCAAGCTGCGCGATGGTCGGTTCGATGCTGGCCGGCACGGATGAGGCGCCGGGCGAGGTGTTTCTGTACCAGGGCCGGTCATACAAGTCCTATCGTGGCATGGGCTCGGTCGGCGCCATGGCGCGGGGCTCGGCCGACCGCTACTTCCAGCAGGAGGTGTCCGACACCCACAAACTGGTGCCGGAAGGCGTAGAGGGCCAGGTGCCCTACAAGGGAGCGGCGGGGGCGGTGATCCACCAGTTGCTGGGCGGGCTCCGCGCCGCGATGGGCTATACCGGCTGCCGCACGATCGACGAGATGCGCGCGAATTGCCGCTTCGTCCGGATCTCTGGGGCAGGACTGCGCGAGAGCCATGCCCACAACGTGCAGATCACCCGGGAGAGCCCGAACTACCGGCTCGGGTGATGGTGATCAGGTGGCCTCGGGCGATGGTCCGGTCGGCCGACGGGTCTTTGTCCGGGTGTCGGCTGTGATCGTCGACGGCGAGGGCTTGGTCTCGCCATGACTCCGGCTGCCCGGCTTCAGGCGGCAATCGAGGTCGTCGACCGGTGGGCCGCCGGCGGAACGAGTCTCGACAGGGTGCTTGCGGAATGGAGTCGTGCGAGCCGCTTCGCCGGGTCGGGCGACCGGCGCGCGGTGGGCGATCTGGTCTACGACACCATCCGGCGGATGCGATCGGCCGCCTGGGTCGCCGGGGTGCCCGAGCCCGCCGGCGGCAGGATGCTGCTTCTCGGCAATCTGATCCTGGACGGCCTCGGCGCAGCGGACCGGGAGGTGCTCTTCGCAGGGTTGCGTCACGGTCCGGCGCCTCTTGCTGAGGCCGAGCGGAATGGGTGCGGCTCGCCGCTCGACTCGGCGCCAGCCGGGGTGCGACTGGATCTCCCGGACTGGCTGCTGCCACATCTCGACGGAGTGGCCGAGCCGGCCCTGGCCGCGCTCCGGCAGCGCGCTCCACTGTTCCTCCGGGTGAACTCGCTCAAATCCGATCTCGATGCGGCAATCACGGCGCTTGCCGCGAGCGGAATCACGGCGGAGCGCGGGCCGCTGGCGCCCGGCTGCCTCCGCGTGACGGGGGGCGGGACGGCACTTGCCGCGAGCCATGCCTATCTTGGTGGTCTGGTGGAGATACAGGATGCCGGCAGCCAGGCCGCGGCCAGCTACGCCGGCGTGCGTACGGGCGAAACGGTCCTCGACTACTGTGCTGGCGGCGGGGGCAAGAGCCTGGCCTTCGCGGCGGCAATGGGTGGCGCGGGTCGCATCTACGCCCACGACATCTCCGCGGGACGTCTCGCGCAGATCAAGGATCGGGCTGCACGCGCTGGTGCGTCGGTCACTCTCTGCCCGCCCGGTCGGACCGATGAGCTCGATGGCCGCTGTGATCTCGTGTTCGTCGATGCGCCATGTTCGGGCTCGGGGGCCTGGCGGCGCAATCCGCATGCGAAGTGGCGGCTGACCCCGGCCGGCCTTGCGAACCTCGTCTCCCTGCAGGATTCCATCCTTGCGTCCGCCGCCAGGGCCGTTCGTCCCGGTGGCCGGCTGATCTACGCAACCTGCTCGCTTGTCCCGGCCGAGAATTCCGAAAGGGTAGATGCCTTCCTTGCCCAGCGGCCGGACTTCCGGTCGGGCCGCGCGCCGCTGTCTCTGACACCGCTTGACGGCGGCGACGGCTTCTTTGCCGCCGAGGTCGTGCGGCTCACCTGAACCGCCGTCCGCGCGGCCGTGAACGGGCGAGCCCGCCTCTGAATGCAAGGGCTGCGCGCAGGTTCAGATTTCGTTAAGGTATTGGAGTGGCACTTGAAGCCGCAAAGCCACCAGGGAGACCGTGCGCCGCGATGCCGTCGCGTCTGCTCGACTTGCTGGACCGTGAGCAGTCGGCCCGCGCAAGGGCGGGGCGCTGGGTCGCGGCTGCCGATCTGCCGGCAGCCCTGACGGCGGCCGACGGACACCTCCGAGAGGTGAACGGCGCGATGGAGGAGCGGCTTGGTCCCGGATCGGGGGATATCGCGGCCTATCTCGCGGGTGCCTACGAGGTCGATGACAGCCTGATTTACCGGATGGCGACCGTCGCCAGAAGGCGCGGTCTTTCCATCGCGACTGTTGCTGCGCGGATCGGTGCAAATCCGACCCAGACAGTCGCGGTTCGCAGCCACGAGGCCGGGCTGCTGATCTGGACGCTGCCGGAGCCATCGGAGCTTTGCATCGGGGCGACTGCGGACGCCGATGACACTGCCCGGGGCTTGCGGAATCTCGCCCAGCACCACAGCGGCTTTCCCGGAAGGGCCGACATGATCCGATTGGCGCTCGATGGCGTGCCGACGGCATTGATGCATCTGGATCTGGATGGACGCGTGCTCTGGGCCAATGCACTCTGCCGCGAGATGATCGGGGGTATGCCCGTTCCTGGCATCGAGCTTTCTCAGATCGTCGAGTCGCTCGGTCGCCCTGTCGAGGCGTTCCTCGCCGAAGCTTCCGCCGATCCGCGCGGGCGGCGCGAGATGGTACGGCTGCGCGGCGCCTCCGGAGACACATTCCTGCATATTGTCCTGACCCGGTCGGTCTTCGAGCAGGACGACATACTCGTGGGCGTGCTCAGCGACGCCAGCGAAATCAGGTCGCTCGAGGACAAGTTCGCGCAATCGCAGAAGATGGAGGCGATCGGCAAGCTGGCCGGCGGAGTGGCGCATGACTTCAACAACGTGCTCACGGCAATCAGCGGCCACTCGGATCTGTTGCTTCTGGGCAAGGACGCGCTTCACCCCGACTACTCGGATCTCATGCAGATCCGCCAGAACACACACCGCGCGGCGGCTCTGGTGCGGCAGCTTCTGGCCTTCTCCCGCAAGCAGACACTGACTCCGAAACTCCTGTCGGTGCAGGATGTGGTGTCGGATTCGCTCTACCTTCTGAACCGGCTGATTGGGGAGAAGGTTACCCTGATCGTCGAACACGGTGCTGAGCGCGGATTTGTCCGCGCCGACCAGCAGCAACTCGAGCAGGCACTGATGAACCTCGTCGTCAACGCACGGGATGCGATGCCCGGCGGCGGGATCGTCACGATTGCCACAAGGGTGCTCTCGGTATCTGCGGAAGCGCCCGTCCAGGGCATCAATGTTCCGGAAGGCGATTACGTCGAGATCAGCGTGTCCGACAGCGGCACTGGCATCGATCCCGCCGTCATCGACAGGGTTTTCGAGCCCTTCTTCACGACGAAGCCGCAGGGCGAGGGGACGGGCCTCGGTCTGCCGACTGTCTACGGGATCATCAAGCAGTCTGGTGGTTTCGTGTTTGTCGAGAACCGCCCGGAGGGCGGGGCCTGCTTCCGCATCCTGCTGCCACAGACAGCAGCCGGCACACCGGATCACGCAACCGAGGCCTCGGCGGAGGCGACAGAGCGGCAGGACCTCACCGGGCACGGAACAGTGCTTCTCGTCGAGGACGAGGACCCGGTCCGATCCTTTGCCTCCCGGGCGCTGCGGCTCCGCGGCTATCATGTTCTCGAAGCCTCGTCGGCGGAGGATGCGCTAAAGATCGTCACAACGGCCGAAACGGTCATCGACGTTCTGGTGTCGGACGTGATCATGCCGGGCATGGACGGACCGACCTTTGCCGCCGAGGCCCGGAAGATGCGGCCCGGACTGAGGGTCGTGTTCATTTCCGGCTATGCCGAGGATTCCTTCCGGCGGCACCTGCTGGACCACGATTTTCTGTTCCTGCCAAAGCCGTTTTCGCTCACCGATCTGACTGTGAAGGTCAAGGATGCACTTGGCCGGAGCAACTGATCCGGCGGCTTAACGTTTCCTCAACCATCATCTGGCAAACTGGGTAAACGGGCTCACTTTGTTCTTTATTTGTCCCGAATTTTATGGGAACATCATGAGAACATGGTTGCGTTTGCAACCCCATTGGCGATGTGGAATAAGGAGCCGGGACGATGAACGACAACCTGCTGAGGCTGGGCGAAAGGCGCGAAATGGACAAGCAGAAGGCTCTCGAATCGGCCCTGGCGCAGATCGAGCGCAATTTCGGCAAGGGCTCGATCATGAAGCTCGGCCAGCGCGATGCGGCGATGGACATCGAGGCGATCTCGACCGGCTCGCTCGGCCTTGATATCGCGCTCGGCATTGGCGGGTTGCCGAAGGGCCGCATCATCGAGATCTACGGGCCCGAGAGTTCGGGCAAGACCACGCTGGCGCTCCACGCCATCGCCGAGGAGCAGAAGAAGGGCGGCATTTGCGCCTTTGTCGACGCCGAGCATGCGCTCGATCCCGCTTATGCACGCAAGCTTGGCGTCAATGTCGACGAGTTGCTGATCTCGCAGCCCGATGCCGGCGAGCAGGCGCTCGAGATCACCGACACGCTGGTGCGCTCGGGCGCCGTCTCGGTCATCGTCGTCGACTCGGTCGCGGCACTGACGCCGCGTTCGGAGCTGGAGGGCGAGATGGGCGACAGCTCGGTCGGCGTCCACGCCCGTCTGATGAGCCAGGCAATGCGCAAGCTGACCGGTTCGATCTCGAGGTCCAAGTGCCTGGTGATCTTCATCAACCAGATTCGCATGAAGATCGGGGTGATGTTCGGTTCGCCCGAGACGACAACCGGCGGCAACGCGCTCAAGTTCTACGCCAGCGTCCGCCTGGACATCCGCCGCATCGGCGCAATCAAGGACCGCGACGAGGTGGTGGGCAACACGACCCGGGTGAAGGTGGTGAAGAACAAGGTCGCGCCTCCCTTCCGCCAGGTCGAGTTCGACATCATGTATGGCGAGGGAATCTCGAAGACCGGCGAGTTGATCGACCTCGGTGTCAAGGCCGGTGTGGTCGAGAAGTCCGGCGCCTGGTTTTCCTTCGCCGACCAGCGCATCGGACAGGGCCGCGAGAACGCCAAGCTGTTCCTGAAGGAGAACCCGGATATCGCCCTTGTGATCGAGGACAAGATCCGTGCCGCTCACGGGCTGGACTTCGCCATGGGAGCGGACGACGCCAGCCAGGAGGACGAGGTGCTGGAAGCCTGATCCCGTCATCCGGCCTGACGGCAGCCGCCCGGATGCGCGGCCCCCTCGGCGGGGCCGCGTTTCGTTTGCAGCGAGGCTCCTGGCAGGCTCGTGCCCCGGCCCTTTGAAACGCTGCCGGTTCTCCGCAATGCCGCAGGTGGACACCTGCAAGGCCCCGGGATATGACAGCGCCGGATCGCAATGCATGTCGCGGGGCACCCATGCCGTCTCTCAATGAAATCCGGTCGGCGTTCCTGAGCTATTTTGCGAAGCATGGCCACGAGGTCGTCGCCTCGTCACCGCTGGTCCCGCGCAACGATCCGACGCTGATGTTCACGAACGCCGGCATGGTCCAGTTCAAGAACGTCTTCACCGGCCTCGAGCACCGCGACTATGTGCGCGCCGTGACCTCGCAGAAATGCGTGCGCGCGGGCGGCAAGCACAACGATCTCGACAATGTCGGCTACACCGCGCGGCACCACACCTTCTTCGAGATGCTGGGGAACTTCTCCTTCGGCGACTATTTCAAGGAACTCGCGATCCCGCTGGCCTGGGACCTGATCACAAAGGAGTTCGGACTGCCGAAGGACCGTCTCCTGGTAACGGTCTATCACGACGACGACCAGGCCGCGTCGATCTGGAAGAAACATGCCGGCCTCCCGGACGACCGGGTGATCCGCATCCCGACCTCGGACAATTTCTGGTCGATGGGGCCGACCGGTCCCTGCGGTCCCTGCTCGGAGATCTTCTACGATCATGGCTCGCACATTCCGGGCGGCCCTCCGGGCTCGGCCGATGCGGATGGCGACCGGTTCGTCGAGATCTGGAACCTCGTCTTCATGCAGTTCGAGCAGTTCGACGACGGGCGGCGCGAGAATCTGCCGAAGCCCTCGATCGACACCGGCATGGGCCTGGAGCGGATCGGAGCGGTGCTTCAGGGCAAGCACGACAACTACGACACCGACCTGATGCGGACGCTGATCGAGGCGAGCGCGCAGGCCTCGGGCAGCGAGCCGGACGGGCCCGGGCGCATCCATCACCGGATCATCGCCGACCACCTGCGGGCGACGTCGTTCCTGATCGCCGACGGCGTGCTGCCCTCGAACGAGGGCCGTGGCTACGTGCTGCGGCGGATCATGCGCCGGGCGATGCGCCACGCCCATCTGCTCGGCATCGACGCACCGCTGATGCACCGGCTGGTGCCGGCCCTGGTGCAGCAGATGGGGCAGGCCTATCCCGAACTCGTCCGCGCCCAGCCGCTGATCGCCGAGACGCTGGAGCTGGAGGAGAACCGCTTCCGCCGCACGCTGGACCGCGGCCTGGGCCTGCTGGCCGACGAGGTGGCGAAACTTCCGCCGGGGGCATCGCTGCCCGGAGAGGCGGCGTTCCGGCTCTACGACACCTACGGCTTCCCGCTCGACCTCACCCAGGATGCGCTGCGCGAGCAGGGGCGGAAGGTCGATATTGCAGGATTCGACGCCGCGATGGCCGAGCAGCGGGCCAAGGCGCGCGCCGCCTGGGCGGGATCGGGCGAGGCGGCCGAGGAGGGCGTCTGGTTCGACCTCCGCGAGGAAACCGGCGCGACCGAGTTCCTGGGCTACGACACCGAATCCGCCGAGGGCGTGGTCAGGGCGCTGGTCAAGGGCGGCAGCCGGGTCCTGTCGGCCAGGGCAGGCGAGACGGTGCAGATCATCGTGAACCAGACCCCCTTCTACGCCGAGTCCGGCGGCCAGGTCGGCGATCAGGGCGTGATCCGGACCGTGACGGGGCGCGCCCGCGTGCTCGACGTCAGGAAGCGGGCAGGGAGCCTCTTCGTTCATGAGGCCGAGATCAAGGACGGCGAGATTGTCCAGGGCGAGGCGGCAGAGCTCGCGGTCGACCACGGGCGGCGGACCGCGGTCCGGGCAAACCATTCGGCGACCCATCTGCTGCATGAGGCGCTGCGCGGGCATCTGGGCGATCATGTGGCCCAGCGCGGCAGCCTGGTGGCACCGGACCGGCTGAGGTTCGACTTTTCGCACCAGAAGCCCCTGAGCCCGGCCGAGGTCGCCGCGGTCGAGGCGGAGGTGAACGACTATATCCGCCAGAATGCGGCGGTCTCCACACGTATCATGACACCGGATGAGGCGCAGGCGATGGGCGCCCGAGCGCTCTTCGGCGAGAAGTACGGGGACGAGGTGCGCGTGGTCACAATGGGTCGCCGTCCGGCCGGCGAGAGTGGGCCCGCCGGACGTGTCTACTCGATGGAGCTCTGTGGCGGCACGCATGTGAAACGGACCGGCGAGATCGGAGTCCTGAAGGTGATCGCCGAGGGCGCGTCCTCGGCCGGCGTGCGCCGGATCGAGGCGCTGACCGGCGCGGTGGCGCTGGCCCATGTCGAGGCGCAGGAGAAGGCGCTGGGTACGATCGCCGCCACGCTGAAGGTGCGCCCCTCGGCCGCTCCGGAGCGCGTGCAGGCACTGCTCGACGAGCGCAGGGCGCTGCAGGCCGAGCTGGCCGAGCTGCGCCGAAAGCTGGCGCTGGGTGGGGGCAGCGGGCCGGCGAAGGCCGAAGCGAAGGACATCGGCGGCGTGAAGTTTCTGGCCCAGAGCCTGAGTGGCATTAGCCCCAAGGACCTGCGCGGGCTGATCGACGAGCACAAGTCGCGACTGGGCTCCGGGGCGGTGCTGCTGATCGCCGAGTTGGACGGCAAGGCAGCGGTTGCCGCTGGCGTGACCCCTGACCTCACGGGGCGGATTTCGGCAGTGGACCTGGTCCGCGCGGCGGTTGAGGCGGTTGGAGGCAAGGGCGGAGGCGGGCGGCCGGACCTCGCGCAGGGCGGCGGGCCGGATGTTTCGAAGGCCGCAGACGCAATCCGGGCGGCCGAGGCGCTGCTTGCAGGCTAGCCGGACCCGGAGCCCCGGCAGATGTCAATGCATCCAATTTGCCGCGGACGTCGGGACGAGCCCCTGATGGGCGATGAGTCTACGCCGGTGCGTTGACGAGGGCGGGCCCTCCGCTCAGGCCTGTTGACCGGGTCATGGCCCGAAAGCCCGCGGCCCCCGATCCCCCTGGCCGAAGCACTGACGATGATGCTGTCTGTGAGCAATCCTTCCTGCCGGGTACGCCTGCACGCTGACGGAAGCGCTCGCGATTGATCGACCGCCGCAGCCCTCAGCCCTGCCGGGAAAGATGATTGAGCCGGCCGTCGAGGGCCATGCCGACCCCGCAGGCAGCCTGCGCAACTGGCGGCCACCCGTGCCGAGACAGCGGAATCCGATAGCCGCCTCGCCCGGACTCGGGGTGCACGACCAGCCTTGTGGTCAGTCTGGCGTCAGCAGCGGCTGGTCCGCGGGTGATTTCCTTCGCATTGAAGCTGCCGTAGCATCAGGCGCGATCAAGCGACGGAGGCCCCATTGACATTCACCGAACGCCGCGAGCGCTTTCGCGCGCATCTTGCTGGCCCGCGCTGCCTGGTGCCGGCTTCGGTGTTCGACGCCTTCTCCGCCCGGATTGCCGAGGATCTGGGTTACGAGATGGGCATGGTCGGCGGCTCGTCAGCCTCGCTGGCGGTGCTCGGGGCGCCGGACGTGATCGTGTTGACGCTGACAGAGTTCGCCGAGCAGTGCCGCCGGATCAGCCGGGCCTCGGCGCTGCCCCTCATGGTTGATGCCGATCACGGCTATGGCAATGCGCTGAACGTCATGCGCACGGTCGAGGAGCTGGAGGCCGCCGGCGTCTCGGCGCTGACCATCGAGGACACTGCGCTGCCGCGTGCCTTCGGGCAGGGCAAGGCGACGCATCTGCTATCCGTCGAGGAGGGCATCGGCAAGATGAGGGCCGCGCTCGCCGCGCGCAGCGACCCTTCGCTGGTCATCGTCGGGCGGACCTCGGCGGCCCGGGCCACCTCGCTTGACGACGCGCTGGCACGGGCGCGAGCCTACGAGGCGGCGGGGGTTGACGCGCTGTTCCTGCTCGGCATTGAGACCCGCGCCGAGGTCGAGGCGGTGGCCGCCGCCGTCTCGGTACCGGTGGTGGTCGAGGGCCGGGTCTGGAACGCCATGAGCGCGGACGCGCTCGCCGCCCACGGGCTGCGGATCTGCCTGCGTGGCCACCCGACGCTGCCGGCGGCCGTCCAGGCGATGCATGCGACGCTGAAGGCGCTGCGCGAGGGCACCGAGCCCGACGAGCTGACCGGCCTTGCACCGAAGGCGCTGATGGACCGCGTGACCCGCCGTGCCGAATACGACCGCTGGACGCGGGAATTCCTGGAGCCCTGACATGACCGATGCCGCCGATCTCGGCACCGCCGAGGCCGCCCGCCTGATCGCGGCGGGCAAGCTCTCATCCGAGGAACTGGTGTCTGCCTGCCTGGCCCGCGCCGCCGCCCGCGAGCCGGAGGTTCAGGCCTGGGCCTTCCTCGACCCCGATCTCGCGCTGGCCGAGGCGCGCCGGCGCGATGCCGAGCGGGCGCTGGGGCACGGGGTCGGGCCGCTCCACGGCGTGCCGGTCGGCATCAAGGACATCATCGACACCACCGACATGCCGACCGAGAACGGTTTTCTCGGCCACCGGGGTCGCCGCCCGGCGGCGGACGCCGCCTGCGTCCGCCAGCTCCGCGACGCGGGCGCCGTGATCCTCGGCAAGACAGTGACGACCGAGCTCGCCAACCGGGTTGCCGGCAAGACCCGGAACCCGGTCGATCCGGCGCACACGCCCGGTGGCTCGTCCTCGGGCTCGGGGGCGGCGGTGCGGGCGGGTATGGTGCCGGCCGCGCTCGGCACCCAGACCGGGGGCTCGGTGATCCGGCCGGCCAGCTATTGCGGCGTCCACGCGCTGAAGCCGAGCTTCGGGCTGATCTCGCGCGCCGGCATCGCCATGCAGTCGGACGACCTCGACACCATCGGGACATATGGCCGCTCGGTCGAGGACCTGGCGGTGCTGACCGATGCCATGACCGCCTCGGACCCCGCCGACCCGGCCTGCGGACCGCGCTCGCGCCCGCCGCTGGCCCGGATCGCGATGCAGGAGCCGCCGCGCCGCCCGCGCCTCGCCTTCGTCCGCACGCCGGTCTGGGGCCAGGGCGATCCGGCAATGCACGCCGCGCTCGAGGAACTTGCGGCCGGCCTCGGCGCCGATTGCGCGGAGGTGGCGCTGCCCGACGCGCTGGCCGAGGCCTGGGCGTGGCACCGTAGCGTCCACTACTACGGCGTCGCCCGTCATTACGGGCCGCTGTCGGACCGCCACGGCCCGCTGATGAGCCCGCTCCTGTCGCAGCTCGTGGTCATCGGCCGCGAGATTCCCTCGGCCGTCTACCGGCAGGCCGTCGCCGATCGCGAGAAGGCCTACGCCGCCCTGGTGGCCATCTTTGCCCGCTTCGACGCGATCCTGACCCCTGCGTCGCCCGGCCCGGCGCCGAAGGGGCTGACGAGCACCGGACCCGCCACCTTCAACGCCTTCTGGACCTATGCCGGCACGCCCTGCGTGAGCCTGCCGCTGCTCGAGGCCGGCGGCCTGCCGCTGGGTGTGCAGCTCGTCGGGCCGAGAGGGGCCGACGGACCGCTGCTGCGGACCGCGCAGTGGCTGGAGCGGCGGGTCCGGGGCGAGACGGGATAGGGCAGGCCGCTTCCCGTCCCGCCGGGCGGCGATCGACTTCGCGCAGAAATGGGTTGCCCCGCGACTGAACAGGCGGAATCCTGCAGCAAGGGTCGGACACCTGCGCCCCGGGGCGCGGGTGCCGCAACGGAAGCGGAGGGGCAAGAATGACTGCTTCTGACGGGTCTGCCGCCGGCACGGCGGCGTGGTTCCGGGTGCCGGGCCAGTTCGGCATGCTCGGCGTCTCGGCGCTCGCCGGCTGCGTGTTCATCCTCGCGCTCGACCTCGTCTTTGGCGGGTCGCCGCGCGCCGGCGCCTTCTGGATCGGCCGTGGCGATGCGGTCTTTCCCTATCCGTTCACGATCCAGAACGCCGAGCACATCCTGTTCTTCATGGCCCTGGGAGAAATCCTCACGCGCTGGGGCGTCGCGCGCCGGGAACATGGTTTCCTGAGGCGGGGATTCCTGCCGGAGGACGACCAGACCGTGCTCGTGCTGGCAGATCTCGGGCCGCTCCGGCGCAAGGTTACCGGCCAGTTTGACTCCGACAACGGCTTCCTGCCCTATCTGATCGACCTCTCGGTCCTGCAGGCGCAGGCGAGCCGCTCGGTAGACCAGACGGTCAGCGTGCTCAATGCGACGCTCGACCTGATCTCGCACAAGGTCGACCTGCGCTACCAGCTGTTGCGCTATCTCGCATGGGCGATCCCGACCGTGGGCTTCGTCGGCACCGTCGCGGGCATTGCCTCGGCGCTCGGCCTCATCGACCCCGAAAGCATGGAGATCCGCCTTGTGACGGGCAGCCTCGCTGTCGCCTTCGACACCACCGTGATCGCGCTGATCTGGAGCGCGATCATCGTCCTCTTCCTGAACCTCGTGCAGAAGGAGGAGGAACTCGCCGTCAACCGGGCCGGCACCTATTGCCTGAAGAACCTGATCAACCGGCTCTACATGGAGCAGTAGGCCATGCGTCCCCGCTCCCGCGAGATCAATATCTTCAGCCTGTCGCTGATGGACGTGATCAGCGGCGCCATGGGTGCCTTCCTGATCATCATGGTGATCCTCGCCCGCTACTACGTGTTCGACCCCAACGTGAAGCAGGACGCCGAGGACCTGCGCATCCGGCTCGATGCGGCGATCAGCGGCCTCAACCGGATCCGCGGCGGCACCGAGCAGATATTCTCCAAACTGATCAAGTCGAAGTCCGGCGCCACCACCTCCGGGCTCGCGACGGGCGATGCGCTCGCCGAGATCGAGGCGCTGAGCCAGGGTGTCAGCCAGGACATCGATCGCGTGAACGCCCAGCTCGGGTACGCACAGGGCCAGATCAACGGTCTGGAAGAGGAACTCCAGGAGAAGAGCGCACAGATAGAACGGGCCGAGGAGCGGATCGACGAGCTGGAGCGGCGCAACCCATTCGTCGTCGCGACACTGTATACATGTAGGCAAGACGTCGATCTCTTCATCGAATCGGACCGCATCTTTGACAAGAGTGGCGAACCGGCGTGGAAGTTCGACCCGCGCTATAACAGACGACAGGGCTTCGCGGACGACAATGGCTTGGAGTTTTCCCGCGGCCCCGGCAGCGATACAGAGATGGTCGGCCAGGCAGTCAGAAGCACGAACTACAAGATCTTCGTCAACCTGTCGTATCCACTGCCGGAGGTTGCCAAGTGCGATGTGTGGCTATATGCGTTTGGCCGGCAGGGGTTCTGGGTGAAGGCCGGAAATACGACGCTCACCGCCGAGAGGCCCTTCGATTTCATCGGGACGGTCCGGGTCGATCAGGACTACAAGTTCTCCTATGCCGAAGCGACCGCGGAGGAGCGCGAGGCCGAGTTGGCCATCGTGCGGAACCGGATCGCGACGACGCCGGGTCCGGCCGAGGAGAAGGCGGACGAGACGAAAGCCGGCGAGAGCAAGGCCGGCCAGTGAGGGCGAGATGACCGACGCTGCGGGCGAGAGACGCATGACGCGCTGCCCGGAAGGGCACATCTTCAATGCTGCCGCGCACGCTGCCTGCCCGACCTGCGGGGCGCCCGCGGCGGGGCCGGTTCAGCCGCCGCCCGGGCAGGGGACCGCCCGGCGCGATACGGAACGGGACATCCCGCACCCGGCGCCGGTCCCGGACCCTCGGCCTTCCGCCTGGCTCAGGCCGGCGCTCATCGGCGGGGCCGGGCTCGCGGTGCTCGTCATGCTCGTGCTGGTGATGCGCCGCGAGCCGGCGGTGGTCGTGGCGCCCGTGCCGACCGTCACGCCCACGCCGACCGTCACGCCCACGCCGACCGTCACGCCCACGCCGACCGTTACCCCCACGCCGACCGTTACCCCCACGCCGACCGTCGCGCCGGCGCCGGCGGCTGCCGAGATCGCCGGGCTCTGGGAGATCTTCGTCCCCATGCCGCAGGGCGGTTCGGCCCGCTGGACAATGGAGTTCGGGGCGGATGGCCGCTACCGGTTCACGGATCTGTCGAACGGCGCGGTTCACGCCGGCACCTATCAGTCCACCAGCGGGCAGTGGTCGATCGCGGGCGCATGGGCCAACAACCCGATCATCCCGAACGGGACGCCCTTCGCCGACACCGGGCGGTACCGGCTGCTCGCGCCGGACAAGCTGGAGATCCAGGGCCGCTACGGCACCGGGGTCTGGACGCGGGCCGCGAGGTAGCGGGGCAGGCGGCCGCAGCCGGAGCGGGCCGCTCTCCCGCTGCCGGATGCCGGCTCAGCCGAGGGGCCGGGCCGGCGGAGGTGGCTGGTCGGGGATCTATCACTCCGGGCTGGTCAGGCTCGGGCAGGGGGCCAACACGCCACTGGGAGACGGTGGGCTTAACGAGCCCGCTGCTACCTCAACCGCGGATCCCCCGACTTCACCGTGACCTCCCGCCCCTCCAGAATCTCGAAGCACCGTTCCAGCGTCTCGTCCTCGAGCCGGCGCATCGCCTCGGCCGTGTAGAAGGTCAGGTGCGGGGTCAGGATCACGTTCTCCATCGTGTAGAGCCGGCTGAGACCGTGACCGTGCCGCGTCAGGGGCTCCTGCGCAAAGACATCGAGCCCCGCGCCGGCGAGGCGGCCCGTCTCCAGCGCCTCGAGCAGGGCCGCCTCGTCGACCAGCGCGCCCCGGGCGGTGTTGATGAGGAACGCGGTCGGCTTCATCGCCGCGAACTCGGCCCGGCCGAAGAGGCCCCGCGTCGCCGGCGTCAGCACCGTGTGGAGCGAGACGAAGTCGCACTCCACCAGCATGGCGCGGAGGTCACAGCACTTCTCGACCCCCGCCGCGCGCATCTCGGCGGCGCCCACGTTCGGGTCATAGCCCAGCACCCGTGCCCGGAAGCCGGCGCCCGCCATTCGCGCCATGCTGCGGCCGATCCGGCCCAGCCCGACGATCCCCAGCGTCTTGCCGGCAATGTCCGCGGCGAGCCAGCGCGCCTCGGGCCAGGCCCAGCCCTCGCGGTGCATCTGCCGGTCGAGCGGGATCAGCTTCTTCGCCAAGGCGATCATCAGCGCGAAGGCGCCCTCGGCCACCGTTTCCTCGGCGTATTCGGGGACGTTGACCACCGGGATGCCGCGCGCCCGCGCTGCGGGAATGTCGATGGCGTCGATGCCGACGCCGTACTTGACGATCCCCTTCAGCCGGGGGGCCGAGGCGATGACCCGGGCGGTGACGGGGGTATAGCACATCAGCAGCAGATCCGCCTCGGCGATCGCGGCGATCAGCGCATCCTCGGCGATGCCGTCCGGCAGCAGCACAAGCTCGTGCCCACGGCCGCGCAGCGTGGCGTCGACATGCGGCGTCTCCAGCTCGCGGTCAGTGCGGATGATTTTCATTCCGGGCGCACCCTACAGCGCGAGGCCGACCAGCACGTCGGCGATCACCTGCGCCGCGGCGGCGCAATGCTCCTTCTCGGCGCTCTCGGCCTCGTTGTGGCTGATCCCGTCCTTGCAGGGGATGAAAATCATCCCGGCCGGGCAGAGCCGGGCAATATGCCGCGCATCGTGGCCGGCACCGCAGAAGATCCGCTGGTTGGGGTAGCCCCGCGCTTCGGCTGTCGCCTCGATCCGGGCGCGCATCGCCTCGGGGAATTCCATCGGTGCCGACGCCGCAAACTCGGTCACGGCAACCGCGCAGGGTCCCTTCAGTCCCTCGCATATGCCAACGACCCGGTCGCCCTCGGCCTGCAGCACCTCGGCCGAGGGATGGCGCATGTCGACGGTGAAGACCACCTTCCCCGGCACCACCGAGATTCCGCCGGGCAGCACCTCGAAGCGGCCGATGGTGAAGCGCATGGTGTCGCTCTCGTCGAGGAACGAGTGCCGCAGCGCCACCGCCATCTCGGTCGCCGCCACAAAGGCGTCCTTGCGGCGCGCGCGGGGGGTGGTGCCGGAATGCGCGTCCTGCCCGGTCACCTCGACCCGGAACCGGCGGTAGCCCTGCATCCCCGTGACGGTGCCGATCACCTTGCCGCTCGACTCGAGAACCACGCCCTGCTCGATATGCGCCTCGACGAAGGCGGCGAAGGGCATGCCGAGCGCGCGGTGGCCCGCGCCGGGGATGGCAGCCTTCAGCCGGTCGACGCAGTCGCCCATGGTGATGCCGTCCGGGTCGGTGGCGGCGCGCATCTTCTCGAGCGGCTGCACTCCGGCATAGGTGGCCGAGCCCATGCAGGCCGGGGTGAAGCGCGGGCCTTCCTCGTTGTTCCAGACCGCGACCTCGATCGGGTGGCGGGTGGCGATGCCGGCATTGTCGATCGTCTCCAGCGCCTCCAGCGCCGCCAGCACGCCGAGCGGCCCGTCGAACCGCCCGGCCATCGGCTGGCTGTCGGTGTGGGAGCCGCTGACGACAGGGGGCAGTGAGGGGTCGGTTCCCTCGCGGCGCAGGAACATGTTGCCGATATCGTCGATGAGCACCGCCCAGCCCCGCGCCCGCGCCCAGGAGGCAAGCCGGCGATGCGCCTCGATGTCCGGTTCCGTGAGCGCCAGCCGGTGCACCCCGCCGCCGTGCGTCGCGCCGATGGTGTCGAACTCGGTCTGCCGCCGCCACAGGCGGTCGGCGTCGATCCGGGGCAGGTTGGAGCGGGTCATGCGCAGCCTCTCAGAGCGGGGTGACCGGGTCGCCGGGCCGGATCGTGCCGCCCTCGGCGATGATGCAGTTGAGGCCCGAGCGGTGGACGAGCGGGTCGTGCACGGGCTTGCCGGTGACGAGTTCGAGATAGCGGCAGGGAAAATTCAGCCGCGTCCCCTCCAGCACCACCGCGCCGACCCGGAAGCGGTGCCCGACAAGGTGGTTCAGCGGCACGCCGCGGACCGTCAGATTGCGGCGGTGCTCGACGGGGGTGAGCGTGATGCCCTCGTCGCGGGCCAGCGCCTCGAGCGTCTCGGCCTCGATCAGCGTCACCTGCCGGCCCGGTTCGGGCTTCATCGAGTAGGTGCCGGTGCCGAGCAGGTAGCGGTCGCCGTCGATGCCCTGGCCCGCGATCAGCCGCGCCTCGGCCAGCGACTGCATCGGCGCGCGGGCCCTGGCAGTGATGTGGACATGCTCGAGTACGCCCCGGAATGTCATGGAGTATGTCACGGCAGCCTCCTCAGGCGCGCGGGGCGGGGCCCCGGACCGCCAAAGCCGTAAGCGCAGGTTGCCGGCCGGTCAACGACGCGCGATGTCCCGGTGCAAGATATCCGCCGCGCGATGACGCAGCACCGGCGCGGCGCCCCGGCACGGCTTGCGCAAGCGCAGCCGGCCGGAGGGTCCGGGCCTGCGATCACACTGGTGATTCCGCGTCCTCGCGCTGGCTTTGCGGCGCGGTTGCCCGCGATTCCCGGATAAGTCTCGCGGGGGCGACCCGACCTTAGAGGCCCACCCGGCGTCAATCCTGGGTTCAGATTCCGATGGATTTCCCGAAAGCCTCCGGTCAGTCGCGACCCAGTGCGCTCGCAGTCCTTGCAGCCGCCTCGGTCACGCAGTGCGTGGCGGCGGTCGGCTTCTGGAGCTACGGCCTGCTCGCGCCGGAGCTCGCCGCCGAGAACGGACTCGACGAGCGCGACTTCGGGCTTGCCGTGGCGTTCATCTTCCTCGGTGCCTTCTGCTCGAGTCCGTTCACAGGGAGCATGGTCGCCCGCTTCGGGGGGATGGGCACAGTCGCGCTGGTCTCTGCCGGGATGGGCACGGCCGTGCTGCTGAGCCTGCACGGCACCTGGTGGATGGTCATGCTCTCGGCGTTTCTCTTCGGCCTTGCCTACGGGCCGCAGGGGGCGGTCGGCATGACCATGGTCACCCGGAGTGCCGAGCGGAGGATGCGCGGGCTGTTCCTGTCGATCCGGCATTCCTCGGTGCCGGCGGCCGCGGCGCTGATCGGGCGGGCGCTGCCGCCGCTCATGGTCGCCGCGGGCTGGCAGGCGGGCGTTCTCTCGGTCTCGGCCGCGATCTTCCTGGCTGTCGGCTTCACGCTCCTCGCGCGGCCGCTGTTCCGGCTGGACGACGAGGGCGGGAGGGTGCCTGGGCGGGGCCTCCAGGCTCTGGCGGACCGGTTCCGCGTCCCGCGCAGCATGCGCTTCCTCTGGGGCGCCGGGCTGGTGTTCGCCGTGAGTCAGAACGCGGTCACGATCTTCTCGTATCTCTATCTTCTCGAAGTCGCCGGGCTCGACCCGATCGCGGCCGGCATCTTTGCGTCGAACCTGCATCTGACCGCCCTGATCGGGCGGCCGCTGCTCGGCTGGGTCTGCGATCGCACCGGCAGCGCGCTTGCGGTGCTCGGCGCGATTGCGGTCGTGGCAGTCGGAACGATCGCGGCGCTGTTGAATGTCGGACCCGGAACGCCGGCCTGGCTGCTTGTGCCCCTTGCGATTGCCTGTGGTCTGGCAGGGCAGTGCTGGAACCCGGTGTTCGTCACCGCCATGAGCTTCGAGGTCGAGGAAAGCCGCCTCGCCGAGATGAACGGGCGCGCCTTCGGGTTCCTGTCGATCGGCTGGATGGGGTCGCCGCCAGCCATCTGGGGGCTGATCGAGCTGACGGGCGGCTACGCGGTGCCCTTCGCGATCGTCCTTGCCGCCAATGCGGTCATTGCGGTCGTGCTGATCCGGGCGGCACGGTTGAGAGCCCGGAGAAGGTCCCCCCAGGCCGGAGCCTGAAGGAACCCGCTGACCGGGCCATCCGCCGACAGGGCAGGATCAGGAGTGCAGGCGCGCGGGAGGAGTCCCGTCATCCGCGAGCATCCAGTCGACCGTCCGCGCCGACCCGATTCGCGCGAGCTCGGCGCCGATGTCGAGGAACTCCTCGATTCGGGCAAGCTCGGCATGCAGGTGTGCGCGGTACTCCAGGGCGATCCCGAGCACATCCGGCGCCAGCCCCGATTCCTCTTCGAACGGCATCACATACTCCCTGATACAGACGCAACTCCTACGGGATTCAAGGTAGCCTGTTTCGCGCCGGAACAGAATACGGCGAGCCGGGGAATCGGCTCATTTAGATGCCGGTTGGCCCGGAGTTTTCGCCTGTTGCGCGAGTGCAGGCAAAGCCACTCGCGATGTTCGCGCATATCGACGACCAACCGCATGCCCGAATCCTGGCCGGCGAATCAAACGATCCCAGCCGCGTTGACAGATTATCTCCCGTTTCGTTTCAATGAGATACCAAAAGTCTTTTGATCATAGAGTATTAACGATGTTATTTAGTAGCTCTCTCTACTGTCCTTGAAAGCAAACTTTCAGTGGCGCCCGATGTACCGATTTCACGGTCACGAATGGGCGCCACTTTTTTGTCCGCGATCCCGCACGCGGAGTGATCGAGAGGCCGGGGCGAGCCCGGATACTGGCACATCGCAGCGACGATCGGTGGCCACCGGACGATGCGCGCGCCAAAGTCGACCCGGGCTGACAGTGGGATCTCGGCACGGCCGGCGGAAGATGGTATCGCATTCCCTCGCCGGTGGGGCATTGTGGGCGGGCTGAACCAGGCGGAGGGTTCGAATGTCCGAAACGCGTGTCGTGATCGTCATACCCGGTGAAGGCGGCGCGGAGACGGTGCAGCGGCTTGCCGAGCAGCTACCCGAGGGAGCCAGCATCGTGACCACGGCATCGGGTGAGGCATCGGCCGAGCAGCTTCTCATCGATGCCGCGGTCTCCTCGGGCGCGCTTCCGGAACGGATTGCCGAGTGGTGGTCCGCGGCCTCGGCGGGGGACGGTTTCGGGCCGGTGATGTGTCTGGCCCTCGCCGCTGTCGTCATGATCGCGATCTACGCGGCCGAACTGTTCCTGATCGCACCCGTGGCGGCGCGGCTGATGCCGCGGCCGGCCGATGGCGCATATTCCGGGAGAATCCGACGGGCCGCCTGGTGGGCCGCCGGCCAGGCGATCCGGCTTGGCTTCTTTTCCGTCGCAACCTGGGCCACGCTGATCGTCATGCGCGGAAGCGGCCCCGCAATGGCGGCACTGGGCGGAGCATTGCTCGCCTCTGTCATGCGCTACCGGCTGCTGGCAAGCATCGGGGATTTTCTCATGGCTCCGGGCGATGCCACGCGGCGGCCGACAGGCGTGACGGACGCCGAGGCCGGACAGGTCATGTGGCCGTTCCGCTGGTTACTGGTTGCGGGGTCGATTCTCTCGTTCACGAGGCAATTCGCGATGCAGATCGTCGTCGGCGGCGAGTCTACAGCTCTGCTGGCGGTGATGACGCGGAGCATCGAGCTTGTGCTGATCGGCGGTTTTTTCATTTCGGTTCGCAAACCATTTGCGCGCCTGATCGCGTCGGCCTTTGCGCCGGACAGTGTACCGACCTCCCTCGCGGCGCGTGCTGCCCGTAACTGGCATGTCTTCTATTCAGGCCTTGCGATGCTGGTGCTCATGACGGAAGCACAGAAGTTCCTGGTTCCGGGCGCGACGACGACCGCATCTTCACGTGGCTCGATGGCCATTTTCGTTCTTGCGCCGTTCGTCATCGCCGGACTCCGCATATGGCGTGAATCGATGCTGGCCGGTGCCGGGGAGACGCGTCGCGGCTTTACCGTAGGCATCTTCGCCCTGGCGGAAGGTCTTACGATCGTCCTGACCGCCGTGCTGGTGCTGGTCGCTTGGCAGGTCGATCCCTTTGCGACCGACGGCGAGGGAGCGCGGCGGATCGTGCCGCGCCTGGTGACTGCGGGTCTGATTCTGGCAGCGGGCATTTCCATCTGGCGGGCGGCGCGGGCGTTTCTCGACGCCTGGGCGCCGGAAGCGCCGGGCGCCATCAGTCCGACTGCGGACGGCGATGACGGCGGCCCGGGCGGCAGCCGGATGGCCACGGTCTATCCCATCATCCGCGCGACCGCGAGCGTATTCGTCGTCGCGATGACCGTTCTCCTTGCACTGGCGGCGCTCGGGTTCAATATCCTGCCGCTGATCGCGGGCGCCGGAATTGTTGGCCTCGCCATCGGCTTCGGCTCGCAGACCCTCGTCAAGGACATCATCTCGGGGATGTTCTATCTCTGGGAGGACGCGTTCCGGGTCGGCGAGTTTGTTGTCACCGACAAAGGCAAGGGCGTGGTCGAGAAGATCCTGCTGCGCTCGGTGCGCCTTCGTCACCCGCGCGGGCAGATCTATACCATTCCGTTCGGATCGATGGGCACGATCCAGAACCACAGCCGCGACTGGGTGAAGGTCAAGTTCTCGTTCGACGTTCCGCAGGACGAGGATATCGAGCGGGTGCGCAAGCTGATCAAGAAGGTCGGGATCGAGCTGATGGACGACCCGGAACTGGCGGGAAAGTTCATCGATCCCCTGAAAAGCCAGGGGGCGGTCGCCATGACCGGCGCCAACTACCAGATCGGCGTCAAGTTCACCTGCCCGCCGGGACAGCAGTTCGTGATCCGCCGCAAGGCCTACGCGGCGTTGCAGAAGGCATTCACCGCCGCCGGTATCCACCTCGCCACCCCGCGGGTACAGGTCGATTCGATCGGCGATGTCGCCGGCGCCGCTGCCGCCCACACCAGCTCAGTCCAGGCTGCTGAGCCGCGCTGAACGGCCATGTGACAAAGATTCTCGCTGGACCGCGGCGGGAAACCGGTCACTCTGGCGAGGCCGCGCAAAGCGTATCCGGAGATTTGCGCCATTTGCGGCGGAGCGGGATCCCGGGCTCGTTGACCGGTGTTGCCGACGGGAAGGAACGCCATGGACCGACGACTCACCGACCAGCTCGCGCCCACCGGCAGGCTGCGGGCCGCAATCAATCTCGGCAACATCCTGCTGGTGACCGGGCGCAGCGCGACCGGCGGTCCCGCCGGGGTGGCGCCCGACATGGCGGCCGCGGTCGCGGCGCAACTCGGCGTGCCCCTGTCGCTCGTCCCATTCGACACGCCGGGCGAGGTCGCCGATGCGGTGGCGAATGACGTCTGGGACATCGCCCTGATCGCCGCAGAACCGAGCCGGGCCGAGACGATTGCCTTCGCTCCGGCCTATGTGGAGATCGCGGCGACCTACCTGGTCCCGGCCGGCTCGCCGATCCGGACGATTGCCGATATCGACAAGCCTGATACAAGGATTTCAGTATCTGAAAGAAGCGCTTATGACCTATACCTCACAGGTCATCTGAAACATGCCGTGCTTTCCCGCGCGTCAGGTCTTGCCGGCGCATTCCGGCATTTCGTCGAGGACGGGCTCGAAGCCCTTGCGGGGCTCCGGCCGGCTCTGCTCGACAATGCCGCCGAATTGCCCGGCGCACGCGTACTGGAGGGGAGTTTCACCGCGGTTCGTCAGGCGATCGGCACCCGACCGGGCAGACCGGAGGCGCTGCAGTTCCTGACCCGCTTCGTCGTCGAGGCCAGGTCAAGCGGGCTCGTCGCCCGGCTGATCGACCGCCACGGCGTTGCCGGGCGGCTGCAGGTCGCCTCCGACGACCCCTTGTGACCGGCGCGCGATGCGTGTTCGGGATTGGCGCGGCTGTGGCTGCCCGCTAGGGTGCCCCGGTCGGCGCATCCGGCGTCGGCCGCGCTTTCGCGCTGGGATGATCGAGATGCCCTGCACAGCATACAATTTCCCAGTCCACCCGCTCCCCGGAAGCCGCATTCGACGGAAGTTGATGTCGCTTGCCTCCGGGTTCCTCGCCGGAGCATTGGCACTCGTCGGCCCGGCGCTCGCAGACGGCGATCCCAAGAAGGGCGTTGACCAGTTCCGATTCTGTGCCGCCTGCCATGCGCTCGAACCCGGGCTGCACACGACCGGCCCGAGCCTTGCCGGCTTCATGACGCGCGGCGCCGGCACCGCCGAGGGCTATGTCCGCTACTCGCCGAACCTGCGCGCGGCGGGCTTCGAGTGGACGCCCGAGGTGCTCGACGCCTGGCTCGAGGATCCGGCCCGGATGATCGATGGAACCTATATGGACGTCCCGGGCGTGTGGGATGCCCAAGGCCGGGCGGATCTGATCGCCTTCCTCGAGATCGCGGGCGGCGAGGGCGGCGGCGAGCGCGCCGTTGCCATGGGGCTGATCGAGCCGGGCTGGTTGCGGGGCGTCGCCCCGACGCCGATTGGCGAGGCGACGCCCGGGCAGCGGATTGCGTCGATCCGGCACTGCGCCGACAGCTATTTCATCCGCACCGAGGATGGGACCGAGCGCCCGCACTGGGAGAAGAACGTCCGGCTGAAGATCGACAGCACCGAGACGGGTCCACCCCAGGGCGTTCCGGTCGTGTTGCCAACCGGTCGGATGGGCGACCGGATCTACGTCATCTTCCGGTCGGTGGACGATCTCAGGGCGCTCGTCTCAGAAGGCTGCTGAACGGCTGAACTCTTTTCGGGACCATCCTCCCTCAGCATGCCGATGCCGCTGCTAACCGGTTGAGGGCGGCACGCGCAGCGCGCAGGCGCGCACCCTGACGGGCGAGCGAAGCGGGGGCAAGGCACGACGCGGCAATCAGCGTGGCGCCCTCGAGTAGCAACGTCCCCGCGCGCCTTGCGGCGGCACCGGCGTCCACCGAGCCGCGGCGGGCGTCAGCGGCGAGCACCACGCCTTCGGCCGCAACAGCGATCGCGGCAAGCAGCAGGCGTGCCGGCGGCGGCGCGCCAACCGCGAGGGCCTGCACCAGAACCCGGCCCCGCAGAATCACATCACGATTCCGGGTGATCCAGCCCGGCGTTATCTCGCGCGAGTCCGGGTCGGGGGCTCCGCGATCCAGGATTTCGCCTTCAAGGACGGGCGCTGCGTTGCAGACCATCAGCAATCTCCTAACACGGCTCGCGCTTCGGTGCCGCCCGGTATGACCTACATTGCGGATGGCGAGCGCCGATATCCCTGTCTCGCGAGGTCTCGCGGGCCAGCGCCATGCCGCGCTCGAAAGCCAGGTTCATGGCCGGGATGCCGATCCCGCCGCCGCCATCGACCTCGTGCGCGCCCGAAGCTGTCGCGCGGCAACGCGGCACGGCCTTCGGCGTGATGTAACCGGATCGGAACTGCCCGGCGCATTGCAGGGTTCGCATCAAACCGTGGCTTTCCATGCCGCAGAGGCTGGTATCGGTCAGGTGCGCGGCCATCTGCCCGGTGACGTCGTCATTGCACCTGATGGCGCGAAAGCGCGCGGCGCCGGGCGCTTCGGCCTCGCTTGCGGCGACGGGTACCCGGTCGCCGCGCAAGTCGGGCTTGCTGTGAACCTCGTCCATGACCAGCGCCTCACGCCTCCCGGTTGCGCATGTGTTTCCCATCGCCGGGGTCTGCCGGCCAGTGCGGCTCTACCCTGAGTCTGAACTCGCCGATGATCGCACGCGACAACGCCTCGGCGATATGCGCTGGCCGGCGGTCGGCCAGGACCGCCCGTGCCCGGTCGCGGGCGCGTTCAGGCAGGTCCGGGGCGCCGGCCTGCTGCCATTCGTCGATCGAGCGGCGGTCGGCGATCTCGGGATACAGGAAGTCGCTCTTCATCCGCGCATAGGTTTCGGCCTGGCCGAGGAAGTGCCCCTCGCCCGTGGTCTCTGCGCGGATCGAGTCGAGCGCCAGCGTCGCATCCGAGACGTCCGGCGGCACACGGGAACGCAAGACGGCGCTGAGCATGTCGTTGTCGATCACATAGGCCTCGTGGCTCACGCCCATCAGCTCCGCTTGCATGCCGCAGCCTCGGTCACCAGATTGGCCCCGGCAGCGCGTGCTGTCACCACGGTGAGCGCCTTCTCGTAGCCGGCCTGGGCATCGGGCATCTTGCGGTCGGTAGCACCGGCGATGACGGAGCAGGGCAGGTCCCAGAACCGCAGCACCTGGCAGCACATCGCGGTCGCCAGAGCCTGCTCGCCCGATCCGCCGCAGAAGCCGCCGGTGCGCAGGCCGGTGATCATGGCGCGCGGGCCGCAGATCACCAGGGCATTCGGGTCGAGCGTGTGCGCAAAGGCGAGGCCTGCAAGGGTCTCGGCGAGGGTCTGCGCCACCGAGCCGGCCAGTGTCACCGGACTCGAGGCGCCACGCTGGCCAAAGGCGTTCGCGTGCACAGGGACTCCGATTTCGGCGAGGATTGTGAGAGCGGCCTCGGCGATCATCGCCGCACTCTCGTTTCCAAGCGGCCGATACCTGCCTCCCCGTGCTGCGAGCGACGGACGCTGTGTAGGCGGGCCCGCACGCGCAGTTGGGCGCCGGTTCCGTTGCCCGCTCATTCGGGAAGCGGGTCCGGCCGGCGCGGCCGGGTGGCGAGCCAGACCGACTTCGTCTGCAGGAAGCAGCGCATGCCCTCCCAGCCGTTCTCACGTCCGTTGCCAGATTTTTTATAGCCTAGGCATGCCTTTAAGATGTGAAATTGAAGTAGTTTTTGACATACCCCGTGCCTGCCTCCACCCGATCGGTCAGCCGCATCGCGCGCGCAATGTCGCTGCACCAGATGCCGGCGGCAAGGCCGACAATCGTATCGTTTGCCATCCTTACGACCTCATCCTCGTCGTCCCAGGCCGTGTTCGAGGCGACCGGGCCGAAGATCTCGGTCTGCGCGAGGGTTGTCCTGTGCGGAACGCCGGCAAAGATTCACCCGTCGAGCAGCAGCCGGTGCCCGGCGACCGGAAAGATTCCGGCGACAACGCCATTGGCGGCAAGCTCGAGATCGGCATCTGCCAGCACGATCTGCGGTGACCTGCCGCCGAGTTCCAGAATGATCGGCTTGACCTGTCGCGCGGCCACCGCGGCGCCGGCCCTCGCTCCTGCCGTGCCGCCGGTGAACGAGACGATCCGGACATCGGGGTGATCGATGAGGGGCTCGCCCGTGGTGGCGCCGTAGCCCGTGACAACGTTCAGGACACCTGGTGGCAGATCGGCGTCGAGCAGCAGATCCGTCAACTCCAGCGTTGAGCAGGAGGCGTGTTCGGACGGCTTGATCACGACGGTTTTGCCGGCGGCGAGGCACGGGGCGAGTTTGCAGATCAGCGTCCCGATCGGCGAGTTCCACGGCAGCACGATCGCCGCCACGCCGAACGGTTCCCATTTCAGGCAGTTGTGCATGTCGGGAACCTCGGCCGGTATCAGCCCTCCCTCGAACTTGTCGCGCATGCCCGCGTCGTAACCAAAGCTGTCGACCGGCCAGGCGCCTTCGGCCAGCGAGGGAGTGATGTTACGCGGCCGCCTTGCGTTGTCGCGGGACTCGGCCTCGCCGATCCGGCCGGCATTTCGCGAGATCACATCGGCAGCGCCTGATCTCGGCCCCGCCACAGGCGGCGGTATCGTAGGCACAGCGCTGCCCGTCCCGCATCTCTGGCCCGCCGGGAACCCGGATACCGTCCCACCGGGGTCCGCCGACGGTGCCGACCAGCACTGCGTCCGCCGATCTGGCGGGCTGCAATGTCTCGTCGCGGCAGAAGGCGCCATACTTATCCCAGGCGGCGCCGGGCAGCAGGTCCTAGGCGACATCGAGCCGGAAGCCGGCGAGTCGCGCGCCCGCTCCGGCGACGTCGAGTCCAGCTGCCAGGACCTCGGGTCCGATACGGTCTCCGCCAAGGGCAAGAATGGAAAGATGGCGCATCGTCGTTCTGTCCGGGCCGTCACTCTCCGATATGTGATTTATCGGAGCCTAGCAGCCTCGAGACTGGCAAAGAACGTGGAAACAGTGGAGTCTCTGCACGAGCAGGAGGAATCATCCGGGGCCGGCAATCCTCCTCCGCCCGGCCGGGGCATCATCCTCGGCCAGGCCAGCCGGCCGCGGACTGGCGCGGGAGCGGAAGCTGAAGGGCGGCGGCAGACCAGATGCGAGGGGCGAGACCCGGATCGCCGTGATCGGCGGCGGGCTGGTTGGCATGGCGGTGGGCTGGGGCCTGCTCCGCCTTGGCCGGCAGGTGACGGTGTTCGACGAGGGTGACCGGGCCATCCGCGCCTCGCGCGGCAATTTCGGGCTGATCTGGGTGCAGGGCAAGGGCGCGGGGATGCCCGACTATGCCCGGTGGACCCGGCTCTCGGCCCGACTCTGGCCCTCGCTGGCAGAGGAACTCTCTGCAGCCAGTGGCGTCAGGCCCGAGCTCTCCCAGCCCGGCGGCATGACGCTTTTCCTGTCCGAGGCCGAGGCGGCGGCGGGGGTGGCGAAGCTCGAGGGGCTGCGCGACGCCCTGGGTGGCGACTACCCGTTCGAGTATCTGGGCGCCAATGCCGCCCGCGCGCTGGTACCTGAGATCGGCCCGGAGGTGGTGGGCGCGATCCACTGCCCGATGGACGGGCATGTCAATCCGCTCTACCTGCTCCGGGCGCTGCATACCGCCTTCGCCCGCGCCGGCGGGCGGCTGGTGAACGGCGCGGCGGTCGAGGCCGTGGAACCTCTGGGGGGCGGCTTCCGCATCCGGTGCGCCGGGGGCAGCGAGTGGCGCGCGGGACAGGTAGTCCTCGCGGCCGGGCTCGGCAATGCCCGGCTTGCGCCGATGGTCGGGCTCGATGCGCCCGTCCGGCCCGAGCGCGGCCAGGTGCTGGTGACCGAGAAGGTCCGCCCGTTCCTGAGACTCCCGCTCGCGCGCGTCCGCCAGGTCGGCGAGGGGGCGGTGCAGATTGGGGACTCGAGAGAGGATGCGGGCTTCGACGATGGTACAAGTACCGAGGTCATGGCGCATCTCGCCCGCCGCGCCATCCGCTACTTCCCGCTGCTCGAGCGGGTGAGGCTGGTCCGCGCCTGGGGGGCGCTGCGGGTGATGAGCCCTGACGGGAATCCGATCTACGAGCGCTCGCGCGAATGCCCCGGCGCGTCAGTGATCAACTGTCACAGCGGGGTGACGCTGGCGGCGGCGCATGCGCTGGTGCTGCCCGGCTGGTTGACGCTGGAGCGCGGCGGGGATGCGCCCGGCTACATGGAGGTGTTCGGTGCCGAGAGATTCCGGCTTCAGGCGACTGGATGAGACAGGCGCGCCTGTCGCCTTCGAGATAGACGGCGTGGCGGTGGCGGCGCGCGAGGGTGACACCGTCGCCGCCGCGATGCTGGCGGCGGGCATCCTCGCCGGCCGCCAGACCCCGGTCTCCGGGGCGCCGCGCGGTCCCTTCTGCATGATGGGTGCCTGCTTCGACTGCCTCGTGGAGATCGACGGTGAGCCGAATTGCCAGGCCTGCATGACCCCGGTCGCGCCGGGGATGCGGGTGCGCCGCATGCGGGGCGCCCGCCCGTTGCCGGAGGCCACCGCCGATGCCGGCTGAGACCGAGGTCGCCGTCATCGGTACCGGCCCCGCCGGGCTGGCGGCGGCGGAGGTGCTGGGCGCGGCGGGCGCCGGGGTGATGCTGCTCGACGAGCAGCCGGCGCCGGGCGGGCAGATCTACCGCGGCCTCGGCAGCGCGACGCCTGCGCGGCTGCGCGTGCTCGGTAAGGACTATGCCGCCGGACGCGGGCTGCTGGCGGCGCTCGACCGGCCGGGGGTCAGCTTCACCGGCGGCGCGACGGTCTGGGAGGTCACGCGCGGGCGGTCGGTTTCGTTCTCGGTCGCCGGGGTGGCGCGGCAGGTTGCGGCGCGGCAGCTGATCCTGGCCACTGGCGCCACCGAGCGGCCGATGCCCTTCCCCGGCTGGACGCTGCCGGGCGTGATGACGGCGGGGGCGGGCCAGATCCTGCTCAAGACCTCGGGTCTGCTCCCGCCGGTGCCGCTGGTTCTGGCTGGCAGCGGGCCGCTGCTGTTTCTGCTCGCGGCGCAATACCTGGCCGCCGGGCAGGAGATTGCTGCCCTTGTCGAGACGACGCCACCCGCGAACCGTTTCCTCGCGCTGCCGCATCTGCCGGGTGCGCTGGCAATCCCGCGCTATCTGCTGAAAGGAATCGGGCTGCTCGCCCGCATCCGCCGCGCCGGCATACCGCATTTCCGCGCCGCTTCCGGGCTGCGCGCCGAGGGGGAGGGGCGGGTCGAGGCGCTGAGCTTCACCGCCGAGGGAAGGGCACACCGGTTGCCCTGCGCGGCGCTCCTGATCCACTGCGGCGTGGTGCCAAACGTGCAGGCGAGCCGGGCGCTGAACCTCGATCATGCCTGGGACGAGCGCCAGAAGTGCTGGCGGCCTCGGCTCGACCGGTTCGGGCGGACCGGGGCCGATGGCATCCTGATTGCCGGCGATGGCGGCGGCATCACCGGCGCCGAGGCGGCGGCGCATGGCGGGCGGCTCGCGGCGTTGGCGGCGCTCGCGGGGCTCGGGCGGATCGACACGGCGGAGCTGGATCGCCGCGCTGCGCCCGAGCGGCGGGCTCTGGAGAGGCACCTGCGGGCGCGCCCGTTCCTCGATGCGCTCTATGCGCCATCGCCCGAGTTCCTCGACCCGCCCGACGAGACGATCCTCTGCCGCTGCGAGGAGGTCACCGCAGGCAAGGTCCGCGACTTCGCCGATCTCGGCTGCCTCGGCCCGAACCAGGCCAAGGCCTTCGGACGGCCCGGCATGGGTCCATGCCAGGGCCGCTACTGCGGCCTGACCGTCGCCTCGGTGATCGCCGCCCGGCGCGGCGTGCCGGTCGCGGAGGTCGGCTACTACCGCATCCGGCCGCCGCTGAAGCCGGTCACGCTGGGCGAACTGGCGGCGATGGATTTGCCCGATCCGGCGGACGATGACGACGGCCACTGACGCGATCATAGCGGGCGGTGGTCTGCACGGCCTCTCCGCCGCGCTGCACCTTGCCAGGGCGGGGTTGCGGCCGCTGGTGCTGGAGCGCGACTATCCGGGCCGCCACGCCTCGGGGGTCAATGCGGGCGGTGTGCGCCGCCTCGGGCGCCAGTTCGCCGAGATTCCGCTCTCGGTCGCGGCGCTGGAGCTGTGGCAGCGGATCGGCGACCTGGTCGGCGACGATTGCGGCTTCATACCCTGCGGTCAGGTGAAGGTGGCCGAGACCGAGGCCGAGCTGCAGCAGCTGACGGACCGGGCGACCCGGGTTCGTGCGCTCGGCTTCGAGCATGAGGAAATCGTCGGGCAGAACGGGCTTCGCGCCATGGTTCCCGCCATCGCCCCCCATTGTCTCGGTGCCATGGTCTGCCGGAACGACGGAGCGGCCAACCCCTTTCGCACCGTAACGGCCTTCCGCCGCCGCGCGGAGGCGCTGGGCGTGACCGTCTGCGCCGGCGCACCGGTCACGCGCCTCTCCCGGCGTGCAGGCGTCTGGAAAGTCGAAGCCGGAAGCGGGCGCTTCGAGGCGCCCGTGCTGGTCAATGCCGCCGGCGCCTGGGGACCGGAGATCGCCGCGATGCTGGGCGAGCGCATTCCCTGCCGGGCCGGGGCGCTCATGCTGATGATCACCGAGCGGGTTGCGCCCTTCCTGACTCCGGTGCTGGGAGCGGCAGGTCGCAAGCTCTCGTTCAAGCAGTTCGCCAACGGCACGGTGCTGATCGGCGGCGGCTACCGGGGCCGGGTCGAGCCAGAGCAGAATGGCGCGGTTACCCGCCTCGCCGGGCTGGGCGCCAGCGCGGCGACGGTGGTGGCGCTGTTTCCACAGCTTCGCGGCACGCAGATCGTCCGCGCCTGGGCGGGGATCGAGGCGGTCACGCCCGACGAGATACCGGTGCTCGGGCCGAGCGCCACCGAGGAAGGCGCGTGGCACAGCTTCGGCTATTCCGGCCACGGCTTCCAGCTTGCGCCGGTGACCGGGCGGATCATCGCCGATCTCGTCACCTGTGGCATGGCCGATCTGCCGATTGCGCCATTCCGGGCCGACCGGTTTGCTCTGCCACCCGCTCGGGATACGGCGAACCACTCCGGGCCTCGGCGGCGCCCTTGAGCCAGGTTGCGGCAGGTTTCGGCCGGGCGCCTGATCGACGGATCGGCGACAGGAGGTATTCGAAATGGCGAGCCTGTCGGTGATTTCCTGGAACATCGAGCATTTCAGTGCGGGCGGCGGGATCGACGACAGAACCCGCCCGGCGCGGCAGCGGCGCGTCCAGCGGGTGGCCGATTTGCTCAAGCAGGAGACCCCGGATGTTTTCGGCATCCGGGAAGTCGAAGGCAAGGCCGTGTTCGAGCGGTTCACCCGCGACCTGCCGGATTAAGGCTTCAGCATCACCGAAGGCGACCAGTCGCGACAGATCCTCATCGGCGTGCGGTCGGGCCTGACCGCCCTCTTCACCCAGCGGAATGAATTCAAGCGCAGCAATCCGAAACTCGGACCAAGCGGGCTGCTGACCGTGACTGCACGCGGCCACGAAGAGCCAGCGGTTCACGTTCTCCAACGGCTCGACCTCCGCCCCCCTCCGATCTGGGCCATATGTTGGTGGCGCGCCATATGCAGATCACTGACGCGGGAGGGAGCGAGGTAAAGGTGGCGGGATTGGCCACGCTTGGCTCAGCGGCGGCGCGCGATCAATGGATCACCGAATTCTCCGACCACGCGCCGCTGAAATTTGAGATCACGGGATTGTAAGTCGCGCCCGCCTCAATAGGTCCGGATCAAACCGACCATCTTGCCCTGGATCCTGACCTGGTCCGTCCGGTAGAGGCGTGTGCCATAGGCAGGGTTCGCGGCCTCGAGCGCGACGGCGCCACCCTTGCGGCGGAGGCGCTTCAGCGTTGCCTCGCTGTCCTCGATCAGCGCCACCACGATGTCGCCGTTCTCGGCCGTGTCCTGGCGGCGGATCACTACGATGTCGCCCTCGAAAATGCCGGCTTCGATCATCGAGTCGCCCTTGACCTCGAGTGCGTAGTGCTCGGCGGCGGGCGAGAGCATGATCGACGGGATACCGAGCGGTGTCGGGCCCTGCTCCAGCGCCTCGATCGGGGCGCCGGCGGCGATCCGGCCGATCAGGGGCACATCGCGTGCGTCGCCGTCGCCCGGCACCGGGACCATGCCGGAGAGAGCCGACGCCCGGGGCGCAGGCGGCGTCGCGCTTCGGTTTCCCTCGATCACCGAGGGGCGGAAGGTGCTGCGGCTCGGGCGGGTGTCCTCGATGTTGTCGGGCAGCCGCAGGATCTCCACCGCCCTGGCGCGGTGGGCGAGGCGGCGGATGAAGCCGCGCTCCTCGAGGGCCGTGATCAGCCGATGGATCCCCGATTTCGACCGCAGGTTGAGCGCCTCCTTCATTTCGTCGAAGGAAGGAGAGACGCCGGAACGCTGAACCCGCTTGTGGATGAACATCAGCAGCTCGTACTGCTTCTTCGTCAGCATGGCCGAGGCCCCCGCCGGTTTGTTCCTCATATCAGGGGATGTTCTACGAAAGTTCTGCTTTTGTGTCAAGAGTCCGGGGTGTTCCCGGAACAAGGCGGAGTCAGTCGAGCAGGATCACCGCGACCGGGGCGCCGGCCCGCGCGGTTGGCGCATCGGGTGGCCGGATGGCCAGGGCATTGGCGCGCGCGAGGACGCCGACAAGGCTTGAATCCTGATCTGCGGCAACGTCGCAGCGCAGGGTCCCGTTGGCGGCGGGAGTGACGGTCGCGCGCATGTAGTGCTCGCGCGGCGCGTTCGGGCCGAGGTCGTGCGCGAGGAACGCAATTCGGGTCGCCCGTGGCCCTGCCGGAAGCCCCAGCGCCGCGTCGATGGCGGGGCGGAGGAAAATCTCGCCGCAGACCATGGCCGAGACCGGGTTTCCCGGCAGGCCCAGCATGGTGCGCCCGCCGATCCTGCCGGCCATCAGCGGTTTCCCGGGTCGCATGGCGACCTTGTAGAAATCCAGACTGAGCCCGGCCTCGCCAAAGACTGCGGCGACGAGATCGTGGTCGCCGACCGAAGCGCCGCCCAGCGTCACGATGATGTCGGCGTCCCGCGCCTCGTCCAGCGCCGCGAGCAGGCTTGCCCGGTTGTCGCGCGCGATGGGACAGCGGCGCGGCGCCGCGCCGGCCGCGGCCAGAGTCGCGGCGATGCCCACATCGTTGGAGGACACGATCTGGTTCGGCCCCGGGGCTTCGCCGGGGCGAACCAGCTCGTCGCCCGTGGGGATCAGCGCGACCACCGGGCGGCGGCGGACGGCTACCGCGGCCACGTTCATCGCCGCGAGCAAGGCCGCGTCCCGGCCGGACAGCCGGCGCGGGGCGGTCAGCCGGAAACCCTGCGGGAAGTCCATGCCCTGGGGGCGGATATTGGCGCCCGGCGCGGGCGGTTCGAGCACGGTGACCTTGTCGCCGTCGCGGGCGGCGTTCTCCTGGATCAGCACGGCATCGGCACCCTCGGGCACAGGGGCGCCGGTGAAGATGCGGATCGCCTCGCCGGGGCCGACCGGGGCGCCATGGCCGTTGCCCGCCGCCGCCTCGCCGGTGACCTTGAGCCTGGCGCCCTTCACGGCGTCCGAGGCGCGCACCGCATAGCCATCCATCGCCGAGGCGGTGAAGGGCGGCTGGCTGCGGGCGGCGACGGCATCGGCCGCGAGGACCCTGCCGGCACATTCGGCCACGGGCACGGTCTCGGCGCCGGTGACCTCGATCAGCCGGAGGATGCGGGCCAGCGCGTCGGCGACGGGAATCAGCATCAGGACGCCTCGAAGGTACCGGACTTGCCGCCTGCCTTGCGGGTAAGCCGGATGTCGGTGATCCGCATCGCGCGGTCGACCGCCTTGCACATGTCGTAGACGGTCAGTGCGGCGACCGAGACGGCGGTCAGCGCCTCCATCTCGACCCCGGTCTGGCCGGTGAGCTTGACCGTGGCCTCGATCTCCACCCGTTCCGGCGGGGCGGGGGTCAGCTCGACCGTCACCTTGCTCAGCAGCAGCGGGTGACAGAGCGGGATCAGCTCGGGCGTGCGCTTGGCCGCCATGATGCCGGCGAGGCGGGCCACGGCCAGCACGTCGCCCTTCTTCGCCTTGCCCTCGACGATCATTGCCAGCGTCTCGGGCGCCATCACCACGGCACCCCTCGCAGTGGCGGAGCGCTGCGTCGAGGGCTTACCCCCGACATCGACCATCGCGGCGCGGCCCTCGTCGTCGAAATGGGTGAAGTCGCTCATGCGGCGCCCGATGATCCGACTACGCTTCGCCGCAGCGGGTCCGCCAGGATTGCCCGGGTCGCGGCCGCAACATCGGCCTGCCGCATCAGGCTTTCGCCGATCAGGAAGCTCCGCGCACCCGCACGGGCAAGCCGTGCGAGGTCCGCCGGAGCGAAGAGCCCGCTCTCGGCGACCAGCAGCCGGCCTGCCGGCACGCGGGGTGCCAGCGCCTCGGTGGTCTCGAGCCGGGTCTCGAAGGTCTTGAGGTTGCGGTTGTTGATTCCAACGAGGGTCGACTTAAGCTTCAGCGCCCGACCCAGCTCGGCCGCGTCATGAACCTCGATCAGCGCGTCCATGCCCCAGGCGAAGGCGGCATCCTCCAGCTCGGCGGCCTGCGCGTCGGAGACGCTCGCCATGATGATCAGGATGCAGTCGGCGCCCAGCGCGCGCGCCTCGGCCACCTGCCAGGGGTCGTAGAGGAAATCCTTGCGCAGCACCGGCAGCCGGGTTGCCGCGCGCGCCTGGATCAGGAAGGCGTCCGCGCCCTGGAAGCTCGGCGTGTCGGTCAGCACGCTGAGGCACGTGGCGCCACCCTTCTCATAGGCGCGGGCGAGTGCCGGCGGGTCGAAATCGGCGCGGATCAGGCCGCGCGAGGGGCTGGCCTTCTTGATCTCGGCGATCAGCCCGTAGCGCCCGGCGGTCTCGGCGGCAGCGAGCGCGGCGCGAAACGGGCGGACGGTCGGGGCCGCCCTGGCGGCGGTCTCGATATCGGCGAGGGGCCGCGCCGCCTTGCGGGCGGCGACCTCCTCCAGCTTGTAGGCCTTGATCCTGTCGAGGATGTCCGCCATCAGCCGGCCGCCTTCGTCGCCGCGGCCAGCGCGGCAACCTTGGCCCTGGCGGCGCCCGAGTCGATGCTCTCGGTGGCGACTTCGGCGCCCTCCTTCAGGTCGGCCGCGCGGCCCGCGATCACCAGCGCGGCGGCAGAGTTCAGGATCGCCGCGTCGCGATAGGCTCCGGCGGCCCCATTCAGCAGGGCGCGGAGGCGATAGGCATTCTCCTCGGGCGCGCCGCCGATGATGTCGCGGAACGGATGCACCGGGAGGCCGGCCGCTTCGGGATGGACCTCGCGCTCCTCGATCACGCCGTCGTTCAGCGCCACCACCGTGCTCGGGCCGCAGATCGAGATCTCGTCGGTGCCGTCGTGCCCGTGCACCAGCCAGGCCGCCTCGGTGCCGAGTGCCCGCAGCGTCTCGGCCATCGGTCGGAGCAGCTTCGGCGAGTAGGCGCCGGTCAGCTGGAACCTCACGCCGGCCGGGTTGGTCAGCGGCCCGAGAATGTTGAAGACAGTGCGCGTGCCGAGCTCGAGCCGGACCGGCATGACGTGCTTCATCGCCGAATGGTGCATCGGCGCCATCATGAAGCAGATGCCGCATTCGTCGATCGCCTTCTGCGCCACCTCGGCGGGCACCATGACGTTGATGCCGAGCTGCGAGAGCGCGTCCGCAGTGCCGGACTGCGAGGTCAGCGCCCGGTTGCCGTGCTTGGCCACCGGCACGCCGGCGCCGGCCACGATGAAGGCCGCGGCGGTCGAGATGTTCAGTGTGCCGCGCCCGTCGCCCCCCGTTCCGACGATGTCGATAGCCCCCTTCGGTGCCCGCACCCCGGCCGCCTTGGCGCGCATCGCGGCGGCGGCGCCGGCGATCTCGTCCACCGCTTCGCCGCGTACCCGCAGCGCCATGAGGAGCCCGGCGGTCTGCGCCATGGTGGCCTCGCCGGACATGATGATGCCGAAGGCCTCCTCGGCCTCCTCGCGGGTCAGGGGGCCATCGGCGGCCTTGGCGATCAGCGGCTTCAGGGCGTCGCTCATGCCGCCTCCGCCAGATCGAGGAAGTTCTTCAGCAGCGCGTGGCCGTGCTCGCTGGCGATCGACTCTGGATGGAACTGGACACCGTGCACCGGCCGGGTCCGGTGCTGAAGCCCCATGATCACCCCCGACTGCGACCGGGCGGTGACCTCGAGGCTGTCAGGCAGGGTCTCGGGTTTCACCGTGAGCGAGTGATACCGTGTCACGGCAAAGCCCTGCGGCAGACCCGCGAAGACGCCCGTGCCGGAGTGGGTGAGCGTCGAGAGCTTGCCGTGCATGATCTCGTGGCAGCGCACCACCTCGCCGCCCATCGCCTGGCCGATCGCCTGGTGGCCGAGGCAGACGCCGAGGATCGGCAGGTCGGCGGGCGCCTCGCGGATCAGCTCGAGGCAGATGCCGGCCTGGTCGGGATCGCAGGGGCCGGGCGAGATGACGATCGCCTGCGGCCTCATGGCGAAGGCTTCCGCGGCGGTGATCTCGTCGTTGCGCACGACCTTCGCCTCGGCGCCCAGCTCGCCCAGATAATGGACGAGGTTGTAGGTAAAGCTGTCGTAGTTGTCGATCAGGAGCAGCATGGCGCCGGCGGCCTTCTGTTGCGGGGCGGCCAATACGGTAGCGCGGTCCGCCGCGTGCGGGTATAGATGCGCCGACAGGGCTGCGCGCGTCAAGGCGAGGCGGACGTGCAGGGCCCGGGGGCAGAATTCGAGCTGGGTGGCTTATGGCTAGACCGTTGGACGAGGATGAGGAAGCCGAACGCCGCGCCGGCTGGTGGGGGCGCTTCTTCCGCGGCACGGTATCGTCGGTTCTGGTCTGCGGCATGGCGATCTGGGCGCTTTCCGTCTATGTCCTGCCGCCGCCGCAGATTCCGTCCGATCCGGCGGATCAGGAGGCCGCGGCGACCCCGACCGTCATTGCGGGCATCGAGGTTTCCGACAAGCCTGCCTACAGCGCGCCGGACCCGGAGGCCGGATCGCAGCCGGCGGAAGAGGCCCTCGGGCCGATCCAGCTCGCCGGCCCGGCCGTGACCGTCAATTCCACGGCATTCAGCGCCGAACCCGGAACGCCCCTGATCGCCGTGGTATTCCATGACGCGGCCGCGGATCCGTTGCTGCATCCCGCGATGTTCTCGCTCGACCTGCCGCTCACCATCGGAGTGATCGCCGGCAAGGACGGGGACCGGGTCACCGCCAGGACGGCTTGGGACGCCGGCTACGAGGTCCTGGCAGAGCTGCCTGTTGTCGCCGAGGGGCAGGGTGGCGGCGTGCTGCTTGAATACGGGCTTGGCCAGGAGGAGACGGGCGACCGGACCGCTGCCCTGATGCGCCGCCTGCCGATGGCGGTGGCGGCCTCTCGGACACCCGAGGCTGTCGCGCCGCCGAATGCCGAGGTCTTGAACGGCATTGACAGCGCCCTCGCGCCGCATGGCTTTGGGTATGTGGATGTCGGAGTCGGGCCTGACGAGCAGTCAACGGCTCGCGCGGCCGGGCTGATCTCGCCGATCGCCGTCAGCCGGTTCTCGATCCCTGCCGACGCAACGGCTGCCGACGCGCATGCCATTCTCGATCGTGCCGCCGCCGACGCGGCGAGGCGTGGCTCTGCGGTCGTGTTCGCGACCCCGGGCGAGGACGTCTTTCTCGCCCTGCAGCTTTGGGGCGGCGAGGGTTCCGAGGAAACCGCCCGGCTCGCGCCCCTTTCGGCCGTGGTCGCACGTCAAGGCGGCGGGTGAAGGGCGCGACCAGTCTTTTCAAGATGGGCTATTTATAACCTTACCAATATCTTGTGATCGTTTCATGATGTTTTAAATTGATGACCGGTTCACCCGAATTCGGACAATTCTGCATGATTTGACTGGCATCGATGCCAGTCACCCCAAGCGGTCGCTCCGCCTCACCGGTCGCACTCAGTTGAAGTTGCGCGCCACGGCGGCTGCGTGCATCAGGGCCTTGGCCTTGTTGACCGTCTCCTGGTACTCGGCCTCGGGGTCCGAGTCGTAGACCACTCCGCCACCCGCCTGCACGTAGAGTGTGCCGTCCTTGACCACGCCGGTCCTGAGCGCGATGCAGGTGTCCATCTCGCCGGCGGCCGAGAAGTAGCCGACGGCGCCCGCATAGATGCCGCGCTTCTCCTTCTCGAGTTCGTCGATGATCTCCATCGCCCGGATCTTCGGGGCACCCGAAACGGTGCCGGCCGGCAGGCCAGCCAGAAGCGCCGAGAGTGCGTCCTGGTCGTCGCGCAGCTCGCCGTCGACGTTCGAGACAATGTGCATGACATGGCTGTAGCGCTCGACGGTGAACTGTTCGTTCGGAACGACGGTGCCGATCTTGGCCACACGGCCAACGTCGTTGCGGCCGAGGTCGAGCAGCATCAGGTGCTCGGCCCGCTCCTTTGGGTCACCCAGAAGATCCTCCTCCAGAGCCTTGTCCTCCTCTGGTGTCCTGCCGCGCGGCCGGGTGCCGGCGATCGGGCGGATTGTCACCGTGCCACCGCGCACACGGACCAGGATCTCGGGGCTGGCGCCGACGATCTGGAAGCCGCCCTCGGGTCCAGCGAGGTTGAAGAAGAACATGTAAGGACTGGGGTTTATGCGCCGCACCGCCCGGTAGAGTGAGAAGGGCGAGACATCGAGCGGCAGCGCCCAGCGCTGCGAGGGCACCACCTGGAAAATGTCGCCGGCGCGGATGTACTCCTTCGCCCGCTCGACCATTTCGAGGTACTCGGGGTGGGTGGTGTTCGAGATCGCGCTGATGCTGCGGGCCGCCTCGCCGGTGATCGGCGTGACGGGTGTGCCGTGCGGCGGCGCCCGGTCGATCGCGGCGAGCGCTGACACCAGCCGCGCGGAAGCAGTGCCGTAGGCCTCGGTCGCCTCGACCGCCGGATCGTGCCAGACCGGAGCGACCAGCGTGACCATGTCGCGGATGTTGTCGACGATGGCGACGAGGCGCGGGCGGAGCAGCATGGCATCCGGCAATCCCAGCGGGTCCGGGTTCGGCTCGGGCAGGCGCTCGACGAGCCGGATCATGTCGTAGCCCAGATAGCCGAACAGGCCCGCCGCCATCGGCGGCAGGGCGGCGGGAAGCTCGATCCGGCTCTCGGCGATCAGGGCGCGCAGGCTGGCGAGGGTAGGCCGATCCTCGATGAGGAAAGCGTACGCGTCTGTCGAGGCGCGCCGATTGACCTCTGCCGCGTTGCCGCGGCAGCGCCAGATCAGGTCCGGATCGCAGCCGATCACCGAGTAGCGACCGCGAATCTCTCCACCGGTGACGGATTCGAGCAGGAAGCTGTTCGCTGTGGCGTCCGTCAGTTTCAGCATCAACGAGACCGGCGTGTCCATGTCGGCGACGACCTGAGCCCAGACGACCTGGTTGGCGCCACCCCGGTAGGCACGCGCGAAGGCGTCGGGAGACGGGCTGATCTCCATGGTTGCCGCTCCCGTCCTGCCGCTCACGAGCCGGGGACGGACGTGCCGAGCCGGCGGAACACCTCGTCGGCGACCGCAGGGTCGATGCTGGCGCCGTGCTGCGCCTCGATTGCACGGCCGAAGTATTCGCGCATGTCTGCCTGAAGCAGCGACACGAGCTCCCGGTCGAGATCGCCGCTCACCCGGGCGACCGCTTCGGGCGCCGCTGCGACCGCGCTGCTAACCTGCGCAATGATGACGGCGGTGCCGTTGTCCGCAACACCGGAAACCCCGCCCGCAACTGGCGCCCGAAAGATATCCGCGATCATCGTCGGCGGCACGTCGGCAGGCGGGTTCATCCGCGTGAACGGCGGCAGCGGCAGGGCGGCGACCGTCAGCTCGTCGGCCAGATCCCAGATCGACGCATCGGCGCCGAGCCGCGCCGCCATCTCGGCCCCCTGCGCCTCGATCGCCTTCATCCGCTCTGCCGTCTGCCACGCGGCAATCGCGCGATCGCGCACCTTGTCCAGCGGCTGCAGCGCGCTCGGCTCGATGCGTTGCAGGCTGACGAGCAGGAACCCGCCATCCGGCAGCTCGATGATGTCGCGTTCCTCGCCTTCGATCGCCGCCGAGACCTCGGTGAGGAATGATGGTGTCGCCAGCACGCCCTCGGCCTGGCTGCCATCGGCGAGGCTGCCATCCGGTGCCACACCGTCGAAACTGCCGTAAACTGCGCCGGACTGCTCGGCGATGTCGTCGAGCGGGAGTCCGCCGGCGCGCAGTTCCTCGACCTGATTTGCAATCTCCGGGGCACGGACATGGATACGGGCCCTGGCGAGGTCGTCGGCGATCCGTTCGCGCACCTCTTCGAACGGCGTCGTCGACGATGGCGATATCTCGCGGATCCTGTAAACGGCATAGCCGGCAGGAAGCTCGACGGGGCCGGCAAGCCCCGGCTCCTTGGCGGCAAATACCAGTGCGGCCGCTTCAGCCGGGAGATCCTCGAGCAGGACAGAGCCCAGATCCGCTTGATCCGCGGTCAGCCCCGCCTCACCGAGCATCGACTCGAAGGTCGCATTACCACTGGCGAGCATTGCCACCGCCGCGTCGGCGGATGCCCTGTCGGGGTATGTAATCTGGTCGAGTTTGCGCGTCTCCGGCGTCGTATAGGCCGACCGGTTGTCGTCATACTCCGCCCGGACCTCCGCTTCTTCGGGTGCGAGTTCCTCCAGGAGCCTGACGGCATCCACATGGACATATTCCCCCCAGCGCCGCTCGGGCTCGGTGAACAGTGCCGGGCGGGCGTCGTAGAAGGCGCGCAATCCGCCATCGTCCGGTGTACCCGGGTCAGGCGCCATGTCCGGTGTCAGGGTCATGATCGTGATCGCGCGCTGCTCGCCCTGAAACGCAGCGACACGCGCAGAGATGCCCGGTGGCGCTTCGATCCCTGCCTCAACGGTCCCGGCGAGGATCTGTTGCGCGAGCACGATGCGCGTCAGATCCTCGAATTCCCGCTCGGAGAAACCTTGCTGGGCCAGCATGAACTGGTACCCTTGGCGCGAGAATTTTCCGCCCGGATCGTGGAACGCGGGATTGCCCTGAATCGAATCCGCCACAGCGCTGTCCGGCGCAGAGATGCCAAGGCGACGCAGCTCCTCCTCGAACGCGGCGTCGCGGATGAGGCTGCCAAGGATGCGCCGATCAATCCCGGCGGCGCGCATCATGTCGAAGGTGACGAGCTGGCCCGACTGACCCGTGAGCCGGTTCTGCTCGCGCTGCAGCGTCTCGGCGAAACGCGTCGCCGGCACGCTGGTACCACCCACCCTCGCGACCGCACTGTCGAGCTGGAACGAGAAGATGTCGCCGATACCCCAGAGCGCAAAACTCGCTACGAGAAGCCCGCCGAGAACCTTGGCGACCGTGGACTTTGCGCCCCTGCGCAGTTGCTGCAGCATTTATCACCCGTTCGGATACTGGCCTGTCTGACAGGCGTCTCGGTCGGAAGCGCTTCTTAATCCGCGTGGTTGAACCGCACAAGGGATGCGGCAGGCGCTCAGGGGTGGAACGCGACCAGACGGCGGCCCATCTCGGCGATGCCCGCCGCATCCGTATTTGCGAAGGCGATCCGGAGATGAGAGGTGCCACCCCAATCTCTGCCTCCCGTGTCTGGTGGCGTGAACATGGTGCCCGGCAGCGTCAGCACGGACTGCTCGGCGAGCAGCCGCCGGGCGGCAACCGGCGAGGGCAGGCCGCCCGGAGGGGCCGCATAGGCGAAATAGGCTCCGGCGCCGCGGAGCTGCCAGCCGGGCAGGCCGGCGAAGACGGCTTCGACGGCGCGGCGGCGGGCGAGGATCTCGTCCCGCTCCGCCGCCACCCAGTTGCCAAGGTTGCGCAACCCCCAGAGCGCCGCGATCTGGCCCAGCCGCGGCGCACAGATCGCGACGGTGTCGAGGAACTTCTCCGCCTCGGCCAGCCGGCCCGAGCCGGCCACGAGTGCGCCGACGCGGTGGCCGGTGAGGCGGAAGACCTTTGAAAAGCTGTAGAGATGGATGAATCCCTCGCGCCAGTCCGGCTGGCCGAACAGGTCGTGCGGAGCGCCAGGCGCCGAATGGAAGTCGCGATAGGTCTCGTCCAGCACCAGCACGGCCCCGTGTGCGCGGGCGAGCGCGTAGAAGGCGTCGAGCAGCATCGCCGGATACTCGGCTCCCGTCGGGTTGTTGGGGCTGACGAGCGCGATCGCCTTCACGGCCGGGGTCATGGCCGCCCGCGCCGCCTCGAGATCGGGCAGCATGTCCGGGCCGCAGGGCCGGGGCACCGTCTCGACCCCGCTCATGTCGAGCCACATCTTGTGATTGAAGTACCAGGGCGCAGGCAGCATGACCGCGTCGCCGGGCGCGCAGAGGGTGGCTATCGCCGTGCAGAAGGCCTGATTGCAGCCGGCGGTGACGGCGACCTCCGAGCCATCGACTGCAGCACCGTAATGCACCGACCAGCGCGCCGCGATCTCGTCGCGCAACTCGGTGTCGCCGAGCACCGGCCCGTAAAGATGGTTGTCGGGCGCGGCAGCGGCCTCGGCCATCGCGGACCGGAGCGCCTGGGGCGGCGGATCGACCGGTGCCGCCTGGCTGAGGTTGAGGAGCGGCCGCTCCGGCGGAAAGTGCGTCTCTCGCACCCAGCGCTGCACCTCCATGATCGGGGCTTCGGCGACACGGGCGAGGTTCGGGTTCAGCGGGTTGGGCAAGAGGGGCTCCGTCGGGATTGCGGTCGGAGACTAGGGGATTGCCGCAGCAAGGGGAATGGGGGAGAGCGCGACGCCGAAGTGGCGCCCCTTGACGGCGGCCGGCCCGTGCGCTTCATGGCGGCCCATGGCCCCGCCTCCCCTTCTGACATTGACCGACGTGACCCTCGGCTTCGGAGGGCGGCCCTTGTTTGCGGGCGTCAACTTGTCGGTCCAGGCCGGCGAGCGGCTTTGTGTCGTCGGGCGGAACGGCTCGGGGAAATCGACGCTGATGAAAGTCGCCGCCGGGATCGTGGAGCCGGACGGCGGCGAGCGGTTTGTTCAGCCGGGCACGAAGGTAGCCTATCTGCCGCAGGAGCCGGATCTCGCAGGTTTTGCGACGCTTGCCGACTACGTTGCGGACGGGCTCCCCGAGCCCGGTCGCTGGCAGGCCGATGCGGCGATGGCGGGGCTCAAGGTGCCGGGCGCAGCCGTGTCTGCCACCGCCTCCGGCGGCGAGCGACGCCGGGCGGCGCTGGCGCGGCTGATCGCGGGCGAGCCGGACCTGATGCTGCTCGACGAGCCGACCAACCATCTCGACATTGCCGCGATCGAGTGGCTCGAGGGGTACCTGACCGAGACAAATGTCGCCTTCGCGCTGATCAGCCACGACCGGACCCTGCTGACCCGGGTCACCCGTGCCACGCTGTGGATTGACCACGGCGAGGTGCGCCGCAGTCCAGAGGGATTTGCGGGCTTCGAGGAATGGCGCGACCGCTTCCGAGCCGAGGAGGCGGCAGCGCGGCACAAGCTGGACAGGCTGATCAGGGAGGAGGCGCGCTGGGCGGTCGAAGGCATCTCGGCCCGGCGCACCCGCAACCAGGGCCGGCTGCACCGGCTTCAGGCGCTCAGGGCCGAGCGCCGCGCCCAGATCGCCCGGACCGGGGTTGCGGCGATGGAGCTTTCGGCGGGCGAGAAGTCCGGCAAGCTGGCAGTCGAGGCAAAGGGCATCTCGAAGACGCTCGGCAACAGGCTCCTGTTCAAGGACCTCTCGATCCGCATCGGCCGCGGCGAGCGGGTGGCGATCGTCGGACCGAACGGGGTCGGCAAGACCACGCTCCTGAGGGTGCTGACCGGCGACCTCATACCCGATCAGGGCACGGTGCGCCTCGGCGCCAACCTCTCGATGGCGGTGTTCGACCAGGCCCGTGCGGCACTGGCGCCGGAGACGAGCCTGTGGGACAGCCTGACCGGCGAGACGGAGATCGGCGTCCGCGGCAAGAACGATCAGGTGATGGTGCGCGGCCGGCCGCGCCATGTGGTGGCCTACCTCCGGGATTTCCTGTTCGACGAGCGCCAGGCGCGGGGGCCGGTTGCGGCGCTCTCTGGCGGCGAGCGTGCACGGCTGCTGCTGGCGCGGATCATGGCGCGGGAGTCGAACCTGCTCGTGCTCGATGAACCGACCAACGACCTCGATGTCGAGACGCTGGACCTGCTGCAGGAACTGATCGGGGACTATGAGGGGACGGTCTTGCTGGTCAGCCACGACCGCGACTTCCTGGACCGGGTGGCAACCACGACCATCGCCATGGAGGGCGACGGGCGGGCGGTGATCTATGCCGGCGGCTGGTCGGACTACAGGTCGCAGCGGGGCGAGGACACGCCTTTGGCACCCGCACCAAACCCTGCCGGAAAGAAGCCCTCTGCGCCGAGATCGGCCACCGCAGGCCGGCCGCCGCGTGCGCAGGCGCGGCTCAGCTATGGCCAGCAGCGCCGGCTGGACGAGCTGCCGGCCGAGATCGAGCGGCTGACGACCGAGATCGGGCGGCTCGAGGGTTTCCTCTCCGATCCGGAGCTGTTTTCCCGCGAGCCGGTGAAGTTCCGGAAGGCCAGCGAGGGCCTGGCCGAGCGGCAGCAGCGCCTCGCGGCGGCAGAGGAAGAATGGATCGAGCTCGAGACGCTGCGCGAGAGCCTCGCCGGAGGATAGCCGCCTAGTCTGGCGGGAACATGCGCCCGAACAGCTTCGCCATCACGAGGTAGTAGTTCAGCCAGTCGGTGGCGTCGACGCTGGCATCCATCCGGCCGATCGTGACCCAGCCGGGCCCGCGGCAGAATATGGCCTCGACGGTGAAACGGTCGTTGCGCGGCGGCGCTGTCGGCATCGGCTGGCTTGTGCGGCAGGCCGCGTCACGGTTCACATCGCCATCGGGATTGAAATGAAGGATCAGCCGCTCGCCATCTCCGATCACCGGGTCGCCGGGCGCGATGGCCCGGAAGCGCAGGTTGCGGGCAATCCCTTCCGGCATCCTCAGCGTGCCGGCAAGTTCGTCGGGCGCCGCGCCCTGCCATGGCACACCGTGAATCTCGACCTGAAGCGAACCGGCGCGGAACGCGCCGATCAAGTATGTCTGGGTGACGAATTCGCGCCGGCTCACATCCCGGATACTGGCATCGTCGCAACCCGCCAGCAGGGCGGCAAGTGTCACGGCGGACAGAAGCGGCCACAACATCCCAACTCATCCCCCGGGGCACCGGCCGTGACCCATGCGGACCGCAAAGTCGCCTTTGCCGATCATGCGGTCAGGCGGTGCCAGCGGTCAACAGGCTGTGCTCGGAAACCGGTTCCGCGCGGCAGCCGGCCAGCGCACCGGCGACAGCCAACGCTGCCAGGAATCCCCGCCTCATGCTGGTGCCTTCCGACGGGCGAGCTGGCGCTCGCGGTGGAAGACGTAAATCCCGGCACCGATGATGACGCAGGTGCCGAGCCAGGTGAGCCGGTCGGGGAAATCGCCGAAGAAATACCAGCCGATCAGCGTCGCCGAGATGATCTCGAGATACTGCAAGGGCGCGAGAGTGCCGGCCTCGGCGCGGGCGAAGGCGTGGGCGATCATCTGGTGGCTGACCGCCGCGATCAGGCCCATGGCGGCGAGGTAGACCCACTCGCTCGGCCCCGGCCAGGCCAGCGCCAGCACCGGTGCACCCAGCCGATCGCCGATGGCGGCGGCAATGGCCAGAACCGCGAAGGCCGCGACGCCGATCCAGAACTGCAGAGCAAGCCGGCTGCCCCGCTGCGTCATCACGCGGGTGATCAGCAGGTAGCTGGCAAAGCCGGTGGCGGCGATCAGGGGATAGACTGCCGCCGGGCCAAAGGCCTGCCAGTTCGGCCGGATCACGATCAGCGCGCCGGCGAGCCCCGCGCTCACCGCAAGCAGCCGCCGCCAGCCGATCCCCTCACCCAGGATGTAGGCGGACATCAGGGTCAGGATCAGCGGCTCGACGAAGAAGATCGCGATCGCGTTCGGGATCGGCATCTGCTTGAGCGCCGCGTTGAAGGCGAGCAGTGCGCCGGCGAGGAACGCCCCGGCCAGCAGGTGCAGCCTGGTCGGCCGACCCCGTTGCCCGGCCGCGATCATGAAGGGCAGCAGGATCATCGACTGGATGCCGAACCGGCCGAGCCCGATTACCCCAGGCGAGAGCGTTTCTGTGAGCAGCTTCGCGAACAGGTCCATGAAGGGCGCGACCAGCATCGCGCCGGCCATGATGGCGATACCGGCCTGCGGCGTGTCGGGAATCGGTCTCATGCGGGCGCCCCTCGGAAGGCGTCCCGTGTGTCACGGCTGACGGCTGCTGTGAAGCGGAATCGGTCCCGTGGATCAGCCGCGGGAAGTGTGTAGCCAGGTCTGCCAGCCCGGTATGGCGACGCGCGCAGCGATGGTGGGGCTGATGCCGATCAGCAGGATGCCGATCGAGAACAGGCACCAGACTGCCGGCATCTCGTTCGGGTTTGGTGTCAGCAGGGCGGCCAGCACCGGCCCGGCGAGCAGATGGAACAGCACGAACCGCCAGGCGCCATAGAGGAGCGGCACGAGGAACACCGTGAGCAGATAGGTCGGGAAGCTGCCTCCCGTGCCCAGCCAGTTCTCGAACGGGATCATGAGCCCGTTGTAGGGAATGTCCCAGGCGATGTGCCAGTTGCCCGACACAAGGCAGAGCCGCTCGGCGCAGAGCGTCGAGCCGGAACGGCACGGCCCGGCCCAGTCGAGCGGGTAGAGCTGCATCAGCATCGCGACGACCGAGAGCGCCGAGAGGCCATAGGCCCAGGGCGCCGCACGCCGCCTTGCCTCGGACGAGACCAGCTCCAGCGCGAAGGCGTTGATGATCAGGGGCTGGAAGGCGATATGCAGATAGGACAGCAGCGTCAGCGACTGGTTCGCGGGGCTCTCGCACTGGTCAACCACCGCATAGCCTGTGGCCTGGAGCGCCTCCATCACCGTGAAATAGCCAAGCGCCAACGGCACTGGCCATGGCATGCCGCGCCGGGTTGTCATCACGGTCGCGACCGCCCCGGCCCCGACCATCGCGACGGATGCAGCTGCACTCCAGCACATGGGTCAAGATCGCGCGTAGACGGCGGTGCTGCCTTGCGCCAGGTCAATCGCCGGTCCGCCGCTCACGCGATCACCGGGCCGCGGGGCCGCGGGTCCGTCAGCCCCTGGAGTCGCAGCGCAGCGTTGCGGGCGAATTGGAGGGTCATCATCTTGCGCCTCGCGCCGGGGAGATTTTCCTCGGATCCCCACCGCAAGATCTCGGCGCCGAAGGCATCGGCCCGGATCAGCCCGTGGCCGGCGGGCAGGAGTTCGTCCGGAAAGGATTCCGGCACGGCGAAGAAAAACCTGTCGCACCAGCCGAGATACCCCTCCCACTTGCGATCGGACATGAAGTCGGCGCGGGAGGATTTTACCTCGACGCACCAGATCTCCCCCTTCGGCCCCAGCGCGCAGACATCCATCCTGAGCCCGTCGCGGGTCGAGAATTCGGCAAGGCTCGCGAAGCCGTGCTGGCCGAGCATTCGGCAGACCCCCCGCGCGAGGATCATGCCCGGAGGCAGGGCGAGCGGGGCGAGGCTGGTGAGGTCGGCCATGGTTCAGGTTAGAACGCTGCCGGGGCGATGGGAAGGCGCCGCCTCGCCTGGCCGCAATCAGGTCGGGTAGACACGTGTGAAGAAGATGCGCCAGAGCGGAGTGTCTTCGGTCAGCGACTCGCCACGCGCCGCGAGCCGGTCGCCGTAACAGCGCAGATGGATCTCGCGCCAGGACGCAAGCGTGCCGTCACCCTCGGCCCTGGCAAAGTCCTCGTCGACTGCGCCGAAGGTTGTGTAGTCGACGTGGCCGATCCGGATCACCGCGCGGGGCGTACCATCATGCTCGGTGACGATCTCGAGGTCGCCGGGCGCGGGGGCAGGGCCGTCTGCCAGCGCCGAGGTGGCAGTCTTCCCGCCCGAGAGAACCGCGGCCGCGCAGAGAGCCGCTCCCTGCGGGGTGTCATCGAAGAAAAACACGCCCGAGAGCCGGCTCGCGCGGGCCTCGGCGGCCGGAAGTGACGCGAGATACCCCGCCCAGAATGCCGCGGTTCGCGGATCAGTCAGAGACACCGGCGATGGCCTCGAGGTTGAAGGCGGCCGCCATCAGGGCGCGGGCGTAATCAGTCTTCGGCTCGTCGAAAACCTGATCGGCGGGGCCGGACTCCACCACGTCGCCGTTCCGCATCACGATCAGCTTGTGCGACATGGCGCGCACCACCCGCAGGTCGTGGCTGATGAACAGATAGCCGAGGTCGTGGCGGCGCTGCAGCTCGCGCAGCAGGTCGACGATCTGGGTCTGGACTGTCATGTCGAGCGCCGAGGTGGGCTCGTCCAGCACCACGAATCTGGGCTTCAGGATCATCGCCCGCGCGATGGCAATGCGCTGGCGCTGGCCGCCGGAGAACTCGTGCGGGTAGCGGTCCATCGAGGCCGGGTCGAGGCCGACCTCGGCCATCGTCTCGGCGACGGCGTCGCGCTTCGAGACAGTCCGGTCGCCGAGCCCATGCACGCCCAGCCCCTCGGCGATGATCTCGGCCACCGACATGCGGGGACTGAGCGAGCCGTAGGGATCCTGGAATACGATCTGCATGTCGCGCCGGAGCGCCCGCAGGTCGCGCTTGCGGAGCGCAGTGATGTCGCGCCCGTCGAAGCCGATCCGGCCCTCGGAGGCAATCAGGCGCATCAGCGCGAGGGCCAGCGTGGTCTTTCCCGAGCCGGACTCGCCCACCACGCCCAGGGTCTCGCCGGAGCCGAGGTCGATGTCGATGTCGGTGCAGGCCTTGATGTGGCCGACGGTCCTGCGGAAAAAGCCCTTCCTGACGGGAAACCAGACCCTCACCTTGCGCGCCTCGATCAGCTTGCGGCTGTCCGCTGGCACGGGCTCGGGCCGCCCCTTCGGCTCGGCGGCCAGAAGCTTCCTGGTGTAGTCCTCGCGCGGGCTGGTAAAGACCTCGGCGGTCGGGCCGGTCTCAACGATCCGGCCGTCCTTCATCACCGCGACGCGCCGGGCGAAGCGGCGCACGATGTTGAGGTCGTGGGTGATGAACAGCATCGACAGGCCCTCGCTCTGCTGGAGCCCTGCCAGCAGCGACAGGATCTGGGCCTGGATGGTGACATCGAGGGCGGTGGTGGGTTCGTCGGCGATCAGCAGGTCGGGCTTGTTCGCCAGCGCCATGGCGATCATCACGCGCTGGCGCTGCCCGCCGGAGATCTGGTGCGGCCAGGCGCCGAGACGCTCCTCGGGGTCGCGGAGCCCCACCTTCTGCAGCAGCTCGATGATGCGCGGCCGCGCCTGCGGGCCGGTGACGCCCTGGTGGATCGCCAGGCTCTCGCCGATCTGCCGCTCGATGGTGTGGAGCGGGTTGAGCGAGGTCATCGGCTCCTGGAACACGAAGCTGATGTCGTTGCCGCGCACCCGCATAAGCTCGCGCGGGCCGGCGCCGACCATCTGGGCTCCGTCATATGTCACCGAGCCGGTGATCCTCGCCGTCTCCGGAAGCAGCCCCACGGTCGCCAGCGCGGTGACCGACTTTCCGGAGCCCGACTCGCCCACCAGTGCCAGCGTCTCGCCGCGTGCGATGGTCAGCGAGACGTTGTCGACGGCGGTGACCGTCCGCTCCTTCCCCGGGAAGGTGACCGTCAGACCATCGATCGCAAGCAGCGGCTCGCCCATGCGCTCACCGGAAGGTCTTGCGCGGATCGAAGGCATCGCGCACGCCTTCGAACATGAAGACCAGGAGCGAGAGCATGATCGCGAAGGTGAAGAAGGCGGTCACGGCGAGATGCGGGTCCTGCAGGTATTTCTTGCCCTGCAGCGCGAGGTCGCCGAGCGACGGGTAGCCGGCCTCCAGTCCGTAGCCGAGGAAGTCGAGCCCCGCCAGCAGGCTGATCGAGCCGGTGAGCATGAAGGGCACGAAGGTCAGCGTCGCGACCATGGCGTTCGGCAGGACGTGGCGGAACATGATGGTCCAGTCGCCCACCCCCAGGGCGCGCGCGGCCTGCACGTATTCGAAGTTCCGGGCGCGCAGGAACTCGGCGCGCACCACGCCGATGAGCGCCGTCCACGAGAAGGCGACGAAGATCACGAACATCACCCACAGCGTCGGGGTCAGCACCGCAGAGATGATCAGGATCACGTAGAGCAGGTTCATCGAGGACCAGACCTCCTCGATCCTCTGGAAGAACAGGTCCACCCAGCCGCCGAAGAAGCCCTGCGCGGCCCCGGCGACAATACCGATGAAGGCCGCGCAGAGCGTGACGCCGAAGCCGAACAGGACCGAGAGGCGGAAGCCGTAGATCACGCGGGCCAGCACGTCGCGGGCCTGGTCGTCGGTGCCGAGCCAGTGGATCGCGTCAGGCGGCGAGGGGGCCGTGGCCACGTCATAGTCGACCGTGCGGTAGCTGAACGGCACCAGCGGCCAGATCATCCAGCCCGCGCTCTCGCCGGGGTCGACTGTCTGATCGCCGTTGCTGCGGATCAACTCCTGCACGAAGGGATCCTTGTAATCGGCCGGGGTGAGGAAGTCGCCGCCGAAATGGGTCTCGGGGTAATCGGTGAACAGGGGCAACAGGAGCTGGCCCTGGAACCTCACCAGGATGGGCCGGTCATTGGCGACGAACTCGGCAAACAGGCAGGTGACGAACAGGCCAAGAAAGATCCACGTCGACCAGAAGGCACGCCGGTTCGAGCGGAAGTTCGCAAGGCGGCGGCGGTTGATCGGCGAGAGGCGGATCATGGCGCTCACCCCACCCGCCGCTCGAAGTCGATGCGCGGATCGATCCAGACATACATCAGGTCCGAGACCAGCTTTACCACCAGCCCCATCAGGCCGAAGATGTAGAGGGTGCCCAGCACCACCGGGTAATCGCGGTTGACCACCGACTCGAAGCCCAGGAGTCCCAGCCCGTCGAGCGAGAACACCGCTTCGACGATCAGGGCGCCGGTGAAAAAGGCGGCGAGGAAGGCACCGGGGAAGCCGGCGATCACCAGCAGCATGGCGTTGCGGAACACATGGCCGTAGAGCACCCGGTTCTCGCTGAGCCCCTTCGCCCGCGCGGTCATCACGTATTGCTTGCGGATCTCGTCGAGGAAGCTGTTGCGCGTCAGCAGCGTCAGCGTCGCGAAGCCCGAGATCATGATGGCGCTGACCGGCAGCACGATGTGCCAGAGGTAATCCAGCACCTTGCCGATCAGCGACAGCTCGTCCCAGTTCTCCGAGGTCAGGCCGCGCAGCGGGAAGATCTGCCAGTAGCTGCCCCCGGCGAACAGCACCAGCAGCAGCACGGCGAACAGGAAGCCCGGGATCGCGTAGGCGGCGATGATGATGCCCGATGTCGCCGCGTCGAAGCGGCTGCCGTCGCGCACCGCCTTGGCGATGCCGAGCGGGATCGACACGAGATAGGCAATCAGCGTGCTCCAGACGCCGAGCGATATCGAGACCGGCATCTTCTCGAGGATCAGGTCGATCACGCCGACCGATCGGAAGAAGCTCTCGCCGAAATCGAAGCGGGCGTAGTTCCAGAGCATCAGGAAAAACCGCTCGGCCGGGGGCCGGTCGAGGCCGAACTGCCTGGTCAGCGCGTCCTTGAGCTCCTGCTCCAGCCCCTGCGAGCCGCGATAGGCGCCCTGCTGCCCGGTCCCGGCTGCCTGCTGGCCGGCGCCACCCGCGGCGTCGCTGCCGCCGGCGAACCGCTCGGTCGCGCCCGCCGCCGCGGAACCCTCTTCGATCTGGTGCAGGATCTGTTCGACCGGGCCACCGGGGGCAAACTGGATGATGACGAAGTTCAGCAGCATGATGCCGAACAGCGTCGGCACGATGAGCAGAAGCCGGCGCAGGATGTAGGTGCCCATCGGTCAGCCCCCCACCTGGTTCTTGAGTCGCACATGCTTCGCCGGGTCGATCCACCAGAGGTCAACCGCACCGAGCGCAAAGGGCGGCTGGCGTTCGGCGGGCGGACGGCCGAAGATGTCCCAATAGGCAACGGTGTGGGTGCCCTTGAACCACTGAGGCACCCAGATGTGCATTGCACGAAGCACCCGGTCGAGGGCCTTCACGGCATGGGTCAGGGTCTCGCGGCTGGTCGCCCGCTCGATCACGTCGATCAGCGCGTCCACCGCGGGGCTGGCGACCCCGGCGAGGTTCTCGGAGCCTTTCGAGTTGGCGCTGCCGGAGTGGAAGTAGTCGCGGAGCTCCACGCCGGGCGTCAGCGACATGCTCTTGCGGTCCACCGTCACATCGAAATCGAACTCGTCCATCCGCCGCTTGTATTGCGCCGGGTCGACCGTGCGCAGCGCTGACCGTACTCCGATCCGCTCGAGGTTGCGGATATAGGGCATGGTTATGCGCTCGAAGCCCTCGCCGACCAGAAGGAACTCGAAAGCCAGCGGTCTGCCGTCTTTCATGCGCTGGTTGTCGACCACCTTCCAGCCGGCCTCGTCGAGCAGCCTCGATGCCGCCCGCAGGGCCTCGCGGTTGCGGCCAGAACCATCGGTGACGGGGGGAACGAAGGCCGGTTCGTCGAGCACGCCCGGTGGCAGCTTGTCGGCGAGTGGCTCGAGCAGCGCCAGCTCGCCCGGGCCCGGCATGCCCTCGGCCTGCATGGGCCCGCCCTCGAAGAAACTGTCGGTGCGCGCGTACAGACCGAAGAACAGGGTCTTGTTGGACCACTCGAAGTCGAAGGCCATGGCGATGGCCTTGCGGACCCGGATGTCTTCAAAGACCGAGCGGCGCAGATTGAACCAGTAGCCCTGCGAGCCGGACGGATTGTTGTCCGGGATCGTGTCCCGCACCACGTCGCCCCGCTGGATCGCCGGGAAGTCGTAGCCCGTTGCCCAGAGCTTCGACCAGAACTCCTCGTTGAAGGTGAAGGTGCCGGCCTTGAATGCCTCGAATGCGGCCGAACGGTCGCGGAAATACTCGAAGCGAATGCGCCCGAAATGCCAGCGCCCCCGGTTCACCGGCAGATCCCATCCCCAGTAGTCGTCACGGCGGCGATAGGAGATGGTGCGACCTGGCTCGAGCGCACCGGAATCGACCGCATAGGGCCCGGAACCGAGCGGCGGCTCGAGCGACGAGGCGGAAAAGTCGCGGCTCGCATACCAGGACTTCGAGACGATCGCGAGCCCGGCGATAGTCATCGGCAGATCGCGCCGGGGCGCGTCGGGATGGAAATCGAAGCGGACGCGGCGCGGACCTTCGGCCGTCGCGCCGGTGACGGCCGCGAGCAGCACCCTGTAGCTCGGATGCCCCTTGTCGCGCAGGGTCTCGAAGGTGAACACCACGTCCTCGGCGGTGACCGGTGAGCCGTCGGAAAAGCGGGCCTCCTCGCGCAGCTCGAATGTGCACCAGAGCCGATCGGCCGGGTATTCAATGGACTTCGCCAGAAGGCCGTAAACCGCGTCCGGTTCATCGTCTGCCCGCGTCATCAGCGAGTCGAAGGTCAACGTCACTCCGGTCGCGGGGTTACCCTTCAGGATGAAGGGGTTGAGACTGTCGAACGTGACGCCCCCGAGCCCGGTCGAGTAGCTGCCACCGCTCGGAGCATCCGGTGTGGCGTAGTCGAAATGCGCGAAGCCCGGGGAGTATTTCAGGTCATCGAAGGCGGAGACGCCATGGGCCCGGATCATGCCCGAGGCCACCTGCTCTGCCCGGGCTCCACGGGGGCGCACGCACATCCAGGCGCCGGCGCCAGCTGCCAGCCGACCAAGATCGCGCCTCGTCCAGGTCATGCCCTGCTTCCCGTTTCCACGCTCCTACGGTTAGGGGCTTGGCGGATGGGTTGCAAGGCGGGGTTGCCGGACCGGCGCGAAATGGGAGCCGCGCATGGCACGGCCCCCGGACAAATCGCGGCGCCGGCCTATTGCAGCGGGACCGGTGTGCCGTCGGCCTCGTTCAGATATGTGATCACGTCCAGCCGGTCCTGCTCGCTCTTCAGCCCGGGGAACGTCATCTTGGTGCCGGGCACGGTGCCCTTGGGGTCGCTGAGGAACGCGTCCAGCGCCGCGAAGTCCCAGGTTCCGCCGCGGCTCAGCATGGCGTCCGAGTAGTTGAAGCCTTCCACGGAGGCAACTGCGCGTCCGACCACGCCCCAGAGCGACGGGCCGACGCCATTCTTGCCCTCGACCGCCTGGTGGCAGGCACGGCACTTCTTGAAGACCTTCTCGCCATTGGTCGCGTCGCCTGTCCCCGAGGCGGCCGCAACCGTCGCCTCGGTGGCGGAAGGCGCCGTCCCGGTTGCCGCGGGGGCCGTCGCCGCTGCTGCCGGCGCGGTTTCCGTGGTCGCCGCAGCAGTGGTGCCAGCCGCCGGAGCATTTTCCGTAGCGGCCGGCGCGGTCCCGGCAGTGGCCACTGCGGTCTCGGTCGCCGCCGGGGCCAACGCGGTGCCATCCGGAGCCACGAGTTCGATCGGCGCGCCGCCCGCCTCGTTCAGATAGGCGATCACGTTGACCCGGTCCTCCGCCTTCGGGAGCCCGGCGAAGGTCATTTTGGTACCCGGTGCGAACGACTTCGGTGCGTTGAGGAACTCCATCAGCGTTCCGAGATCCCAGACCCCGCCATGACTGGCCACATCCGCCGAATAGCTGAAGCCCGCAACGCTGCCGATCGCTCGGCCGACCACACGGTGCAGGCTTGGCCCGACGCCGTTCTTGCCGTCCTCGACCGAATGGCAGGACTTGCATTTGCCGAACACCTTCTCGCCCTTGGCGGCGTCGGCAGCGGCGATGAGCACAGCCCAGTCGATCGCCCCGGCAGTCTCCGTTTCGGCCGCCGATTCCTCTACGGCAACGGCGAAACCGAGCGGCGCCTCGCCATGGTGGCCGATGCCCCGGTAGATCAGGTCCGAGAAGAAGTTCAGCAGCAGGAACACCAGAAGCGAGCCGATCAGCCCCGCCGCATACATGTTGAACTTGCCATTCATCGGCCGTTTCCCCTTCGTTTGCCGGCAAGCGGGGCCGAGGCCGGCGTCTCCCGGCGCCCCGCAAAATTCCGGCGCATCATTAGCGCCTTCCCGCGCGGTTTGCCAAGACGTATAAGGCGCGACCCAATGCCCGGAAGGGCCAAAATGCGGAGATCAGCGGATGAACTCGCCCGCGCGGTCGAAAATCAGCTTTCAGGGCGAGCTCGGTGCCTACTCGCACCAGGCGTGCCGGGAGACCTATCCGGAGATGGAGCCGCTGCCCTGCGCGACCTTCGAGGAGGCGATGGCAGCGGTGCGCGGCGGCGAGGCGAAGCTTGCGATGTTGCCGATCGAGAACTCGACCTATGGCCGTGTTGCCGATATCCACCACCTGCTGCCCGAGAGCGGCCTCTACATCATCCGGGAGCACTTCGTGCCGATCCGGCTTCAGCTCCTGGGTCTTCCGGGCACGAAGCTCGAGGACATCCGCGAGGCCCAGAGCCACACCGTGGCACTGGGCCAGTGTAGACGCTTCCTCAAGGCTCACGACATCAGCCCCGTCACCGGGGCCGATACGGCCGGGAGCGCCGTGCAGGTGGCGGAAGCGGGGGTGAAGAGCCGGGCCGCCATCGCGTCGCGGCTTGCGGGAGAGCTCAACAAGCTGGTCGTGCTCGCCGCGGACATCGAGGATGCCGCCCACAACACGACCCGCTTCCTCGCGATGTCGCGCCAGAAGATCGAGGCCGATCCGATGGGCGGCGACGCGATCACCAGCTTCGTCTTCGAGGTACGCAACGTACCCGCCGCCCTCTACAAGGCAATGGGCGGCTTCGCGACCAATGGCGTCAACATGGTAAAGCTCGAGAGCTATATGGTGAACGGCTCGTTCACGGCGACCCAGTTCTATGCCGAGATCGAGGGCCACCCCGACCAGCGCCCGGTCGAGCTTGCGCTGCAGGAGCTGGATTTCTTCTGCAAGCGGCTGAAGGTGCTGGGCGTCTATCCTGCCAGCCCCTATCGCAAGGTGGCGGCGAAGAACCTGAGGTAGTGCAGGGCGTCACGACCGTTCATCTAGATTTCGACTCGGTCGATCTGTGTCGCCAAGGCGGCGCCGCGTCAGGAACTCCCGGCGCCCCCGACCGTCAGCCCGTCGATCAGGAGCGTCGGCTGGCCCACGCCCACCGGCACGCCCTGGCCGTTCTTGCCGCAGGTGCCGATACCCGGGTCCATCGCCATGTCGTTGCCCACCATGCGGATGCGCCGGAGTGCCGAGGGGCCGTCGCCGATCAGCGTCGCACCCTTGACCGGATGCAGGATCCTGCCGCCCTTCACCCTGTAGGCCTCGGTACAGGAGAACACGAACTTGCCGTTGGTGATGTCGACCTGGCCACCGCCGAAATTGACTGCGTAGATGCCGTCCTTGACGCTCGCCACCACATCCTCCGGGCTCGCCTCGCCGCCGAGCATGATGGTGTTGGTCATACGCGGCATGGGCATGTGGGCATAGGACTGGCGCCGGCCGTTGCCCGTGGGCTTCACCCCCATCAGCCGCGCGTTCTGCCGGTCCTGCATGTAGCCGACGAGGATGCCGTCCTCGATCAGCACGGTGCGGCCGGTTGGTGTCCCCTCGTCGTCGACCGTGAGCGAGCCGCGCCGGCCCGGGATGGTGCCGTCATCGACCACGGTCACGCCGCGGGCCGCGACCGGCTTGCCCATCAGCTCGGTGAATGCGGATGTGCCCTTGCGGTTGAAGTCGCCCTCGAGCCCGTGGCCGATTGCCTCGTGCAGCAGGATTCCGGGCCAGCCGGGGCCGAGTGCCACCTCCATCACGCCCGCCGGCGCATCCTCGGCCTCGAGGTTCACCAGCGCCTGGCGCAATGCCTCGTCGGCCATGGCACGCCACGCCGCAGCGCCAATCACCCCGCCATAACCGGCGCGCCCGCCCGCGCCCGACGATCCTGATTCCCGCCGTCCGTCCTTCTCGACAATCACGGCGACGTTCAGCCGCGACATCGGCCGGAAGTCAGTGACCCGACCCCCCTCGGGTCGCAGGATCTCGACCTCCTGTGCCGCGCCGGCCAGCGAGGCCGAGACCTGCACCACCCTGGGATCCTTGCCGCGCAGGTAGGCGTCGATCTGCTTCAGGAGATCGATCTTCTCCGAGAGACGGTGCTCGGCGACCGGGTCGACCGCGTCGTAGAGCCGGCGGTTGGTACCCATCGGTGGCGGAGCCAGCACGCCGCCACCCTCGCGTGCCGCCAGCCGCGCCGTCTCGGCCGCCCGCTCGAGCGCCGCCTCGCTGAGTTCGGTCGAATGGGCATAACCAGCCGCCTCGCCGGCGACGGCACGCAATCCGAAGCCGATAGCCGAGTCATAGGAAGCGGTCCTGAGCCGGCCGTCATCGAAGCTGATGAACTCCGAGCGCCGGCGCTCGAGGAAGATCTCCCCGTCCTCGCCTCCGGCGACAGCCCTCCGGAGAATCGCAAGGGCACGCGCCTCGTCGAGATCGGTCTCGAAGGGACGGAAGGCTGCATCGGAAGACGGCATTCCCTGACTCCTGGCGCGGATCTCTTGCCCTTGCGGCATTTCGCGCAGATAAGCGGCGACTTGTCGCAACTGCAAGCTTGCTTCTGACCTTCGATATGGTGTTACACAGCACCGGGAAAGGCAAATCGGCGTGGGCCGTGCCAGAGCGGTATCTGCCGGGGAAACGGGAAGATGACGATGCGGATCGCGAACACTGTGGCCTGGTTCATGGCGGGAATGATCTCCCTGTCCGGCAGGCTGGCGATGGCCGAGCAAGCGGTGGCGGGTCGGCCGGTCAACGGGGGCACCGGATTCCAGCGTGCAGTGACAGAGGTTGCGCACGACATGCACTGGCTGGATGATTTCATTCTCTACATCATCAGCGCGATCTCGATCCTGGTGGTGGTCCTGCTGCTGGTCGTGATCGTCCGCTTCAACCACCGGGCCAATCCGAAGCCGGCGAGCTTCACGCACAACTCGGTGCTGGAGGTCGTGTGGACTGCCGTGCCCGTAGTGATACTGATTACGCTCGCAATCCCCTCGCTGCGGCTGCTGTTTCTGCAACTCGATGTGCCGGAGCCCGACCTGACGCTCAAGGCGACGGGCAACCAGTGGTACTGGAGCTATGAGTACCCCGACCAGCAGATCAGCTTCGACGCTGTCATGCTTCAGCGCGACGAACTCGAAGATGCCGGTTACACTCAGGAAGACTACCTGCTCGCGACCGATACCAAGGTCGTCGTACCGGTGAACGCCATCGTCCATGTGCTCGTCACCGGCGCGGACGTGATCCATTCCTGGACCGTGCCCTCGTTCGGCTCGAAGATCGACGGCATCCCCGGGCGCATGAACGAGACATGGTTCCGCGCAGACGAGACAGGAACCTTCTTCGGCCAGTGCTCCGAGCTCTGCGGCAAGGACCACGCCTACATGCCGATCGTCGTCCAGGTTGTTACCCAGGAGGAGTTCGACGCCTGGGTCAAGCAGACCCAGCAGGCGCAGGGCGGCGAGGCGCCGACGAAGCTGGCGGCGGTCGCGCAGTAGGGTCGCGATGCGGATCCGGAATCCGAGGCGAGAGACGTGACGGACGTTTCGGCAGCGCAGGTCCCGGTGGCGGGCCACACCGCGGAACCGCAGTTCGGCGACTTCGTGCTGCTGCTCAAGCCGCGCGTGATGTCGCTCGTGGTGTTCACCGCGCTCGCCGGCATGATTGCGGCACCGGGCGGCGTGCACCCGGCGGTCGCGTTGGCGAGCCTGATCTGCGTCGCCACCGGGGCGGGGGCCTCGGGCGCCCTCAACATGTGGTGGGACGCCGACATCGACGCCGAGATGGGCCGCACCCGGAGCCGCCCTGTGCCGCGCGGCCTGATTGCGCCCGGCGAGGCGCTTGGCCTCGGGCTGGGTCTCTCGGTGCTCTCTGTGATGATGCTGGCAGTGGTGGCCAATCCGCTGGCCGCTGGCCTTCTGGCCTTCACGATCTTCTTCTACGCCGTCGTCTACACCATGTGGCTGAAGCGCTCGACGCCTCAGAACATCGTCATCGGCGGGGCGGCCGGGGCCTTTCCGCCGATGATCGGCTGGGCCGCCGCCACGGGCGGGATCGAGCCGGCGCCGGTCTTGATGTTCCTCGTGATCTTCCTCTGGACGCCGCCGCATTTCTGGGCGCTTGCGCTGTTCCGGAACGACGACTACGCGCGGGTCGGCGTACCGATGATGCCGGTGGTGGCGGGCGAGCCATCGACCCGCCGGCAGATATGGTTCTATGCGCTTCTGCTTGCGCCCTTCGCCCTTGCGCCGGCCTTCACGGTGGCGGGCGGGCCGGTCTATCTCGTGATCGCGGTCGCCGCGAATGCCGCCTTCCTGCGGTGTGCCTGGGCTGTTTCGCGCCGCAGCCGTGCCGAGGCCGCAGCGGACGGATACCGGGTCGAGAAGAAGCTCTTCGGCGTGTCGATCGTCTACCTGTTCGTGCTGTTCGGCGCTTTCATTGCCGACGCCGCCATTGACGCCTTCGCCGTGGCCCGCTCCTGGCCGGTGTGGCTCTGACATGGTTGAATCGATGCGGAAGGATCACGAACTTCACCAGCGCCGCCGCAGCCGCAACATCGGGCTGCTGGTCGTCCTGGTGGCGCTCGTCGCGCTGCTGTTCTGGGTGACCATCGCAAAGATGGGCAGCCACGCCGGAAATCCGTGGGGCTGACAATGAGCGCGCAGCAGAACAGACCCGATCTCCGCCGCAAGACGATCCCGCTGATCCTCGTCATGCTGGGCATGGGCGCCATGGCCTGGGCCGCAGTGCCGCTCTACGACCTGTTCTGTCGGGTGACGGGTTTCGGCGGCACCACGCAGGTCGCCTCGCAGGGCGCAGGCCGGGTGCTCGACCGTGTGGTCACGATCCGCTTCGCCGCCTCGACGGCGATGGGCATGCCCTGGCAGTTCCGCCCGGTTCAGAACACGATGAAGCTGCGCGTCGGCGAGACCGGCCTCGCCTACTACGAGGCCTACAACCCGACTGACCGGGCGGTTGCGGGTTCGGCCAGCTACAACGTCGCGCCCTTCGCGGTTGGCCAGTACTTCACGAAGATCGACTGCTTTTGCTTCACCCAGCAGGTGCTGCAGCCGCACGAGCGTGTGCAGATGCCCGTGACGTTCTATGTCGACCCCGGATTGGTCGACGATACCGAGGCCGGTCTGGCTTCGACGATCACGCTTTCCTACACCTTCTTCGAGACCGAACTGGACAGCCAGGCCGCGCTGGGCCAGACAACCACTGACGCGCGCGTCAACTGACGACGGGGGACGGAGGACCAGATGGCCCATACGAAGCAGCACGATTACCACATCATCAATCCGAGCCTCTGGCCGTTCATGGGGGCCGCGAGCGGATTCACGATGCTCGCCGGCGCGGTGCTGTGGTTCCACGACGTGACCCCCTGGATTTTCGCGCTCGGCCTTCTGGGCGTGCTCTACACCATGTTCGCGTGGTGGTCGGACGTGGTCCACGAGGCGCAGACCGGAGACCACACACCGGTGGTGCGCATCGGGCTGCGGATGGGCTTCATCCTGTTCATCATGTCCGAAGTGATGTTCTTCTCGGCCTGGTTCTGGACGTTCTTCAAGCATGCGATCTTCCCCGGCGTCGAGGACTGGGCGGGGATGATGGGCGCGACCTGGAATTCGCCCGACGGCGTATGGCCGCCGACCGATGTGGTGCCGTTCAATCCGTGGGACCTGCCGCTGATCAACACACTGGTCCTGCTGCTCTCGGGATGCACCGTGACCTGGGCCCACCACGCGTTGATCGAGAACAGGCGCTCGAACCTCATCTACGGCCTGATGCTGACCGTGTTCCTCGGCGCGCTGTTCACGGTCTTCCAAGCCTACGAATACAGCCACGCGCAGTTCCCGTTCGCGAACAACATCTATGGCACGACCTTCTTCATGGCGACCGGCTTCCATGGCTTCCATGTGATCGTCGGCACGATCTTCCTGTTCGTCTGCCTGATGCGGGCGCGCGCCGGCCACTTCACGCCCGAGCAGCATGTGGGCTTCGAGGCTGCTGCCTGGTACTGGCACTTTGTCGACGTGGTGTGGCTCTTCCTGTTCTCCTGCATCTACATCTGGGGAAGCTGAGGCGCCTGAGAGCCCACAGACGCCGCCGCCCTCCGGGGCGGCGGTTCGCTTTTGGAGGCATAGGTGAAGCGGCATGTGCTTTCGGTGGCGGTCCTGGGGCTCGCCGGCACCGGACTCCTGATCGGACTTGGGGTCTGGCAACTGCAGCGTCTGTCCTGGAAGGAGGCCTTGATACTGCGGCTGGAGGCGCGGCTGGCGGCCGAACCGGTGCCTCTGCCGGAGCGCCCAACGCCGGAGGCCGACGCCTTCCGGCGCGTCTCGGTCGAGGGGCAGGTCGGCGGCGCCGAACTTCACCTGCTGACCTCGCTGCCGTCTCGTGGTCCTGGCTTCCGCGTGATCGCCCCGATCGAAACCGCCGCGGGCAGACGCATCCTCGTCGATCTTGGCTATGTGCCTGAGGCGCAAAGGAACATGCCGCGCCTCCCCGCCTCGGGCCAAGTGACCGGTGCCCTTTACTGGCCGGACGAGGTTGACCGCTTCACGCCGCCGCCGGACACGGGCGCCAACATCTGGTTCGCGCGCGACCTTCCGGCGATGGCCGCTGCGCTCGGCACTGAACCCCTTCTGATTGTCGCTGAGTCGCATCCGATGGGCGCCGCGCCGCAGGTGCTGCCGCTGGGTGAGAACCTGCCGAACGACCACCTTCAATATGCCATCACCTGGTTCACCCTCGCACTGGCCTGGGCGGTGATGAGCGCGATGCTAGCCCGCCGCCAGCACCGGGGCGCGGACGGCATCTGAGTGACGGTTGCGGCCATCATTCTGCCGCTTCACCCGAGGACGTTGTTCCGGCGCCGCCGCTGGGTTATGAGCCAAGGGCGCGGGCGGGGAGGAGCGACACCGGGATGCGCTATGTCAGCACCAGAGGCCAGGCGCCGGTCCTGACCTTCGAGGAGGCCATGCTGAGCGGGCTCGCCCGCGACGGTGGCCTCTACGTGCCCGAATCATGGCCCGCCCTCTCCGCCAACGAGATTGCCGGTTTCGCGGGGCAGCGCTACGAGGACGTTGCCTTCCGTGTGATGCGGCCGTTCATCGGCCGGACCTTCGGCGAGGGCGAGTTCCGCGCCATCATCGCGCGCGCCTATGCCGGCTTTGCCCACCGCGCCATCTGCCCGATTTCGCAACTCGGACCGAACGAGTTCCTGCTGGAGCTGTTCCACGGGCCGACACTCGCCTTCAAGGACGTGGCGATGCAACTGATCGGCCAGATGTTCGAGGCGGTGCTGAAGCGGCGAGGCCAGCGCATCACCATTGTGGGCGCGACTTCCGGCGACACCGGCTCGGCGGCGATCGAGGCGTTCCGCGGGCTCGACGCGGTCGATGTCTTCATCATGTATCCGCATGGCCGTGTCTCGGAGGTGCAGCGCCGGCAGATGACGACGCCCGCCGAGCGGAATGTCCACGCCCTCGCGATCGATGGCGACTTCGACGACTGCCAGTCGCTTCTGAAGGACATGTTCAATGACTTCGATTTCCGCGACGAGGTGGGGCTTGCCGGCGTGAATTCGATCAACTGGGCCCGCGTGATGGCGCAGGTGGTGTACTACTTCACCGCCGCCGTCTCGCTTGGCGCGCCGCATCGGAAGGCCTCGTTCGCCGTGCCGACTGGTAATTTCGGCGATATCTTCGCTGGGTATGTGGCCAAGCGGATGGGGTTGCCGGTGGGGCGGCTGGTGATCGCCACGAACCAGAACGACATCCTGCACCGGACGCTCGAGACCGGCACCTGCGCACGGGGCGAGGTAGCTCCGTCGATCTCGCCCTCGATGGACATCCAGGTCAGTTCGAACTTCGAGCGGCTGCTGTTCGAGCTTCACGACCGCGAAGGGGCTGCGGTGGCCCAACTGATGAACGAATTCGCCGCCTCGGGACGGTTTTCGCTCAGCCAGGGTTCAATGGTACGTCTGCGCAAGGATTTCGACAGTGCGCGCGTTTCGGAGGAGGAGACGCTGGCCACCATTGCGGCGGCGGCGGAGTGCACCGCTCATATCGTTTGCCCGCACACTGCGGTTGGCATGATGGCGGCGGATCTGCGTCGCGGCGACCCGGCAGTGCCGATGGTGGTGCTGGGCACGGCCCACCCGGCCAAGTTCCCCGACGCAGTGGAGAGGGCGACGGGCACCCGGCCGGCGCTGCCGCAGCACATGGTTGACCTTCACGAGCGCCCCGAACGGGTGACGCGCCTGGCCAACGACCTTCGCGCCGTCGAGGCGCTGATCCGGAGGGAGCGGCGGGCATGACGGTGCGCCTCGACACACTGGCGAACGGGTTCCGGGTGGTGACCGAGCAGATGCCGGGCCTTGTCTCGGCGGCGGTCGGCATCTGGGTCGACGCCGGCACCCGGCACGAACGGTCCGAGGAGAACGGCATCGCCCATTTCCTCGAGCATATGGCTTTCAAGGGTACGCGCCAGCGCACTGCCAGACAGATCGCCGAGGAAATCGAGGACGTGGGCGGCTATCTCAACGCCTACACCTCGCGCGAGCGCACCGCCTATTACGCCCGCGTGCTTTCGGCGGACGTGCCGCTGGCAATGGATATCATCGCCGACATCCTGCGCGATCCGCTGCTGGCCGAGGTCGACATCGAGACCGAGCGGCATGTGATTCTGCAGGAGATCGGTCAGGCGCTGGACACGCCGGACGACATCATCTTCGACTGGCTGCAGGAGACCGCCTTTCCGGCCCAGCCGATGGGCCGCGCGATCCTCGGCCTGCCCGACCGGGTGCGCAGCTTCGGCCCGGCCGATCTCCGCGGCTTCATCGATGCACATTACCGGCCGGGGCGGATGATTCTCTCGGCCGCGGGCAGAATCGATCACGATGCGGTCCTGCGCCATGCCGAGCGGCTTTTCGGTGACATGCCGGCTGCGCCCGTGGCCGCGTTCGAGCCGGCGCGCTATGCCGGGGGCGAGCATCGGGTGGTGAGGCCGCTCGAGCAGGCACACATGGCCCTCGCACTGGCGGCACCATCCTTCATCGAAGAGGATTATCATGCGGCGCAGATCCTATCAGTGGCGCTTGGCGGGGGCATGTCATCGCGGCTTTTCCAGGAGGCGCGCGAGATCCGCGGCCTCTGCTACACGATCTTCGCCCAGTGCTCGGCCTGGTCGGACTCCGGGATGATGACGGTCTATGCCGGAACCGGGGCCGAGGAACTGCCCGAGTTGCTGACGCTGACCGCGGCCGAGATCGCCCGGGCCACCCGCGACCTTGGCGAGGCAGAGATCGCGCGCGCGCGCGCCCAGACCAGGGCGGGGCTGCTGATGGGACTCGAGAGCGCCGCGGCGCGCGCCGAACGGCTTGCGACCATGCTCTCGGCATGGGGCAGGGTGCCGCCGATCGCAGAGATCATCGCCAAGGTCGATGCAGTCGGGGTCGAGGAAGCGCAGGTGGCCGCCGCGCGAATGTTGGCGCAGCCGCCTGCGCTGGCGCTCTACGGACCCGTTGAACGCGCCGAGCCGGTCGACTCGCTCGCCGCCCTGCTTGCGGCGTAGTCGCATGTTTGCCCGGCGCCGCCGAACGGAGGCCGAACTCCAGACCGAAAGGCTGTCGCTGCGGCCGCCCGCGATACGGGACTATGAGGGCTGGGCGCGCCTCAGGCGCGAGAGTCAGGACTTTCTCGCCCCGTGGGAGCCGCGATGGTCGCGGGATCACCTGACGAGCCGTGCCTTCCGGAACCGCGTCACCTGGGCGGAACGTGCAATTCGCCAGGGCGAGGCATACCCGCTGTTCCTGTTCCGCAAGAAGGACGGGCTGATCGTCGGCGGCTTGACACTGTCGAACATCCGCCGCCACCCCGCCCAGGCCGGCACGCTGGGCTACTGGGTCGGCGAGCAGTTCGCCCTTCAGGGCTACATGACCGAGGCCCTGCAGGCCGTGCGCGACCACGCCTTCAGCCAGCTTGAGATCTCGAGGCTGGAGGCGGCGTGCCTGCCGGACAACATTGCGTCGCGCCGGCTGCTCGAGCGCTGTGGCTTCAACTATGAGGGCGTTGCCCGCGCCTATCTGCAGATCGACGGGCGCTGGCGGAACCACGTGCTCTACGCGGTACTGAGATCCGACCGGACCGCGGCGACATCGGGCTGAAGTGGGGAAAACGACAGGCTGACGGGTCTCAGGCGCTGCCCCCGAGCGAGGAAAGCATCGCCGGGTGAACGCCGATTTTCGCCAGCGCGCGATCCCACTTGTGTTCCTCATCGTCGCCGAACAGCAGATTCGCATCCGCGGGGCAAGCGAGCCAGCCGTTGCCCCGGAGCTCGGCTTCGAGCTGCCCCGGCGCCCATCCCGCATAGCCAAGCGCGATGATGGCGTTCTTCGGCCCCCGGTTCGTCGCCATTGCGTGGAGAATATCGAGTGTCGCGGTCATGGACGTACTTTCGTCGACCTGCAAGGTCGCGTCGTCTGCGCGGTAATCGGAACTGTGGAGCACGAAACCCCGACCGGTCTCAACCGGGCCGCCATAATGCACAGGTGCCGTGCCCATGGCTGCGCCAATCGGGATGCTCAGTTTCTCGAAAAGGTCCCTGAGCTTCAGGTTGTCCGCCGGTCTGTTGACGATCAGCCCCATGGCGCCGTCCGGCGAGTGCGCGCAGAGATAGACCACGGCCCTCTGGAAGCGCGGATCGCGCATTCCCGGCATCGCGATCAGAACCTGACCGCCCAGAAAGTCGCGATCATCCGGTTTCGTATCGTCGTCCATAGCCATAATGTGGGCTCGCCGCGCACCGCGCGCAAGAAATCGCACGAATGTTATGGAGAAATCCGCAGTGACCGCCTATCTTTTGCAGCATGGAATGCTGCTTCGGCCGTATGGGCGCCGCAATCGCCGTGTCAGCAATGATGTTCGGGGCAGTCGCCGCGGGTTCTTCCGCTGGATCGCAGGCGCTCGTTTCGCAGGGCGAATCCTTTCTTAACGTGACGCTTCTGCCCGGCCGGGCCGAGGCGGACGGCAGCCGGGTGGCGGCCCTGATCGTCGATTTGGCGCCCAACTGGAAGACCTATTGGCGCAATCCGGGCGAGGCAGGGATTCCGCCCCGGTTCGACTGGACGCAGTCCATCAACATCCGCGATGCGGAGATTCTCTGGCCACGACCGCATGCCTTCGAAAGCTTCGGGGTCACCACGCTCGGTTACTCGGGTCGCGTGGTCTTCCCGGTCAGGCTCAAGCCGGCGAACCGCGATAAGCCGATGGAGATCGATCTCGGGCTGGCTCTCGGCGTCTGCAACGAGATCTGCGTTCTCGAGGAAACCCGGGTGGTGGGCCGGATCGTTCCCGGCGAGGCGGAGACAGGTGCCGATCTCGTCGTAACAGCCGAGGCTTCCGTTCCGCTGCCGGGTGCAGAGACCGGCCTGACACGGGCGATCTGCCGGATCAGCGGAGCGGGAACGAAACGGCGTTTCGATGCCGAGCTCGATTTCGATCGTGCGGTCGGGGCGCCGAGGGTGGTTCTCGAAGGACCGGAGTCCGCCTGGTTCAGCCAGATTGTGACAACCGCCGACGCGGTTGACCCATCCGGCGGCAGTCGCATCACGGTCGCGGCCACCATGTCGTTTCTCGACGGCGCCGCCTGGGTCGACAGATCCGACCTGCGGCTCACGGTCCTGGGCGACGATTTTGCCGCAGATGTCAAGGGCTGTGCCGCGCCGGGCTGACGGACAGGGCCCGCCGTCGAATCGCCAGGGTCAGCCGTTCACAGCTGCGATCATTCCCTTGTCCGCGGCAAGCTCGCGCATCCTCGCCTGCAGCTTCTCGAAGGCGCGGACCTCGATCTGGCGGATGCGCTCGCGGCTGACATTGTAATGGCGGCTCAGGTCCTCGAGCGTAACCGGCTCGTCCTTCAACCGCCGCTCGGTGAGAATGTGGCGCTCGCGCTCGTTGAGGCTGCCCATTGCCGCGATCAGCAGTTCGCGCCGTGCGTCGAGTTCCTGTGACTCGGCATATGCCGCCGCCTGGTCGGCTTCGTCATCGGCAAGCCAGTCCTGCCACTCGGTCGAGCCCTCAGCGTCTCCCCGGAGGGGCGCGTTAAGCGAGCTGTCGCCGCCACCCGAGAGCCGCCGGTTCATGCTGACGACTTCGTCCTCGGTCACTCCGAGGTCGGAGGCGATCCTCTCGACCTGTTCGGGCCGCATGTCGCCTTCCTCCAGCGCACCGATTCGCCCCTTCGCCTTGCGCAGATTGAAGAACAGCTTCTTCTGTGCCGCCGTGGTGCCAAGCTTCACCATCGACCAGGATCGCAGGATGTACTCCTGGATCGAGGCGCGGATCCACCACATCGCATAGGTCGCCAGACGGAAACCCTTGTCCGGGTCGAAGCGTTTCACGGCCTGCATCAGCCCGACATTTGCCTCGGAGATGATCTCGGCCACCGGCAGGCCATAGCCGCGATATCCCATGGCGATCTTGGCAGCGAGCCGCAGATGCGACGTCACCAACTGGTGCGCGGCCTCACGGTCGCCATGATCGACCCATGCCTTCGCCAGCATGAATTCCTCTTCCGGCTCCAGCATCGGGAACTTCCGGATTTCGGAGAGATAGCGGCTCAGACCCTGCTCGGGCGACGGAGCCGGGAGGGCGTTGCGGATGCCGGTCATCGAGACCTGTTCACTGCTCTTGGCCATCTGTCGGCGTCTGTCGGTAACCAGTGTGATGAAAGCGAGATCGTTTGGAAGGTATACGCATATCCATTCAACGCGGATTATGCCCGATCCGGCGCAGAATAGCGACAATATCGCGCAGGTCGCTCGGGAGCGGTGCTTCGAAGCGCATGGATCGTCCGGTCACCGGGTGCCGGAAGCCCAGCGCGGCCGCATGCAGGGCCTGACGCGAAAAGCCGGCCAGTGCGGCTGCGGTCACCGCATCGGCGGAAGCGGCGGAAAGCTGGCGGGGGCGGCCATACACCGGGTCGCCCACCAGGGGGTGGCCGATATGTGCGGCGTGAACGCGGATCTGGTGCGTCCGCCCCGTCTCGAGCCGGCACTCGGCCACGCTTGCGACCGGCTTACCCGGCGGGCCGAAACTCTCGATGATGCGCAGCCGCGTGACCGCATGGCGACCACTCCGCACGACCGCCATGCGCTTGCGGTCACCGGGATGCCGGGCGATCGGGGCCTCGATCCGCACCCAGCCGCCGGGCTCGAAGCTGACGCCCGGCAGGCCGGCGAGCCGGGGGTCGGCACGGCTTGGTGCGCCCCAGAGCAGCGCCTGATACAGCCGCTCGATCGCATGGGTCGAAAACAGCACCGAGAGGCCCGCATGGGCGGCGTCGGACTTCGCCACCACCAGCACGCCCGAGGTGTCCTTGTCGATCCGGTGCACGATGCCCGGCCGCAGCACCCCGCCGATGCCAGGCAGCGTGTCGCTGCAATGGTGCAGGAGCGCATTGACCAGCGTACCCCGCTCGGCGCCGGGCGCCGGATGGACCACCATCCCGGCCGGCTTGTCGATCACGATCAGATCGGCGTCCTCGTGAAGGATCGCGAGCGGGATGTCCTCCGGCCCCGGCTCCACCGGCAGAGGCGGGGGGATGTCGAGCAGATAGGTCTCGCCCGGCTTGACTTTGCGCTTTGCCTCCGTGACCGTCGCCCCCGTCGCTTCGGTGACCGCGCCGGCGGCGATAAGCTGGGCAATGCGCGAGCGCGACAGGCCGGGAATGCCGGCGGCAAGCGCCGCGAGTGCCTTGTCGAGCCTCTCGCCGGCCTCGGCATCGGTGACGGTAATCTCAACCGGGGCGTCCTCGCTGTCCCCGCCCAGAGGGTCCGCCATGGCTCAGTCCCGTCCCGGCCGCGACGACGAGTTGCCCGAGCCGGCGCAGGTGCGCGGTTTGAGGCTGCTCGTCACTGCGCTGATGGTGGTGCTGATCGGCGGAATGCTGATCGTCGTCGCAGCGATGGTGATCCGCCTGGGCGTGTTTGGGTTACCGGAAAGGACGGAGTTTGGCCCGGTCAGCGCCGCGGGCTTCACGCTGCCCGCGGGCGCCGAGGCAGTCGCGCTGGGGCGCGGTCCCGGTGAGGTGCTGATCCTGACCCGCGATGCCGCGGGCGTCGAGACGCTGCGGGTGTTCGACGCCGCAAGCGGCGCCGAGAAGTCCGCCGCGCCCATTTCTCGCAGGTAGCTCACGTGAGATCCCGGTAGGCGGGCCAGCCGGCCAGCGCCCGCGCCTCGTAGATGCCGCGGGTGATGGCGCGTGCCGCGCAGTCGGCGGCGATCATCCCGAGCCGCGCGAGCCCGGCCACGGGGTCGGCGAGGGCGCGCTCGCCCGCCGAGAGCACGAAGACCGTGTCGCCGTCGAGCGGCGAGTGCACCGGGCGGATCGCGCGGGCGAAGCCGTCATGGGCCATCAGTGCCACGCGCTTCGCCTGTGGCCGGGTCAGCGCCGCATCCGTTGCGATCACCACCAGCGTGGTGTTTGCGCCGGCGGGTGCGCCGAAGGCAAAGTCGAGGTCGGCCGGCAGCGCCACGGGCGGGGTCTGTCCGCCGAACTCGCCCGCCATCTCGAAGGGCCAGGCCCAGAACGTCTTGGTGCCGGGGATCACCGCCGAGCCCATCGGGTTCGCCACCGCCAGCGCGCCGACGGTGATGCCGCCTGCCACCGCCGAAGCGGTGCCGAGCCCGCCCTTCAGATTTCCCGCCTTGGCGCCCAGCCCCGCCCCGGCATTGCCCAGGGCGAAGTCCCCGGCCGCCGCCTCGGCCGCTGCATGGCCGAGGTCCCACCAGGGTGGCCGGTCCCAGTGCTTCGGCCCGCCGGTGGCAAGGTCGAAGATGATCGCCGCCGGCACGATCGGAACCACCGCGCCGTGGATCGGGAAACCGCGCCGCCGCCTGCGCAGCCAGTCCATCACGCCCCCCGCAGCGTCGAGTCCGAAGGCCGAGCCGCCGGAAAGCACGATGCCGTGCACATGCTGGACGGTCGATTCCGCCGCCAGGACCTCGGTGTCCCGCGTCCCCGGGCCACCACCCCGCACGTCGACCGCGGCGATGGCCGGCTCGTCCGGGATCACCGCGGTGGCGCCGGTCGTGAGCCCGGCGCATTCGGCATTGCCGACCCGGATGCCCGGCACGTCCGTGATGCTGTTCCTCGGGCCGCGGTGGATCATGGCTGCTCCTCTGTCGCGGCGCCGAGCATAGGTGTGCCGGCGCACCGCTTGCAATGCTGCCGGGCCGCCGCCAAGCTGAACCCGGTTGAAGCGAGGGAGTGCCGATGCCGGGACCGCTGGAAGGGCTGCGCATCCTCGAGTTCGAGTGCATCGGGCCGGGGCCCTATGGTGCCATGCTGCTGGCGGATCTGGGCGCTGACGTGCTGCGGATCGCGCGGCCTTCGGTCGACCGCGGCGGGCTGATCGCGGATACCGGCGACGTGGTCATGCATCGCGGATGCCGCGCGATCACGCTCGACCTGAAAACGCCCGCCGGCCTCGCCCTCGCGAAGCGGCTGATCCGGCGCGCCGACGGGCTGATCGAGGGGCTTCGGCCCGGCGTGATGGAGAAGCTCGGTCTCGGACCTGATGTGGCACTGGCGCTGAACTCGCGCCTTGTCTATGGCCGGGTGACCGGATGGGGGCAGGACGGGCCGCTGGCACAGACCGCGGGGCACGACATCAACTATATCGCGCTGTCCGGGGCGCTCTCTGCCATCGGGCCGGCGGACGGGCCGCCGCTGCCGCCGCTGAATCTGGTGGGTGATTTCGGCGGCGGAGGCCTCTTCCTCGCCTTCGGCATGCTCGCGGCGCTGATCGAGGCCATGCGCACCGGCCGGGGCCAGGTGGTCGATTCCGCCATGCTCGACGGCGCGGCCAGCCAGATGGCGTTCCTCTATGCCTGGAAGTCGACGGGCGTCTGGCGGGAGGGCAGGGGGCAGAACCTGCTCGACGGCGGCGCGCCGTTCTACCGCTGCTATGACTGTGCCGACGGCAGGTCCGTGGCGGTCGGCGCCATCGAGCCGCAGTTCTTCGCCGCACTGACGCGGGGCCTCGGGATTGAAGGCGAGGGCTGGGCACAGGGAGACCGCGCCGGCTGGCCGCGGCTCGCGGCGCGGATCGCCGAGGTCTTCGCCACCCGCAGTCGCGACGACTGGGTTGCACGATTCGAGGGCACGGATGCCTGCGTGACCCCGGTGCTGACCATGGCCGAGGCCCCGGCCCATCCGCACAACCGCGCGCGGAGCACGTTCACGGGCCCGCCTGACCAGCCGGCGCCGGGGCCACGTTTCTCGAACCACCGGCCGGAGATCCGGCACTGTCCCGCCCGTGCGGACGTTGGGCGCGCGGAGGTACTGGCAGATTGGGGCGTCGCGGAGGAGCAATGATGAAACCCGCGTCTCGCCTCGCCGCGCATCCACTCCTGACGATCTGTGCCGTGGTGCCGGCCCTCGGGCTTGCCGCGGCGCTCGCCGCGGTGCCTGCTGGTGCAGAGGGGTATGCGCCCGGCGAAGAGCTGACCCTGATGAACTGCGGCCGCTGCCACGTCGTCAGTCCGAAGAACCGGATGGGCGGAATTGGGTCGACGCCTTCCTTCGCCGTGCTGCGGACATTTCCGGACTGGGAGGACCGGATGAAGGCGTTCTGGACCCTGCGGCCGCACCCCTCCTTCACGCAGATCGAGGGCATGACCGAGCCGTTCCCCGAGCATCTGCCGGCGCATGTCCACCCGATCCGGCTGACACTTCAGGACCTGGACGCGATCATCCGCTACGCACGGACAGTGGAGCCTGCCGATCTCGGCGCAGGACTGAACTTGCGTTGACTGAGGAGCCGCCCTGATGCGGCTTGAAGCCTTGCATCACTTGCAATGCAGCATTCCGTGCGTGCGGGTGGACTGAGGCATTGCCGCACCTATGTCTGCTGCCAGTAGGAAACCATATCGGACTGGACAACGCATATGCTGACTGCCCTTGTGAATGCGCTGACCCGGCACATCGGCCGGAACCGCGCCATCAGGATGCTGAGCCGGCTGGACGACCATCGCCTGCGCGACCTCGGCATCGCCCGTGACCAGATCGAGCTCTTCGTCGACGGTCGGATATGAGGACGGGCTGCGGTTACCGCCGCCAGTCATCCAGCGCGGCGATGTCGTCGTCGGAATAGCCGAAATGATGCGCAATCTCGTGCACCAGAATGTGCATGACCAGCCGGCCGAGAGGCACGTCGCCGCGTTCGGCCCATTCGTCGAGGATCGGCCGGCGGTAAAGCCAGACCGTGTCGGGCAGGGAGCCTGAGTCCATCACCGATTTCCCGGTGAGCGCTATGCCCTGGTAGAGCCCGGTCAGCTCGAACGGGTCCTCGATGCCCATCTCGTCGAGAAGAGCGTCGTCGGCGAAGTCGGCGACCCTGATCACCAGCCCCGAGCAGTGTCGCCGGAACGGCTCCGGGATCTCGGCAAATGCAGCCCGCGCCAGGCGCTCAATGCCGGCAAGCGAGGGAGGGACCATACCGGCCACCGGATCGGCGGCGCTCATCGGGCGCCCCGCAGGGCCAGGGACTTTTTCAGGTATCGGACCGCCTTTCCCGGCGCGGGCGATCCCCTGCCGGCCTCGGTAAAGCCCAGTGCCGCATGGACGGCGTCCGACACCGGATTCGGCGGCACGAGGTTCACCTCGCAGACGACGCTGCTCCGCCCCGAGGCTGCCGCAGCTTCCTCGACCTCGCCATAGAGTGCCCGCGCGAGCCCGCGCCCTCGCGCTGCGGACGAGACCACCACCCGGTCGACATAGATGAACCTGTCCGGCCCGGAGCGGAACCACCGGAAGTTCGGGCTGTCATAGGCGGCGCTTTCGTCGAAAGCGATCACGAAGGCGCTGCCATCCGTGGTTGCGCGCGCCAGAAAGGCTGCGTCCAGCAGCGCCCGGAGCCGAGGCAGGTCAAGTTCCGAAGTCTCGGCCGCGTGGGCGTTGTTGAGCGCGAGCACCGCCTCGAGCAGCGCAGCGGATGCGGCGCGAAGATCGGTGAGATCGGGTTGTCCCGGCGGGGCCATGTCCATCGCGCCTCCAGATCCCGGCGCGCGCGCGGAAAAGGCGGCGCGTCGCCGCGCCGCCCTCCATACAGGCCCGCTGCGCGCCCGTCAGCAGGAATAGTACATCTGGTACTCGATCGGGTGCGGCGTGTGCTCGTAGGCATAGACCTCCTCCCACTTGAGGTCCACGTAAGCCTCGATCTGGCCGCGGGTGAACACGTCGCCCGCCAGCAGGAAGTCCATGTCGCCCTCGAGGCAGCCCAGGGCCTCGCGCAGGCTTCCGCAGACGGTCGGGATTCCGGCCAGTTCCTCGGGCGGCAGGTCGTAGAGATCCTTATCGGAGGGTTCGCCCGGATGGATCTTGTTCCTGATCCCGTCAAGGCCGGCCATCATGAGCGCCGACATGGCGAGATAGGGGTTGGACGAGGGATCCGGGAAGCGGGTCTCGACGCGTTTCGCCTTCGGGCTCTCGGTCCAGGGGATACGAACGGACGCCGAGCGGTTGCGCGCCGAATAGGCCAGCAGCACCGGCGCCTCGAATCCGGGGATGAGCCGCTTGTAGCTGTTGGTGCCGGGGTTGGTCAGCGCATTCAGAGCCTTGGCATGCTTCAGCACGCCGCCGATGTACCACAGCGCCTCCTGCGACAGATCGGCATACTGGTCGCCGGCGAACAGCGGCTTGCCGTTCTTCCAGATCGACTGGTTGACATGCATGCCGGTGCCGTTGTCGCCCTTGATGGGTTTCGGCATGAATGTCACCGACTTGCCATAGGCATGCGCCACGTTGTGGATGACGTATTTGTACTTCTGCATGTTGTCGCCCATGTTCACGAGCGTGTCGAAGATCATGCCCAGCTCATGCTGGCACGAGGCCACCTCGTGGTGGTGCTTGTCGACCTTCATGCCCATCCGCTTCATCGTCGAGAGCATCTCGGATCGGATGTCCTGCGCGGCGTCGGTCGGGTTGACCGGGAAATAGCCGCCCTTGATGCCGGGCCGGTGTCCCATGTTGCCCATCTCGTATTCGGTGTCCGAGTTCCATGCACCGTCGATGGCATCGATCTCGTAGGAGACCTTGTTCATTGAGACCTGGAACCGGACGTCATCGAACATGAAGAACTCGGCCTCGGGTCCCCAGTACGAGGTGTCGCCGATGCCAGAGCTCTTGAGGTAGCGTTCGGCCTTGATTGCGGTCGCGCGCGGGTCTCGGTCATAGAGTTCGCCGGTGTCGGGTTCGACGACCGTGCAAAAGATGGCCAGCGTCTTCTCGGCGTAGAACGGGTCGATATGGGCGCTGTCGACGTCCGGCATCAGTTTCATGTCCGACTGGTCGATCGATTTCCAGCCGGCGATCGACGAGCCGTCGAACATCCAGCCTTCGTCGGCCCAGTCCTCGTCGACGACATCGGCGATGGCCGTGACGTGCTGCATCTTGCCCCGCGGATCGGTGAAGCGGAGATCGACATAGGCAATCTCCTCGTCCCTGATCCGCTTGGCGAAGCCGGCTGACTTGCTCATGGGTGGTCCCTTCTGTTCCTGTGATGAAGTTTTGGGTTTCTGGCGGTTCTCCGCCGGATTCCGGGGCAGGCGGGGCAGTGCGCTCAGAGCGCGTCCGCGCCCTCCTCGCCGGTGCGGATGCGGATCGCCTGCTCGACATTCGTCACGAAGATCTTGCCGTCGCCGATCTTGCCGGTTCTCGCGGCGCCGACGATCGCCTCGACGACGGTGTCGAGCTGGTCGTCGGCGATGACGACCTCGATCTTCACCTTCGGCAGGAAGTCGACGACGTACTCGGCGCCGCGGTAGAGCTCGGTATGGCCCTTCTGACGACCGAAGCCCTTGGCCTCGATCACCGACAGGCCCTGGATGCCAACCTCCTGGAGCGCCTCCTTGACCTCGTCGAGCTTGAACGGCTTGATGATGGCTTCGACCTTCTTCACCGGGCTCTCCCTTCCGTGCATTGCTGCGCGGGTGGGCCTGCCAGCCGCGCGCGTTCGATCCTGGCATAGGGTAATGCAGGGAGCGTGCCAGTTTCACCGGACGCTGGAATCTCGATGGAAAGCGGCCGACCGGCAGGATGCCGCGCGATCCGCCTGAAATCGATGCCTGCGAAACAGGCATGTTGCCCAAATTGCAGGCATCGATCGACCGCGGTCAGGAACTGTCCCGCCGCGGCTTGACCACGAGGCCGCTCTCGGCGCCAATGGCCCGGACTTGATCCGTAACCCCGTCGGATCGAGGGCCAGCGAGGCTCCGGATCGGGTCCGGTGCAGGAGACGTGGGGCGCCGATGACCGAACTTCTGACTGCCGCCCAGATGCGCGCCATCGAAGAGGCCGCCATTGCGTCGGGCGGGGTGACCGGCCTCGAGCTGATGGAGCGCGCCGGCCGGGGCGTGGTCGAGGCGATCCTCGAATGGCGGCCGGAACTGGCCGCCGCGCCGCACAAGGCGATAGTGCTGTGCGGTCCGGGCAACAATGGCGGCGACGGCTTCGTGGTGGCGCGGCTGTTGCGCGAGCGCGGCTGGGAGGTGGAGGTCTTCCTCTACGGCGACGAGACGAAGCTGCCCCCGGACGCAGCAGAGAACTGCCGGCGGTGGCGGGGGATGGGGGAGGTGCGGCCGTCGACCGATTTCAGTTCGCACGCAGGCGGGCGCAGAATCTTGATAGATGCAGTTTTCGGTTCGGGTCTGACACGGCCGCTTGAGGGCGAGACCGCGCGGCTCATGAAGGAAGGCCAATTGGACGGCGCCGAGATTGTTGCGGTAGACGCACCATCCGGTCTTTGTCTCGACAGCGGACGACTTCTCTGCGCTGGTGAGCCGTGGACCGGCGCATCGCTCACCGTGACCTTTCACTGTGCCCGGCCTGGTCATTACATCGCGCACGGGCCATACCACTGTGGGGTCGTCAAGGTTGCTGATATCGGGCTTGATCGGATTGCCGGTCTTCGTCTGCTTGGGTATTCACCGGATCCGGGCACAGGTGCCCCTGCAGACAAGTCAATCTGCGCGCATCTGGTGACGGAGACCCGCCCGGTCGGCAAGGTCTCTGACAAGCACAAATACGCCTACGGCCACGCCCTGATTCTTGCGGGTGGCGTCGGCAACGGTGGCGCCGCCCGGCTCGCCGCCCGGGGCGCGCTCAGGATTGGCGCGGGGCTCGTTACCCTCGGCCCGCCACCCGCGGCGATGATCGAGAACGCGGCTCAGCTCAACGCCATCATGCTGCGCCCGGTCGCCGATGCCGACGCGCTGGCAGAAATCCTGACGGACAAGCGCTTCAGTGCCGTCTGCCTCGGCCCCGGCCTCGGGGTGGGGGCGCATACGCTGGGGCTGGTCGCCGCAGCCCTCGCTGCGAAACGGGGCACGGTGCTGGATGCCGACGCGCTGACCAGTTTCGGCGAGGATCCGGCGAAGCTCTTCGCGCTGCTGCATGGGAACTGCGTCCTGACCCCGCATATGGGCGAGTTCGCCCGTCTGCTCCCGGACATCGCCGCGAAGCTCGCGGCCCCCGCCACGAGGGGCCCTGCCTACTCGAAGGTCGACGCCGCGCGCGAGGCCGCCGCCCGGGCCGGATGCGTTGTGCTGCTGAAGGGTGCCGACACCGTCATCGCGGACCCGAAGGGTCGCGCCGCCATCAACTCGGCCCATTATGAGCGCACTGCCCCCTGGCTCGCGACTGCGGGCTCGGGCGACGTGCTGGCTGGCATGATCACAGGTCTGCTGGCGCGGGGCTTCGCGCCCATGGCGGCGGCCGAGACCGCCGCCTGGCTCCACGTCGAGGCGGCGCGCAAGTTCGGCCCCGGCCTGATCGCCGAGGATATCCCGGAGATGATTCCCGCGGTCTTCCGCGACCTCGGGCTCTGACCGCCTGACGCTGCGGCACCCGGCACCCCTGCAATTCGGGCGATGGCTGCGGCACAGTGGAATATCCCGCTCGATTTCCCTCTATCGCACGTCATACGGGCTTGCTATAGGGAGGCCGGTTTGCACCCCCCGGGCCAGCCCGGGGAAGAGGCGGCGCGCGGGCGTGGTGGAACCGGTAGACACGCGAGATTTAGGTTCTCGTGCCGCAAGGCGTGGGGGTTCAAGTCCCTCCGCCCGCACCACTGGGCTCCGCGTGGCGTGAACAGCAGGAACGGACCGGCCAGGGCGGCCGGCACGAAGCGAAGGACGGGTCGATGCAGGTGACCGAAACCAAGGCCGAAGGCCTGAGGCGCGAATATTCCGTGGTCGTTCCGGCCGTGAGGCTCGAGGAGAAGACCACCGAGAAGCTGATGACCGTACGGTCAGGCTTCCAGATGAAGGGCTTCCGCAAGGGCAAGGCGCCCATGCCGCTCCTCAAGAAGATGTTCGGCAAGTCGGTCATGGGCGAGGTGGTGCAGGAGACGGTCGAGCAGACCGTTGCCGAGCATCTGAAGGATGCCGGCCACCGCCCGGCGCAGCAGCCCGAGATCAAGATCGTCAACGACAGTTTCAAGGAGGGCGACGACCTCACGGTCGAGTTCGGCTATGACTGCCTGCCCGAGGTTCCCGAGGTCGACTTTTCCGTCATCGCGCTCGAGCGCCGGACCGTCGCGGTGGACGATGCATCGATCGAGGAGGCGCTCACCAAGCTCAGTGCGGGCGCAACCAGCTACGAGGCGCGCGGCAAGACCGCGAAGGCCAAGGACGACGACCAGGTGATCATCGATTTCGTCGGCAGGATCGACGGCGAGACCTTCGAGGGCGGCTCGGCCGAGGACTATCCGCTGGTTCTGGGGTCGAGCTCGTTCATTCCGGGCTTCGAGAGTCAGCTCGTCGGCGTCAAGACCGGCGAGGTACGCGAGGTGAAGGTGACCTTCCCGGAGAATTACGGCGCCAAGAACCTCGCCCGGAAGGAAGCGGTCTTCGAGGTCACGGTCAAGGAAGTCCGCGCGCCGAAGCCGGCGGCGATCGATGACGAGCTTGCGAAACGGTACGGCTCGGAGACGCTGGACGAGCTGAAGACCCAGATCCGCGAGCGGATCGCAGCGGAGTTCGCAGATGCCTCGCGGGCGCTGATAAAGCGCCGGTTGCTCGATGCGCTCGATGGAATGGTCACCTTCGATCTGCCGCCTTCGCTGGTCGACGCCGAGGCAAAATCGATCGCCCACCAGCTCTGGCACGAGGACAATCCGGATCACCGCGGGCATGATCACCCCGCGATCGAGACGACGGCCGAGCACATCAAGCTGGCCGAGCGCCGCGTTCGCCTCGGCCTGTTGCTCGCCGAAGTCGGGTCGAAGGAGAAGATCGAGATCAGCGACGAGGAGATGGCCCGGGCGGTGATGGATCAGGCGCGCCGCTATCCGGGTCAGGAGCGCGAGTACTTCAACTTCGTCAAGCAGAATCGGCAGATGCTCGAGCAGATCAGGGCGCCGATCTTCGAGGACAAGGTGGTCGACCTGATCCTCGCCCGCGCGAAGATCACCGAGGTCGCCGTGTCGAAGGCAGACTTCGAGAACGAACTCAAGGCACTGGACGCGGAATAGCGACGTCCGGCGCCTTTTCCTGGTCCCGTGGCCCGGGCCACGGCGCGATGTGCTGTCGTCCAGCGCGGGCCTTGCCGCTGGCGGCTCTAGGAATTAAACCATTCTGAAACATATTCACCGGCGACAATGCCGGGGCTCATGAGGCGCAGCGGGACATATCCATGAGAGACCCTATCGAAACCTACGCGAACCTGTTCATGCCCTTCGTCATCGAGCAGACGGCACGCGGCGAACGGTCATACGACATCTATTCGCGGCTCCTGAAGGAGCGCATCGTGTTCCTCGCGGGTCCGGTACAGGACCAGCTTGCGACGCTGATGGTGGCGCAACTCCTGTTCCTCGAGTCGGAGAACCCGAAGAAGGAGATCGCGATGTACATCAACAGCCCCGGGGGCATCGTCACCTCCGGCCTGTCGATCTATGACACCATGCAGTATATCCGCTGCCCGATCTCGACCGTCTGCATCGGGCAGGCGGCCTCGATGGGCTCGCTCCTGCTCGCTGCAGGCGAAAAGGACATGCGCTACTCGCTTCCGAACAGCAGAATCATGGTGCACCAGCCGTCCGGCGGCTTTCAGGGGCAGGCTTCGGATATCGCAATCCATGCCAAGGAGATCCTTGAATTGAAGGCCCGGCTGAACCAGATCTATGTGAATCACTGCGGGCAGGAATATGACAATGTCGACAAGGCCTTGGACCGGGATTTCTTCATGACGCCCGAGCAGGCGAAGGAGTGGGGCCTGATCGACAAGATCGTGGCCAAGCGACCCGAGCCCGAGGCTGCCTGACCATCGGTCGCGCTTGGTGACAGGAATTGTCAACGGCGGTATGATGGAATTTCGCAGGATTCGACGTCAGTCGCTACCGTCACGGTCGGGAATTGCGATGCGGCGGGGGTAGCCGTCCGGAGAGAACAATGACGAAGAGCAGTGGCTCGGACAGCAAGAACACCCTCTACTGCTCGTTCTGCGGAAAGAGCCAGCACGAGGTGCGCAAGCTCATTGCAGGGCCCACGGTGTTCATCTGCGACGAGTGCGTCGAACTCTGCATGGACATTATCCGCGAGGAGACCAAGAACAATCTGGTCAAGTCCGCGGACGGTGTCCCGACGCCGCGGGACATCTGCGACGTGCTCGACGACTACGTGATCGGGCAGGAGCGGGCAAAGAAGGTTCTGTCCGTCGCGGTGCACAATCACTACAAGCGGCTGAGCCACGCCTCCAAGTCCAGCGACGTGGAACTGGCGAAGTCCAATATCCTGCTGATCGGTCCGACAGGGTGCGGGAAGACCCTGCTGGCCCAGACGCTGGCCCGCATCCTCGACGTGCCCTTCACCATGGCCGACGCGACCACGCTGACAGAGGCCGGCTATGTGGGTGAGGACGTCGAGAACATCATCCTGAAACTGCTGCAGGCGGCCGACTACAATGTCGAGCGGGCCCAGCGCGGCATTGTCTACATCGACGAGGTCGACAAGATCAGCCGCAAATCGGACAATCCCTCGATCACCCGCGACGTGTCGGGCGAGGGTGTGCAGCAGGCACTGCTCAAGATCATGGAGGGCACCGTTGCTTCGGTGCCACCACAGGGCGGGCGCAAGCACCCTCAGCAGGAGTTTCTGCAGGTCGACACGACAAACATCCTGTTCATCTGCGGCGGTGCTTTTTCGGGCCTCGACAAGATCATCTCGCGCCGCGGCAAGGGCTCGGCAATCGGCTTCGGCGCCGATGTGCGGGCCGAGGATGACCGGCGTGTCGGCGATGTGCTCGCCGATCTCGAACCTGAGGACCTGCTGAAGTTCGGCCTGATTCCCGAGTTCGTCGGCCGCCTTCCCGTGATCGCGACGCTGCGCGATCTCGACGAAGCGGCACTGGTCACCATCCTGACCAAACCGAAGAATGCACTGGTCAAGCAGTACCAGCGGTTGTTCGAGATGGAGAACGTGAAGCTCTCCTTCACCGAGGATGCGCTGACAGCGATTGCGCTCAAGGCCATAGACCGGAAGACCGGTGCCCGCGGCCTGCGCTCGATCCTCGAGGATGTGTTGCTCGAGACCATGTTCGACCTGCCCGGCATGGAACATGTCGAGGAGGTCGTCGTGAACGAGGAAGTCATCGAGGGCAAGGCAAGGCCGCTGATGATCTACTCGGATCGGGCCGAGGCCGGCGCAACGGCGTCCTGACAACCGCATCCGGTGGCGTGAGGTCTTCTGACACCTGCCGGTGCGCAGGTGATGCGGGTATGTGAGCGGCCTTGAAAAGTCGGAGTGTGCGGGCCAAGTTGGTTCGCAGACACGAGCGTGACCGGACGGTTCTGCCGGTTCCGCCACTCAGAGGCAGCAGAAATGACCGACAAGAAACCCTCCTCCTATCCCGTCCTGCCATTGCGCGACATCGTGGTGTTCCCCCACATGATCGTGCCGCTCTTCGTCGGTCGGGAACGATCGGTGAAGGCGCTCGAGCAGGTGATGAAGGACGATCGCCAGATCCTGCTCGCAAGCCAGAAGGACGCAGCCAAGGACGATCCGGGCGAGGACGATATCTACCGGGTCGGCGCGCTGGCAAACGTGTTGCAGCTGCTGAAGCTTCCCGACGGCACCGTGAAGGTCCTGGTCGAGGGACGGAGCCGGGCGCGGATCGTCCGGTTCCTGCCGAACGAGAATTACTTCGAGGCCGAGGCCGAGGAGATCGGCGAGGCGGAGTCCGATCCGGCCACGGTCGAGGCCCTGTCGCGTTCGCTGACGAGTCAGTTCGAGCGCTACGTCAAGCTCAACAAGAACGTGCCCGAGGAAGCGCTCGCCAACATCGGCGAGATCGAGGACCCGGCAAAGCTTGCGGATACCATCGCCGGCCATATCGGCGTCAAGGTCTCGGAACGGCAGAAGCTCCTCGAGGAGCCCGGCGTCGCCGAGCGGCTCGAGAAGCTGCTCAGCCTTGTCCAGGGCGAGATTTCGGTTCTCCAGGTCGAGAAGAAGATCAAGAGCCGGGTCAAGAGCCAGATGGAGCGGACCCAGCGCGAGTACTACCTCAACGAGCAGATGAAGGCGATCCAGCGCGAGCTCGGCGAGGGCGAGGAAGGGCGTGACGAGGCCGCGGAATATCAGGAGCGGATCGACAAGACCAAGCTCTCCAAGGAGGCGCGCGACAAGGCGCTGGCCGAGGTCAAGAAGCTCAAGCAGATGAGCCCGATGTCGGCGGAATCGACCGTCGTGCGGAATTATCTCGACTGGATGCTCTCGATCCCGTGGGGCAAGCGCTCGCGGGTCAAGAAGGACCTGGTCCAGGCGCAGGAGGTGCTCGACGCCGACCATTTCGGCCTCGCGAAGGTCAAGGAGCGCATGGTCGAGTATCTGGCGGTGCAGCAGCGGTCGGCAAAGATGAAGGGGCCGATCCTGTGCCTCGTTGGTCCGCCGGGTGTCGGCAAGACATCGCTCGGCAAGTCGGTGGCCCGCGCCACCGGGCGCGAGTTCATTCGCATCTCGCTTGGCGGCGTCCGGGACGAGGCGGAGATCCGCGGCCATCGCCGGACCTATATCGGCTCGATGCCGGGCAAGATCATCCAGGCGATGAAGAAGGCCAAGACGACCAATCCCCTCATCCTGCTCGACGAGATCGACAAGATGGGCCACGACTTCCGCGGCGACCCCGCCAGCGCGATGCTTGAGGTGCTGGACCCGGAGCAGAACAACACCTTCATGGATCACTACCTTGAGGTGGAATACGATCTCTCCGGTGTGATGTTCATCACGACGGCCAACACCTACAACATGCCCCAGGCGCTGCTGGACCGCATGGAGATCATCGCGCTGCCCGGCTATACCGAGGATGAAAAGCTCGAAATCGCCAAGCGCCACCTGCTTCCGAAGCAGATGAAGGAGCACGGTCTGAAGAAGGCCGAATTCTCGCTGACGGACGAGGCGCTGCTTTCGGTGATCCGCACCTACACCCGCGAGGCGGGTGTGCGGAACCTGGAGCGCGAGATTGCCAAGCTCTGCCGCAAGACGCTGACCGAGATCGTCCGCGGCGACATCAAGTCGGCCAAGGTGACTCCAGAGAAGCTCGAGCGGTATCTGGGTGTGCCCCGCTTCCGCCATGGACTGGCGGAACAGGAGGATCAGGTGGGAGTCACCACCGGGCTCGCCTATACGAGCGTCGGGGGCGACCTCCTGCACATCGAGGCGCTCAGATTGCCGGGCAAGGGCCGGATGAAGACGACCGGCAAGCTCGGCGACGTGATGAAGGAGTCGATCGACGCCGCGTCGAGCTTCGTGCGCGCGAAGGCGACGACCTACGGCATCAAGCCGCCGATCTTCGAGAAGATCGACATCCATGTCCATGTGCCCGAGGGGGCAACGCCCAAGGACGGTCCGTCGGCCGGCGTGGCCATGGTGACCTCGATCGTCTCGGTGCTGACCCAGATTCCGGTCCGCAAGGACGTGGCAATGACCGGCGAGGTGACGCTGCGCGGCAACGTGCTGCCGATCGGCGGGCTGAAGGAAAAGCTTCTTGCGGCGCTGCGCGGCGGAATCAAGACGGTGATCATCCCGAAGGAGAACGTCAAGGACCTTCCGGACATCCCCGACAACGTGAAATCGGGGATGGAGATCATCCCGGCGGAAACCGTCTCCGACGTGCTGAGAGTTGCGCTGGTGCGGCAGCCCGAACCGATCGAATGGGATCCGGAGGCAGAGCCGATCACGCCGGTCACCGAAGACGACACCCAGGGGAGCGGAGCCACTCTCGCGCACTGAAGGTCCAGTGCGCGGTGCCTGAGATCGGCGCCTGACCGGACTCCGCGCCGGCGGGCGGCCCCTGTCCGCCCGTCTTCTCGGTTGACGCATGGCTGTCGCCGGCCGATAAGGCGCGCGTTCGCACGGCGAGGGGCGGTTAGCTCAGTTGGTAGAGCGCCTCGTTTACACCGAGGATGTCGGGAGTTCGAGTCTCTCACCGCCCACCATGATTCTGCTTGCGCCGATCGAGGACGGCGACGGCGATGGTTTCCAGGACAGGTACGCCGACAGGTACGCGACCGTGGAGGCCTGTATGGACGCAATCCTGCGTGGCGAGACGAGCCGCGAGGGTTGAACGGCCAGAACCGTGATCCTTCGTTCATGCCCCAGCCGTCCCGGCATGTGCCGGCGCAACCAGGCCATGCGGGCCTATGGGAAGCGCGGTGCTCGCTCGCGCTCGATCGTGCTCGCCACCCCGATCAGGCGCATTTCGCCGATGCCGCGGATCTCCCGGACCCCGAGGTCGGTCAGCGAGAACTCCTCGACGAGTGCGCCCTTCATCTCGTCATGAGCAACGATGGCCATCGGTCCGGCAAACTCCTGCAGCCGCGAGGCGAGATTCACCGCCGGGCCAAATATGTCGTAGACGTACTTCTGCACACCGACGACCGAGCCGACAACGGCCCCCGTGGCGATGCCGACGCGGCACTGCCATTTGCGCTGGTTGCTGCGGTTTCTGCGGTCGAGATACCGTACGAACCGGATCGCGCATTTGGCCACTGCGCGTGCATGATCCGGGTTCGGGTCGGGCATTCCCGCCACGGCCAGATAGGCGTCGCCGATGGTCTTGATCCGCTCGCAACCGAACTGCTCCGAGATTCGGTCGAAGGCGGTGAAGATCTCGTTCAGGTCACCGACGATGGCGCTCGGATCCTGTGCGGCGATCATCTTGGTGAAACCGATGAGGTCCAGCATCACGACCGAGACGGTGTCATAAAGCTGCGGGGTAACGACACCGAAGGTCTTGTACTCCTCGTAGACGGTCTTCGGCATGATGTTCAGCAGAAGCCGCTCGACCCGTTCCTTCTCGCGCTCGATCTCGCGGGTGTTGCGCTCGACCATCGCCGAGTAGGAATCGATCATCGACTCAAGCTCGCGAATGCGCGTGATGTTCTGACACTCGACGACCATGAGCCGGGTCCCGTTCGCCTCTGCACGGCTGATGGAGAGGGCAATGACCAGCGTCCGCCGCCTGGGCTTCACTGAAAGCTCGACCGAGTGGCACCGCCCGGACTGCAGATCGACGCGCAGCGCCCCCATGTCGATTTCCGGGAACACATCGCCAAGCGTCGCTCCGGCGCCCGGCGACCCGAACCATTCGGCAAACTTCTCGTTGTGGAACCGGACGCTCAGGGTCTGATCATCGACGAGGGCAATGCCTACACCGATCGCGCGGAGCAGCTGCTCGTTGATCGCAGTGATGCTCATGGTCCGGCGCGGTTCACGATGAACTGCCTCCGCGCCTCGATCTCAGCCATCACCGTGGCCTGATCCTCCTCGGTGAAGCCATGCTCCGCAAGCGCCTCTCCCAGAAGCGTCGACATCTCGTCGAAGTCAGCATGCGTGATCCCGAGATGCAGGTGAAGCTGGCGCAGCCGGTCGTCTGTGTAGGATGCCGGACCGCCGAGGAGAGACGCGATGAACTTGGTCTGGTGGTCGACCAGACGCTTCATGTCGATGTCCTCGAAATACCCACCGAGCTGGTCGGAATCGAGGGCCCTGTCATAGAAGGACAGGACAATCCGGCTGATAGCGGCGAAGCCGCCATATTTCTGGTACAGACTGATCGCCATCACGTTCTCGTTACATCGGCGTCAACCTAGAACATTATTGCACGGCGGCGGTAGCGTCTTTTTCGGCCGGACCATCCGCAGGCTGGGCATCCCTTCCACGCCGGCCCGGGCAATGGCGTCACGAACGCGCGCGACAGGCCCGGCTAGGGGGGCAATCACGCCGACTGACCCCTGCGGTGGCCACTCTTCGTGCCGACAGGTCATTGCATGTGTCGTGTGCGGGAAAATTCTGGCTGGGGGACCTGGATTCGAACCAGGACTAACGGAGTCAGAGTCCGTGGGTCTACCGTTAACCTATCCCCCAGCACGGCGGGTGAGGCAGGAGCCTCCCGCGGCGGAGTGCCCGTTTAGCGTCAGGCTCCGTTTGGTGTCAAGCCTCGCGGCCGGGCAGGCGCGGGTCGGTCAGGTGTTGAACAGGAAATGCATCACATCGCCGTCGGCGACCCGGTAGGTCTTGCCTTCCGAGCGCATCTTGCCTGTCTCCTTGGCGCCCTGCTCGCCGCCGCAGGCGACGAAGTCGGCATAGGCGATGGTCTCGGCGCGGATGAAGCCGCGCTCGAAATCGGTGTGGATCACGCCCGCCGCCTGTGGCGCCGTGGCGCCAGCCGGCACGGTCCAGGCGCGGGCCTCCTTCGGGCCGGCCGTGAAGAACGTGATCAGGCCGAGCAGCTCGTAGCCGGCCCTGATCAGCCGGTCGAGACCTGCCTCGTGCAGTCCCATCGCCTCGAGAAACTCGGCGCGGGAGGCATCATCGAGCTGGGCGATCTCCGCCTCGATGGCGGCCGAGATCACCACCGCGGCTGCGCCCTGCGCCCTGGCCATCTCGGCAACACGGGCGGAATGGGCGTTCCCCGTTGCGGCGGAGGATTCCTCGACGTTGCAGACATAGAGCACGGGCTTGGCCGTCAGGAGCTGAAGGCGGCTCCAGGCGCGCGCGTCCTCTGGATCGACCCTGACCGTGCGGGCCGGGCGGCCCTGATCGAGCGCGGCCCTGGCGAGGCGCAGCAGCCGGTCCTCGGTCACCGCGTCGCGGTCGCCGCCGCGGATGCGCCGGGCGAGGCCGGCCAGGCGCCGCTCGATCGACTCGATGTCCGCCAGCATCAGTTCGGTCTCGACCGTCTCGGCGTCCGCCACAGGATCGACGCGACCCTCCACATGGGTCACGTCGTCGTCCTCGAAGCATCGCAGGACATGTGCGATGGCGTCGACTTCGCGGATGTTGGCGAGGAACTGGTTGCCGAGGCCCTCGCCCTTCGACGCGCCCCGCACGAGCCCGGCGATATCGACGAAGGTGAGCCGGGTCGGGATCACCTGTTTCGACTTCGCGAGCCTGGCCAGTGTCTCGAGGCGCTCGTCCGGGACCGGCACCTCGCCGACGTTGGGCTCGATGGTGCAGAAGGGGAAGTTCGCTGCTGCCGCCGCCGCGGTGCGGGTGAGGGCGTTGAAAAGCGTCGACTTGCCGACATTCGGCAGCCCGACGATGCCGCATCTGAAACCCATCCCGCCCGACCTTCCTGCCGCAACCGGTGCGCGCTGTGGCACGAGGTTGCCGTCAGGTCAAGGGTCCGGCTAAGCCCGAGTCCGCCCAAATGCCATGCCAGTCCCGGTCAACCGCGCGAGAACCGCGCCAGGAGTCGCTGAAGTGCGGTTTCCGGTTGCGGGTCGGCCGGTGGTTCGGCGGGCTCACGCCGGGTGGTATCCCCCTCGCTCGCCGGGGCGCGGCCGGCCGCATCCGGCGATCTGCGCGGTCGCATCCGGGAGGTCGCCATGGCCAACGCATTCGTGAATCCGGCGCCATCACCCGCCACGAGCAGGGGGGCATTGGCGCCAACGGCAGCGAGCAGCGGGCAAAGCCAGTCGCGGTCGGACTTGGAGAAGTCCTGGAGCACATAGGCTGCGACCATATCCTTCTCTCCCGGATGGCCGATCCCCATGCGCACCCGGTGATACTCCGGCCCCACATGCTGGTGCAGCGAGCGCAGGCCGTTGTGCCCGGCATGGCCGCCCCCGGTCTTGACCCTGACCTTGCCCGGAGCAAGGTCGAGCTCGTCGTGGAACACCCAGATGTCGGCGGGCGCGAGCTTCAGGTAGCGCATCGCCTCGCCCACCGACTGCCCGGAAAGGTTCATGAAGGTCTGCGGCTTCAGGAGGGTGACACGCTCGCCGCCGAGCCGGCCTTCCGAGACCTCTGCCTGAAACTTCTGGCGCCATGGCCCGAAGCCGTGCGCGGACGCGATGGCGTCCACCGCCATGAAGCCGATGTTGTGCCGGTTGTCGGCGTATTTCCGCCCCGGATTGCCGAGGCCGACGAACAGCAGCATCGCGAGGCACCCCCGCCGCGGTCGGCCCCGGAAGGGCCGTCAGGCGTTCTGCTTGCGGATCGCGTCGGCCGCGGCCTTGTCGAACGCGATGCCGCTCTGCTCGAAGAGCTTGTCGAGTTCGCCCGACAATGTCATCTCGGTGACGATGTCGCAGCCGCCGACGAACTCGCCCTTCACATAGAGCTGCGGGATGGTCGGCCAGTCCGAGAAAGCCTTGATGCCCTGGCGGATCTCGTCGGAGGCCAGCACGTTCACGTCCTTGTATTTGACGCCCATGTAGCCGAGGATCGCCGCGACCCGCGAGGAGAAGCCGCATTGCGGCATGCTCGAGGTGCCCTTCATGAAAAGCACCACGTCGTTGGCGTCGACGGTGCTCTGAATCTCGTGCTTGATGTCGGTCATCGAATGCGGTCCTTTGCGGCGGTCTCTGACTCAGTCGGGCGCGCTCGTCTGCAGCGCCAGGGCGTGAAGCGGGGCATCCGGCCCCTCGATGATGCTCGTCAGCGCCTGGTTCACCATGCGCTGCTGCTGAACCCGACTCTTGCCGCGGAACTCCTCGGCCACAACCGTCGCGGCGTAGTGGTTGTTGTCGCCCGCGAGGTCACGGATCTCGATCCTGGCGCCCGGAAAGGCGGCGCGGATCAGGCGTTCGATCTCGGACGCTCGGACGGGCATGAGTTGGTTCCTGCTATGGTACGGCCGGATTCCCTAGGGATGTAGATGTTGCGGGTTGCTCTGGCAAGGCCGCGGCTCAGAGCCGGCGGTGCAGGAAACGGGCGCTGAGCCAGGCGCCGAAGAGCTGCACGAGGGCGAGCGCCAGGAACACCACAGGCAGGTCGAACCAGGTCAGGAGCACGCCGTAGACCAGCGGCGGGACGAGTTCGCTGGCATCGGCATATGTGCGGTACACCGCCGTCATCTCCGGCCGCTCGGAGGCATGGACCGCTCGATAGAACGGGACCCCGCCCAGCGCGTCGAGGCCTGTCGCCCCCATGCAGGCGCCGAGCAGGAAGCCGGCCGCAGCCCAGCCGCTGTGCAGCCCGGCGAGCCAGGCGCCCACCAGCATCGCCGCCAGCATCAGGAACGAGACGACGATCGACCAGCGCACTCCGCGCCGCTCGGCGACACGCTGCCATACGAGCGTCATGACCAGCACCGCATTGCCGGCCGAGATCACCAGAGCACCCGCTTCCGAGCCGAGCCCGGTGGCGACCATCAGGATCGGGGTGTAGACGAAGAAGGTGGTCCAGAAGGCCGAGCGGATGAAGGCGATCGTCCAGGCCATGCGCAGGCGCGGCTGGGCGAGAAAGCGGCCGACATTGGCGAACGGGCTCGGCGGCTTCAGCACACCCGGGCGGATCGGTGTGTTCTCCGACATGCGCACATACCAGAAGGCGGCCAGCAGCAACAGCGCCCAGGCGATCGCCCAGCCATAGGTCGCGGCGAAACCGTAGCGGTTGTAGAGCCAGACGCCGAGATAGGGCGCGAAGGTCCATCCGATGGTCGAGAAGGCAAGCCGGCGCGCATCGTTCTTCACATAGTCCTTCTTGTCGATGAACTCCATGATGTAGAGGTTGAGCGTGATATTCAGGCAAGCCGTGCCGAACACGCGCAGGAACATGCCCGCCGCCTGGCCGGGCAGGGTGTAGGACCAGAGCGCCAGCGCGGCAGCGATCAGCGCCGCAACACCGACCGTATAGGTCCAGCGGCGGGTAAAGTGGCGGATCATGCCAGGCACCAGGAAACTGGCAGCCAGCGTGGCGATGGCGATGGCGGTATATAGGAAGCTGACCTGCTGCTCGTCCTTCAGGATCGCATAGGCCTGGAGCGGTACCACGGTCGCAAGGGACGCACGCGCGATCGACTCGATTCCGTAGAGCAGGCTGAAGACGCCCATACCCGGAGTCGGCCCGGCCGAAAGCCACAGCGGGTGACGGACATTGAAAACCATTCGGGGAGACCCGAGGAACTGCAGACGATAGGCGACCGCTTGGCGCGGCACTGTGACGAGGGGCAGCAAGCGCCGGATTCGGCGCACTGGCAAGTGGTAAATCGGCGCTGCCCGACCCGATTGTGCGATATCCGAAGGCGCGGCAGCACCCGATCGCCACAGGTGGCACCGCACGATTGACCAGTGGGTCAGGCTGGGGGTAGCGACAGGAGGCGGGAGACCGGAGGAGAACATGCCGACACTTGGCGAGCGGCTGGTCGAGTGGCTGGAGGCCTATGGGGTCGACACCATCTTCGGCATCCCCGGGGTGCACACGGTCGAGCTCTATCGCGGTCTCGCGACGAGCCGGATCCGCCACGTCACGCCGCGCCACGAACAGGGGGCCGGGTTCATGGCAGACGGCTATGCCCGTGCCTGCGGCCGGCCGGCGGTGGCCTTCGTGATCACCGGTCCCGGGGTCACCAACATTGCCACTGCGATGGCGCAGGCCTATGCCGACAGCGTGCCGATGCTGGTGGTCTCGGCGGTCAACGCGCGCGGACGGCTCGGCATGGAGGCTGGCGATCTGCACGAACTGCGCCGTCAGGGTCTGGTTGCGGCACAGTGTGCGGCGTTCTCGCACACGGTGATGACGCCGGATGAGCTGCCCGACGTGCTCGCCCGGGCTTGGGCGGTGTTCGAGGGCGGGCGCCCACGACCGGTCCATGTGGAAATCCCCCGCGACCTGCTGGACGCCGACGCGTCGGCCGTTCCAGTCCTCCGTCCCGCCCCCATCCTGCGGCCTGCGCCGGCGCCAGCCGGCATTGCCCGGGCGGTCGAGATCCTCAAGGCGGCGTCACGGCCGCTGATCCTTGCCGGCGGCGGTGCCCGTGCCGCCGAGGGGTTAGCGGTACTCGCCGAGCGAGCAGATGCGCCGGTGGTGATGACGACGAACGCCAGGGGTCTCGTGGCCCCAGGCCACCCGCTGGCGGTTCCGGCCAGCCCCTCTCTGGCAGCGGTCCGATCGCTGATCTCCGAGGCGGATGTCGTGCTGGCGATCGGCACCGAATTCGGGCGCACCGACTATGACATGTACGACCGCAGCCCGGTCGAGGTTCCAGGCCGGCTGCTTCGTGTCGAGATTGACCCGGAGCAGATGCGGAGGGGAGGTGTTCCCGATCTGCCGCTGCTCGGCGATGCGGCCGAGGCCGTGAGGCTGATCGCCGCTGGCTTGTCCGGAGCGCCACGCTCGGGCGGTGCGGCGGCACGCGCCGAACGCGCCCGAAGCGGGGCGCTTGCAGAGATCGGCGATGCCTACCGGGCTTCGGTCCGGTTCCTGGAAATGATCCGCGATGCGCTGCCCGCAGCGCCGATCGTCGGCGATTCGACCCAGGCGATCTATGCCGGTAACCTCTGGTATCCGGCGCCGGCTGCCCGGCTCTGGTTCAACGCCTCGACCGGCTACGGCGCGCTTGGCTACGGGCTGCCGGCGGCAATCGGGGCCGCGCGGGCGACCGGCTCCCCGGTGGTCTGCCTGACCGGCGACGGCGGGTTGCAGTTCAGCCTGGCCGAGCTCGGAACCGCGATCGAAGAGCGGTTGCCGGTGATCGTGCTGGTCTGGAACAACCGCGGCTACGGCGAGATCAGGAGCTACATGATCAGTCAGCAAGTCACTCCAGTGGGGGTGGACCTGCACACTCCCGATTTCGTCGGCATCGCACGGGCCTACGGCATGGCAGCCGGGCGGATGGAGGCGCTCGATGCCCTTCCGGGCCTCCTGGCAGCGGCAGCTGTACGCGGAGGGCCGACGCTGATCGAGTTCGACGAGGCAGCGGTGCTTGGGCGGTAGTGGCGCTCTCAAATCCCGAGGATCCGCGCCACGATCTCGCGCGTATTCTTCGACAGCGTCTCGACCGCGGCGATCCGCTCGAGTTCGGCCCGCATCAGCGCCTGCCGCCGGGCGTCGTACCGGCGCATGGTCTCGAAGGCGCCGGCGATCCTTGCGGTGGTCTGCGGGTTGACCGGGTCGAGGCGCAGCAGCCAGTCGGCTGTGAAGCGGTAACCCGAGCCATCCTTCGCGTGGAAGACAACCGGGTTCGCCAGTGCCAGAGCGCCGATCAGCGAGCGGAACTTGTTGGGATTCTTCCAGTCGAAGGCCGCGTGGCCGGTCAGGGCTTGCACCCGATTGATGGTGCCCGGCAGCGGCGCCGAGGCCTGGAGTGAGAGCCACTTGTCGACGACGAGCGGATCGTCCCGCCAGCGCTCGAAAAAGGCCTCGATCAGGGCAGGGGCCACAGGAGCGGCCTCATGAGCCAGCACAGTCAGCGCCGGCAGGCTCTCAGACATGTTGTCGGCAGTGCGGAACTGTGCCTCGGCCAACGCGAACGCTTCCTCAGAGCGGGTCGCCCCCAGCAAGGCTAGACAGCGGTTCTTCAGCGCTCGCCGCCCGGACGAAGCGGCATCAGGGCTGTAGGATCCGGGGCCGCGCAGGGTCTCGATGCTCTGCCGGAGTGCGGGGCCGAGCCGCTCGCCGAGCGTCCGGCGCATGGCGGTGGTTGCCGCATGGATGGTGTCAGGGTCGGCATACTCTCCCCGTCCCGCAATCTCGCGCGAGAGTTCGTCCACCCCCGGCACATCGAGCGCCATGGCACGGAAGGCAGGATCGAGCGACGTGTCGGCCAAAACCGCGCTCATTCCTTCGACCCAGGCATCCGGCACTTCCCCGCCATCTCCCATCAGCCGCAGCGCGATACGGATCGCATAGGCCCGCCCAGCCTCCCAGCGGTTAAAGGGGTCTGTGTCATGGGCCAGCAGGAAGGCGCATTCCGCATCCGGGGAGTCCCGGTCGAGAATCACCGGCGCCGAGAAGCCACGCAGGAGCGAGGCAACCGGCCGGCCCGGTGCGGCGCTGTCTCGGGAGGGTGCCCCGGGAACCCGGTGCCAGCGCGGATCCGGAGCGGACAGGTCGATCTGGAAGCTCTGCTCCGCCCTGGTCAGCTCCAGCACCTGTGTCGCCGCGACTTCGTTGCCGTTCGCGCCAAGCAGGCCGACCGCAATCGGGATCACCAGCGGCGCCTTCCGAGGCTGGCCCGGCGTCGGCGGGGTCGACTGGCGGAAGGTCAGGGTGTAGCGGCCACCGGCCCAGTGCTCCGTCACGGCGACCCGCGGCGTCCCCGCCTGGCTCCACCAGCGGGAAAACTCCCCGAGGTCGCGGCCGCAGGCATCCTCGAAGCACCTGCGGAAATCCTCGATGGTGCAGGCCTGCCCGTCGTGACGCTCGAAATAGAGGTCGAGCGCCTTCCGGTAGCCCTGGGCGCCAACGAGCATGCGCAGCATCCGGATCACCTCGGCGCCCTTCTCGTAGACGGTCGCGGTGTAGAAGTTGTTGATCTCGACATACTCCTCGGGCCGGACGGCATGGGCGAGCGGCCCCTGGTCCTCGCGGAACTGCCGGGCGCGGAGCAGCTTCACGTCCTCGATCCGCTTCACCGCGTGGCTGCGCTCGTCGCCCGAGAACTCCTGGTCGCGGAAGACGGTCAGCCCCTCCTTGAGGCAGAGCTGGAACCAGTCGCGGCAGGTGATCCGGTTTCCGGTCCAGTTGTGGAAATACTCGTGCGCGACGATGCCCTCGATCAGCTCGTAGTCGCGGTCGGTGGCGGTCTCGGGGCTTGCGAGGATGTATTTGGAGTTGAAGATGTTCAGCCCCTTGTTCTCCATCGCCCCCATGTTGAAGTCGTCGACCGCGACGATCATGAAGAGGTCGAGGTCGTATTCCCGGCCATGGGTCCGCTCGTCCCAGCGCATTGCCCGCTTGAGGCTGTCCATCGCGTAGGCGCATTTGCTCTCGTCGCCCGGGCGGACATAGATCTTTAGCGCCACCTCACGCCCGCTTGCGGTGGAGAAGCTGTCGTCATGGCTGACAAGATCGCCGGCAACCAGCGCAAAGAGATAGGCAGGCTTCGGGAACGGATCGTGCCACTCGGCAAAGTGCCAGCCGCCGGGCAAATTTCCCGTCCCGACGGGGTTGCCGTTCGAGAGCAGCACCGGGCAGCTCCTGCTGTCTGCCTCGATCCGCACCCGGAAGGGCGCCATCACGTCCGGTCGGTCGGGGTAAAAGGTGATCTTCCGAAAACCCTCGGCCTCGCACTGGGTGCAGTACATGCCGCGAGACATGTAAAGGCCTTCGAGCGCCGTGTTGCCCTGCGGGTCGATCTCGGTCTCGCACTCCCAGATGAAATGATCCTGCGGCAGCCTTACCGCCGGTAGCGAAAGTCCTTCCGGCGACAGCTCGGGCTCGACCGGACCGCCGTCGATCGCGGTCGAGAGCAGCGTGAGCTGTCGCCCGTGCAGGATGAGCGGCGCCGGTCCCTCGCCCGAGCGGGCAGGATTGCGGCGGAATGCGATCTTCGCCCGGACGCGGGTTGCCGCGGGGTCAAGCCGGAAGACCAGCGCCACGTCGTCCACCAGCCAGTCCGGTGCCCGGTAGTCGGCCAGCCGCGTTACCTGCTGCGGCGTCGTCGCGCTGTCTGTCCGCATTGCTCGTCTCCCAGCCTCGATCCGACTGAACACATAGCCGTCGGGGCGCAGCCTTCCTAGGCCTCTTTCGATCGGCTAAGAGTTCATTTGGCGGCATCCGGGTGGCCGCCGGGATCGGGCAGGCGGTCATGGCGAAGGTTGCGCGGAGCGGCAATTCCAGGGGCGGGCGCAGGCCGGCCGCCGCGCGGCGCCCCGCGGACCGGAGCGGGAGGACGGCCGGCTGCCACAGGGGCGCGGTGATCGTTCTCGGGGCGGTGCTGGTGCTCCGCCTCACGATTGTGGCCCTGCAGCTGGTGCCGGTCCATTTCGACGAAGCCCAGTACTGGGCCTATGCGCAGGAACCCGACTGGGGCTACTACTCGAAGCCGCCGCTCGTTGCCTGGCTCATCCGGGCCGTCACCCTGGTCGCGGGAGACAGCATCGTCGCGCTCCGTGCCGCGAGCCCGGTCTGCCATGCGCTGATCGGATGGCTGATCTTCCTCGCCGGCAGGCGCCTCTGGGACGGGCAGACCGGGTTCTGGGCGGCAATCGGATACACTGCCGCGCCGGGGGTTGCCTATTCCTCGATGCTGATGACGACCGACCCGGTGCTGATGGTGCTCTGGGCAGCCGCGCTCTACGCCCTCGTGCGGGCAGGTGACACGGCTCCGGGGCATGCGGCCACGGGCAACCCGAGCGGCAGACGCGACAGGACGCGCCGCAAGAACCAGGCGGGCGCCGGCGGTGTGGCTGCCACGCGGCTCGTGCAGCGGCGCTGGTGGATCGCGCTCGGTCTCGCGATCGGCTTGGGACTGCTGGCCAAGTACACCATGATCGCCTTCGCGATCGGGGCGCTCGGCTATGGCCTGGTCTCGGCGCGCGGCCGCGACTGGACTGGCGCGCTGATCGCCGCCGGGACGGCGCTCGCTGTCGTGTTTCCGAACATTGTCTGGAACGCGCAGCATGGCTTGGCAACCGTCGCCCATGTGCTGAGTGACGCCGATCCGGGAAAGGGGCGCTTCCGTCCGCTCGAGCTTCTGGAGTTCGGAGGCGCGCAGTTCGCGGTGATCGGGCCGGTCTTCATGGCGGCAATCCTGCTCGCGCTCCGGCATTTCAAGACCTGGGGCGACGACCGCGGGATGCGGCTATGCGCGTGGCTGACGGTCCCGCTGCTTGCGGCGATGACGGTGCTCGCGCTCGCCACCCGGTCAAACGCCAACTGGGCAGCCCCGGCCTATATCGCCGGCTCGCTCATGGCGGCGCGCTGGCTGCTCACCGGTGGCGGCCGGTCGGCGCTGAAGGCGCAGGTCGGGATCGGCATTGCGGCGTCGCTCCTGCTCTGGATCCTGAGCGGGTTCTATGCAGGCCAGGCCGACCGGCTGACCCGACGCCTCGATCCCTTCGTGCAGACCCGCCTGGCAGAGCCTTTCTGCGAGCTGGCGCTCGGCCACATGGCCGAGGAGGGCGTGGGAGTCCTGCTCTCGGACAACCGCCGCAGGCTATCCGAATGCATGTTCCTGGGCGGGCTCGGCTGGCGGGAAGTCGCGATCTGGAATCCGGCCGGCCGCATTGCGAGTCATCACGAGATGGTCGCGAGTCTCCAGCCCGGCGACGACCGCGAGATGCTTCTGGTGGTGCGCCGGGGTGCGGAGAGTCACGCGCGGCACTTCGCTCAAGCACGCGAGATCGAGACCGTGCATCTGGGTGTCCACCTCGACCAGTCCGTCGCCTACCAGTTCTGGGTCGTGCAGGGTTTCAGGGGTTACTGAGCCCGGCCTCAGCCTCTCGCCCAGGGGGCGGGGCGGCGGCCGAAGAACGCGGCAATGCCTTCTGCCGCCTCTGCCGTCTCCCACTGGTCGGCCAGAGCCGAGGCGGTCATGGCGATCATTGCCTCGTCAACCGGCGGGGCGAGCCGGAACAGGAGCGCCTTCGAGGCCGCAACCGCACCGGGCGCGGCCGAGAGATAGGGCACGACCTCCGACTCCACTGCTTCGTCCAGCGCCTCGGGCGGGACCGCGCGGCTGGCGAGGCCGAGCCGTACGGCTTCCTCGGCCCCGAACAGGCGGGCCGAGGCAAACACCTCGCGGGCGCGCGCGAGGCCCATTCGGGCCACCACATAGGGCGAGATCGTCGCCGGGATAAGTCCGAGGCGGGCCTCGGTGAAGCCGAATTTCGGCCCGATGGCGACAATCGTCACGTCGCAGACCGCCATCATCCCCATGCCGCCCCCGAAGGCCTGGCCCTGCACCCGGCCGATCAGCGGCTTCGGCAGTTCGTTCAGCGCCCTGAGCATGCGCGCGAGCCTGGTCGCCTCCTCGATCCGCTGCGCGCGGCTGGCCGACTGCTGCGCCCGCATCCAGGCGAGATCGCCGCCGGCGCAGAAGCTCTTGCCGGCGCCGGTCAGGATCACGGCGCGGACCAGGGCGTCCCCCGCCAGCTCGGCCGCGGCGGCGGTCAGGTCGGCGATCATCTGCGCGTTCAGCGCATTGTGCTTGTCCGCGCGGGAGAGCGTGAGGGTGGCAACGCCGCGGGAGTCGCATGCGACTGATATGGATTCGTAGGTCATTGCAGCAACGCCCTCAATCCGCTCACGAATCTCTCTGCTTCCCCAAGCGCGTCCAAATCGAGCCCGGTCGCGATCCCCTTCGCCGCCAGGTCCCGTGCAAGCTTGCCGGTAGAGAGGTTCCCCTTCGCTCCCGGCGCGTAGGGGCAGCCGCCGAGGCCGCCGACCGCCGAGTCGAAGACGGTCAGCCCCATTTCCATGCTCGCCGAGACGCTTTCCAGCGCCCGCCCGTTGGTGTCGTGGTAGTGGCCGGCAAGCCTTTCCGCCGGGGCCACTGCAAGCACCGCGTCCAGCATCGCCGCCACGGTTCCGGGCGTGCCCCGGCCGACGGTGTCGCCAAGCGAGACCTCGTAGCAGCCGAGGCCGAACAGCATTTCCGTCACCCGCGCCACATCGCTGGGCGGGATCGGTCCAGAGTAGGGGCAGGCGATGGCGCAGGAGACGTAGCCGCGCACCGGGATGCCGTCAGTCTTTGCTGCCTCGGCCACCGGCCGGAACCGTTCGATGCTCTCGGCGATCGAGCAGTTGATGTTCCGCTGCGAGAATGCCTCGGAGGCCGCGCCGAAGATCGCGACCTCGTCGACACCTGCGGCGCGCGCCGCCTCGTAGCCCTTCATGTTCGGGGTCAGCGCCGCGTAGCGCACGCCGGGCCGGCGCGCGATCCCCGCCATCACCTCGGCGCCGTCGGCCATCTGCGGCACCCATTTCGGGCTGACGAAGCTCGCCGCCTCGATACGCCTGAAACCAACTGCCGAGAGCAGGTCGATCAGCCGGATCTTCTCCGCCGCGGGGATCGGCCGCTTCTCGTTCTGGAGCCCGTCGCGCGGGCCGACCTCGACGATGGTAATATCCGTCACTCGACCGGCTCCAGGCTGATCAGGAGCGCGCCCTCCTCGACCTGGTCGCCGGCGCGGACCATCACCTCGGCCACCCTGCCGTCGCGCGGCGCGGTCAGGCTGTGCTCCATCTTCATCGCCTCCATCACCGCCAGCACGTCGCCTGCGGCGACGGTCGCGCCGGCGGCAACGTTCAGCGCCTTGACGATGCCCGGCAGCGGCGCGGCGATGGAGTCGCCGCCCTCCTCGGCCTCCTCGGCCGCCGTCATCGGGTCGGTGACCGCGAAGGCCATGCGCTTTCCCTCGCGGACCAGGGTCACCGTGCCCGGTCCCTCATGCAGATAGACATGCCGCCGCCCGTCGCCCTCGGTCACCTGCCAGAGGGCGCCGCAAAGATTCTCGGCCGCAAGCTCGACGGCAGATCCCGCACTCTCGGCCATCAGCCCGTCCAGCCGCGACCGCAGGGCGACCTCGTGCCGGACGGATTCACCCGCGCCGGCCGCACGCGAGAGCGTCACATGGGTCGTGCCTTCGCCCCAGGCGCGCCAGCCGGCGAGCGGGGCAGGGCGCAGGAGACCGGTCAGCGCCGCACCCGCCAGCGCAAGATCCGCCGCCTCCGGCACCGGGTTCTCGGTCAGTGCCGCGAGATCTCGGCCGATCAGCCCGGTGTCAATCCGCCCCGCGCGGATACCCTGGTGACGGATCAGCCGTTCGAGGAAAGCGATGTTGGTGGTCACACCCTCGGCGTGGCTCGCCGCCAGCGCCGCCTCCATCGCCGCGAAGGCGGCTTCCCGGTCGGGGCCATGCGTGATCACCTTGGCGATCATCGGGTCGTAATGCGGGGTCACCGTGTCGCCCTCGACGACGCCGGAATCGACCCGGGCGAGGCCGTAGGGCAGGGTGAGCCGCCTCAGCCGCCCGGTCGCCGGCATGAAGTCGCGCGCGGCGTCCTCGGCATAGATCCGGGCCTCGAGCGCATGGCCGATCAAAGGTATTGCCTGCTGGCTCAGCGGCAGCGGTTCGCCCGCGGCAACGCGGATCTGCCATTCGACCAGATCGAGCCCGGTGATCGCCTCGGTCACGGGATGCTCGACCTGGAGGCGGGTGTTCATCTCCATGAACCAGAAGCCGTCGGGACGCAGCGGCCCGGAGCCGTCGACGATGAACTCGACCGTGCCCGCGCCCCGGTAGCCGACCGCCTCGGCGGCGCGCACCGCGGCCGAGGTCATCGCTGCGCGCACCTCCGGCGTCATGCCGGGGGCAGGGGCCTCCTCGATCACCTTCTGGTGCCGCCGCTGGGCCGAGCAGTCGCGCTCGTAGAGATGGACCGTGTTGCCGTGGGAATCCGCGAAGACCTGCACCTCGATGTGGCGCGGGTTCAGGATGTATTTCTCGATCAGCACATGGCCGTGGCCGAAGCTCGACATCGCCTCGGACCGGGCCGATTCCAGCGCGCGCGCGAAGTCCCTGGGGTCATCGACCCGGCGCATCCCCTTGCCGCCACCGCCGGCGCTGGCCTTGATCAGCACCGGGTAGCCGATCTTCCCGGCCTGCGCGGCGAGGAACGCCGGATCCTGGTTGGCGCCGTGGTAGCCGGGCGTGACGGGGACGCCCGCCTCCTCCATCAGCCGTTTCGAGGCGTCCTTCAGCCCCATTGCCGTGATCGCGCTGGCCGGCGGTCCGATGAAGGTCAGCCCCGCCGTCGCAACCGCCTCGGCGAAACCCGGATTCTCCGAGAGGAAGCCGTAGCCCGGATGGATCGCTTCGGCCCCCGTTGCCTTCGCGGCGGCGAGGATCCGGTCGGCCCTGAGATAGCTCTCGGAAACCGGCGCTGGCCCGATTGATACCGCCTCATCGCAGGCGAGCACGTGCTGGGCACGGGCATCGGCGTCCGAGTGGACGGCGACCGTCCTGATGCCGAGGCGGTGTGCGGTCCGGGCAACCCGGACCGCGATCTCACCCCGGTTGGCGATGAGGATCCTTCTGAACATCAGGCGTGTTCGGGCTCCCATGCAAAGGCGGAGAACAGGTCGTCCACCCGGGTGTGCTGGATGTGGTTGGCGTAGTTCGAGAGCGTCTTCACCGCCTGGGCGAGGATGATCTCGTAGATGTGCTCGTCGCCATAGCCTGCGGCCTTGAAGGCCGCGACCTCGGCCTTGGTGGGCAGCCCTCGGCTGTCGTGCATGTGCGCGGTAAAGCGCGCGAGCGCGGCGAGCTTGCGGTCCGGGATCTCCCCGCCGGAGCGGATGGCGTTCAGCACGTTCTCCGGCACGCCGGACTTCTTCGCCGCCAGCATCGAATGGGCCGTCACGCAGTAGGTGCAGCCGTTCTCGCGGCTGAGGACGAGGAACACCGTCTCCTGCTCCTGCGGCGTGAAGCGGCCCGACTGGCGGAAGCGGGCATAGCCGTCGAGATAGGTCTCAAGCAGCCCCGGGCTGTTCACCATGCCTGCATACATGTTGGGGATGAAGCCGAGGGCTGCCTTCGCCTTCCCGAGCACCTTGGCCTGGTCGGGGCTGGCGCTGGCTTCGGTGACCGGCGTAAGCGTGGTCTTGTATTCAGCGGACATCGGAGACTCCTTCGTCTGGTTCCGTTTCTGGTGGCCGGGCACCTGGAGTTCCTGCGTGCTTCGTCATCCCCGGCGGACATACTATCACCGCTTCGTGATCGGCCGCAGGGGGCGATAGTTCGGAATCCTGAAAGGCAATGGCGACCCGGCGCCGCACTCAAGCCTCCAGTTCCGCGAGCGCGCGGCGGTATCTGCGGGCCGAGGCGGCATCGAAGCAGCAGAAGATCACCTGCGTGATGCCGTGACAGCGGGGCAGGGTTTCGGCGACCGTGCGCACGGCGATGCGGGCGGCCTCGTCGGCGGGGTAGCCGAAGATGCCGGTGGAGATCGCCGGGAAGGCGATGGTCGCCAGCGCGTTTTCCTGCGCCACCTCCAGCGAGCGCCGATAGCAGGAAGCGAGCAACTCGGCCTCGCCCCGGTCGCCGCCATGCCAGACCGGGCCGACGGTGTGGATCACGTGGAGGGCGGGGAGCCGGTAGCCGCGCGTGATCTTTGCGTCCCCCGTCTTGCAGCCGCCCAGTGTTCGGCACTCTTCGACCAGATCGGGCCCGGCCGCGCGGTGTATGGCGCCATCGACGCCTCCGCCGCCAAGCAGGCTGGAGTTCGCGGCGTTGACGATGGCATCGACGGCGAGTTGCGTGATGTCGCCCTCGTGCACGACTATGCGCTCGGTCATCGCCGGTCCTCCCGCACTGTCAGCCGCCGTATCATTTCGCTGAACGCCTCACATCCGGAACACCCCGAACTGCGTCTCGCGGACCGGGGCGTTCAGCGCCGCGCGCAGGCTGAGCGCCAGCGCGTCCCGCGTCCGCCGCGGGTCCTGGATGCCGTCGTCCCACAGGCGCGCCGAGGCATACAGGGGATGCCCCTGGTGCTCGAACTGGTCGATGATCGGCTGCTTGAACGCGGCCTCCTCCTCCGCCGACCAGGTACCGCCCTCGCGATCGATCCCATCGCGCTTGACGGTGGCCAGCACGCCCGCCGCCTGGAACCCGCCCATGACCGAGATGCGCGCGTTGGGCCAGGTCCAGAGGAAGCGGGGCGAGTAGGCCCGCCCGCACATGCCGTAGTTGCCGGCGCCGAACGAGCCGCCGATGATCAGCGTGAGCTTCGGCACCTCGGCGCAGGCCACCGCCGTCACCAGCTTCGCCCCGTGCTTGGCGATGCCCTCGGCCTCGTATTTGCGCCCGACCATGAAGCCGGTGATGTTCTGCAGGAACAGGAGGGGGATTTTCCGCTGGCAGCAGAGCTCGATGAAATGCGCGCCCTTGAGCGAGCTCTCCGAATACAGGATGCCGTTGTTGGCGATGATCCCCACGGGCACACCCCGAATCCGGGCAAAGCCGGTGACCAGGGTCTCGCCGTAGCGCCTCTTGAACTCGTCGAGGCGCGAGCCGTCCACCAGCCGCGCGATCACCTCGCGCACGTCATAGGGGATGCGGGTGTCGGCGGGCACGATGCCGAGGATTTCCTCGGGGTCGTAATGCGGCTCCTCGCCGCTCAGCTCTGGCACCGACGGCCCCGGCCCGAGCGATCCGACGATGCGACGGGCAAGCGCCAGCGCATGGGCGTCGTTCTCGGCCAGGTGGTCGGCGACGCCGGAGAGCCGGGTGTGGAGGTCGCCGCCGCCCAGATCCTCGGCGCTCACCACCTCGCCGGTCGCGGCCTTCACCAGCGGCGGGCCGGCAAGGAAGATCGTGCCCTGGTCACGCACGATCACGGTCTCGTCCGACATGGCGGGCACATAGGCCCCGCCCGCTGTGCAGGAGCCCATCACCACGGCGATCTGCGCGATGCCAGCGGCGGACATCCGGGCCTGGTTGTAGAAGATGCGGCCGAAATGCTCGCGGTCGGGAAACACCTCGTCCTGGTTCGGCAGGTTGGCGCCGCCCGAGTCGACCAGATAGATGCAGGGCAGCCGGTTCTGCTGCGCAATCTCCTGCGCGCGGAGATGCTTCTTCACCGTCATGGGGAAGTAGGTGCCGCCCTTCACCGTGGCGTCGTTGGCGACGATCATCACGTCGCGGCCCGCCACCCGGCCGATCCCGGTGATGATCCCCGCCCCCGGCGAGGCGCCGCGATACATGCCCTCGGCGGCGAACAGCCCGACCTCGAGAAACGGCGCACCGGGGTCGATGAGCTGCTCGACCCGCACCCGTGGCGGCAGCTTTCCGCGGGCCGTGTGGCGCACCATGGCGGCTTCGCCGCCCCCGGTCATGGCGCGGGCGGCAGCGGCCTCGACCGCGGCGATGGCAGCCTCCATGGCCCTGCGGTTAGCGGCAAAGCCCTCGGAGCGGGGGGCGATTTGGGAGTGGAGGAGGGTCATCGGATCACATCGACGGCAATGCCGATGTCGAGCCTTGCCCAGGCCCGATCGGTGGTGAGCGCCGTTCTGTCCGAGCGTGCCGCCAGCGCGAGGCACGCCCGGTCGGCAAGCGAAAGCCCCAGCGTACGGGTCGGGCCACGGAGCAATCCCGCCTCGATCGCCTGATCCGTGTCGAAGGCGATCACATTGAGCGGCAGGAGCCCGACCGCCTCGCGCGCCTTGTCGGCCTCGAAACCCCTGTCGCGGAGTTTCGCCACCACCTCGGAAAGGTTGACCGCGCTGATCGCTGCTTCGGTCAATGCCTCGGCCACACGTTCGGCTCCCGGCTCGTCCTGAAGCAGCGCGAGCAACGCCGAGGCATCGATGACCGTGCTCACGAAGCGTCGTCCCTGCGCGCCTCGGCGCGGCGCTCGGCGATCAGTTCGTCGGCCAGGCTGACGCCCTCGGGCACCGCGCCCCGCACCATCGCCTGCGCGCGCCGGATCGCAACCTTCGGTGCCATGACCCGCAGTTCTCCGTCGACGACACGCGCCATGACGCGGCCGTCGGGCCCGATCTCCATCGCGGTGCGCATCTCCGCGGGGATCACGACGCGGCCGTCCGGCCCGATCGTAAGCTGTATCGGGCTGGTGGATCGGGCGCGTTCATCCGGCGTCCCGTCGGTCTGCCGCTGGTGCTGTTCGTCAGCTTCGTGAGCCTTCTTCCAGTGCCAGTACTGCGTTGAGGCAGTATCCGGGTTGCCTCCTTCGGCGACATACGCATCGATCACCTCGGCTCGCATCGCCCGACGGCCTTTCATCCGCGTGATGTTGTCGGCCAGTCGCCAGACGCGGCCAGTTTTCGAGTGGGGATCCCGGGGCGCAAGCTCGTGATAGACGGATGCCATTTCATCCTCCCTGGCATGATGTATAGAATATGCCATATTCATACGAAAAATACAACCGCTATGCCGTCACCCTGAACAGCTCGCGCCCGATCAGCATCCGCCGCACCTCCTGCGTGCCGGCGCCGATCTCGTAGAGTTTGGCGTCGCGCAGCAGGCGCCCGGTCGGGTAGTCGTTGATGTAGCCGTTGCCGCCCAGCGCCTGGATCGCCTCCAGAGCGACGGTCACGGCCCGCTCCGAGGAATAGAGCAGGCAGCCCGCCGCGTCCTGCCTTGTCGTCTCGCCGCGGTCGGCGGCGGCGGCGACGGCATAGACATAGGCACGGCTGGCGTTCATGGCCGTATACATGTCGGCGATCTTGCCCTGCATGAGCTGGAACTCGCCGATCGGCTGGCCGAATTGCCTGCGCTCGTGCACATAGGGCATCACCACGTCCATGCAGGCGGCCATGATGCCCAGGGGCCCGCCCGAGAGCACCAGCCGCTCATAATCGAGCCCCGACATCAGCACCGCGACCCCGCCGCCTTCCCGGCCGAGCACATTCTCGAACGGCACCTCGCAGTCCTCGAACACCAGCTCGCAGGTGTTCGAGCCGCGCATCCCCAGCTTGTCGAGCTTCTGGGCGGTGCTGAATCCCTTCATCTCCCTCTCGATCAGGAAGGCGGTGATGCCGCGCGGCCCGGCCGCCGGGTCGGTCTTGGCATAGACCACCAGGGTGTCGGCATCCGGGCCATTGGTGATCCAGAACTTCGAGCCGTTCAGCACGTAGCGGTCGTTGCGCTTCTCGGCCCGGAGCTTCATCGACACCACGTCCGACCCGGCGCCGGGCTCCGACATCGCAAGTGCGCCGACATGCTCGCCCGAGACCAGGCGCGGCAGGTATCTCGCCTTCTGCTCCGGCGTGCCGTTGCGGCGGATCTGGTTGACGCAGAGGTTGGAGTGCGCGCCGTAGGAGAGCCCGACCGACGCCGAGGCGCGGCTGATCTCCTCCATCGCCACCACATGGGCGAGGTAGCCCATCCCCGCGCCGCCATAGTCGTCCTCCACGGTGATGCCGAGGAGCCCCATCTCGCCCATCTCTCGCCAGAGCGGCATCGGAAACTCGTTCGAGCGGTCGATCTCGGCGGCGATGGGGGCGATCCGCTCCTGCGCGAAGCGGTGCACTGCATCCTGCAGGGCAGCGACTTCATCGGGCAGGCCGAAATTGAGCGATTTCATGAACATCAGGCAGCCTCTTTCAGTTCGGCTCCGGTCATCCGGGCGACGATGTTCCAGTAGATGTCCTCGACATCCGCCGGGCTGAGCGGCCCCTGGGCGCGGTACCAGGTGGTGATGCCCGTCAGCAGCGCGATGATCGCCCGGGCGGTGACGCGGGCGTGGTCGAGGAAAAGCGTCCCGTCGGCGGCGCCATCGGCAAGGATTCGCGCGAGGTCACCCTCATAGCGACGCCGCAGCACCTCGATGGCGTCGAAATTCTCCCGCGTCAGGCTGCGCAGTTCCATGTAGCTCAGGAACACGCCTTCGGCCCGCGGCAGGTGGTGGCGGACATGGAAGCGCGTGAAAGCCTCGAGCCGGGCAGGGGCAGGGGCCAAATCCGGCAGGCGCGCCGGCTCCCACGCGGCAAGCAGTTCCTCCATATGCTCCCGCAGCAAGCGGAACAGGATCTCCTGCTTGTTGGGAAAATACCGGTAGAGTGCGGCCGCTCCGAGCCCAACCTCGGCGGCGAGCCGTCGCATCGACAATGCCTCGTAGCCGTGGCGAGCGATCAGCCTGAGAGCGGCGGCACGGATTGCCGTCTCCGTGCGCACTCCGTCCGATCCAACGCGCCGTGCCATGCCGCTCTCCCGACCGGCCTGCGAGTTTAAATGAACAACTGTTCAATTCAAGGAAATTCGCAAGCATTGCACCGGGCTCGCTGGCGAGTCGTTGGCGCTATTCGGAAGATGCGAGCCGGTACCGCGGGCGCTCGGCAGAACCGGGTTCTCGTCTAGCCGAGCAGCTCCGCTGCCGCATCGATCGCTATGCCGTAGCCTTTGGCCCCGAGCCCGGCGATCACTGCCGTGGCCGCGAACGACACATAGGAATGGTGCCGGAACGGCTCGCGCCGGTGCGGATTCGACAGATGAAGCTCGATGATCGGAATGGAGAGCATCTTGAGCGCGTCCAGGATCGCGACCGAAGTGTGGGTGTAGGCAGCCGGGTTGATCACCAGGGCTGCCGCCTTCTCACGCGCTTCGTGTATCCAGGAGACGATCTCGCCCTCGTGGTTCGACTGGCGGAACACCAGCTCGTAGCCGTGATGCGTCGCCCGCGACCGTGCCAGCGCCTCGACGTCCGCAAGGGTATCGTGGCCATAGATCTCGGGCTCGCGGGTGCCGAGCAGGTTGAGGTTCGGACCGTTCAGGAGGTAGATGGGATAGGTCATTCGGCACACCTGCTGCCGGGATCGCCAGGCACGAATGCGCCCGGCCCGTCCTCTTACCCCGAGGCGCCTACCGCCTCAACCTGTATCACCGGCTCCATGGCATTGAGCTCGGCGTCGGAAAGATGGCAGGCAATGATGTGACCGCCGCCGAAATCCTTGAATGGCGGCACCTCCTTGTCGCACTTGCCCTTCATCACGTAGCGGCAGCGGGTCTGGAACGGGCAGCCCGGAAGCGGGCTCAGCGGGGACGGGATCTCGCCCTCCAGCACGACATGACGCTTCTTCACGTGGGTGTCCGCAATCGGCACGGCCGAGAGCAGCGCCTCCGTGTAGGGGTGATAGGGCGGCGAGAAGATCGCCTCGGTCTTGCCTTGTTCCATCACCCGGCCGAGATACATCACCACGATGCGGTCCGAGAGGTAGCGGACCACAGACAGGTCGTGGCTGATGAAGAGCAGGGTGGTGCGGCTCTCGCGCTGGATATCGGTCAGGAGCTTGGTCACGGCCGCCTGAACCGAGACGTCGAGCGCCGAGACCGGCTCGTCCGCCACGACCAGCCGCGGCCGGCCGGCGAAGGCGCGGGCAATGCCGATTCGCTGCTTCTGCCCGCCGGAAAGCTGGCGCGGCATGCGGTCTGCGAACTCGCGCGGCAGCTTGACGAGATCAAGCAGCTTGAGCATCCGGGCGCGGCGGTCAGCATCGTTCTCGCCGATCTCGAATATCTCCAGAACGCGCATGATCTGACTGCCGATCGTCATCGACGGGTTCAGCGTGTCGAACGGGTTCTGGAACACCATCTGGACCTGGCTGACGGTCTTCGGGTTTCGCTTCTCGATCGGCAGATGGGCGATATCGAGGTTACCGAGGGTCACGCTGCCCTCTGTCGCCGTCTCGAGCCCCATCAGCACCTTGGCGAAGGTCGACTTGCCGCAGCCGGATTCGCCCACGATCGCCACCGTCTCGGCCTCGCGCGCCTCGAAGGTCAGGTCCTCGTTGGCCTTGACGGTCCGCGTGTCGCCGCCGCCGAACATGCCGGTCGAGATCGAGTAGTGCTTCTTGAGATGGTTCACCGAGACCACCACGTCCCCGACCTCTATCGGCTCGTCAACCTCGGCTCCGGCGATATCGGCGCTCCAGTCGATCTCGTCGATCCTGGCGCACCGGCTGCGGTGCCGGCCGCCGAGATCGTGCATGTGGATCAGGCCCTTGTTGCAGACAGCATCGACGAAATGCGCACAGCGTGGCCCGAAATTGCAGCCGGCCGGCCGCTCGTGGGGCAACGGCAGCTGGCCCGGGATGGCAACCAGCGGGCGGGCATACTTGTCTGCCCCCGGCACAGGAATCGAGCGCAGGAGCCCCTTTGTATAGGGGTGGCGCATGGTGTTGAAGACCGTCGCGATATCGCCCTCCTCGACCGCCTCGCCGGAATACATGACCGTGATCCGGTCGCAGGTATCGAGGATCAGCCCCAGATTGTGACTGACGAAGATCATCGAGGTGCCAAACTCGCGGGCCAGGTCCTTGATCAGCTCGACGATGCCCGCCTCGACGGTCACATCCAGCGCGGTGGTCGGCTCGTCGAGCAGCAGGAGCTGCGGCCGGGAGAGCAGGGCCATCGCGATCACGATGCGCTGCTGCTGGCCACCCGAAAGCTGATGCGGGAAGGCGCCGAGAATGCGGTCCGGGTCCGGCAGCCGCACGGCCGAGACCATCTCGGCGCAGCGCTTCATCGCTTCGTGCTCGGCGATTCCCTCATGCATCGTAAGGACCTCGGCAAGCTGCTGGCCGACCTTCATGGCCGGGTTCAATGAGGCCATCGGCTCCTGGTAGACCATCGAGATCTTCGAGCCGCGGAGCTCGCGCAACTCGTCCTCGGACATGGTCGCCATATCGCGGCCCATGAACTTGATGGAGCCGGACTTGATCCGGCCGTTGTTGCCGAGATAGCGCATGATCCCGAGGGAGACGGTGGACTTGCCGCAGCCGGACTCTCCCACGAGACCCATGGTCTCGCCGGGCAGGACGGTCATCGAGAAATCCATCACTGCCGGAATCTCGCCCTTGCGGGTGTAGAACGATATGTTCAGGTCCTGGATGTCGAGGATCGGTTCGGTCATGGCTCGCTCCTCAATCCTTCAGGGATTCTTCGCGCAGCCCGTCGGCCAGCAGGTTGAGGCCGAGCACGAGGCTCATCAGCGCGATGGCGGGGAACAGCGCCAGATGCGACGTATCGAACAGCCGCACGAACGGCCGCCCGTGGTTTATCATCGATCCCCAGTCCGGGCTCTCTGGCTGGAGCCCGAGGCCGAAGAAACCCAGCGTCCCGAGCAGGATTGTCGTGTAGCCGATGCGCAGGCAGAAATCGACGATCAGCGGACCGCGGGCATTCGGCAGGATCTCCCAAAGCATGATGTACCAGGGTCGCTCGCCCCGGGTCTGGGCGGCGGCGACATAGTCGCGCGTCTTGATGTCCATGGTCAGGCCGCGCACGATGCGGAACACGCCTGGCGACGAACCCAGGATCACCGCCGCAAAGACGTTGAGCTCGTTCGACTCCATTGCCAGCAATCCGAGCGGGTCGCTGTTGAAGACGAGAGCGAGATAGGCCCAGACCCCGAGGATGAGGGTCGCCCCCATGTAGATCGCGAGCTTCGTCCTGTTCGCTTCGTACTTGGTGAACCACATGGTGCAGAGGAAGATGATCGGGAACAGAAAGAAAACCGCCGCCATGCCGATCGGAATCGACCAGGGGATGGTGACGGGGCCGATATCGACCAGCACCGGGGTGCGGACCTCGGGCGTCACCAGCAGGTAGAAGAGCAGGATCACCGGGAAGGCGAGAATGAGGTTCGCGAGGAAGGATGACACCGCGTCCGACCAGCCACGGTAGTAGCCAGCCGGAAGCCCGAGCGTCGAGCCGACCATGTAGGCGATCAGCGTTGCCGCCGGCGCGACAACGAGCACGATCGAGCTGCCATGTACCACCCGGCTGAAGATGTCGCGCGCGAGGTTGTCGGCTCCCCACAGGAAGACGGCCCCGCTGGAGGCGTCTATGATCCCCGGCGCCCCCTTCTTCATTCCCGGCGAGAATGACTGTTCGAGCGGGCCCAGCACCGCGATCGTGTCGGCAAAGACGGCGGTGAACACCCAGAACAGGACGATCACCAGCCCCGCCATGCCGATCCGGGAACCGTAGAGACGGCCGAAGACCCCGAGCCGGTCCCGCAGCGGCCAGCAGACGGAAAGTGTAACGAGGATGCCGAGCCAGGTCGGCCAGAAGCGCGCCAGAGTCTGCAGTATGATTTCGCCGGTTCCGATGTGTTCGGGCATGTACTGGTCCTCCCGCACTCAGCGAACGCGGATGCGCGGGTTGAGATAGGCGTAGCCAATGTCCGAAATGAGCTGGGTCAGCAGGACGACGATCACCGCGACCCAGGAGATCGCGAGCAGCAGGTTGATGTCGTTGTTGCCGGCGGCCTGGACCAGGGTCCAGCCGAAGCCCTTGTAATTGAACATCGCCTCGACAACGACGACGCCGGTCAGCAGCCACGGGAACTGCAGCATGATCACCGTGAACGGTGTGATCAGGGCATTCCGGAGCGCGTGCTTCAGCACGACCGAGCGGAAGCTCAACCCCTTGAGGCGGGCGGTGCGGATGTATTGCGACGTCATCACCTCGACCATCGAGGCACGGGTCAGCCGGGCAATATAGCCCATGCCATACATTGCCATGGTCATGACGGGGAGCGTGAAATTCTCGAAGGTGACGTTGCCCGCCTGCGCAATTCCCTTGAACCAGCCGAGCCAGCTGGCGAAGACGATGGTGAACAGGATGCCGGTAACATATTCGGGCGCAGACGTCGTGGTGATCGAGGCGACCGACAGGCTTCGGTCAAGCGCCGATCCTTCGCGCATCCCTGCGAGAATTCCGACGACAAGGGACATCGGCACCATCACGATCATCACCCAGAACATCAGGATTCCGGTGTCCATGAGCCGTTCGCCGATGACCTCGCTGACCGGTTTCCGGAACACCCTCGACCAGCCCATGTCGCCCTGGATCGAACCGGCAACCCATTCGCCGTAGCGAACGAAGAAGGGGCGCATATAGCCCTCCTTCTCCAGCCAGCCGTGCACCTCCTGATCGGTCATCCGCATGTTTCCCTCGGTCTTGGCAAGCTTCTCGAGGTTGCCCGGGAGGTTGACCATGTAGAAGACGATGAAGGTGAGCGCGAGCATGGTCGCGAGCATCTGGCCGATGCGGCGCAGGATGAAGATCAGCATGTGGCGTTCCCTGTCGTTTTTCCGCCAGCCTTGATTTCATGCGGTCGTGCCGCGGCCGTGCGGAGATGCGGGGCGGCCCGGGGGCCGCCCCAGCTTGATCGGCTCAGCTTTCGAGCCAGACCAGGTCGCCGTGAAGTTCGAAGGCCTGGTGCATCTCGTAGCCCTTCACGCCCTCGCGGTACGAGCGGTAGATCGACCGCCAGTAGGGCTGGATGATCACGCCAGAGTCGCGAAGCATGGTCTCAAGCTTGGCCATGATCGCCCGGCGCGCCTCGACGTCGGGGGTCGCCAGCGCCTGATTGAGCAGCGCGTCGAACTCGGGGTTCGAATGCGCGGACTCGTTCCAGGCGGCGCCCGACTTGTAGGCCAGCGCCAGAACCTGCACGCCGAGCGGGCGGCCGTTCCAGTTCGTCGACGAGAACGGATACTTCGTCCAGTCGTTCCAGAAGGTCGACCCCGGAATCACGGTGCGCTTGACGTTCAGCCCTGCATCGCGCATCTGCGCCGCGACCGCGTCGGTCGTGTTGCGCCGCCACTCGTCGTCGATCGAGATGATGTCGAACTCGAAGTCACTCTTGCCGGCTTCGGCCAACAGCGCCCGCGACTTCTCGACGTCGCGAACATGCGGGCCGACATCCGCATATTCGATATGCATCGGTCCGACGTGGTGGTTCTCGGCCACCTTCCCGGCCCCATCGACGCCAAGCTGCAGCACGACCGCATTATCGACCGCAAGCTGCACCGCCCGGCGTACCCGCACATCGTCATAGGGCGGATTGCTGGTGTTCATGCGGATCACGATGGTCGAGCCGGTGGCGATCTCGGAGTTGATCATGCCCACGGACGCGGTCTGCGGCAGGGTGTCGGCCGGGGTCTCCATGTTGGCGTCGACGTCACCGGACTCGAAGGCCGCGACCATCGCCGTCGGGTCGGTGCCGTGGTCGATCCAGACAATGCCGTCGAGCCAGAAGTCGCCCTTCCACCAGCCGGATTCCTTCCGCTTCACCTCGGCGCCGACACTGGTCTCGTACCGGACGAGCTCGCACGGGCCGGTGGTTACGGCCAGCGCCTCCATCGGGTCGGCGCTGCCGTTGTAGCTGCGGTGCATGACCAGTGCCGGGTAATCGGTGAACCCCGCGATCAGCGAGATGTCGGCGGCCGGCATGTGAAGCCGCACCGTATGGTCGTCCACGCGCTCGATGCCGCCCTCGCGGAGCTGCTTCGTGTTGGGATCGACAAGGCCGCCCATGCGGGCGGCGACCGAGTTGCCCTCGGCGGACGCATCGCACCAGCGGGTGATGTTGTGAATGATGTCGTCGGAACCAAAATCGTCACCGTTCGACCACTTCACGCCCTTTCGTGCGTTCAGCGTGTAGGTCTGGGCGTCATCGCTCACCTCCCAGCTTTCGAGCAGCCAGGGTTCGAAGCTGAAGTCGCGGTTCCAGCGCACGAAGTACTCGTTGCACTGGCGGGCGATGTTGGCCATTTCCGACCAGTCGAACGTGCGGGGATCCTTGAATGCCTTGACCGGCATCGAGACGCGCAGCACGCCGCCCTTCTTCGGGGTCTGCGCCGCGGCGGAGCCCGGAACAATCCCGCCGAGCGCGAACGCGCCTGCGGCGCTGACACCGAGGGCGGCCATGGTTGCCATGTACTCGCGACGGTTCAGCTTCCCAGCCTTGAAACCGTCGGCGACGGACGGCGCCATCGGGTGAAGGGGCCGGTCGGTTAGCATGTACTTCTTCATCTGATCCTCCCTGGGAGATTATGTACGGCAAGCTCCTGCCCACCTAAACACGGCGGCGGGGCCGGGCCAAGCATGTTGTCGTCCAGTGGATCTATAACAATTGGATTCACCCAGGGGTGAAGATAGCAGACGCGACATTTTCTGTTGCCCCGGCGACAAGAATCGGGTTGCCCCGGCAAGCGGCCCAGGAGCCGCACGGCAACGGCCGCCAATGTGCGATCCATGCGACACTCAAGGCCGCGGCCGGAGTCCCGCATGAATGGGCTGGAGCCGATACGGGTGCCGGCTTCCGACAGGCGAACCGGTGCGTCAGGTTGCCGGCCCCGTGATCGTCCCGCCCGTGGTCCGGTTCATCGATCCGTCGCACGCCGCGGCCGGTCCGGAGTTCCAAACCGGGCGTTCGATCTCCCGGTCCACGGCGTTGAAATGATCCTGGATCACAGATCCAACACCGCGCAAGTCAATCCGAACGGCCGGCCGGCCGGTGTGTCGGGAGGGGCCGCTGAATCACTTGACGCCGCAACGGCCCTTCCCTAAAAGGCTCGAACTTCCGGGACCGGGTGTTCTGGAAGGCGACGCAATGCGGTGGTAGCTCAGTCGGTTAGAGTACCGGCCTGTCACGCCGGGGGTCGCGGGTTCGAGTCCCGTCCACCGCGCCACGTCGCCCGCTTTGCCGGAAATTCCCGAACATCGCGGGGAGAAGGGTCCTCGGATTCGGCCCTGTCCGCTCCGCGAAGGCGATCCGACGTCACCGCTCCCGGCTCGAATCGTCGCATCTCCCGACTATTTGTTCCAGCGGCGCGGAGGTCGAGTTGACCTGTCCCGTGGCGGCGTTTAGACACGGCTGCAATGCCGAAAGGCGGCTGCTTCCGGAAGGATTGGCAATGGACGACCTGCTCCGCGAATACCTGCCGATCGTCATCTTCCTCGGCATCGCAATCGCGCTCGGGCTGGTGCTGATGCTAGCCGCTCTGGTGCTGGCCGTCCGTCGCCCCGATCCCGAGAAGATCTCGGCCTATGAATGTGGCTTCAATGCCTTCGACGATGCCCGCATGAAGTTCGACGTGCGCTTTTACCTCGTCTCGATCCTGTTCATCATCTTCGACCTCGAGATCGCCTTCCTGTTCCCTTGGGCGGCTGCCTTCGGCAGCCTCTCCGAGGTGGCGTTCTGGTCGATGATGGTATTCCTGGGCGTGCTGACCATTGGCTTCGCCTATGAATGGAAGAAGGGGGCCCTGGAATGGGAGTGAGCACCGGAGCGATGCAGGCCGGGGCCGACAAGGAGGTGTTGGCGGGCAACCTCTCGAACGAGCTTGCGGACAAGGGGTTCATCCTCACCACCGCTGACGACCTGATCAACTGGGCGCGCACCGGCTCGCTGTTCTGGATGACCTTCGGGCTGGCCTGCTGTGCGGTCGAGATGATGCACACCTCGATGCCGCGCTATGATGTCGAGCGTTTCGGCTTCGCGCCGCGCGCGAGCCCGCGCCAGTCCGACGTGATGATCGTGGCGGGCACGCTGACCAACAAGATGGCCCCGGCGCTGCGCAAGGTCTACGACCAGATGCCCGAGCCGCGCTATGTGATCTCGATGGGGTCCTGCGCCAATGGCGGGGGCTATTATCACTACAGCTATTCGGTGGTGCGCGGCTGCGACCGCGTCGTGCCAGTCGACATCTATGTGCCGGGCTGCCCGCCGACCGCCGAGGCGCTGCTCTACGGCGTCCTGCAGCTGCAGCGGAAGATCCGCCGCACCGGAACCATCACGCGCTGAGGGAGGGGCCAGATGTCGGACGCGCTCATCGAAATCGGCGAGATGATTGCCCTTGACCAGCCGGATGCGGTCGCCGGCCATTCTGTCATCCATGGCGAGCTGACCGTGACCGTAACTCCGGTAGGCATCCGCCGGGTCGTCGCCTATCTGCGCGACAACACCGCCTGCGCCTTCACCACGCTGATCGACCTCACCGCCGTCGACTGGCCCGGCCGCGAGCGGCGCTTCGATCTTGTCTACCATTTTCTCTCGATGCCGCAGAACCAGCGCATCCGCGTGAAGGCGGCCGTGGCCGAGGACGAGGCGGTGCCCTCGATCACCGACCTGCACCCCTCCGCGGACTGGTACGAGCGCGAGGTCTTCGACATGTACGGGATCATGTTCTCGGGCCACCCGGATCTCCGGCGGATCCTGACCGACTATGGCTTTCGCGGCCATCCGCTGCGCAAGGACTTCCCGACCACGGGTTATGTCGAGGTCCGCTACGACGAGACTGCCAAGCGGGTGGTCTACGAGCCGGTGAAGCTGGTGCAGGACTACCGGCTGTTCGACTTCATGAGCCCGTGGGAAGGGGCGCGGTACATTCTGCCCGGCGACGAGAAGAAGGAGGCGTGAACGATGGGTCCCGTCGTCTTCCTCGTCTTTGCGGCCCTGATGGTCGTCCCGTTCTGGCGGCTCCTGCCGAGGGCCGGAATCGCGGCGCCGTGGGCACTTGTCTCGGTGGTCCCGCTCGGGGCGCTGGTTCTCCTCTGGGTGCTGGCCTTCCGCCGGTGGCCGGGCGATGCGGTGATGGGGGGCTGACGATGGACGGGACCAGGCCGGACGGCGAGCAGCGCATCCGCAATTTCAACATCAACTTCGGCCCGCAACACCCTGCTGCGCATGGCGTTCTGCGGCTGGTTCTGGAGCTGGACGGCGAGATTGTCGAGCGCTGCGACCCGCATATCGGCCTGCTGCACCGCGGCACCGAGAAGCTGATGGAGAGCCGCACCTACCTGCAGAACCTGCCCTATTTCGACCGGCTCGATTATGTCGCGCCGATGAACCAGGAGCATGCCTGGTGCCTGGCGATCGAGAAACTGGCCGGGATCGACGTGCCCTATCGCGGCTCGCTGATCCGGGTGCTCTACTCCGAGATCGGGCGGATCCTGAACCATCTGCTGAACGTGACCACACAGGCGATGGACGTCGGCGCGCTGACCCCGCCGCTCTGGGGCTTCGAGGAGCGCGAGAAGCTGATGCTGTTCTACGAGCGCGCCTGCGGGGCACGGCTCCATGCCGCCTATTTCCGCCCGGGTGGCGTGCACCAGGACCTGCCTCCCAAGCTCTGCGACGACATCTGGCAGTGGACCGAAGAGTTCCCGCAGGTGCTCCACGACCTCGAAACGCTGCTGACCGACAACCGCATCTTCAAGCAGCGCAATGTCGACATCGGCGTCGTCAGCCTCGATGAGGCTCAGGCCTTCGGCTTCTCGGGCGTGATGGTCCGCGGCTCCGGCTGGGCCTGGGATCTGCGGCGCGCGCAGCCCTACGAGTGCTACTCGGACTTCGACTTCCTGATCCCCGTCGGCAAGCACGGCGACTGCTACGACCGCTATCTCTGCCGCATGGAGGAGATGCGCGAGTCCATCAAGATCATGCGCCAGGCCCTTGAAAAGATGGATAAGTGCCAGGGAGAACCGGTGGTGACCCGGAACCACAAGTTCTCGCCGCCACCCCGCGCCGAGATGAAGACCTCGATGGAGGCCCTCATCCACCACTTCAAGCTCTACACCGAGGGATTCCACGTGCCGGCGGGCGAGACCTATGCCTGCGTCGAGGCGCCGAAGGGCGAATTCGGCGTCTATCTCGTCGCCGACGGCACCAACAGGCCCTACAAGGCCAAGATCCGGGCACCGGGCTATCCGCACCTCGCCGCCATGGATCACATCGCCCGCGGCCACCAGCTCGCCGACTGCTCGGCGATTATCGGGTCGCTCGATGTCGTGTTCGGGGAGATCGACCGGTGAGTCTGCGCCGCCTGCACCCTGACCAGCCCGAAAGCTTCGCCTTCACGCCGGCCAACCAGGCTTGGGCGGAGCGTCAGATTGCCAAGTATCCCACCGGCCGGCAGGCCAGCGCGGTGATCCCGCTCCTCTGGCGCGGCCAGGAGCAGGAGGGCTGGGTCACCCGGCCGATGATCGAGCATGTGGCGAAGATGCTCGACATGGCGGAGATCCGGGTGCTTGAGGTTGCCACCTTCTACTTCATGTTCCAGCTGCAGCCGGTCGGTTCGGTTGCGCATATCCAGGTCTGCGGCACCACCTCCTGCATGATCTGCGGCGCCGAGGATCTGATCGGCGTCTGCAAGAAAAGGATTGCGGCGCATCCGCATGAGCTGAGCGCGGACGGCAAGTTCTCCTGGGAGGAGGTCGAGTGCCTCGGCGCCTGCACGAACGCCCCGATGGCACAGATCGGCAAGGACTATTACGAGGACCTGACGGCGGAGAAGCTCGAAGCGCTGATCAATGCCTTTGCGCGCGGCGAGGTGCCGCGGCCCGGCCCGCAGAACAGCCGTTTCGCGTCGGAGCCGGTCAACGGCCTGACCTCGCTCAAGGGCGGCAAGGCGCACGAGGCGAACGCCTCGATCACGCTGGCCCTGGAGAAGGGCGATACCGTCGCTCGGATCACCGGCGCGGACGTGCAGGCGAAGGCGATGCCAAGGCCGGTGGAGCCGACGCCGGCGCCAAGGGTTGCCGGGACTGCGCCCGAGGCGGAGGGCACGAAGCCCGCGCTGCTGACAGCAGCGCGCGGCGGGCAGCCGGACGACCTGAAACTGATCAAGGGCGTCGGCCCCAAGCTCGAACGACTCCTGCACGAGCTTGGCGTCTATCACTACGACCAGATTGCCGCGTGGACCGAGACCGAGATCGCCTGGGTCGATGCGCGGCTGAAGTTCAAGGGCCGGATCGAGCGCGAAGACTGGGTCGCCCAAGCCCGGGCGCTGGCTGGGAAGGGGTGAGAGGTCATGATCGAGGACAAGGACCGCATCTTCACCAACCTCTACGGCATGCGCGACCGATCGCTGAGGGGCGCGATGGCGCGCGGACACTGGGACCGGACCGCCGACCTGATCGCGCTGGGGCGTGACAAGATCATTCAGGAAATCAAGGACTCCGGCCTGCGCGGCCGCGGCGGGGCCGGGTTCCCGACCGGGCTCAAATGGTCGTTCATGCCCAAGCAGTCGGACGGCCGGCCAGGCTATCTGGTGGTCAATGCGGATGAATCCGAGCCCGGCACCTGCAAGGACCGCGAGATCATGCGCCACGATCCGCACACGCTGATCGAAGGCTGCCTGATCGCCTCGTTCGCCATGGGGGCGAATACCGCCTACATCTACGTACGCGGTGAATATGTCCGCGAGCGCGAGGCGCTGCAGGCCGCGATCGACGAGTGCTACGAGGCGGGGCTCCTCGGCAAGAACGCGGCCAAGTCGGGCTTCAACTTCGATCTCTACCTGCATCACGGCGCCGGCGCCTATATCTGCGGCGAGGAGACGGCGCTGCTGGAAAGTCTCGAGGGCAAGAAGGGCATGCCGCGGCTGAAGCCGCCCTTCCCCGCGGCCTGCGGCGTCTATGGCTGCCCGACGACGGTCAACAACGTCGAGTCGATCGCGGTCGTCCCGACCATCCTGCGCCGGGGTGCCACGTGGTTTGCGGGCTTCGGCCGGCCGAACAACACCGGCACCAAGATCTTCGCCATCTCCGGCCATGTGAACGCGCCCTGCGTGGTCGAGGACGTCATGTCGATCCCGCTCAAGGAGCTGCTCGAGACCCATTGCGGTGGGGTGCGCGGCGGCTGGAAGAACCTGAAGGCGGTGATCCCCGGCGGTTCCTCGGTGCCGATCCTGCCCGCGAACCTCTGCGAGGATGCGATCATGGATTTCGACGGGCTGATCTCGCTGAAATCCGGGCTCGGCACGGCGGCGGTGATCGTGATGGACCAGTCGACCGACGTGATCAAGGCGATCTGGCGGCTCAGCAAGTTCTACAAGCATGAGAGTTGCGGTCAGTGCACGCCCTGCCGCGAGGGCACCGGCTGGATGATGCGGGTCATGGAGCGCCTGGTGACCGGTGACGCCGCGATCGAGGAGATCGACATGCTGCAAAGCGTCACAAAGCAGGTCGAGGGTCACACCATCTGTGCGCTGGGCGATGCAGCAGCCTGGCCGATCCAGGGCCTGATCCGGCACTTCCGCGACGAGATCGAGGACCGGATCAGGGCGAAGCGCACCGGGCGCGTCAGCGCCGTGGCGGCGGAGTAGAGCGGATGTGCCATTCGGTCGAGATGTATTTGCCTCGGATGATCGAGCGCCACGCAGAGCACCGGATCGGCGCGCGAGTACGTGCGGCCACCGATCTGCAACACGCGACGGTCAGGACGGTCCGCGCCCTGGTTTTCCGGCTGAAGACCATGGTGCCGGGTGGCGCTGCGGGTATGGACGATGGAGCAATGCAGGAGCGGCAGACCGATGTCTGACCTGCGCAAGATCATCATCGACGGCGCCGAGGTCGAGGTCGACCCCAGGCTGACCCTGATCCAGGCATGCGAGCAGGCCGGGATCCAGATCCCGCGCTTCTGCTACCACGAGCGCCTGTCCATCGCCGGCAACTGCCGCATGTGCCTGGTCGAGATTGCCGGCGGCCCGCCGAAGCCGCAGGCATCCTGCCACATGCAGGTCAAGGACCTCCGTCCCGGGCCAGACGGCGCGCCGCCGGTCGTTAAGACCAACTCGCCGATGGTCCGCAAGGCGCGCGAGGGGGTGATGGAGTTCCTGCTCATCAACCACCCGCTCGACTGCCCGATCTGCGACCAGGGCGGCGAGTGCGACCTGCAGGACCAGGCGATGGCCTATGGCGTCGATTTCTCGCGCTACCGCGAGCCGAAGCGCGCGGCGATCGACATCGACCTCGGGCCGCTTGTCAAGACCGAGATGACGCGATGCATCTCGTGCACCCGCTGCGTACGCTTCATCACCGAGGTTGCCGGCGTGCCGGAGATGGGCCAGACCGGGCGGGGTGAGGACTCCGAGATCGTGAGTTATCTCGATGCCGCGCTCACCTCCGAGCTGCAGGGCAACGTGATCGACCTCTGCCCGGTCGGCGCGTTGACTTCGAAGCCCTACGCCTTCACCGCCCGGCCCTGGGAATTGACCAAGACCCAGTCGATTGACGTGATGGACGCGCTGGGCAGCAACATCCGGGTCGACGTGCGCGGCCGCGAGGTGATGCGGATCCTGCCCCGCAACCATGACGGGGTGAACGAGGAGTGGCTGGCGGACCGCTCGCGTTTCATCTGGGACGGGCTGCGGCGCCAGCGGCTGGACCGTCCTTATGTGCGCGAGAACGGCAGGCTCAGGCCCGCAAGCTGGCCGGAAGGCTTTGCAGCCGTGGCGGCGGCCGTGAAGGCGGCAGGCGGTGATATTGCCGCGGTTGCGGGTGACCTGGTTCCGGTCGAGCCGGTCTTTGCACTGAAGCAGCTCCTGGCCTCGCTCGGCTCGGACCGCCATGACTGCCGGCAGGACGGCGCGGCACTGCCCGCGGGCAACCGCTCCGGCTATGTCGGCACGGCGCGGATCGAGGACATCGAGGCGTCGCGCGCGATCCTGCTCGTCGGAACCAATCCGCGCGCCGAGGCGCCGGTGCTGAACGCCCGCATCCGCAAGGCCTGGACGCTGGGCGCGAAGGTGGTGGCGATCGGACCCGATGTCGACCTGACCTACCCGCACGACCGGATCGGTGCCGGGCCAGATACCCTGACAGGGGCGACTCGTGCGACGCTCGTCGGACACATGGAGGGCGTGGCGAACCCGCTGGTGATCGTTGGGCAGGGCGCCCTGGCACGCCCGGATGGCGCGGCGGTGCTCGGCCATGTCATGGCGCTGGCCGCCGAGGCGGGCGCGAAGCTCCTGGTGCTGCACACGGCGGCGGCCCGTGTCGGTGCGATGGATCTGGGCTTCACCCATGCGGGCGGGGTTGCGGGGGCGCTTGGAGGCGCGAAGTTCGTCTACAATCTCGGCGCCGACGAGATCGACATGCCCGCGGGTGCCTTTGTCGTCTACCAGGGCAGCCATGGCGACCGTGGCGCACACCGGGCCGACGTGATCCTGCCGGGCCCTGCCTGGACCGAGCAGTCCGGTATCTATGTCAACACAGAGGGTCGGCCGCAGATGGCCAACCGCGCCGGTTTCCCGCCGGGCGATGCCCGCGAGGACTGGGCGATCCTTCGGGCGCTGTCGGCGCAGTTGGGAAAGACCCTGCCCTTCGACAGCCTGACGCAGCTGCGGGCGAAGCTGTTCGCGGCGCATCCGCATCTGGGCGCGCTGGACGAGGTGCCGGAAAACGCGTGGACCGCGGTTCCGGCCGGGAAGACGGACGCGCAGCCCTTCGCCTCTGCGGTCGCCGATCACTATCTCGTCAACCCGGTTTGCCGGGCGAGCGAGGTGATGGCGGAGTTGAGCCGGCTGGCGGCACGGCGCAACCGCGCGATGGCGGCGGAGTGAGCAGATGACTGAGTTCCTGGATTCCGACCTCGGCATCTTCCTGATCATCGTGGCCCAGTGCCTCGCGGTCACGGTGGTGATCCTGGTGAGCCTCGCCTTCCTGCTCTACATGGACCGCAAGGTCTGGGCGGCGGTGCAACTCCGCCGCGGTCCGAACGTGGTGGGGCCCTGGGGGTTGTTCCAGTCCTTCGCCGACTTCATCAAGTTCGTGCTGAAGGAGATCGTCGTCCCTGCCGGCGCCGACAAGGTGGTGTTCCTGATCGCGCCCCTGATCACCTTCGTGCTGGCGACCATCGCCTGGGCAGTGATCCCCTTCGCGGACGGCTGGGTGATCTCGGATCTCAATGTCGGGATCCTCTACATCTTCGCCATCTCGTCGCTCGGCGTCTACGGCATCATCATGGGTGGCTGGGCGTCAAACTCGAAATACCCGTTCCTCGGCGCGCTGCGGTCGGCGGCGCAGATGGTCAGTTACGAGGTCTCGATCGGGCTGATCATCGTGGGCGTGCTGATCTCGACCGGCTCGCTGAACCTTACCGAGATCGTGCGTGCCCAGGACGGCCGTTTCGGGTTCCTCAGCTGGTACTGGCTGCCGCATTTCCCGATGATGGCGATCTTCTTCATCAGCGCCCATGCCGAGACCAACCGCCCTCCCTTCGACCTGCCCGAGGCGGAGTCGGAGCTGGTGGCGGGCTACCAGGTCGAGTACTCCTCGACGCCCTACCTGCTCTTCATGATCGGCGAGTACATGAACATCGTGCTCATGTGCGCGCTGATGACGATCCTGTTCTTCGGCGGCTGGCTGAGCCCGATCCCGGGCCTGCCCGACGGCGTGCTGTGGTTCGCCGCCAAGGTGGTGTTCTTCTTCTTCATCTTCGCGATGACCAAGGCGATCGTACCGCGCTACCGCTACGACCAGCTGATGCGTCTGGGCTGGAAGGTGTTCCTGCCGATGTCGCTGGGCTGGGTGGTGATCGCGGCGATCCTCGCGAGGCTCGATGTGGTGGGCTATGCCCGCTTCGCGGTGGGAGTCTGAGATGGGTATCCCGTTCGACAAGGCGGTCCGCTACTTCCTGCTGGCCGATATCCTTTCCGGGTTCCGGCTGGGCATGAAGTACTTCTTCAAGCCCAAGGCGACGGTTAACTATCCGTTCGAGAAGGGGCCGCTGAGCCCCCGTTTCCGCGGCGAACACGCGCTGAGGCGGTATCCCAGCGGCGAGGAGCGCTGCATCGCCTGCAAACTCTGCGAGGCGATCTGCCCCGCCCAGGCCATCACGATCGAGGCCGAGGAGCGCGAGGACGGTTCGCGCCGGACGACGAAATATGACATCGACATGACGAAGTGCATCTACTGCGGCTTCTGCCAGGAGGCCTGCCCGGTCGATGCGATCGTCGAGGGACCGAACTTCGAGTTTGCCACCGAGACCCGCGAGGAGCTGTTCTACAACAAGGAGAAGCTGCTCGCGAACGGCGAGCGCTGGGAGCGCGAGATCGCGCGGAATATTGAACTGGACGCGCCGTACCGGTGACGGCGCAACGGTGCGCCGCGGCGCATCCTGGAAGAATGAGGGAACCATGACCCTGACCGCCCTGGCCTTCTACGTCTTCGCCTCCGTGGCGGTGGCCTCGGGCCTGCTCGTCGTCCTGGCTCGGAACCCGGTGCATTCGGTGCTGTGGCTGATCCTCGGCTTCTTCTCGGCGGCGGGGCTGATGGTGCTGCTCGGCGCCGAGTTCGTCGCCATGCTGCTGGTGATCGTCTATGTCGGCGCGGTCGCGGTGCTGTTCCTGTTCGTGGTGATGATGCTCGACGTGGACTTCACTGCGCTTCGCCAGGGTCTGGCGGACTACCTGCCGCTGGGCGGGCTGGTGGGGCTCATCCTGCTCGTCGAGATCGGCCTGGTGATCGGTCACTGGGTCATCGCCGGCGCCGCGCCCGAGATGCGGGCGGCCGCCACGCCTGCGCCGGCCGACATCGGCAATGTCGAGGCGCTGGGGATGATCCTCTACGACCGCTACATCTATCTCTTCCAGGCGGCAGGGCTGATCCTGCTGGTGGCGATGATCGGCGCCATCGTGCTGACGCTTTACCACCGCCCGGACATCAAGCGGCAGGACGTGCTGAAGCAGATCTACCGCGACCGCGCGGCCTCGGTCGAGCTGCGCGACGTCGAGCCGGGCCAGGGCGTCTGAGGGGGAGCGCGGCATGGAGGGGCATGTGGACCTGATCGGAGGCGTCGGCCTCGAGGCCTATCTCAGCGTCGCGGCGATGCTGTTCGTGATCGGCGTGTTCGGCATCTTCCTGAACCGCAAGAACGTGATCGTCATCCTGATGTCGATCGAGCTGATGCTCCTGGCGGTCAACATCAACTTCGTGGCGTTCTCGGCCCATCTGGGCGACCTCGTCGGTCAGGTCTTCGCGCTCTTCGTCCTGACTGTCGCGGCGGCCGAGGCTGCGATCGGTCTCGCCATTCTCGTCTGCTTCTTCCGCAACCGCGGCACGATCGCGGTGGAAGACGTCAACATGATGAAGGGGTAAGCGCCGCATGTATACGGCCATCCTGATCCTGCCGCTGGCCGGCGCCGTCATCGCGGGCTTCTTCAACCGGTTTACCGGCGAGAAGCTGGCGATGTTCATCCCGACCGCCATCCTCTTCATCTGCTGCGTGCTGAGCTGGATCGCCTTCTTCACCATCCATGGCGAGGCGCAGTCGATCACGCTGATGCGCTTCATCGAGTCGGGCGACCTTCAGTCCGAGTGGTCGATCCGGGTCGACCGTCTGACCGGGGTGATGCTGGTGGTGGTGACCTCGGTCTCCTCGCTCGTCCACCTCTACTCGATCGGCTACATGGAGGAGGACGACTCGAAGCCCCGGTTCTTTGCCTATCTGAGCTTCTTCACCTTCGCCATGCTGGCTCTGGTGACGGGCGACAACCTCCTGCAGATCTTCTTCGGCTGGGAGGGGGTCGGCCTCGCCTCATACCTGCTGATCGGCTTCTGGTACAAGAAGGCCAGCGCCAACGCCGCGGCGATCAAGGCCTTCATCGTCAACCGGGTCGGCGACTTCGGCTTCCTGCTCGGCATCTTCGCGCTGTTCTATCTGGTCGGGTCGATCCAGCTCGACGACGTGTTCAACGCGGCGCCCGGGCTTGCGGAGAAGACCGTCGGCTTCCTCGGTTACCAGGTCTCGGCCATCGAGCTGATCTGCGTGCTGCTGTTCATCGGCGCCTGCGGCAAGTCGGCCCAGCTGTTCCTGCACACCTGGCTGCCGGATGCGATGGAGGGCCCGACCCCGGTCTCGGCCCTGATCCATGCGGCGACGATGGTGACAGCCGGCGTGTTCCTGGTCTGCCGCATGTCGCCGCTGTTCGAGCACGCCCACGGCGCGCTGGTGCTGGTAACCGTGATCGGCGCCGCGACTGCATTCTTTGCGGCGACGGTTGGCCTCGTGCAGAACGACATCAAGCGGGTGATCGCCTATTCGACCTGCTCGCAGCTCGGCTACATGTTTGCCGCGGCTGGGGTGGGCGCCTACGAGGCGGCGATGTTCCATCTCTTCACCCACGCCTTCTTCAAGGCGCTGCTGTTCCTTGGCGCCGGCTCGGTGATCCATGCCATGCATCACGAGCAGGACATGCGGAAGATGGGGGGGCTGAAGGAGAAGATCCCGGCGACCTACTGGATGATGATGGCGGGAACCGTGGCAATCACCGGCGTCGGGGTGCCGCTGCTCGCGATCCTCGGCACGCCCATCGGCTTCGCCGGTTTCGTCTCGAAGGACGTGATCATCGAGTCGACCTTCGCCGCGCATGGCGAGGCCGCGACGGTCGCCTTCGTGCTGCTGGTCGCCGCCGCGGCAATGACCTCGTTCTACTCCTGGCGGCTGATCTTCATGACGTTCCACGGGCATACCCGGGCCGACCATCACACCTACGAGCACGCACACGAGTCGCCGGCGGTGATGATGGTCCCGCTCTATGTCCTCGCCGCGGGAGCGCTGCTTGCCGGCATGAACTGGTATCCCGACTTCGTCGGTCATCGCGAGGCCGAGTGGTGGGGCGCCGCGATCTTCAGCGGCCCCGAGAACCAGGTGCTGCACGATGCCCACGGGGTTCCGACGCTGGTCAAGCTCGCGCCCTTCCTCGCCATGCTGCTGGGGCTGGGCATCGCGTACCAGATGTACATCCGCAAGCCCTGGCTGCCCGCGGCGCTGGCCGAGCAGCAGGCGCTGCTCTACCGGTTCCTGCTCAACAAGTGGTATTTCGACGAGATCTACGACTTCCTCCTGGTCCGTCCGGCGAAGCGGATCGGCACCTTCCTGTGGCGGAAGGGCGATCTTGGCACCATCGACGGCTTCCTGAACGGCATCGCGATGGGCATCGTGCCGATGCTGACGCGCTTCGCGGGCCGGGCCCAGTCCGGCTACCTTTTCCACTATGCCTTCGTGATGCTGGTCGGTGTCGCCCTGATCATCACCTGGTTTGCCGTCACCGGAGGGTCGCGCTGATGGAAAACCTCCTCAGTCTCATCACCTTCCTTCCGCTTCTCGGCGCATTGGCGCTCGTGGTGCTGCTGCACGGGCAGGATGCGATGGCGAACCTCAACGCCAAGCGGCTGGCGCTGCTGGTCACGACCGCCACTTTCCTTCTCTCGCTGACCCTGCTGCCCGGTTTCGATCCCTCCAGTCCCGATTTCCAGTTCGTCGAACAGGGCGAGTGGATGGCCGGGCTGACCTACAAGATGGGCGTCGACGGCATCAGCCTGCCGCTCGTCCTCCTGACTACCTTCTTCTTCCCGATCACGATTCTGGCCTCGTGGGGTGTCGACACGCGCGTGAAGGAGTACATGGTGTGCTTCCTGCTGCTGGAGACGCTGATCCTCGGCGTCTTCACCGCGCTGGACCTGATCCTGTTCTACCTGTTCTTCGAAGGCCAGCTGATCCCGATGTTCCTGATCATCGGCATCTGGGGCGGCAGGGACCGGGTCTATGCGGCCTTCAAGTTCTTCCTCTACACGCTGCTTGGATCGCTGCTGATGCTGGTGGCGATGCTGTACATGTACTGGGATGCGGGCACCACGGACATAGTGGCGCTGCTGAAGCATCAGTTCAGCTATGACGGCTTCGACGTTCTGGGCTGGCACATCGTCGGCGGTGCGCAGATGCTGATGTGGCTTGCCTTCTTCGCGTCCTTCGCCGTCAAGCTGCCGATGTGGCCGGTGCACACGTGGCTGCCCGACGCCCATGTGCAGGCGCCGACTGCCGGTTCGGTGATCCTGGCGGCGATCCTGCTGAAGATGGGCGGGTACGGCTTTATGCGCTTCAGCCTGCCGATGTTTCCCGTCGCCTCCGGGATCATGGCCGATTTCGTGTTCTTCCTGTCGGTCGTCGCGATCATCTACACCTCGCTGGTGGCAATGATGCAGGAGGACATCAAGAAGCTCGTCGCCTATTCCTCGGTCGCCCATATGGGCTTCGTGACCATGGGCATCTTTGCCGCCAACCAGCAGGGCATCGACGGCGCCATGTTCCAGATGATCAGCCATGGCTTCGTCTCGGGCGCCCTCTTTCTCATCGTTGGCGTGATCTATGACCGGCTGCACACCCGCGAGATCGCTGCCTTCGGCGGTCTGGTGAACCGCATGCCGGTCTATGCGGCGGTCTTCATGCTGTTCACACTGGCCAATGTGGGCCTGCCGGGCACCTCCGGCTTCGTCGGCGAGTTCCTGACGCTTTCCGGGACCTACCAGGTCTCGACCTGGACCGCCTTCGGCGGCGCCACCGGCGTGATCCTCAGTGCGGCCTATGCGCTCTGGCTCTACCGGCGCGTCATCTTCGGCGACCTGATCAAGGAGAGCCTGAAGCAGATCACCGACATGAACGGGCGCGAGATCACCGTCATGGCGCCGCTGGTGGCACTGACCGTGCTGTTCGGCGTCTATCCGAGTCTCGCCACCGACCTCTTCGGCGCGACCGTCGAGGCGCTGGTCGAGAACGTGCAGACCGCGCTCGCCCAGGCCGGACCGGCGATCCAACTTGCCACGCGCTGATGCGGATGACTGAGGGAAACGGCTGATGAGCGGCGACTACGCACTGGTTCTGCCCGAAATCGTCCTGGCGGCTGGCGCCATGGCACTCCTGATGCTCGGAGTCTACGGCGGCGAGGAACGGCAGACGGGCAGGGTGGTGTGGGCCTCGGCGGCGCTGATGGCGGCACTGGGCATCTGGATTGCCAGCGGCGCCGCACCGCAGGGGGTTGCGTTCAACGGCGATTTCGTCGTCGATGGCTTCGCGCGCTTCACCAAGTCACTGATCTTGCTGTCTTCGGCGTTGATACTGCTGCTGGGCGAGGGCTACCTTGCGCGGCGCGAGGTGCTGAGGTTCGAGTATCCGGTTCTCATCCTGCTCGCGACGCTCGGGATGATCATGATGGTCTCGTCGGGCGGGCTGATTCCGCTCTATATGGGCCTCGAGTTGCAGTCGCTGTCGCTCTACGTGGTGGCCGCCTTCAACCGGAACTCGGCGCGCTCGACCGAGGCCGGGCTGAAGTATTTCGTGCTCGGCGCGCTTTCGTCCGGGATGCTGCTCTACGGCGCCTCGCTGGTCTATGGTTATACCGGCTCCACCAGTTTCGCGACCATTGCGCAGGTGGTCGGCGCGGAGGGCGCCAGTCTCGGCCTTACCTTCGGTCTCGTCTTCATCTGTGCGGCGCTCGCCTTCAAGATTTCGGCCGCGCCGTTCCACATGTGGACGCCCGATGTCTATGAGGGTTCGCCAACCCCGGTGACCGCCCTCTTCGCGACCGCTCCGAAGGTTGCGGCCGGCGCGCTGTTCGCCCGGGTCCTGTTCGACGGCTTCGGCCATGCGGCCGATGCCTGGCAGCAGATCCTCGTCTTCGTCTCCATCGTCTCGATGTTCCTCGGCGCTGTCGCCGCCATCGGCCAGACCAATCTGAAGCGGCTGATGGCCTATTCCTCGATCGGCCATATGGGCTACGCGCTTGTCGGTCTCGCAGCCGCCACCGAGACGGGGGTACAGTCGCTGCTGCTCTATATGGCGATCTATGTGGTTATGAATGCCGGCGTCTTCGCCTTTATCCTTTCGATGGAGCGCGACGGCCGCCCTGTGGTCGGCATTTCGGATCTCGCCGGGCTCGCGCGCTCCCGGCCGGGGCTGGCTCTGGCGCTGGCGATCCTGCTGTTCTCGCTTGCAGGTCTCCCGCCGATGGTCGGCTTCTTCGCCAAGTTCTTCGTATTCAAGGCCGCGGTCGATGCAGGCCTTGCACCGCTCGCCATCGCCGGTGCCGTCGCCAGCGTCATCGGCGCCTATTACTACATGAACCTCGTCCGCATCATGTATCTGCTGGAACCCGACCAGCCGCTGGAGCTTCGGATGAGCCTGCTGCAGGGCGCCACCATCGGTCTTGCCGCTCTGATTATGGTGGCTGGCTGGCTTCCGCTTCCGCTCCTCGGTGGATTCGGTGTGCCGGAGATGGCGCTCGGTGCCGCCCAGGCGCTGATCCGCTGAGATGGGGGATTGGCCGGCGGGATATGACAGGCTGATCCTCGACGAGGTCGACTCGACCAACGAGGAAGCGCGCCGTCGTATCGGTGCACCCCGTCCGCTCTGGATTGCCGCGCTGCGGCAGACGGCTGGACGGGGCAGGCAGGGCCGGGGCTGGGAGGCCCCTGCCGGCAACCTCGCGGCGACGCTGCTGCTGCCGGGCGACGCCACCCCGCCCGAACTGGCCCGGCTCTCGTTCCACGCCGCGCTGGCAGTCGCGGACCTGTTCGAGCATTTTGCCCCGGAGGTTGCGATCGCCAACAAATGGCCGAACGACGTGCTGCTGAACGGCAGGAAGGCGGCCGGCATTCTTCTGGAGAATTTCGGGGCGGGGGGGGGCCACTCGGCGAACCTCGTCATCGGTGTCGGCATCAACCTCGCCCATCATCCGGACCCGGCCACGACACGCTGGCCGCCGACCTCGCTCGTGGCGGAGGCCGGACGCTCGCCGGGCCCCGACGAAGCGCTGGAGGTGCTGGCGATCCGCATGGACCATTGGCTTGGCGTTCGTGACTTCGCGGCCGTCCGCGCTGCCTGGCTCGCCCGCGCCGACTCGCGCGGCAAGCCGATCGAGGCCCGGCTGCCGGACCGGACGCTGAGGGGAATTTTCGAGGACGTCGGGATGGATGGCACGCTAATGCTCCGCACCGGGCAGGGGATCGAGAGGATCGCTGCCGCCGACATCCATTTTCCGGAGTAGGCGCCATGCTGCTCGCCATCGACGTCGGCAACACCAACACCGTGTTCGCGCTGCATGACGGCGAGAAGTTCCTTGCCGAATGGCGCTGCAACACGGAAAGCGTGCGCACCGCCGACCAGTATTTCGTCTGGCTACGCCAGCTCATGCAGCATAGCGGGCTTGACCCCGCGATGATTACCGAAGTGGTGATCTCGAATGTCGCGCCCGCCACGCTCTTCAATCTGCGCGTCCTCTGCGACCGTTACTTCCACACTCGGCCCATGGTCGTCGGCAAGCCGGAATGCCGGCTGCCGGTCGATGTCCGGGTCGATAATCCGATGGAGGTCGGTGCCGACCGGCTGGTCAACACGGTCGCGGCCTTCGACTGCTATGGCGGCGACCTGATCGTGGTCGATTTCGGCACCGCCACCACCTTCGATGTGGTCGGCCACGACGGAGCCTATGTCGGCGGTGTCATCGCGCCCGGCGTGAACCTTTCCCTCGACGCACTGCACCATGCCGCCGCGCATCTGCCACGGATCGACGTGACCATGCCGCCGCATGTGCTGGGGCGGAACACGGTGCACTGCATGCAGTCCGGCATCTTCTGGGGCTATGTCGGGTTGATCGAGGGCATCTGCAACAGGCTGGCTGCCGAGCGCGAGCGAAAGATGCGCGTGATCGCGACCGGTGGGCTCTCGCCGCTCTTTGCGCGAGGCACGAGCGTGATCGAGGCCGTGGACGGCGAGCTGACCATGCGGGGGCTGGTGCTCATCCACCGCTACAACAACACGGGACCGCAGGATGGGTAAGGGTACGGGGCCGCTGGTCTATCTGGCGCTGGGCGGCGCGGGCGAGATCGGCATGAATTGCTATCTCTACGGGCTTGGCGATGCGCGCAGGCGGCGCTGGATCATGGTCGACATCGGGGTCGGCTTCGGCGACATGGATACCGCGCCGGGGGTCGAACTGGTGCTGCCGGACCTCAACTTCATCTTCGGCGAGCGCGCGCGACTGGAGGCGATCTTCCTGACCCATGCGCATGAGGATCATGTGGGCGCGCTGGCCCATGTCTGGCCGCGGCTCAAGGTGCCGGTCTATGCGCGGCGCTTCACGGCCGAGGTCGCGCGCAGCAAGATGGAGGAGGCGGGGCTCGATCCTGGCGTCGTGAAGGTGGTCACGCCGGGCCAGAGGGTCGCTGCCGGCGACTTCTCGGTCGAGTGGCTGCCGGTGACGCATTCGATCCCCGAGGCTTCGATGCTGGCGGTTCGCACGCCGGCCGGACTCGTGGTCCATACCGGCGATTTCAAGATGGATCCCGACCCTCAGGTGGGTGAGCCGTTCCACATCGCGCCCTTCGAGAATCTGGGGCAGGAAGGCGTGCAGGCGGTCGCCTGCGACTCCACCAATGTCTTCATGCCCGGCCGGGCCGGCTCGGAGGGCGAGATCGTCTCGAACCTGCGGCGGATGATCGAAGCCGCGCCGCGTGCCGTGGCGGCGACCTCTTTCGCGTCGAACATCGTGCGAATCCGCACCCTGGCCATGGCGGCGCGCGATGCCGGGCGTAGCGTCGTGCTGGCGGGTCGGGCGATGCGGCGGATGATCGAGTTCGCCGTCACCTCCGGCCAGATCACCGATTTCCCTGCCGTCACGCCGGAGGAGGCGATCAAGGACATTCCGGCCGAGAACCTGTTCTACATCGTCACCGGCAGTCAGGGCGAGGCGCGGGCCGCCATGGCCCGGATCGCCGCCGGCAACCATCCGACCGTGAAGCTGAAGGCCGGCGACACGGTGTTGTTCTCGTCGAAGACCATCCCGGGCAACGAGGCCGGGGTGTACCGGCTCTACAACCGCCTCAGCGAGCAGGGCATCACGGTGATTGATGGCGAGACGGAGCGCATCCATGTCTCTGGCCATGCACGGCGCGACGACCTGCAACGCATCTACGCGGCGCTGAAACCGCAGGTTGCGGTGCCGATGCATGGCGAGCACCGACACCTGGTCGAACATGCCCGGACAGCAAAATACTGGGGCGTGCCCGAGGCGGTGGTGGCGCCGAATGGCACCGTGGTCCGGCTCGACGGAGCGAAGCCCGGAATCATCGAGCATGTCGAGACCGGGAGGGTCTATCTCGATGGCCGGGTGCAGGTCGGGGCGCTCGACGGAGTGATCCGCGAGCGGCTCAAGATGGCGCGCAACGGCCATGTGGTGATCGCGGTCACGGTCGACATGGACGGCGAGTTGATCGCCGACCCGGAGGTGCGCTGCGTCGGCGCGCCGCGGAATGGTGAGGGCTGGCACGCACCGCTTGACGAGATGGTGGCCGAGGCGGTGGACGGGGCAATCGAGGGCGCGCCGGTGAAGCAGCGCCGGACCGACCATGGGCTGGAGGAGATCGTCATCCGCGCGGCCCGCGCCGCCGTGATTCGCCACTGGGGCAAGAAGCCGGTCACCACGGTGCTGATCACGCGGCTGGAGGACTGACGAACCGCCGGACATGAAAACGCCCCCGGGGAGCCGGGGGCGGGACGTCCCTGCGATCGGACCGGACGCCTGAGCGGTCTCAGGCCGCCTCGTCCTCGGTCGCCTCCGAGCTCACGTCCTCGGCCGCCGCCGTTCGGGACGGCTTCGAGAGCTTCACAGCGCGCATCAGGAAGGCGGGAACGTGATCGCCCATGCCGACGACCGGGGGGCCGTCGCGGCGCTCGCCGCGCCTGCCACCGCGCTGGTCGCGGCCCTTCGGCGCAGACGCCCGCGTCACCGGAGTCTCGCGCGCCTGATCCCGCTCGCAAGCCGGTGCCGGAGCTTGAACGGGTGCTCGGGCATCCGCTGATGCGGGGCTCTCGGTCGCTGTATCGCGCCGGGCGTGGCGTTCGGCCCGCCCTTCGTCCGCATGCCGGGACTTCCGCCGGTCACGCCGCTCGCCGCCCTCGGCGACCGCCGGACTCGGGGTTGCAGCAGGAACCTCCGGCGTCCCGACCTGCGGGATCGGCTTGCCGATCATCGCCTCGATCCGCGCCACGTACTTCTCGTCCTGCGGCGTGGCGATGGTCAGCGCCATGCCCGACCGCCCGGCCCGGCCGGTCCGCCCTATGCGGTGGACATAGTCCTCGGCATGGATCGGCACGTCGAAGTTGATCACATGGCTGACATCCGGAATGTCGAGCCCGCGCGCCGCCACGTCCGAGGCGACAAGGAGCTTGATCGAGCCGTCGCGGAACCCGGCCAGCGTCGCCATCCGCACAGACTGGTCAAGGTCGCCGTGCAGCGCGCCGGCATTGTAGCCGTGCTTGACCAGCGACTTGTGCAGGATCGCGACCTCGGACTTGCGGTTGCAGAAGATGATCGCGTTCCTCAACCCCTCGCCCTCGCGGGCCATCACGGCGCGCAGGCAGTCGCGCTTCTCCTTCGCCGCGGTCTCGCGGTCGCGCCGCGACGGCGTGAAGCGGCAGATGCCCTGGGTCACGGTCTCGGCCGTAGTAGCCTGCTTCGAGACCTCGACCCGGACCGGGTTGTGAAGGAACTCCTGGGTCAGGCGGGTGATCTCCGGCGGCATCGTGGCCGAGAAGAACAGGGTCTGGCGGGTGAAGGGAGTCAGCTTGAAGATCCGCTCGATGTCCGGAATGAAGCCCATGTCGAGCATCCGGTCGGCCTCATCGACCACCATGATCTGCACACCGGTCAGCATCAGCTTGCCACGCTCGAAATGATCGAGCAGCCGGCCCGGAGTGGCGATGAGCACGTCGACGCCACGGTCGATCAGCTTGTCCTGGTCCTTGAAGCTGACGCCGCCGATCAGCAGCGCCATCGAGAGCTTGTGGTACTTGCCATACTTCTCGAAGTTCTCGGCGACCTGCGCCGCGAGCTCGCGGGTGGGGCAGAGGATCAGCGAGCGCGGCATCCGCGCCCGGGAGCGGCCCTGCGCCAGGATGGTGATCATCGGAAGCACGAAGCCGGCGGTCTTGCCGGTGCCGGTCTGGGCAATGCCCAGCACATCGCGCCCGACGAGCGCATGCGGAATGGCCTGCACCTGGATCGGTGTCGGCTCCTTGTAGCCGGCTTCTTCGATGGCCTTGAGAACTTGCGGGTCGAGTTCGAGGTCGGTGAATTGCATGTATACCTGTGACGTTGCCTGGGTGACTTGGGGCGGCTGATTTGTTGGCCGCATCTTTCACCACGCGGCCTCGGCATCCCCATTGATGCCGGTCACATCCGATGTCGGATATGCCCGAACCTGGCCGAAAAGTCAATGTTTCTGACCTGCGGCATCTGTGCCGGCGAGCGCGCACTTGACCTTCATAAATCGTTCGATATTTCTGGAACTATGGAAACGGACCACGCGCATCCGCTCCCGATCGACCCGCCGAACCCGGAGGAAACCGCTGCGGCTTTCGCCGCGCTCGGCTCCGGTGCCCGGCTGTCGATCATGCGGGCGCTCGTGCGTGCGGGCGAGGGCGGGCTTGCGGTTGGCGCCCTGCAGGCGCGGCTGGCGATGCCGGGGTCGACGCTGAGTCACCATCTCCGGGCGCTGATCCAGGCGGGGGTGATCGAGCAGGAGCGGGTTGGCCGCACCCTGATCTGCCGGGCGCGCTATGGCCGGATCCGCGAGCTCGCCGACTTTCTCGTCGGCGAATGTTGCGCCGATGCGGCGGGAGACGGGATGGAGAGACGGGCATGACCGAACTGGTGCTGCGGCGGGCGGGCGATCTCTGGCGGGGGCTCCGGGGGCTGGATCGGGTCTGGCTGCTGATCCTGGCGATTCCGGTGGCGCTCCTGATGCTGGATCCGGGGCGGGCCGGGGCGGTGCTGGCAACGGCAGCGATGGCCTTCGGCGGCACGGTTCCGTTCATGGCGGTGGCGGTCGGGCTGATCGCCCTCATGAGGGCGACCGGTTCCGAGGGGATGGTGGCGAAGGCGTTTACCGGCCACGAGACCCGGATGATCGTGCTGGCCGCGCTGGTGGGCGGGCTGATGCCGTTCTGCTCGTGCGAGGTGATCCCGTTCGTCGCGGCGCTGCTGGCGGCGGGCACGCCGATATCCGCGGTGATGGCCTTCTGGCTGTCCTCGCCCCTGATGGACCCGCCGCAGTTCATGATCACCACGGGCGCCCTGGGGATGGAGTTTGCCGTCGGCAAGCTGGTGGCGGCGGTGGCGATCGGGCTTGGCGGGGGCTTCGCCATCAAGGCGCTGCAGGGCGCCGGCGCCCTTGCCGAGCCGTTGCGCCCGCAGAAGGGCTGCCGCCGGTGCTGCGGTGGCAACGCCCTGACCGGGCAGCCGGTCTGGCGGTTCTGGGCCGAGGCGGAGCGGCGCGAGACCTTCCGGGCGACGGCGGTCGAGCAGGCGGGCTTCCTGACCAAGTGGCTGTCGCTGGCCTATCTGCTGGAAGGGCTGATGATCGAGTATGTCCCGGCCGGGCTTGTCGCCGGGCTGGTCGGCGGCGACGGGCCGGGCTCGGTGGTGGTCGCGGCGCTGGTGGGCGCGCCCGCCTATATCAACGGCTATGCGGCGCCGGCCCTCGTCTCGGGCCTGATGGAGCAGGGGATGAGCCCGGGCGCGGCGATGGCCTTCATGATCGCCGGCGCGGTCAGCTGCATCCCGGCCATGGCGGCGGTCTGGGCGCTGGTCAGGCGCGAGGTGTTCCTCGCCTATGTGGGCCTCGGCATCGGCGGGGCGATCCTCGGCGGGCTGGCCTTCGGGGCGGTGATGGGCCTCGGCGCGTAGGCCCGGACCCTGCCCCGCGACGGCCTGCCGGGGCTGCCCGGGCGAGGGGGTTCCGGGCCCCGTCTCACGCCGTCGCACAGGGTGTCCGCATGCGGACAGGGTGGCAAGTCTTTGAAATCATGGGAAGTGGCAGTTTGAGCAGGAATATGGTTAACGGGGAACCGGGGTTGGAGAGGCTAGGGGTCCGCCGTGGCGCGGGGCGTGCAGGAATGTGCGCGTCTGCGGAGCGGTGATATGCGCAGCGTGCTTGCTTGCACGCACCAAATCTCAACCGCCGGATCAGGAGCGGTGTGTGCGCGCACGCACTCCAGGTGAGTCCAAACAATCAGACGCAGAAAAACACCTACGCTTGCGACACCGCAAGAACCTGCGCGGGCAGCCGGACCTCGCATTCGGTCGGCGCCGCACGTTGATCTTTGTGTGTGGTTGCCCTTGGCACCAGCACAGCGACCCGGCCTGCACGATGTCGCACGAGCCGAAATCTCGTCTCCAATACTGGCAGCCCAAAGTGGCGCGTAACAAGGAAAGAGACGCCGCAAATCAGAAGGTGCTGAAAGATAGGGGCTGGGCGATCCTCAGAATCTGCGAGTGTGAAACACGAGGAAACTGCCATGATGAGCTTACCGCCCGCCTCAAGTTCTTTCCTGACGATTGGACTGCGTCAGGTCTGGCTGCCCCCTTCCCCCCTCACACATGCGTCTCCTTCGTCGCGCTCAAGCGCACCTCGGGCCAGTCCCGCACCGCGCGGTCGATGTCCCACTGGATGCGGGTCATGTAGACCGGGTCGCCGTCGTGGTCGGTGGCAATGTGGGCCTTGTTGGCCTTGATGAAGGCCTCGATCCGGTCCTTCGGGCCCGAGATCCAGCGGGCGCCGGTGAACTGGGTCTGGTCGAAGCGGACGGGCAGGCCGTATTCGGTCTCGATCCGGCTCGCCAGCACGTCGAACTGCAAGGCGCCGACGACGCCGACGATCCAGCCCGCGCCGACCGAGGGCCTGAAGAGCTTGGCGGCGCCTTCCTCGGCGAACTGGAGCAGCGCCTTGTCGAGGTGCTTGGCCTTCATCGGGTCGGCGGCGCGGACGTTCTGCAGGAGCTCGGGCGCGAAGGCGGGGATGCCGGTGAAGCGGAGATCCTCGCCCTCGGTCAGCGCGTCGCCGATGCGCAGCTGCCCGTGGTTGGGGATGCCGATGATGTCGCCGGCCCAGGCGTCCTCGGCGAGCTCGCGCTCGGCGGCGAGGAACAGGACGGGGTTCGAGATCGCCATCGGCTTGCCGGCGCGCACATGCCGAAGCTTCATGCCGCGGATGAAGTGGCCGCTGCAAAGCCTGACGAAGGCGACACGATCCCGGTGCTTCGGGTCCATGTTGGCCTGCACCTTGAAGACGAAGCCGGTGACCGGTGTCTCGTCGGCGCCGACCTGGCGCGTGGCGGTCATCCGCGGCTGCGGCGGGGGCGCATAGGCGCCGATGCCCTGCATCAGCTCCCGCACCCCGAAGGAATTGAGCGCCGAGCCGAACCAGATCGGCGTCATGTGGCCCTCCCGGAAGCTCCGCAGGTCGAAGGCGGGCAGCAGCGCGCGCGCCATCTCGACCTCCTCGCGGAGCTTCGCGACGAGGTGCGCCGGGATCAGCGCGTCGAGCTTCGGGTCGTCGAGCCCCTCGATCGCCACCGACTGCGCCTTCACGTTGCGCTCGGTCCGGCTCATCAGGTCGACCCGGTCGTGGATCAGGTCGTAGGCGCCGAGGAAGTCGCGGCCCTGGCCGATGGGCCAGCTGGCGGGGGCGACGTCGAGGGCGAGGCTCTCCTGGATCTCGTCGATGATCTCGAAGGTCTCGCGGCTCTCGCGGTCCATCTTGTTGCAGAAGGTCAGGATCGGCAGGTCGCGGAGCCGGCAGACCTCGAAGAGCTTGCGGGTCTGGCTCTCCACCCCCCTGGCGCCGTCGATGACCATGATCGCGGCGTCGACCGCGGTCAGCGTGCGGTAGGTGTCCTCGGAGAAGTCGGCATGGCCCGGCGTGTCGACCAGGTTGAACCAGTTGTCGCCATAGGGGAACGACATCGCCGAGGCCGAGACCGAGATGCCGCGCTCGACCTCCATCTTCATGAAGTCGGAGCGGGTGCGGCGCGCCTCGCCCTTGGCGCGGACCTGTCCGGCGAGCTGGATGGCGCCCCCGTAAAGGAGGAGCTTCTCGGTCAGCGTGGTCTTGCCGGCATCCGGGTGCGAGATGATGGCGAAGGTCCGGCGCCGGGCGATCTCAGGCGGCAGCGGCGGCGCGGTGTCGCCGGCGGTATGGGTTTGCGCGAGCATGGGCGGGCATGTAGCGGCTGGCGGGGCGGTTGCCTAGGGGCCAGCTGTGGCGGGCGCCCCCAGAGGAAGGGCAGGTCGGGGAGCTCGCCCGCGACGCGGCGCCCGTCGTCGAGCGCGACCGTCACCCGGTCGCCGGGGCCGGCGGCGGTGGAGACGAGCGTGAGGCCGATGTTCCGCCCAAGTCTGGGCGGCCAGGCGTTTGCGGTCATGCGGCCGGCCATGGTGGCGCCGCTGAACACCGCCCGCCGGCGGTCCTGCTGGGCGAGCGGCTCCGGATGGTCGAGCGCGATGCCGAGCTGGTGGCGGCGCGGGCCAGCGGCCCTGATCCGGCGCAGGGCGGCGATGCCGATGGTGTCGCCGGCCGGGTCGCCGAAGCCCGTGGGCATGTACATGTGGTTGTAGACGGAGAAGCTCGCCACCCCGTCGGCGACGGTCGCGTCGAAGAACGGGCTCCGCCGGATGCGCGGTGTCGGCGTGAACTGGGCAAGCATCGGTGATTCCCTCAGGGCCGCATTTGTCTTACATTAGCTCCGGCATGCCGCTTCGCAATTCGCAATCGCGGGAGGCGGGGCCGGGCGGCCTTGCCTCGGTGTGGGCGGCTTGCTACCTAGTCGGGGAAACCGACTGAAACGCTTGGGAATGTGGGCTTGGCTGCGGCGAGACTGGAACTGGTCGACACCTCCGATCCTCCGCGCCTGTCGCTGGAGGCGATCACGGTCGAGTTCGACGGCGTCGCCGCCGTCAACGAACTCAGCCTCGACGTCGGCGCGGGCGAGATCGTCTGTCTGCTCGGGCCGTCGGGCTGCGGCAAGTCGACCACGCTCAGGGTCGCGGCCGGGGTGGAGCGCCAGAAGAGCGGGCGCGTGAGGGTCGATGGCAGGCTCGTGTCCGAGCCCGGCCATCACCAGCCTCCGGAGTCGCGGTCGATCGGGCTGATGTTCCAGGACTTCGCCCTGTTTCCGCATCTGACGGTGGCCGAGAACGTGGCCTTCGGCCTGCGGCGGACGACCGCCGCTTCCGCCCGCGCGGAGGTCGTGCAGGATTACCTCGACCGGGTCGGGCTCGCCGCCTTCCGGCACAAGTTCCCGCACCAGCTCTCGGGCGGCGAGCAGCAGCGGGTGGCGCTGGCGCGCGCGCTGGCGCCCAAGCCCAGGGTGATGCTGATGGACGAGCCGTTCTCGGGGCTCGACAACCGGCTGCGCGACGAGGTGCGCGACCATACGCTCTCGATCCTCAAGGAGGAGGGGGCAGGGGTGCTGCTGGTCACGCACGAGCCGGACGAGGCGATGCGCATGGCCGACCGGATCGCGCTGATGCGCAATGGCCGGATCGTCCAGGTGGGCGCGCCATACCACATCTACAACTATCCGGTGGATCGTCAGGCGGCGGCGTTCTTCTCGGATCTCAACGTCATTCACGGAGTGGTCCGCGACCGCCAGACCTCCACGCCCTTCGGGCAGTTCCTGACCCCCAAGCTGGTCGACGGCGCGGATGTCGAGATCATCATCCGGCCGCAGCATCTGCGGATCGTCGCCGACCATGGGCAGGCGCCCGAACCGACCCCAGAGGAGGGCGTCCCGGCGCGCGGCAGGGTGCTCCGGGCGCGCTTCATTGGCGCGGCAAGCCTCGTCGAGGTGGCGATGGATCATGACAATTCGGTGTTGCGCGCCAGCGTTCCGTTTGCCTGGCTGCCGGACCATGATGCCCCTGTCTGGCTGAGCATGCGCCGGGACCGTTGCTTCGTGTTCCCCTGCGTCAATCAGAGCCGGGTTGCCTCGCCGTATGCCGCGGAATAATTGCCGGCGGGGCGCCGGAATGGGCTTTAACAGCGACCTCCGATCAAATATGTGTGTCGGGGGAGAGGAACGGCTGTGTGCGCCGCACCGGTCTCGAAGGGAGAATACCACATGTTCAACAATATCGGCCCGTTCGGTCTGATTATCATTCTGGTCGTCGTGCTGCTGCTGTTCGGACGCGGCAAGATCCCGCAGCTCATGAGCGATGTCGCCAAGGGTATCAAGAGCTTCAAGAAGGGAATGAAGGACGATCTGGAGGAGCCGGACCAGATCGAGCGCGCCGCCGACGAACCGATCGACGTGACGCCGAAGAAAGAGCAGAAGAAGGCCTGATCCCGGCCTACGCCGCAGGCGGCTGACATGTTCGATTTGGGCTGGTCCGAACTGCTGATCATCGGCGTTGCCGCCCTGATCGTTGTCGGACCGAAGGACCTGCCAAGGATGCTACGCACGCTCGGACGCTATGCCGCGCGGGCGAAGGGCGTTGCGCGGGACTTTCAGCGGGCGATGGACGATGCCGCCCGCCAGGCGGATCTCGACGAGCTGAAGGAGGTGCGCAAGGATCTGGACGCCATGCGCTCCGACACCTACCGGATGCAGCGCGAGATGAGCCAGTCGCTTCTGGACAGCACGGGCAAGGCCGCAAAACCGGCGCCGGAGGCGGTCGCCGCGACACCGCCGGCACCTGATCCCGCAGCGAAGTCCGAGCCAGCGCCGGCATCCGGGAGTGAGCCGAACGCGGCGCCCGACGGGGTGCGCGGGTCATGAGCGAGAAGCACATCGAGGAAAGCTCGGCGCCGCTGATCGACCATCTGGTGGAGCTGCGGAGCCGGCTGATCTGGAGCATCCTCGCCTTCGTCGTGGCGATGATGGCCTGTTTCGCCATCGCCCAGCCGATCTACGAGTTCCTGGCGAGGCCGCTGGAGAACGCGCTCCTGAAGCATGGCCACGACCCTAAGATCATCTTCACCGGGCCGCACAAGCTGTTCTTCACCTATATCTCGGTGTCGATGTTCGGCGGCTTCTTCGTCGCGTTCCCGATCATCGCCAGCCAGGTCTGGCGGTTCATCGCGCCGGGTCTCTACAAGTCCGAGCAGAGGGCGTTCCTGCCGTTCCTGATCGCGACCCCGGTGCTGTTCCTGATCGGCGCCGCCTTCGCCTATTACGGGGCGATGCCGCTGGCGCTCGACTTCTTCCTGAGCTTCGAGACCGAACCCGATCCGGGCGGAGGCGGCCTGCATATCGAGTATCTGGGGACGGCCGACGAGTATTTCGGCCTGACGATGAAGTTCATCCTGGCCTTCGGCATCTGCTTCCAGCTCCCCGTGGCGCTGACGCTGATGGCCAAGGCAGATCTGATCGGGCCCGAGTTCCTGATCGAGAACCGGAAATACGCCATCGTGATCCTGCTGATGGTCTCGGCACTGGTAACGCCGCCCGACGTGTTCAGCATGATGCTGCTGTTCAGCGTGGTCTATGCGCTCTACGAGATCTCGATCCTGCTGGTGAAGCAGGTCGAGCGGAAGCGCCAGGCCGATCTGCGCGCCGCCGGACTCGCGGACGACGAGGACGACGCCGAAGACGAGGCAGCTGTCCCGGCAAAGGGCACGCATCAGTGAGCCGCGAGGCCGAGGCCCTGGAGCGCATCGCGGGCGCCCTCGAGCGGATCATCCCGCCCGCGGCGGTGCTGCCGGATTTTGCTCAGGCCGATGCCTATCTCTGGGCGACCGAGCCCGACCGGCTGGTGCCGGTGCCGAAGGTGAACCGGGTCGAGCTGGACCTGCTGGTCGGGATCGACCGCGCGCGCGACACGCTGATGCAGAACACGCTGCGCTTCGCCCGCGGGCTGCCGGCCAACAACGCGCTGCTGTGGGGCGCGCGCGGCATGGGCAAGTCGTCTCTGGTCAAGGCCGCCCATGCCGTCGCCAACGCCGAGACCGGAACGCTGGTGCTGGTCGAGATCCACCGGGAAGACATCCCGGCGATCGGCCGGCTGCTGGGCCTTCTCGGCCAGTCGGATCGCCGGTTCCTGCTGTTCTGCGACGATCTCTCCTTCGACAAGGACGACAGCCACTACAAGTCGCTGAAGGCGGTGCTCGACGGCGGCATCGCGGGCCGGCCCGACAATGTGCTGTTCTATGCCACCTCGAACCGGCGCCACCTGATGCCGCGCGACATGATCGAGAACGAGCGGTCGACCGCCATCAACCCTTCCGAGGCGACGGAGGAGAAGGTGTCGCTCTCGGACCGGTTCGGGCTCTGGCTCGGGTTCCACCCCTGCGACCAGGACGAGTATCTGAGGATGATCAGGGGCTACTGCGATCATTTCGGCATCGCCATCGGCGACGAGCGCCTGCGCGCCGAGGCGATCGAGTGGCGGCAGACGCGGGGCGCCATGTCCGGCCGTGTCGCCTGGCAGTTCGTCCTCGATCTCGCCGGCCGCGAAGGCGTGCCGATCGATCTCCGGGCCGGTTGATCTTCAGGCCGGTTGATCTTCAGGCCGGTCGATCTCTTGGGCGCTTGCGGACCCGGCCTGCCGCTCCGGCGCGACTCGCGTTGCGCCCGGGTCTAGAAGAACCGCTCGGGATCCAGGCTCTCGGCGCCCTTGCGGACCTCGAAATGCATGCGTGGCTGGGTCGACGAGGCGACCGTTCCGATCTGCTGGCCCTGCTGGACGAGATCGCCCTTCTTGACGCTCACGCCATCGATACGGCCATAGACCGTCAGGAACTCGTCGTGGTGGCGCAGCAGGACGATGGTGCCGAGCCCGCCCAGCGACTGGCTGACGAGAGCTACTTCGCCGGCGGCCGCCGCGATCACCGGCGACCCGGCGGGCGAGGCGAAGTCGATGCCATCGTTCTTGGCCCGCCCCGCGCCCTGGTTGAAGCCGATCACCACCGGTCCGCTCACCGGCCGGATCAGGCGCAGATCGTCGGACGGCAGCGGGGCGGTCGTTTCGGCAGCAACCGCCACCTGGGTGTCAGGCTCGGGCGCCGGCTCGGCCTCGACCGGCTGCTCGGCGGGTGTGCTGATGGTCTCGACCGGGCGCGGCTGCGGGGACGGTTGCGGAGAGGGCTGGGCCGCGGATTGCAGGCCCGGCTCCGCCGCCGGCAGGGGGACCGGCTGCGGGACGACCAGCGGGATCGGCTGTTCGCCCGTGGCCGGCGCGCCGGAGGGGGTCTGGTACTGCCGCAGGTTCGGCGAGGCGAGCTGCCCGGGCTGCTTGGGATCCGGCGGCAGCGGCTCGCCGGCGCTCGGCGGCTGGGCGAGATTGCCCTGATCGTCGAAGGACTGCGATCGCTCGATCGCCGCGGCGGCGACCGCGGGGCTCCATTCTGCCGGAGCCGCCGCAGCGGTCGTATCCGCCGGAGCGGTCGGGACCGTGCCGTCGAGGGGCGCGGCCTCGATGGCACTCGCCTGCGCCGAGGTGTCGTACTGACCCCCGGCGGTCGCCTCGGCGACCTGGTAGCCCGACTGCGTGGCGGTGCCGCTGCCGTATCCGCCCGGACGGTCCGGCAGCACGAGCTCGTCGCCGGCGCGCAGCGGGTGGTCTGCAGGCAGGCCGTTGTACTGCGCAAGCTCGGAAGCCGAGAGGCCGACGCGCCCGGCCACACTCGCGACCGTGTCTCCGTCGCGGGCGATCGCGGCCTGGTATCCGTCGTAGGACACGATGCCGGAGGCATCCGCGACGCCGGCCACGGCCTCCGGAACGGTCGCGGGCGCCGGAGTGGCCGACGAGGCGGGCGCGGACCCCTTGATCTCGACTGCCGCGTTCTCGGGTGACTGCTTGCCCGCGCAGCCGGCGAGCAGAACGGCGAGCGCGGCCGCTGCAAGGGCGTGATGACGGGCCGGTCTGGTGATGTCCATCCTGTCTTTCCTGCTCGGTATGCGATGGTTCCGGATCATTCCCCGATCTCCTCGGGCAGCCCCTCGACCAGTGGCACGAATAGCACGTCGCCCAGTTCGCTGTATGTCGGGCCGTCTTTGGTCTTCTCGATCTTGATCAGCTGCTGCACCTCGTCGGTCTGGCCGACAGGCAGGACCATTATGCCACCGGGACGGAGCTGTTCCAACAGCAGAACGGGTGCATCCTCGGCGGCGGCGGACAGCAGGATGCGGTCGAAGGGGGCCTGCTCGGGCCAGCCCCGCGTCCCGTCACCGGCCCTGATGGTGACATTCGAGATGCCGAGCCGCGCCATGCGCTCGCGTGCCTCGACCGCCAGCGTCCTGTGCCGCTCGATCCCGTAGACGCGCCGCGCCAGCCGCGAAAGAATGGCGCAGACATAGCCGGAGCCGGCGCCGACCTCGAGCACCTTGCAGCGCGGGGTCACCGCGAGCGCCTCGATCATGGTGGCGACGATGGCCGGCTGCGAGATCGTCTGGCCGCAGGCGATCGGCAGGGCGCGATCCTCGAAGGCCCGGTCGCGGAACGCCCGCTCGACGAAAAGATCGCGCGGCGTCTGCTCGATCGCCTCCAGAACCCGGCGGTCGGTGAGGCCCGCCTGGCGGAGGCTGAGCATGAGCTGCATCAGCTTCTCGTCGTGGCTGTCCGGCTGTATCACGCTGCTCCCCCGAGGCTCGGCCGGCGCGAGATTAGACCCATCCCGCCGCGCTGTCACCCGAGAGCCGCCCGGGCGCCTTCGATCAGGTCCTCGGCGGTGAGCTGGGGCCTGAGCGGCGTGATCGTGACCCAGCCCTCGAGGCAGAGGCGGGCGTCGGTGCCCTCGGGCGCCGAGAGGTTGGCGGTGTTGTGCCGGGTGAACAGGAAGTCACGCCCGTTCGGCGCCCGGTAGGGCACGATCTCGAAGGTGGCATCGGCCCGGATGCCCTGCGGGCAGACCGTCATGCCGCGGACCTCTGCAGCGCGGACAGCCGGGAAATTGACGCTGTAGAAGCTGCGCTCGGCGAAAGGCATCCGCAGCACCGCGCGCACGGCCTCCAGCCCCCAGGTCCGGGCCGGCTCCCAGAGGTCGCCGGGCCGGTCGGGGCCGCTGCCGTAGAACTGGCTGAGCGCGATCGAGCGCACGCCGTTGAGGCCGCCTTCCATCGCGGCCCCGGCCGTGCCCGAATAGACCACGTCCTCGGCCACGTTGTGACCCCGGTTGACGCCCGAGAGGATCAGGTCGGGCGGGCTGTCCCTCAGGATCACATGCAGCCCCACCAGGACGCAGTCGGCCGGGTAGCCGTCGACCGTGTAGCGCCGGTCGTCGATCCGGGTCATCCGCATCGGCGCGGTGTAGGAAATGGCATGGCTGACGCCCGAGCGCTCGAAGTCCGGCGCGACGACCCAGACCTCGCCGTCCGGCCCCGCAAGCTCGGCGCCGATCTCCTCGGCCAGCCTCAGCCCCGGCGCGGTGATGCCGTCGTCATTGGTGATCAGGATGCGCATCCGCCCGTGTCCCCTCGCCCAGCCTTCAGGGCCGGGTTGTAGGGGGACCGCCGCGATCCGTCCAGCGGCGCGCGTCGATCACATGATGATTCCGGCGACCCGCTCCCGCTGGCGCCGCCGGGTGCCTCAGTCGAGCGATCCGCCGGGGCTGATCCGCGCCGCGCCGCCCATGTAGCCGCGGAGCGCCTCGGGTATGGCGATGCCGCCATCGGCCTCCTGGCAGTTTTCCATTACCGCGATCAGCGTGCGCCCGACCGCGAGGCCCGAGCCGTTCAGGGTGTGCAGGAACTCGGGCCGCTTCTCGCCCGTGCGGCGGAAGCGGGCGTTCATGCGCCGGGCCTGGAAGTCGCCGCAGACCGAGCACGAACTGATCTCGCGATAGGTGTCCTGGCCCGGCAGCCAGACCTCGATGTCATGGGTGCGCCGCGCGCCGAAGCCCATGTCGCCGGTGCAGAGCACGACCGTGCGGTAGGGCAGGCCGAGGCGCTCGAGGACTCCTTCGGCGCAGCGGGTCATGCGCGCGAGTTCGGCCTCGGACTCCTCGGGCCGGGTCAGTGACACCATCTCGACCTTCTCGAACTGGTGCTGGCGCAGCATGCCGCGGGTGTCCTTGCCGGCGGCCCCGGCCTCGGCCCGGAAGCACTGGGTCCAGGCGGTGTAGCGCCGGGGCAGCGTGGCCTCGTCGACGATCTCGCCGGCGGTGAGGTTCGTGAGCGTCACCTCGGCGGTCGGGATCAGCCACCAGCCGTTCTCGGTGCGGTAGAGGTCCTCGGCGAACTTCGGCAGCTGGCCGGTGCCGACCAGCGCCTCGTCCTTGACCAGCACCGGCGTCCAGACCTCGGTCAACCCGTTGTGGGTCACATGGGTGTCGAGCATGAACTGCGCCAGCGCCCGGTGCAGCCGGGCGAGCGGGCCCGATAGCGTCATGAACCGGGCGCCGGACAGTTTCGCCGCGGCGTCGAAATCCATCGCGCCCATGGCCTCGCCGAGCTCGTAATGCTGCTTCGGCGCGAAGCCGAAGGCCGGCGGCGTGCCCCAGCGGCGGAGTTCGACATTGTCGTGCTCGCCCGTGCCGTCGGGCACGCTGGCGAGCGGCGCGTTGGGGATGGTGAGCAGCAGATCGTTGAGACGCCGGTCCTCCTCCGCCGCCTCGGTCTCGAGCCGGGCGATCTCGTCCTTCTTCGCCGCCATCAGCGCGCGCAGCCGCTCGAATTCGACCTCGTCGCCCGTGGCCTTGGCCTGACCGACCTCCTTCGAGGCGGCGTTGCGCTCGGCCTGGGCGGCCTCGGAGGCGGTGATCTTCCCGCGCCGCGCCTCGTCGATGGCGAGGATCTGCACCGACATCGGCGAGAGCCCTCGCCGCGCCAGCATGGCGTCGAAGGCGGCCGGGTTCTCGCGGATCAGGCGGATGTCGTGCATGGCAGTGGCTCCGGGTTGGAATCGCGCGCGGTTATGCACCAGGCGGGCGGGGTTTTCCAGCGCCGCACGGGCCCGCGCCTTTCCGGCGGCCCATCCTTGCCTCGCCCGGAGGCAACCGTTATATGCCCCTGATCCGCGCCGGACCCGCCGCAATGCACGGCCGCGATGACCATACGCGACAGACCGAGAGGATCCTGCATGTTCGCCACACCCGCCTACGCCCAGGCCGCCGGGGGAGCCGGGGGAGATCCGAACTTCCTGCTGTCGATGTTCCCGCTGATCCTGATCTTCGTGATCTTCTACTTCCTGTTGATCCGGCCCCAGCAGAAGAAGGCGAAGGAGCATGCCCAGATGGTGCAGAACCTGCGCCGCGGCGACCAGGTGATCACCGCGGGCGGCATGCTGGCCAAGGTGACCAAGGTGGGGGCCGAGGGCGAGAACGAGATCGAGCTCGAGATCGCCAGGGACGTGAAGGTGCGGGTCGTCAGATCAACCATCTCGGCGGTGCTGTCGAAGACCGAGCCGGCTGCGAACACCTGACCGGCGTGGCCGGACGGACCCGGACCGGTGCCGGGGGCCCGTGACTGCAAACACGAGGCGGCGCAATGCTCTACTTCCCGCTCTGGAAACGACTTCTGGTCATCGGCATCTGTCTCGCGGGCGTCGTCTTCGCAATGCCGAACCTGTTCTACGAGCAGGCGGATACGGCGACGCGGGCGCGGGGCGAGATCGAGCGGCTGGAGCGTGACGGCAAGCCGGTCCCCGGGGATCTCCGGGCGCGGGCGGAGAGCTGGCCTTCCTGGCTCCCGGCGGACGTGGTCAATCTCGGCCTCGACCTGCGTGGCGGCGCGCATCTGCTGATCGAGGTGCAGGTCAGCGAGGTGGTCGCCGAGCGGATGCAGACGCTCCGCGGCGACGTGCGCAACGCGCTGACCGAGGGCGGTGTGCGCCGCTTCACCGACCTGCGGGCCGCCGAGGACCATGTCGCGGTCCGCATCACCAACCCCGAGGACGTGGCGCGGGCGGGCGAGCTGCTGCGCGGGCTGGCACAGCCGGTCGGCGGAATCCTCGGCGGCGGCTTCGGCATGGGCGGCGGAGTCGGCGTCGTCGACCTCGACATCGCCGATGCCGGCGACCAGACCTTCCGCCTGACGCTGACCGAGCCGGCACTGAACGAGATTGCCGACCGTACGGTCGCGCAGTCGCTGGAGATCGTGCGCCGACGCATCGACGAGGCGGGCACCCGCGAGCCGACCATCCAGCGCGAGGGGGCCGACCGCATCCTGGTGCAGGTTCCCGGCATCGGCTCGGCCGAGGAGCTGAAGAGTCTGATCGGCAAGACCGCCAAGCTGACCTTCCACCGGGTCGAGGGGTTCGGCGACGCGGCCGCCAATCCCGGCCCGGGCCAGATGGTGCTGCCCGACCGCGAGGACGGCACGCGATACCTGCTCGAGCGCAAGCCGGTGCTGACCGGCGAGAACCTGGTCGACAGCCAGATGGGTTTCCATCCGCAGAACGGCACGCCGGTCGTCAATTTCCGGTTCGACACCTCCGGCGCGCGCATCTTCGGCAACTACACGGCCGCCAATGTGGGGCAGCTGTTTGCCATCGTGCTCGACAACGAGGTGATTTCGGCGCCGCGGATCAACTCGCCGATCCTCGGCGGGTCGGGCTATATCGAGGGCAACTTCTCGGTAGAGAGCGCAACCGAGCTTTCGATCCTGCTGCGCGCCGGGGCGCTGCCGGCCTCGATCAAGGTCCTGCAGCAGAGCACGGTCGGCCCCGACCTCGGCGCCGACTCGGTCGCCAAGGGCCAGCTCGCGACGCTGATCGCGTTCGGCGCCGTGATCGTCTACATGATCGCCTATTATGGCCTGCTCGGCGTGTTTGCCAACATCGCGCTTGCGCTGAATGTCGGGCTGATCTTCGCGCTGCTCTCGGTCATCGGGGCGACGCTGACGCTGCCCGGCATCGCCGGCATCGCGCTGACCATCGGCATGGCGGTCGACGCCAACGTGTTGGTTTTCGAGCGCATCAAGGAGGAGCTCAAGGCCTCGAAGGGCATCAGCCGGGCGATCGAGCGGGGCTACGAGCACGCCTGGAGCGCCATCCTCGACGCCAACCTCACCACGCTGATCGCCGCGGTGATCCTGTTCGGCATGGGGGCAGGCCCGGTGCGCGGCTTCGCCATCACGCTGATGTTCGGCATCGTCACCTCGGTCTTCACCGCGGTGATGGTGACGCGGCTGATCATCACGCTCTACGTGCATTATGTCAGGCCGAAGGCGCTGAGCATCAGCCTGCTGCGCATGGTGCCGGACGTGACCAACGTGCCGTTCCTGAACTGGCGCAGACCCTTCGCGCTGCTGTCAGCGGCCGCCATCGCCGTCTCGGCCGTGCTCGTCGGCGTATTGGGTCTGAACTTTGGTATCGACTTCCAGGGTGGCACGATGATCGAGATCCGGACCCAGCAGCAGGCCGACCTGGGGCAGATCCGCGGCGTGGTCACCGGCATGAATCTCGGCGACGTGGCTGTGCAGAGCTTCGGCGACGACAACGACGTGCTGATCCGGGTCGAGGAGCAGGCTGCCTCGGGCGAGGACCAGACCGCGATCGCCGAGCGGATCGGCCAGACCCTGGTTGCGGCGATCCCGGGCACCGAGATCCGGCGTGTCGAGGTGGTCGGGCCCAAGGTCTCGGGCGAGCTTCTCAACTCGGGCATCCTGGCCGTGGCGCTCGCGATCGCGGCGATCTCGGTCTATATCTGGCTGCGCTTCGAGTGGCAGTTCGGTGTCGGTTCGGTGCTGTCGCTGATCCACGACGTGGCGCTGACGATGGGGGTGTTCGCGATCTTCAAGATCGAGTTCAACCTCTCGATCGTGGCGGCGATCCTGACGATCGTCGGCTATTCGCTGAACGACACGGTCGTCGTCTACGACCGGGTGCGCGAGAACCTGCGCAAATACAAGAAGATGCCGCTGATCGAGCTGCTGAACCTCTCGGTCAACGAGACGCTGAGCCGGACGCTGATGACCTCGACCACCACGCTGGTGGCGCTGGTCGCCATGTTCGTGCTGGGGCCGGAGGTCATCAAGGGTTTCACCTTCGCGATGATCTGGGGCATTGTGGTCGGCACCTACTCGTCGATCTTCGTCGCCGCGCCGCTGCTGCTGTGGTTCAACGTCAAGCGCGACTGGTCGGGCGAGGACGAGAAGAAGCCAGGCATGCAGTTCGGCGGCGCGCAGGTCTGAGCACGGGACACGGCCGGGGAGGGAGCCTCCCATGCGGATGACGGAGATCTCCCTGTCCGGACGCCGCCCGGTCGATGCCTACGGCCCGGGCGGGTTCCGCGTCGACGGCGTCTGGCACGTCGGCTCGCTCGTGCTGCGGCCGGACGGCGCGCAGGGCTTCGAGGGGCCGCTCCGGCCCGAGGTGTTCGAGGCGGTGCTGGCGCGGTCCGCGAAGATCGATGTGGTGCTGGTGGGGCAGGGGGCGGAGATCGCGCCGCTCGACCGCTCGATCCGCGCCCGGCTGGAGGCGGCCGGGATCGGGGTCGAGATCATGTCGACCGCCTCGGCTTGCCGCACCTACAACGTGCTGCTGGCCGAGGACCGCAGGGTGGCGGCGGTGCTGGTCGCGCTCTGAGCTGCCTTCCCCGACCGCAATGCCCCTTTCGCCTGCCGGCATTCGCCTTATATTGCCGCACGAGGGGCGCCCGCCCCCGCTGCACCGGAACTCAATTCACACAGGGGAAACGCCGATGGCTTTCGAACTTCCCGATCTTCCCTACGCAAAGGACGCGCTCAAGGATGGCGGCATGTCGGAGGAGACGCTGCACTACCATCACGACCTGCATCACAAGGCCTATGTGGACAACGGCAACAAGCTGCTGGCCGGCTCGGGCCTCGAGGGAAAGAACCTCGAGGAGGTGATCACCGCGACCTACAACAGCGCCGACAAGGCAGGGCTGTTCAACAACGCCGCGCAGCACTGGAACCACATCCAGTTCTGGCAGATGATGGGGCCGAAGGGCCGCGCTATGCCCGGCGCGCTGGAGAAGCGCATCACCGATGCTTTCGGCTCGGTGCAGAAGTTCAAGGACGACTTCGTCGCCGCCGGGGTGGGTCAGTTCGGCTCGGGCTGGTGCTGGCTGGTGAAGGAGGGCAACGCGCTCAAGGTCACCAAGACCCCGAACGGGGTGAACCCGCTCTGCTTCGGGCAGACCGCGCTTCTGGGCTGCGACGTATGGGAGCATTCCTACTACATCGACTTCCGCAACCGGCGGCCGGACTATCTCAAGAACTTCCTCGACAAGCTGGTGAACTGGGAGAATGTGGCGGAGCGGCTGACCAAGGCCGGCGGCTGACGCGCCGCGGCGGGCAGAAAGCGGCCCCGGGCGGCACCGCCCGGGGTTTGATCGGGAGCGCGTCAGTCCAGCGCCTCGGATAGTTTCCGGGTCAGTTCTTCGACCGTCTCGGCCACGACCAGATAGTCGCGAAACTGGGTGCTGACGAAGCCCTCGGCGACCATGTGGTCGAACAGCGCGAGCAGCGGCCCCCAGTAGTCGCCGGTATTCAGCAGAAGGACTGGTTTCCGGTGCAGGCCGAGATGGCGCCAGGTCAGCGCCTCGATCAGCTCGTCAAGCGTTCCGGGACCACCCGGTAGGGCGATGATCGCATCGGAATTGGCCAGCATCAGCTTCTTGCGCTCGTGCATGGTCTCGGTGACGATCACGGCGTGAATATCCTGCTTGCCGATCTCGATGTCGAAGATGTGGCGCGGGATGAAGCCGATGATCCGCGCGCCGGCCGCCTGGGCGGCGCGGGCGGTCTCGCCCATCAGCCCCAGGTCGCCGGCGCCATAGACCAGATCATAGCCGGCGGCGGCGAGTGCCCCGCCGACCGCGCGCGCCTCGCGCAGATAGGCCGGACGACGACCGGAACGCGACCCGCAATAGATGCAGACCGTGCGCTTTCCGGATCGCATTTTTGGCTGCCCCCTCGGAAGAATGTCAGAATTGTTTACACGACGTGGCACCGGTAGGATAGAGTGCAGGGTTAACTAGCGGACGCGGAAGGCATAAAAGTATGCGTAAATCGGCCAGGCAGATGCTGTGGCTCGGCGGCGCAGCGCTGGCGGCGCTGCTGCTCTGGTTCGGAACCCGCGGGCCCGGGCCGGATACGGTCGTTCCGGCGCCGGACCGGCAGGGCGGAGTGCCCGCTGCCGCCACCGGCGAGAGCCAGCCCGCGACGCCCTCCGTTCCCGCGGACACGACGGGCACCGCCGGGGCGCCGGCGACGGGGACCGATACGGCCGCCGTCCCGCCCGCGGAACCGGTGGAACCGGCCGCGGCGACCGGAGAGCAGCCGGCCGCGGCCGCCGCCGAGCGGGCGCCGGTCTTCGATGTGGTCCGCGTGGCGCCGGACGGCCAGACCGTGGTCGCGGGTCAGGCGACGCCCGGCCAGACGGTCGAGTTCCTGCTCGACGGTTCGGTGATCGGCACCGAGGTCGCCGATGCAAGCGGATCGTTCACGGCGATCCTCGAAATCCCTCCCTCGACCGAGAGCCGCGAGCTTGTTGCCCGGGTGCCCGGTGCCGATGCCACCGAAGGATCGCGCATGCTGCCCGTGAGCGCTGCACAGGTCGATGCGGCGCGGGCTGCCGCCGAGGCGGCCACGAAGGCTGCCGCCGAGCAGACGGCCGCGCAGGAAGCGGCCAGGGCGGCATCCAACCGGGAAGCCGCGGCGGCGGCGGCAAGTGCGGCCGCCGATGCAACGGCCAGCGCCGGGTCGCTTGCCGAGTCGGCGCAGCGCCAGGCCGAGACGGCCGCCCTGGCGGCCGCGAGCGGCGCACGGGAGGCCGAGACTGCCCAGGTCGCGGCCGAGGCCGCGGCGGCCAGGGTCGCGCAGGCGACCGAAGCCGAGCGGCCGGAGGCCGAGGCTGCGGCACGGGCCGCCGCCGAACGGGCTGCTTCGGCTGCGGAGGGCGCCGCGCAGCTTTCCGCGCGGGCGGAAGCGGACCGTCTGGCGGCCGAGGCCGCGGCGCGGACCGGATCCGAGAAGGCTGCGGCGGCAGCAGCGGCGCAGGCCGAGGCGGAACGGCTTGCCGCCGAGGCGGCCGCCAAGGGTGAGGCCGCGCGCCGTGCCGCAGAGCAGGCCGCGGAAGCGGCCAGGCTGGCTGCCGTGTCCGAGCCGGCGACACGCGAACTGGCCAGCGCACCGGTGCTGATCCTGCCGCAGCCGGACGCGGAGCAGGCGCCCGTGCTGGTAAGCCCTGGCGCCGAGGACGTGACCCTGCTCCAGCCGGCGGCCGGCGACACCGGGTCGGGGCTCCTGCTCGATCGGATCACCTATACCGAGGGCGGCGATCTCGTCGTCGCCGGCCGGGGCCGTCCGGGGTCGATCGTCCGCATCTACGCCAACTCCGTCTTCCGTGCCGAGACGCGCTGCGACAGCAACGGCGACTGGACCGCGCGCCTGACCGCCGGCGATCTCCGCTCCGTGGAACTGCTGCGCTTCGACGAGGTCGATCTCGAGGGTAAGGTGCTGACCCGGCTGGAGACCCCGTTCGAATACTCCCCGCTCGGCCCGGCGCATGATATCAGGGAGCGCAAGATCGTGGTGCAGAAGGGCGATTATCTCTGGAAATTCGCCGAGCAGTATTACGGACGCGGCATTCGCTACAGCGTGATCTTCGGGGCGAACTCGCATTTGATCCGCGATCCCGATCTCATATATCCGGGACAGGTGTTCACCATTCCTGAGCTGGTGGAGCGCCAGTAGGATCCTTGCGACGGAGGCTCCCGCATGCGCGGTGGCGGCGGCAGGCGCACCTCTACCAGCGGCACCCCCGACCTGCACACGCTCGTGCGCGTCATGCCCGATCTGTGGCCGGACGGACGCGCCGACCTCAGGCTGCGGGTCGTGCTCTCGATGCTGTTTCTCGTGCTCGCCAAGGGCGCGACCATCGTCACGCCGTTCTTCTTCCGCGCCGCCGTCGACTCTCTGACGCCCGGAACCGCCGCCCAGGCGGTTGCGGCACCGGTCATGCTGGTGGTCGCATATGGCCTCGTCCGCCTCATGGGAACGGTGCTGCAACAGCTCCGCGACATCGTCTTCGCGCGGGTCGGCCAGCATGCCCTGCGGAGGCTCGCGCTGCGGACGTTCGGCCATATCCACCGGCTGTCGCTGGCGTTTCACCTGGCGCGGCGCACGGGCGAGCTGAGCCGGGTCGTCGACCGCGGCATCAAGGCCATCGACTTCCTGCTGCGCTTCCTGTTCTTCAACATCGTGCCGCTGTTCATCGAGCTCGCCGTCGTCGCGGCGATCTTCTGGATCGAGTTCGGATTCTGGTATTTCGCCGTTCTCGTCGCGACCATCGCCGCCTATGTCGCCTTCACCTTCGCCATCACCGAGTGGCGGGTGAAGATCCGCATCCGCATGAACAAGGAGGATCAGGACGCTCACCAGAAGGCGGTCGACAGCCTGCTGAACTACGAGACGGTCAAGTATTTCGGCGCCGAGGGCCGCGAGGCCGCCCGGTATGACCGGGCGATGCGGGGCTATCAGGAGGCTGCCGTCAAGACCTCGGTGTCGCTCGGTTACCTGAACTCGGGCCAGGCCCTGATCATCGCACTTGGACTGGCGGCGGTGATGGCGATGACCGCGATCGAGGTGCAGGCGGGCACGATGACCGTCGGCTCCTTCGTCATGGTCAATGCCTATGTGATCCAGATCACCCTGCCGCTGAACTTTCTCGGCACAGTCTACCGCGAGATCCGCCAGTCGCTGATCGACATGCGCGAGATGTACGCGCTCCTCGACGTCGCCCCGGACGTTCTGGACCGCCCGGGGGCGCTGCCGCTCACGGTCCGCAGCGGCAGCGTCGTCTTCCGCTCGGTCGATTTCGACTACGCGACGGACCGGCCGATCCTGCGCGATGTCTCGTTCAGGGTGCAGGGCGGGCGCAGTCTCGCAGTGGTGGGTCCGTCCGGGGCGGGCAAGTCCACCATCTTCCGGCTGATCTTCCGGCTCTACGACGTCACTGGCGGCGCGATCGAGATCGACGGCCAGGACATTGCCGGAGTGACCCAGGCGAGCCTGCGCGCCGCGATCGGCGTGGTGCCGCAGGACACGGTGCTTTTCAACGACACCATCGGCTACAACATCGCCTATGGCCGCGAGGGTGCGACGCAGGACGAGGTGGTGGCGGCGGCGAAGGCGGCGCGCATCCATGATTTCATCGCCGCACTGCCGCAGGGCTACGACACCATGGTGGGGGAGCGGGGGCTCAAGCTCTCGGGCGGCGAGAAGCAGCGGGTGGCGATCGCGCGGACGATCCTGAAGGACCCGCCGATCCTGATCCTCGACGAGGCGACCTCGGCGCTCGACACCAACACCGAGCGCGAGATCCAGGCCGAGCTCAGGCGTCTGGGAGAGAACCGCACCGTGCTGATGATCGCGCACCGGCTCTCGACCGTGGTCGACGCCGACGAGATCGTGGTGCTGGACCGGGGCAGGGTGGTGGAACGCGGAACCCACGCGGCGCTGGTTTCACACGGCGGTGTCTATGCCGGAATGTGGGCGCAGCAGGAGAGCGAGCGGGACGAGACCGGCGATGTGGTCGCTGAAGCCACGCCGGCCTAGGCATGACAGCGGAGGAACGCACGATGGCGGGGCGAAAGGGGCGCTGCCTCTGCGGCGCAGTCAGCTACGAATACGACGGGCCGGAGAACTGGGTCGGGCATTGCCACTGCGAGAGCTGCCGGCGCAACTGCTCGGCCCCGTTCACCACCTTCGTCGGCGTGCCCCGCGCTGCGGTGCGGATGACCGGGACCGCGCCCGCCGTCTACCAGTCCTCGCCGGGCGTGCGGCGGCATTTCTGCCCGCGCTGCGGCAGCCCGGTGGCCTATGACGCGGACAAGTTCCCGGACGAGATCCACTTCTATCTTGCGGCGCTGGAGGATGCGACGGGACTCGCGCCGGCCTTCCACGTCTTTGCCGGCGAGAAGGTGCCGTGGGTCGAGCTTGCCGACCACCTGCCGAAATATGTCCGCGGCACCAGCGGGCCGACGCTTGGCGGCTGACCGGGATCAGGCGCGCATCGCCACCACGCCCGCCAGGATCAGCCCGACGGAGAGCCAGCGCCGGCCATTGGCGCGCTCGCCGAGGAGGAACACCCCGATCAGCATGGCGAACATGACGCTGGTCTCGCGCAGCGCGGCGACCAGCGCCAGCGGTGCGAGGGTGAAGGCCCAGATCGCGATCCAGTAGGCCCCGAGCGACAGGGCGCCGGCGGTGACGCCGCTCCGCCAGGCCGGCAACAGGCGGCGGAGCGTGCCGCGCCCGCGCAGGGCGGTGGCGGTCGCCGCCATCCCGCAGGCGTCGAAGGCGAACATCCACAGCGTGTAGCCGGAGGCGGTCATGGCGATCCGTGCGCCGACGCCGTCGGTCAGTGTGTAGGCGGCAGTGAACCCCGCGGTTCCGAGGGCATAGGCCAGCGCCTTCGGCGGCAGCCTGTCGAGCCCGGCACCGTTGCGCGACATCAGGATCACGCCGAGGCCGATCGCCAGCACCGCTGCCCACTTCCCGCCGGTCATGGACTCGCTCAGGAACGCCGCGCCGACCAGGGCCACGATCAGGGGCGCCGTGCCGCGGGCCAGCGGGTAAACCTGACTGAGATCTCCATGCTCGTAGGCGCGGATCAGGAACAGCTTGTAGCCGATGTGGAGCAGCGCCGAGGCCAGCACCCACGGCCAGGCCGCCGCCGCCGGCAGCGGGAAGAGCGGCAGCAGGCAGGCGGCGATGCCGCCCTGTGCGAGCGACATGAGCAGGATCGAGGAGAACCGGTCGAGCCCGACCTTGACGATGGCATTCCACGCCGCGTGCATGACCGCGGCGCCGAGCACGGCGATGAAGACGACCAGATCCACGAAACCGCTCCGGTTCAGGACCGGACCCGGCCCCCCCCGCCGACTGCTTAGCGGTTCGCGACGGTTTCGTGAAGCCGGCCCGGCGCTACCGGCAACCGGTCAGCGGGCGATTTTCGAGTATTTCGCACCTTCGAGACTGGCACCGATCAGGAGCCCGTCCTCGCCGAACACGAAGCCGACCACCGGCTTCTGGAACGAGGTGCTGTCGACGCCCACGTTCAGGCCGGCATCCGGGAAGGTCACCTCGGCATCGGCGCCGATCGTCCAGCCGTCGGATCTGCGGAACTTGTCGAGCGCTGCGTCGGTGAGGAAGAACAACGCATGGCTGGTGGACTGGATGCCGATCTGCAGGCCGATCGAGCCGGCGGCGACCGAATAATAGGCCTCGGATTGCTGGTAGGACCCGCTCCCATCATTCGCCCGCAGCGCGCCTTCGCCATAGGCGCCGCCGACGATGAAGCCGCCCTTGACGACCTCGGGCATGACCAGGATTCCCCTTGCCTTCTGGGCCAGCTCACGCGAGCCGGGAACCTGCTTGTAGAGCTTTTCCAGCGCCAGATTGACCCGCGCCTCGATGGTTTCGCGACTGGCGGCGGCTGCCGGCAGGGTCGGCAGCGCGATTGCGGACGCGGCGATCGACAGCGCGCCGAGCGCGCGGCGGCGGGTGAGTGTCATTGTTCTGCCTCGCTAAGGGTTACCTGCACTTGTGCCTCCACAGCCGGAGGTTCTGCCGTTAAGATATACCGCCCGCACCGCCACAGTCCAAGGGCACAGTCCGTTTCAACCGCGGATGGATAGGCCGGGGAAGAGGAGATGGGGATGCAGACCCTCGAGATCGATGCATCGGTGAACGTGCTCGGCGAGCGGCTGGAGAGCTGTTCGACCGATCCGCTGACCGGATTCTTCCGGAACGGTTGCTGCGATACCTCGGAAGCGGATCAGGGCAGCCACACGGTCTGTGCGGTGATGACCGCCGAGTTCCTCGCCTTTTCCAAGTCGAGGGGCAACGACCTCTCGACGCCCCGGCCCGAGTTCGGTTTTCCCGGCCTGAAGCCCGGCGATCGCTGGTGCCTCTGCGCCGCACGTTTCCTCGAGGCCTATCAGGCCGGCAGGGCGCCGCGGGTGCGGTTGGCCGCGACCCATCGCAACGCGCTTCGGGTGGTGCCCCTCGACTGTCTGCGCGAACGCGCGCTGGAACGCACATAATATAAATAAATCATATTACTATAATGATAATATCATCATAGACTTCAGGCAGGCTGCCGCACGTCGGTTCGACTATGTGGCCGACGAGAAGCGCAGCGACAGGCAGGACATTCCGCCATCGAGCTTCGCGGCTTCTGTGTTGCGGATCTCGCGCAGCCTGTAGCCCGCCTTGGCCAGGGCCTCGGCAGTGCGGGGATAGCCGGCGGGGAGCAGCACCAGATCGTTCACGCGGATCGCATTGGCGGCGGCCTCCTCGCCGGTACCCGTATGGATCACCCGGTAGTCGCGGAAACAGCCGGAGGCCGCGAGGCGCGGGGTCGCGAGGATGGTTTCCTCATCGAGGAGCGCGCAGTCGGTCTTGAAATGCAGGACGGCGGGCGGCGTCGCCAGCTCGCGCAGTACATAGCCCCAGTCACCGACGAGCCGGGCAAGCTCGGCAATTCCGGCCGCGTCGGTCCGCGCCGACCGGCCGACCAGGATCTCGCGCTCGGTCACCAGAACATCGCCGCCCTCGACGAAGCCCGGCCCCCCGATCCGGCGCAAGTCGCGATAGTGCCTGGCCAGCGCCGGGGCTATCGCAGCCGCCTCGCCGAGACGACTCGGGGCGCCGGGCCGGAGCACGACGGCCCCTTCGGGCAGGCAGAGGGCCGTGTCCTCCACAAAGACCGAATCGGGATAGTCCTCGATCGGCGGCAGCACCGTGACCTCGACGCCGGCATCGCGGAGCGCAGACACATAGGCCGCGTGGTCGGCGCGGAAGCGGGAAATGTCGGGCATGCCAGTGTCGATCGCGCGCAGCCCATGGACCGAGCTGGCGGACGGCTCGCGCGCGATCGCATGGGAGAAACGGTAGGATCGGCCGGACAAGGGGAAACTCCGTGCTGGGACGGCACGGCATTAGCGGAAGCGCGACAGGGTGTCGATAGGCGGCGCGATGTCCGAGCGGTCGGGGGGAGACCGCTGCACCGCGCCGCCATTCGCGGGATATGGTGCCCTCGTTCACCGTCCCCGCAAGCGCCCGTCGTTGTTGTCGAGCTTTCGGGAAGGCTAGCCGCGGGCATTGTCTTGCGCGTGACACCGGAATGAATCTTAGTTCATCCTGCCGCCGGGGTTCGCTGCGGCAGGCAGGCGCTGCGGTGCGCTACCGCGGCCACCACCAGCGACCGCCGATCACCACGCCCTCCGACAGGATCTTGCGACCGCCCTCCATGTGCTCGCCGACCACATCGACATAGTCGAACCGCCCGTCCTGCACCGAAAGCACCGTCGCATCGCCAACCGATCCCGGCTTCAGCGTGCCGAGTTCGGGCCGCCTCAGCGCCATCGCCGGGCTGACCGTCGAGCGGCGGATCACTTCGGGCAGGTCCATCCCCATGCAGAGGAACTTCGACAGGGTGGTCACCTGGTCGAAGGCCGGGCCATTGATGCAGAGCTGGTGGATGTCGGACGAGATCGTGTCGGGCAGGAAGCCGTTCGCCATCGCCGCCCGCGCGGTCCGGAAGGCGAACGAGCCCTTGCCGTGACCGACATCGAAGAGCACCCCCCGCGCGCGCGCCTCGCGCACCACGGGCTTGACCGTGCCCTGCGCCGTGACCGGCGTGTTCGGGAACGGGCGGAAGCAGTGGGTCAGCACGTCGCCGGGCCTGAGCGCCGCCACCACCTCCTCGTAGGAAGGCGGCGGCTCGTCGATATGCACCATCAGCGGCAGGCCGACTTCCTCGGCGGTCTGGAGCGCGTAGGTGAAGGGCGTCATGCCCTGCATGCCCGAGGCCCTGCGGCCCAGCCGCACCTTGATGCCGACGATCACATCGCGGTTGGCGTCCGCCACCGCAGCCGCTTCGCGCGGGGCCATCAGGCGGATGTCCTCGCTCTCGCCGACGCTGACGGTGGTCCAGAAGCCGTATATTCCTGCAAAGGATACGTGAAGATAGGCGAGAATTCTGACGTCAGACTTCTCGATCACGTGCGCGCGGAACCCGGCGAAGTTGCCGGGCCCGGCCGAACCGGTATCGACCGCCGTCGTCACGCCCGACCGGCGGCAGAACTCCTCGGCGTCGATGCCGAGCGAGGTGCCGCCCCAGTAGACATGGGTGTGCAGGTCGATCAGCCCAGGGCTGACGATCTTGCCGGCTACGTCGCGGATCTCGGTGCCCGGTCCGGCGGCGAGGTTCGCGCCGACCGCCAGCACCTTGCCCCCGGCAAAGGCGACGTCGGCCACCCGGTCGATGTTCTGCGAGGGGTCGATCACCCTCCCGCCGCGCAGGATCAGCTCCGCCTTCATCTCGCTCTCCCCTCAACTGCGTCCGCGAGCGCCACGACACGCTCGGCCCGCGCCACGATCGGGTAGTCGACGAACTGCCCCTCGATCTGGATCGAGGCCAGCCCCGCCGCCTCGGCCTCGCGGAAGGCCGCCACCACCTTGCGCGCCCAGTCGGCCTCGGCCGCCGTGGGGGCGAAGGCAGTGTTGGCCGGGCCGACCTGATCCGGGTGGATCAGCAGCTTGCCCTGGAATCCCATCTGCCGGACGCGCGCGCAGGAGGCGCGGAAGGCCTCGGCCTCGCGGATATGGATGAAGACCGTGTCGATGGGGGGCTCGAGTCCGCCGAGCCGCGAGGCCAGCACGATCTCGGCGCGCGCGACATCGACCTCGTGCTCGGCCATGGTCCATTCCATGCCGAGGTCGCGGGTGTAGTCGCCGGCGCCAAACGAGACCCGCTGCACCCGCCCGCCCGCGGCGCAGATCGCGCGCGCCGCCGCCAGCCCGCGCGCGGTCTCGATGATCGGCATCAGGTCGACGCTGCCAGGCGCCAGCCCGCGCTCGCGTTCCAGCGCCGAGATCACCCAGTCGGCGGCCCGGATGTCTCCCGCGCTTTCGGCCTTCGGCAGCACGATGCCGTCGAGGCCGGGGACGACGGCCGCCTGCAGGTCGCCCCAGGCGAAGTCGGTCTCGAGCGCGTTGATCCGCACATGGGCGCGGCCGGCGCGCGGCTGCGCCAGCGCCTCTGCGAGCGCGCCTCTGGCCACGACCTTCTCCGAAACCGCCACGGCATCCTCGAGGTCGAGGATCACGGCGTCGGCGTCCAGCGTCAGCGCCTTCGCGACCCGGCGCGGATGGTTTGCCGGGGTGAACAGCCAGCTCCGGTGTGCCTGCATCGGGCTCAGCCCTTCCGCTTCCTGCGGAGGAACGGGCGCATCATCTCGCCCGGCTCCGGGGTGCCGAAGAGCGTCGCGAACTCCGCGATGCTGGACTCGATCGCGTCCGGCTCGGCCAGCCGCTCCCAGCCGCGGATGATCCGCTTCTGGGCGCGCACCGCCCCGGCTCCGGCGGTCATCAGCGAGCCGAGCACGCGGCGGGTCTCGGCCTCGAGCTCGTCCGGCTCCACGAGGCGCTGGACGAAACCGATCCTCAGTGCCCGCCCGGCATCGATGGTGTCGCCCGTCAGCACCAGGTCCGCCGCGTTGCCCCAGCCGACCAGCCCGGGCAACAGGCACGCCTCGATCACCGAGGGCATGCCGACCCGCACCTCGGGCATTCCCGCCTTCAGCGTGGTGTCCGCAATGCGGATGTCGCAGGCGGCCGCCAGCTCCATCGCGCCGCCGAGACAGGGGCCGCGCAGCATGGCGATGACGGGGCAGGGCAGGTTGCGCACGGCGCTGATCGCCTCATGGAGCGCCGTGATGAAGCTGCGCGCGGTCGACTGGTCGAGCTTCGACAGCACAGTGAGGTCGGCCCCTGCCGCGAACACCCGCCCGCCGGCGCCGGTCAGCACCACGGCGCGCAGCCCGTCGTCGGATGCAAGCGCCGTCGCCCGCGCATGCAGGGCGACGATCAGCGCGGAGCTGAGGGCGTTGAGCCGGGGCGCGTTCGACAGGGCGAGCCAGGCGATGCGGCCCGCATCCGTCTCCTCGATATGCTGCACGACCGTCCCGATATCTTCCACCCGACCGGCCCTCCGCCTCGTCCCATGCGCGTCCTCGCCGCCAGCCCGACTAAACAGGAGCAAATGCCCGCGCACAAGCGTGCAGGGTGAGGTGGCGCTGCCGCGCCTCGGATCGCGACCGGGGGACCGGGACGCAATTCGGGGAGCCGGCAGAGACTACCCGACGTTGTGAACGACACCCGGCGAGAAAGGTGCTATGATGAAATCGCTCTAGAGACCCGCGATCCGTCTCCCCTGTCGCGGGGAAGCCAATCCGGGCGGGCGGAGGATCGCCACGGTGGAACGAAGCGCCCGAGAGGTGTCGCCATGGCCAGGACGATCCGCAACCCTGTCGAGTGGGCTGCCCAGTATGTGACCGGTTCCGCCCATTATGTGGAGGAGGCGGTCGAGCGGCTGGGGGGCGCGGGGCAGGGCGCGGTGGCGGAGCCCGAGATTCGCCGGATCGAGATTGCCGACCTGCGCGGCATCGTCGAGAAGGGCGTGGCCGACTTCGCCGCCTGTCGCAGCGACGTGGCGTTTCTGGTCGTGTTCTACCCCGTCGCGGGGCTCTTGGTCACTTGGCTCGCCTTCCAGGGCGATCTGCTGCCGCTGGTGTTCCCGGCGGCTTCGGGATTTGCCCTGATCGGGCCGCTGGCCGGTGTCGGTCTCTACGAGATGAGCCGGCGGCTCGAGCAGGGAGAACCGGTCAGCTGGGCGGCTTCCCTCGGCGTGATCCGATCGCCCTCCTTCGGCGCGATCCTGGTGCTGGGCCTCCTGCTGGTCGCGATCTTCTTTGGCTGGCTCAGGGTCGCGCTCGGCATCTATGACGTGACGCTGGGGCCGGAGCCTCCGGCCTCGGTCGGCCGCTTTGTCATGGACGTGCTGACCACACAGGCCGGCTGGGCGATGATCTTTCTCGGCATGGCAGTCGGCTTCGTCTTTGCATCCGCCGTTCTCGCTGTGAGCGTGGTTTCGTTCCCGCTGCTGCTCGACCGGGATGTCGGGTTGCCCGAGGCCGTGCTGACCTCGGTTCGGGTCACGCTGCTGAACGCCCGGCCGATCGGTGCCTGGGGCCTTATCGTCGCCGTGGCGCTGCTGATCGGGTCGATCCCGCTGTTCCTCGGGCTTATCGTGGTCCTGCCCGTGCTGGGGCATGCCACATGGCATCTCTACCGGGCGACGGTCGCGCCGGAGGCGCGCACGGAGTAAGTTTCGCGCGGGCAGTGGATTCCACCGCCCGGCGAGGATACTCTCCCTCAAGGGGGAGTTCGAATGGAACGAAGGCTTGCTGCCGTTCTGGCAGCCGATGTGGCCGGCTATTCGCGGCTGATGGAGGCTGACGAGCGGGGCACCCTCGCCCGGCTTATGACGCACCGCAGCGAGCTCATCGACCCGGCGATTGCGAAGAACCAGGGCCGTATCATCAAGACCACCGGCGACGGCATGCTCGTCGAGTTCCAGTCGGTCGTCGACGCCGTCAGATGCGCCGTCGAGATTCAGGAGCGGATGCGCCGGCGCAACGCCGACGTGCCAGAGGAACAGCGCCTGCAGTATCGCATCGGCATCAATCTCGGTGACATCATCTTCGATGAGGGCGACATTTTCGGCGACGGCGTCAATGTAGCGGCGCGCATCGAGCAGCTCTCGGAGGTCGGCGGCATCTGCGTCACGCAGGCTGTCCACGAACAGGTCGCGGACCGCGTCGATGTGGCGTTCGAGGATCTCGGCGAGAAGGCGCTGAAGAATCTGAGCCGCCCCGTCCGCGTTTGGCGGGCGGACCTCGGTCCGGGGTCGGGCGCTCAGGGCATGCGCGCCACGGCTGCGGGTCCCGCGCAGCAGCCGGTCGTCAAGCCCTCGGTCGCCGTCATGCCGTTCACCAACATGAGTGGCGACCCGGAGCAGGAGTTCTTCGTCGATGGGCTCACCGAGGATATCCTGACCGAGCTTGCCCGCCGCCACGAGCTGTTTGTCATCTCGCGCAACTCGACCTTCGTCTACAAGGGAAGGGCAGTGAACCTCCGCGAGGTCGCACGGACGCTTGGCGCGCAATACATGGTCGAGGGTAGCGTGCGCAAGGCGGGAGACCGGCTGCGGGTAACGGTCCAGCTGATCGACACCGCCAGCGACACCCATATCTGGGCCGAGCGGTATGACCGGCGGCTCGACGACGTCTTCGACCTCCAGGACGAGGTGACCGCCGCGATCGTCGCCACTCTGCCGGGCCGCGTGGAGGCGGCTCAGCACGACCAGCTCGCGCGCAAGAAGCCATCGAGCATGGCGGCATACGAGCTGGTGCTGGCGGCCAAGGTGCTGCACCACCGCTCGAAGCGCGACGACAATTTCAGCGCGCTGGACCTGATTACTCGCGCTGTCGCGCTCGATCCCGACTACGCCCATGCCCATGCGTGGCGGGCCTGCATCCTGGGCCAGTCCTGGGTATATGGCTGGTGCACGGACAAGGATGGCACATTCACCGAGATGCTGCGCGAGCTCGATCGCGCGCTGGCGCTCGACGACAACGACGCGGACGTGCACCGCATCCTCGCTGCCTCGTTCGTCAACCGCAATGACCTGACGAGGGCCCGCTACCACCAGGAAAGGGCGCTGGCGCTCAACCCCAACTATGATCTTGTCGTCGTGCAGCAGGGCGAGCTGCTGACCTGGCTGGGCCGGCCCGAGGAAGGGATCGAGTGGATCCTGAAGGCGATGAAGCTCAACCCGCACCATCCGGAGCGGTTCTGGAGCCATCTCGGGCGGGCGCATTTCACCGCCCGCCAGTATGGCGAGGCGATCGGTGCATTCATGCACATGTCGAAGACGGACGTGCTGCAGCACGCCTTCCTCGCCGCCGCCTATGGCTGGCTGGGCGACGGGACCGCCGCCGAGGCCCATGCAGGGAGGATTCGCGCGCTGGATCCAGACTTCGATGCCGCCACATTCCTCGCGACGATGCATTACCAGGATGCCGACGATCTCGATCATCTGCGCGAGGGACTTGCACGGGCCGGGATCGCCGGGCGCTGACGGTTGCCGGGAGTCGCTGCCCCTTCACTACTGCCCTACAGTTTCGAGCAGCGCCCGGACGCGGTCTGCCGGCACGCCGAGGTTCGAGCCGCCGAACTCCGGCAGGATGGCGGTGTTGACGGCAACCACCGCACCCGAGAGGTCGAGCACCGGGCCGCCGCTGCCGCCATGGGTCGTCTCGGCATCATAGACGATGGCCTCGGCGGTGGTGTGGCCAACGATGCCGCGGCTCGCCAGGGGAGCGATGAATCCCTCGTCCGCCAGGCGCTCGGCGATCTCCCATATGCCGGTCTCCCCGGATTGCTGCAGTTCCTCTATGAAGGCGGCGCCAGACTGTGCCAGCAGCGAGCGTATCCCGGTCGGATACCCCATCACGACGATCTCGCTCCCGGCGGCGGGTGCACGCTCGGCCAGGGGCAACCCCTTGATGTCCTGGAAACCGTGCTCCAGCAGGGCGAGATCGGCGGTCTCGCTCGTCCGCAGCACCGACACCGCGGTCGCGTCCGCCCGGCCCGGCAGAAAGGCGACGAAGCGCATCATCACCGGCTCGAGATTGCCCGTGGCCAGCGGGGCGGCGCCCGTATCCTCTTCCCATGGCACAGCGACGTGGCGGTTCGTGACGAGGGCGGCGGAGTCGCCGACGAAGAATCCGGTGCCGATGACCTGCAGTTCCGCGACCGGCCCCTCGCCGTCGAGCGTGAGCAGCGGCTGGCCCCGAGGGGAGATTAGCGGCACGCCGGATTCGGTGACCACATGACGGAGCATCCGGCCGCTTTCCTTGTCCCGGAATCCGTAGCTGCCGAGCAGAAAGGCGATCGAAGGCATGGAGTCGGCGATCACGCGGGTGATGGCCTGCGTTTGCCGCTCCAGCGCCTCGAGGCGCTCGACATTCGAGGTCAGCCGCGCTGCCAGGTCCTCGCGCAGCGTGGCGAGATCGGCGGGGCTCAGCGCTTCCTCGCGCGCGCGCGCGACCGCGCCCGCGACGCTCTCTACCCGGGCTGCCCCAGTCTCGATACCTTCCTGCAGGCGGATGTTAATCCGGTACTGGTACCAGGCGAGCGCGGCAAAGCCCGCCAGCGCGGCGAGCACCGTGACGCGGAACAGGATGGTCGTCGCGAGCGTGAGCTCGCGCAGGAGTTCCCCAAGCCCGCGGGCCAGCCTCCGCCGGAGCGGCTGCCGGCTGACCCTGAAATAACCAATGCAGTCACCGAAGATCTCTGGCAGCGTCTTGCGGACAGGCACGCCGTTGCCGTAGAGACGGAAGCGGGACACCGGTCCAAGCTCGCCGAACTCGATCATGTCGCCGTGCCGGAGCTCGCGCTGGACGACGCGCTCACCGTTGACCCAGACCGACCGTCCTTCGGGCGCCTCGACCTCATAGCTGTCGCCCGCGCGGTGAAGGCGGCCGACCAGGTGCTCACCCACAGGGCCCGGCCGGGCCGCGACCACTCGAAGTTGACGGCCGGGCGACAGACTCACGTCGACCGCAGACTCGCCGAGCCAGGTCACGGAGCCCCGGGAAGGCCCCGTCAGGTGCTCGAGCGCCGCCACCACGGCGGCGGGGTTCCGGTCGCTGGTGCGGTCCATCGGTTGCCATCCTGCACCATTGTCGATCCGTCATATAGCATCACACTGTGGCGCGGCGCATCGCGCCCGTTCACCAACGCTTGTCCGGGCCAAGCCGCGCGCGGCCAAATCGCAGGCCGCCCCGCCTTGGGACCGTTGCGTCACCACCACCACCGGCGGGGTGTCGCCCGCCGGTAGAGAGCCTCGGTGCGCTGTCGCAGGTTCGGTGCATCGACCGCCGCCGGAAGCCGGACCACCTTGCCCTGGCCCCCGTGCGCGCCAAAATAGATTGCCCCGTGGGGCAGGAAATGCCGGGCGTTCAGCGCCATCTTCTCGCGGTCGAGGGCGGTCCGCCCGCGCACAGACCACGCATAGCAGAGTACGAGTGCCGGAAACGCCGCCACCATCAGCACCACGCCGCCGAGCCCGAACAGGCCGCCAGACCCGGCAATGAGCGCGGCGAAGGACGCGATGCCGAGCGCAAAGAGGGCGAGGCCGGCAATGACCAGGGTCGCGAGATTGCGCTCGATCCAGTTCGGCGGCGCCACCGATCGTTCGAGCGCGTCGATCGTGGCGGCAACGGCACGAAGTTCGGTCGCGCTGGCCTCGGGAAGCTCCGCAAGGAAGCTCTCGAGGCTCACCGGATCCGGCCGCGCCGTCATGCCCGGGGCACCACCATCACGATCTTGCCGGTGACGCGCCGGTCGCGAAAACGCCGGAACGCCTCGCGCCAGTCGTCCAAGGCGAAGCGCTCCGAGATCACCGGCCTGAGCCTGCCCGCCTCGTAGAGCCGGAACAGCCCGGCCATGGCGCGGTCCTTCACCGCATCGAGATCGTCGCGCCCCGAGCCCAGCGGCGAGCCGATGGCGGTCAGCCGCTTCACCAGCAGGTAGTTGGCCTTGATCTCCGGAATCCGCCCGCTGGCGAAGCCGACGATGGCGATGCGGCCGCCCGGCCGGAGCGTGCGCAGCGCCGCGTCGAAGACCTCGCCACCCACCATGTCCATGACCAGGTCCACGCCCTTGCCACCGGTCAGCGCATGGATCTCGTCGCGCAGGCTGTCGCGCAGGTTCGCGGCCGCGAGGTCCACCGCCGCCGCTGCGCCGTTGGCCAGGGCGAGAGCCGCCTTTTCCGGCCCGGTGACGCCAGCGATGATCCGCATTCCCTTCGCGGCGCCAAACTGCACCATGGCGAGCCCGACTCCACCCGAGGCGCCGGTGACGAGCACGGTCTCGCCCGCCTGTGCCCTCGCGTTCTCGATCATCGAGACATGGGCGGTGATGGAGACGAGCCCGAAGGCCGCGCCCTCCTCGAAGCTCATGGCGTCCGGCATCCGCCAGACCGCAGCCTCGGGGGCGATCGCCAGCGTGGTGAAGGCGCCCGTCTGGCGCGAGACCAGCACCCGGTCGCCGGGCCGCACCCGGGTGACGCCGGGGCCGATGGCGCTGACCACGCCCGCCGCATCGAAGCCGGGGATGAACGGCCGGTCGGGCCGGTGCTGGTAGCGGCCCTCGACCATCAGCAGGTCGGGGAAGTTCAGGCCCATCGCCTCGACGGCAATTGCCACCTCGCCCGGCCCCGGCGCGGGGTCGGAGAGCTCGCGGATCGCGTGGCCCTCGAAGGGGCCGAATTCCTCGACGACGAGCGCCCGCATGGTACCTCCTCCGGATCGGCCCGGCGCACCCGTCGGATCGGCAGGGCAGGGTGCCGCTCGGGCCCGTCCGGGCCATGTCCTGACGGGTGGTGTACCCGACACCGCGCCGCACCCGCAACAACGGCTGCCCTGCGCGAAGCGGCAATATCCGGAGCGGGATTTGACTTTTCGCCGGCGACGGTGACAGTTCGGCACGACGCCACCCCCCGGAGGATTCCCGCCATGACCCGGAAACGCATCGCCATCATCGGCACCGGCGCGATGGGTTCCGTCTATGCCGCGCTGCTCGCCGATGCCGGCCACGATGTCTGGGCGGTCGACGCCTGGGAGGAGCATGTCCGGGCGATGCGGGAGAAGGGGCTCAGGCTGGAGGGCAAGAGCGGCGACCGCACGGTGCGGCTCAATGCCACCACGAACCCGGCCGATGCCGGCCATGCCGATCTCGTCATCATCGCCACCAAGGCCGACGGGGTCGAGGCCGCCGCCCGCGCGGTGAAGCCGATCCTGCGGGCGGACACCCCTGTGCTGGCGATCCAGAACGGCCTCGGCAGCGCCGAGAAGGTGGCGGCGATCCTGGGCGAGGGTCGTGTGATCCAGGGGGTGGTGGGCGGCTTCGGCGCCTCGATGAAGGGGCCGGGTCACGCGCACCACAACGGCATGGAGTTCGTCCGCCTCGGCGAATATGCGGGGCCGAAGACCGCGCGGCTGGAGCATGTGGCCGAGATCTGGCGCTCGGGCGGCTTCAAGGTGCTGACCTTCGACGACATCCACAAGATGGTCTGGGAGAAGCTGATCTGCAATGTGACCTTCTCGGGCCCCTGCACGCTGACGGGGCTGACCATCGGCATGATCATCAACGACCCGAACGGCTCGGCCGTATCGCTCGGCTGCGCGCGGGAGGCCTACGCGGTCGCGCGGGCCAGGGGCATCGCGCTCGATTTCGACGATGTCGACGCCTATGTGCGCGCCTTCGCCTCGAAGATCCCCGACGCCCGTCCCTCGATGCTCCTCGACCACATGGCGGGACGGCGCTCAGAGATCGACGTGATCAACGGCGCGATCCCGCGCGAGGGCAAACGCGTCGGGGTGCCGACGCCGGTCAACGACGTGGTGTGCGCGCTGATCCGGGCCAGGGAACGGACCTTCGGGTAAGCCCATGCGTGCCCATATCGTCCTCGCCCATCCCGAGCCGGTCTCGTTCAACGGCAACCTCGCCCGCCTCGCCTGTGCGACGCTCGAGGGGCAGGGCTGGGAGGTCAGCCTCACCGATCTCTATGCCGCGGGCTTCGACCCGGTCGAGCGTGGCGCGCACTACCGCGACCGCGCCGACCCGGCCCGCTTCGTGCCCCAGGACGAGCAGCGCCACGCGACAGAGACCGGCACCATCCCGCCCGAGGTCGTGGCCGAGATCCAGGCCATGGACCGCGCCGACCTGGTCATCCTGCAATACCCGATGTGGTGGCACCTGCCGCCGGCGATGCTGAAGGGCTGGTTCGACCGGGTGCTGGTGTTCGGCGAGGTCTATGCCAGCAGGAAGCGCTTCGAGCATGGCCGGTTCGCCGGGCGGCGCGCCATGCTCTCGGTCACGGTGGCGACCAGCGCCGCCACCTATGCCTTCGACGGGCGCAGTGGCGACATCGACCTGATGCTCTGGCCGGTCAATTTCTCGCTGGCCTATGCCGGCTTCACCGTTCTGAAGCCCTTCGTCGCCTATGGCGTCGAGTCCGGTATCCAGTATTCCGATCCCACGGTGCTGCCCGCCCGCCTTGCGGGGATCGAGCGCGACCTCGTGGCGCGCCTCGGCGGTCTCAATGCCGTCCCGGTGATCCCCTTCAACCGGATGAGCGAGTGGGGGCCCGACGGCCGCATCCTGCCCGAGGCACCGGCCTACAGCCCGTTCATGCGCCACCGCGAGCGGCTGGACCTCGGCTGAAGCCATCGCCCTCCGGATTTGCAGGGCGCGCGGGCTGCCCGGCGCTTGACCCGGGCTGCCGTCCGGTCATTCTCCACGGAAGGGCGCGCGGGCGACGCGATGGACGGATATGCTGGGGCGACGTTGCGGATCATGACCAGGACGCTGTTCGAGAAATGCTGGACCCCGCATGTCGTCGCCGATCTTGGCGGCGGCTATGCGCTCCTGCATGTCGACCGCAGCCTGCTCCACGACCTCTCGGGCGCGCGCGGGCTCGCCGAGCTCGCCGGCCGCGGCCTGAAGGTCCTGAGCCCTGGTCTCAACTTCGCCGTTGCCGACCACGCCGTCTCGTCGGCGCCGGGCCGAACCGCGGTCTCGACCGAGATCAGCGCGCGCCTCGTCCCCGCGCTGCAACAGCGCGCCGCCGAGGCCGGGGTGCGCCATTTCGACGTCAACGACCCCGAGCAGGGCATCGTCCATGTCATAGGACCCGAGCTCGGACTGACGCTGCCCGGGCTGATGATCACCTGCGGCGACAGCCACACCTCGACCCACGGGGGACTGGGCGCGCTCGCCTTCGGCATCGGCTCGACCGAGATCGCCCATGTGCTGGCGACCCAGTGCATCATCCAGAAGGCCCCGCACACCATGCGGGTGCGCTTCGAGGGGCAAGTTCCGCCCGGCGTTGGGCCGAAGGACATGATCCTGCACCTGATCGGCACCATCGGCACTGCGGGCGGCGATGGCCATGCGGTCGAGTATGCCGGCCCGGCCATCAGTATGATGCCGGTCGAGGGGCGGCTGACCATCTGCAACATGTCGATCGAGTTCGGCGCCAAGATGGGCCAGATCGCGCCGGACGACACGACCTATGAATACCTCGCCGGCCGCCGCTTCGCGCCGAAGGGCGCCGCCTGGGACGCCGCGCTGGCGCACTGGCGGACGCTGCCGACCGGGGATGGTGCCGGATTCGACCGGGAGATCGCGCTAGACGTCTCGCGGCTGGAGCCGCAGATCACCTGGGGCACCAGCCCCGAGCATGCCTGCGGCATCACGGGCCGGGTGCCCGACCCGGCCGCCGCGCCTGACGCCAGCCGGCGCGAAGCCTGGGCGGCCGCGCTCGACTACATGGGGCTCACGCCGGGGATGCCGCTCGAGGGGCTGAAGGTTGACCATGTGTTCATCGGCTCCTGCACCAATGCGCGGCTTTCCGACCTGCGCGCCGCCGCAGCGGTCGTGAAGGGTCGGAGGGTCGCCGCGGGTACCTGTGCCTGGGTCGTGCCCGGCAGCCAGGCGGTCAAGCGTGCCGCGGAGGCGGAGGGGCTCGACGCCCTGTTCCGCGCCGCCGGCTTCGAGTGGCGCGAGCCCGGCTGCTCGCAATGCGTCGCCGCCAATGGCGAGCGGGTCGCGCCGGGCGCCCGGGCGGTCTCGACCACCAACCGCAACTTCGTCGGCCGGCAGGGGCCGCGGGCGCGCACCCATCTCGCCAGCCCCGCCATGGCCGCCGCCGCGGCGGTCACCGGCCAGATCACCGACGTCCGCAAGCTGGGGGGCGGCACATGATCCCCTTCACCGCAGTCTCAGGCCCCGCCGCGCCACTGATGGAGGAGAACGTCAACACCGACGTGATCGTTCCGGCCGAGCGCTACATCACGGCGAAGCGCGACGAGTTCGGGCTGCACGCCTTCGGCCCCTGGCGCTACCGCGAGGACGGCTCGGAGAATCCGGATTTCCTTCTCAACCGCTCCCCTTGGCGTGGCGCGCCGATCCTGCTCGCCGGGCGCAACTTCGGCTGCGGCTCGTCGCGCGAGGGCGCGGTCTGGGCGCTGAACGGCATCGGCATCCGGGCGATCATCGCGCCGAGCTTCGGCGGCATCTTCGCCAGCAACTGCTTCCAGAACGGCACCCTGCCGGTGGCGCTGCCGGCCGAGACGGTCGAGGCCTTCGCCGCGATCGCCCGCGCCCAGCCCGAGGCGCCGTTCACCGTCGATCTCGGGCGCAAGGTGGTGATGCCGCCAAACGGCGCGCCGGTGCCGTTCGAGGTCGACGAGCTCAGGCGCCAGTCGCTGCTGACGGGACTCGACGACATCGGCATGACCGTCCGGCGCCTGCCCGAGATCGCCGCCTTCCAGGCGGCGGACCGCCTCGCCCGTCCCTGGGTCCACGATATCACCGACGGAGACATCCCATGAGCCTGGCGGACGTCAAGGCTCTGCTGTTCGATACCTTCGGCACCGTGGTCGACTGGCGCGGCTCCGTCACCCGCATGGGCGAGCGGCTGGGCCGCGCGAAGGGAATCGAGGGGGTGGACTGGGAGGCGTTCGCGCGGGCCTGGCGCGCCGGCTACCGCCCCGGCATGGCGCCCGTCATCGCCGGCACCCGGCCCTGGACACCGATCGACGTGATCCACCGCGAGCGGCTGGACGTGATCCTGAAGGAGTTCGGCATTGCCGGGCACTTCACCGACGCCGAGGTCGCCGAGATCAACCTGATGTGGCACCGCCTCGACCCCTGGCCCGACTCGGTGCCGGGGCTCCTGCGCCTGAAGCGGGGCTACATCATCGGCCCGCTGTCGAATGGCGCCACCCAGCTCCTCGTCAACATGGCCAAGCGTGCCGGGATCCCCTGGGACCTGATCCTGTCGTCTGACATCACTCGGGCCTACAAGCGCGACCCGCGCGCCTACCGGAACGCCTGCGCCGGGCTGGGGATGAGGCCGGATGACGTGATGATGTGCGCCGCCCACAACGACGACCTCAAGGCGGCCCGCGAGCAGGGTATGCGGACAGCCTACGTCAACCGGCCCACGGAATACGGCGCCGACCAGACCAAGGATTTCGAGGCGACCTCGGACTGGGACATCGTAACCGACCATGTCGGCGGTATCGCGGATGCGCTCGGCCTCTGAAGCGGCACCCGATCAGGACACGAGGAGTCCCCATGAAGACCTACAGCATCGCCGCCATCCCCGGCGACGGCATCGGCACCGAGGTGATCGGCGCCGGACTCGAGGTGCTCGACGCGCTCGCCGCCCGGGACGGCGGGTTCCGGATCGAGGCGACGCATTTCGACTGGGGCTCGGAGCGCTATCTGCGCGAGGGGGCGATGATGCCGGCCGACGGGCTCGATCTGCTCCGGCCGTTCGACGCGATCTATTTCGGCTCGGCGGGCGATCCGCGGGTGCCGGATCATGTCACCCTCTGGGGCCTCAGGCTCGCCATCTGCCAGCCCTTCGACCAGTATGCCAATGTGCGGCCCGCCCGCGTGCTGCCCGGCATCCGGAGCCCGCTGCGGGACGTGGGGCCGGGCGATCTCGACTGGGTGATCGTGCGCGAGAACTCGGAGGGAGAATATGCCGGGGCCGGTGGCCGGGTCCATCAGGGCCACGGCCACGAGGTCGGCATGGACGTTGCCGTGTTCACCCGGGCGGGCGTCGAGCGGGTGCAGCGCTTCGCGCTGGAACTGGCGCGATCGCGCCCCCGCAGGCACCTGACGCTGGTAACGAAGTCGAACGCCCAGCGCCACGGCATGGTGATGTGGGACGCAGTATTCGAGGAGGTACGGCGCGACTACCCGGACGTGACCACGGACCGGATGCTGGTCGATGCCATGACCGTACGCATGGTGTTGAAGCCCAAGTCGCTCGACACGATCGTTGCCACCAACCTGCATGCGGACGTGCTCAGCGACCTTGCCGCCGCGCTGACCGGATCGCTCGGCCTCGCGCCGACCGCCAACCTGAACCCGGAGCGGAAATTCCCGTCGATGTTCGAGCCGATCCACGGCTCGGCCTTCGATATCATGGGGCAGGGGATCGCCAACCCGATCGGATCGTTCTGGTCGGCCGCGATGATGCTCGAGCACCTGGGCGAGCCGCGCGCCGCCGCCGCGCTCCTGGCGGCGATCGAGAGGGTGACGGGGGCGGAACAGGTGCGGCCCCGCGACCTCGGCGGCACCGCCACGACCGCGGAGGTCACCGCCGCGGTGATCGGCGCCATCGGCGGCGCCAACGACTGAAGGCGTCGCCCGCCGCCACCCGCCGTCGCGCGCTGCCGAACGAAACGGGCGCTGCCTGGCGGGAGCGCCCGTTCTTTTCCCCGGCCCGCGTCAGAAGCTCAGCGAGATGTCCCGATGGGCGGCGTTGCAGCCGGCCACGAACAGCGCCTGCTCCTCGGGCAGCCGCGGCTGGCTGCGGAGCCCGATGGTGTCGCGGATCGCCGCGTCATAGGCTTCGAGCACAGGCAGAACCGTTCCGACGGCATTCCGTCGCCAGGCGACCTCCGCCTCGTGGGCGGCGATGGCCTCGGTCACCTTCTCGGCGGCCGCCTCCGGCGCCGGTACCCGGTTCTTGAGCTCGCGCCGGCCCTTGGAGAGGATCGAGCGGATCTCGCGCGTGCCCTCGACCGCGCCGACGGCGGCTTCCTCGGCCTCGAAACGGGCGATGGCCGCCTCGGTGTCGAGGCCTGCGAGCTCGGACTGGAACGTCAGCAGACGCTCGCGCAACCCCTCCAGCGCCTCGGTGGAGCGGAGCAGGGCCAGCATCTCGGCGACCGGCGCATAGGCGTCGTCCGTTGCCTTGCGGTAGGCGTTGCGCGCGTCGCGCTCGGACCTGGTGTATTCCAGGAAGGTCTCGTGCGAGGGGTCCCACTCCGCCGGAATCGCGGCCAGCAGCGCCTCGCGCTCGGCCCTGTGCCCGGCAATGCGCTCCTCGCGCGCCGCCTTTCGCGGGTGATCGGGTCCGCCGCGGCGGATCAGCTGCTCGATATCGGCAATCTCGGCATCGATCTGGCGGACATCGCTCTCGATCTGCCGCACCGCCTCGTGCAGCGGCCGGTAATCCGGTGCGTGCTGCTCGATGTTGGTCTCGGCCGCCTTGGCCTTGGCGAGAAGATCGAACGCGGACTCGGCCTTGTCGAAACTTTCCAGCAACTGCCTGCGCGGCTTGTCCGGCAGCGCGGAGAGGTCGGCCGCCCGCGCTGCGGCGATTGCCGCGCGGATCGCGTCGCCGTTCATCGCAAACTGATCGACGACGTATTCCTCCATGCAGTACTGCAGCCGAGGGTTCAGCGGCGGCGGCGCGGTTTCCGCGGTGAGCGCGACACGGTTCGGCAGGTAGTTTACCAGCGGCGGGTAGTTGCCTGCAATTGCGAGCGCCAGAAGCTGGAGGGCAATGAATGCCACCACGCCCTTGTAGATATCAAGGGTTCTGACCGCCGCCGGGGCGACACCGCGCAGGTAGAACAGCGCGAAGCCGAAGGGCGGGGTCAGGAACGAGGTCTGGATGTTCAGCCCGATCATCACGCCGAGCCAGACCGCGGTCACGTTCGCCGAGGGATCCGCGAGCAGGATTGGCGAGACGATCGGCACCACCACGACGGCGATCTCGATGAAATCGAGGAAGAAGCCGAGCACGAAGATCACCGCCATGACGATGATGAACTTCGACCAGAACCCGCCCGGCATGCCCTCGAGGAACTGCCGGACCAGATCCTCGCCCCCGAACGCCCGGAAGGCCGCGGTCAGCATGGCGGCGCCGATCAGGATGATGAAGACGAGCGACGTGGTCTTCGCCGTCTCGATCATCACCCCCCGGAGCGTGTCCTCGACCAGATGGGCGCGCCAGCCGCTCCAGCAGATCGAGACCAGCAGGCCGATCACGCCCACCGTGGCGATCAGCACCCCGATCAGGTCGCTCTGGGTCTGGATGTTCTTGATGTTGGTGTTGAAACTGGTCGTCGCGAACAGCACGATTCCGACCGAGACAAGCCCGACGAGCAGCGGCACATAGGTGTCCCTCGAATCGGGCTTGAGCTTGTACCCGGCCATCACCAGCGCACCCGCCGCGCCGATCGCGCCAGCCTGGTTGACCGTGGCAATGCCGGCGATGATCGAGCCCAGCACCAGGAAGATCAGCGCCAGCGGCGGGGTGAGGATTACCAGCACACGGCCGAGGAATCGGCGGTCGAACCTGCCCTCGAAGGGCACCGGCGGAGCGTAGTGCGGACGCAGCATGGCAAAGCCGAGGATGAACGCCATGTAGATCCCGACCAGCATGAGCCCGGGCACCAAAGCGCCCAGGAACATGTCGCCGGCACTGGTCGAGGTGATGTCGAACTCGGACGGCATCGCCAGCTCGCCGGTGGACTGCGTGTACATCGCCTTGCGGGAGGTGCCGGCCTGGTCCACGGCGCCCGCAAGCTGGTCGGCGAGGATGATCAGCACGATCGAGGGCGGGATGATCTGGCCGAGTGTGCCGGACGCCGCGATGGTGCCGGTGGCGAGGGGCTTCGAGTAGTTGTGCTGCAACATGGCCGGCAGCGAGATCAGGCCCATCGCGACCACGGTCGCCCCGACGATTCCGGTGGTTGCTGCCAGCAGCCCGCCGACGAAGACGACGGCGATGCCGAGACCGCCGGGGATCGGGCCGAAGAGTTGCGCCATGGTCACCAGGAGCTCCTCGGCGATCTTCGAGCGCTGCAGCATGATGCCCATGAAGATGAAGAGCGGGATCGCGATCAGCGTGTCGCGCTCGGCCTCCCAGTAGACGCCGCGAAAATTGGTGACGCCAGCGCTCAGCCACTGCATCGGGCCGCCCTGGGCGAAATAGGCCGAAGGGTCGCCAGCGAAGACGTAGCCCGAAAGCGCGGCAAGGGCGATGGTAAGGATCGCCGAGCCCGGCAGCGCGAAGGCCACCGGATATCCCGAGCCGAGCGCCAGGATCATCAGCAGGATGAGGACGAGAAGGAAGTAGAATTCCATGGTTGCAGGACTCTCCCCGAGTGCCCGTCTCAGCCCGCCGGGCCGGTGTGATGGTTTCCGCGGCCGCCGGGCTCACCCCGGGCGTCGGCAACCGAGTCGAAGAACGAGCTGACAAACTGGGTCATCATCGAGACCGCGAAGATGCCCAGGAACCCGGCCATGAAATATTTCACGTACATGCCGAAGCCCGTCTGGGTCGTCTCGAACACCAGCAGCGGGCTGTTGATGATGCTCGACTTGCTCCACATGCCGACCAGCAGGATCGTCCAGCACAGCGTCATCCCGAGCAGGACGGCGCCCCAGGCATTCACCCTGCCCTGCCGCTGGCGCCGGAAGCTGGCGTAGAGCACGTCCACCCGGACGTGGCCGTCCTCGAGCAGGGTGTAGGCACTGGCGAACAGGAACAGCGCCGCGTACCAGAACCGCACGAGGTCGGCCATGAAGGCCTGCTCGTAGGAGTAGACGAAGCGCGAGAACACGATCAGCAGTTCGGCGACGACGACCAGCAGGGAGAGCCAGATGAAGCTGATGCCGCGGGTGAGGAGGCCGATGGCAATGCCCAGCAGGGCAACGGGGATGTGAACCCACTGGCCGCGGAACTCCGACCGGCCGAGCTCGACTGTCAGCCGCTCGCCGACGATCGCCGGCAGGTAGCCCTCGACGCGCAGGAACGAGACCACCGTGTCGGCGATGCCGACGAGCAGCACCAGCCAGAAGGCGCATCGGATCAGGGTCTCGTTGGCATTTGAGACCGCCGCCGCGTCCTGCCGGAGCGACCGGTCGCGGGTCCTTGACACATAGACCGCCACCAGCGCCGGCAGGATCGCGTAGATCGCGGCCTGTGCATACATCGCCGGACCCGGCGCCCCGTTGGTTTCCCAACCGAATATTCCACCGGCGCCGGGAAGCCCGACATAGAAGGTCAGGATGTTGTTGAGCAGGAAGGCCCCCATCAACGCCAGCATCACCCATCCGAACATACGGGCGAGCGGCGCTGATCCAGAGACCGCAACCGCCCTGGCTGTATCGGACCCGACCATCCGGCGATTCCCCCTTGTTTCTTGGAGAGGCTTGCAAGAACGCGGGGCGGAGCCATCGCTCCGTCCCGCGAACCATCCGAACGCGCCTGCTCGCCGATGTCAGATGCCGAGCACGCGGTTGCGCTTGATCGAGTACGAGATGTCGGCCAGCGTCAACCACTTGCCGACATCCTGGCGGGCCGCGGCAACACTGTCATAGACCCGAGCCGCCAGTTCGCTGTGCGCGCGGGCCGCGTCGAATACCTCCTGCGCCGCACTGCCGAAGGCGTCGTAGACATCGTCGTTGAACTCGCGCAGCTCGACACCATGCTCGGTAGTGAGCTTGCGCATGTACTGACCGTTGTTGGCGTTGGTCTCGGCCATGGTCTTCGAGTTTTCCTCGTGGCATGCTGCCGTGATGATGGCCTGCGTGTTCTTCGAGAGCCCGCTCCACCACGACTTGTTGAAGCCCATGGTCAGCTGAGAGCCAGGCTCGTGCATGCCCGGCCAGTAGTAGAATTTTGCCGCCTCGTAGAACTTCATGAAGTAGTCGTTGAACGGCCCGACCCACTCGGTGGCGTCGATCGCACCGGAGACGAGGTTCTCGTAGATCTGGCCACCCGGCAGCGAGACCGGCGAGGCGCCGAGCTTCGCCAGCACGTCGCCGCCGTCACCGGGAATACGCATCTTCAGGCCCTTGAAGTCGTCGGGCGACTCGATTTCCTTGTTGAACCAGCCGCCCATCTGGCAGCCGGTATTTCCGCAGGGAATGCCCTTGATGCCGAACGGGTCGCCGACCTCATCCATCAATTCCTGGCCGCCGCCGTACTTCATCCAAGCATCCATCTCGATGAAGGTGAGGCCAAAGGGGATGCCGGTGAACGGAACGAAGCCCTGATGCTTGCCCTTCCAGTAGTAGTCGGCGCCGATATAGGCCTGCGCCTCGCCCGAAGCGACATGGTCGAAGCTGTCGAAGGCGCCCACGCGCTCGCCGGCGGCAAAGTACTGCACCTTCACCGCGCCATCGGTCAGCTCCTCGATGCGCGCGGCAAGGCGCTGCGCCGGGATGCCGAGACCCGGGAAGTCGCGCGGCCAGGTCGAGACGATCACCATGTCGGTGCTGGCCTGCGCCACCGCGGGGGCGGCGAGCGTGGTGGCGGCTGCGGCGCCCGAGGCGATCGCGGCACCCTTCAGGAAGTCACGGCGTTCCATGTTATGCATTCCTCCGGCTGATTTCGATTTCGCTGCGCCTGACGGCGTCTATCCGGATTCCCGGTCGTCGCTTCGGTGTCTGAACCCCTCCCAGCGGGTGCATCCTGCAGCAGCGCGAGCGGACTTTATCCGGCACACCTGGGCTCCGCAAGACCGCAGGCCGCCGCGCTGGCGCCGATTTGACCGCATGCGATGAGGCGACTGGCGGCCCGGCGGGATCAGCCACCGGTGCCGGGACTCATGTGGCGGCGGTATCTGCTGCCGGGCCGCGCATCTCCGCACTCCGCGCCATCGGAAGCGACGCCACTGCGCGCCCGATCTCAGCCGACCAGAGCGTCGCCGCCACGGTCCCGCTTGCGCCGGCACCGATGACGGGTGCCGCCAGCATCCGGAACTTGGCGTCGAGCGCCGCATCGCTGACCGGGAAATCCGGGTCGCCGCGGCGGGTCGTCTGCCGGAACCTGTGCTCGCCGCCATCGGCGGTCAGCACCGTCACCTCGGCGCCCCTGAGCGCCGGGAATGCCGCCTCGGCTTCCTCGTCGACCGCGAGCGTGATCCGCCGCATCATCCCGCGCAGCGCCGGCTCCCGAAGCTGCGCGGGCGAGAACGCCGCGAGATCGACCTGCCGGCCGAGCGTGGCCAGCGCGACGGTGTAGGGCAGCGAGAACTTGGCCTCGTACGGCGTCACGGGATCGGTGCCGCCGCATATCTGCACAGCCGCCATGTAGGATGCGACCCGGATGGCGAGAACCGACTCCGGCGCGACGCCGCGCCGCATGATCTCGCCGGTCGCGTCGATCGCCGCGAAGGTGTGGCCGCAGCAGGGGTAGGGCTTGCAGGTCATCCGGGTGATCGTCCACTCGCTGCCGAGGCCTGCCGTGGCGGCCGTCCAGTCCACATCGCCGCTCATCGCCCGGCCGAAGCCGCGCTCGCCCTCGAACATGTCCGGCACGCCGGTCAGACCGGCCCGCGCGCCGAGCGCCGCCAGCAGCCCGCCCTCGGCTGCCCGCCCCGCATGGAGCGGCTTCGACATCGCGTCGCTCGCGAAGGCGTGCCTCAGACCCGCCGCGAAGGTGGCCGCGGTGGTCAGCGCATGGGCGGTCGGGCCCGGGTCGAGCCGCATTGCCCGCGCCGCCGCCGCGGCGGCGCCGATGTGGCCGACCGTCCCCGTCGTATGCCACCAGCGGTAATGGGCCGGGTTCACCGCCCGCGCGACGCGGTTCGAGACCTCGTAGCCCGCCACGACCGCTGCCAGCAGTTCGCCGAGCGGCGCGTTCCCCGACTCGGCTGCGGCCAGCGCTGCGGCGACGACCGACACGCCGGGGTGATAGAGGCCGGGCGAGAAGATGTCGTCCACCTCGACGGCATGGGCAGCGGTGCCATTGATCAGCGCTGCGGTCCGCGCGTCCGCCGGCGCACCGTCCGACAGGAGCCGCGCCGGCCCGGGTGCCGGCCGCAGCGCCTCGCGCAAAACCGTTGCCGGAGCCTCGACGGACCCGGCGATGGCACCGCCCCACCAGTCGATCAGGCTGCGCCTGGCGGCATGCAGCACCCCGGCCGGCATCGCCTCGGGCCGCAGGGCGGCGGAGAACTCGGCATAGGTCGCGGCAACCGTCATCGTTCGGTCTCCTGGCATGTGCGGCACGCTGCGCCGCCCCGGCCGGGACAGCGCGCGCCCGCGCGGGCAGCCAGCGGGGCGGCAGTCAGGGCCGCCATACCGGCCGGATCCCGCCCGTCACTTCCCCGTCGCGAGCGGGCAGAAGCCGACCGGGTTCATCAGCTTGTTCGACTGTGCCTCGAGCGCGCCGAGCTCGGCGCTGCGACAAACATAGTCGAGCCAGGCCGCATCGGCCCAAAGCGCCGCCCGCTTTGCCTCGCGGTCGCCGGCGTTCTCGTAGACCCAGATATGGACATACTCGTTCGGGTCGCCGGTCTCGGTCCGCAGATAGCAGAGCGGCCTGAAGGCAGCGGAACTGCGGCTCGCGCCCGTACTTGTCGTAGAGATCGAGGTGCTTGCCGATCATCCCCGGCTTGCAGCGATAGGTGCGAACATCCAGCAGCATCAGTTTCCTCCCTTTGATTTCAGTGCCGCCCAGATCCGGTCGGGTGTCGCCGGCATCTCGAAATGCGCCACCCCGAGCGCGTCGCAGACCGCGTTGACGACGCAGACCATCGAGCCCACGGTTCCGGCCTCGCCCACCCCCTTGGCGCCGACCGGATTGACCGCCGTGCGGACCTCGCGTGTCTTCAGCGTGATCTCGGGCATCATGCCGGCGCGCGGCATTGCGTAGTCCATGAAAGTCCCGGTCCGCGGCTGGCCGCCGCGGTCGAACACCAGCCGCTCGAGCAGCGCCTGCCCGGCGCCCTGGGCGATGCCGCCATGCATCTGCCCGGTCAGCATGGTCAGGTTCATCACCCGGCCGACATCCTCGACCACCGTGTAGCGGCAGATCTCGACCACCCCGGTCTCCGGGTCGATCTCGACCTCGCAGACATGGCAGCCGTTCGGGAAGGTCACCTTCTCGGGCGTGAACACCGACTGTCCGGCCAGCTTCTCGCCGCGCTTCTCGCTCTCGGCCGCCACATCGGCGAGGCGCACTGCCCGGTCGGTGCCGGTGACGACGAACTGGCCGCTCTCGAACACGATGTCCGCCGTCGCGGTCTCCAGCATGCCGGCGGCGATCTCCTTGCCCTTCTCGACCACCGCCCTGAGCGCAAGCGTGGTCGACGATCCGCCCGTCGGCGTTGCGGCCGAGCCGCCCGAGCCGCGCCCGCCCGGCAGGTCGTCGGTGTCGCCCTGCTCAACGGTGATCTGCTCGCGGGTCAGGCCGAGATGCTCCGCCGCCATGTCGGTGAACATGGTGACGAGGCCCTGGCCGGTCGACATGCAGCCGGCATGGATGGTCGCGGTGCCGTCGGCATGAACGGTGACGCGGGCGTGGTCGGTGCCAGGCTTCACGAAGGGCCCGCCCGCCACCTCGATCGGGTTCGAGAAGCCGATGCCGCGGAGCCTCGCTTTCGACTCCGCTGCAGATCGCCGAGACGGAAATCCTTTCAGATCAGCTATTTCTCCAGCTTCTCTCATGTTCTTGGCGAACTCACCGCAGTCGTACTCGAACATGAAGCCGGTGTTCCAGGGCATCGCCTCGGCCGGGATCAGGTTCCGCATCCTGAACTCGAACGGGTCGATGCCCAGATCGCGCGCCGCCAGGTCGATGAGCCGCTCGATCGCATAGGTCGCGTCTGGCCGCCCGGCGCCGCGATAGGGGCCGAGCGTATGGAGATGGGTGTAGACGCCATGGGCGGTCGCCGCTGTAGGCCCGATCCGGTAGACCCCGGAGATGCCGCCGAGATTGCCGAGTCCCGCTGCCAGCGAACGCTGCGAGAGATAGGCACCGAGGTTCAGGTCGAAATGCGCCACGAGGCCGAGGAGGTTACCGGTGTCGTCGAAGCCGAGCGTCGCCGCGATGGTGGTGTCGCGTCCGTGGTCGTCGGTGAGGAACGCCTCGCTGCGGTCCGAGATCCACTTGACCGGCCGCCCGAGCGCGCGGGCGGCAAGGAGGCACAGTACGTCCTCGACATAGGCCCCTGCCTTCATGCCGAACGAGCCGCCCACATCCTGCGCGATCACCCGGATCCCCGCCGGCTCGACCCCGAACACCTTGGCGAGGGCGCCCTTCAGCCCGTGCGGGCTCTGGTTCGACGCGTACAGCGTCAGCCGCCCGTCCTCGACCGTGCCGAGGCAGCCGCGCGGCTCCATCGAGCTGACGGCGACCCGGCTGACATGGCTCTCGAGCGTGACCCGCCGCGGCGCGGCGGCGACTGCGGACTTGGCCTTGTCCATGTCGCCCTTGGCCCAGACGAAGCCGATGTTGTCGGGTACCTGGTCCCAGACCGCCGGCGCACCCGGAGCGCGGGCATCCCGCGCCTCGACCACGATGTCGATGTCATCGATCTCGATCGCGATCAGCTCGGCCGCGTCGCGGGCCTGCGCGCGCGTCTCGGCCACCACGAAGGCGATACCCTCGCCGGTGAACCGGGCCGTACCCTCGGCCAGCAACGGCCGGTCGCTCTGGAAGGCGGGCTCGCCGTTCGTCATCGGCAGCGTGACGCCGCAGGGCAGGCGGAGCGGCCCGCCGGCGGCCTTCAGATCGTCGAACGTCCAGACCCCGAGCACTCCCGGTGCCCCGCGGGCGGCTGAGGCGTCGATCCCGCGGATGACGCCCGGCATCGGCGCCCGCAGCAGCACGGCATGGGCGAGCCCCGCCGGGGCCAGGTCGTCGACATAGCGCCCCTGGCCGGTGACCAGCCGGGCATCCTCGATCCGGCCCTGGAAGCGCCCATGCCGGGCCGCGCCCGCCATCTCAGCACCCCTCGAAATGCGGCTTGCGCTTTTCCATGAAGGCGCGGCGGCCCTCCCTGAAGTCGTCGCTGGCGAAGCAGGCGGCCACCATCTCGTCGCAGCGCACGAGGTCGCGCTCGGCCGGATCGGCCAGCACCTGGGTCGAGATGAACTTCATCGCTCCCACGGTCAGCGGCGCGTTGCCGGCGATCTCCTTGGCCAGCTCCTCGACGGTCGCCTCCAGCCGGTCGTAGGGCACCACCTCCTGCACCAGGCCCATGGCATGTGCGTGCCCGGCGTCGATCCGCCGGGCGGTGAACATCAGCAGCCGGGCATTGCCGATGCCGACCGCGTTCGCCAGCCGCCGGATCGCCTCGAACGGGTAGCCGAGCGCCAGCCGCGCCGCGGGCATGCCGAAGCTGCCCCGGTCAGAGCAGATGCGGATATCGCAGCAGCAGGCGAGGTTCAGCCCGCCGCCGATGCAGTAGCCGTGGATCATGGCGATGGTCGGCTTCGGGAAGCGCTCGATGCGCTGGTAGACGGCGCGGGTGCGGGCATTGTAGTGCTGCTGCGCTTCGGCCGTGCCGCGGCTCTTCTCGAACTCCGAGATGTCGGCGCCGGAGACGAAGGACTTGCCGCCCGCGCCCGAGAGCACCACCACGCGGATCTGCGGATCGGCCTCGAAATCTGCCAGGATCCGCTCGGCCGCCTCCCACATCGCGAGGCTGACGGCGTTCTGCTTCTCGGGCTGGTTGAAGATCACGTGGCCGATGGCGCCGTCGCGGCGCGATATCATCTTGTCGGTCATTCGCCTGTCCTTCGCTCAGATGATCTGCCGCTCGCGCAGCCCGGCGATCTCGTCGGCCGAGAGCCCGAGTTCGCCCAGGATCTCGTCGGTATGCTCGCCCCGGTTCGGGGGATGCGCGGCCATCGAAGTGGGGGTCCGGCTCATCCGCAGCGGCTGGGCGACGAGCCGGGTCCTGCCGAAGGGCAGGGTGTCGATCTCGGCCGCCATGCCCAGGTGCTGCACCTGCGGGTCGGCGAAGACCTCGTCGATCCGGTAGGCCGGCCCCGAGGGAACGCCGGCCTCGAGCAGGGCGTCGACCAGCGCGTTCGAGCGCCAGGACATCGTCGTCTCCGCAATCGCCGCGTTCAGCGCATCGCGGTTCTCCTTGCGCGTGTACTGGTCGGCGTAGCGCGGGTCGTCGATCCATTCGGCGTGCCTCAGCGCCCTGGCGAAGCGCTGCCAGATCACCTCGCCCGAGACGGCGATGTTCACCGCCCCGTCCGCAGTCGGGTAGAGGTTGGTCGGGATCGACGTCGGGTGCTCGTTGCCGACCTGCGGCGCCACCTCGCCGCTCATCAGCCAGCGTGCCGCCTGGAAGTCGAGCATGAAGATCTGCGCCGCGAGCAGCGAGGTGTTCACCCACTGGCCCTCGCCCGACTTCTCGCGCTCGATCAACGCGGTGAGCACACCCATGGCCGCAAACAGGCCCGCGGTCAGGTCGGCGATGGGGATGCCCACCCGCATCGGCCCGCGCCCCGGCTCGCCGGTGATCGACATCAGCCCGCCCATGCCCTGGGCGATCTGGTCGAAGCCCGGACGCCTCGCATAGGGCCCGTCCTGGCCGAAGCCCGAGATCGAGGCGAGGATGACGCGCGGGTTGACCGCCTTCAGCGCCTCGTAGCCGACACCCAATCGGTGCTTCACGTCGGGGCGGAAGTTCTCGACCACCACATCCGCCCCGCGCACGAGGCGCAGGAACAGCGCGCGCCCATCGTCCTCCTTCAGGTTCAGGGTCAGCGAGCGCTTGTTCCGGTGCAGGTTCTGGAAGTCCGATGTCGCCCGCCCGGCTCCCAGCGCCCCGTCCTCCTCGAGGCTCTCGGGCATCTCGATCTTGATCACGTCGGCGCCCCAGTCGGCGAGCTGGCGCACGCAGGTCGGCCCCGAGCGCACCCGTGTCAGGTCGAGCACCCGGACATGGTCGAGCGCGGTGGAGGCCGGCTGGTGGGGCATGGGCGTCCGCTCCCGTGTGATCCTGCCCGCACTTTACGGAAGCACCGACCGCAGGCAACGTCGAAACCGCCCGCTACCGCTTGGCAGCACGAAATCAGGGTGGTGATGGGACCCCGGGCCCGTGCACGGATTGCGCCGGTTCGCAGCCCCCGTGTAGTGTCGGCCCAGGTGCAGATTCCGAGGAACCGGCCCCATGACCGTCAGCGTGACCTTCGTCGGCACCGGCGATGCGTTCGGCTCGGGCGGGCGCAACAGCACCTGCTTTCTCGTCGATGCTCCCGGTATCCGCTTCACCATCGACTTCGGCACCAATTCGGTCAACGCGCTGAAGGCGCTCGGCATCGATCACAATTCGATCGATCTGATCCTGCTGACGCACTTTCACGGCGACCATGCCGGCGGCGTCCCGACGCTGCTGATCGATGCAATGCTCGGCGCCCGCCGGACCCGGCCGCTGACCGTCGCCGGTCCGCCGGGAACACCCGCACAACTGCGGCGGCTCGCCGAGGCGCTGTTTCCGGGCAGCGGTGGAATGGTGCCGAAGTTTCCGTTCGAGATCGCGGAGGTTCCGCCGCTTGGACCCCGCAGCGTGTCGGGAGTGGACGTGGTCACCTACCCTGCGGCCCATACGCCCGAGTCGATGCCGACCTCGGTCCGCACCCGGGTCGCGGACAAGGTCATTGCCTATACCGGCGACAGCGCCTGGACCGAGCACATGCCGGCGCTGGCGGAGGGTTCCGACCTCCTGATCGCCGAGTGCTACGCACACACCAAGCCCGTGCCCTTCCACCTCAACTATCCGGCGATCCGCGAGCATCGGGCCGAACTGCGCACGAAGCGCCTGATCCTGACCCATATGGGGCCCGAGATGCTGGCGCGGGCGGACCAGGTGCCCGAGGAATGTGCCCGGGACGGCATGGTCGTCCGGGTCTGACCCCTATCGCGGCGCGCCCGCGATCACCGCGGCGCCGCCGATACAGAGCATTGCGCCGATGAAGTCCCAGCGATCGGGCCGGACGCCCTCGACGGCCCGGAGCCAGGCCAGCGAGGCTGCGATGTAGACCCCGCCATAGGCCGCGAACGCCCGCCCGGCGGCCAGCACGTCGACCCGGGTGAGCAGGAAGGCAAAGAGCACGAGGGAGGCAAGCCCCGGAACGGCCCACCAGCTTGACTTGCCGAGCTTCAGCCACGCCCAGAAGGCAAAGCAGCCGGCGATTTCCGCAAGCGCTGCGCCAAGAAAGGCTGCGATCGTTGTCATGGTCATCTCCCCCGGGCACCGCCTGCCGCGTCCGCGCGGCGGACAGGACCGGCGGACGGAAACGCTGTCATCCCGCGCCCGACGCTTCGCCGGCTCGAAGCGATCCGCGCCGGGCAATCGGGCGGTTCCGCCGGCCCGATCAGGCTCCTGATATGCCGCCTGGTTCCGCTAGCACTTCTTTACAGCGATGTTCGATCCGGGCTAGCAGACGGTCCACCCGGGCCAGCTGGCCCAGTGCAACGGAACGCGTCCTGGGAGCCTGACGTGAGCGATTCCGACAGCATCGTCGGCGAGACAGCCCGGCGCATCTTCACCGATCTTGGCGACCCGCAGACGCTGAATGCTGCGGCGAACGCCGCCTGGAAGACCCCGCTGTGGTCGGCGCTGGAGGAGTCCGGCCTGACGCTCGCCTGGGTATCGGACGCGCATGGCGGAGCAGGCGCCGGGATCGCCGAAGGCTTCGAGGTCCTCCGGATCGCCGGCCAGTCTGCGGCGCCGGTAGCGATCGCCGAGACGCTGCTCGCCGGGCGGATGCTGGATGCGGCGGGGATCCGCTGCCCCTCGGGCCCGATGACCGTTGCACCGGTGCGGCTCGGCGACACGCTGACCCTCGACGACGAGGGCGCCGTCAGCGGCGGCGCCCGCGCCGTGCCCTTCCTGCGCGACGCCCGCGCGGTCGTCGTGGTTGCGGACCGCGAGGGCGAGCAGTTCGTGGCGCTGATGTCGCCAGAGACGCTGTCGGCGGCGGAGCGGCCCACCGATCTCGGCGGCGAGCGCTGCGACATCGGCTTCAAGAGCGTCTACCCCGTCGAGCTCGCCCCGTTCCCCGCCGGCTGGCACGCCGACACGCCGATGCTGCTCGGCGCCGCCGTGCGCGCGGCGCAGATGGCGGGCGCGCTCGAGACCGTGCTGGCGCTCTCGGTGCAGTATGCCGCGGACCGCGTCGCCTTCGGCCGCCCCATCGCCGGGTTCCAGGCGGTGCAGCACAATCTTGCCAGGCTCGCCGGCGAAGTCGCCGCGGCGCTGGCAGCCTCGGGCTCGGCGGCCGACGCGCTGGGCGCCTCCGCCGAGTTCGGCCCGGCCGAATTCCTGGAGATCGCGGCGGCCAAGATCCGCGCCGGCGAGGCGGTGAACGCCGGCGCCGCCATCGCCCACCAGGTGCATGGCGCCATCGGCTGGACCGCCGAGCATGTGCTGCAGCGCTACACCCGCCGCATGTGGGGCTGGCGCGACGACTTCGGCGCGGAAAGCCACTGGGCCGCGATGCTGGGCGACATGGTGATCGAGGCCGGGGCCGACGCCCTATGGCCGATGCTGGCGGCGCGGTAGGAGACAGGCCCATGCAGACCGCCATCCGCTTCGACCCGCTCCGCCTGCCGCCCGCGACCGCGCGGCTGCGAGAGGAGGTGCGTGCGTTCCTGGCCGAGGAGGCCGCGCGGGGCACCTTCGACCCCGGCGCCGGGCTCAGGAACACCTCCTACGACCGCGAGTTCTCGCGCCGTGTCGGTCAGCGCGGCTGGATCGGCATGACCTGGCCGAGGCAGTATGGCGGCCACGAGCGCAGCCATCTCGACCGCTACGTGGTCACCGAGGAGATGCGCGCCGCCTCAGCCCCGACCTGGTCACACTTCGTCGCCGACCGGCAGTCCGGGCCGGTACTGCTGAAATACGGCAGCGAGGCGATGAAGCAGGAGATCCTGCCGAAGATCTGCGCGGGCGAGCTCTGCTTCGCCATTGGCATGTCCGAGCCCGGCTCCGGCTCGGACCTCTTCGCCGCCGCGACGCGGGCCGAGCGCGAGGGGGATCACTACCGGGTGAACGGCAGCAAGATCTGGACCTCGAACGCCCACCGGGCCGAGTACATGATCGCGCTCTTCCGCACCGCGCCTGCGACGAAGGAGAACCGCCGCCACGGGCTGACGCAGTTCCTGGTCGACCTGTCGCTGCCGGGGATCACGGTTAGGCCGATCGGCCAGATGCACGGCGAGTCCGATTTCAACGAGGTGCATTTCGCCGATGTGATGGTCCCCGCCGACCATGTGCTGGGCGAGGTCGACGGCGCCTGGAAGCAGGCGACAGCCGAGCTGGCCTATGAGCGGAGCGGCCCCGAGCGGTTCCTCGAAACCTTCTACGTGCTGCCCGCCCTCGTCCGTGCGCTGGGCGCCGAGCCGGACCTGCGCGCGGCCGAGGGGGTAGGGCGCCTCGTCGCCCAGCTGCACACGCTGCGGCGCATGTCGGTCTCGGTCGCGGGGATGCTCGAGGCCGGTCGCGAGCCGGTTCTGGAGGCCTCGATCGTCAAGGACCTCGGCACGGTCTGGGAGCAGGCGCTGCCGGCGCGGGCGCGCGACCTCGCCGCCTTCGCGAAGAGCATGTCGGGTGCCGACGCCACCAACGAGACCGATCTCGAGGCGCTGCTGGAACACGCCGCCCTCGTCGCCCCGAAGCTCACCATCCAGGGCGGCACCACCGAGGTCTTGCGCGGGATCATCGCCCGCGGGCTCGGCCTCAGATAGCAAGCCACCCCGTGCCTCCCGGCCGCGAGACGGGAGAGACAAGCGCCACGAGGAACCATATGGACACCCCCGACCTCTCCGTCACGCTCCGCGACCTCGTCGCCACGGTCGAGATCCGCCGCCCGCCGCACAACTTCTTCGACTTCCACCTGATCCGCCAGCTTGCCGACACCTACGAGGCGCTGGACGCGGAGCCGGGCTGCCGGGCGATCCTGCTCTGCTCCGAGGGAAAGTCGTTCTGCGCCGGGGCGAATTTCGGCGACGGCTCGACGGTGCAGGCCGACGGATCGGTCGAGGGGTCGCTGAACCGGGTCGGTGTCGACCACCTCTATGTCGAGGCGGTGCGGATGTTCGCGGCGCGGACCCCGGTCGTCGCGGCGATCCAGGGCGCAGCGATCGGCGGCGGGCTGGGGCTGGCGATGAGCGCCGATTTCCGCGTCGGCTGCGCCGAGAGCCGCTTCGCCGCCAACTTCACCCGGCTCGGCTTCCATCCGGGCTTCGGGCTGACCCACACGCTGCCCCGCGCCATCGGCCAGCAGAAGGCGGCGCTGATGTTCCTGACCAGCCGCCGGATCAGGGGCGAGGAGGCGCATGCGTGGGGGCTCCTCGATGCCTTCACCACGGTCGGGAAGCTCCGCGACGAGGCGTGGGGCCTCGCCCGCGAGATCGCCGTCAATGCGCCGCTCGGGGTGACCGAGACGCGGGCGACGCTGCGCCATGGCCTCGCCGAGGCGGTCCGCGCCGCGACCGGCCACGAGCTCGAGGTGCAGACGCGGCTGCGCAGGACCGAGGATTTCAGGGAGGGCGTCGCCGCCACCCACGAACGCCGCGAGCCGGTTTTCAGGGGGCGGTGAGCGGGCAGAATCGGAGGGCAGCGCGCCACCTTGCCAGGTATCCTCAGACCTTCGCTCCTGCCTTGAACACCCCGGCGTACCGGTCGCGGAGCTCCTTCTTCTGCACCTTGCCCATGGCGTTGCGCGGCAGCGCCTCGACGATGAAGACTTGCTTGGGCTGCTTGAAGCGGGCGAGCCGATCCTTCAGCCCGGCGATGACGGCGTCCCCGGTCACGGTCTCGCCCGCCTGCGGCACCACGACCGCGACCACTCCCTCGCCGAAGTCCGGGTGCGGCACGCCGATGACCGCCGACTCGGTGACCCCTGGAAGCGCGTCGATCGCCTCCTCGACCTCCTTAGGGTAGACGTTGAAGCCGCCCGAGATGATCAGGTCCTTGGCCCGCCCGACGATGGTCACATAGCCGTCGGCGTCGATCACGCCGAGATCGCCGGTGATGAAGAACCCGTCCGCCCGGAACTCCTCCCTGGTCTTCTCGGGATTGCGCCAGTAACCCTTGAAAACATTGGGGCCCCGGACCTCGATGACCCCGGTCTCGCCGGTCGCGAGCGGCGTGCCGGTCGCGGGATCGGCGACCCTGAGCGCGACGCCCGGAAGCGGGAAGCCCACGGTCCCGGCCCGGCGGTCGCCGTCATAGGGGTTCGAGGTGTTCATGTTGGTCTCGGTCATGCCGTAGCGCTCGAGGATGCGGTGGCCGGTGCGCTCCTCGAACTGCCGGTGCGTCTCGGCGAGCAGCGGTGCGCTGCCCGAGGTGAAAAGTCGCATATGCGCCACCAGATCGCGGGTGAAGCCCGGATGGTCGAGCAGCCGCGTGTAGAAGGTCGGCACCCCCATCATCGAGGTCGCCTTCGGCAGCCACCCGATCACCTGGTCGGCGTCGAACTTGGGCAGGAAGATCATCGAGCCGCCCGCCGCCATCACCGTGTTCGACGAGGTGAAGAGGCCGTGGGTGTGGAAGATCGGCAGCGCGTGCAGCAGCACGTCGTCCGCCGTGAAGCGCCAGCAGTCGATCAGCGTGAGGGCGTTGGACCAGAGGTTGTCATGGCTCAGCATCGCCCCCTTCGAGCGGCCCGTGGTGCCCGAGGTGTAGAGGATCGCGGCGAGGTCGTCCGGCCGCCGCGCCACGGTGGCGAAGCTCTCGGCCGAGGCGAGACCCAATTCCAGCATCGACCCCGGAGCCGGGGCGCCGGACCTGTAGATGCCCATCGTCTCGAACCGTGCCCCGGCGCCTTCCGCGACCGGCCGCAGCCCCTCGGCCTTGCCGGGGTCGCAGACGAAGACCCGCGGCTCGGCATCGCCCAGAAAATAGGCGAGTTCGGCGCCGGTATAGGCCGTGTTCAGGGGAAGGAACACCGCGCCCGCCCGCAGCGTGCCGAGATAGAGCATCAGCGCCTCGATCGATTTCTCGACCTGAACGGCCACCCGGTCGCCGGGCGCGACCCCCAGCGCCACCAGCGCGTTGGCGAAGCGGGCCGAGACCTTGTCGAGGTCGGCATAGCTGTAGGTGCGCCCGTCCGGCAGCACCGCGAACCGGCGTGCCGAGGGATCGGCCGGAAAACGCCCCGTGAGGCAGGAAAAAAGGTTGGCGTCGGTCATGTCGTCCCCTCCCGCTCGTGGCTGATGATCTCGCGCAGGGTTTCCAGCTTCAGCCTCAGATGCGCCTTGAGAATCCGGCCCAGCCCCTCGCCGTCGCGCGCCTTCAGGGCAAGCAGAATCGCGTCGTGCTCCCTCATGGCCTGATCCCAGCGCACTGTCGAGATGTTGGCATAGTAGCGCGCCCGGCTGACGCGGCCGTCCAGCATCCGTCGCATCGCCTCCAGCGTCGGGTTCCGCGCCGCATCGGCGAGCGCCTCGTGGATCTCCTGGTTCAGCCGGAAGTAGCGCTTGCGGTCGCGGGCGCGGAACGCCGACGCCATCCTGCCGTGCAGCGCCTCGACCCGCGCGATCTCCTCGTCGGTGGCCCGCGCGCAGGCAAGCTCGCCCGCCAGCGCTTCGAGGGCCCCGATCACCGGGAAGGCCTCGTCGAGGTCCGCGGCCGTCAGCATGGCGACATGGGCCCCGCGATGGGGAGTCAGCACCACCAGTCCCTCGCGCGCCAGCACCTTGAGCGTCTCGCGCAGCGGCGTCCGCGAGACGCCGTAGGTCTCGCAGAGGTGCTTCTCGCTGATCTTGTCGCCAGGCGCGAGGTCGCCCTCGACGATCTGCCGGCGCAGGCGCTCGACCAGCTGGTCATGGAGCGAGCGGCGCGGGATCGTGCCTTCCCGGTTCATGCCTGCGCCTCCCGTGCGGCGTCGACGGCTCGGGCCAGCACCACCGCCGCATGGACCGCCTTGCGCGCGGTGCCATCGGCGATCTGGTGGCGGCACGAGGTGCCGTCGGCGACGATGATCGCATCCGGCGTCGCGGCCCGGACCGCTGGCAGCAGGTCGAGCTCGCCGATCGCCCGCGAGATTGCGTAGGTTTCCGCCTGGTAGCCGAACGCCCCCGCCATGCCACAGCAGGTGCTGTCGATGGTCTCGACCGTGAGGCCGGGGATGCGGCCGAGGAGCTCCTTCACCGGCGAGAGCACGCTCATCGCCTTCTGGTGACAGTGGCCGTGCAGCAGCGCCTGACTGCCCACCGGACCCAGTTCCAGGGTCGCCTTGCCGTCCCTGAGCGCCCCCGCGAGGTATTCCTCGAACAGCATCATCCGCCGCCCCAGCGCCTCGTCCCAGTCTGGGAAGAGGCGCGGGGCCTCGTCGCGGAAGGTGAGGAGGCAGGAGGGTTCGAGCCCACACACGGCACTGCCCGCCTGAAGAATCGGCCGCAGCGCATTGATCACGCGCCGCATTTCGGCCCGTGCCTCATCCACCATCCCGGCCGCGAGATAGGTCCGCCCGCAGCAGAGCGGCCGCTCGCCCGCGACCTGGGCATGGCCGACCCTGAGCCCGGCGGCCTCCAGCACCGTCACCGCGGCGCGCAGGTTCTCGGGTTCGAACCAGCGGCTGAAGCAGTCGGCGAAGATGACCACGTCCGGCTTTGCCGCGCCCGCGGGCTCGCGCCAGGCATCGCCGCGCCAGCGGGGCAGGGGCCGTGCGGCGGCGAGGCCCAGCGCCTTTTCGGTCGCCCAGGCAACCCCCGGAAGCCGGTCTCGCAGGTTCATCAGCCATGGCGCCTGTGCCGCCCAGGGTGCATAGCGGGGCAGGTGCGCCAGCACCTTGTCGCGCAGCGGCACCCCGCGGGTTTTCGCGCGCGCCGCAAGCACTTCCGCCTTCATCTTCGCCATGTCGACCGACATCGGGCATTCGCGCAGGCAGGCCTTGCAGGAGAGGCAGAGCTTCATCGTCCCGGCCATCTCGTCCGAGGCGAAGGCGCCGGACCCCAGTTGCCCGGTCAGCGCGAGGCGCAGCGTGTTGGCCCGGCCCCGCGTCAGGTCGCGCTCGTTCCGGGTCGCCCGGTAGGAGGGGCACATCACGCCGCCCTTGAGCTTCCGGCAGGCGCCGTTGTTGTTGCACATCTCGGCGGCTCCGGCGATACCGCCGGTCCAGCCGGACCAGTCGAACACCGTCTCGCGGGCCTCGTGCGCATAGCCCGGCGGGAAGCGGAACAGGCTCCGGTCGTCCATCCTTGGCGCCCGCACGATCTTGCCGGGGTTCAGGACTGCACCGGGGTCGAACAGGATCTTGACCTCCTCGAAGGCGCGCACCATCCGCGCCCCGAACATCCGCTCGTGGAATTCGGAGCGCACGATGCCGTCGCCATGTTCGCCCGAATGCGAGCCCTTGTAGTCGGCGACGATCGCGAAGGCTTCCTCGGCGATGCCGCGGAGCTGCTTCACCCCCGCCTCGCCCTTGAGGTTCAGCACCGGCCGCACATGCAGGAGCCCGACCGAGGCGTGCGCATACCAGGTCCCGTCGGTGCCGTGCCTGCGGAACACCTCCGTGAGCCGCTCGGTGAAGTCGGCGAGATCCCTGAGCTCGACCGCGCAGTCCTCGACGAAGGAGACGGGCTTCCCCTCGCTCCGCATCGACATCATGATGTTGAGGCCCTGGGTGCGCACGTCCCAGATCCGCGCCTGGAAGGCCGGGTCGATGGCCTCGACCACGCCGCCCGGCTGTTTGCCGGGATCGCCCCAGCGGTAGCCGAGCCCGGCCATCATCTCGCCGAGTGCCTTCAGCCGGCGCAGGTTCTCGGCGCGGTCCGGCTCGGCGAACTCGACCAGAAGCAGCGCGTCCGGGTCGCCGCGGACGAACTCGTCGACCACCGGTTTGAAGATCGGGATCGCCCGGCCGAGGGCGATCATGTTGCGGTCGACCAACTCCGCCGCCACCGGCCCCAGCGTCACGATATGCTGCGCTGCCTCCATCGCCGCGCGGAAGGTCGGGAAATGACAGACGCCGACCACCTTCTCGCGCAGCACCGGAGAAAGCGCGATCTCGATCCGCTCCGTGATGGCGAGGGTGCCTTCGGAGCCGACCAGCAACTCTTGCCACGGTGTCGGCCGGTTCGAGGGGACCAGCGCGTCGATGTTGTAGCCGCCGACGCGCCGCTGCACCGCCGGGAACCGCGCCGCGATCTCGGCCGCCTCGCGCTCGCCGAGGGCAGCGAGGGCAGGGGCGAGACGATCGTCCGGCGGCCCGTCCGGAGCGAAGCGCCGCCGCGTCCCGTCGACGAGAAGCGCGTCGATGGCCAGCGTGTTGTCGCGCATCATGCCGTAGCGGATCGAGCGCGAGCCGCAGGAGTTGTTGGCCGCCATGCCGCCGATGGTCGCCCGCGAGGCGGTCGAGACATCGACCGGGAACCAGAGCCCGTGCGGCCGGAGCTGCCGGTTCAGCTCGTCGAGCACGATCCCCGGCTCGACCACCGCGCGGCGCGCCTGCGTATCCACCGAGACGATGCCGTTCAGGTGCTTCGAGAAGTCGATCACCAGCCCGGAATTGACGGTCTGCCCCGCCTGCGAGGTGCCGCCGCCCCGCGCCGTGACCGGCACGCCTTCCTCGCGCGCGATGGCGAGCGCCGCCTCGACATCGGCGAAGCGGCGCGGCACCAGCACCGCCTGCGGGACGATCTGGTAGAACGAGGCGTCGGTGGCATAGCGGCCGCGGTCGAAGGCCGAGGCCAGAACGTCGCCCTCGGCCTCGCGGCGCAGCCGCTCCGCGAGCTTTACCACCCCTTGAGAGCCATGTGCCGTCTTTTGTGTTGCATTTTGCATTCAAAATTCGATACCGGTGGAAACCGACTCGCGCAAGCGCCATTTTGTCCCGAGGGAGACACCCCATGCACCGCCCCGGCCGCCACTTCCTGCAGATCCCAGGGCCCACCAACGTTCCCGACCGGGTGCTGAGGGCGATGGACCTGCCGACCATCGACCACCGCGGGCCCGACTTCGCCGGGATCGGCCGGCGGGCGCTCGACGGCATGAAGCGCGTGGTGAAGACCGGTCGGGGGCAGGTGGTGATCTACCCGGCCTCGGGCACCGGCGCCTGGGAGGCGGCGCTGGTCAACACGCTCTCGCCCGGCGACCGGGTGGTGATGTTCGAGACCGGGCATTTCGCCTGGCTGTGGGAGCGGCTGGCCCGCCGCATCGGGCTCGATCCGCAGGTGATCGGATCGGACTGGCGCCGCGCGGCGGACCCGGATGCCATCGAGACGGCGCTGCGCGCGGATACGGACCGCGCGATCAGGGCGGTCTGCGTGGTGCACAACGAGACCTCCACGGGATGCACCGCCCGCATCGACGAGATCCGCGCCGCCATCGACGCGGCCGGGCACCCGGCGCTGCTGATGATCGATACCATCTCGTCGCTGGCCTCCATCGACATGCGTATGGACGAGTGGGGCGTCGACGTGATCGTGGCGGGCTCGCAGAAGGGCCTGATGCTGCCCCCGGGCCTTTCCTTCAATGCGGTCAGCCCGAAGGCGCTGGAGGCGCACAAGACGGCGCGCCTGCCGCGCTCCTACTGGGACTGGTCCGAGATGCTGGCGCCCAATGCCAAGGGCTATTTCCCCTACACGCCGGCCACCAACCTGCTCTACGGCCTGGTCGAGGCCATCGCCATGCTGGAGGAGGAGGGGCTCGACAATGTCTTCGCCCGCCATGACCGGCACGCCGAGGCGACGCGGCGCGCGGTGCAGGCCTGGGGTCTCGAGATCCTCTGCGTGGAGCCGCGGCACTACTCGTCATCGCTGACCGCCGTGCTGATGCCCGAGGGCCATTCGGCGGATGCGTTCCGCGCGGTGGTGCTGAAGGCCTTCGACATGTCGCTGGGCTCGGGCCTCAGCAAGGTCGCCGACAAGGTGTTCCGCATCGGGCATCTCGGCGACTTCAACGACCTGATGCTGATGGGAACGCTGGCGGGCGTCGAGATGGGCCTTGGCCTCGCGGGCGTGCCGCACCAGAAGGGCGGCGCCGACGCAGCGATGCGGTATCTGGAGGAGACGGCGGCGCGATGACCACCGACCTCCTCTACGAGATCGCAGACTCCATCGGCTGGGTCACCCTGAACCGGCCCGAGAGCCGGAACGCGCTGACCTTCGCCATGTACGAGAGGCTGGCCGAGATCTGCGCCGGTGCCCCGACCGACGGGTCGGTGAAGGTCATCGTGATCCGCGGCGCGGGCGACCGGGCCTTTGCGGCCGGCACCGACATGGCCCAGTTCCGCCGCTTTGCCACGCCTCAGGACGCCTGGGACTACGAGGCGAAGATGGACCGGGTGCTCGACCGGATCGAGCGCTGCCCGGTGCCGACCATTGCCGCCATCGCGGGGGCCTGCACCGGCGGCGGCGCGGCGATCGCCGCCTGCTGCGACCTGCGCATCGCCGATGCGCGGCTCAAGTTCGGCTTCCCGATCGCGCGCACCCTCGGCAACTGCCTCTCGGTCGCCTCGCTGGCGCGGCTCACCTCGATCGTCGGGCAGGCGCGGGTGCGCGAGATGATCTTCACGGCGCGGCTGATCGAGGCCGGGGAGGCACAGGCGCTTGGCCTCGTTTCCGAGGTGCTGCCAGACGCCGCCGCGGTGATGGCGCGGGCGGGCGCGCTCGCGCGTCTCCTCGCAACCCATGCGCCGCTCACGCTCCGCGCGACCAAGGAGGCGCTGCGCCGGCTGCGCGAGGAGGGGCCGGGGGCGGAGGACAGGGACCTGATCGAGATGACCTATATGAGCGCCGACTTCCGCGAGGGCATGGAGGCCTTCCTCGCCAAGCGGACGCCCGCGTGGATGGGCCGCTGAGATGGGCGCGCCCAAGGGCCCGCTCGACGGTATGAAGGTGATCGAGCTCGCCCATGTCATGGCGGGGCCGGTCGCCGGGCTGATGCTCGCCGACATGGGCGCCGAGGTCATCAAGGTCGAAAAGCCCGAGGGCGACGACGTCCGCCGCTCGGTGCCGCCGGAGATCAACGGCGAGTCGGCCCCGTTCCTGATGGTCAACCGCAACAAGCGCGGCATCGTGCTGAACCTCAAGGACCCCCGCGCCGTCGCGGTCCTGAAGAAGATGCTGGCGACGGCGGACGCGGTGATCGAGAACTACCGCAAGGGCACCATGGAGCGCCTCGGCCTCGGCTACGAGGAGCTGCGCAAGGAGAACCCCGGCCTGATCTATGGCGAGATCTCCGGGTTCGGGCGCACCGGGCCCTACGCCGACCGCGGCGGCTTCGACCTGATCGCGCAGGGCATGTCGGGGCTGATGGCGATCACCGGCGAGGGGCCGGGGCGCCCGCCGGTCAAGGTCGGCGCGCCGGTCTCGGACATCACCGCGGGAATCCTGCTGGCGATGGGCATCAGCGCCGCCTATGCCCGGCGGCTGCAATCAGGGCAGGGGCAGAAGGTGGACACCTCGCTCTTCGAGGCGGCGATCACGCACACCTACTGGCAGTCGGCCATCGCCTTCGCAACCGGCGTTTCGCCCGGGCCGATGGGCTCGGCGCATCCCCTGAACGCCCCCTACCAGGCCTTCCAGACCGCCGATGGCTGGATCAACATCGGCGCTGCCAACCAGGGCAACTGGGAGCGGCTGGTGCGGCTGATCGGGGCGCCGGAACTCAACGACGACCCGCGCTTCAGCGTGAACACCGGGCGGATGGCGCATCTGCCGGCGCTGACCGAGGCGCTGAACGCGATCTTCCGCACCAGGGCCACCGCCGCGTGGCTGGCAATCCTCGAGGAGGGCGGCTTCCCCGCCGGTCCTGTCCTCTCGATCGCCGAGATGCATGCCGACCCGCAGGCCCGCGCCCGCGAGATGGTGGTGGCAACCGACCATCCGGTCGCCGGACGGGTCGAGACCATCGGCGTGCCGGTCAAGTTCTCCGGAACCCCCGGCGGCGTGCGCGGCCCGGCCCCGGTGCTGGGTCAGCACACGCGCGAGGTGCTGGGCGAATACGGCTACGGGGCAGCGGAGGTGGATGCGCTGATCGCCGCGGGCGTGGTGCGCTGACCGGCTTCATACCGCCACCGGCGATTCGCCCCATTCCATCGTGCCGACGATCCGGTGCCGCCAGCGGCCTGGCTCGGGCTCGATATAGAGAGGCAGGGCGTTCGGCAATCTTGCGAGGTCCGGGTCCACCGCCACAAAGCGCCGCGCGCTCACCCAGAGCCCGCCATGCGCGACGATCAGCGTGTTCGGCCCCAGCGCTACCGCCCGCTGCATCGCCGTCCAGGTCCGGGCGCAAAAGGCGTCGAACGGTTCACCATTGGGCGGCCGGTAGGTGCCGCGGAAGTATTCCTGCAGCCATGGTCCGTGCGGGTGGCCCTGATGGTCGCCCAGATGGCACTCCATCAGCCCCGGATCGGTCGCGACCGCGAGGCCGAGCACATCCGCCACCGCCTGCGCCGTGTCGCGCGCACGGCTCAGCGGGCTGGCAACGATGCGCGCGACCGGCTCGTCCCGAAGCGCTTCGGCGGCCCGGGCCGCCTGGGCTCGGCCGAGATCGCTGAGCGTCGCGTCGATCTGGCCCTGGGTGCGGTGCTCGCGGTTCCAGTGCGTCTCGCCGTGGCGCAGGAAATAGAAGGGATGTGCGAACCCCATCTGCCGGCCTCCCGCTGCGGTATCACGATTTCCCGGGGCGCGGCCCGGCGTGATTGACAGGTCTGCCGCGCCCTCCTTAGCGTTCCGCAGAGGTTAGGGAAGGGTCGGCGGGATTCATAGTCCCGATCGGCCGGATGAAGTTCGACCGCAGCATCGCACGGGACAGAGATTCGATGGAGCAGAATTGCTACCCGGCGTTCTTCATGCGCGGCGGCACATCGAAGGGCCTGTTCTTCCGCGCCGCCGATCTGCCCGCGGACGCCGGCGCCCGCGACAGCTTTCTGCTCCGCGCCATCGGTAGCCCGGATCCCTACGGGCGGCAGCTCGACGGCATGGGCGGAGGGGTGTCATCGCTCTCGAAGGCGATGGTTGTGTCGCGCTCCGGACGGCCGGGCGTCGATGTCGACTACGATTTCGGCCAGGTGGCGGTCGACCGGGCGATGATCGACCGGCGCTCGAATTGCGGCAACCTCTCCTCGGCGGTCGGCGTCTTCGCGGTCGAGGCCGGGCTCGTCTCGCCGCCGGACGGCAAGGCCGTGGTCCGGATGTTCAACGTCAACACGCAGAAGCGGGTCGACTGCGTACTGGAGATCGAGGGCGGTCATGCACGGGTCGGCGGCGGCTGCGCCATTGCCGGCGTGGCGGGGACCGGCGCGCCCATCCGGCTCGACTTTCTCGACCCCGGCGGTGCCGCAAGCGGCTTGCTGCTGCCAACGGGACGGCCGGTGGATCGGCTCGACCTGCCGGACGGGACTTCGGTCGCGGCCTCGATCGTCGATGCCTCGACCCTCTGCGTCTTTGTCCGCGCTGCCGATCTCGGTGTGCCGGGCACCGCTCTGCCGGGTGAGCTGCGAAGCCGGATCGCGCTGATGCAGCGGCTGGAGGCGATCCGGGCCGAGGCCGCCGTCCGCGCGGGCATCGTGACCACGGCGCGGGAGGCGACCCGCAGCTCGCACGCAATTCCGAAAGTGGCGCTGGTGACCGAGCCCGCCGACGCGCCCACGCTTTCGGGCGAGATGCTGAAGGCGGCGGACTGCGACATCCAGGTGCGGATGCTGTCGATGGGAGTCCCCCACCTGGCGATCCCGCTGACCGGCGCCATGTGCGTCGGGGTTGCAGCGCAGCTGCCGGGCACGCTCGTGAATGAATGCGCGCGGCGCGTGGCGCCGGGTGAGGCGTTCCGGGTCGGCCATGCTTCGGGGGCAATCCCCGTCGCGGCGGTGGTCTCGCAGCGCAAGGACGGCTGGCACGCCGACTCCGCCAGCGTCACGCGGACGGCGCGTGTGCTGATGACCGGAAACGTCTGGGTGCCGAACGTGGATCCTCTCGCCGTGGAGTGAGACACGCCGGGCCGGGGCGACGGGATTGCACCCGGTGCGAGGGTTGGGCTACCCATCGGTATCAGGAGGCGCGGTGCGCTGACAATGCGCGCGTCCGAGGTCGACCCCGAAGCCAGACAACAGCCGAGCGAATGACCAGCACCCCGAACTACGAGATTCACGCGATCAAGTATGCCGAGGCCGAGCGCGAGGCGCGGGACTGCTTCCTGATGCCCGACCCTCATGACGGCCCCCTGCCGATGGACTACTTCGTGTGGCTGGTCCGGGGTGGCGGCCGGATCATCCTTTTCGATACGGGTTTCAACGAGACCCGCGCCAAGGCGCGGAAGCGCAAGCTGATCCGAAGCCCGGTGGACGGGCTCGACCCGCTCGGCGTCAGGGTCGAGCAGATCGAGACGGTGATCATCAGCCACCTCCACTATGACCACGCCGGCAACCTCGACCTGTTCCCGAACGCCGAGTTCGTGGTGCAGGACGAGGAGGTGCATTTCGCCACCGGGCGCTCCATGCGCTACCGCGCCGCCCGGATGCCCTTCGAGGCTGACGACGTTAAGCAGCTCATCGGCGCCAACTATGCCGGGCGGGTGCGGTTCGTCGACGGCGACGAGGAGCTTTTCCCGGGCATCACCGTGCATCTGGTGGGCGGCCACAGCCGCGGCCTGCAGGCGGTCTCGGTCCAGACGCGGCGGGGACTGGTGGTGCTGGCCGCGGACGCGGCGCACTACTTTGCCAACCTCACCCGCGGCAATCCGTTCCCGGTCGTCGCCGACGTTCCGGAGAACCTCGAGAGCCACGAGCGCCTGTTCCGGCTCGCGGGAAGCCTCGACCGGCTGATTCCCGGACATGATCCGCGGGTGATGGAGCTCTACCCGCGCCATCCCCGGGACCCGCTGATCGTCAACCTCACCGCCGAGCCGAACGAGCCGGTGAGATGAACCTCTCCGTCGGGCTCGCCCAGGTCGCGCGGCGGGCGCCGGGCAACCCGGCGATCCTGTGGGACGGCGGGCGGCTGAGCTATGGCGCATTCGAGGACCAGGCCGCCCGCATCGCCGGGGCGCTGATCCGCCGGCACGGGCTGCAGCCCGGCGCACGCATCGGTATGGCGATGGAGAACTGCCCGGAGTTCCTGCCGGTGCTCTATGGCATCTGGCGGGCAGGCATGACGGCGATCCCGATGAACGCGAAGCTCCACCCGCGCGAGATCGGCTGGATCCTGGAGAACGCGGGCGCGCCGCTCTGCATTGTCACGCCGAAGCTCGCCGATGCGCTCGGTGGCCTTGCCGGGCTGCCGCCGGTGATCGCCACCGGCACGGCCGACCACGCCGCGCTGCTGGCGGGCGAGCCGGTGACCCGGGTGGCGGGTGCGCCCGCCGGCCCCGCCTGGATCTTCTACACCTCCGGCACCACTGGCCGGCCCAAGGGCGCGGTGCTGACGCATCGCAACCTCACCGCGATGGCGCTCGCCTACATGGCCGATGTCGACGGGGTGGGGCCGGAGGACATCCGCCTCCACGCCGCGCCGATGTCGCACGGCTCGGGCATCTATGCGCTGCCTTTCGTGATGATGGGCGCGCAGAACCTGACCATCGATGGGTTCGAGCCGGAAACGGTGTTCGGCATCCTCGCCCGCCACCGGAAGGTCTCGTTCTTCGCCGCGCCCACCATGGTCACGCGGCTCTTGAACCATCCGGCGGCGGGCGCGGCGGACACGAGCGGCCTCAAGACCCTGTGTTTCGGCGGCGCGCCGATGTATCTGGCCGACCTCGAGCGGGCGCTGGCGCTGTTCGGGCCGCGGCTCTACCAGCTCTACGGCCAGGGCGAGGCGCCGATGACGATCACCCATGTCACCAAGTCGGTGCATGCCGACACCGCGCATCCGCGCCGGACCGACATCCTCGGCTCAGCCGGATTCCCGCGCACGGCCGTCGAGGTCGCAGTGATGGACGCGGACTGGAACGAGCTTCCCCCGGGCGAGGCGGGTGAGATCTGCACCCGGTCCGACTGCGTGATGGCGGGCTATCTCGACAACCCGGAGGCCAATGCAGCGGCGCTCCGGGACGGCTGGCTCAGGACCGGCGATGTGGGGGTGATGGACCCGCTCGGCTTCTTCACGCTGAAGGACCGCTCGAAGGACCTGATCATCTCCGGCGGCGCCAACATCTACCCGCGCGAGGTGGAGGAGGTGCTGCTGCGCGACCCTGCGGTGCTGGAAGCCGCGGTGGTCGGCCGGCCGCACCCCGACTGGGGCGAGGAGGTGGTGGCCTTCGTCGTGGCGCGCCCGGGTGCACGGACGGAAGAGGCGGCGCTCGACCGCCTGTGCCTCGATCACCTCGCCCGGTTCAAGCGGCCGAAGGCCTATCGGTTCGTCGCCGGGCTGCCGAAGAACAACTACGGCAAGGTGCTGAAGACCGCCTTGCGCGAGATTCTGTCCGGGGAGGCCCGTCCATGACCATCGACATCAGGCCGCCGCCGTTCCGCCTCGGCGAGATGTCGGTCCGCCGGGTGATCGAGATGCAGATCCCGTTCCGCCTGCCGGGCGAGATGTTCCCCTCCGCGACCCCCGAGGATCTGGCGGCGCTGGTGGCGCAGTTCACTCCTTGGGCGATCGACCCCGCGACCGGCAAGGCGATCATCGTGGTGCAGTCCTATGTGGTGCGCACCGGGCGGCACACAATCCTGATCGACACCTGCATCGGCTGCGACAAGACCAACACCCGCATCCCCGCCTGGGCCAATCGCACCGACCAAAGCTGGCTCGCGAGCCTCGCGCAGGCCGGTGTCCGGCCCGAGGAGGTGGATTACGTCTTCTGCACCCACATGCATGCCGACCATTCCGGCTGGAACACCCGGAAGGTTGACGGCCGCTGGGTGCCGACCTTCCCGAACGCGAGATACATCTTCGCCCGCACCGAGGTCGAGCACGCCGAGCGGGCCGGCCTGCCGCAATACCCGGAGAACGTGCTGCCCGTGATCGAGGCGGGGCAGGCGGTGCTGGTCGAGACCGATCACGCGTTCGACGACCACATCCGGCTCGAGCCGACGCCCGGCCACACGCCGGGCCATGTTGCGGTGCATCTCGATTCGGCGGGCCATCACGGGGTGATGTGGGGCGACCTGCTGCACTCGCCGCTGCAATGCCTGCGGCCCGACTGGTATTTCGTGGTCGACACCGACCCTGTGCAGTCGGTCGCCTCGCGCCGGCGCGTGCTCGAAGCCTGCGCCGAGCACAACCACCTGGTCCTGCCCGCGCATTTCCCGACGCCGTCGGTGGGGCGGATCCGGCGCGACGGGGAGGCGTTCCGATTCCGGTACGAGGAGGGGTGACGGGGTGAAGTGAGATGGTGATCGCCAGACTCTTGCGGTCGCGCGCCCGCAGCGGTGACCCAACTGTCAGGCGATTACCATCTCACTTCAGCCCGCGAATCCATCCTCGCTGCGCTGCATGCGCGGCTCTCGACGTTGCCCGCCACTGCCCTGCGGGGCGAGGTGCTGCCCGAACGCGTGCCGGCCGAGGGGTTCCTGATCCTGCGCGACGGCGAGCCGGGGGACCCTGAGGCGATGCTCTCGCCGCCGGCCTGCCACTACCAGCACCGCGCCGAGATCGAGGCGGTCGTGCAGGGTGGTGACCGCGACGCCGCTTTCGACACGCGCACCGCCAGCGTCGGCGCGGCGTTCGCAGCCGACCGGACGCTGGGCGGGCTCTGCACTGGGTCGAGGCGGAGGCGCCGCGCCCGGTCGATCTGCCGGGAGAGGGTGCCGCGAGCCTGAAGGCGGCCGCGCTCCCGGTGATCCTGCACTACACCACGGCCGAAGCGCTGGCCTGACCCCATTCCACCACGGGAGACGAAGCCATGGCACGAGCCAAGGGGGGCGCGCGCAGATGGCGCTTGCGTTCGAGACCGTCTACGCGCAGCGTCGCGCGCCAGACGGGCGCGCCGCCGGCAGCGAAGGTGAGCGCCGAGGTGAGCGCCGCCTGGATCGGGCGCGCCCAGTTCGACCTCGGGCTGACCGGCCAGCTCAGACCGTTCGCGCGCCAGATCGGCCTTTTCCGTGTCGGCCTGCGAACTGACCGATACATATTTGCCGGCCGCCATCGACATCGCACCCGCGACCAGTCGTGCGATCCCCGCCACAAGCACGTCGTATGTTGCCGTCGAGGCGGCGGCGACGCCCACGATCGGGCTGGCAGTCGAAACGATGCCGTCATTGGCGCCCAGTACGGCCGCGCGCAGCCAACCGATGCGCGAGACGCGGTGGGTCTCGGGGTGAAGGGTGACCGCGCGCATCATTGCGCCTTTCGTTCCGGGAAAAGGGTTTTCGACAGTTGAGCAGCTTCGATCCTTTTCGTGTGGCCAGACAGACGCCCGCCCGCCCGCAGGGCGTGGTTTCGATTTGCAGCGTGACATGGCCGATGCCGAACTCATGCTCAAGTTCATCGGTCACCTGATCGAGGAAGGCGTCCGTGTCAGGCCCGTGCCAGACCAGATGCACCGCCAGAGCAGTCCGCGTCGTCGATATGGCCCATATGTGCAGGTCGTGCACGTTGCTGACGCCCGGCTGATCGCCGATGAACGTGGCCACCGCCTGCCGGTCGAAGCGTTCCGGCACGCCGTCGAGGCTCAGATGCAGCGCGGCGCGGAGCAGGCCCGCCGCCGTCACGGCGATCAGCAGGCTGACCGCGATGGCCACGACCGGGTCGATCCACGTCCTGCCGGTCAGGATGATCCCGATCGCGGCGACGACCACCGCACCGGATACCGCCGCATCGGCGGCCATGTGCAGGAAGGCCCCCTTGGCGTTCAGATCGTCCTTCTGCGACCGCATGAACAAGAGCGCCGAGCCGGTGTTGACGGCAATCCCGATCAGCGCCACCCACAGGATCGTGCCGCCCGGCACCTCGACCGGCGTGCCGAAGCGGCGCGAGGCTTCCCAGATCACCGCGCCGACACCGACGATGATGGCGATGGCATTGAACATCGCCGCCATGATCGTCGCGCGGCCGAGTCCCCATGTATGGGCCTGCGTGCCCGCGCGCCTGGCCAGCACCGCAGCCCCCCAGGCGATCAGCAATCCCGCGACATCGGCCAGGTTGTGCGCGGCATCGGCCAGAAGGGCGAGCGAGCCGGTCAGGAAGCCGGCGGTCGCCTCGATGATCACATAGCCGACGTTCAGTCCAACGGCCCGACGGAAGGCCGGGCCGAGGTCTGCGGCCGGGCGGTGGTCATGGGTGTGATGGTGCGGCACGGGCTCAATCCTTCCGGCGGATCGTGCCGGAAGGTTCCGTCGCGTCGGCCAGAGTGTTGTAGCTGGTGCCGTATTTCTGAGGGTTCTTGTGCAAGAGGGACAGGCGCGCCTCGATCTCGTCGGTGTCCACCACGATCTCGTAGGCGATGCGGGTCATCATTGGCGGGCTGTCCTGCCGGACCCCGTACACGCTGACGGTGAGCCCGCGCAGATCGAACTTGAGCGTCGGGATCACCCGCTCGGTTCCCTTCAGGATGCAGGCGGCAAGGCTCGCGAGCAGCATCTCGGCCGGATTGAAGGCGTCCGCCCGCCCGGCCATGTCGATGTCCGGAACGATCCGCGCGTCCGTGGTCGTGGCCTTGGAGCCATGGCTGTCGATGCGGCGGGCGGAGGCGTGGTCTTCCAGCATGATCTGTCCGTTCAGCCAGCGGGTGCGGTGCCGGGAACGAGGTATTCGGGCGCCTCATCCGCCGGTTTGCCTGCCAGCTCCTCGGGCGTCAGGCGGGCATAGACCTCGATCAGGGTGCCGTCCGGATCGGTGAGCCACAGCTCATGCAACGGCGCGCCTTTCCATGTGGTGCGCGGCGGCTTCTCGACATGCGCGCCAATCGCCACGGCGCGGTGCCAGGCGTCCACCACCGCCGCCTTGTCGGGCAGTGCGACCCCGAGGTGATAGAGCGTGTCGTGGTGCAGGTCCTTGCCGTCGGCGACCATCAGCGCGAAGTTGAGGTTCAGGTCAGGACGGATGAAGGTCGCATGGCGATGCGTCCATTCCCTGGGCCAGGTGTTCAGGAGCCAGCCGTAGAACCGGGTGCTGGCGGCCAGATCGCGCACGCGCAGGCTGGCGTGGAACTCGGTCCCCTTCGGTCCTTCGGGAAGGTCCAGGAGGCGCGCCAACACCGCGATCCGCCCCTTGATCTGGTCATGCGCTGTGCGGAAGGCGGCGATGTCGCCGGCCACGGCGGGATCGGGGATCGGCCAGTGCAGACGCTCCACCCGGCCGGGAACGAAAGGACAGACCTCTTCGGCGCAGAGCGTGATGATCAGGTCGGCGGTCTCGGGGGCGACCGCGTCGAGCCCCTTTGACCAGTGGCCCGAGATGTCGATCCCGGCCTCGGCCATGGCCGCGACGGCCAGCGGATTGAGCGTGCCGGGGGCCGACCCCGCGCTGGCCACCTCGACCGTCGCAGGCAGCATCGCTCGCGCCAGCCCCTCGGCCATCTGGCTGCGGGCGGAATTGGCGATGCAGAGAAAGACGATACGCATGGGATCAGACCTTTACCTTGCGGGCACCATGGCCCTGCCTTGTTTCCTGCTCCGCCGCCACCCGCCGCACTGCGGCACCGCGTTCGTACCAGCCCTTGCTGGCGTTCACGATCTTCACCACCGAGAGCATCACCGGCACCTCGATCAGCACGCCGACGACAGTGGCGAGTGCGGCCCCCGAGGTGAAGCCGAAGAGGCTGATCGCGGTCGCGACCGCCAGTTCGAAAAAGTTCGACGCGCCGATCAGTGCCGAGGGCGCGGCGACGCAATGCGCCTCGCCGGTGGCTCGGTTCAGGAGATAGGCCAGCCCCGAGTTCAGATAGACCTGGATCAGGATCGGCACGGCAATGAGCGCGATGATCATCGGCTGGGCGATGATCTGTTCGCCCTGGAACCCGAACAGGAGCACCAGCGTCACCAGCAGCGCCACGACGGAGGTCGGGCCAAGCCGCGCCAGAAGCGCCTTGAGCGCGGCCTCGCCGCCCGTTGCCAGACGGTTGCGGCGGATCACCTGCGCGATGATCACCGGCACCACGATGTAGAGCGCGACCGACAGGATCAGCGTCTCCCAAGGCACCGTGATCGACGACAACCCGAGCAGGAAGGCGACGATCGGCGCGAAGGCCACGATCATGATTGCGTCGTTCAAGGCGACCTGGCTCAGCGTGAAATGCGGTTCGCCGTCCGAAAGGTTCGACCAGACGAAAACCATCGCCGTACAGGGCGCTGCGGCGAGGATGATGAGCCCGGCGATGTAGCTGTCGATCTGGTCGGCGGGAAGATATGGCCGGAACAGAACCGAGAGGAAGAGATAGCCCAGGGCCGCCATGGAAAACGGCTTGACCGCCCAGTTGATGAAGAGCGTGACGCCGACTCCGCGCCAGTGCTGCGCCACCTGACCCAGTGCCGCGAAGTCGATCTTCAAGAGCATCGGGATGATCATCAGCCAGATCAGCACCGCCACCGGCAGGTTGACATTGGCCACTTCCATCCCGCCGATGGCGTGAAAAAGGCCCGGAAACATCTGGCCGAGGGCAATGCCCGCGACAATGCAGAGGGCGACCCAGAGGGTCAGGTAACGTTCGAAGAGGTTCATCGGGTCTGGTCCTTTCTCATTCGGCGGCAGCAGGCAGCGCAGGGCGCGTCAAGGCGCGCAGGCGCGCGGCGCCGACCGGATCCTCGGCCTGCATCGGCACCACGGCATAGCGGGTGGCCAGACCGTCCGTGACCCTTGCGATCTCGGGCACCTCGGTCGCGGCGCGGGCGGCGAGGATCGGGTGGGTGGTGCCGGTGGCGGCAAGGCTGGCGTTGATGACCCAGGCCCAGGGCGTGATCCCGGCGCGCTTCAGATCGTCCTGCAAGCGGGCGGCCTCCAGCACCGGGGTGGTCTCGGGCAGCGTGACGATCAGGATCCTGGTCTTGTCGGGGTCCTGAAGCCGCATCATCGGCGTGGTCATGTGCGCGGCCTTGTCCCCCGCGTGGCGCAGCACGTCGCGGTGATAGGATCCGGTCGCGTCCAGGAGCAGCAGCGTGTGGCCGGTGGGCGCGGTGTCCATCACCACGAACTTGCGCCCGGCCTCGCGGATGACGCGGGAAAACGCCTGAAAGACGGCGATTTCCTCGGTGCAGGGCGAGCGCAGGTCCTCCTCCAGCATGGCGCGGCCCTGCGGGTCGAGGCTGGCGCCCTTGGTGGCAAGGATGTGGTCGCGGTAATTTCGCGTCTCCACCGCCGGGTCGATGCGGCTGACGGTGAGGCCCGGCACATCGCCCGCCAGCGTCTCGGTCAGATGGGCGGCCGGGTCGGTGGTGGTCAAAAGCACCTCATGCCCGCGCGCGGCGAGTTCCACGGCGACGGCGGCGGCGATCGTGGTCTTGCCGACGCCGCCCTTGCCCATGGTCATCACCAGCCCCTTGCCCGGCGCCTCGATGCCCTCGATCAAGGCCGAGAGCGCCGGAAGATCGGTATCGGCCTGGCGCGGCGGGGCCTTTGTCAGGTCCACCGGAGCGTTCATCCGGCGCAGGGCCGCAAGGCCCACGAGGTTCTCGGGCCGCAGCGCGAAGCGCGATTGCGGCAGGGTGGCAAGGTGCCTGTCCATGCCGTCGAGCGCGGCGCGGTCGCGCGCGATGAGGCTTGCTGCCAGCGCATCGCCCAACGCCGCATCCGGCATCAGCCCGTTGATCGCCAGATGCTGGTTGGCGATGCCGATGTCCGCCAGTTCGCGGCTTGTGCGCGCGGCCTCGGCCAGCGAACTGACGCGGGGGCGGGCGACCAGGATCAGCCGGGTGCGGGCCGCGTCCGACAGGCTCGCCACCGCCGCGGCGTAGCGCGCGCGCTGTTTTTCCAGCCCCGCCAGCGGGCCAAGGCAGGAGGCGTCGCCGCCGGTCTCCAGAAACCCGCTCCAGGCGCCGGGGAGCTTCAGCATCCGGATCGTGTGGCCGGTGGGGGCGGTATCGAAGAGGATGTGATCGTAGGCTCCCGTCACCGCGTCATCGGTCAGAAGCGCGGTGAACTCGTCGAAGGCGGCAATCTCGGTGGTGCAGGCGCCCGACAACTGTTCCTCGACGCCCTTCAGCGCCTTTTCCGGCAGCACCCCGCGCATCGGCCCGACGATCCGTTCGCGATACGCGGCGGCGGCGCCTTCGGGGTCGATCTCCAGCGCGTCGAGCCCCGGCACGGCGGCAACCGGGGTCACATGGTTGCCGATCCCGATCCCGAACACCTGCCCGACGTTAGAGGCCGGATCGGTCGAGACCAGCAGCACCCGCTTGCCTCCATCGGCAAGACCGACCGCCGTGGCGCAGGCGAGCGAGGTCTTGCCGACGCCGCCCTTGCCGGTGAGAAAGACGAATTTGGGCAGATCGTTGAACATGACGTCTCCTTTCGCCGCCTGCGAGGGGCGGTCGGCATTCCTTGCACTTCCGCCGGACTGACCGCGACGCGCCTTGCGCTGGATCAGAGGGGATGCTGTCTCAGCAGCAGCTTCCGGACTTTTCCTTTCCGGGCGCCGATTTCGCGCCGCCGCCACAGCACCCGGTGGCCGCAGCGGGCTCGGCCCTGGCCGGTTCCGGGACCAGCTTCTCGGCCAGATCAAGGATGTTCTTCGCGGAGCCTTCCTTGACCCTGCGGCCCACGGCGATGGCCTCGCGCATCTGCGCGTGAGTCAGCCCGACCTCGACCGCCTTCTTCGTGTGGTATTTCAGGCAGGGCTCGCAGCTGGCGGCAATGGCCGCGCCGAGCGCGATCAGCTCGCGCACCTGTTCGGTGATCTCGAGCTTCGGCGCGGCAAGGCCGGCCCATTCGGCAAGTTCCGCACGGGAAGGATAGCGCGCCCTGGCCTTGAGCGCGTCATCGACCAGGAAGGCGGGCAGATCATCGCCCTCGCTCTCCTGCATGATCTGACGGATGGTGTCGTTCGCGGCAAATTCCGCCGGCTCGCGGCTGAGCCCGAAGCGGCGCACGGACACGCCCTGCGCCTTCAGCCAGTCGAGGTCGGCGGCCAGATCGACAAGCCGCTGGTCGACCTCAGTGCCGCAGATGCCGGTCGGGCAGCACATGGCCGGGTCGTAAACGGTAATCGTCGTCATTTCGCGATCTCCTTCGGAACGCAGCCTTGGGGGGTGTAGCAGCACGGCGCCTCGCCATCCGGCGCGCGGGCGGTAATGGCCTCGATCAGGTTCCGGATCGGTGCGAGCGCCGAGGGGTCAAGCGCGTAGCAGACACGGGGATAGTCGATGGTGCCCGTCACGATCCCTGCGTCCTTGAGAATCCGCAGATGTTCGGAAACCGTCGATTGCGCGAGCCCGACCTGATCCACGATGTCCCCGCCGATGCAGCCGGGCTTCGACAGCAGGAACGTGATGATCCTGACGCGGGCGGGATGCGACAGCGCCTTGGCGATCAGGGCAATCCGACCCGCTTCGACTGAAGGCGGCAGCGCCACGGTGCTTCGATCCAGCATCTCGATCCGCTCCTTGTATCGTCAGAAGCCGATACATATGCATCGGTGATAGGCGATACAAGAGCAGATTTCATTCGCATGAGTCGCAGCGTTCGAGACCAGGTCGAAGCTGCTCCCTTCCCTACGACATCGCGGGGCAAGGGTAGCGACGATCTGGATCAATTTTCCAGCAAGTTTAGGACTTCACCCCCGTTCCCTCCGGCACCAAAACAAATATTACTCAACAAAACTGATACATATGGATGGATTGATTGATCGCTCCCACAATCGTTCCAACACATTGAGCCTCTTGGCCGGCGATCTCTGGAACGTGGAAATGCCACTGGCGTCGAACTCCCGGAGCCAGGCCGTGTTGCCGGATTTGATCAAGATGGGTGCGGCTGCGATGGCGACGAACGATCTGCGGTTTCGTGCGGTCTTCTCGCAGCGCAGGGCGATGCGTTTGAAGCGTTTGAGCTTGCCGCCGGCCTGCTCGATGCGGGCGCGTCCGCGATCGGGGGCGGTGGCGAACCGCGCCGGGATCGCCTTGCTGGTGGAGCGATAGGGGATGACCGGAACGGCGCCGCGTTGCCGGGCCAGCGCCCGACTGGCATTGCTGCCATAGTCCTTGCCGGCGACCACGGCGCGGGGCGCCGCGTCGGGACCGAGGTCGATCAGGGTCTCGAATTGCGGACTGTCGGCGGCCTCGCCGCCGGTCATCGCGGGCCTTCGCGCCCCGTGCCGGGACGCAGACCCGGATTACCTCCAGGGCTATCTCCCGGTCCGCCTCGGTCATCTTCGTCGACACCGCCGACGCTCCGATTCGGTCGGCTATCCATCAATCACGCAAATCAGCCCGCGGGACTCCTCGAAACGCTACCTGGGTCAATCCGTCCACACGGCCTCACAATCGCATTTCCGCAACTCATTTGCCTCCTGGCTGCATTGTGACCATTCTCACCGCAAATCACGGAGGGGCCCATGAAGGCCGCGTCCGCCCGTGAGGCGAAGCATCACTTCGGTCAGCCGATCGATGAGGCGCGAACCGAGCCCCAGGTGGGCGAGAAGCATGGGCGCCCGGTGGTCATCGTCCTCGCGGTCGAGGTATGCCAGCGGTTGACCGGCCGGGCCGTGGAACCCTCCAGCGAGAGACGAGCGGTAATGCACGCCGATATTGAACTGGCTGACCGGCATTCCGCTCGGGGAACTACTCTCTCCCGGGTGCTCTCGATCAGGCCGTGGCGGCCTTCATCGACCAACCCCCGGGGCTGCCGCCGCCGGTACCCCCGCCCGCATGCGTTTCGCATGGAAAATGTAGCCCAGAAAGTTCAGCAGGACCTGCGCCGCCAGGAACGAGGTGATGCCGGAAGGATCGTAGGCGGGTGCGACCTCGACCAGGTCGATCCCGACCACCTCGCCACGGCGGGCGAGACCCTGCAGCAGCTCCATTACCTCCCAGTAGAGGAAGCCCCCGTGGCTCGGCGTGCCGGTGCCCGGCGCGATCGACGGATCGAAGGCATCGATATCGATCGTCACATAGTAGCGCACGCCCGCCGGGATCAGCTCCAGAACGCCTCGGGTGCCAAGCTTTCGGCATTGCCGGACGGAGCGGATCACCGAGCCGCGCGCGCGGGCATCCTCATAGCCCTCCCGCGCCGTTGACGAGACGTTGCGGATGCCGAGTTGCGTGAGCCCGGTGACATGCTTCTGCTCGGCGGCCCGGCGCATCGGATTCCCGTGGCCCTCGCGCACTCCGTGGCGCACATCGACGAAGTCGAGATGTGCGTCGATCTGCACGACATGGACCGGCGGCTGCTCCGAGAAGGCCCGCACGCACGGGATGTTCACGGCGTGATCGCCGCCCAGGACCACCGGCAGGGCGCCGCGCTCGAGGATCCGCCGCACCGCCGCCTCGGCGTTGCGATGGCTTGCGGCGGTGTCCGTGTGCACGATGTCGGCGTCGCCGACATCGACAATGCGCACGTCGTCAACCGCGAGGTAGACCGCGTCGTCCTCGTGGTCGTAGGCGCCGCCGTGGCCGAAGGAAAAGAGCGTCGAGGCCTCGCGGATCGCGCGCGGCCCGAACCGGGCACCGGCGCGGTACTGCGTTCCCATGTCGTAGGGAATACCCAGCACCGCGACGTCGGCGTCGAGGCTGTCCCAGTCGAGGCAGGCGGGGCGCTTGCCGAAGGTGCAGTGCCCCACGAAGGGAAGGTCCAGGCGACCCCGCTCGTATGCGTGCATGCTTCCTCCGGTCTCGGTGCAGCGTCATGAAACGCGCTTTTCAACTCCCGTAAAATAGGGATTAATGGATACATTCATTCGAAATCCGGGAGAGAGCCGTGCGCCGCCTCGCCGATGTCGACTTGCGACTCGTCCGCATTTTCCGGGCGATCGCCGAGTGCCAGTCGCTGGCGGGTGCGGAGCTCGTGCTGAACCTCAGCCAGTCGCGTGTCTCGGCCTGCCTGGCGGAACTCGAGGCCCGCATCGGCGCCCGGCTTTGCCGGCGCGGCCGCGCCGGCTTTGCGCTGACCGAGGCGGGAGCGACGCTCTACGAGGCCTCCCACGACCTGTTCGAGGCGGTGGAACGTTTCTCCAACCGGGCGGGCCAGGTCGCGGTCAACCTGAAGCGGGTGCTCAGGATCGGCACGGTCGACGCCGTCGTCACGAATCCCGCGCTGCCGCTGCCGGCCGTACTCGGGGCGCTGAAGCGGCAGCACCCGCCGCTTGCGATCGACTTTGCCATCTCGGGGCCCGAAGAGCTGGAGCGCCAGCTTTCGGCCGGAGCCAGGGATCTGCTGATCGTGCCGAGCCTGACCCGGCGGGCCGAGTTCGACTACCAGCACCTGCTCGACGAGCGCCAGTCGCTCTATTGTGGCGAGGGGCACCGGCTCTTTCGCGTTCCGCAGGCCGAGCTGGCCGGGGCCGATCTCAGCCAAGAGCCCTTCGTCGCGCGCGGCTACCTCCACCTCCAGGACCTCAGGCGCATCGGGCACCGGGACGCTGCCGCCACCGTCGAGATGATGGAGGCACAGCTCGCGCTGGTGCTCAGCGGGGCCTTCATCGGCTACCTGCCCGCGCACTTCGCCGAGACATGGGTGGAGCGAGGCCGTCTGCGTGCCATCGCCGAGCCGCATTTCAGCTATGACTCGAGCTTCTATCTGGTGACGCAGCCCGGGGGCACCGAGAACGCGATGGTCCGGCTCTTCCGCGATATCGTGGTCGGGAGCGTCCGCAGGATCGCAGAGGCCGGTGGCGCGGGGTAGCGGCGGCGCCCGGCGCTTGGCGATCGGCGCCGTTGCGCCGACCGCCGCGGTCGCTGCCAAGCTCGGCCATGAGGTCCGAGAGGCAGCGTTGACGGCAATGGCCATGCTGCCGGCGCGGGCGTCTTTGGCGCGCGTCACCCGGTGTCCGACGCAACAGGCATCGTGCACGGCAGCGCTGACGGGCGCTCGGCAGCGGCGCCGGCCACCACGAACCGGCGCCTGCCCGTGCTGCGCGACCGGTCGCCGTTGGTCGTCGAGGTGGCCATATCGGGAGAGATCAGGGGCAGCCCGCCGGGTCAGCCGGGCTCGCCCCGGCGGCCTTCCCTGGCGTCGAGCCAGGCGCGGATGATGGCGACGTGGCGCGCGCCGTCATAGCTTGGGAAATGGCCGCCATGCACGACGCGGACGGGCAGGTCGAGCAGGCGCATCATGCTGGCATGATAGTCGGCCGCATCGGAATGATAGGTGTCCTCGACCAGCGGGCCATCATAGACGATGTCGCCCGAGAACAGTATGCCGGTCGTCGCTTCCCAGAGCGCGATTCCGCCGGGGGAATGCCCGGGGGTGTGGATCACTTCGAAACGCCGGTCGCCGAGGTCGATCATGTCGCCGTCAGCAAGAAGCCGGGTGGCCGGTGCGCCCTTCACGGCATATTCGGCCGAGGCATAGGGCGCGGGCGGCAGGCGGGTGAAGATGTCGTCGGTGACATAGGGCTCGGCCAGCGTCGCCGGCCGGGTCGGGTGGGCAAGGATATCGGCCTCGGCGGCGTGGATCAGCCGCTCGGCAAACTCGTGATGGCTGCCGATATGGTCGAAATGCGTGTGGCTGGCGACGGCGAGGCAGGGCTTCTCGGTGACGAGCGGCACATGCTCGCGCAGGCTGACGACACCCATGCCGCTGTCGACCAGGAGGTCGCGCTCGCGTCCGCGCACATGCCAGATGTTGCAGCGGTAGAACTCCCTGACGAAGGGCTCGGAGATGTAGGTGACGCCGTCGCCGACACTGCGGGTGGCGTACCAGTCTCCAGGCCGTGCGCGCTGTGTCTCGGTCATTCCGGCTCCTCCGGCAGCAGGACGATCCGGGCCGGGTCGAGTCCGAGCCGGAGGCGCATGCCTGGCTCGGTGCGCGCGCCCTGGGGCAGATGCGCGATGACCGGAGCGCCGCCGAGCGCATCGAGCGCGACGCGGGCACGGTGGAAGGTGCCGAAGAATCCGATATCCTCGACCGTGCCGGAACCCAGATCGAGCGCCCCGGGGCGCAGATCGCCGGAATCCAGATGCTCCGGCCGGAAGCAGAGGTCGACGCGCTTCCCCGGTGCCGTCTCGCAGGCCGCCGCCCCCGCCGGCAGGTCGTGGCACCCGAAGGGCGTCATCACGGCAAGGGCCGCCCCGACCGCCTCGATCCGCCCGGACACGAAGTTGGCCTCACCCATGAATGCCGCCGAGAACCGGCAGCGTGGCCGCAGGTAGACCCGTGCCGGGGAACCGTGGTCCCTGACGCGGCCGGCATTCATCACGACGATCTCGTCCGCGATCGCCATCGCCTCCTCCTGGTCGTGGGTGACGTGGATGAACGTCGTGCCGATCCGTCGCTGGATCGCCTTGAGCTCCTGCTGCATCTGGCGCCGGAGCGCGAGGTCGAGCGCGCCGAGCGGCTCGTCGAGCAGCAGCACATCCGGCTCGACGGCCAGCGCGCGGGCGAGCGCCACCCGCTGGCGCTGCCCGCCGGAGAGCTCGTGCGGGCGTTTGCCGAAGGCCCCCTCGAGGCCGACGAGCCGCAGCATGTCGGCCGCCCGGGAGTCGCGCTCCGCGCGGCCGACGCCGCGCATGCGCAGGCCGAAGCCGACATTGGCCCCGAGCGTCATGTGCGGGAACAGCGCATAGTCCTGGAACACGGTGGTCGTCGGCCGCTTCGCGGGAGGCACCGCGGTCATGTCGCGCCCGCCGATCAGCACCTGCCCCTCGCTCGGGGCGAGGAACCCGCCCAGCACCGAGAGCAGCGTGGTCTTGCCGCAGCCCGACGGACCGAGCAGAACGACGAACCTGCCGGCTGCGATCCTCAGGTCGATGCCGCTCAGCGCCGCGACGTCGCCGAAGCGGTAGGTGACGCAGCGCACCTCCACATCCGCGGTCATCGGCGCGTGGCCCTTCGCGAGAGCAGGAACTCCATCGCCGCGACGAGCGCGACGGAGATCAGGAAGACCAGCGAGCCGGCCGCGTTGGTCTTCGGATCGAGGCCCGATCGCAGCAGGCTCCAGATCTCGACCGGAAGGGTGACGTCGAAGCGCGAGAGCAGGAACGCGATGATGAACTCGTCCCAGGAGAAGGTGACCGACAGCAGATAGGCCGCCATGACGGCGGGCGCCAGCATCGGCGCGGTCACCAGCGTCAGCACCTGCCAGTCCGCGGCGCCGAGGTCGCGGGCCGCACGCTCGATGTTCACCTGATGCGCCCCCATCTGGCTGTAGATGATGGCAAAGCAGAGCGGCATGTTGATGACCGCATGTCCAATGCCGACCGTCAGCAGCGAGCGCCCGACGCCGAGCATGTTGAACAGGATCAGCAGGCCAAGCCCGATGATCAGGTAGCTGACCGTGAGGGGCGCGGTGATCAGTGCGCGCTGGAAGGCCGCGGCCGGCAGCCGGTGGCGCGCCAGCCCGTAGGCCGCGAGGAAGCCGGTCACGCAGGCGAAGGCCGAGGAGACGAGCGCGACCAGCAGTGAATGGACCACCGCCCCGGTCAGCTTGCGGTCGCCGAGCACGGTCGCGTACCACTCCAGGGACGGTCCGTCAAAGGGCGGGATCGGCAGCCGGCTGCCCTGGAACGAGAACAGCACCAGCACGGCGACAGGCAGGAAGATGAAGCCGTAGAGCGCCGCGAGGTAGAACGCGCCGGCCCATGCTGCCACACCGCGCATCGCTCAGGCCCTCTCGAGCTTCAGCCAGCGGGCGCAGGCGAGATAGGCGAGCGTCACGACGACCATCAGCAGGATCGCGAGCGCCGAGGCCATCGGCAGGTCCGCGCGGCGGCCGAGCTGGAGCATGACGATCTGCGGCAGGACCAGCTCGTTGTTGCCGCCGAGGATCTGCGGCGTGACGTAGTCGCCGATGCAGAGCACGAAGGTGAGAAAGGCGCCGACCATGATGCCCGGAAGCGTGAGCGGCAGGATCACATGGAGGAATGTGCGCACGGGCCCGGCTCCCAGGTCCGCGGCCGCGCGCGCATAGTTGGGCGAAAGCTGTTTCAGATTGGCATAGATGGTCAGTGTCAGCAGCATGACGAAGAAGTGCACGAAGCCGATCACCGTGGCGGTCCGCGTCGAGGTGAGCTGCAACGGCTCGTCGATGAGACCCGTTGCCATCAGCGAGCGATTCACGATGCCGTTCTGGGCCAGCACCAGAAGCCAAGCGTAGGAGCGCACCACATAGGAAGTCCAGAACGGCAGCACGGCCAGCATCAGCGCCGCCCGCTGCCAGCGCGCGGGCACGCGCTCGGCGATGATCCAGGCCAGCGGGTAGGCGAGGATCACCGACAGCACGGTCACCGTCGCGGTGATCTCCAGCGAATTCACCAGACCCTGCACGAAGTGCGGCCGCGCGAAGAAGGCGACGTAGTTCGCGGGCGTCCAGCTCCGCACGATCTCGGTCCCGGTGCGCTCCCACAGGCTCATCGCGACCATGAACGCGAAGGGCACGACGAAGAAGCAGAAGGTCCAGGCCAGGGCCGGGAGCACGAAGCCGAAGGCTCTCCGGCCTTCGTGCCGCTCGGCCCCGCTGGCGGCCACGGGATCGCCCCCGCCCCTAGCGCTGCAGCATCTCGGTCCAGATGTCCTGCATCATCGCGTCGAGCTCGGCGCCCGGCTGCGGGTAGAGCTGGGCACGCTTCAGATACTCCGGCTGGTCATCCCAGCGCAGCGCCGCCTTCTCGGTGTCGGAGAGATGCGACCCGGCCTGCCGGTTCGCCGGCATCGCCCAGTAGCAGGACGAGGTGGCGAGCCGTGCCTGACCTTCCGGACTCAGGATGTACTGGACGAATTTGAGTGCGAGCTCCTTATTGCCCGAATCCGCGAAGACGCCGATCGACTGCGACCAGCGCACGCCGCCCTGCTCGGGCAGCACCCAGTCAAGCTCGGGCTTCTCGGCGGAGAGCCCCGCAGTCACCCATTCGCCGCCGCCGACCAGGATATCGACCTCGCCGGTCGCCAGCGCCGTCTGGCTGGACACCACCTCGCCGACCAGCTTGGCGACCGACTTCATCTCGAACAATTTTTCGCGGATCGCCGGCATGTCGGCCTCGGTCAGCTCGGCGGTCTTCTTGCCAAGGCCGGCCGCGACCATGCCGATCACCGGCAGGTAGTAGTCGTAGATCGCAAGGCGGCCCTTGTACTTCTCGCTCCAGATCACCGTCATGTCCTGCATGTCCGCGGGATCGACGGTGGTCTTGTTGTAGGAGATGGTGTTGTAGCCGAACTTCTCGGAAACGGCGTAGATCTTGCCGTCGCGGGTCTGGTGCTCTGCCATCACCAGCTCCGGGAAGAGATCGCCGAGCGGCAGCGCCTCAGCGGGGAGCTCGGCCAGCAGACCGGCGTCGATCGCGCGCGGCACGTCTATGCCGTCGATCACGAAAACATCCCAGTCGCCGGGGCGTGACTGATCGAGGATGGAGAGTGCGGTCCCCGTGCCTTCGTACTCCTTGAGGTTCACGTGAACACCGTTCGCTTCCTCGAAGGGCCCGATCAGCTCCGGATCTGTGTGGTCGCACCAGACGAGGGCGTTGAGCGTTTCTTCGGCGAGCGCCGGGGGCACGCCGAGCCATGCGGCGATGGCGCAGGCAGCGGCGCGGGTGGCAAGGCGGCACAACGGGCGCGCGTGTTTCGGTGATCCATGCATCGGCATTCCCTCCCAGTCCGGCAGGCCGCTGGCGGCCTGGTCCATTATCCATCTTGTCCGGGCAATTGTTAGCGGCCTCACCCCGCGAAGGCCAGACGGATGCCGGATGCCGCAGCGTGCGCATCGGCCGTTGGTGCATGAGGCGACACATCCGCTGGCCATGTCTCTGTCAGGCGCCGAAAGCCGCCGACGCATGCGCCTGCCGAAATGCCGGATCGCACCATGGTCAAAGTCTCGCGAACTCGGGCTCGAGCGCCGCGAGATCGGCAAGCGTGCTCGCCGGCAGGTGCGCGTCGATCTGGGGCAGGGCGGCGGCGATGCCCCGCGCAACCGGGGCGTAGTTGCGCCATCCCTTCAGCGGGTTCAGCCAGACGACCCTGCCGGCCCGGCGGCGCAGCCGCGCCAGCTCTGCCGCCAGCGCCTCTGGCGGGGCGGTGTCGTAGCCGTCCGACAGGATCACCATGACCGTCCGGCCGTTCACGGCGCCCTTGGCGTAGGCCTCGTTGAATTGCGCCAGCGCGCCGGCGATTCGGGTGCCGCCGCCGAAACCCTGGGCCATCAGCGCCAGCCGGTCGGCCGCGCGCAGCCGGTCGCGGTCGCGCAGTGCCCCTGCGACATGGACGAGGCGGGTGTGGAACAGCCAGGCGTCCGCGCGGGCATCGGCGGCCGTCAGTCCCCGCAGGAAGGCGAGGAACAGGCGGGAATAGGGCTCCATCGAGCCCGACACGTCGAGCAGCGCCACGATCCGCATCGGCCGGTCGGGCCGGCGGCGATGCACAAGATCGGCAGGCTCGCCGCCGCGTCCGAGGCTGCGCCGGACGATCCGGCGCAGGTCCAGCCCGGCGCCCCGCCGTGCCGCCCGCCGCCGCCGCGAGCGGCGGTCGCGGATGGCCCGGGCGAGCCGCTCGGCGATGCGCGCCGCTTCCGCGAGTTCCTCCGGGTCCGAGAAGCTGCGGAGATCGCGCCGCATCAGCGCCTCGGTCCGACTGGCAACCAGCCGGCCGGTGGTCGCGCCGGCGGCATCGCCTGTTTCCGCGGACGTTTCGACTGCGCCGGCATCCGCCGCCCGCTCGACGCCCTCGCCGAGATGGCGCGCCCAGAGCGCCGGCCGGCGGGCCGGCGCGGTGCGCGTCACCTGCGGTTCGGCCTGGCGGATACGGCCGGCATTGAACCAGTAGGCATCGAAGAGTTCGTCGAACCGCTCCCAGGTTTCGGGTCTCGTTGCCAGCAGGCATCTGAGCGCCAGCCGCGCCTCGCGCGGGTCGTCCGCCGCGACGGCACAGAGTGCCGCCAGCGCCAGCCCGGTCTCCTGCGGACCCGCGTTGATGCCGTTGAGGCGCAGGTGCGCCATGAACCCGGCCAGCCGCCCGGCCGGCCCGGCGGCGCGCTCGGGGAACCGCGTCGCGCGTCTCACGCCGCTGCCCCGATGATCCGTGCCGCCACCCCGGGCGGCACCGCCGCCTGGTCGGCCCGGGTCTTGAGCAGGCAGACCAGCGTCGCCTGCACCGCCTCAGGGTCGTCGGCCAGGTCGTTGACCCCGAGGCCCGCCAGCGCCGCGGCCCAGTCCAGAGTCTCGGCGACGCCGGGCTTCTTCTCCAGATCCTCGCGCCTGAGTGCCTGCACCACGCCGACGATCTGCGCCGCCAGCCGCGCCTCGATCCCCCGGCAGCGGCGGGCGAGGATGCGGAGCTCGGTCTCGCGGTCCGGGTATTCGATATACGAATACAGGCAGCGCCGTCTGAGCGCGTCGGAAAGCTCGCGGGTGGCATTCGAGGTCAGGATCACATGCGGCCGGCTGATTGCCTCGATGGTGCCAAGCTCCGGGACGGTGATCTGGAAATCGGCCAGCACCTCGAGCAGATAGGCCTCGAATTCCTCGTCCGCCCGGTCGACCTCGTCGATCAGCAGCACCGGCGGCTCGGGCTGGCTGATCGCCTCGAGCAGCGGCCGGCGAAGCAGGTACTTCTCGCCGAACAGCCGCTCCTCGACCAGGTCTGCGTCCTCGCCCTCATGGGCGCGGATCGCCAGCAGCTGGCGCTGGTAGTTCCATTCATAGATCGCCTGCGCCGCGTCGAGCCCCTCGTAGCACTGGAGCCGGATCAGCCGCGTCCCCAGCACCTCGGCCAGCGCCCGCGCGATCCCGGTCTTGCCGACGCCGGCCTCGCCTTCCAGCAGCAGAGGCCGTCCCAGGGCGATCGCGAGGTGCAGCGCCATCGACAGCGGGTCCGACGCGACATAGCCGGTCTCGCCCAGCCCGGATTGAAGGTCGCGCCACGTCATGGGCAGGCGCCCCGGCAGGATGCACGGAGACCGCGCGCCCAACGCGCCACCGTAGGGTGCGCATTCATGCGCACCATGTCACCCATGCAGCCCCAGCCCGTGCGCGACCTTCCAGACCCGCCAGTGGTCATGCGGCATCGCGGCGTTGACGTTGCCGAAGGCCCGGAACGCGTCGTTGACCGCATTCGAGAGGCACGAGACGCCGCCCACATTCGGGCTCTCGCCCACGCCCTTGGCGCCGATCGGGTGGTGCGGCGAGGGGGTTGTGGTCCAGTCGGTCTCGTAATGCGGTGTCTCCACCGCAGTCGGCAGGAAGAAGTCCATCAGCGTCGCCGTCTTCACGTTGCCGTCCTCGTCATAGGCGATCTCCTGGCCCATGGCGATCGCCACTGCCTCGGTCAGCCCGCCATGCACCTGGCCCTCGATGATCATCGGGTTGATGCGCGTCCCGCAGTCATCGAGCGCGTAGAACCGGCGGATCTTCGCCTCGCCGGTGTCGACGTCGATGTCCATGACCGAGATATAGGCGCCGAACGGGTAGGTCATGTTCGGCGGGTCGTAGTAGCTGACCGCCTCGAGCCCCGGCTCGATCCCCGGGATCGCCTTGTTGTAGGCGGCGAAGGCGATCTCGGCCATGGTCTTGAACCGCTCTGGCGCGCCCTTGACCACGAAGCGGTCGACCTCCCATTCGAGGTCGTCGTCGTGGACTTCGAGCAGGTAGGCCGCGATCATCTGCGCCTTGGCCCGGATCTTGCGGCCTGCCATCGCGGTCGCCGCCCCCGCGACCGGCGTCGAGCGCGAACCGTAAGTGCCGAGCCCGTAGGGCGCCGTGTCGGTGTCGCCCTCCTCGATGGTGATGTTGTCGGCCGGGATGCCGATTTCCGAGGCGAGGATCTGGGCGAAGGTCGTTGCATGCCCCTGGCCCTGGCTGATTGTTCCCAGCCGCGCGATGGCCGAGCCGGTGGGATGGATGCGGATCTCGCAGCTGTCGAACATGCCGAGGCCGAGGATGTCGCAGTTCTTCACCGGCCCGGCGCCGACGATCTCGGTGAAGAAGCTGACCCCGATGCCCATCAGCGTCCGGGTCTCGCCGCGGCGGAAGGCGGCGACCCGCTCGGCCTGCTCGCGCCTGAGCCCGTCATAGTCGACCGCCTTCAGCGCGCGGGCCATCGCCGTGTGGTAGTCGCCCGAGTCGTATTCCCAGCCGAGCGCCGAGGTGTACGGGAACTGCTCCTTGCGGATGAAGTTCTTCATCCTGAGCGCGGCCGGGTCCATGCCGAGCTTCACCGCCAGCACGTCGACCATCCGCTCGATGAAATAGCTCGCCTCGGTAACCCGGAACGAGCAGCGATAGGCGACGCCCCCCGGCGCCTTGTTGGTGTAGACGCCATCGACCGCCAGATACGCCACCGGGATGTCGTAGCTGCCGGTGCAGATGTTGAAGAAGCCCGCGGGGAACCTCGTCGGGTCGGCGCAGGCGTCGAAGCCGCCATGGTCGGCGGTGACGTGGCACCAGAGGCCGGTGATCCTGCCGTCCTTCGTCGCCGCGATCCGGCCCTTCATCCAGTAGTCGCGGGCGAACGCCGTCGCCATCAGGTTCTCCATCCGGTCCTCGACCCACTTGACCGGCACGCCGGTAACGATCGAGGCAACGATCGAGCAGACATAGCCCGGATAGACGCCAACCTTGTTGCCGAAGCCGCCGCCGATGTCTGGGCTGATGATGCGGATGTTGTGCTCGGCAATGCCTGAAATGAGCGAGGCGACCGTGCGCACTGCATGCGGCGCCTGGAAGGTGCCCCAGACGGTCAGCTTGCCGTTCACCTTGTCCATCGAGGCGACGCAGCCGCAGGTCTCGAGCGGGCAGGGGTGGCAGCGGTGATACTCGATCATCTCCTCGGCCACCACGTCCGCAGAAGCCAGCACCTTCTCGGTCGCCTCCCTGTCGCCCTGCTCCCAGGTGAAGATGTGGTTGTGATGCCGGCGCGGTCCGTGCGCGCCCTCGGACTTGCCCGCGAGATCCTCGCGCAGCACCGGAGCATCCGGTTCCAGTGCCTTGAAGGGATTGGTGACGACGGGGAGATCCTCGTATTCGACCTCGACCAGTTCTACGGCATCTGCCGCCACATAGCGGTCGGTCGCCACCACGAAGGCAACCTCCTGTCCCTGGAACAACACCTTGCCGTCGGCGAGGACCATCTGCTTGTCGCCCGCGAGGGTCGGCATCCAGTGCAGGCCCAGCGGGCGCAGGTCGTCGGCCGTGAGCACCGCGATCACGCCCGGCAGCGCCTTTGCGGCCTCGGCGTTGATCGAGACCACGCGGGCATGGGCGTAAGGGCTGCGCACGAAGTCGCCGAACAGCATGCCCGGCAGCTTGAGGTCGTCGACATAGTTGCCCTTGCCCTGCGTGAAGCGGGCATCCTCGACGCGCTTGCGGGCGCAGCCGAGGCCCTTCAGCTTCTCGGCGCGTTCCGTGGCCGGAGGGGTCTGGTCGTTCATTCCGCGGCCTCCTTCTGGGCGTTCAGCGTCGCGGCCGCGGCCATGATCGCCTTCACGATGTTCTGGTAGCCGGTGCAGCGGCAGAGATTGCCCGAGATGCCGAAGCGCACCTCCGCCTCGCTCGGGTTCGGGTTCTCCTTGAGCAACCTGTAGGCCCGGGTGATCATCCCCGGTGTGCAGAAGCCGCATTGCAGCCCGTGATGCTCGCGGAACATCTCCTGGAGCACGTGCAGCGTCCCGTCCGTGTTCGCAATGCCCTCGATGGTGCGGATCTCGGCACCGTCGGCCTGGCCGACGAACACCGTGCAGGACTTGACCGACTTTCCGTCCATGTCGACCGTGCAGGCGCCGCAATGGCTGGTATCGCAGCCGATATGGGGGCCGGTCAGGCCAAGCTCCTCGCGCAGGAGGTGGATCAGGAGCGTCCGCGGCTCGGCCAGCGCCTCGACCGGCCTGCCGTTGACCGTCAGCTTCACATGCAGTTTCGCCATCATCCCCTCCCTCACCCGGCCCGTGCGGCGGCCAGCGCGATGGCGCGGCGCAGGATCACGCCGGCCACGTGGCGCTTGAACTCCGCCGGCCCCCTGCTGTCGCTCGACGGGTCGATTGCCGCCTGCATCCCGGCGACGGCCGTCGCCTGCGCGGCCTCGCCCAGATCCGTGCCCGCCAGCCCGGCATCGCCGACATGGATCGGGGTGTCCTTCAGGTTTGTCAGCGCGATCGAGGCGCCAGTGCATTTTCCGCCAGACTTCGTCAGGAGAACAGAAGCCGCCGCAGTAGCATAGTCGCCGATCTTGCGTTTCTGTTTGAGGTAGGCATGGCCATGTCCAGACTGCGGAGCCGGAAACCGGATGTGGGTCAGGATCTCGACCTCGGCCCGGGCGGTGACGAAGGCCGACTGGTAGAATTCCCGCGCGGCGACGCGGCGTGTCCCGCCGGGTCCGGTCAGCTCGAAGCTCGCGTCCAGGCATTGCATCACACCGGGCATGTCGTTGCCCGGATCGCCATTGGCGACGTTGCCGCCGATGGTGCCCATGTAGCGCACCTGCGGGTCGGCGATCTGCAGCGCCGCCTCGCGGATCAGCGGCGCCGCCGCGGCCAGCTCGTCGCTGGCGATCAGCTCGTGCTGGGTCGTCATGGCGCCGATCACGATCTCGCCGCCCTCGCGCGCGATCCCCCTGAGGGCGACGATGTGCTGCAGGTCGACCAGATGCCCCGGCGCCGCCATGCGCAGCTTCATCATGGGGATCAGGCTGTGCCCGCCAGCCAGGATGCGGGCATCGTCGCCGAGCCGGGCCAGAAGGCCGGTCGCCTCGGCCACGCTTCCGGGGCGATGGTATTCGAAGGATCCAGGAATCACGGCGGCATCTCCTCCCGTTCCACGCGGCCGCCGATCGCGGCTCTGGTCGGCAGATTAACCGATCGAGCAGACGCCGGCCATCAAATCCGAGCGACCGGGTGCAGGCAACGCATGCCGGGCCATGATGCACCTGCAGGATTTCGCGGAACCGAGGTTATCGACGCGGGCATGCAGTGCGGCTAAATGGGCATGTGCGGCAACTTCGGCCGCCATATTGGATGGATGCGGGAGGGGCCGTGGTGACAGATCAGCCTGGCGCCAGCCGATCGGCCAACGGGATCCGCCATGATACCTGACGCGCCGGAGGCGCCGCCGCGTAGCGCGAATGACCGGCATGACGGTACGCCCGGCGAGGTGTTCCGCGCCTTCCTCGGCCTCGGGGTGACGTCCTTCGGCGGGCCGGTCGCGCATCTTGGTTATTTCCGCGAGGCCTTCGTCAGAAGGCGCGAATGGATCAGCGACACGGCCTATGCCGATCTGGTGGCGCTCTGCCAGTTCCTGCCCGGCCCGGCTTCGAGCCAGGCCGGCATGGCGATCGGTCTGATGCGCGCAGGCTATCCGGGCATGCTCGCCGCCTGGGCGGGGTTCACGCTGCCATCAGCAATCCTGATGGTTGCCTTCGCCTATGGAGCAGGCTCGCTCGAGGCTTTTGCGGGCACGGGCTGGATCCAGGGACTGAAGGCCGCCGCTGTCGCGGTGGTGGCCAACGCCGTGCTCGGCATGGCGCGCAGCCTTGCCCCTGACCGCGAGCGGGCAACCATCGCGGTGATCGGCATGGCCGGCGCCATGCTGATTCCCTCCGCGCTCGGCCAGATAGGTGTCATCCTTGCGGGGGGTGCGATCGGGCTTCTCTGGTTGAGGAACCCGGCAAGCGAGGCAACGGAAGACGAGGCTCTGGCCCGCGCCGTGCGGCGGCCGGTTGCCTGGCTGTGCCTCGGTGCATTCTTCGCGCTTCTCGCGCTGCTGCCGCTTCTCGCCGCCGCCGGAATCCCGGGCCTGCCGCTCGTCGACGCGTTCTACCGGGCGGGGTCGCTGGTGTTCGGCGGTGGCCATGTGGTCCTCCCGCTTCTCGAGTCGGAGGTCGTCGCGACCGGCCATGTCGACCGCGAGGCGTTTCTTGCCGGCTATGGCGCGGCGCAGGCGGTGCCGGGACCGCTCTTCACCTTTGCCGCCTATCTCGGAGCTGTGATGGAGACCCCGCCTTCGGGCGTCGCCGGAGCCTGCATTGCACTCGCGGCGATCTTTCTGCCCTCGGCCTTCCTCCTCATCGGTGGCCTGCCGTTCTGGGATCGCCTGCGCAGCGCGCCCCGAGCGCAGCAGGCGCTCGCGGGCGTGAACGCTGCGGTTGTGGGTCTGCTTGCGGCCGCCCTCTACGATCCCGTCTTCCCTGCGGGAGTCATTTCATCGGCCTCGATGGCGGTGACGGCGGCCTGCTTCGTCGCCCTCGCCGCATGGAAGGCCCCGGCATGGGCGGTGGTGATCGCTGCGGGCGGGGCCGGGTTCCTGTTCCTGTGAGGCCCGCCGCGGACCGCAACAGCGTTTTGCGCGCCGCGGACCGCCAGGGATGTCGGGTATCGGACCCGGAACGCGCACCCGGGGAGTTGGGGCGCGCGTAGTGCGGGGTATCGCTATCGCGATCAAGGGGCTGGATTTGCGCCGCCGGATGGTCGGCTCTGTTTCCGCCGTTGACATCGGTGAACGTCGCTGCACGGCTGAGCTCGTCACCGGCGAGGTCCGCGAGCGCGCCGCAGTGGCGGACGAGTTCGCGTTCGGGACGCTGCGGCCCATCGCCGTGAAGGGCAAGAGCGAGCCGCCCCCGGTCGACGCGGCAACCCGGACAGGCGGGCGCATGCCGTCGGAGCAAGAAGCGGCCCGCACCGAGCCCCGCGCCCCGGTGACGGCAGGCGCGGCCCGCAGCTGAAGCGCTTGCCGGCGGTAAGTCGCTTCAGGTGGATGCCCGGCGCATGGCCATGGCAACGATGGCTGCCAGTGCGAGAGTGAGCGCCGGGGCCGCGTACTGAACAACGATGTCGCCGACGAACAACACGCGATAGACGACGTTCGGGACCGGCAGCAGCCAGAGGACGGCAACCAAGAGACGGCCTTCCCGGGAGTGCCAGGCGCCTGCGATCGCCAGAAAGAATGCCGCCGCAACGGCGAGGACCAGTTCGTACAGGAAGGCATAGGGCGTGCAGAGCAGGGTCGCGACGGAGAGGACAGCGGCTTTGAACTCGAACCGGACCGGCCGTGACCAGACGGCCCAGACGCTGGCCGCGGCTGCAAGGAACACCGTCAGCTGCAGCACCAGCGCGGCGTGGTGGCCGACACCGTTCTCGCGCGCGAAGGCGTACCAGGTAATCATCGTGCGCGTGATCGTCGACATGTGAAACAGCGCGGGCGTGCTCTTTGCGTTCGCGATGATCTCGGTCATCTGCGCCATCGCCCTTGCGAACTCCACCCAATACCCGATGCCGAAGACCGGAATCGTGACGCCGACGATCGCCGCGACGCTGATGGTCGCGGATCGGAAGGCATGCGAGTATCCCCCGGCGAGCAGCGCGACCGGAATGAGTATCCCGAGCTGGGGCTTGACCGTGAGGAGCCCGATCAGGAGTCCGGCTCTCAGCTCGCGGCCGTCCCTCAGGTCGCGCAAGGCGAAGAGCAGCACGGCGACCCAGAGCAGGGCGAGATTGCCGAAGAAAATCGCCGCGGCAACTGCCGGGGATGCGAAGGCGAGTGTGCGAGCGGCCTCGTTTTCCCGTCCCCAAACGATGAGGGCCCGCGAATAGAGAAGCATGCCGGCAAGTGTGAACAGGAGAAAGGCTGGTGTGTAACCAATTGCTCCTAGCGGCGTTATGATGATGTGCAGCGAGGGCGGGTAAAGCCAGTAGTATATGTAGTCTCCGTTCTCATGCGTCAGAGATTCTGCGGCGAGGATCGCGCGCCAGTCGAATGCGGCAATCGCCGAACCGTCGAGTGCAAGCCTCGCCGCGGCCCAGAACACCGCGAAATCGTTCCTGATCGCAGCACCCTCGCGCTCCGCAAGATTCAGGGAAACGGCGATCGCACCGAAGAATACGATCAGACCGAGAAACAATGCGGCGGAAAGCAGCGCTCCCAGGTGCAGCATCTGCCCCGTTCTGTCGCCGAACTCGCGCGCCGAAAGGTCGTCCGGCGGTCGTGCCGCGGTAGAAACGGGCATTCGCAGCATCCATTCGAACCCGGGTCGCCCGAAGTTTTACGGGATCATTCTCGTCCCGCAAGCCGTGGATTTCGGGTTCGGGACAGCGGGCCCCGCACCCTCACCGCTCGGCGGTGACCATACTCCGTCCGCCCGGGCGCATCCAGATGGAGTCGAGGTCCCGCCGTCGGCAGACGACCAGCCCGGCCGCCGGGAACGCCGTCAGGCCGCTGGCCAGGACGTGTGGAGCCAGTTTGCCGGAATGCATTGTCCTGCCGGCCGCCTGGCCGCCTTTGCGCCATCGTGGCGGGATCAGGCCTGGCGCCGCCGGCATGGTATCGCTCCTCGCCCACCTGCGGGATCGCCGCGCGGCACACCGGGTGGTGCGTCCGGTCGCCGCGTGCCGGTCTGGCGCTCCGGAAATGGCCTATCCGGTCGCAAGTCAAGGAGAACTTCGGTTCTGCACCTGCGGGTTCGTGCCTGCGGCGATCCGGTCCGGCGGCGTCCTTTCCGGGGGGCAGCGATGACGTCAGCCGGCGTCAGTGTCGCGGCGCCGCCGGCGGCACAGGTCGTGCGCTCAACCCATACCGCGAGTGTGGAATTCCGGATTGCTGGGGTCCGGTTCACTGGCTATGGTGACGCACGGACAAAAGACCGGCCAGCAACCGGCGTGGGAAGATCACCGGATGTTCACAATCAATCCCTTCGCAGAACTCTCCGCGACCATACCGGGTGGCGTCATCCAGGCCTATGTGATCCTGATGATCCTGCTGGTCATCGGGGGCACCCTGTTCGATGTGCTGCACAAGGGCAGCGCGCGCTACTTCTTCGACAACTGGAGCCGGACCCAGGCCCGGGGAGGGCGCCCGCTTGGGGGCGGCAAGATCGCGGCGCTCGCGGTCCAGACCGCGGCGGTCGACGTGCTGACCTCGGCCGAGTTCTGCAACCAGCACCGCCGGATCGCGCATCTCCTGACCATGTATGGCTTCGTGATCTATCTGGTCACGACGCTTGTCCTCGTGTTCGGCGGCACCGGGGTCTCGGGGCTCTGCATCTTCCTCTGGTATGCAGGGGCACTGATGGCCTGCGCCGGCGGCTTCTGGTTCTGGTTCTTCATCCGTGTTGATGTCCTGGCCGAGGGCCATTCGCCTTTCCGGCTCGTGCGGGCCGACCTCTTCATCGTGTCGCTCCTGGCCAGCGTCACCTCCGGGATCCTTTGGGGGGCGGCGCAGAGCATGGGCGGCGGCGCCCTCGCGGTCGGCTTCCTGATCCTCTACGTCGGCGCGTCGACGGTGCTGTTCGGCTCGGTGCCGTGGTCGAAGTTCGCGCACATGTTCTTCAAGCCTGCCGCAGCCCTGCAGAAGCGGGTGGAGAAGGCGAACGGCACGCGCCGCGGGCTGCCCGCGCCGGCCGACCGGCCGGGCACGCTCGGCAGCTCCAGGCGCCTGCCGCAGAATTACTGACGCACGGGAAACCCCGGGCAGTCCCAGCCAAAGGAGAGCGCGACCCCATGCCCACCTTTGTTTACATGACCAGTTGCGACGGATGCGGCCACTGTGTGGACATCTGCCCGTCGGACATCATGCACATCGACACCACATACCGGCGCGCCTTCAACATCGAGCCGAACATGTGCTGGGAGTGCTATTCCTGCGTGAAGGCCTGTCCGCAGAACGCCATCGACTGCCGGGGATATGCCGACTTCGCGCCGCTCGGCCACAGCGTCCGGGTGCTCAGGGAAGAAGAAAAGGGCACAATCTCCTGGCGGCTCCGGTTCCGCGACGGCCGCGAGAAGAATTTCGTCTCGCCGATCCGGACCACGCCCTGGGGAAGCATCCCGTCGCCGGCCGAGCTGCCGCGGCCCTCCGACGCGATGCTCGCCTCGCAGGAACTCGCCCACGAGCCCGAGGCCCTGAAGATCGAGGGCGGCCTGCCGGCGCTGACACCCGGGCGGCTTCAGCCCGGGTTCAGGGAGGGACTGTGAGCATGGCACTGTTCGGGGGCAGGAAGACGGTCCATGTCGATGCCGACATCCTCGTCGTCGGCGGGGGCATGGCGGGCTGCGGCGCGACCTATGAGTCGCGCTACTGGGGTCGCGACCTGAAGATCGTCTGTGTCGAGAAGGCGAACATCCAGCGGAGCGGGGCGGTGGCGCAGGGGCTCTACGCCATCAACTGCTACATGGGCATGCAATGGGACGAGAACCGGCCCGAGGACCATGTCCGCTACGCCCGCAACGACCTGATGGGTCTCGTGCGCGAGGATCTCGGCTACGACATCGCCCGGCATGTGGATTCGACCGTCCACAAGTTCGAGGAATGGGGTTTGCCGATCATGCGCGACCCGAAGACCGGCCGCTACCAGCGCGAAGGCAAGTGGCAGATCATGATCCACGGCGAGAGCTACAAGCCCATCGTCGCCGAGGCCGCGCGCAAGGCGGCGTCCGAGGTCTACAACCGGATCATGGTCACCCACCTGCTGAGGGACCGGACCAGGGAGAACCGCGTGGCCGGTGCCGTCGGCTTCAATGTGCGGACCGGCGACTTCTACATCTTCCGAGCCAAGGCGGTCATCGTCTGTGCCGGCGGCGCGTCGCACATCTTCAAGCCCCGCGCGGTCGGCGAGGGGATGGGCCGCACCTGGTATGCCCCCTGGTCGAGCGCCTCGGCCTATGCCCTGCCGATGCAGCTCGGCGCGAAGATGACCCAGATGGAGAACCGCATCGTCCTGACCCGCTTCAAGGACGGATACGGACCGGTCGGAGCCTATTTCCTGCACCTGAAGACCTACACGGAGAACGTCTACGGAAAGGAATACGAATCGACCTGGTACGAGGACACCAAGGCGCTGGTCGGCGACTACATCGACCGGCACCCGGTCCCGACCTGCCTGCGCAACCATGCCATCCTCAAGGAGGTCGCCGCCGGGCGCGGGCCGATCCGCATGGTCACCAGGGAGGCCTTCCGGGATCCGCACAAGGAGACCGTGGGCTGGGAGAATTTCCTCGGCATGACGATCGGCCAGGCCGTGGTCTGGGCCTCGCAGAACATCGACCCGAAGGAGACCAATCCCGAGCTGACCACCTCCGAGCCCTATGTCATGGGCTCGCACGCCACCTGCTCGGGCGCCTGGGCGAGCGGGCCCGAGGACTACGCACCCGACGCGTATCAGTGGGGCTACAACCGGATGATGACCGTCGAGGGGCTGTTCGGCGCCGGTGACACGATCGGCGGCACCGCCCACAAGTTCTCGTCGGGCTCGTTCACCGAGGGCCGCATCGCCGCAAAGGCGGCGGTGAAGTATGTGACCGATCTGAGGAACGACCTGCCGGATGTCGACGAGAACGAATGCCGGGCGCTCGAGGAGGCGGTTTTCCGGCCGCTCGAGACCTACAGGGTCGGCCGCAACGAGATCGTCGCCGGAACCGTCTCGCCCAGCTACATCCTGCCGATCCACGGCCTGCAGCGGCTCGAGAAGATCATGGACGAGTATGTGGGCGGCATCAGCACCACCTACATGACCAACGAATGGGGGCTGAAGCGCGGGCTCGATCTCCTCGGGATGCTGAAGGAGGACATGGCGCATGTCGGTGCCGAGGATCTGCACCAGCTCCAGCGCGCCTGGGAACTGAATCACCGGCTGCTCGCCTCGCTCGCGGTGACCCACCATACGCTGTTCCGCAAGGAAACGCGGTGGCCGGGCTATTACTACCGGGGCGATTATCCGAAGCTCGACGACGAGAACTGGCACTGCTTCACGCTCTCCCGCTATGACGCCCGGACCGGCGAGTTCGCGATGGAGACGGCGCCGGTCTACCACATCGTCGACTGATGCCCCGGTCCGGCTGCCGGCACCGCTGCGGAACGCGCGTGCGGGCCGCGGATGCGCCCGGGCACGGGTGGGTGGTGCCATGACGCGGCTTGTTCCCCCGCACGGCTCGGCCACGGTGATGCCGCTCCTGCTCCCGGAGACCGAGCGTGCCGAGGAGCGCGCACGGGCCGGGCGGCTCCGGCGTATCCCGCTCGATTCGCGGGCAGTCTCGGACGTGTTCATGCTGGCGATGGGCGCCTACACGCCGCTGACGGGCTTCATGGGTCATGACGACTGGCGGGGCGCGTGCCTTGACATGAAGCTCTCCGGCGGGCTCTTCTGGCCGATCCCGATCACCCTGCCGGTCGCCGGAGACCTCGCCGCTCCGATCGGATGCGACGAGCATGTCGCGCTTGCCGATGCCGAGTCCGGCGAGATCCTCGCGATCATGGAGGTCGCCGAGAAATATGCGAGCGACAGGCGGTTGGAGGCGGAGCACGTCTACCGGACGACAGACCCGCAGCACCCCGGAGTAGCCAAGGTTCTGGCGCAGGGCGAGGTGAATCTCGCCGGACGGGTCATGGTGCTGAGCGAGGGCGCCTATCCGGCCAGGTACCCGGACCTCTACATCCGCCCGGCCGAGGCGCGTGCCCTGTTCCTCGATCGGGGCTGGTCACAGGTCGCTGCCTTCCAGACCCGCAACCCCATGCACCGGAGCCACGAACACCTGGTCAAGATCGCCGCCGAGGTCACGGACGGGGTCTTCATCCACCAGGTACTCGGCAGGCTGAAGGCCGGCGACATCCCGGCCGAGGTCCGGACGCGGGCGATCCAGGCGATGATCGACAACTATTTCCGGGCGGGCACCGTGATCCAGGCGGGCTATCCGATCGAGATGCGCTATGCCGGCCCGCGCGAGGCGCTGCTGCATGCCCTCATCCGCCAGAATTTCGGCTGCTCGCATCTGATCGTCGGGCGCGACCATGCCGGGGTCGGCAGCTATTATGGTCCCTTCGATGCGCATCACATCTTCGACGAACTGTGGGAGGGGGCGCTGCTGACCCGGCCGCTGAAGATCGACGTGACCTTCTACTGCCGGAAGTGCGACGGCATGGCGACGGCAAAGACCTGCCCGCACGATCCCGCGCATCACATCTCGATCTCGGGCACCGAGCAGCGCGAGATGCTGTCGAACGATGAGGACATCCCGCCGGAATTCAGCCGGCCCGAGGTGGTGGCGATCCTGAAGCAATACTATGCGAGCCTGAAGGCAACGCACTAGGCCAGATCCCGTGATCATCGCCCAGATCTCCGACACCCATGTCGCCCTCGTCACGCCCGATGCAGCGCAGCGGCTCGCCGATTTCGCAGAGACCGTGGCCGCCATCAATGCGTGCGATCCAAGACCCGATCTGATCGTCCATACCGGCGACATCGTGCATAGCGGCCGGGCTGGCGAGTATGCGGAGGCGCGCCGGATCCTCGGGCAGGCGCGCATGCCGGTCTATGTCCTGCCCGGCAACAAGGACGACCGGGCGGAACTCCGCGCCGCCTTCTCCGCCGACGGATATCTCGCCGCCGGAGCCGAGTTCATCCAGTATGCGGTCGATTGCGGCTCCGTGCGGCTGGTCATGCTCGATACCGTCAGCACACGCAGCGGCAAGGGCGACTTCTGCGCGGAACGGGTCGCCGGCCTGAACCGGCTGGTCGACGGCGGTCCCGCGAAGCCGGTCGCCATCTTTCTCCATCACCCGCCCTTCGACGTGCCGGTCGGGCCGGAGCGGATGCATTTCGAGAGTCCGGAGGCGATGTCGAGGCTCTGCGCCGCGCTTCAGCAGTCGGGGCGCGTGATCGCGGTCTTCTGCGGTCACGTGCATCGCCTGGCGACAGGCCGGGTCGGCGCGATCCCGGTGACGGTCGCGACCGCGGTATCGACGACGCTCCGCAAGGGAGAGTACCCCGGACACATGGCGGGACGCCCGGTCTACTGTCTCCACCGGTTCGACCCGTCCGGCCGAGTAACGTCGGAAATCCGGGTGGCTGGCGGCTGATGGGCAGTGCTGCCGGTCGCGCGCAACGGGTCCCGCGAATCCGGGAGCCGCGCCAGGGCCCGATGCCTCGCGTTACATTCAGGGATGAACTGTTACTGCGGCATGACCGAACGCGCGCGCAGATTGGTCCCAATGCCTGCGGTTTCCTTCGGGGCCGGGATCGGCGCCCAGCTTTTCCGTTTGCGCCGTGCGGCGGGAGGCCCGGCATGGTGAAACGCCCGACACGGCGGCGCTCCGGGCCGGCATCGCCGGCGGCGAGGGCGGCGGCGTTCGATAACCGTCCAGCGAGGGCGATCTGGTGCTCGACTGCGAATGTCGGTTATGAGCTGGCCCCCATTTCGACCGGACACTCGGGTGAGAACGGCGGTGAGAAAGTCGACCACGGTAGCGGCGGGGTAGGCCCGCTGCGGGCTGCGCAATAGTCGTCCACCTTTGCCCTCGCTGCAGTTGGAGGGAGGGCGGGAGGATCATCACCGTGGACATGTATCGGAAGGTTCGTCTGGCTTGTGCGGAGGGCATGAGCCAGCGAGAGGCGGCGCGGCATTTCGGGATCTCGCGCGACAGCGTCCGCAAGATGCTCGCGTTCTCGGTGCCCCCCGGATACCGGCGCACCGCCCCTGTGAAGCGGCCGAAGCTGGACGGGTTCACCGAGATCATCGACGGCTGGCTGGAGGCGGATCGCGGGTCCCGCCACAAGCAGCGGCACACGGCCAAGCGGGTGTTCGACCGGCTTCGCGATGAGCACGGCTTCACCGGCGGCTACACGATCGTGAAGGACTATGTGCGGGAGCGCGACCGCCGGGGGCGGGAGATGTTCGTGCCGCTGGCGCATCCGCCCGGGCATGCGCAGGCGGACTTCGGCGAGGCCCTCGTGATCATCGGCGGGATCGAGCAGAAGGCGCACTTCTTCGTTCTGGACCTGCCGCACAGCGACGCCTGCTTTGTCCGCGCCTATCCGGCGGCGACGGCCGAGGCCTGGGTGGACGGCCACATCCACGCCTTCGCCTTCTTCGGCCGGGTGCCACTGTCGGTGCTCTACGACAACGACCGCTGCCTGGTCTCGAGGATCCTGCCCGACGGGACGCGGCAGCGCGCCACGCTGTTCAGCGGGTTCCTCTCGCATTACCTGTTCCGCGACCGCTACGGCCGGCCCGGCAAGGGCAACGACAAGGGCAAGGTCGAGGGGCTGGTGGGGTTGTCGCGCCGCAACTTCATGGTGCCGATCCCGCGGTTCGCGACCTGGGACGCGTTCAACGCCCACCTTGAGGAACAGTGCTGCAAGCGCCAGGCCGATGTTCTGCGGGGTTGGTCCGAGACGATCGGGCAACGCCTCGCGCGGGATCTGGCCGCGATGTCCGACCTCCCCGCGGCGCCGTTCGATGCCTGCGACCAGGCCACCGGACGGGTCAGCTCCCAGGCGCTGGTGCGCTACAAGACCAACGACTACTCGGTACCGGTCGCCTACGGCCATCGCGACGTCTGGATCCGGGGCTATGTCGACGCGGTCGTGATCGGCTGCGGCGGCGACGTCATCGCATGCCATCCGCGCTGCTACGACCGCGAGGACATGGTCTTCGATCCCATCCATTACCTCCCGCTGATCGAGAGGAAGATCAACGCTCTCGACCAGGCGGCGCCCCTGGCCGGATGGGACCTGCCGCCCGAGTTCGCGACCCTGCGTCGGCTGATGGAAGCGCGCATGCTCAAGATGGGACGCCGCGCGTACGTCCAGGTCCTGCGCCTGCTCGAGACCTTCGGCATCGACGATCTCCATGCCGCCGTGAAGAAGGCCCTGCAACTGGGGGCGGTCGGCTTCGATGCCGTCACGCATCTCGTTCTCTGCCAGGTCGAGAAGCGGCCACCGAAGCTCGACCTCGACGTCTATCCCTACCTGCCGCGCGTCGATGTCGCGACCACTTCGGCCGCAGCCTACATGTCCCTGCTGTCAGGGGACGCGGCATGACTGGAGCGCCGCATCAAGGCCGCGAAGTTCCCGGTCACCAAGAGCCGCGCCCGGAAAGCCGACGTCGGCGTCCGATCCCTCGTCGCAGGATCGGCCCTCCGGGCCAACGCGCCATGACACGCGCCAGCTCTCTGCAGAGCGCGCGCGTCATGCCGCTCGGCGCTCGCCCCATGGCCTGGGTTTGCGCCGCCGAATGGCCGACTTTGTCTCCGCCGTTGACACTTCAGCTTGTGTCCGTCTCTATCTCGCTCGGTACTTCACGCGACTGATTGACAAACTGGGCGGCTACCTGAATTCGAACGGTCTCGTCACGTCGATGAAGGCCAGGTCCGCGGGCTGATCGGGCATTGCGGCAGTGTCCCCGGTGGTGGTGTAGGAAGGCCGCGCGCGGAGCCTTCGGCGTATCGCAGCGCGCGGCCGTGGGTGACGCTGGCGATCGCCGGCGATCTTCGGAGTAGGTTCGGCCGAGACGTCCATCCCGCCGTGCTTTGCCTTCCAGGCGCAGAACGTCGCCGACGACATGCTATGCCGCCGGCAGATCTCCGTGCCCGGCGCCCCAGCCTCCGGCTCTTGCAGCAATCCGATGATCTGCTCTTCGCTGAACCTGCTTTGCTTCATATCCGGTCCGTCTCCTGTGGTCCGGATTCCGGCAGCCCGAGGCAGAGGTTCAAGGGGTCACGTAGGGTAATCGCCTGACAGCGCCCATCACCCCCTACATCACCGCCCCGATCTGCCACGGCACGAACTCGAAGTCGCCGAGGCCCTGGGCCTCGGACTTGGTCCGCTCGCCAGAGGCGACGCGCAGCACCAGGGCGTAGATCTCGCGGCCGATTTCTTCGACGCTGGCGCCCTCGGTGAGGATGCGGCCGGCGTTCAGGTCCATGTCCTCGGTCATGCGGGCGTACATCTCGGTGTTGGTGGCGATCTTGATCGAGGGCGCGGGCTTGGCGCCGAAGGCGGAGCCCCGCCCGGTGGTGAAGGCGACGAGGTTGCACCCCGAGGCAATCTGGCCGGTGACCGAGGCCGGGTCGTAGCCCGGGCTGTCCATGAAGGTGAAGCCCCGCGCCGTCACCGGCTCGGCATACTTGTAGACCCCGGTCAGCGGCGTGGTGCCGCCCTTGGCGGCGGCGCCGAGGGATTTCTCGAGGATCGTCGTCAGCCCGCCCTTCTTGTTGCCGGGCGAGGGGTTGTTGTCCATCGAGCCCTTGTTGCGGGCGGTGTAGTCCTCCCACCACAGGATGCGCTCGACGAGGCGCTCGCCCACCGCACGGCTGACCGCGCGGCGGGTCAGCAGGTGCTCGGCGCCGTAGATCTCGGGGGTCTCGGCCAGCACCCCCGTGCCGCCCTGGGCGACGAGAAGGTCGCAGGCGTGTCCCAGCGCCGGATTCGCCGTGATGCCGGACCAGGCGTCCGAGCCGCCGCATTGCAAGGCGACCATCAGCTCCGAGGCCGGGCAGGGCTCGCGGACCGCAGCGTTGGCGAGCGGCAGCATGGCCTGCACCTTGGCGATGCCGGCCTCGACGGTGCGCCTGAGCCCCGCCACGTCCTGGATGTTCATGGTCTGGAACATGCGCCCCTTCTCGATGCCGTAGGCCTCGAGCAGCCAGTCGATCTGGTTGACCTCGCACCCCAGGCCTACCATCAGCACGCCGGCCACGTTGGGGTGCCGCGCGTAGCCCCACATCACCCGCTGGAGTGCGCCGAAGCCCTCGTCATTGGCCCCCATGCCGCAGCCGGTGCCGTGCACGAAGGCGGCGACGCCGTCGACATTGGGGAACTCCGCCAGCGCCTCAGGCCCGAAGGCGGCGGCGATCTGGCGTGCGGCGGTGGCCGAGCAGTTCACCGAGGTCAGCACGGCGATGTAGTTCCGCGTGCCGCAGCGGCCATTGGCGCGGCGGAAGCCCATGAAGCGGTCTCGGGCCGCCTCCGGGACCATCGCCACGGGGCGGAGATCGGTCGCGAACTCGTAGTCGTGCCGGGTGCCGCGGAATTCGAGGTTGTGGCTGTGCACATGCTCGCCCGGCGCGATGGCGGTGGCGGCATAGCCGATCACCTGGGCGTATTTCAGCACCGGCTCGCCCTCGGCGATGGCGCGGGTCGCGACCTTGTGGCCGCGCGGGATCAGGCCCAGCGTGAGGCCGCCCTCGACCGCCACGCCGGCCGCCAGCGGGCGGACCGCGGTCACCACATTGTCCGCCGGGTCCAGCCGGACGGTCTCGGCCTCGGTCCTGGGCATGTTCGTCCTCCATTGCTCGGGCCCTGCCGCGGGCGGGGCGCCCGAGCATCAGTAGCCGAGCCGTGGCGAAGCGCAAGCGGGGCCGGGGCCGCCGCGGCAGCGGGCGGCCGCGAAGATGACAAAGACTTCATGCGCCCTGTCAGGATTCGTTCAGCTTTGCGCACATAGGGTCGGCTCAGAGCGGATCCGATGCTGTGCGCGAGGGAGCCACACCGGTGGATGCGGGCGGGCATCGGATGCGAAGGGCCGCCGGCGGCAGGCGCACCTCCCCCCTGCCTGCCGCCGGCGCCCCGAGCAGATCGCGCCGCCCCGCTCGACGCCATCGCGCCCCAGCGACGCGAGGCTTGTCGCGCCCTGCGTTCCGGTGCAAGGATCTGCGCCGCCGCCGCGGAGCGACCCGGCGGCTTGCGCGAGGCCCGGCATGAACATCGACCCGTCCGATCCCTTCCCGTCCCTTGCCGCCCTGGCGGACGCCTACCGGGCGGGGACGCTCCGCCCGAGCGCGGTGGTCGAGGCGCATCTCGACCGGATCGCGCTGCGCGACCCGGAGATCGGCGCCTTTCAGGCGGTCTATGCCGGGGAGGCGCGGGCCGCAGCCGAGGCGGCGGACCGGGCGATCGCCTCGGGCCACCGGATCGGCCCGTTCCACGGCATCCCGTTCGGGCTCAAGGACCTCTGTGACATGGAGGGCAGGGTCACGACGGGAGGCTCGCTGGCGATGCGGGACCGGGTGGCGAGCGCGACCGGCACGCTGGTGCGCCGCCTGATCGCGGCGGGCGGCATCGTGCTCGGCAAGACCAAGACGGTGGAATGCGCCTTCGGCGGCTGGGGCACCAACCAGCGGATGGGGACGCCCTGGAATCCCTGGGACCGCAAGGTGCACCGGGTGCCCGGCGGCTCGTCGGCGGGCTCGGCCGCGGCGGTGGCGGCGGGGATGGCGGTCTGCGCGGTCGGCACCGATACCGGCGGTTCGGTGCGGCTGCCGGCGGCGTTCTGCGGGCTGACCGGCCTCAAGGTCACCGAGGGCAGGCTGCCGACCGACGGCATCCTGCCGTTGTCGCACACGCTCGACACGCCGGGTCCGCTGGCGCGCTCGGTGCTCGATGCCATCATCATGTTCGAGGTCATGGACGGGCGCGAGGGCTGGGCGATCGACCGCGACCGTGCGGCCGGGGCGGGACTCTATGGTGTGCTCGGCCGGGGGGTTGCCGGGCTCCGTCTCGGTGCTCTCGATGCGCGGGAGCGCGGCGCCTGCTCGGCCGAGGTCCTTGCGGCCTACGACGCCGCGCTCGAGACCCTGCGCGGGCTCGGCGCGCGGATCGAGGTGTTCCCGCTGCCCCGGAGCTATGCCGAGTTCACCAGCGCGAACGGGCGGCTGATCTCGGCCGAGGCCTATTTCCACCACGGCGCCATGTATGAGGATCGCGCGCTGCCGCTCGACGAGGATGTGCGCCCCCGGGTGCTGGCCGGGCGGGATATCTCGGCCGCCGACTACATCGGCATCCTGCAGGACCGCCGGCAGGTACAGGCGGCCTTCTCCGCCGCCATGCGGGGGTTCGATGCGGTACTGACCCCCACGGTCACCACGGCCGCCCCGCCGGTCGCCACGGTCGACCAGTCGGTCGCCCCCGGGCATTTCACCCGGCCGTTCAACTACCTCGGCATGTGCGGCCTGGCGCTGCCGACCGGTCTGACCGCCGGGGGCCTGCCGACCAGCCTGCAGATCGCCGCGCGCGGCGGCGACGAGGCGATGGCGCTGAGGATCGGCGCCGCGCTGGCGGCGGCGCAGCCGGAGTTGCGGCGGCCGGAGTTCTGAGCGCGGCTCAGAACGCGAGCAGCGCCGCGACGACCGCAAACAGGATCAGGAAGTTCGTGGCGACGAGCCAGAGATGGGCATTCTTCAGCCTGTCCTCGGCGGCGGCAACGGCGTCGGGGCCCTGCTGCCGGGCCGCGCCGAGCCGCCGCACCGATTCGCGGAGCTGCAGCAGCGCGGGTTCGAACCGCACCGCGAACACTCCGGCCGCGATCAGGAACAGGGCCAGCGGCGGGTTGGCCTCGTGCGAGACCATCGCGAGGCCGGTGAGGACGGACGCTATTCCGGCGAGCATCACGACCACGAAGCGCGGCCCGGCGATGACGGGCGCATCGACCGGCCGGGCCGGGTCATCGGCGGCGGCGTCGCGCCGGCAGAGATGGGGGCAGGTCCGCCAGTGATAGAGGCTGAGCAGGGCCGCGACCGCGAGCAGCGCGACCACCGCCCAGGACCAGGGGCTGTCGCTCGCGCGCTGGAAGGTGTCGATCAGCATGTTCATGGCGCCGTCTCCGCGGCGTTGCCCTTCTTCAGCGCCGTGTCGATTTCGGTGATCACGCTCTTCCAGGTATCCACGTCCTGCGCCCCCTGCAGGACGTATCGCCCGCCGATGATGAAACAGGGCACACCCGTCACGCCCATGCGGCGGGCGGCGTCCTCCTCTTCCGCCAGGACGCTGCGGTCCGCATCGCCGGCGAGGAGTTCGGCGACGACCGCCCGGTCCAGCCCGGCGCTTTCGGCGATCTCGAGAAGGACCTCCCTGTCGGATATGTCCTGACCCTGCTCGAAGTAGCGGCGGAACAGCTGCTGGACCACGGCGCCCTGGTTGCCGGCGGTGCGCGCCCACCGGATGAGCCGGTGCGCATCGAACGTGTTCGGGGTTCTCCCTATGGCCTCGAAGTCGAGGGTGAGGCCCGAGGCCTCGGCAAACTGCCGCACGCGGTCGTAGACCTGCCTCGCGCCCTCGGGGCCGCCGAACTTCGCCCGCAGGTATTCCTGCCGCTCCATGCCTTCGGCCGGCATGTCGGGGTTGAGCTGGAAGATCCGCCAGGAGACATCGAAGGGGTCGATGCCTGTCTCGGCGATGGCCTGATCGAGCCGGGCCTTGCCGATGTAGCACCAGGGGCAGATCGGGTCGGAGATGATGTCGAGCGTGACCATGGGGCCAATGTAGTCCGGGATGGCAGGGCGGAAAACCCCCGGTTCCATGCCGATCGGGTGGCCGGGCCTCACGTGCACCCGATGCGGTCGAGCGCGGCCTGCAGCGCGCTGCGACGCATGGTCTCGAGCGGCAGCGCGAGCAGTGTGCCGGTGCGGGCGGCGAGACGCTCGTAGGCGAGCCGGAACGCCATGTCGATCTGGTCGGGCGGCGCCGCGGCCGGGTCTTCGACGCCCCAGTGGGCCCGCAGAGGCGCTCCGGGCCAGACGGGGCAGGTCTCGCCGGCAGCAGCAGCGCAGACGGTAATCACGACGTCCATCTCCGGCGCACCGGGGGCGGCGAACTCGTCCCAGCTCTTCGAACGATAGCCCCGGGCCGGAAAGCCCCGGTCGGCGAGCAGCCTGAGAGCCGCCGGATGCACGACGCCCGTCGGATTCGAGCCGGCAGACCAGGCCTGCACGCGCCCCGAGCCGTTGCGGTTCAGGATCGCCTCGGCGAGGATCGAGCGGGCCGAGTTGCCGGTGCAGAGAACGAGGATGTTGAGCATGGCCTCCCGCGACTCGGTATCCCGCGCAGACTATAGCCGGGCAGACCCGTTCCGGGATGCCGTCCGGTCAGTCGAGCAGCGCAGGCAGATCGACGGTGGCTTCGGCGCTGTCGGCACCGCCGCCCTGCAACGCCAGGTTGACCGTCCGGCGCGTGTGCCGGCCGGTCATTCCGCGGTCCAGCCGCCGTCGACGCTGATCGTGGTGTGGAAGGCCGAGGAGAGGTTGATGGCGAGGATCGCATCCCATTTCGCGACCGGGAACTCGTCGATCGGGGCGACGTGCTGGATGCCGGCATTGTTGACCAGGATGTCGACGCCGCCGAAGGTCTCCGCGGCCCTGGCGACAAGAGCGCGGGAGGCAGCCGTGTCGGAGAGGTCGGCGCTGATGTAGCGGACGTCGGCGCCGCTCGCTGCGGCGACGCGCGCGGCCAGCGCACGGTCCTCGGGCGAATCCGTACAGGAGTTCGGAGCGACCGACGCGCCCGCCCGGGCCAGGGCCTCGGCGATGCCGAGCCCAATGCCGGAAGTCGATCCGGTCACGACTGCAGCCTTGCCGTTGAGCGACATGGTCCACCCCTTTCCTTCACGTGCAATCTGGGCGAGTGTGCGCCCGGCCGAAACGATAGGGCCATCGCAGGGGCTGACGAGAGGCAAACCGTCGCTATGAACCGCCCGCCAAAAAAAAAGGCGTCCCCCGAAGGGGACGCGTCAGGTGTTGAGGCAGGTTTCATACAGGCAAGAAACCTATCGAGCAGTGGCTGCATCATACGCAATCGATGCCGGGGCGGCAAGCCGAATCTAACTGCCTGTGCCGAAAGCGTGAATTCGGCAGTGAATCGGTTCGCGAAGGCAACCGCCCGGGTCATGCTGCTGCTAGCGCTGCTGGCCGCGCCGGGAGCCGTGCCGGCCGGCGCAGAGCCCGTCCACGGGATCGCGATGCACGGCGCACCGGCGCTGCCACCGGGCTTCGCGCACCTGCCTTATGCGAACCCGGATGCACCGAAGGGCGGGCGCGTCGTCTTCGGCGAGCTCGGTGGCTTCGACAGTCTGAACCCGTTCCTTCTGAAGGGGCGCGCGCCCTGGGGCGTGAAGGCGCATGTGGTCGAGTCGCTCATGCTGAGGAACTGGGACGAGCCGTTCTCGCTCTATGGCCTTCTTGCCGAGTCGATCGAGACGCCCTCGGACCGGTCCTGGGTCGAGTTCACGCTCAGACCCGAGGCGCGGTTCTCGGACGGAAGCCCCGTCACTGTCGCGGATGTGATCTGGTCGCTGGAGACCTTGGCGACGCAAGGGCACCCGGCCTACCGCAACGCCTGGGATGCCGTCGGCGAGGTCCGGCAGACCGGGCCGCGCAGCCTCCGCATCACCTTCACGGAACCGAACCGCGAGCTCGCGCTCATCATGGGGCTGCGGCCGATTCTCAAGAAGGCGCAGTGGGAAGGTCGGGACTTCACGCGCTCGACTCTCGAACCGGTGATCGGCTCCGGGCCCTACGTCATCGAGGGCTTCGAGCCCGGGCGCTTTGTCAGCTTCCGCCGCGATCCGGACTATTGGGGCCGCGATCTCGGCGGTAACCGGGGACTCGCGAACTTCGATGAGATCGTCTACGAATATTATAGGAATTCCGAAGCGTTATGGAGCGCTGTTAAGACAGGTTCCGTGTCGATCTTCAACGATTCTGACCCCGTGCGCTGGGTCGAGGGATACGATTTCCCGACGGCGCTCGACGGCCGTCTGAGCCGAGGCGAGATCCATCACGGCCGGCCGACCGGAATGCACGGCTTCGTCTTCAACACCCGCCGCCCGGTCTTCGCCGACCGCCGCGTGCGCGAGGCGCTGGCGCTGACCTTCGACTGGGAATGGGTCAACCAGCGGATGTATCGGGGCCAGCTCACGCGGATCGCGAGCTACTTCGACAATTCGCCGCTCGGCTTCTCCGGGGCCGCCTCCGGGCGCGAGGCGGACCTGCTCGCACCCTTCGCGGCCGACCTGCCGCCGGGGACGCTCGAGCACGGTTGGAGACCCCCCGTCAGCGATGGCAGCGGGCGCGACCGGGCGCGGCTGCGGGAGGCAGCGCAGCTTCTGGATGAGGCGGGATGGAGGGCGGACGGGAGCGCAAGGCGCAACGCCGCCGGCGAGCCCATGAAATTCGAGATCCTGGTCGCGAGCACCGAGGACGAAACGCTGGCGCAGCTCTGGGCCGGGGCGCTCCGGCGGCTCGGGATCGAGGCGCGGGCGCGGCGCGTCGATGACGCGCAGTACGTCCAGCGTCGGCGCACCTATGATTACGACATGACGGTGAACCGCTGGTTTCTGTCCCTGAGCCCCGGCGTCGAGCAGCGGCTTTATTTCGGGTCGGCGGGGCGCGAGGAGCCGGGGTCGCGCAACTACATGGGCGTGGCCGATCCCGCGGTCGATGCCATGATCTCGGCGCTCCTGTCGGCGTCGGAACGGCCGGAATTCGAATCGGCCGTGCGGGCCCTCGACCGCGTCCTGAGTGCCGGGATCTACGTGATTCCCTTCGGCTACCTGCCGGCCGACCGAATCGCCTGGCAGCGGGGATACGCGAAGCCCGAGCGCGACGCCCTCTACGGCTGGCGGCCGGAAGTCTGGTGGAAGGATTAGCCGGTGCCCGTGGCCACCTGAAGGGCCGCCGCCGTTCCGAGGCGCAGCCTCAGATCTTCGGCACGCCGTCCGTCGCGCCGGCGGCGCGGGCGAGGGCCTGCTTGCGCGCCTCGGTATTGCGCGCCGCCGCCTCGCGCTCGGCCCTGGTCGGCGGCACCACGAGGCCGGCCGAGATGATCAGCTTTGCCGCTTCCTCGATGGTCATGTCGAGCAACACCACATCCTTCCTGGGCACGAACAGGAGAAAGCCCGAGGTCGGGTTCGGTGTCGTCGGCAGAAAGACGCTCATCATCTCGCGCTCGCCGGCGCGCTCGAGGACCTCGCCCCTCGTATCGGCGGCGACGAACGCAACCGCCCAGAGACCCTTGCGCGGGTACTCCACGAGGCAGGCCTGGCGGAACGAGGATTTCGACTGGCTGAGGATGGTCTCGACGATCTGCTTCACCGCATTGTAGATCGACCGCACGACAGGCATCCGCGCCACCATGTCCTCGCCGAGACGGATCAGCTGGCGGCCGAACACCCGTTTCGCCAGATAGCCGATGAACGAGGTGAAGAGCAGGAAGATCACCAGGCCGAAGCCCGGGATGTCGGTCTCGAAATAGGTCCGCGGGTTGTAGGGTGCGGGCACCCACGGCACGACCTTCGAATCGACGAAGGTGATGAACGTCCAGGTCAGCCAGATGGTCAGCACGACGGGTATGACCACAACGAGGCCGGTCAGGAAGTTCGCGCGCACATTGTGCCATAAGCCGGTCCTGCGCCGCGTGCGTCGCCGTTTCTCCGGCTTCGGTTTGTTGGCCATGCCCATCCCTGACTGCCGGCCCAGCCGGTCAACTCGAAGAATCTAGTAGCCGCGCGCGCGGTCTACAACATGGAGGAAACGCTCGCCCCGCTGGTGCCGGGCGATCTGGGCGACGAGGGCGCGGCTCGCGGTCTCGGGCCGGGTCACGCTGGCGATGTGCGGCGTGACCGTGACCCGGGGGTGAGTCCAGTAGGGATCGCCGGGCGGCAGCGGCTCGACGTCGAATACGTCCATCGTCGCATGGCGGAGCAGCCCGGCGTTCAGCGCCTCGAGCAGTGCGACGTGGTCGATGAGCTGGCCGCGGGCAGCGTTCACGAGGCAGGCGTCGAGCGGCATCAGCGCGATGCGCCGCGCGTTCACGATCCGGTAGGTATCGCGGGTATGGGGCAGGAGCAGGACCAGGATCTCCGCCAATGCGACCGTTTCGTCGAGCCCCTCCTCCCCGGTCCGGCAATCGACACCCTCGATCTGCTTCGGCGAGCGCGACCAGCCGGCGACCCGGAAGCCATGCGCCGAAAGACGCTGCGCGCAGGCGCTGCCAAGCGCGCCAAGCCCGAGCACGCCCACGGTGCGGTCGCGGGCGAGCGGCGGAAAGCCGGTCTCCCACCCCCCGATTGCCGACGCGCCGATGTAACGATCGATGTCGATATGGTGGCGCAGGACATGGCCCATGACGTAGTCGACCATGCCGAGAGTCAGTCCCTCCTCGACCATGCGCACCAGCGGCACCTGCGGCGGCAGGCTCAGCTTCAGGACCGCCTCGACTCCGGCCCAAAGGCTGAGAATGGCCTTGAGCCGGGTATAGGGCGCGAAGTCCTGCACCGGGCCGTTCGGGGCATAGACGAGATACTCGACGGCCCCCGGATCGACCGCCGCCGGCTCCATGTGCAGCTCGATCGCCAGACCGGCGTCGCGTGCAGCCTCGGCGATATGGCGCCCGTAGGCGGCGCGCTGATCGGCGCGGCCCGCGAAGCAGACGACTGGCGGCATCGGCGATTCCCCTCAGCGGCGATGGACATGGGCAGACTGGATCAGGCCGAAGGCCAGGAGCAAGACCAGCATCGCCGATCCGCCATAGCTCACCAGCGGCAGCGGCACGCCCACGACCGGCATCAGGCCCATCACCATTGCCATGTTGATGGCGAAGAACAGGAAGAAGGTCGAGATCAGGCCGCCAGTCACGAGTGCGCCGAACCGGTCGCGGTTGCCCATCATCGACACGATGGCGAACACCAGCACGAGCAGGTAGAGGGTCAGGAGCGAGGCGGAACCAATGAACCCGAACTCCTCGGCGAGCGTGGTGAAGATGAAGTCCGTGTGCTTCTCCGGCAGGAAGTTGAGTCGGGTCTGGGTCCCCTGCATGAAACCCCGGCCGGAGAAGCCACCCGAGCCCATGGCGATCTTCGACTGGGTGATGTGGTAGCCGGCGCCGAGCGGATCGGCCTCGGGGTTGAGGAAGGTGTCGATGCGGCGGAACTGGTAGTCCTTGAGCAGCTGCCAGTCGGTTCCGCGCGAGGCCAGGACCGTGTCGCCCGCCGCAACCACGACGCCGATGCCGCCGATGAAGTACCACCAGCTCACGCCGGCGAGGAACATCACCAGCGCACCGCCGAGCCCCAGCATCAGCGCCGTTCCGAGATCGGGCTGCTTCAGGACAAGCAGCATCGGGACTGCAATCAGGATGGCCGGCGGCAACATCCAGAGAGGGTTAGAAACCTTGCCGCGGTCCAGCCAGTCATAGTAGCGCGCAAGTGCCAGCACGAGGGCAATCTTCATGAGTTCCGAGGGCTGCAGCTGGATCGGGCCGATATCGATCCAGCGCTGGGCCCCCATTCCGACCTTGCCGAAGAACTCGACCGCCACCAGGAGCGCGAGCGCGCCGAGATAGGCGAAGGGCGAGGCCCAGCGGAAGAACCGGATGTCGATCATTCCGACCGCGACCATGATCACGACGCCAGCGCCGAAGCGAACCATCTGGCGGCCGGCCCACGGCTCCAGTGAACCGCCCGCAACCGAGTAGAGCATCAGGAAGCCGACCGAGGCGACTCCCGTGATCAGGAAGATCAGCGCCCAGTGGATGCGCAGGAGTTTGCGGAACAGGCCGGGCCGCGCCGCCGGATGGGTGACCGACGTATTCATGTCGGTATCCGCTCGGTGCCTGCCGCGGGAGAGGGCTCGGATGGCGGCTTGGGACGCTCCGGACGCATTCCTTCCGGGTAGGCCTCGTCCGGAACATCTCGCCCGTAGATCGCGCGCATCATCACGTCGCGCGCGATCGGCGCCGCGACTGCCGACCCGCCGCCGCCATGTTCGACGATTACGGACACGGAATAGCGCGGTTTCTCGATCGGTGCGTAGCAGACGAAGAGGGCGTGATCCCGCCGGTTCCACGGCAGATGCTCGTTGCGGGTCACTCCGGCGGCCCGCTCGGCCGCCGTGATGTTGCGCACCTGGCTGGTGCCGGTCTTGCCGGCCATGGCGTTGGCCGGATCCGCAATCCGCCAGCGCCGGGCGGTGCCGCGTTTGCCGTTGACCACGTCGATCATGCCGGCCCGCACCAGGGCGAGACTGCGCTCGGAGATCCCGAGCTCGGCCGGCGGCGCCACAGGAACAGGCACGCCGCCGCGGGCAAAGATAAGGCGAGGCTGCACTGCGGTCCCCGTGGCAATCCGTGCCGCCATCACTGCGAGCTGCAGCGGGGTCGCGAGCACGAAACCCTGGCCGATGGCAGAGTTCAGCGAGTCGCCCAGTTGCCAGGACTCGTTCTTTGCCGTCTTCTTCCATTCGCGGTCGGGGATGAGCCCGCCCTTGAGCGCAGGAACCGGCAGGTCGGGCTCTGCGCCGAGGCCGAAGCGGCGCGCCATTTCGGCGATGCGGTCAATGCCGAGGCGTTTCGACATCTCGTAGTAGAACACGTCGCAAGACTGCTCGATCGCCTCCCGGAGCTTTACGTGTCCGTGCCCGCCCTTGCGCCAGCAGTGGAACCGGCGGTTACCGAGGCGCATCGCGCCGTTGCAGAAGACCCGTTCCTCGGGCGAGACCACCCCGCCCTCCAGCGCTGCCAGCGCAACCATCATCTTGAAAGTCGAGCCCGGCGGATACATTCCGGCGCCCCACTTGTTGGCCAACGGCCGGTGGTCGTTCTCAAGCAGGGCCTTCCACTCGGTCGGCGTGATCCCGCGGACGAAGAGATTGGGATCAAAGGGCGGGTTGGACGCCAGAGCGAGCAGGTCGCCGTTTGTCACGTCCATGACGACCACCGCAGCACTCTCCTCCGCGAGCCGTTCGCGCAGGTAGGACTGGAGATCGAGGTCGAGGGTCAGGTGGAGGTCGGTACCGGGCACACCTTCGACCCGGTCGATTTCCCGGATCACCCGGCCGAGGGCGTTGACCTCGATCCGGCTGATCCCGGCGGTGCCGCGAAGCTCCGCTTCGATGGACTTCTCGATGCCGTTCTTGCCAATCTGGAACTCCGGTATCTGCAGGACCGGGTCAGGGACCTCCTGGGCCGCGATATCCTCCTCGGTCACCCGGCCCACATAGCCGATCACATGGGCGGTCAGTTCCCCGTCCGGGTAGTTCCGGGTCAGGCCGACCTCGGGCACGACGCCGGCGAGCGCGGGCAGGTTGGCGTTGATCGCGGCGAAATCCTGCCAGGCCAGGTGCTCGGCCACCCCGACAGGGACGAACGCGCTCGTCTGGCGCATCTCCTTCAGCACCTTGCGGCGCTGGTATTCCGGAATGTCGATGATCAATCCGAGCCGGTCGAGCATTGTCTCGATGTCGCCGGCCTGTTCCCGGATCATCACAACCCGGTAGTTCTGCCGGTTGACCGCAAGCGGCTTGCCGAGCCGGTCGAATATCTCGCCCCGGACCGGCGTGAGCAGCCGGATGTTGATCCGGTTCTCCTCGGCGAGCAGGCGGAAATGCTCGGTCTCGATCACCTGGAGCTGCCGCATCCGCCAGGCAAGGATGCCGCCGGCGACAAGCTGTGCGCCGAGCAGGATCAGCGCGCGCCGGGAGACGCTCCGCGCCCCCGCGCTCTCGACCTCCTCGCGCTTGCGCCGCCGCCGCTCCTCGAGTCTCGCCTTGCGGTCCCTGTTCATCGCCGCTGCCTCACGCCGGCTCGATCCGGCGCCAACTGATGCGGAACAACCACCGCAAGACTAGCGCAATGAGCGGGTACAGCGCCATGGTCGCAACCCACTGATAGGCGAGGTCGAGGAGGTAGGGCGGATAACTCAGCAGGAGCGCGACCACGAGCCACTGCCCGGCAAGAAAGAGCGCGAGCAGGGTGGCGACCAGCATCCACTCGGTCACGAAGCCGCGCCGCGCGAGGCCTGCGCCAAGCGACCGCAGGAACCGCGAAACCAATAAAAGCCCCAGCGCGCCGGCGCCGACCGGCAGGTCGGTCAGCAGGTCGCGGGCGAGGCCGAGCCCCCAGACCACGGGGAGTGCCGCGGTGCCGGGACGGCGGACGGACCAGTAGGCGACGAGGCAGAAGAGCAGGTCAGGCGAGGGATAGGCGTCGGGCTCGAGGCCTACAGGTGCCGACTCGATGAAGATGGCCACAAGGCCCAGCAGGGTGAGCGCGACCATGCGGGCCAGACGGGCAGGGGAGAGCCATGTACCGCCCATGTCAGCCACCGGGCACTGCGGAGGCCGGGTCGGTCGGCTCGTCGCCGGTCCGCGGCCGCGTGAGGATCAGCCCGCCAGGCTGGTCGATGGCGGTGTCGGGAATGTAGCGCAGCAGCCGGACGAACTCGAGCCGGTCGAAATCGGCGGCGAGCGCCACCCGCCAGGTGCCCCCGGGCAAGGCGATCAGCCGTCCGACCGGGAGGTCCGGCGGATAGACGCCGCCGTCGCCCGAAGTCCGGATCGGGTTGCCGGCCTGCACATCGTCGACATTCTCGATGAATTCGATCCGCGGTATGTCGGTCCCGTCGCCGGCGAGGATCGCGCGCCGGCCTGAAGGCTCGATCAGCACCGGCACCCGCGAAGAGAAATCGGTGACCAGCAGCAGCCGTGCCGCATGCTCGCCCACGCCCACGACCCGGCCGACCAGCCCGTTGCCATCGACCGCCGCGGCGCCATCGACGACGCCGTCGAGGGCGCCCACATTGACAAGCGCCGATTGCAGGAAAGGCCCGCCGGAATCCGCGATGATGTCGCCTGTCACGAAGGTGGTGCCGGGGGCGAGTCGAACGTTGTTGAGCGCCCGGAGCTGGGCGTTCTCCTCCTCGAGCTGACGGGCCGTCTCGCGCCAGCCCCGCAGGCTCTGGATTTCGCGGCGCAGCTCGCGGTTCTGGTTGTAGACGTCGAGGAAGTTCCGGTAGTCGCGCGACAGGCCGTCGATGAACTCCATCGGCTTGTTGGTCCACTCCATGGAGGGCAGCACCGCATCGGCGAGCGTCACGCGCAGGTATTCGAGGCGCGGATTGTCGCTGCGCCAGAGCACGACCAGGACACCCGAGGACAGGACGACCAGCCCGAAAAGGATGCGGTGGACTGTCCGGGCGAGCTGGCTTTCCTGAGGTGAGGCCGGTCGCCTCACATTCCTCTCCTTCCGGTCAGAGGCTGACCTTCATCACATGAGCCAGACGGTCGAGATGCTCGAGCGCCTTGCCGGTGCCGAGCGCAACGCAGGCCAGCGGATCCTCGGCAACCGAGATCGCAAGCCCGGTCTGCTCGCGCAGCGTCACGTCGAGATCGTGCAGCAGCGCGCCGCCGCCCGCGAGCATCACGCCGTTGTCCACGATGTCGGCGGCAAGGTCCGGCGGCGTCGCCTCCAGCGCCACCATGACGGATTCGACGATCTGCTGCACCGGCTCGGCCAAGGCCTCGGCGATCTGGGCCTGGGTGATCTCCTGCTCCTTCGGCACGCCGTTCAGAAGATCGCGGCCGCGGATCATCATGGTCTCGCCGACCCCATCTGCCGGCATCCGCGAGGTGCCGATCGCCTTCTTGATCTTCTCGGCGGTGGATTCGCCGATCAGCAGGTTGTGCTGGCGGCGCAGGTGGCTGATGATCGCCTCGTCCATCTTGTCTCCGCCGACGCGCACCGAGCGGGCGTAGACGATGTCCGAAAGCGAGAGAACCGCGACTTCGGTGGTGCCGCCGCCGACATCGACGATCATCGAGCCCGTCGGTTCGGTGATCGGCAGGCCGGCGCCGATGGCTGCCGCGATGGGCTCGGGGATCAGATAGGCCTTGCGTGCACCCGCCGAAAGCACCGACTGCTCGATCGCCCGCTCCTCGACGGCGGTTGCGCCATAGGGAACGCAGACCACCACGAGCGGCTTCGAGAACATGGTGTTGGGCTGCACCTTCTTGATGAAGAACTTGATCATCTCCTCGGCGACCTCGAAATCCGCGATCACGCCGTCGCGCATCGGCCGGATCGCCTGGATCGAGCCCGGAGTGCGGCCGAGCATGAGCTTGGCATCCTCGCCGACCGCCTTGACCTCCTTCTTGCCCTGGATGGTCTGGAAGGCCACGACGGAGGGTTCGTTCAGGACGATGCCCTTGCCCTTGACATAGACAAGGGTGTTGGCGGTCCCGAGATCGATCGCCATGTCGTTCGAGAAGATGCTGAAGAGTCCGCCGAACATGCTCTCCGCCTGCGCCGCTGCCTCAGTGCCGTATTTTTTCGGGCCGTTTTTGGGTTTCGCCCTTTAGAATTGCTTATATCTTCCGCGGGCGATGGCCGTCAAAGAGAAAGCGGGGGCCGCCGGGCCCCCGCAGGGTGAGCGATGTCCTGGCTGGCCGCTCAGACGGCCACCGCCGGCCTGGTCTTCTCGCGCCGCACCAGGAGCTTGTTGAGCGCGTGGACATAGGCGCGGCACGAGGCCACGACCGTGTCGGTGTCCGAGGACTGGGCGGTGACGATCTTGCCGGCCTCGCGCATCCGCACGCTCACGGTGGCCTGGGCGTCGGTGCCCTCGGTCACGGCGTGGACCTGGTAGAGCTCCAGCGCGGCCTCGTGCGGCACCAGCGCCTTCACCGCCATGAAGGTCGCATCCACCGGCCCGCTGCCGGTGGCGGTGTGGCGGTGGTCCTCGCCATCGATCTCAAGGACGATGTCGGCCGATTGCGGCGCCTCGGTGCCGCAGATCACGCGCAGGGACTTGAGCCTGATCCGCTCCGAGCTGGCGGCGGCGGCGGATTCGTCGACCAATGCGACGATGTCGTCGTCGAGCACGTCCTTCTTGCGGTCGGCCAGCGCCTTGAAGCGCACGAAGGCGTCCTGGAAGGCATTCTCGCCGAGGTCTATGCCCAGCTCCTTCAACCGGGTGCGGAAGGCAGCCCGGCCGGAATGCTTGCCCATCACCAGGTTCGACTTGTTCAGCCCGATATCCTCGGGCCGCATGATCTCGTAGGTGCCGGCGTGCTTCAGCATGCCGTCCTGGTGAATGCCGGATTCATGGGCGAAGGCGTTCTTGCCGACGATGGCCTTGTTGTACTGCACCGGGAAGCCGGTGACCGAGGAGACGAGCCGGCTCGCCTGCATGATCCGCGTGGTGTCGATTCCGGTCCGGTAGGGCAGGATGTCGTTGCGCACGCGCATCGCCATCACCACCTCCTCGAGCGCGGCGTTGCCGGCCCGCTCGCCCAGCCCGTTGATGGTGCACTCGATCTGGCGCGCGCCCGCATCGACCGCGGCGAGCGCGTTGGCGACCGCCATGCCGAGGTCGTTGTGGCAATGGGTCGAGATGGTCACGTCGTCGATCCCCGGCACCCGCTCCTTCAGCATCCGGATGATCGCCGCCGACTCCTTCGGCGCAGTGTAGCCGACCGTGTCGGGGATGTTGATGGTGGTGGCGCCGCTCTCGATCGCGGTCTGCACGGCGGTGCAGAGGAAGTCGCGGTCCGAGCGGGTGGCGTCCTCGGGCGACCACTGCACGTCCTCGACCAGGCTGCGGGCATGCGAGACCGAGCGGGCGATCTGCTCCAGCACCTGGTCGCGGGTCATCCTGAGCTTGTGCTCCATGTGCAGGTCAGAGGTGGCGATGAAGGTGTGGATCCGCTTCTTCCTGGCGTATTGCAGCGCCTCGAAGGCTCGGTCGATGTCCGCCTTGCCCGAGCGGGAGAGGCCGCAGACGGTGGCGTTTTCCACCAACTTCGCGATCTCGCGCACCGCCTCGAAATCGCCGACCGAGGCGATCGGGAAGCCGGCTTCGATGATGTCAACGCCCATCTCGTCGAGCAGCTGGGCGATCTGGATCTTCTCCGCGAGCGTCATCGAGGCGCCGGGAGACTGCTCGCCGTCGCGCAGGGTGGTATCGAAGATCTTCACGCGGTCTTCCACCGCGGGTTCGGTCTGTCCGGTCATTGGTCGAATTCCGTGCTGGTTGCCGTTTGATGTCCGGCGGCGCGTGCCCCACCCCCCTGAGCGCGCGCACCGCAGATCACGGCACGCTCAGGGGCACCTAAGCAGGAGAAGCCCGCCCCGGAGGGCAGGAGCGTTCAGCGCGGCAAGTCGGAGCGCATGGTGCATGGCGCGCACTATACGCAAAGAATTCCCGGAGGGAAGCAAAAACCTTGAAAGCCGTGCCTGCGCTACTGCGTCGCCTTCAGCTCCGGGCACTCGACGCTCTCGCCCTCGGCGCCGCGGCGGCCCTCCTCCCAGCAGCCCTGGAAGACCGTGCCGCTCGCGTAGGTCATCACCCCGTAACCGTGCTGACGGCCCTTGATGAAATGCCCCTTGTAGACATCGCCATTGGCATAGGTCGCCGTCCCGTCGCCGTCGATCTCGCCATCGGCCCAGCCGCCCTCGTAGACGAAGCCGTCCGCCAGCGTCAGCTTGCCCTGTCCCTGGCGCTTGCCCTCGACAACGTCGCCCTCGTAGACGGCGCCGTCGGGATAGACGATCCTGCCCTTGCCGGTCTGCATGCCATCGACCCAGTCGCCCTCATAGACGTGGCCGTCGGCATAGGCCATCTTGCCGGGCCCGTGGTGGCGGGCGTCCTTGAACGCCCCTTCGTAGACCGAGCCGTTGGCATAGCGCGCAACACCGGTGCCGGCGATCACGCCCTTCTCCCAGGAGCCTTCGTACGAGCTGCCGTCCGAGTAGGTGATCTTGCCCCGGCCGCTCGGCATGCCATCGGCGAAGCTGCCGGTGTACTGCGATCCGTTCGGATAGGTTGCGACGCCCTGGCCCTCGATCTTCCCGGCGACCCAGGCCCCGGTGTACACATAGCCGTCGGCGCCCGTGAAGGTGCCCGTACCGTTCCGTTCGCCGTCCTTGAAGCCGCCGTCATAGGTGTCGCCGCTGGCATAGAAGGCCTTGCCCTGGCCGTCGCGCTTGCCATCGACGAAGCCGCCGTCGTAGCGGTCGCCGTTGGCGTAGGTCGCCTTGCCCCTTCCGGTGATCTGGCCGGCGTTCCAGTCGCCCTCGTAGGTGAATCCGTCGGGAAGGGTGATCTTGCCGGTGCCGTGGCGCAGCCCCTTGTCGAAATCGCCCTCGTAGACACCGCCGTCAGGGTAGCTGACCTTGCCCTTGCCCTGCTGGGTGCCGTCGACCCACTGACCCTCGTACCGGTAGCCGTTGTCGCGCTCCATCACGCCATAGCCGTCATGGGCCGAGTTCTTGAACTCGCCCTCGTAGCGCATGCCGTTGGCATAGACCGCAATGCCCTTGCCCTCGATCACGCCGCTCTTCCAGTCACCCTCGTAGCTGCCGCCATTGGCATAGGTGATCTTGCCCTTGCCATTCGGCACGCCCTCGGCGAACTCGCCCTCATAGACCGAGCCGTTCGGAAACGTCGCCTTGCCCTGACCCTGGATGACGCCGTCAACCCACTGACCCGAATACTCGTAGCCATCGGGCGCCGTGTAGGTTCCCTGGCCATGCTGCTTGCCGTCCCGGAACTCGCCCACATAGACGGCGCCCGAGTCGTATTCCTTGGTCGCCACAGCGCCGGTCTGGGCCAGCGCAGATGCCGATGCGAGGGCCGCGGCCACCGCTCCGATCAGAACAAACCGCTTCGGCATTTCCCCGTCCTCGCACCCAAAATTGCCCCGCCGCGGGGTCACCGTGATCTTGATCCAGGCCTGGTGCGGGCCAGTTTATGTGCCTTGGCCGCACCTGACAACGGCTCTATTCGAGATGGCCTGCGACCCGCACTTGCCCCCGGCCGGGTGGCGGCGCTAATCGGGAGGCGCCTTCGCACCGGAGCCTGCCCATGCCTTCGCCTGAGACGATCCGTATCACGCTGGTCCAGGCCAATCCGGTTGCGGGCGATATCGTCGGCAACGCCGAAATCGCGCGTGCCGCGCTGCGGTCGGGCGAGGCGGCGGGGGCCAATCTGGTGGTTCTGCCGGAGATGTTCCTCTCGGGTTACCAGCTTCTCGACCTGTCGGTGCGGCCCGCGTTCCTGTGCGACATCCGGGCGGCGCTGGATGCGCTCGCGGCGGAGACGCGCCGGGGCGGACCCGCACTCGGCATCGGCGCGCCGATCGCCGGTCAGGGGCACGAGCCGGGGCAGGATCACGCCGGTGCCTTCAACGCCTACCACATCCTGGAGGACGGGAAGGTGCGCGCGGCGATCCGCAAGCATCACCGGCCGAACTACGGGGTGTTCGACGAGCATCGGCTCTATCTCGAGGGCCCGGTCTCCGGCCCGGTCGAGATCGCCGGCTGCCGCATCGCCTTTCCGATCTGCGAGGACATGTGGTTCCCGGACGTGGCCGAGGCGATGGAGGAATCCGGCGCAGAGCTCTTCGTGATTCCGAACGGCTCGCCCTTCGAGCGCGCGAAGTACGATGCCCGCATCCAGCTGATGGTGCGCCGGACAGTCGAGACCGGCCTGCCGTTGGTCTATCTCAACCTCGTCGGCGGCCAGGACGACCAGGTGTTCGACGGCGGCAGCTTCGCCATGAACCCGGGCGGGCGGCTCGCATTGCAGATGCCGTTCTTCGAGGCGGCAACCCAGACCATCGAGGTGACGCGCACCAATGAGGGCTGGCGCATTGCCCCGGGGCCGCTCGGCCCAGTGCCCGACGCCGCCGAGATGGACTACCGCGCCATGGTCGAGGCGACGCGGGACTACGTGACCAAGTCCGGCTTCTCGAAGGTGCTGCTCGGCCTCTCGGGCGGTGTTGACTCGGCGCTGGTCGCAACCATCGCGGCGGACGCGCTGGGGCCAGAGAACCTGCGCTGCGTGATGCTGCCCTCGCGCTTTACCTCGAAGGCGAGCCTTGAGGATGCCGACGCCGTGGCAGGCGCGCTCGGGGCGAGGTTTCCCGAGATCGCGATCAACGCCGCGGTCGCCGCCGTGACGCAGGGGCTGGCCGAGGAATTCGCCGGCCTCGCACCCGACATCACCGAGGAGAACATCCAGTCGCGGCTGAGGGGCGTCTACCTGATGGCGCTCTCGAACAAGTTCGGCGAGCTCTTGCTGACCACCGGCAACAAGTCCGAGATGGCGGTTGGCTACGCCACGCTCTACGGTGACATGAATGGCGCCTACAACCCGATCAAGGACCTCTACAAGACGCGGGTGTTCGAGACCTGCCGCTGGCGGAACGCCAATCACCGGCCATGGATGAAGGGACCGGCGGGGCAGGTGATCCCGGACCGGGTGATCGAGAAGCCGCCCTCGGCGGAGCTGCGCGATAACCAGAAGGACGAGGACAGCCTGCCTCCCTACGCCGTGCTGGACGCGATCCTCGAGAAGCTGGTCGAGGAGCAGCTCTCGACCGGCGAGATCGTTGCCGCCGGATTCGACCGCGAGACGGTGCTGAAGGTGCAGCGGCTGGTCTACGGGGCCGAGTTCAAGCGCTTCCAGTCGGCGCCGGGGGTCAAGCTGACCCGGCGCGCCTTCTGGCTCGACCGGCGCTACCCGATCGTCAACCGCTGGCGGGACGGGTCATGAGCGGGCCGGCGGGCAGGGTGCTCGCCCGCTTCGCGCCGAAGCCGTGGGTGCTCGTGGTGACGGTCCTCGGCCTCGCCCTGTTCGCGGCCACGGCGGTGGTCGCGCTGCTGATGCTGGAGCCGGATGCCGCCGACGGCTGGGAGCTGCCGCGCCGGCTCGCGCTCTGGGCCGCGATCGTGTTCTGCCCGGTCTATGCCTGGGACGCGCTGCAGCGCCTGCGGCACGGCCTTCCGAGCCTGGTCGCGACCGAGGAGGGGCTGGTCTTCCGCTCGATCCTGGGGTTCACGCCCCCGGTCCCCTGGAGCGAGATCGAGGCCATCGGGCCAGCGGTGCTGGGCAAGAAGCTGTATCTGGCGGTCGCCCTCCACGACCCCGGCCGAAGCCTCACGCGGTTCGGGACGCTGGAGCGGCTCTTGCATGTCCGATCGCACGCGGCCGGCCAGCCGAACATCACCCTGCGCGGCATCCAGCTGGGGATGAACGCCGCCGAGGCGGCGCGGACCGTCGAGGAGTTCCGCGTCGCCGCAGGTCGATGACCGGCAGAGACGATTTCCGAGACAGGTGAAGTGTTTTTGGCTATGATCTGAACCGGAATTGGAGCGCCTCCAGGCTATTTCCCGGTCATTTGCAGGTCATTCGACATGTCGATGCGACTCGACGGCCAGCTACTCTATCACCGCTCGAAGACCTGGGCGGCGAGGGCGGTGATCCTTGGCTGCTTCCTGATCGCCCTCGCGGCGGTGGTCCTGACCCGCGACGAGCTTGCCGGCATCCGCTTCTCCGCCGATCTGGTGGCGATGAGCCGCTGGCTGGCGCTGCCGCTGGGGGTTGCGCTGGTGATCGGCAACATCGCCCACCTGCTCGGGCGCGGCCCGACGCTGCGCGCCGACGGGGACGGGATCACCATCCTGTTCACCCCGCGTCCGGTGGGGACGATCGCATGGACCGAGATCACGGCCTTCACCAGCTTCCGGCGGCAGGGCCGGGCCGTCCTCGGCATCATGCTCGAGGATCCGAAGCGGGTGCTGGCGCCGTTCCGGGACGACCTTCCTGTCCTGCTGCGGCTGGCCGGGCCGCGGACCGCGCACCTCTCGATCGAGGGCAACATGCTCGACGATCCGATCGAGGCGGTGCTGCGCGATCTCGAGGAGATGCGCCAGGCCTATTCCTGGCGGGCGACGATGGGGCGCGACTGAGGCCCGGTGCAGGCATTGTCCGGCGGGCCGCTTGCCGGTAAAGACGCCGCATGACAGTGACCCGCTTCGCCCCCTCGCCGACCGGCCTCCTGCATGTCGGCAACCTGCGCAGCGCGGTGCTGAACTGGGCGCTGGCGCGAAAGGCGGGCGGCAGCTTCATCCTCAGGATCGACGACACCGACCGCGAGCGCTCGGAGGAGCGCTACGTCGCGGCGATCCGGCGCGATCTCGGCTGGCTGGGGCTGGCCTGGGACCGCGAGGTGCGGCAGTCGGCGCGGCTTGACCGCTACGCTGCGGCGGCCGCGCAGCTGGAGACGGCGGGGCGCTTGTATGATTGCTTCGAGACGCCGCTGGAGCTTGACCTGAAGCGCAGGGCGCTGCTGAACCGGGGCCTGCCGCCGGTCTATGACCGGGCGGCGCTGAAGCTGACCGAAGCGGACAAGGCCAAGTTCAGGGCCGAGGGGCGCCGGCCGCACCGGCGGTTCCTGCTGGAGCGGCGCGAGGTGCGCTGGGACGACCTGATCCGGGGGCCGCAGCATGCGGATGCCGCGAGCCTCTCGGACCCGGTGCTGGTGCGCGAGGACGGGCAGATCCTCTACAGCTTCGCCTCGGTGGTGGACGATGCCGGGATGGGTGTCACGCATGTCGTGCGCGGCGCCGACCATGTGACCAACACCGCCGCGCAGATCCAGATCTTCGAGGCGCTGGGCGTGGCGGCGCCGGCCTTCGGGCATCACTCGCTGCTGACCGGGCCGGAGGGCGAGGGGCTGTCGAAGCGGCTGGGCTCGCTGTCGGTCGCCGATCTGCGCGAGGCCGGTGTCGAGCCGGTGGCGCTGGTGAGCTTCATCGCCCGCCTCGGCTCGGCGCAGCCGGTCGAGGTGAGGACGACGCTCGACGAGGTGGTGGCGGGCTTCGACATCGCCGACTTCGGCCTGTCGCCGACCCGGTTCGACCCCGATGAGCTGAGGCTCCACAGCGCCCGGACGCTGCGGGCGCTCCCCTTCCCGGCCGTGAAGGACAGGCTGGGAGCCATTGGCGTGCCGCCGGAAGCATCGCGGGATTTCTGGGCGGCGGTGGCCCCGAACCTCGACCGGTTCGCCGAGGCGGGTGCCTGGTGGGCGCTCTGCCGCGACGGCACGGCGGGGGCGGTGCCGCCCGAGGATGCGGGCTTCGTTGCCGGGGCCATGCGGCTCCTGCCGCCGCGGCCCTGGGGGCCGGAGACGTGGAAGGACTGGACCGAGGCGGTGAAGGCCGCGACGGGCCGGAAGGGCCGGGCGCTCTATCGCCCGCTGCGCCTCGCGCTCACCGGGCGCGAGCACGGGCCGGAGATGGCGGCACTGATGCCGCTGCTGCAGAAACCTTGACAGGATGGCCGATCGGGCGCATCAGGGCACCCATGAGACCCGCAGTGAACGCCGCAACCTGCATCTGCCGGATCTGCATTACCCGCTGACATAGTCCGCGGCGGCGTTTCCTGTTCCCAGACCCAGAACATGATGCCAGGCCCGCCGCGGCAGAACCCGCGCGAGCCTGAGACATGCCAAGCACGACACCAGCGATCCAGCTCTACAACACCCGCACCCGCCGGAAGGAACCGTTCCGGCCGATCGACCCGAAGAATGTGCGGATGTATGTCTGCGGGCCGACCGTCTATGACCGGGCACATATCGGCAATGCCCGGCCGGTGGTGGTGTTCGACGTGCTGTTCCGGCTCATGCGCCATGTCTACGGGCCGGATCACGTGACCTATGTGCGGAACTTCACGGACGTCGACGACAAGATCAACGCCCGCGCGAAGGCGACCGGGCGGCCGATCCGCGACATCACCGACGAGACGATCCGGTGGTATCACGAGGACATGGACGCGCTGGGGGCGCTGCGTCCCACCGCCGAGCCGCGGGCGACCGCGCATGTCCCCGGCATGATCGCCATGATCGAGACGCTGATCGCCGAGGGCCACGCCTATGCGGCCGACGGGCATGTGCTGTTCGATGTCGGCACCTATCCCGCATATGGCCGCCTGTCGCGCCGCTCGCTCGACGACATGGTGGCGGGCGCCCGGGTCGAGGTGGCGCCCTACAAGAAGGACCCGATGGACTTCGTGCTGTGGAAGCCCTCGGAGCCCGGCCTGCCCGGCTGGGACAGCCCCTGGGGCCGCGGGCGGCCGGGCTGGCACATCGAGTGCTCGGCCATGTCGAAGGCGCTCTTGGGCGAGACCTTCGACCTCCACGGCGGCGGCATCGACCTCGTCTTTCCCCACCACGAGAACGAGGTGGCGCAAAGCTGCTGCGCCAACCACACCGAGCGGATGGCCAATGTGTGGATGCACAACGGCTTCCTGCAGGTGGAGGGGGAGAAGATGGCCAAGTCGCTGGGCAACTTCTTCACGGTGAAGGAGTTGCTGGACAGGGGCGTGCCGGGGGAGTGGGTGCGCTATGTCCTATTGAAGACACACTATCAAAAGCCTCTCAATTGGACTGATGCTGATATTCGGGAAGCTGAACTAACGCTATGGCATTGGCGCGATCTGACCGATGGAATTGCGCCCGCCGATGTCGTGCCTGAGCCAGTGATTGAGGCGCTCGCGAACGATTTAAATACTCATCTCGCGCTCCGGGCCGTGGCCGCAATGCAATCCGAACCAGAAAGATTGCTCGCTGGCGCTCGATTTCTCGGATTCCTTACGCCTGATATCGGTAAATGGTATCTTCCGCGGAAAGCGCTGAAGGGCCGTGAGACAACAGTTGTTTACCGAGACGGAACCCCGGAGCCAGTAGTCCAAGCGTTGCGATCCATCGTAGAAAAATGGGCTAACGCTCGCTCGAATAAGAACTATGACAAGTCGGATACTATCAGGAATGGCGCAAGCGAGCTGAATCTCGGTATAGAAATCAAAGCTACGCGGGCAGGTTCAGAAATTAAAATTGACCGCACGCTGAACGATGACGAGAAGCGCACTGTCATCAGGTTCGCGGAGGACATGTCATGACCCGCGAGCGCCTCTACCTCTACGACACCACGCTGCGCGACGGGCAGCAGACGCAGGGGGTCGATTTCTCGGTTGCCGACAAGGTCAAGATTGCCCGGGCGCTCGATGCGCTGGGCATCGACCATGTCGAGGGCGGCTGGCCCGGGGCCAACCCGACCGACAGCGAGTTCTTCCGCACCGCACCCAGGCTGAAGCGGGCCACCTTCACAGCCTTCGGGATGACCAAGCGGGCGGGGCGCTCGGCGGCCAACGACGAGGTGCTGGCCGAGGTGGTCAATGCCGGCACTCCCGCCGTCTGCCTGGTCGGCAAGGCGCATGACTTCCATGTCACCACGGCGCTGAACATCACGCTGAAGGAGAACCTGACCAACATCCGCGCCAGCATCGCCCATCTGGTGGCACAGGGCCGCGAGGCGCTGCTGGACGCCGAGCACTTCTTCGACGGCTGGAAGGCCAACCCCGCCTACGCGCTCGCCTGCCTCGACGCGGCGATGGAGGGCGGCGCGCGCTGGGTGGTGCTCTGCGACACCAACGGCGGTACGCTGCCGGGCGAGGTGGGCGAGATCGTCACGCAAGTCTGCAAGCGCATCCCAGGCACCCATGTCGGCATCCACACCCACAACGACACCGAGCAGGCGGTGGCGAACTCCTTTGCCGCCGTCGAGGCCGGGGCGCGGCAGATCCAGGGCACGCTCAACGGGCTCGGCGAGCGCTGTGGCAACGCCAACCTGGTCTCGATCATCCCGACGCTGCTGCTGAAGCCGCACTATGCCGGGCGCTTCGAGACCGGCATCGACCCGCAGGCGCTGCCGGGGCTGCGCGCCCTGTCGCTGATGCTGGACGAGATCCTGAACCGGGTCGCGAACCGGCACGCGCCCTATGTCGGCTCCGCCGCCTTCGCCCACAAGGCGGGGCTGCACGCCTCGGCGATCGCCAAGGACCCGGCGACCTACGAGCATGTCCCGCCCGAGGCGGTTGGCAACGAACGGATCATCCCGATGTCGAACCAGGCCGGGCGGTCGAACCTCGCCCGGCGCCTCGCCGAGGCGGGGATCGAGATCGATCCGGGCGATGCGCGGCTCGGGCGGCTCCTGCAACACGTCAAGGAGCGCGAGGACCAGGGCTATGCCTACGATTCGGCCCAGGCGAGCTTCGAGCTGCTGGCGCGCCGCTTCCTCGGCCGGATGCCGCGCTATTTCGAGGTCGATCGCTACCGCGTCACCGTCGAGCGGCGCGACGACCACGAGACCGGGCCGGTCACCGTTTCCGAGGCGGTCGTGGTGGTGCATATCGACGGCGAGCGGATGATCTCGGCTTCCGAGTCGGTCGATCCGGTCAGCCACTCCGACCAGGGGCCGGTCAATGCGCTGTCGCGGGCGCTCAGGAAGGATCTCGGCCGCTATCAGGGGCATATCGACGACATGCGGCTGACCGATTTCCGCGTCCGCATCATCGGCGCCGGAACCGAGGCGGTGACGCGCGTGCTGATCGACAGCGCCGATGCGGCGGGGAACACCTGGTCGACCGTCGGCGTCTCGCGCAACATCGTCGATGCCTCGTTCCAGGCGCTGGAGGATGCGGTGCTGACCAAGCTGATCCTCGCGGGGGCGCCGGCGGTGGCATGAGCGCCCCGGCGCTGAGCCCCTGCGCGACACTGGTCCGGAGCCTCGACCCGGACCTGTTCCACGCGGCGCTGTTCGCGCCCGAGCCGGCGCGCGAGCGACTGATGGTGCTCTACGCCTTCGACATCGAGCTTTCGAAGGCCGCGGCGCGGCCCTCCGAGCCGCTGATCGCGCGGATGCGGCTGCAGTGGTGGCGCGACCTCCTGGAGGGGATCGCGGCGGGCGATCCGCCCCGCGCCCACGAGGTGGCCGGGCCGCTGCACGCGCTGCTGACCGCGCATCCTCTGCCGTGGGACGAGCTCATGGCGCTGATCGACGCGCGCGAGACCGAGATGCACGGGGCGATGGACCGGCAGCGCTTCGTGGCCTGGCTCGACCGCCGCTTCGGCGCACTGACCCGGCTGTCGGCCCATCTGCTGGCGGGCGAGGATGCCGCCGCCCGGCGCGCGGCCAGCGCGGTCGGGCAGGCGGCCGGCACCGCCTTCGCGATCCGCACCGCGGCGCCGATGGTGGCCGGGGGGGCGGCGGGGCTGCTGCCCGACCTCGGCCCCGAGGACCGGGCCGCGCTGGTGCGCGGGCGGACCACCGATCATGCCCGGGCGACCGCGCACCGGCTCGCCGCGCAGGCGCTGGCAACGCTTGCCGCCGCCCGCGCTGGGCGCGGTGCCGTGCCGGAACAGGCGGTGCCGGCGCTTCTGCCCGCGCGGAAGGCCGAGCGTGTGCTCGAGGCGGCGATGCGGCCCGGCTTCGATCTTGCGCAGGACTTCGTGATGGCGGGAGCGCAGGGCCGGGGACTCGCGCTGGCCTGGCGGGTTTTCAGCGGGCGGTGGTAGCGCTCAGCGCTTCCGCAGCAGGTAGACCGTGGCCTGAAGCCCGATCCCCGGCAGATGCGGCCCGTGCTCGCGGAACGGGCAGTCGGCGAGGCCGGAGGCGACCACCTCCTCGACCTTCGCCGGGAACTCCGGCACCGCCAGCGCGTGGTCGTTGAGCGAGAACACCAGACAGCCGCCGGGCGGCAGCATGGCGAGCAGCGCGTCCACCGTCGCGGGCGGCGCATGGCCGGTGCTGATCACCCCGACAGCGGCCGCGTTGGCATAGACCCCGGTGACCGAGGCCAGCGGCTCCGGCAGGCTGCCGAGGACGGTCTGGCGGTAGACGCTCGTGCGCGCCTCCGCCTGGCGGATCATGGGCGGCGACACGTCGAGACCGTCGATCGTGGTAAAGCCGGCCATCCGCAGTGCGAGGCCGGAAAGCCCGGTGCCGCAGCCGTAGTCGAGGATCGGCTGCGAGGGGTCGGCGGCGAAGCGGGCCAGCGCCGCGGCGCAGCGGCCGGGCGTCGCATATCCGTTGTCGGCGATCTCGGTGTCGTATGAGGCGGACCACTCCTCGTAGAGGGTCCGGGCGTCGTAGGTCGCTCCCAGGTGGTAGGCCGAGGACAGGAACTTCCGTGGCGGTCTGTTCATCGCGGCGTGGCTCCGGCGGGGTATCCCGACGATAGGAGCGCACTCCGCCGCGGTCAAACCCCGGAAGGCGCTTCCGCGGTCATCCGGATCAGGGTCTGCTCGAGGGCCTCGCCAGGCGCGGCGAACGGATGCCGCCCGCGCAGCAGCGTCAGCGAATAGGCGAAGCGCGCCATGCGTTTGTTGGCGTCGGCATAGCCCTGGGCGGTGCCGACTGCCCCGAGATAGAACAGCGCGATATCGAGCCAGCTGGCTTCGCCCGGCAGGGGCCACACCGCATCGGCGGTCCAGGAGAAAACCTTCTCCAGCACATGGCGCCCGCCGATGCTCGACGGGTAGGCCACGTCGGGATTCGGGCTCCGCCGGTCCGGCGCCTCGGGGAAGAGCCGGGCGTGGATGCGGTCGAGGACCTCCGGTGTGCGGCCCAGCGCGCCCCGGGCGGGCATGCCGGCGAATTCGGCGAGAACGGCACGGATCTCGGGTGCGCGGTCGGCGTGGAGCGTGCGACCAATCCAGGCCGCAGCCCGGTCGATATCCTCCGGGCCAGCGGCCACACTGGCGGCGGTGTCGAGTGCGGGCCGGAGTGCGCCTCCCGCGGCCGCCCGCAGGAGCGCGGCGGCATGGTCCTCGGCGGCCTTGATCTGGATGCATTCGGCGGCAAGGGCGGCGTCGATCCGGCCGGCATAGCCGGCAAGATCGCCACAGGACACGAGGACATAGCGCTCGGACGGGTCGCTCTCGCGCGCCTCGCGTCCGTAGAGAAGCCGCACGACCTCCTCCGCCCGGGCGGCGCCGATCATTTCCGCCAGCCGCCGGAAAGCATCGCGGCCCATGGCAAACCGCGCGAACTGGCCGCGGTTCAGGGATACTGCCTGTGACTCCCTTCCCACCTCTCCTCCCCGCGTCTCGACCGTGCATGTGCAGGAACCCAACGGGTCTTAGCCAACAGCCGATTTGCGGCGATCTCAAGGTCGATCCGGGGCAGAGGGTGGCAGGATTCTGGTCCGGCCAGTTCCGCAGTGTGGCGCTGGCAAATGGTGTGCAATTCGTGTTAAGATCAAACATTAAGGCACTAACAACACGATGGAAAAACAACTGTCGGTTGCCGGGATCGGGAGGTGCGGCGGTTCGCGCCCCCTAAAGCACGGAGGAAGGGGATGAGCAGTCTTGACGACGATTTCCGGGCGCGCGCCAATCGGATCAAGGCGCATTCGGGCCCGATCGAGCCGGTTGCGCGGCCCGCACGCGCGGCGGTCGCCGAGACCGGCGAGCGGGGGGTGGTCCTGTCCTTCCTCAAACCGCAGCTCGCATTGGTCCTCGGGGCGATCCTGCTGGTCATGGGGCGCGGGATCGCCATGAGATATCTCGGCGTCGAGCCGAGCGGGGAGCTACTCTCCATCGCCGAAGGCGTGGTCGTCCTGCTGCTGCTTGCGGGTGCCGGGCTCCTGTTCGGCCGCTCCGACATCATCTCGCATTGTGCCTTGCTGGCAGGCGCGGCGCTCGCCTTTCTCGGCGAGGGATTCTATATCCCGCTGTTTCCGGGACTGATGGAGATGATCTACGATCCGACCTATGTGGCGCTGGTGGTGCTCGGCGCCGGCTGAGCCGGCCCCGGCCACCCCGCCTAGGCGGCCGCCTTCGTCCGCTCCAGCCAGGCACCGAGTGCCGCCTTCGCGCGCCCGGTATAGGCCCGCGCACGATCCCGCTTGCCCTTGCGGCCCTTCCGCGGATCGTCGTCAAGCGGCGGGAACAAGCCGAAATTCACGTTCATCGGCTGGAAGGTCTCTGCCTCGGCGCCCCCGGTGATGTGGTGCAGGAGCGCCCCGAGCGCCGTCTCGGCCGGCGGCGGGGCAATGGTCCGGCCCAGCCGCTCGGCGGCCGCGAGGTGGCCGGCGAGCAGGCCCATGGCGCCCGATTCGACATAGCCCTCGACACCGGTCACCTGGCCGGCGAAGCGGAGCCGCGGCTCGGACCTGAGCCGCATCTGCGCGTCGAGCAGGCACGGCGAGTTCAGGAAGGTATTGCGGTGGATGCCGCCGAGGCGCGCGTACCGGGCATGCTCCAGCCCCGGGATCAGCGCGAAGACCTCGGTCTGCGCGCCATGCTTCATCTTGGTCTGGAATCCGACGATATTGTAGAGCGTTCCCATTGCGTTGTCCCGGCGGAGCTGAACGACTGCATGAGGCTTGGCATCCGGCTGGTGCGGATTGGTCAGCCCGACCGGCTTCAGGGGCCCGTAGCGCAGGGTCTCGCGGCCGCGCTCGGCCATCACCTCGATCGGCAGGCAGCCCTCGAAGTAGGGAGTGTCCTTCTCCCAGTCGCGGAACTCGGCCTTGGGTGCCGCCAGCAGCGCGTCGATGAAGCGGTCATATTCCTCGCGCGTCATCGGGCAGTTCAGATAGGCGGTGCGCTCGGCTTGCGTTTCGCCCTTGTCGTAGCGCGACTGGAACCAGGCCGTCGACAGGTCGACACTGTCGGCATAGACGATCGGCGCGATGGCGTCGAAGAAGGCCAGCGATGTCTGTCCGGTGCGCTCGCGGATTGCGGCGGCGAGCGCGGGCGAGGTCAGGGGGCCGGTCGCGACGATGACGCTGTCCCAGCCGGCGGGCGGCCAGCCGGCGATCTCGCCGCGCTCGATCCTGATCAGCGGGTGCGCCTCGATCCTCGCCGTGACGGCGGCGCTGAAAGCCTCGCGATCGACGGCGAGCGCGCCGCCCGCCGGAACCGCTGCGTCCCGGGCGCAGTCCATCATGATCGAGCCGAGCCGTCGCATCTCCCAGTGCAGGAGGCCGACCGCATTGGTCTCATGGTCGTCGGAGCGGAACGAATTGGAGCAGACGAGCTCCGCCAGCCCGGCCGTCTGGTGGGCCTCGGTGCCGCGGTGCGGGCGCATCTCGTGCAGGACCACAGGCACGCCCATGCCGGCCGCCGCCCAGGCAGCCTCGCATCCCGCCATGCCGCCGCCGATGATGTGGACCTGACCGGACATGGCCGCGTTGTTACCGGCAGTGCCTTGTCCGCGTCAAACCGGATGATCGTGGCCGGGCGGCGGCGGTTCACCAAATTCTGATCGCGCGCCGCCCCGGGGCGGCTCCAAATCCCGCGCGCCATGTGTATCATGGCGGAAGCAACCCCGGCGAGGAGGAGCAGACGCATGGGCCACGGCAAGGAAGGCGTCCCCGACTGCCGCGGCGTGCCGGTCTCCTATCCGGACCGTGCGGCGATCGAAGGCATGGAGCGCGCCCACGAATGCGCGCTCGCCTTCCGCGGCGATGCCATTGCCGAGATCGACCGGGTACTCGCCGAGCATCCCGGCTTCCTCATGGGGCATCTGTTCAAGGCCGGCTGGCTGAGCCAGGCGATGGAGACGCGGATCTACCGCGACATGGTTGCCGCCGTCGAGGCGGCGGAAGCGCTCTCCAGCACTGCCAATGACCGCGAACGGGGCCATCTCTCGGCCATGCAATCCTGGCTCAAGGGCGACTTCTTCGGCGCGGTGCAGACGTGGGAGGAGGTTCTGGCCCATTTCCCGCGCGATCTGCTCGCGCTGCAGCTCGTGCATCTGACGGACGTGCTCCTCGGCGACGTTGTCGGGCAGCGCGATGTGGTCGCTCGCGTCTTCAACCTCTGGGACGAGACCGTGCCGGGCTACGAATTCGTGCTCGGCTTCTACTCCTTCGGGCTCGAGGAGAACGGCGACTACTTCAAGGCCGAGGAGATGGGGCGCCGCTCGCTGGCGCTCAGGTTCGACAATCCCTACGCGGTGCATGCGGTCGCCCATGTGATGGAGATGAACGGCAGGCAGTCGGGCGGAATCCGCTTCATGGCCGATCACGAGCGGGACTGGAACACGTCGAACTTCGCCAACCATCTCTGGTGGCACACGGCGCTCTACCACCTCGACATCGGCAACATCGACCAGGTGCTGACGATCTTCGACAACCATCTGCGCTCGGGCAGGCAGCACGGCGACAAGTACGAGGAGCTGGACGCCTCCGCGCTCCTGTGGCGGCTGAAGCTCCTCGACATCGACACCGGCACGCGCTGGAAGGAGCTGGCCGACAAGTGGGAGCCCGCGGCCCAGGACACGCTCTACGCCTTCAACGACGTGCATGCGATGATGACCTTCGTCTCCGACGAGCGGGAGGCGGCGCAGAAGGCCCTGCTGAGCGCCAACGAGCGCTATGTCGAGAGCGCGTCGGATGCGAATGTCGCCATGAGCCGCGAGATCGGCATTCCGTTCTGCCTGGCGATGCAGGATTTCCACAAGGGCCGTTACGGGGCCTGCGTCGACCGCCTGCTGCCGGTGCGCTACCGTACGCACCGGCTCGGCGGCAGCTTTGCGCAGCGCGACATCATCGGCTGGACGCTCCTCGAGGCGGCGCTCCGCGCGCGCCGGTTCGATCTTGCGCTGGCGCTTGCCAACGAGCGCTGTGCGCTGAAATCCACGAGCCCGCAGAACTGGCGCTATGTGGCGCGGGCCCTCAAGGGCGTCGGCGACCGCGATGGCGCCGAGCGCGCCATGGCCCGGGCCGAGGCCCTGTACGCGGCTTGAAGCGGGCCGCGGATTGCATGGCGGTCTAGCCGGCGACAATGGTCCCCACCGCAAAGGCGATCACCGCGCAGAGGCCACCGACCGCGACCGTCTCGCCGACGCAGCGCACGACCGTCTCGTTGGTGACCCGCCAGCGCAGCAGGCCGATCAGCACCAGCGCGAGCAGGGTCGCCAGCACCGACCAGCGGAAGGTCACGGGGTCCGGGTCGCGCAGGAAATAGGGCATCAGCGGGATGGCGCCGAAGAACAGGAACGACAGGAAGGTCGCCAGCGCATCCATCGCCGGGCTGCCGTCGGTCGGGTCGGCCATGCCCATCTCGTTCTGCATCATGAAGTCCGCCAGGAGCTCGGGATTGCGGTCATAGATCTCGGTCAGCGCCTCGATATCGGCCGGGGTAACCCTGCGGGCGGCCAGAATCTCCACCATCTCGGTGCGTTCGAGTTCGGGGCGTGTCCGGATCTCGGTCAGCTCCTTGGTCCGGGCCGAGCGGTAGATGTCGGCCTGCGAGCGGGCCGACAAGAAGGCGCCGAGCGCCATCGACGTCGCATCCGCGAACAGGTTGGCAAGCCCGAACAGGATCACCGCGATGGCACCGATGCCGGCGACGCCGGTCGCCTCGGCGCCGGCGAAGCCCGCCACCACCGCAAAAGTGGTGATCACACCGTCATGGCCGCCATAGACGATCTCGCGCAGGAACTCGGAGCCGCGGCCGAGATTGTGCTCGGTCGCAAGATGCTCGCGGAATGCCTTGCTGAAACTCGGCATGCGCCTCCTTTACCGGGGCGCGAACCGCGCCTCCATCTGCCTCCGCGCCCGCACGGCGGGCCGGTCGGGGTCGATCTCGACGTCGTCCCACGTGACGGCCTCGCCCGCCTTGATCGATCTCAAGAGCTTGACGCCATGGGCGAGCCCGATCGGCAGGGCGTCGCGGGCGAGCGAGGCGGTGGCGGGCGCGAGCCTGCCGTAGACACAATAGCCGCCCTCGCCGTCCAGGGTCTCGCCGGCGGAGAGGTCGCGCTTGGCGGTCGCCATCACGTCGGCATTGAAGGCGCGCGCACTGCCGGTAGCCTCGCCGCACAGCGCCGCGTTCAGCACCGAGACGCCGAGTTCGAGCCCGATCAGGTGGCAGGGCCGGTAGAGCGCCGCGTAGCGCCCCGTCCGGTCGGTCTTCAGCCCGTATTGACGGAAGCAGGCGGCGGAATAGTCGTTGGGCGCCTCGACGACCACGTAGACGCCCCAGCGCAGATCGCGGAACACCGGCCGGCCATCGCGCTCGTCGCAGGCGACCACCTCGACCATGCCCTTGCCCTCGAGCATGCCGCCTTCGGCGGCGGGGCGCAGGACATGGGGCAGGTCGTCCACCCCGCAGGGCGGGAAGCCGAGGCCCTCCGAGGGCGCGGCGAGGTCGCAGGCATTGGCAATGGCCGCCATCTCGATCGCCGATTTGGTGCCGTCCATGAACGAGGTGAACATCTGGCTGTTCATGCCGGCCTGCCGCGCATTCTCGGCGCTGATGCCATAATGGTTCCAGACCTCGGCCGGGGTGATCTGGTGATAGCCCGGCAGGTACTTGGTGCCCTTGCCGGCAGCGATCACGCGGAAGCCCGTGGCCCGGGCCCAGTCGACGAGTTCCGCGACCAGCGCCGGCTGGTCGCCATAGGCCATGGAATAGACGAGGCCGGCGGAGCGCGCCTCGGCGGCCAGCAGCGGGCCGGCGAGCGCGTCGGCCTCGACATTGACCATGACGATGTGCTTGCCGCCGGCGATGGCGGTGCGGGCGTGGAGGATGCCGGCCTCGGGCTGGCCTGTGGCGTCGATGATCACGTCGACATCGTCGCGGGCGGCGAGTTCCTCGCCACTGCTGACCAGCGTGGTGCGCCGGATACGGTCGGCGTCCCAGCCGACTGCCGCCATGGCGGCCCGGGCGCGCTGGGTAGCGATGTCGGCGATCGCAGTCACCTCGAGCCCGGGCGTCGTTGGCACCTGAGAGAGGAACATCGAGCCGAACTTTCCGGCGCCGATCAGCCCGGCGCGGACCGGGCGATTGTCGGCCGCCCGGGACTGAAGCTTGGCGAAGAGATTCATGCGTGGGCCATCGTGGAGTGTGCCGTAGGGTTTGCTTGAGCGCACCCTACAGGGCGCACTGGCCTCCACAAGCGAAAACGCCGCGCCAGGGCGGCGCGGCGTCTTCGTCAGGCGGCAGGGAACGGATCCCGCACCGGTGTCAGCGACCCGACGGCCACGGCGACCATGGGAACGGCCGCTCCTCGGTCTCGGCCGACTGGAAGCGGGCGACCTGGTCGAGCCAGCGCCCGATCGAACGGCCGAAGCCGGCGAGGAAATCGTTGCGCGCGCCGGCGATCAGCAAAGACAGGAACTGGATCACTGCGGTCAGGGCGACGAGACCCTGGGCGACGCCGAAAGCGAACAGGAAGAACAGCATGAAGGCGCCGCGGATCCACACCGGGCGGCGGTCGCGCCGCGCGTCGGCGGTTCCGGCAGTTTCGTGCGCGGTGGTCATGGGGACTCTCCTCGGGTAGACTGATGTTCGCATCTGACACGAGAGGTGAGCATTCGGCCGGCGAGGTTCAAGGGCCGCCGGGCCGGAACGGAAAACGGGGGCGCGAACGCCCCCGTGCGGAAATGCCATGCGGCTGTCCGGTCTCGATCAGGCGAGGTCGAAGCGGTCGGCGTTCATCACCTTGGTCCAGGCCGCAACGAAGTCCTCGACGAACTTCTTCCTGGCATCGTCCTGGCCATAGACCTCGGCGATGGCACGAAGCTGCGAGTTGGAGCCGAAGACGAGATCAACCCGCGTGGCAGTCCACTTGACCTTGCCGGTCTTGCGGTCACGGCCCTCGAACAGGTCGGCCTCGGGCGAGGTCGCCTTCCACTCCGTTCCCATGTCGAGCAGGTTGACGAAGAAGTCGTTGGTGAGCGTGCCGACCCGCCTTGTGAAGACGCCATTCTTCGAGCCGCCGGTGTTCGCCCCGAGGACCCGGAGCCCGCCGACCAGCACGGTCATCTCCGGTGCGGTCAGAGTCAGGAGCTGGGCCTTGTCGACCAGCATCTCCTCGGCCGAGCAGGCGAACTTGGCCTTCTGAAAGTTGCGGAAGCCGTCGGCCACCGGCTCGAGCACCGCGAAGGACTCGACATCCGTCTGCTTCTGCGAGGCATCGGTCCGGCCGGGCGCGAACGGGACATTCACGTTCACCCCGGCATCCTTCGCCGCCTTCTCGACGGCCGCCGCGCCGCCGAGCACGATCAGGTCGGCGAGCGACACCTTCCTGCCGCCGGCCGCGCCCTCGTTGAACGCCTTCTGGATCTTCTTCAGCCCGCGCAGCACCTTGGACAGGCGCTTGGGCTCGTTCGCCGCCCAGTCCTTCTGCGGCGCGAGCGCGACGCGGGCACCGTTGGCCCCGCCGCGCTTGTCAGAGCCGCGGAAGGTCGAGGCCGAGGCCCACGCGGCGAAGACCAGGTCCTTGACGGAGAGCCCGGAGTCCAGGATCTCGGCCTTGAGCGCCGCGATGTCGCGTGCTCCGACCAGCTTGTGGTCGACGGCCGGGATCGGATCCTGCCAGATCAGGTCCTCGGCCGGGACCTCCGGGCCGAGATAGCGCGACTTCGGCCCCATGTCGCGGTGCGTCAGCTTGAACCAGGCGCGGGCAAAGGCATCGGCGAATTCGTCCGGATTCTTGTGGAAACGGCGCGAGATCTTCTCGTAGGCCGGGTCCATGCGCATCGCCATGTCGGCGGTCGACATGAAGATCGGCACGCGCTTCCTCGGATTCTCCGGATCGGGCGCCATGTCCTCCTTCTTCAGGTTCTTCGGCGTCCATACCCAGGCGCCGGCGGGGCTCTTCACCAGCTCCCACTCATACCTGAAGAGAACGTCGAAATAGCCATTGTCCCAGCGGATCGGGTTCGGCGTCCAGGCGCCCTCGAGGCCGGACGTGATGGTGTCGCGGCCCTTGCCGCTCTTGTAGGTCGAAAGCCAGCCGAGCCCCATCGCCTCGATCGGCGCCGCCTCGGGCTCCGGGCCGACATGCGAGGCGGGGCCCGCCCCGTGCATCTTGCCGAAGGTGTGCCCGCCGGCCGTCAGCGCAACGGTCTCCTCGTCGTTCATCGCCATGCGCGCGAAGGTCTCGCGGATGTCGCGGCCGGAAGCGACCGGGTCCGGCTTGCCGTTCGGGCCCTCGGGATTCACGTAGATCAGGCCCATCTGGACGGCTGCCAGCGGGTTCTCGAGCTCGCGGTCACCCGAATAGCGCTTGTCGCCGAGCCAGGTATCCTCGGCGCCCCAGTAGATGTCCTCCTCGGGCTCCCAGACGTCCGCGCGGCCGCCGGCGAAGCCGAAGGTCCTGCCGCCCATCGATTCGATGGCGCAGTTTCCGGCAAGGATCATCAGGTCGGCCCAGGAGATCCGGTTGCCGTATTTCTGCTTGATCGGCCAGAGCAGCCGGCGCGCCTTGTCGAGGTTGCCGTTGTCCGGCCAGCTGTTCAATGGCGCAAAGCGCTGCGTGCCCGAACCGGCACCACCCCGCCCGTCGCCGGTGCGGTAGGTGCCGGCCGAGTGCCAGGCCATGCGGATGAAGAGACCGCCGTAGTGCCCGTAATCCGCCGGCCACCAGTCCTGGCTGTCGGTCATCAGCTTGTAGAGATCACGCTTCAACGCCTTGAAGTCGAGCTTCCGAAACGCCGCTGCGTAGCTGAAGCCGTTGCCCATCGGATCGGACAGGGACGAATTCTGGTGCAGGATCTTCAGGTTCAGCTGGTTCGGCCACCAGTCGCGGTTCGATCTCGTCCCGACCGTCGTGTGACCCATCACCGGACATTTGCCAGCGCCATCCATCTCCACTCTCCCTTCATGTGCAGTTTGTCGTGCTTCGGTCTCAGGAAGCGCAACGCGCGCGAATCCGCAATGACCATCTTGCATTCAGGCGATAGAGTAAATTTGCAAATTTCAATCGGGATGATAGGAAAATCCTATGGCCATAACTGTCCGGCAGCTCCGATACTTCCAGGCCCTTGAGCGTGCACGACATTTCGGACGTGCGGCTGATTCCGTGTCGGTGTCACAGCCCGCACTGTCAGCGCAGATCCGCGATCTCGAGGCGGCGCTGGGCGGGCCGGTGATCGAGCGCAAGGCCCCCGGCCTGCCGCTGACGCCGCTCGGCCGGGCTGTGCTGCGGCGCGCCGAATCGATCCTGGCCGAGATGCGGGCGCTGGAAGCCGAAGCGCGCGACGCCGCCGGCCTCTCGGCGGGAATCCGGCTTGGCATCATTCCGACCGTCGCGCCCTATCTGGTGCCGCCGCTCCTGCCGCTGATCCGGGCGGAGGGCGGCAGGATGACCGTGCGCGAGGCGGTGACCGACACGCTGCTCGACGAATTGAGACAGGGCGAGATCGATGCGGCCGTGCTGGCGCTGCCTGCAGGTGTGCCGGGGCTGTGCGAGGAACCGCTCTTCGAGGATCGCTTTCTGCTTGCCCGGCCTCCGGCGGACGCGGCGCCCCGGATGCCGCGGCATGCGCGCCCCGAGCAGATCGACCCGGAGAGCCTGCTGCTCCTCGACGAGGGGCACTGCCTCAGCGACCAGGCGCTGGGGGCCTGCAAGCTCCGCCGGGACGGCGCGCGCATCGGGCTTGGCGCCGCGAGCCTCGCCACGCTGACCCGGCTCGTGGCCTCGGGCCACGGGGTCACGCTGATCCCGGAGATCGCCGCCGAGACCGAGGGCAGGGGGGTGCGGCTGAGCCGGTTCTCGCGGCCCGAGCCTGGCAGGCTGATCGGGCTGGTCCGGCTCGGAAGGGCCGGGGACGCGGGCTGGCCGGCGGCGCTGCTTCGCTGCCTGCGAGAGGCGGGCCGCCGGGTGCCACGACCGGATATCTGAGACGGTCGCCGGCCATGGGAATCCCTGCCGCGATGCGCTAGCTTGCCTGCAGTCCGGAGGGGGTGAGCATGAAGATCGACGGAGTGCCCTGGCGGCCGATCTGGCTTGGCGATGACGGCTGGTCGGTCGGCATCATCGACCAGACGCGCCTTCCCTTCGCGTTCGAGACCGCGCGGCTGGCCTCCGAGGCCGAGGCGGCGCACGCCATCCGGGCAATGCGGGTGCGCGGCGCGCCGCTGATCGGCGCGGCGGCGGCCTACGGCATCGCGCTGGCGATGCGCGAGGATCCGTCGGACGCCAATCTATCGGCCGCCTATGGCCGGCTGCATGCCACCCGGCCGACCGCGATCAACCTGAAATGGGCGCTCGATGACGTCTGCCATCGGCTGCGGCCGCTGCAGCCGGCGGCGCGGATGGAGGCGGCCTATGCGCGGGCGGCGGGGATCGTCGATGAGGATGTCGAGATCAACCGGCAGATCGGGGAGCACGGGCTGAGGCTGATCCGGGCGATTGCCGAGGAGAAGCGGGGGCCGGTCAATGTGCTGACCCACTGCAACGCCGGCTGGCTCGCCACCTGCGACTGGGGAACGGCGACGTCACCCGTCTACCAGGCGCATGACGCAGGCATTGCGGTGCATGTCTGGGTCGACGAGACCCGGCCCCGCAACCAGGGCGGCCACCTGACGGCCTGGGAGCTGAGGAACCACGGCGTGCCGCACACGGTGATCGTCGACAACGCCGGCGGGCACCTGATGCAGCATGGCGAGGTCGATATCTGCTTCGTCGGCACCGACCGGACCACGGCCACGGGCGATGTCTGCAACAAGATCGGCACCTACCTGAAGGCGCTGGCGGCGAGGGACAACGGCGTGCCCTTCTATGTCTGCCTGCCCTCGCCGACCATCGACTGGACCGTGCGCGACGGGGTGCGGGAGATCCCGATCGAGGAGCGGAGCGGCTCGGAGGTGACCGAGGTGACCGGCATCACGCCCGCGGGCACGATCCTGAAGACCCGCATCGTCTCGCCCGGCTCGCCAGCGGCCAACCCGGCTTTCGACGTGACCCCGGGGCGGCTGGTCACGGGGCTGGTGACCGAGCGTGGCGTGGCCGAGGCCAGCGAGGCGGGGCTGCTGGCGCTGTTCCCGGAGCGGAAGCCGGCCTGACGGGCGCCCAATCGCCGCAAGACTCGCGCGGGGCAGCGCCCTATATTGCGCACAAAAGGAGCCGCCATGCCGCCACGCGATCTCACCGACCGGGCCCAGCGCCACCCCGAGAAGGCCCACCGGCCCGACAATGCCAGCCCGCAGAAGCCGGCCTGGATCCGGGTGAAGGCACCGAACTCGAAGGGCTATTTCGCGACCAGGAACGTGATCCGCGAGCACGGGCTGGCGACGGTCTGCCAGGAGGCGGGCTGCCCGAATGTCGGCGAATGCTGGGCGCAGGGCCATGCCACCATGATGATCATGGGCGAGATCTGCACCCGCGGCTGCAGCTTCTGCAACGTCGCCACCGGGCGGCCCGATGCGCTCGACATCTTCGAGCCGGGGCGCGTGGCGCAGGCGGTCGAGAAGCTGGGGCTAGCCCATGTGGTGATCACGTCCGTGGACCGCGACGATCTTGCGGACGGCGGGGCCGGGCATTTTGCCCAGACCATCCGGGCGGTCCGGCGGAAGTGCCCGCAGACGACCATCGAGGTCCTGACGCCGGATTTCCTGCGGTGCCCGCCTTCGGCATTGGAGGCGGTCGTCGAGGCGAAGCCGGACGTGTTCAACCACAATCTCGAGACCGTGCCCGGCCTCTACCCGGAGGTCCGGCCGGGGGCACGCTATTTCCACTCGCTGAGACTCCTGCAGCGGGTGAAGGAACTCGACCCGGCGACGTTCACGAAATCCGGGATCATGGTCGGCCTCGGCGAGGACCGGCAGGCGGTGCTGCAGGTGATGGACGACATGCGCGCCGCGGATGTCGATTTCCTGACCATTGGCCAGTACCTCCAGCCGAGCCGCAAGCACCGTGCGGTGGCCCGCTATGTGACGCCGGAGGAGTTCTCCGGCTATGAGAAGTCGGCCTATTCCAAAGGGTTCCTGGTGGTTTCTGCGACGCCGCTGACGCGCTCGTCCTACCATGCCGGCGATGACTTCCGGCGTCTGCGCGACGCGCGGCTGAGAAAGCTGGGCGAGGCGTGAGGCGCGACGCGCCGCAACTCACGGCCGGACCGTGCCGTCGCCCTCCACCAGATACTTGAAGCTGGTGAGCTGCTCGGCCCCCACGGGACCTCGGGCATGGAGTTTGCCGGTGGCGATGCCGATCTCCGCCCCCATCCCGAATTCGCCGCCATCGGCGAACTGGGTCGAGGCGTTGCGCATCAGGATCGCGCTGTCGAGGCGCGAGAAGAAATAGTCCGCCACCGCGTCGTCCTCGGTCAGGACCGCCTCGGTGTGCTGCGAGCCGTAAGCCCGGATGTGCTCCACCGCCTCCGCCACGCCATCGATGACGCGCACGGCGATGTCCATGTCGAGATATTCGCGGCCCCAGTCCCCGGCGGTGGCAGGCGTCACGCGCGGATCGAGTGCCGCGGTCTCGGGGCAGCCATGCACGCGCACCCCGGCGTCGAGCAGGTCGCGGACCGCCCGCGCGCCGAGCGTGGCGGCAACCGGCCGGTCGATCAGCAGGCACTCGGCGGCGCCGCAGATGCCGGTGCGGCGGGTCTTGGCATTCAGGATCACGCGGCGCGCCTTCTCCGGATCGGCGGCCTTGTCGAGATAGACGTGGCAGATGCCCTCCAGATGGGCGAACACCGGCACCCGCGCCTCCTGCTGGACCAGTCCCACGAGGCCCTTGCCGCCGCGCGGCACGATCACGTCGATATGACGGGTCATCCGCAGCATTTCGGCGACGGCCGCGCGGTCGCGGGTGGGGACGCGCTGGATCGCATCCGCGGGCAGTCCGGCGGCGCGCAGCCCCTCGACGAGACAGGCATGGATCGCGCCCGAGGAATGGAAGCTCTCCGAGCCGCCGCGCAGGATCGCGGCATTGCCGGCCTTGAGGCAGAGCCCGCCGGCGTCCGCCGTGACGTTGGGCCTGCTCTCGTAGATCACCCCGACGACGCCGAGCGGCGTGCGCACGCGGCGGATGTGGAGGCCCGACGGCATGTCCCACTCGGCCATCACGGCAGCTACCGGGTCAGGCTGGGCCGCGACCGAGTGCAGCCCTTCCGCCATCGCCGCCAGGCGGGCAGGGGTCAGCAGCAGCCGGTCGAGCATGGCCTGCGACAGGCCTCGTTCGCGGCCATGGTCCATGTCGCGGGCATTGGCCGTCAGGATACCGGTCTCGCGGGCGAGGATTGCGTCGGCCGCGGCGTCGAGCGCCCGGCGCTTCGTCTCCGGGGCGGTGAAGGCGAGTTCCGCGGCGGCGGCGCGGGCGCGCTCGCCGATGCCGGCCATCATCGTGCGGATGTCCTCGGCTGCCTTGTCCATCACTGCCTCCGGTATCACATGCCCCAGACCACCATGTCGTCGCGATGCGCCAGCGCCGCACGGCCCGGATAGCCGAGGATAGCCGGAATCCGCTCGGATTTCTGCCCCGCGATGGCTCGGGCCTCGTCGGAGCTATATCCCGCCAGCGCCGCGCCGACGGACTCGCCGTCCAGCGTCAGGATGCTGACCGGGTCGCCGCGCTCGAAACGGCCGTCGACCCGGCGAACGCCGGCGGGCAGCAGCGAACTGCCGCGCCGCAGCGCCGCCACGGCGCCGGCGTCGACAATGACCGCGCCGACGGGCTTCATCCCGGCGATCCACTGCTTGCGCGCCGCGGCAGGAGTGGCCTGGGGCAGGAACCAGGTGGCGCGCGCGCCTTCGGCCAGCGCGGTCAGCGGGCGCTCGACATCGCCCCTGGTGACCGCAATGGTGCAGCCGCCCTGCATGGCGGTCTTGGCGGCGAGCAGCTTGGTCTTCATGCCGCCCCTGGCGCCCGCAGTCCCGGCGCCGCCCGCCATCGCCTCGATCTCGGGGGTGATCTCGCGGACTTCCGGCAGGTGGGGGGCGTCCGGACTGGTGCGGGGGTTGGCGGTGTAGAGCCCGTCGACGTCGGAGAGCAGCACGAGCACGTCGGCCCCCGCCATCAGCGCCACGCGCGCGGCGAGCCGGTCGTTGTCGCCATAGCGGATCTCGTCGGTCGCGACGGTGTCGTTCTCGTTCACCACCGGCACCAGCCCGAGGCCGAGCAGGGTCGAGAGCGTTGCCCGCCCGTTCAGATAGCGCCGCCGGTTCTGGGTGTCGGCCAACGTCAGCAGGATCTGCGCCGTCATCAGTCCGTGCGGCTGCAGCGCCTCCTCCCACGCCCGGATCAGGCGGGTCTGGCCGACTGCGGCCGCCGCCTGGGCCTGCTCGAGCGGCAGCGGGCCGTCCGGCATCTTCAGGATCCGCCGCCCGAGCGCGATGGCGCCCGAGGAGACCAGCACCATCTGCCGTCCCGCCGCGCGGTGGGCCGCGAGGTCGGCGGCAAGCCCGGCGAGCCAGCCGGACCGCAGCGCGCCCGCAGCCTGGTCGACCAGCAGCGCCGAACCGACCTTCACCACCAGGCAGCGCGCCCGGTTCAGGATGCCGCCATTGCTCATGGCGTCCAATGCTCGCCTTCCGCCGGCGCCGTGCGCTCGGCAGCGCGGGCGCGGTCGATCCGGTCGCGGAGCGCCCGCAGCACAGGCTGGACGCCCTGGCCGGTGGCACCCGAGATCACGAAGTCGACGGGCACGCCCTCCTCGCAGAGCAGTGCAGCGAGATCGTCCGCTTCGCCCGGCGCGAGGGCATCGGCCTTGTTCAACGCGACGATACGGGGCTTCCCGGCCAGCCCCGCGCCATAGGCCTCGAGCTCACGCTCGACCACGCGGTAGTCGCCCAGCACGTCGCCGGAGGTGCCGTCGACCAGATGCAGCAGCACGGCGCAGCGCTCGATATGGGCCAGGAACCGGTCGCCGAGCCCACGCCCCTCATGGGCGCCCTCGATCAGGCCGGGAATGTCGGCCATGACGATCTCGCGCCCGTCGATGGCAACGACGCCGAGGCCGGGATGAAGCGTGGTGAAGGGATAGTCGGCGATCTTCGGCCGGGCGTTCGAGCAGGTGGCGAGGAAGGTCGACTTGCCGGCGTTCGGCAGGCCGACCAGCCCGGCGTCGGCGATCAGCTTCAGCCGCAGCCAGATGGTGCGTTCGATCGCCGGCTGGCCCGGATTGGCCCGCCGCGGCGACCGGTTGGTGGAGCTTTTGAAATGCAGGTTGCCCCAGCCGCCATTGCCACCCCTGGCCAGCAGCACGCGCTCGCCCTCATGGGTAAGGTCGGCGATCACCGTCTCGTTGTCCTCGTCCAGGATTTCGGTCCCGACCGGCACCTTCAGGACCACGTCCTCGCCGTCCTTGCCGGTGCGCTGCTGGCCCATCCCGTGCTCGCCGTTCCGGGCCTTGAAATGCTGCTGATAGCGGTAGTCGATCAGCGTGTTGAGCCCCGCCACCGCCTCGGCCCAGACGTCGCCGCCCCTGCCGCCGTCACCGCCATTGGGACCGCCATACTCGATGAACTTCTCCCGCCGGAAGCTGATGCAGCCGGGCCCGCCAGCGCCGGAGCGGATGTAGACCCTGGCCTGGTCGAGGAACTTCATCGGATCGCTCTTGCACTTGCCATTATATCATGCTTTCCGGCCGCCGAGCGCGGGACCGCCCGTCCGGTCGGCGCGCTCGAGCCGGAACTGTCGCGACGCGACTGCGGATCCGCGTGCAACGGAGTATATCTGGCCCGCGCCGACTTCGCGAAAGCCGGCCTTCGCAAGTACCGTCGCCGAAGCGGTGTTGTCGACAAATACGCCCGCCACGACCTGGCCGATTCCGCGAGCCGCAAACAGGTGGCCGACAACGGCTGCCACCGCCTCGGTCGCATAGCCCGAACCCCAGTAGGGAGCCCCGATCCAGTAGCCGAGCTCGCAGTCGCCGGGCCGGAAGCCGATGATGCCGATCAGTTCCTCCCCGTCCTCGGGAGTCGCGTCGATCGCCCAGACCTCCTCGCCGCGCCGGCCCGCGAGCGTGCCCTCGATGAAGGCCGCGGCCGCGCCGGGCGGGTAGGGGTGCGGGATCCCCGCCGTCATCCGCGCGACCCGCGGGTCTGCCGCGTGCAACCCGATCGGTCCCGCATCCGATGGCCGGAGCGGGCGCAGGACAAGGCGCGGGGTGCGAATCGTCTCGACCATGGTCGTCGCTTCCTGCGGGGAACGGGAAAGGGGACCGGCCTCCCGGCCGATCCCCTCAGAACTCGCTTGCCTTCGAGGTCGGCCTACTCGGCGGCCTGCCGCGCCGGGACGACCGACACGAAGACGCGGCCCTTGAGGCCCTTGTGGAACTTCACGTTGCCGCCGGTGGTGGCAAAGATCGTGTGGTCCTTGCCGAGGCCGACATTCTGGCCCGGCCACCACTTGGTGCCGCGCTGCCGGACAAGGATGTTGCCGGCCTCCACGGCCTCGCCGCCGAACTTCTTCACGCCGAGGCGCCGGCCGATGCTGTCGCGCCCGTTGCGGGAGGAACCGCCTGCCTTCTTGTGTGCCATCTGGGTCTCTCCTCTTATTCGGCGGCGCCCGCGGCGTCGCCGGCCCCGGGCACAACCTCCGCCTTCGGCTCGGCCTTCCGGGCCGCCTTCTTCGCCTTCGGCTTCGGCGCCGCGCCGTCCGCAAGGATCTCGGTGATCTGCACCATGGTCAGATGCTGGCGGTGGCCGCGGATGCGCTTCGAGCCATGCTTGCGCCGGCGCTTCTTGAAGCTCAGCACCTTCGGGCCTCGGGTCTGTTCGACCACCTCGGCCCGGACGACGGCGCCCTCGACCAGCGGCGCGCCGATCTTCGGCTCGTCGCCGCCCAGCATGAGGACTTCGTTGAACTCGACGGTCGCCCCGGCCTCGGCCGGCAGCTTCTCGACGGTGAAGCGGTCGCCTGCCGAGACACGGTACTGCTTACCGCCGCTCTTGATGACTGCGAACATTTTCCTGTCCTGGTTGCCGCGTCCTGTGGCGCCCCGGCCTGCGCCGGGGACTTGGTGGCCTAGACCGGCCGCCTCGGACAGCGCGCCCGGTCTCCCGGACGATGCCATTCGATCGCCGCGGGCGGAGGCCCGCGTCGGAGTGGCCCTTATGATGGGACGGAGCCATCCTTGTCAAGGCCGCGAAAGCGCGGATCAGGATGGTGCGCGGGCAGCATAATCTCACTTGCGCGCGCCCCACTTCCTCACTAGGTTCCCGCCACTCCGGGCCACGGATCCGGATGCGGAGAGGTGCCGGAGCGGTCGAACGGGGCGGTCTCGAAAACCGTTGTACTCTTACGGGTACCGTGGGTTCGAATCCCACCCTCTCCGCCAACTTCTATCGCGACAACGCTCTCCGCCTCCGGGCGGCACCGCTGAAAACCCCAGTATCCGCGCGGTTCACCCACCAAAGCTGTTGACCGAGTGAACCGCGCCGGAGTCCGAAATCGTCTCTCTCCGGCCCGTATTCTCCAAACCTTCTGACTTCGGCAAAACAGTACGGATTTACAAGCGTCTGATTTGTCAGCGTTAGTCGGCGAGGGGAAAGCGCGCTTTTCGTATCCCTCTCGGGGCACGAGAGGAACTGGCGTCGAACTGTGGGTTTCGAGTTTCTCGGGAGCCTGTTGCTTATTGGGAGACACGCGCTTCATGCCGCCGCAAATAAAGGGCGCCCCTTGGGGGCCAGGACGATTCATGCGGGATCGAGGGGATCATCCAGAGCGCCGTGAGCAACTCCGAATTCATTCTGGCGATGCCACGCCAATTGAGCGCGATGCTGCGCAGTGAGGGGTATCGGTGCGCTCCAATGAAGCGCTTGACGCGCTTCCGCGCTCAGTGTCGGCGAAAACCGTGGTGAACCATCGTCCTCGAACGTTACAAGGCCTTTATCGAATGCTGCGTCCCACAATGCCGACAGGAGAAGACCGTTGTGGACGTCGAGGCGTTCGGCGTCGGTGTCGCATTTCGCCCAAGGCTTGATGTGCGACGCGCGCAGCAGCGCGGTGTCGGTGATGCCGGTCAGCGGGCATCGGCCCTGCCAGTAGTCGATCAGGCCTGAGCGGAAGATGTCCTGGCCAACGCGCTGGACGACGAGTCGTTCGGCCTCGGTGGCTTTCGGCAGGTCCTTGATCTTTGCCTGGAACTCCCGAAGCGGCGCATCGGGCAGGCTGGCGGCCAGCTGGTAGATGCGCGGCAACACGCCATAGAGCTGCCCCAGCGTCTCGAAGACATAGCGGACAAGCCCAGGTCCAGGCATCGCCGCTGCAGGGAGATCCAGCTCCTCAATGACGCCCGCATGGTCAAGCGCGAGGAACCACGGGCCTTGTGCGCCGGCAGCGGCGAGATGGATCGTGCCGGAAGCCGTGGTCGAGCCGAAGCCGGCCCATCCGTCCACCTCGCCCAGCTTGCGGCGGAATCCGTTCTGGAACGCGGCCTTTTCGCATTCCTCGCGGATGACGAAGGATTGGGGCACTTCGATCATCACATTCCCATCGCCGTGAATTCGCCATTCGATTCCATCCGGTCCCAGGCAGCGAGGACGAGGCGTTGCGTGCGGTATTCGCCGTGGTGGCGGATTTCCTTTTCCTTCAGGACGCGGAAGGTTTCCGAGGGGTAGTCGGGGCCCTTCACGTCGGCGGGATCGAGGATGTAGCGCAGCTCGTCGCGGGTCAGGCCGTAGGCGCGGGCGTAGAAGGCGTCGAGATCGGCGCGCAGGTGGGCGCGGCGGTCCTCGTTCCAGGCGAAGGGCGGGCCGTCATGGCCCAGATCGCGGGCGAAGAGGGCGAGGCTGTGCGAGGTGTAGGTGAGTTCCAGCACCTTCGGAGTGATGAAGGCGAGGCGGGGTTCGGTGAAAAAGTCAGGGTGCGGGACTGGCAGTTGATACAGGTATCCGAAGGTAAACGATGTGCCACCAACCTTCTGTCTCGACACATAGTCAACGGCTAGGCTCGACAAGCAGCCATAGAGTGCTGAAGCGAGTTTTGGTGCCAGGGAGCAAAAGATGAGTGGCATCTTATGCCCAACAGCGACCCGTGGAATAACTGTCGGTATGAGCGTTCGTTCATTTGTGGGCGATGTTACGTCTCGCCACCCAAGCAGCCATCCGTGCGACCACCCCTTGGTCGCAAGCATTCTGTCGACTTCGCCGGCCTTGACCCAGTAGAAGGGTTCGGGCTCGAACGATGGGTCGGCATGTTCCTCGAACGTGGTCTCTGGGAGCACACGGTAGCCTCTATCATCTCCTCGGCTGCCATATCCGGCAGCCCGATGATCAAAGAAGCTAGCCATCTTCGCTTCGTAGAGCGGGACGTATCGTGTTGATTTCGGTCCGGCATCTGGAAGAACCCAGTCCATTCCGTCGCGGCCTAGGCCGTCAGCCTGCAATTGCGTGGCAGTTCGGAAGAACTCCGAGTCCGAGGTCATGTTGAACAGACCCTGCCGGAACTCGAGCCCCCAAGGGTTGCCGTGCTTGTCGTTGCCCTCGCGGATCAGAACCGGTGCGGAGCCGTAGATTTTCGCTGTCAGTTCTGCGTCATACCGCGCTCGGAAAACTGGCGCGGTTCCGCTGTTAGGATTGATCAGGGCGATTTCTTCAGCCGACATGGTGAAGTTGCGCTCCGGTTCCAACAACTGACTTGGGTCGGTCAGGAAGAACGCGAACGCGGCAAGCGGCTCATCTCGCCCGAGTGTCAGAAGGCTAAACTTCATCCTGGAGTCGATCGCGGCGAAAAGGCCCGCTCGGTTTTCGAAGTCCACCAACTTCGCCAATCGCTTGTCCTTGACCAATGCGGCGAAGAATGGGGCCGTGGTTGCGTCGGTCGCGATGCCTGTGGGCACGATGACTCCGGCGCGTGATCGCGCCAAGTTGGCGAAGTGCTCGGCGAAAAGAGCGTAGGTGTTAACTTTCCCTCGTGCTGTGAGGTCGAACCGACCCGATGCACGGGCGAACTCGTTGCCAGCTTCTGACTGTCGCAGTGCGCTTTCGAATTCTGCGTAGGCGGCAGGGTTGTCTTTCTTAAGGTTGTCGATCGCGCGTTTGCGCGCAGCGCCTGCAAGCGCCGCGATTTCGGGATGCTTCGAGGCGAAGTACTCCTTTTCGCTGAGTTGCATCACCTCCCACGGCGGGTTGCCCAGCACCACGTCGAACCCGCCGCGCTGCATGACATCGGGAAACTCCAGCGGCCAGTGAAAGGCGCGGGCGCGGCGCGCGGCCTTGGGCGCGTCCATCATCGCCTGACGGATCTTGCCCTGATTGAGGGCCAGCCACAGCTCCTCGGTCGTCGGCACGGTGCGGGCGGAGGCCCCCGCCGGTGCGCCGCCCACCTTGGGCAGCAGGAAGGCCGCGACATACAGGTTCGCCGCCGCCGTCGCCCGCACAAAGGCCTGCCCCTTGCGCAGTTCCTTGAACCGCGCGGCCTTGGCCCCGATCTGTTCCACCGTATCCTCGGGCAGGTCGCGGAACCCCGAGAAATCGAGCGCCAGCGGTTTCATCTCGGGCATGGCAACCTGACCCGTGCCGAAATCGAACCCGCCCTGACCCGAGGTCGCGGCGCGGTTGGCCTGCAGGTAGTAGCGCGCCGTAGTCTTGTCGTCGCCCGTCAGCGGCTTGTAGGCGGCGTCGGGGATGCCGTGTTGCAGCACCTTCAGATCGAACACCCCGAGCAGCGCATCGCCGCAGCGGATCTGAGCGTCGAAAAAGCCAAGGGGAAGGCCGGGATCCACCGTCTCGATCCAGAGCGCGACCCTGGTCAGCTCCACCGCCATCGGGTTGCGGTCCACCCCGTGCAGGCATACCCTTGCGACATCGCGGAGCGCGTGGCGGAAATCGGCCAGCGAGGGCGTGCCCCCATCAGTATTGGCGGCCCGGATGCGCGCGAGCCGCGTGGCGATACGGCGGGCGGCGGCCAGCAGGAAGTGGCCCGAGCCGCAGGCGGGGTCGATGACCGACAGTTTCAGCAGCGCCTTGGCGGGATCGTCCGCCTCGGCCTCGGTCTTGTCGAGCACGGGGTCGAGTGCTGTGTCGAGAAGCGCCTGAACCAGGCTGTCGGGCGTGTAGTAGGAGCCGGTGGTCTTGCGCTGGTTGCCCTTCTGCTCCGCCGCCTCGGACGCGAAGAGCAGGGTCTTGCCGTCATCGCCCAGCTGCGGCTGCAGTTCGAGGAGGGATTCGTAGACGGAGCCCAGCTCTTCGGTCTCCATCGCGCGCCAGTTGACAGGGACCATGCCGGTCTTCTGGTCAAGCCAGGAGAGGCGGTAGAGCGCCTCCATGAAGGCGCGGTTGCGCAGGCGGGCGGTTTCGAGGTGGGGCAGCTTGTCGTCGGCGAAAAGGCCGCCAAGGGCGGGGAGCGCGAGGGCGTCTTGCCCGTGGGCCAGCGCGTGGAAGACGATCTTGATGCCCTCGTAGCGGTCGTGATGCTTGTCCCACGAGGCGGCGCGGTAGCATTGCGCGCGCAGGGCGGCGAGGCTGTAGCCTTCGGCGTAAAGCTTACGGGCTTCGGGCTTTGCCTTTTCAGGGTGCAGAAGGTTGCGATCCTCGGCCACCATCAGGAAGATCAGGCGATAGACGAGGCGGAGGAGTTCGTTGAACCACTCGGTCAGGTTGATCTCGCCCGATTTCAGCTTGTCGCGCAGGTCGGGGTTGGCCTCGAGGAAGCCCGAGCCGAGCACCTTGAGCGCAATCTGGACCTGGATGGCCAGCCGGTCGCGGGCGACCTCGCCTTCTTTCGATCCAGCATCGCGCCAGCGTTCCAGCGCGCAATCGGTGGCCGGGGCGCCCGTGACGCCAAAGCGGGTGCGGTGGATAAGTAGCCAAAGGACGGCGAAGGAGGCGGCATCCTCGTTGGTGAAGATCTGGGAGAGGTCAGCCTCGATGTATGCCGGGCGGGTCAGCGACGCGTTGTCGCGCATGAGGCGAAGGTGGGCGCCGTTAGTGACGATGCCCCACAACGCGTCGTCGGAGTCATTGAGGTAGTCCTGAAGGGCGAAGGCGGGCGAGCGAGAGCGGTCGACGGACAGGGTCGGGCTGCGGCGGTCCAGCGTCTCGCTCGGCGGAACCACGACCACGGGAACGCGCCCGCTGGCGATCATGGCGAGCGGCGCGGCGGCGGGCGCCAAGTCGTGATAGCCGAAGGTCTCCTTGAAGAAGCCGGTCACGAAGCGGCGGGTCGCGTCCTGCGAGGGCGCCTCCAGTTTCGCGAATGCGTCGAAGTGCGATTGACCGACCCGGAACGCCGTCGAGATTTCCTCACGGATCGTGAGGCCCTTGCGGACGGCGTAGTCCTCCGGCGTCTGCTCCGGGGCATCCCGCTGGTCGATCCTGGCGATCATCGCGGGCGCGATCAGGTTGCCCTCGAGGCTGAGCGAGGGCCACGCGGACATGTCGGAGATCGGTTTGCGCGCCATGATCACACCTCGCCCGGCATGAGGACGAACAAGCCGATCACGTCAGGCGGAAGAACCGCTTCACCGGGGTCGATCCCGCGCGCCACATGAGCCTTGCGCGGAAGCGCCGCGACAGCATCGCTGATCGTCGGCTGCGTGACCCCGAGATCGTCGGCCAGGACACTGACCCGTGATGGCCCACGCGCCGCAAGCCGCGTCAGAATCTGCTCCTGCGTCGGGGTCAGGCCGACGGCCTCGGCCCGGCGCCAGGCGAAAGAACGCAGCAGGGCCCCGATCCGGGCAAGGGCCTCGATTGTTTGGAGACTAGTCATGAACGCCTCCATTCCGGCCGCTTACAGAGGACTCCTGTATATCAATCCACCTCCGACCATGACGGGACCGCGGGCCGCGCCCGGAGCCGGACTCATGAGGAATGGACCGGGTGGCCCTATGTCGTCCGCACCGCCCGTCGCATCCTGTGCGCGGAGGACTCCGCGATCACGGGGCATCGAGACGGGAGGTAATGTAAGGTGGGACAGTCACGCAGTGGATTTGCAGGGACAGTCGTTGCAGGGATTTCCGCGCTGTTCCTGTGGCAGGGCACGGCGAGTGCAGAGATACCGGCCAAACTGTTCGAGGCGCTCGGGATCGCGCAGGATGCCCCGCCCGATGTGCTCTACGAGGCGGTGGCGGCACGCTACCGCGACGCGACCAAGGGTGCCGGTGAGGGCAAGTTTGCCGATCTGTGGGAACCCATCGCCCTTTCCGCCTATCTCGATCCGACCAACCACTACAAGGGCCGCGATAACCTCGATTTCGATGTGAGCGCGCAGGAGTGCGCAAGCTGCCACGAAGGCATCACGCCGAATTGGGTGCATAGCTGGCAGAACAGCGTTCACGGCGATCTCGACGCCATCCGCGCCCTGCCTGATGACGACAGCCGCGCCTACAAGAAGGCGATGATCTCCGAGGTCGAGGGCAACCTGCACGCCATGGGCGTGCTGGCCGAGGGCGCGACGCTGGGCGCGGTCGGCTGTGCCGATTGCCATATCGGCGTCGGCGCCGCAGGGGGCAATCACAAGACCGACCTGCGCCTGCCCGACGCGGCGGCCTGCGGGCAATGCCATGTGCGCGAATTCGCCGAGCGCGAATCCGAGCGCGACACGCTGAGCTGGCCACAGGATCAATGGCCGGACGGACGGCCGAGCCATGCGCTCTCGCTCAAGGCCAACTACGAGACCGCGATCTGGGCGGGGATGGCCGAGCGCGAGGTGGCCGAGGGCTGCACCATGTGCCACACCACGCAGGCGACCTGCAACCAGTGCCATACCCGCCACGAATTTTCGGCGGCACAGGCGCGCAAGCCCGAGGTCTGCTCGAACTGCCACAACGGCGTCGATCACAACGAATTCGAGGCCTTCATGCTGTCGCGTCACGGGGTCATCTACCAGACCGGCGGACAAAAATGGGACTGGGAGGCGCCGCTGTCCGAGGCTTTCGCTTCGGCCGGATATACCGCGCCGACCTGCCAGACCTGCCATATGGAGACCAACGGCAGCTATTCGCACAACCTGGTGCAGAAGGTGCGCTGGGGCTTTGCGCCGATGCCGTCGATCGCCGAGAACCTCGGTCACCCGTTCTATGAGGATCGCAAGCAGCTGTGGCTGGCCACCTGTTCGCAATGCCACTCGCCCAGCTTTGCCGACAGCTATTTCCAGATGATCGACAACGGCACCACCCAGGGCATAGGTCTGGTGGAAGAGGCCAGGACGGTGATGACGGGACTCTACGACGACCGCCTGCTGATCGGACAGACGACCAACCGGCCGGCCCCGCCCGCACCCGACGAGGACGCGGTCGGCGGCTTCTTCGGTCTCTTCGTCAGTAATGGCAACAACCCCACCGCCGTCGAATACGAGTTCGCGCAGATGTGGGAGCAGGAGGCCATGCGCCACTTCAAGGGGCTCGCCCATGTCAATCCGGGCGGCTTCACCTACAGTCAGGGTTGGTCCGAACTGATCGGCTCGCTGGCGCGGATCCGCGACGAGGACACCCGGTTGCGCGAGAAAGCGGCGCTGGAAGAGCGCATCCGGATACTGGAGGCCAAACAATAGAGCCCAGGACCCGACACCCGACAGAGACCCCGGCACCGGCTTGCCCCGGTGCCAGGGCGCGTCTGAACAGACAGGACGGGAGACGGCGATGACCCTGACGCTCACACAGCGGCCCGGATGCAGGCTTGGCAAGGGTCTGCTGCTGGCTGTTCTTGCGCTCTTTGTTCTGCTGGTCGGCATTGCCGTTGTAGGGATGCAGCGCGACCGGGCACCGGCGATTGCCCCATTTGCCTATACCGACATCGAGACGCCCGCGTCGGCAGAGGCGGCAACGCTGGCCAACTGGCTGGGTGCCGCACCGGTGGTGATGGATCTGCGCGCGCCCGGCGAGGACCGCGCACTTGCCCGCGCCGAGGCCGCGCAGATGCCAGGCGGAACGCGCCTGCTGCTGTCGTGGCAGCCCGCTGTGGCGGGACCGATGCTGCGCGGCGAGGTCCGCGCGGATGAGGAGAAGCGATTGATCGAGGCGCTGCGCGCACATCTGCCGGACGGCAGCGCCATTCTCGCCATGCCGGAAACGTCACGCCGTCTTGCGGCCTTTGTCGAGGCGGCATTTCCGCTGGCCGATGTTGCCGCGCCGCTGCTCCTGCCCGCGCCGTGGCAAGGGGCGGCCAAGGCGGCGCGAGCGGCGGATGCGGCGATCTGGAGCGCCCCGGCGAACCAGGACGAGACGGCGCTTGCCCCCTATCTGGACGCGCTTCTGGCCGAGGATGTGAATGGTGCCGCGCGCCTGCGGGTTCTGGCGGGTACCGGGGAAGCCTATGCGCTGGTGCATCTGCGCGATGCCTTTGCCATGGGGATGCTGCGCCCCGACCGCTTCGCCATGGCGCAACGCAGCTTTGTGGCGAGCGAATTCTCGCATGATCTGGCGCGCGAGGCCAAGACCTGGGGCCGCGAGGAGGGCCATGCCGCCTATGCCATCGACCGCGACCCGCAGGGCCGCTTGCGCGGCCATTTCCTGACCGAGGCGCGCGAGACGGCGACGCTTCTGGCACAGCTTCTGCCGTTCAACACCTCGCGCCTGGGCGAGGTGCCGGGAATGCGGCTGGTCTGGCAGGGCGGCGGCTACTGGCTTTACCGGATCGCGCCGCTGGAACCGTCGTGACGCACCGGACTCATGGCTTCGTCAAAAACCGGCACCACAAATGCAGGTTTTTGCGCTAAGATGATGGGGCCAGTGAACCCCCGCCGATGAGGTTGCCAGCCCGATGCAGGTCGCCCTCAGCATAGAACCCGGCGACACCCGCACCCTGCAGGAACAGGTGTTCGACCAGATTCGCCGCATGATCCTGTCTGGGCTGATGCGCGGCGGCGATCCGGTGCCCGGCTCGCGGGCGCTGGCCGAACAGTTGAATGTGTCGCGCAACACCGTGACCATCGCCTATGACATGCTGATGTCCGAAGGCTATCTGGAGGTCCGGCCCAATATCGGAACCTTCGTCGCACGGGATCTGCCCGACGAGGCGCTGCGCCTGACGCAATCGAGGCCGACAGTGTCAGTGCGCCCGCAGGTCGCCGGGGGAACGCTGGCCGAACGTCTGGCGGGCAGCGACTTTCCGGTGCAGGCGGTGCGCAGCCCCGCCTCCCGCCGCCTGCACACCGATTTCTGGGTCGGGCGGGTGGACCCCGACAGCCTGCCTCTGGCCGAATGGCGGCGGATCGTCGATATCAAGTTGCGCCATGGCGGCGGCGCGCTGTCCGAATATGGACCTGCGGAAGGGCTGGAGGCGCTGCGCGGCGCCATTGCCGATCATCTGGGGCCAGCGCGCGGTGTCGCCTGCACCGCAGGCGAAGTGGTGATCACCGGCGGCTCGCAGGACGGGCTGATGCTGATCGCCCGCGCCCTGCAGGGGATGTGCCTGGCCTTCCTGCACGAGGATCCGGGCTATCAGGGAGCGCGGTTCCTCTTCGCCCGCTCCGAGATGGAGTGTCTGCCGGTGCCGGTCGATCGCGACGGGCTGTTGGTCGAGGCGCTGCCCGGCGACATCCGCAACGCGCTTCTCTATGTCACGCCATCGCATCAGTTCCCGACCGGCGTGACGCTGACGCTGGCGCGCCGTCTCGCCCTGCTGGACTGGGCCGAGCGCACCGACAGCCTGATCGTCGAGGATGACTATGACGGCGATTTCCGCCATGACGGCGGGCCGCTGACCGCGCTGCGCGGGCTCGACCGGACGGGCCGCGTGATCTATCTCGGCACCTTCTCGAAATCGCTTGGCCCCGGCCTTCGGACCGGGTTCATCGTCTGCCCGGCCCCGATTGCCCAGGTTCTGGCGCGCTGGAAGCGGCTCCTCTCGAACGGGCCGCCCTGGCTCACGCAGGCGGCGCTGGCCGAGTTCATGAACAGCGGCGCGTTTCAGCGCCACCTGCGCCGCATCCGCACCCGCTATCGCAGCCGCCGCGATGCGCTGATCGAGAGCATCGAGCGGCATTTCCCCGGCTCCGAGATCGCCGGGAGGCGCGGCGGGATGCACATTTCCTGGCGGCTGCCCGATGCCGGCTGTGCCGGACGCCTGCAAAAGGCGGCGCTGATGCGTGGCATCGGCATCTATACAATGGCCGATGGCGGGGCGTGGCTGTCCTCGGACCGGGCCGGGCATCGCGACATGCTGATGCTGGGGTATGCGGCCATCGACGAGGCGCGGATCGGCCGGGCCATTGCCGCACTGGCCGAGATCGACGCGGGCAAGGATCGCTGAGATGAACGGCTCACATCAGGACCTGGCCGGTTTTGCCCTCGCCCTCGCGCTGGGGCTGAGCCTGTTTGCCGCCGCTCAGGCCATCGCGGCGGGGCTGGGACACCGGCCCGCCCGGGTGCTGGCCGCGCGCAATGCGGTCTGGGCGGTGGCGGGCCTTATGACCCTTGCCTTCGCATTGCTGATCCGTGCCTTCGTGGTCTCGGATTTCTCGCTCGCTTATGTCGCGCAGAACGCCAATCACGACCTGCCGCTGCTTTACAGGATCACCGCCGCCTGGGGCGCGCATGAAGGCTCGCTCTTGCTCTGGGCGTGGTATCTGTCGCTGATGTCGGCGCTGGCGCTCTGGCTGCACGGACGCGACCATCCGCTGTCGATGCCCTGGATCATCGCCACGCTGGCCTTGGTGCAGGTGGGCTTTCTGGCGCTGATCGTGTTCCTGTCGAACCCCTTCGCGACGCTTGCACCCGTGCCGGCCGAGGGGCGCGACCTCAACCCGCTTCTGCAAGACCCCGGCCTCGCCTTTCATCCGCCGGTGCTCTACCTCGGCTATGTCGGTTTCGCGGTGCCCTTCGCCTTTGCCGTGGCGGCGATGATCCGGTGTCATGTCGGGGCCGAATGGGTGACGGCGGTGCGCCGCTGGGTGCTGTTCGCCTGGACCGCGCTCACGAGCGGCATCATCTTCGGCGGGTTCTGGGCCTATTACGAGCTTGGCTGGGGCGGCTACTGGGCCTGGGACCCGGTCGAGAATGCCTCGCTCATGCCCTGGCTCACCGGCACCGCGCTCATGCATTCGATGATGGCGCAGGAAAAGCGGCGCATGTTCCGGCTGTGGAACATGTTTCTGGTCGTCACGACCTTCCTCCTGACGCTGCTGGGCACGTTCCTCGTGCGCTCGGGCGTGCTGACCTCGGTCCATGCCTTCGCCGTCGATCCCGGGCGCGGCACCTATATCCTGGTGTTCATGGCGCTGGCGATGCTGGCGGGTTACGGCCTGTTGATCTGGCGTGCCGAGTCGATCGAATCCGAGGCCGGGATCGAGGCGCCCTTGTCGCGCGAGGCGGGGTTTCTGGCCAACAACGTGCTCTTTCTGGTGGCCACGCTGATCGTGGTGCTGGGCACGCTGGCCCCGCTCGCGGTCGAGGTGATCACCGGCGACAAGATCAGCGTTGGCGCGCCTTATTTCAACAGGGTGATGGTGCCCTTGATGCTGGCGGTGCTGGTGCTGCAGGCGCTGGGGCCCTCGGTGCCCTGGCGCGGGATGCCGGGGCGGCGCTTCGTCGCGCAGTTCCGCCTGCCGCTCGGGCTCGCCGCTGCGGTGACGCTCTTGGCGCTGGCGCTCGGCGTGCGCGGCGCGCTGGTGCTGGCCGCGATCAGCATTGTCAGCTTCGCGGCGGCTGCGACGCTGGCCGATCTCGGGCGCAGCGTTGCGGCGCGGCGCAAAATGGCCGGCGGCGGCTGGGCACGAGCCGCAGTAGCGGCCTTCTCGCAGGGCCGCCGCCGCATGGGCGGGCTGGTGGTGCATCTGGGCATCGTGGTGATTGCCGTCGGGATGATCGGCTCGGGTCTTTTTCAGCAGGCACTGACGGTGCACATGACGCCCGGTGCCGCGACGCGCATCCATGACATGACGCTCACCCTGCGCGGGATCGAGGATATCGAGGGGCCGAACTGGACCGGGCGCCGCGCGGTTTTTTCGGTATCGCGCGAAGGCGAGGTGGTGGCGATGATGACGCCTGCCAACCGCTTTTACACGTTGCGTGGCATGGCCACGACCGAGACCGCGATCCGTTCGGAACTGGCGGGCGATCTTTATATCTTCGTCGGCGGCGAGACCGAGCGCGGGGTCGTCGCGCAGATCTACTGGAACCCGCTCATCGGCTGGGTCTGGGCCGGCTGGATGGTGGTGCTGGCGGGCGCGCTCCTGAGCTTGAGCGAGCGCGCGGCGCGGCGCCGTCCGGTCCCGGCCTCGCACCCCGCAGCCGAAGGAGTGCCCGCCGAATGACCGATGCCGCCGCCCCCGCGCGCCGCCCCCGGCGCTGGAAACTCGCCCTTTCGGCGGCGTTGCTGGGCTTGCTGGCGCTGCTGGCGGTCGGGCTGACGCGCGACCCGTCGAAATTGCCCTCGGCGCTGGTCGGCCATCCGATGCCGGCCTTTGTGCTGCCGCTGCTCGACGGCGAGGGCACACTCGACAGCGCCGAGGTCGCGGGCCGCCCGCTGATCCTCAATTTCTGGGCTTCCTGGTGCAGCTCCTGCCGACAGGAACACCCCGTTCTGGTCGAGTTGGGGCTGAGGGCCAGGACACGCGGCGAATTCGCCATCGCCGGGATCGACTACCGCGACACCGCCGAACAGGCGATGACCTTTCTCGACCGCGAGGGGCATTTCCCCTATCTCTCGGCGCAGGACCCGAACGGGCGGCTGGGTATCGACTTCGGCGTCTACGGGATGCCCGAGACCTTCTTCGTCGATGCGGGCGGCATCGTGCGTGCGCGCCATGCCGGGCCGCTGACACCGCGCGTTCTGGCCGAGCATCTGCCAAAGATCGGGGTCGCGCCATGATCCGGCTGCTGGTGCTTCTGTGCTGTCTCGCCCTGCCCGCCAGCGCGCAGATGGTCGCGGAGCCGCCCGGAGAGGCACGGGTGCGGGACCTCGCCAAAACGCTGCGCTGCCCGGTCTGTCAGAGCGAGAGCATCCTGGAATCGCGCGCCGCGACCGCGCGCGAGATGATGGTGATCCTGCGCGAGATGGCCGAGGCGGGCAAAACCGATGCCGAGATCGTCGCCTTCTTCCGCGACCGCTACGGCGATTTCGTGATGCTCGCCCCGCCCGCGCGCGGGGCGGGTCGGCTGGTCTGGGCCTTGCCGTTCCTTCTGCTCGGCGGTGGCGGGCTGGTGCTGGTTGCAACCGTGCGACGCCGGTCAAATTTCCCGACAGCGGATGGCCCGCCGCTCGATCCGGTGAAACTGCGGGAGATGGAGCTGTGAGCGCGGCTCTGCTGATGGCCGCGTTCGGGGTGCTGGCGCTGGTGCCGGTGGCGCTGCCCTTGCTGGTGCGCGAGACCCGCGCCTTGGGGCGCGGACTGGAGGATGACAGCCCGCTGTGCCGCTGGGAGGCGGAAAGAGCACGGCTGGTGACACAATTGCAGGACAACGATCTGGCGCTGGCCGAGGGACGGGTGGATGTGCAGGCCCACGCCGCCGCCGCTGCACGTCTGGGCCACGAGGCCGAGGCGGCGGTGACGACCCTGCGTGCGGTGCGCGCCGAATTTGGCGCGCCGCCGCCCGAGGCTTTGACGCGCCCCGGCCTTGTCGGCAGCACCGCCGCCCTGCTGGCTGTGCTGGCATTTGCGCTTGGCGCGCAGCATCTGGCGCGCTGGCAGGATATCGACCTTGTGGGCTCGCCCCATGCCGACGGGCGCGTGCCGCTCGACGCGTCGGCCCCGCCCGCCGCTGCCGGGCCGGTGATCGGCGCGGATGGCGCACCCGATATCGGCGCGATGGTCGCGCGGCTGGAGGGGCGGGTCGCCGGGGGCGATGCCTCGGCCGAAGATATCAAGATGCTGTTGCGCAGCTATGACACGCTGGGCCGTCAGGACGCGGCGCGCGACGTGCTGGAGGCGGCGCTGACGCGCTGGCCGCAGGATACCGACTTCCAGATCGGCTGGCTGCGCGCGCAGATCGCGGCCCCCGATACGCTCGATCCGGCCAAGGCCCTGCCCGTGGCCGACCGGCTGATCGCGGCGCTGCCCGATCTGGCCGAGGCGCGCTGGTATCGCAGCCTGCTTCTGGTCCGGCTGGGGCGCGCGGTGGAGGCGCGGCACGAGTTGATGTGGCTCGCCCCGCGGCTGCCCGAGGGCAGCCCGGCGGCGCTCGCCGTGGCCGGGCTGCTGGCCGAGATCGACGCGAGGACAGGGAAGTAAGGGGAGGACAGGATGAGGACGCAGGGACCCGATTACGAGGCGCTGATGCAGGGCCACATCGACGCGCTACACGCCGAGGTGCGCTACCGCGTCTTTCAGGAGCATGACCGGCGCGCAGGCCTCGGTCCGGCATTTGCGCGAGAGCGGGGCGGAGCGCGCGGCGCTCATCGAACGCACGACGCAGCTGCGCGGGATGCTTGACGCGGTGCGCATCCCGCATCTCGCCAATCCGAGCCATATCGTGCCGGTGATGGTGGGCGACGCGGCGCGGGCCAAGGCGCTGTCGGACCTGCTGCTGGCGGATCACGCCGCCTATGCCCAGCCGATCAACTATCCGACCGTGCCGCGCGGCACCGAGCGGCTGCGCCTGACCGCGACGCCGCTGCATGACGATGCGATGATGGACGCGCTGGTGGCAGGGCCTGACAGCTGCTGGCAGGCGCTGCAACTGGCGCGCGCCGGAAAACAATCATGGGGCCGCTCATGCGCGGTCTGAAGAAGCGCCGCCGGGTGCGGCTGATCCTCTGGAGCGGGGCGGCGCTGGCGCTGTCGGTGGCGTTCTTCGGCTTCGCCTTCCGCGACGGCATCCAGTTCTTTCGCGCCCCCGTGCAAGTGGCGGCCGAGGCCCCCGACCCGCGCGAGACCTTTCGCCTTGACGGCATGGTGGAGGTGGGCAGCCTGACGCGCAGCGGCGCCCAGGTCGCGTTTCGCATCACCGACGGGGAAGGCGCCATTGCCGTCCGCTATACCGGCATCACGCCCGATCTCTTTGCCGATGGCGAAGGCGTGATCGCGGCGGGACGGCTGGAGGGCGGCATCTTCCGCGCGACGGAAATTCTCGCCAGGCACGACGAGGATTACATGCCGCGCGAGCTGGCCGGGGTATTGGCCGATGTCAGGTGATCAGCCCGCAATCCCCAGCACCCGGCGCACCGGCGCGTGGCATGGCAGGGCATCGGCCAGCGTCCGACGGTCGAGCGCGGCAAAGAACGCCGCCTGCGCCTCGGCGAGGATCGGGGTCATCCCGCAGACCGGGGCGAGAACGCAGGTGACCGGCCCGCCGCGCAGGCATTCCGCCGGGCCGGACCCGGCCTCGCTGCGCCGGATCACGTCGCCGATCACGATCTCCTCGGGTGGGCGCGCAAGCCGCAGCCCACCCGACCGCCCGCGCGTGGCGACAACGAAGCCCTCGCGCGCGAGAAACTGCGCGATCTTGGCAACATGATCGAACGACAGGCCATGGCGCGCGGCGATCTCGCGGGCGGGTATCGGCGCATCGCCCGCGACGGCGAGATACATCAGCGAGCGCAGGGCGTATTCGGAAAAGGCGGAAAGCTGCATAACGTCAATGTGATGCAAAAGGTTTGACAGGGCAACAGGAACGCGCATTAATAAGTAAACAATATACCGAAAAAACAACAGGGGAAAATCCGATGCAAATGACTGTTCTGGCACTCAGCCTGGCGGTGATGGCGGCCATTGTCTGGGCCTTCATCGCCGCCGCACACGCGGCGGGCAGCGCAGAGGTCTCGGCAGGCGTCGAATCGCGACGCATGAAGCTGATCGTGGCGCTGGCGGTGATCGGCGTGGTCGTCAGCGTCGTCTCGCTGCGTCCCTGGCCGCATGCGGCCTCGGCGGCGCCGGCGGCCGTGGTCAATGTCTCCGGCGGGCAATGGTACTGGGAGATCGACAGCCAGAGCGTGCCGCTGGGCCAGCCGGTCGCCTTCAATGCCCAGACCGCCGATGTCACCCACGGCTTTGGCGTGATGGACCCAGGCGGCCGGATCCTGTTCCAGGTCCAGGTCATCCCCGGATACGTCAACCGGGTGGACTATACCTTTGATGCCCCTGGCGCCTATCGCGTCGTCTGCCTCGAGTACTGCGGCCTCGCGCATCACGACATGATCACCGAATTCACCGTTGCGGCCGAGTGAAGGAAACCACCATGACCACGATGACAGAGACCCACGCCCCCGCCGCCATCCCGCAGGCCGGTGCGGTGAAGCTGACGATGCTGCTGGGCGGCGTCGTCTTCCTGCTGATGATGATCTTCGGGCTCTTGATGCGCAGCACGCAGGGCGGGCTGATCGAGATTGACCCGGCGCTCTTCTACCAGATCCTGACCGCCCATGGCGCGGGCATGGTGGGCACGGCGGGCCTGACCGGGGCGGCGATCCTGTGGTATTTCACCGGGAGGCATGTGCCGCTTCTGCCGGGTGTCTACTGGGCCTTTCTGGGGCTCTTCCTGCTGGGTGTCGTGCTGATTCTCGGCGCGATCTTTCTGGGCGGCTATGCCGGAGCCTGGACCTTTCTCTATCCGCTGCCGGCGATGTCGGGCGGGCAGTGGGGGCCTGGTGCCTCGATCGCCTTCCTGCTCGGCTATACCTCGATCGGGGTGGGCTTTCTGCTCTTGCATCTCGAGGTGATGCGCAAGCTGATCGGGGCCTATGGCGGCATTGGCGGGGCGCTGGCCTGGCCGGTGGCCTTCGGCAACGGTCGCGCCGAGGATGCGCCGCCCCCCGCGGTGGTCGCCTCGATGGCGTCGAGCATCTTCAACACGCTCGGTATCGTCGTCGGTGCCGCCGTGCTGGTGGCGAGCATCGTCAACCTCGCGGTCCCCGGCTTTGCCGTCGATGCGCTCCTGGCCAAGAACATGATCTTCTTCTTCGGCCACGTCTTCATCAACGCCTCGATCTACATGGCGGTTATCGCGGTCTACGAGATCGTGCCCGACTATATCGGCAAACCGTGGAAGACCACGCGCCTCTTTGCCATCGCCTGGACAGTGGTGCTGTTCTTCGTGCTGGCCGTCTATCCGCACCACCTCTTGCAGGATCTGCCGATGCCCGCATGGGCGATGGCGATGGGGCAGATCGTGTCGTATTTCTCGGGCATCCCGCTGATCGCCGTCACCGCCTTCTCATTGCTGGTCTATCTCCGGCAGGCCAAGGGGTTGCGCTGGGATCTGGCCTCGGCGCTCCTGGTGCTGGGGGTGGCGGGCTGGACCGCCGGCTCGGTGCCCGCGATCCTCGACGGGATGATCGTGGTCAACAAGGTGATGCACAACACCCAATGGGTGCCGGGGCATTTCCACACCTATCTGATCCTCGGCGAGGTCGCGATGGCCTTCGGCTTCATGACCTGGCTGACGCGGCGCGAGGGCGAGGCGCTCACAGGGCTGAACCGGGCGGCGTTCTGGGTCTATGCTGCGGGCGGGGCCGGCTTCGTGCTGATGTTCCTCGTCTCCGGCGCGCTGTCGGTGCCGCGCCGCTGGGCGGTTCACCTGCCGGAATGGCACCTTCAGGCGCAACTCGCCAGCGCCTTCGCCGCCCTGGTGATCTTGGGCGTGACGGTCTTCGTGCTGCGCTATCTGGCGCGGCTCGGCCGGGGCTGAGACGATGCACCCCGGCCTGGCAAGCCTTGGCGCGCTCGCCCTCAGCCTTGGCGCGCTGGGGCTGGCGACCGACGGCTTTGCGGCGCTGACCACCGAAGGCGCGCGGCGTCTCGCGGCGGTGCGCGACGCGCCCGAAGTGCCGAATATGCGCATCGAGACGATGGCGGGCACGATCGAGTCCCTGCCCGCCATGCCGCAGGCGACGGTGGTCGAGTTCATCTACACCACCTGCGCCGACATCTGTCAGGCGGCGGGCGACGAGATGGCGCAGCTGCGCGACCGACTGGCCACCGGGCCGCTTGCAGACCGCGTTCGGCTCGTCTCGGTCAGTTTTGACCCCGCGCGCGACGATCCGGCGCGTATGGCCGACTATGGCCGCTGGCACGAGGCCGATGGCGCGGTCTGGACGGTGGCGCGCCCGGTGACGCGCGATGATCTCGATACGATTCTCGACGCCTATGGCGTGACGGTGATCCCCGACCGGATCGGCGGCTTCACCCACAACACTGCGCTGCATGTCGTGACGCCTTCGGGGCGGCTGGCCGCGATCCTCGACATGGACGATCTCGACGGGGCCGAGGCGGCGCTCGTGCGTGTGCTGCAATGATTGCGCGGGTCGCTGTCGGGGCGGTGCTGGTGCTGGTGGCGATCGTGCTGCGCCGCCCGATCGAGGCGCTTCCGCTGACCCATGTTCTGGTGCAGCTTCCGATGCTGGCCTTGGCGGGCGCGGTGCTGGCCCCTGTGCTGCCGCTGGGGCGCGGTGAGTGGAACCGCGGCGGCTGGGCCTGCCTGATCGTCGCGGGCACCGGCATCGCCTTCTGGATGCTGCCGCGCAGCATTGACGCGGCGCTGAGCAACCCGCTCTGGGAGACGGGCAAGATCCTGTCCCTGCCGCTCATCATCGGGCTGCCCTTGCGGCTGGGCTGGGCGCGGGCGCACCCCTTGTTGCGCGGGGTGCTCAAGGCGCAGGCGCTGTCGATGCTGGGGGTGCTGGCGTTTCTCTATACGCACGCGCCGGTCAGGCTGTGCAATGCCTATCTGGTCGAGGATCAACAGCGCCTCGGGCTTGGCTTTCTGGCGTTGGCGCTGGTGCTGGCGGTCGCATGGGTAGCACCGCTGATCTCTCCGCGCGCCGCGCCGCGCGCAAGCCGGACCCCGAGGGAAATCATGGCATGACCATAGCGGAAACCGTCGCCCATTTCGCCCGCTATGCTGCGGGCAAGGATGCTGCGCTCAGCGCCGATCCGCTGGGCTTTGCCCTCTCGGCGATGAAGGCGGGAGCCTATGTCGGCATCGGCATCATCCTGATCTTCACCCTGGGCCAGACCGCCGATCCAAGCTGGCGCAATCTGGTGATGGGGGCGGCCTTCGGGATCGCGCTGACACTGGTGATCTTTGCGGGGTCAGACCTCTTTACCGGGCATGCCATGTATGGCGCGCAGGGCTGGCTGTCGGGGTCATTGCGGGCGAGCGGCGTGCTGCGCCTCTGGGCGGCGAGCTGGAGCGGCAATCTGATCGGCTCGGTAATCCTCGTCGCACTCTTCGTGATCGGCGGCGGCGGCGTGGTGTTGCAGGCGGACGGCCATGACCTTCTGCACAAGATCGCGCTCAAGAAGATGTCGGGCAGCGCGTTTGAACTCATCGCCCGCGGCATGCTCTGCAACTGGCTGGTGTGCCTGGCAATCTGGACCTCGGCGCGCAGCCAGAACGACGCGGCCAAATGCATCCTGATCTTCTGGTGTCTCTTTGCCTTCATCGCCTCGGGGTTCGAGCATTCAGTGGCCAACATGACGGTGTTCTCGCTGGCGCTGATGCCGGCCCATCCGCCCGAGGTGACGGTGGCAGGGGCAGGCTGGAACCTCCTGTGGGTGACGCTTGGCAACATCCTCTCGGGCGCGCTGGTGATGGGCTGGGGCTACTGGCGCATCGCTGGCTGCAACCGGCTCCGCGACGGGACGGGCACTATTGCGACCACCCTCGACGCATGACCCACGGGTTGGGGCATGTCTTGTGTGAAAGCTGCCGCAGCCCAGTTCCCGGGCTGACTTGACCTTCTCCCGCGGGTCGGGGCGTCGTCGATCAGCGGGTCGATCCGCTGGCGCGAGTTTCGTTTCGCCAATTCCGCTGTCGGCTGGATGGCCAGCATCGGTCCTGGAGCATGGTAGATCACATAGCCGGTCCAGGTGGAGCCCGCCGTGGTGGCCCCCGCCTGGGCCGGTTTCATGAAGACGACGCGCCTCGCCGGATGTCCGGGCGACAGCGCGTCCATGATCACCCGCATGTAAGACGTACGGTCGGTGCGAGAGCGGTCTGGCTCCGCGGAATCGCGCGGAGAAGGGACCCGGTGCCGGTCCGCCCATTCCGGGACCGTGAGCGAGGGATCGCGGGTAAGCCCCTCGCGCCAGCAGCGGGTGAGCTCTTCCCCGCCCTCGAAGGTCAAGAGATCGTCCAAGTTCGCTCACTGGAAGTCGCGGGTAACCTGAGCAAGCTCCCGGAGATGAGCGCGCACATGCGCTTCAAGCTGCTTCTGCAATGAGTGCGCCTCCCCGCACTTGCCTGCCCAGGCCTCGACCAGCGTCACGGCGGCCTGCGCCATGTCGCGCATGGCAGCAATCGACGCTGCGTCAATTGTGGAGGGTGGGGAGAGCGAGCAGATACTCAGCTGCTGGGCGCTAACATGCTGCCGCGCCGACTTGATTTCGCTGAGCAACGCGGCGGAGGGTGATCAAGGTTGGCCTTCGGGCCAGAGCGCTGGGCGGTCGACCGGCAAGTTCCCAGCGACGAGCTCGCCGCCGAAGAGTTCGAGGGATGCTGCCAACCGGTCATCGACGACGACCTGCGCGATAAAGTCGAGGACGAAGGTGATCGAATCATCAAAGTTCGGGCTGATCGGCATCGAGCACCGAAAGACCCGCGTCCCCACGCCCAAGACCAACGGCTTCGTCGAACGCTTCAACGGCACCGTGCTCGACGAGTTCTTCCGGGTGAAGATGCGCGAGACCTTCTACGACAGCGTCGAGGCCCTGCAGGCCGACCTGGGCCAATGGCTCGTCCACTACAACACTGAGCGCCCGCATCTGGGCTACCTAAACATGGGACGAGCGCCCATCGAAACCGTCATGTTGTTCGTAAGCCAAGAAGGTTAAGTGGACAAATCACGCGAAATATCTATTGCCGTTCAAGCAGAAATGTATCGCTCAATAGCATCGAAGCGTTCCAAAACTATCCGTTCGGCACGTTGTCCCGTCGCTGCCGCGGGTCGTCCCAAAGCTATCTGTCCGCCAGCTATTGCCATGGTTGTCGCGGGTCGTTCCGAAGCTATCCGTTCGATAGGTTGATCCATCGCTGCCGCGGGTCGTCCCAAAGCTATCTGTCCGCCAGCTATTGCCGTGGTTGTCGCGGGTCGTTCCGAAACTATCCGTCCGATAGGTTGTGCCGTCGCTACAACGAGTGGTTCCGAAACTGTCTGTCCGGCAAGTCAACGACTGAGCCGGGACGTCAGTTCCGACCGCGAAGATCCCAAACACGAGAGCCGAGAGAAAGAACCGAGTCAGCATCTGAACCACTCCTAAAGGCCAGCCAATGTTGAAACGGTTAGCGGACGCCTATTTCCCTTACCATGACTCATGTCAAACCGTGACTTGCCGCCGAGGATGCGGCTCTCACCGACGCCCCTGACCAGCTTGTCAGCGGCGTCCTTCGATGTTGCGGATTTCTGTCTCATCTTCGCTCCATATCGGCGTCGATGAACCAGAAATCCTCCGTTGCTCAAACCCCTAAATCAGTCCGGTAGGCGCGGACTTCAGACCTCGACGCGCACGAAGCCCTGGCGCCGCCGGCGCTTGCGCCATGCGGTGAGGGGCGATGGATCGGTGCTGGCAATGGGCATTCCCCTTTTCCGGAAATCATACCGGAAACATGGGGCGTGCCGACGGGGATCAAGATCACCGTGTCAAGGGTCTCCGTCCGCGCGAGACACTTTTCGGCGAGACACCGGAAGGCGAGACGGCTGATCGCCGCGCGCCTCAGCGGGAACGCCGCGAGTCCAGGGATGCGGGCGGCTCGGCGCTACGGCACCATCGTCCTCGCCATGCTCCTGTTCCACCTTGCGTTTCTGCGCTTCGGAGAGCGCGCGGGACGCCTCGCGTGATCATACGGGGCTCCGCATGTGCCACCGGGGCCCCGGCTCGGGGCCGGGGCGTGGGAATGAACTCACTCCGCCCCTACCTTCACCAGCGTCTTGCCGAAGTTGCGGCCCTCCAGCATCGCGATGAAGGCCGCGGGCGCGCTCTCCAGCCCCTCGGTGACGCTCTCGCGGTATTTCAGCCGGCCGTCGCGAATATGGCCCGCGACTTCGGTTATGAAGTCCCGGAACCGGTCGGCATGGTCGGTGACGATGAAGCCCCGCACGCCGAGGCGCTGCACAAGGATCGTCCGCCAGACCCGGGGCAGGAGGTTCGGACCTGGCACCTCGCCCATGCCAAGCCCGCCGAGGTCGTACCATGCGATCATGCCGCAGACGGGGATGCGGCCGAACATGTTCATCAGCGGGATCACCGCCTCGAGCGTCTTGCCGCCGACATTCTCGAAATAAATGTCGACGCCCTTCGGGCAGGCCGCCGCCAGCCCCTCGCGCAACTTCGCCGCGTCGCCCGACCGGTGGTCGAGGCAGGCGTCGAAGCCGAGCTCATCGACCGCGAAGGCGCACTTCTCCGGCCCGCCGGCGACGCCGACAACGCGCAGCCCGGCGATCTTCGCGAGCTGCCCCACCATCGAGCCGACCGCGCCGGTGGCCGCGCCGACCACCAGTGTCTCGCCCGCCTTCGGCCGGCCATGCTCGTTCAGCCCCACATAGGCCGTCAGCCCCGGCATTCCCAGCACCCCGAGCGCGGTCGAGAGCGGCGCCAGCGCGGGGTCGAGCTTCCGCGCCCCCTTGCCGTCGCTGACCGCATGGCTGACCCAGCCGAAGCGGTGGGTGACGTAGTCGCCGGCGGTGAATCTCGGGTTCCGCGAGGCGATCACCTGCGCCACGCAGCCGCCCTCCATGGTGCCGCCGATCGGCACCGGTGCCGCATAGGACTTCGCATCATCCATCCGGCCGCGCATGTAGGGATCGAGCGAGAGCCAGATCACCCGGACCAGGATCTCGCCCTCTCCCGGCTCGGGCATCGGCGCCTCCTCGAGCCTGAAGTTCGCCAGCGTCGGGTGGCCCTTCGGCCGCTCCGCCAGCACCACGCGCCGCATCGTCCCGCCCATGTCGCTCCTCCCGCCATCAGACTCCCGATTGATGCACCATGTGCGGCGGAAATCCGGTTTCGCAAGCCGGAACCGGGCTGCTAAGAGGGTCTTGAGGGCGCGCTTCGACGCACCCTTCAAACGGCGTGAAGCGGAAAGCGGCATGACCTATCTCGACGATCTCTTTGGCGTCTCGGGCAAGATCGCGCTCGTCACCGGCGCCGCCACCGGCATCGGCCGGATGGCGGCCGAGGCGCTGGTGCGTGCCGGTGCCCGGGTGCTGATCGCCTCGCGCAAGGGGGCGGACTGCGCCCGCGTCGCGGCCGAGCTCGCCGCCCTCGGCCCCGGCACCGCCGAGGGTTTCGCCGGTGATGCGGGGACGGCCGAGGGGGTCGCCGCGCTTTCGTCCGAAGTCAAAGCCCGCACGCACAGGCTCCACATCCTCGTCAACAACGCCGGCAAGAGCTGGGGCGCACCCTATGCCGAGTTCCCATTCGACGCCTGGGACACGGTGATGTCGGTCAACTGCGCCGGGCTGTTCACACTGACCCGCGACATGACCCCGCTGCTCGAGGCCGCGGCGACGCCGGATGACCCGGCGCGGGTGGTCAACATCGGCTCGGTCGCGGGTGAGGCGCCGGTCGGCGACCTGGTCTATTCCTATTCGGCCTCGAAGGCCGCGGTGCATCACCTGACGAAGATCCTGGCGAAGGAGCTGGCGCGGAAACAGATCACCGTCAACGCGCTCGCCCCGGGGCCGTTCCTCTCGCGCATGACGAAGCACTTCACCGGGGACGAGGCAAAGCGTGCCGCCGTCGCGGCGGATGTGCCGATGGGCCGGATCGGGCGGCCCGACGACATAGCCGGCTCTATCCTGTTCCTCTGCGGCCGGGGCGGGGCCTACACGACGGGCGGCATCGTCCCGGTCTCGGGCGGCATCAATGTCGACCACGGCCACGATCTCTTCGGAGGCGTGAGGTGAGCGACTTCTGCCGCGGCGCGATCAGCCTGACGGACGCGAAGGCGAAGGTCGGCACCGAGTTCGGCGTCTCGCGCTGGTTCGCGATCGCCCAGGACCGGATCGACGCCTTCGCCGATGCGACCGAGGACTGGCTCTTCATCCACACGGACCCGGAGCGGGCCGCGCGCGAGTCGCCTTACGGGGGCACCATCGCCCATGGCTTCCTCACTGCCTCGCTGCTCGCGGCCATGGCCTATGACGCACTGCCCCGGGTCGAGGGAGCTCCCCGGGGCGTGAACTACGGCTTCGACCGGCTGCGCTTCGTCTCGCCGGTGCGGGCGGGCAGCCGCATCCGGGGGCGGTTCGCCCTCGCGAAGCTGGACGACAGCCGGCCGGGCGAGGTGACGCTGACCTACGCGGTCACCGTCGAGATCGAGGGCGAGGACAGGCCGGCACTGGTCGCCGACTGGATCACGCGGGAGTATTTCGGAACCGACTGAAGGAGACGCCCATGAACCTTGGCATGACCGACCGCGTGAAGCCGCTGGTCGAGAAGGTCCGCGCGATGGTCGAGAACGAGATCGCGCCGCTCGATGCCGAGTTCCATGCCGAGGTCGGCAGGACCGGCAACCGTTTCGAATACACGCCGCGCATGACCGAGATCCTGGAGGGGCTGAAGGCGACGGCAAAGGAGCGCGGCCTCTGGAACTTCTGGCTGACCGACTCGAGCCGCGGCTATGGCCTCAGTACGGTCGAATACGCCTATCTCGCCGAGGAGATGGGCAAGGTCCGGATCGCCGCCGAGGTGTTCAACTGCTCGGCCCCCGACACCGGCAACATGGAGGTGTTCGAGCGCTACGGCAGCGAGGCGATGAAGGAGCGCTGGCTCAAGCCGCTCTTGAACGGCGCGATCCGCTCGGCCTATGCGATGACCGAGCCGAACGTCGCCTCCTCCGATGCCACCAACATCTCGCTCAACGCGACGCGCGACGGCGATCACTGGGTGCTGAACGGCGAGAAGTGGTGGATCTCGGGCGCCGGCGACCCGCGCTGCAAGGTCTATATCGTGATGGCGAGGAGCCACCCGGACGCCGACCGCCATCACCAGCACTCGCAGTTCGCCGTCGCCGCCGGCACGCCCGGCATCGAGGTGGTCCGCCCGATGGAGGTCTATGGCCATGACGATGCACCGCACGGGCACATGCAGATCCGTTTCACCGATGTACGGGTGCCGCACGAGGACCTGATCCTCGGCGAGGGCCGCGGCTTCGAGGTCGCCCAGGGCCGGCTGGGCCCTGGCCGCATCCACCACTGCATGCGGGCGATCGGACAGGCCGAGCGGGCGCTCGAACTCATGTGCCGCCGGGCGCTGGAGCGCACCGCCTTCGGCCAGCCGCTGGCGAAGCTGGGGGCGAATTACGACATCATCGCCAACGCGCGGATGGAGATCGAGCAGGCGCGGCTGCTGTGCCTCAAGGCCGCCTGGATGATGGACACGGTTGGCGTGCGCGAGGCCCAGCCCTGGATCTCGATGATCAAGGTGGTCGCGCCCAACACGGCGCTGGCCGTCATCGACGAGTCGGTGCAGATGCAGGGCGCCCGCGGCATCAGCCAGGACGTTCCGCTGGCCCATATGTGGACCCATGTCCGCACGCTCCGCTTCGCGGACGGGCCGGACGCCGTGCACCGCCGCCAGGTGGCGCGGCGCGAGCTGCGCCGGTATTCCGGCAACCAGAAGATCTGAGGATGGAGCACGCGGCGGCGCAGCTGGATCTGGCATCGGTCGAGCGGTATCTCGCCGCCCACGTGCCCGGCTTCCGCGGGCCGTTGACGGCCGATAAGTTCGGCGTGGGCCAGTCGAACCCGACCTTCCGGCTCGAGAGCCCCTCGGGCCGGCTGGTGCTGCGCCGCAAGCCACCGGGGCAACTGCTGAAGTCCGCCCATGCGGTCGACCGCGAGTTCCGGGTGCAGAAGGCGCTTGCCGGAAGCGCAGTGCCTGTCGCCAGGATGCTCGTCCTTTGTGAGGACGAAAGCGTCATCGGATCCGCATTCTACGTCATGGAGTTCAAGTGCGGCCGCCACTTCATGCAGCCGACGCTGCCGGGCCTCGCGACGGACGAGCGCGGCGCCGTCTTCGACGAGATGAACCGGGTGCTGGCGGCGCTCCACGGCGTGGACTATCAGGCCGTGGGTCTCGGAGACTTCGGCAGGCCCGGCAGCTACTTCGCCCGTCAGATCAGCCGCTGGACCCAGCAGTACCGGGCCTCGGAGACCGGGGTGCTGCCCGAGATGGACGCGCTGATGGCATGGCTGGAGAACAACCAGCCACAGGACGACGGCCGCGTCAGCCTGGTGCATGGCGACTACCGCATCGACAACCTGATCTTCGAGGCCGGCCGCCCGCGCATCGCGGCAGTGCTGGACTGGGAGCTCTCGACCCTCGGCCATCCTTTCTCCGACCTCGCCTATCAGTGCATGCAGTGGCGGATGCCGCCCGGCGAGGAGGGCAGGGGTCTCGGTGGCATCGACCGTCGCGCGCAGGGTATCCCGACCGAGGAGGAATACGTCGCCGCCTATTGCCGCCGCATGGGTCTGCCCGCTATCCCGGACTTCGCCTTCTGCCTCGCCTTCAGCTTCTTCCGCATGGCGGCGATCGTTCAGGGTGTGAAGAAACGCGGCCTCGACGGCAACGCCTCGAACCCCGAGCGCGCGGCGCGGATGGGACGCTTCGTGCCGACCTATGCCCGGATGGGGCTGGAGGCGGCGGCGGGGCGGTAGCCGGCCGAGCGGCATCGCGGACCGGATGCCGGGGATTGCCGCCCGCTTCAGGCGCGCACCGCGCCGGCCCGTCCGCGCTGCCAGGCCAGCCCCAGCGGCAGCGCCGCCAGTGCCATGCCCGCGGCGGCCAGTGTCCAGTGCGACTGGCCGGTAAGCTCGCCGCCCGGCAGCGCCAGCAGGAAGCCGCCGGTGCCCAGCAGCCAGCGCAGTGCGAGCCCCGCCGCCCCGCCCGGGAAGCCGCCGAGGAAACTGACGAATCCCTGCATCGCCGCGGCGATGAACCAGACCCCCACGAGCGCGGCGGTCAGCGAGCCCGCCACCTCGAGGGCCGGGGCCTGGCCGACCAGGGCCGGGTTCAGGACGAAGAAGAACGGCGCCAGATAGATCACGCCGCCGAGCCGCATCGCCTCCCAGCCGGTGCGCATCGGCGGTGCCCCGGCGAGCGTCGCCGCCGCGAAGGCGCCCAGCGCCACGGGAGGCGTGATGTAGCTCACCGTGCCCCAGTAGAGGATGAACAGGTGCACGGCGAGCTGGTTCAGCCCGGCCTGCTCCAGCGCCGGGGCGAGCACGATGGCGAGGAAGATGTAGACGGCGGTGACCGTCATCCCCATGCCGAACACGAAGGCGGTGATCGCCCCCATCACCAGCAGCATGACGATCGAGTCGCCGGCGAGGAAGATCAGCTCGTTCACCAGTGTCCCCGCCAGCCCGGTGGCCGAGAACGAGCCGACGATCAGCCCCACCCCGAGCAGCACCGCGGTCAGTTCCGCCAGCGCCCGGCCGACGCCGAGGATCATCCCGCCGAAGCTCCGCGGCGTGAAGCGATGGGGCTTCATGATCTGGTTGATCACCAGCAGCAGCCCGGTGGCCCAGAACGGTGCCAGCGTCTCCTGCCGCAGCGCCACCATCATGTAGATCAGCAGCGCGAAGACGAAGAGATAGACCCATCCCTCGCGCATGGCCGCGAGCAGCGGCGGCACCTCGGCCGCCGCAAGCCCCTTCAGTCCCCGCCGCGCCGAATAGGCGTCGATCTGCGCGAACAGGCCGAAATAGAACAGCAGCGACGGGATCGCCGCCGCAATCGCGATATCGACATAGGGCCGCGACAGGAACGAGGCCATCACGAAGGCCGTCGCCCCCATGATCGGCGGCATCAGTACGCCGCCGGTCGAGGCGCAGGCCTCGGTCGCCGCGGCGTAGCGGGCCGAGAAGCCGGTGCGCTTCATCGCCGGGATCGAGACCACGCCGGTGGTCAGCACGTTCGAGATCACCGATCCCGACATCGAGCCCATGAAGCCCGAGGCGAAGATCGCCACCTTGGCGGCACCGCCCCGGTAGCGGCCCACGAGGGCGAAGGCGAGGTCGTTGAAGAACCTGCCCCCGCCGGTGCGCTGCAGCACCGCCCCAAACAGGATGAAGCCGATCACCAGCCCGCCGAAGGCCCGCATCGGGATGCCGAACGAGCTTTCGGACGAGATGATGTGGTAGGGCACCACGTCCATGAAGGGTTGCTGGAAGCCCGACAGCGGGTCTGGCATGTGGCTGGCGAAGGTCGGGTAGAGCGAGAACAGCAGCACGATCAGGAACAGCACCAGCCCGCCGGCGCGCCGCGTCCCCTCGAGGATCAGGAGATAGAAGGCCAGCGCCACCCAGCGCGCAGTCTCGGGCGGGGCGTATTCCCAGCCGGATTCCAGGCTCTGGTCGGCGGTCGAGGCGAAGTAGCCGGCGCTGCCGCAGGCCGCCAGCGCCAGGATCCAGTCATACCAGGGCACCCCGGCCGCCGGCGACGGCCCCGCCCGGAAGCTCAGGAAGGTGAGGCCGAGGAAGATCCCCGCCAGCAGGTAGAGATACAGCCCCTCGATCAGCACCAGCCCGAAAAGTTGCAGGTTGAAGAGCTGGTTGACCGACAGCAGCACCGCTGCCAGGGTGCCGGCGATCATCACGGCGCGCGCCGCCCCGCGCTCCTCGGCGCGCAGCGGCGCCCCCTCCCCGAGGGCGGGGGAGGGGCCGGAGGCGGTGTCGGTCATGCGCGCGGCGCGGTCAGAACACCACCGCGAACCCGCCCGCCTTCAGGGCCTCGCGGCGTTTGGCCTCCCAGGCGGTCTCCCAGTCGGCCGGAGCCGCGGCCTTCAGTTCGTCCCAGGCCGCCTTCAGCGCCGCCTGTCGCGCCACCAGCATGTCGTTGTGCTTCTGCGCCGCATCGCTCCAGGCGCCGATTTCCCGGAACAGGCGGATGGCGCCGTCATGGTAGGGAACGACCCACTCGAAGTTCTGCCGCTCGAGCGCCCAGCCGCCGATTCCCGGCGCCTTGCCGTCATAGGCCGGAAACAGTTCCACCATCGCCTTGGTCATGTTGTAGACCAGATCGGCATCCTGGCTGTCCATCGCCAGCAGCACGGGATAGGCATAGCCCGCGGTCGGCGTGCCCGGCCCGCCGTCGATCGCGGCACCCACCGTCGCGGTCACCGGCACGAAGAACGGCGCGACCGACTTCATCCGTGCGAGCGCTTCCGTGTCGTTCGGGTCGATCGGCGGCCAGTAGACCCCGCGCGGGCCGGCGGCGGCCTCGTAGGCCATGCCGGAGTTGGTCGAGGCGAATGCCGCGTCGACCTGGCCGTTCACCATCCCTTTCCAGCTGTCGCCGAAACCGCCGAACTCGACCTTCTCGACATCGTCCCAGGTCAGCCCGCCATAGGCGAGATAGGCCTCGTTGTTGACATTCAGCGCCGGCGCACCCTTGACCCAGGCCACCCGCATCCCCTTCAGGTCGGAATACTTGAAGCCCTCGCATTTCGGCTTGCCCGCCTTCTCGCAGGCCTCGGCCGCGACCGCGAGCCCGAGCCCGATCGCAGTGCCATTGTTGGCGATCAGCACGCGCACCGGCTGCGGGCCCCAGTTCTCCTTGCCGAACTCGAACACGCCTTCCTGCGCCATGAACGAGCCGCCGACGCCGGTGGCCGAGAACTCGACCTTGCCCTGGCGCAGCGGCTCGGTGCGCGAGACGTCGTTCTTGCCCGGCAGCACGCGCAAATTGATCCCCGCCGCATCCTGCAGCGCCGCGCCGATGGCAACCGCCTGGTTGTAGCCGGCCGAGCCGGTGTCATAAGCGGTCCAGGCGAGTTGCCCCGGCAGCGTGAATTCCGCCGCCGCCGCGGAGCCTGCGATCAGGATGGCGGCGCTGGCGGCGAACATCGAACGGCTGATCCTCATGAACTGTCCTCCCTGTCTACCGGGTGCTTTGTCCGGGCGTCGAGAATACTGTTGCCAAAACCTGCCCAACATTCAAGGCTGCGGCCCCGGGGAATCCCCAAACTGATGGAGAACGGCCATGCGCCGCGCGGCGGATCTCTTTGTCGACTGTCTCCGTGCCCAGGGGGCAGACCGGATCTTCTGCGTGCCGGGCGAGAGTTATCTCGAGGTGCTCGACGCGCTGGCCGACGCGCCGGACATCCGGACCGTCGTCTGCCGCCACGAGGGCGGCGCGGGCTTGATGGCAGTGGCTGACGCCAAGCTGACCGGGCGGCCGGGCGTGGTGGCGGTCAGCCGCGGCCCCGGCGCGACCAATGCCTCGATCGCCATCCACGTTGCCCAGCAGGACGCGGTGCCGCTCGTGGTGCTGATCGGCCAGGTCGCCCGTCACGAGCGCGGCCGCGGCGCCTTTCAGGAGGTCGACTATGGTGCCATGTTCGGCGCCGTCGCCAAGGCGGTCTGGGAGGTGCATGACGCCGACCGCCTGCCCGAGGTGACCGCCCGCGCCTTCCACGCTGCCCGGACCGGCACGCCGGGCGCGGCGCTGATCGTGCTGCCCGAGGACATGCTGCGCGACCCGACGGATGCACCCGTGATCGGCCCCCTCCCGGTCGCCCGCCCGGCGCCGGCCGCGGCGGACATCGACGCCGTCGCCGGGCTACTCGAAGCCGCGGAGCGACCGCTGCTGATCGCCGGCGGCATGCTCGAGCGCCCGGAGGGCCGGGCCGCGCTGGCGCGCTGCGCCGGCGTGCACCGCCTGCCCGTGGCGCTGACCTTCAAGCACCAGGAAATCTTTGACAATCGCTCGCCGCTCTATGCCGGGCATCTCGGCTTCAAGGTATCGAAGGCGCTGATCGACGGACTGGCCGGGGCCGATCTGGTGCTGGCCGTCGGCACCCGGCTCGGCGACACGCCGACACAGGGCTACACGTTTCCGCGCGCGCCCGAGCCGGCTCAGCCGCTGGTGCATGTCTATCCCGACCCGGCGGTGATCGGCTCGATCCATCGCGCTTCCGTAGGGCTGGCCTGCGACCCGGTCGCCTTCCTCATGGCGCTGGCCGATCGGACTCTCGCCGTCCGGGGCGACCGCGACGGCTGGTGCGCCGGGCTGCACGGCGCCGTGCGCCGGCTGACCGACTACACGCCCCGGGCCCGGCCGGACGGGGTCGATTTCGGCGCCGTCGTCGCCGAACTGGCCGCGAAGGCGCCGCGCGACACCATCCTCACCACCGATGCCGGCAACTTCTCGTCCTGGGTGCACAGCCTCTGGCCGCTCGACGGCAGTCAGACCATGGTCGGCTCGGTCGGGGGCGCCATGGGCCTCGGCGTGCCGGGGGCCATCGCCGCCTGCCTGCGCCATCCGGGGCGCATGGTCCTGGCCTTCTGCGGTGACGGCGGCGCACTGATGACCGGGAGCGAGCTTGCGACCGCGGCGGCGGTCGGGGCGAAGCCGAAGGTGGTCGTCTCCAACAACGGCTCCTACGGCACGATCCGGCAGCATCAGGAGCGCGACCACCCCTGCCGGGTCTCGGCAACCGGACTCGTGAACCCCGACTTCGCCGCCTGGGGCCGCGCCTTCGGCGCGCTGGGGGTGACGGTCGCCAATCCCGCCGATATCCCGGGGGCAGTAGCCGCCGCGCTCGCCCATGACGGGCCGGCGGTGATCGACGTGCGTTCCTCGCTCGAGGCGATCAGCGCCTACACCACCATCTCGCGGCTCAGGGGCGAGACACAGGCCGCATCGCCCATCTGATCGCGGCGCCCGGTCGGGTCGGAGGGTGTTCCAATCCGTCGGCCCCCTGCTAATGTCCCGGCAACAGGGACCGAGGGAGGCCGCGTCAGCGGGGATGCGATGAAGGATCCGAACGCGCCGGACTATGTGGTCGGCGTCGTCGGCGCCGGGACCATGGGGCAGGGGATAGCCCAGGTCGCGGCCCAGGGCGGCATGCGCACGCTGATCCTCGATTCCCGCGAGGGTGCGGCCGAGGCCGGCCGACGCGCGATCGTCGCCCGGATCGAGCGGCTGGCGGAAAAGGGCACCTTCAGCCATGCGGACGCCGGCGCCGCCATCGTCCGCATGGAAGTGGTCGAGGACGTTTCCGGCTTCGCGCCTTGCGATGCAGTGATCGAGGCGATCGTCGAGGAGACCGAGGCCAAGCGGCTTTGTTTCGCAGGCGTCGAGGCGGCGGTCGGCCCGGACTGCCTGATCGCCTCGAACACCTCGTCGATTCCGATCGCTTCGATCGCGCGCGCCTGCGAGCGGCGCGCGCGGATCGGGGGTCTGCATTTCTTCAACCCGGTGCCGCTGATGAAACTGGTCGAGGTGATCCGCGCCGCCGAGACCTCCGAGGCCACCATCGCCGCCCTGACCGCCCTCGGCCGGCGGATGGGCCGCACCCCGGTCACGGTGAAGGACAGCCCCGGATTCCTTGTCAACATGGGCGGGCGTGCCTACACCACAGAGGGTCTGCGCCTCGCCCATGAGGGCGTCGCCACGCCCTCCCAGATCGACGCCGTCATGCGCGACTGCCGGCACTTCCGCATGGGTCCCTTCGAGCTGATGGACCTGACCGGCATCGACGTGAACTACCCGGTCTCGATGATCGTCTACGAGGGCTATCTGCACGATCCCCGGATCAGGACCGCGCCCAACCACAAGGCGATGGCGGATGCCGGCCTTCTAGGCCGCAAGACCGGGCAGGGCTGGTTCGCCTACGAGAAGGGCCAGCCGCTGCCCCGCCCCTCGGCCGACCATGTAACCGATGCCGCCCCCGCGCGCGAGGTGCGGCTGGCCGGGCGCGATGACCGGCTGGAAGCCTTCTGCGCGGAGGTCGGCCTGCATGTCGGCGACCGCGGCCCCTTTCTCGCCGCACCCGTCGGCGAGGATGCGACCCATGTCTCGCTCCGCACCGGCATCGCGCATCAGGTGCTGGTCTGCCTCGACCTGACGGGCGATACCTCGAAGCGGGTGACCGTGATGACCGCGCCCGGCGCCGACCACGCGGCGCGGGATATGGTCGCCGCAGCCATCACGGCCTCGGGCCGCAAGGTGACGGCCATCAAGGACAGCCCCGGCTTCGTCGCCCAGCGCATGAGCGCCATGATCGCCAATCTTGGCTGCTACATGGCCGAGATCGGGTTGGCCTCGCCGGCGGACATCGACACCGCCATGCAGCTCGGCCTCAACTACCCGCTGGGGCCGCTGGCGCTGGCGGAGGACATGGGCGCCGGGTCGACGCTGGCGATCCTGGAGCGGCTCCAGGAGATCACCGGCGAGGACCGCTACCGCCCCACCCTGTGGCTGAAGCGCCGGGCACGGCTCGGCCTGCCACTCGACACGGAGAATTGAGCATGGCCCGCTGGAAGCACCGTCCCGAAGGCTCGAACTGGGGCGAATTCGGTCCCGACGACCAGATTGGCCGGTTGAACTGGCTGACGCCGGAGAAGGTCCGGCAGGGCATCGCCGAGGTGCGCGAGGGCCGGAGCTTCTGTCTCTCGCTGCCGCTTGACCTGCCGGGCGGTAACCTGCTGAACCCCGCCCGGCACCCGCCGCGTCGCTTCGCCACCCGCATGCCGGACGGCAAGGACCGCTTTCTGCTCAAACTCCGCGAGACGAATCCGGACTTCTCGGACGTGGTCAATGACGACCGGGTGATCATCCACACCCAGTACTCGACCCAGTGGGATTCCTTCGCCCATGTAGGATCGGAATTCGACGCCGATGGCGACGGGGTGGCCGAGCTGGTGTTCTACAACGGCTGGCGGGGCGGCGAGCACATCGCGCCGGGCGGCCCCTGCGAGGATTGCGGCGGGCTGACCGGGACAGAGGCGAAGCGCCTCGGCATCGAGACCATCGCCGAGACCTGCGTGCAGGGCCGGGCGGTGCTGATCGACCTCCATGCCGCCTACGGCGACGCGCATCTGGATATCGATCATGCCGGGCTCGCCGAAGTGATGGTGGCGCAAAACGTCGTCGTCGAGAAGGGTGACATGGTGGTGTTCCACACCGGTTTCTCACGGAAGATTCGGGAGATGGCGGGGAATCCCGACAAGGAGACCCTGCACGGATCGTGCACCGCGCTCGAGGGCCGCGACCCGCGGCTGCAGGAATGGGTTCGCGACTCGGGCCTCGTCGCACTGATCGCCGACAACTACGCGGTCGAACGCGTACCCAGCCGCTCGGGCACCGGCAAGCGTCCGTTCCTGCCGCTGCACGAGCTCTGCCTGTTCAAGCTCGGCATCCCGCTTGGCGAGATCTGGTGGCTGAGCGACCTCGCCGAACACCTCCGCGGCCTGAAACGCACCCGTTTCCTGCTGACGGCACCACCGCTGCGGCTGCCCGGCGCGGTGGGCTCACCCGTCACCCCTGTTGCAACGGTGTGAGCCCGTGACGACCCTCGAGGATCTGCTCTGCCCGCGCTCCATCGCCATCGTCGGCGCTTCCGACGATCCGACGCGCATCGGCGGCAGACCGCTGCGCCACATGATCAACCAGCGCTTCGAGGGCCGCATCTACCCCGTCAATCCGACGCGTGACACCGTGCAGGGGCTGCGCTCCTACCCCTCGCTCCTCGACATCGAGGGGGATGTCGACTTCGTGCTGATCGCGGTTCCCGCCCACCTCGTGGTCCGGGCGGTGCGCGAGGCCGCCAGGAAGGGCGCGCGGACGGCGATGGTGTTCTCGTCGGGCTTCGCCGAGACGGGGTCCGCCGGGGCAGCCATGCAGGACGATCTCACCGTCATCGCCCGTGAGACCGGCATCCGCGTCGTCGGCCCAAACTGCCTCGGCGCCTTCAACTCGGCGAACCGCTTCTACCCGACCTTCACCTCGACCATCGACCGGGCAACGCCCGTGCCGGGCGGTATCTCGATCGCCAGCCAGTCGGGCGCCTATGGCAGCCACATCTACATGGCCTCGCACATGCGGGGCCTCGGCATCCGCTACTGGCTGACCACCGGCAACGAGTGCGACCTGCATGTCGCCGAGGCGGTGCGCCTGCTGGCGGAACGAGACGACGTTCACTGCATCATGGCCTATGCCGAGAGCATCAAGGACGGGCCCATGCTGGTCGAGGCACTGGAGATCGCGCGGGCACAGCGCACGCCGGTCGTCTTCATGAAGGTCGGCCGCTCGGCTGTCGGCGCCGAGGCGGCCAGCTCGCACACGGCCTCGCTCGCGGGCGAGGACGCGGTCTACGACGCGGTGCTGCGCCAGCACGGCGCCTGGCGGGTCGGCTCGACCGAGGAGATGCTGGATATCGCCTATGCCGCCCGACCGCGCATCTACCCGGCCGGCCGGCGGCTCGGCCTTGTCACCATCTCCGGCGGGGCGGGGGTGCTGATGGCGGACGCAGCCGCCGACCACGGCCTCGATGTGGCGCCGATGCCGGAGGACGCGCAGGCGGAGCTGAAGCAGATCCTGCCCTTCGCCGCCCCCCGAAACCCGGTCGACGTGACCGCTCAGTTCTTCAACGATCTCCGCCTGGTGCCGCGATTCACGCATGCGATGCTGAATCGCGGCGGCTACGATGCGCTGGTCGGCTTCTGGACCTCGGTCGCCGGCTCGCCGCTGCTCGGCGACCCGCTGCTCGACCACCTGACCGAGACCATGAAGGACTACCGCGACCGGCTGTTCCTTCATGTGATGCTGGCTCCCGACGAGATGCGGCGGCGCTACGACGAGGCCGGCTTCCCGAGCTTCGAGGACCCGACCCGCTGCATCGTCGCCATGGCGGCGCTGATGGCCTTCGGCGCGGCGTTCGGGCGCAACCGGGCGCCGGTTCCGGCGGTTCCGGCTTTCCCACCGCTGCCGCAGGGCCGCCTCGGCGAGCGCGAGGCCAAGGCGGCGCTCGCCGCCGCCGGCCTTCCCATGGTCGCCGACCGACTCGCCGCTTCGGCCGCCGACGCGATCACCGCGGCGCGGGCAGCCGGCGGGCCGGTGGCGATGAAGATCGCCTCGCCCGACATCCTGCACAAGACCGAGGCCGGGGGAGTGAAGCTCGGCGTCCGCGCCGCCGAGGCGGGCGTCGCCTTCGACGCCATCATGCGCGGCGCCCGGGCCTACAACCCCCGCGCCCGGCTTGACGGCGTGCTGGTCTCGCCCATGGTCGCCGGCGGGGTCGAGTGCATCCTCGGCGCACGGCATGACCCGGTGTTCGGCCCGGTGGTGATGTTCGGGCTGGGCGGCGTGTTCACCGAGGTGATGAAGGATGTATCGTTCCGCCGCGCGCCGATCGGCCCGGAGACGGCGCGCGAGATGATCGGCGAGGTGAAGGGTGCCGGGCTGCTGCAGGGCGCGCGCGGTCAGCCGCCGGCCGATCTCGACGCGCTGGCCGAGGCGATCTCGCGCCTCTCGCTCTTTGCCGCCGCCCATGGCGAGGCGCTGGAGAGCGTCGAGATGAACCCGGTCCGGGCGCTGCCGAAGGGCTGCCTCGCGCTCGACGCACTGATTGTGAGGAAAGGCTCGTAACCACATGGCGCTGCCGCCTATTCTCCGGAACCTGCGCATCCCCGCCTTCGGTGCGCCGCTGTTCATCATCCAGAACCCGGACCTGGTGCTGGCGCAGTGCAAGGCCGGCATCCCCGGCTGCTTCCCGGCGCTGAACGCGCGCGAGGGCGAGGGCGACGCGGTCGAACTCGACCGCTGGCTCCGGCGCATCACCGAAGAGCTCGACCGCCACAACCAGGCGAACCCCGACCACCCGGCCGCGCCTTATGCCATCAACCAGATCGTGCACCGCACCAATCTCAGGCTCGGGCGCGACCTCGAGATCATGGTAAAATGGCAGGTGCCGATCGTCGTCACCTCGCTCGGCGCCCGGCCGGAGGTCTACGAGGCGGTGCGCTCCTATGGTGGCATCACGCTGCATGATGTGATCAGCAACAATTTCGCCCGCAAGGCGATCAGCAAGGGCGCCGACGGGCTGATCGCGGTCGCCGCCGGGGCGGGCGGGCACGCCGGCGCCACCTCGCCCTTCGCGCTGGTGCAGGAAATCCGCGCGTGGTTCGACGGGCCGCTGTTGCTTGCCGGCGCCATTGCCACCGGGGGCGGCATCCTCGCGGCGGAGGCGATGGGCGCCGACCTCGCCTATATCGGCTCGGCCTTCATCGCCACCCGCGAGGCCAACGCACCCGAGGCCTACAAGCGGATGATCGTCGACGGCACGTCGGACGACATCGTCTACACCAGTCTCTTCACCGGCGTGCACGGCAACTACCTGAAGCCCTCGATACGGGCGCAGGGGATGGACCCGGATCGACTGCCGGAAAGCGACCCGAGCAAGATGGATTTCGCAGGCGGCTCGTCGAAGCCGAAGAGCTGGAAGGACATCTGGGGTGCCGGCCAGGGGATCGGCGCGGTCAAGGAGGTGACCGGTGCGGCCGAGCTCGTCGACCGGCTGGAACGCGAATACCGGGCCGCGCGGGCGCGGCTGGGGCTGGCCGTCCGCGTGGCGGCGGAATAGGAGGAGCGCATGAGCGGATATTTCGACGGACCGGGCCCCGAGGCGGTGTTCCGCGAACACCTTGCGCAGGGGCGCTTCATGATCCAGCGCTCGGCGTCCACGGGCAGGCATGTATTCTACCCCCGCGTGGTCGCGCCCGGAACCGGCGCGGCCGACCTCGAATGGGTCGAGGCCAGCGGCGAGGGCACGGTCTATGCGACTACTGTGACGCGACGGCGGCCCGAGCAGGGCGGCGACTACAACGTGGCGCTGATCGACCTTGCCGAGGGACCGCGAATGCTGTCGCGCGTGGTCGGCATCGACCCCGGTGCAGTGACCATCGGCATGAAGGTCCGGGCGCGCATCCAGGAACTGAATGGCGCGCCTGCCGTGGTGTTCGAGCCGGTCTGAGGGAGGGGGCGATGCCGAATCTCAAGTTTCTGCGCGGCAAGGCCGCCTGCGTCGGCGCCGCCACGGCGGGGACCGGCGAGGCACCCGGGCGCAACGCGACCGAGCTGATGGCCGAGGCGGTGCACCGGGCGCTGGCCGATGCCGGCATCGGGCTTGCCGAGGTCGACGGGCTCTTTGCCGCCACCGCGGTCCACTCGATGGCGGCCATGTCGCTCGCCGAGCACCTCGGCCTGCGGCCGAAATACTCGAATGGCTCCAACATCGGCGGCTCGTCTTTCCTCGCGCATGCGCTCGATGCCGCGATGGCGCTCGAGGCCGGGCTGATCGACGTTGCCGTGATCGCCTACGGCTCGAACCAGCGCACCGCGGGCGGCTTCAGGTCGGTATCCGAGCCGATGCCGTTCGAGGCGCAGTACGAGCCGAGGAACCCGATCACGGCCTACGCGCTGGCGGCGAGCCGCTACATGCACCAGTACGGCGCTACCCGCGCGGACCTGGCCGCGGTCGCGGTGGCGGCGCGCGGCTGGGCGCAGCTGAACCCCGAGGCCTTCATGCGCGAGCCCCTGACCATCGGGGAGGTCGTCAGCGCCCGGCCGATCTCCGACCCCCTCGGCAAGCTCGACTGCTGCCTCGTCACCGATGGCGGCGCGGCGGTGGTGCTGACCCGACCCGACCGGGCCAGGGACGGCTCGCACAAGCCGGTTTATCTGCTGGGCGCGGCGATGGCGCATCATCACCGGATGATCTCGGCGATGCCCGACCTGACCGTGACCGCCGCCGCCGACAGCGGCCCGCGGGCCTTCGCCATGGCGGGCTACGGGCCGAAGGACATGGACACGGTCCAGCTCTACGACGCGTTTACCATCAACACGATCCTGTTCCTCGAGGATCTCGGGTTCTGCGCCAAGGGCGAGGGCAAGGACTTCGTGCGCGGCGGGCGGATCGCGCCGGGCGGCTCGCTGCCGGTGAACACGAATGGCGGGGGGCTGAGCTGCGTGCATCCCGGCATGTACGGGCTCTTCGTGATGATCGAGGCGATCCGCCAGGCACGCGGCACCTGCGGCAAGCGCCAGGTCGATGGCGCCAGGCTCTGCCTGGCACACGGCAATGGCGGCGTGCTGTCGAGCCAGGTGACGACGATCTGGGGCACGGAGGAGACGCTGTGACCGCGGAAAGGGACGGCGCATGGACCTGAGCTACACCGCCGGAGAACTGGCCTTTCGCGACGAGGTGCGCGGCTGGCTGAGGAGGCGCCTGCCGGGGCGGCTTTCGGCCAAGGTCCGGCGCGCACAGCGGCTGACCAGGGCCGATTACGAGGAATGGCACGCGCTCCTGCGCGAGCGCGGTTGGCTCGCCTGGCACTGGCCGGTCGAGCACGGCGGCACCGGCTGGACGCCGGTCGAGAAGCATATCTTCGAGGAGGAGATGGTCGCCGCCGGCGCTCCCCGGATCGTGCCCTTCGGGGTCAACATGCTGGGCCCCGTGCTGATCCGCTTCGGCACCGATGCGCAGAAGGCCTTCTACCTCCCGCGCATCCTCTCGGGCGCCGACTGGTGGGCGCAGGGCTACTCCGAGCCCGAGGCCGGTTCGGACCTCGCCTCGCTCAGGACCCGCGCCGTGCGCGACGGCGAGCATTTCGTCGTGAACGGCCAGAAGACCTGGACCACGCTCGGGCATTTCGCCAACCGCATCTTCTGCCTGGTCCGCACCGACCCGGGCGCCCCGAAACCGCAGCAGGGCATCTCGTTCCTGCTGATCGACATGGACAGCCCCGGCATCGAGGTGCAGCCGATCCTGACGCTGGAGGGCGAGCACGAGGTCAACTCGGTGTTCTTCACCGACGTCCGCGTGCCCGTGGCCAACCTCGTCGGCGCCGAGAACGACGGCTGGACCATCGCCAAGTATCTCCTGAACATCGAGCGCACCGGCATCGCCGGGGTCGGGTATTCGAAACAGGCGCTGCACAGCCTGAAAAAGGTCGCGGCTGCCGAGCGCAAGGATGGCCGGCCGCTGGCCGAGGACCCTCTGTTCGCGGCGCGCATGGCCCGGCTCGAGATCGATCTTCTCGCAATGGAGGTGTTCAACCTGCGCATACTCGCCGCCGCGGGCGAGGGGAAGATGCCGGGCGTCGAGGCTTCGCTGCTGAAGATCAAGGGCACGCAGGTGCGGCAGGAGGCGACGGATCTGCTGCGCCGCGCTGTCGGCCCCTACGCCGCCCCCGACCTGCCCGAGGCCTTCGACGAGGGCTGGAACGGCGAGGCGCCCGGACCGGACTATGCGCTGCCGCTGGCGCGGAGCTACTTCAACATGCGCAAGCTCTCGATCTACGGCGGCTCGAACGAGATCCAGCGCAACATCGTCGCCAAGCATCTGCTGGGGTTCTGAGGAGGGCAACGTGGACTTCAACCTCTCGGAAGAACGGCGGATGCTGCGGGAGACGGCCGAGCGTTTCCTGCGCGAGCGCTACCCGATCGCGGCCCGCCACGAGGCCGCCCGCAGCGACATCGGCTTCTCCCGCGCCATGTGGCGGGACTTCGCCGCACTCGGCCTGATCGGTGCCCTGCTGCCGCCCGAGGCCGGCGGCTTCGGCGGCACCGGCCAGGACCTCCTGCTGGTCGGCGAGGCGCTCGGCCGCGGTCTTGTGGTCGAGCCGTTCCTCGCCAGTGCCGTGCTGGCCGCCGCGCCGCTGGCGGAAGCGGGCGAAACGGCGCTGCTCGGCGAGGTGATCGCGGGCGAGAGGCTGCTTGCCTTTGCCCATGGCGAGCCGGAGAGCCGCTACAGCCTGACTGCGGTCAAGACCCGCGCTACCGAGGCGGACGGCGGCTGGCTGCTCACCGGATCGAAGAGCGTTGTGCTGAACGGCGACAGTGCCGACCGCCTGGTGGTATCGGCCCGAACCGGCCCCGGCGACGGCGAGGCCGGGCTCGGCCTCTTCGTGGTCGATCCATCCCAGCCGGGCGTTGCCCGGCGCGGCTATTCCACCATCGACGGCGGCACCGCGGCGGAGATCACGCTCGGCGGCGCGAAGGGCTCCCCGATCGGCCTGCCCGGCGAGGCCTATCCGGTGATCGAGCGGGCCGTCGGCCGCGGCATCCTCGCCGTGTGCGCCGAGGCGCTGGGCGCAATGGAGACGGCGAAGGACCTGACCGTCGACTACCTCAAGACCCGGGTGCAGTTCGGCAGGCCGATCGGCGCCAACCAGGCCCTGCAGCACCGCATGGTCGACCTTTTGCTGGAAATCGAACAGTTCCGCTCCTGTCTGATGCTCGCCGCCTCGACGCTGGACGGCGACCGCGCGACCCGCGAGCGCAACCTCTCGGCGGCGAAGCACCTTGCGGGCCGTGTGGGGCGGCTGGTGGCCGAGGAGACGATCCAGATGCATGGCGGCGTCGCCATGACCTGGGATCTCGCGCTGCCGCACTACGCCAAGCGTATCGTGATGATCGATCATCTCCTCGGGGACGCCGACCATCACCTGGAGCGCTTCATCCGGTTCTCGAGGGAGGCACCGTGACCCCGAAGGTCCTGTGCGCGCGCCAGCGCGGCGTGCTGGTGGTTACCATCAATGACCCGGCCACGCGGAATGCGCTCAACCGGGACATCTATGACGGCCTGTGCGCGGTCATCGAGGAGGCTGCCGCCGAGTCCGCAATCCGCGCAGTGGTGCTGACCGGCGCCGAGGGGTTTTTCTCCTCTGGCGGCAACCTGCACGGGCTGAAGGAACGCTCCGAGGCTGACTACGCGACCCGCCGCTCGAGTGTCGACCGGCTGCACCGGATGATCCTCGCCATACGCAACTGCCCGAAGCCGGTCATCGCCGCAATCGAGGGCGGGGCGGCCGGGGCAGGGGCCTCGATGGCGGTGGCCTGCGACCTGATCGTGGCCGCGCGCGACGCCTATCTGTCGGTCGCCTATGTGAGGATCGGGCTCACTCCCGATGGCGGCGTGACCGCCTTGCTCGGCACGGCGATCCCGCGCCAGCTCCTGGCCGAGATGGTATTCACCGGCGACCGGATTCCGACAGAGCGGCTGCACGCGCTGGGGGTCGTCAACCGCCTCACGCCGCCCGGTGCGGCGCTGGAGTCCGCGATCGAGCTCGCGGTTCGTCTGGCCGACGGCCCCATGGCCGCGCTGGCGAACGGCAAGCGGCTGATCGACCAGGCCCGGCACAGCACGCTGGAGGCCCAGCTCGACCTCGAGGCCGATAGCATTGCGGCAGCGCTCGGCGGACCCGAGGCCGCCGAGGGTATCCGGGCGTTCCTCGAAAGGCGCAAGCCGGACTTCCGCGACCCTCCCTGAGCGGAAATTCCGCCAGCGGCCACCCCTGCAAAATCTGAGAATTCACGTCAGAAAAGGACTGCACCCATATGGGAACACATCTGTTCTCTCCGATTTCTCTTCGCTCGCTGGAGCTTGCCAACCGGATCGTGGTCTCGCCGATGTGCCAGTACAGCGCCCATGACGGCACCTTGACCGACTGGCACCTCATGCATCTTGGCCAGTTTGCGGTCGCGGGCGTGGGGCTCGTCTTCGTCGAAGCGACCGGAGTCGAGCCGGAAGGCCGCATCACCCCCGGATGCCCGGGGCTCTGGTCCGATGCGAACGAGGCGGCAATGGCCCGGGTGATCCGGTTCTTCCGCGACTATGGCAACGCGAAGATCGGCATCCAGCTTGCCCATGCGGGCCGCAAGGCCTCGGCCAATGTGCCCTGGCGCGGGGGCACGCCGCTGAAGCCGGACGAGGGCGCATGGCAGACCGTCGCGCCCTCGGCGGTGCCCTACGGGCCCGGCTGGCATGAGCCCGAGGCGATGAGCGGGCAGACCATGCAGCGGGTCAGGGACGCCTTCGTGCAGGCGACACGCCGGGCGGCGCGGCTCGACTTCGACGCCGTCGAGATCCACAGCGCCCATGGCTACCTGTTGCACCAGTTCCTCTCGCCGCTCTCGAACCGCCGTGACGACGCCTATGGCGGCTCGATCGAGAACAGGATGCGGTTCCCGCTCGAGGTATTCGACGCCGTTCGCGCCGTCTGGCCGTCCGACAGGCCGCTCGGCGTGCGCTTCTCGGCGACCGACTGGGTCGAGGGCAGCGGATGGGATCTCGAGGCCGCCATCGCCTATGCCCAGGCGCTGAAGCAGCGGGGCTGCGACTTCGTCGATGTCTCCTCCGGCGGCAATTCGCCCGCGCAGAGGATCCAGGCGGGGCTCGGCTACCAGACCGGGTTTGCCGCGGAGGTCCGCAGGGCCACGGGACTCGCCACGATGGCGGTCGGGCGGATCGTCGACGCCGTGCAGGCCGAGACGATCCTCGCCAGCGGCCAGGCCGACATGGTCGCGCTGGCCCGCGGCATGCTGTACGACCCGCACTGGGCCTGGCACGCGGCGGAGCGGCTGGGCGGCAAGGCGGCCTTTCCGCCGCAGTACCAGCGGGCCCACCCCTCGTTGCAGGGCGAGCCGGTGCCGGGCAATCCGCCGGTCAGGACGTAGGCGGACGACGATGCTGGAGAAGGTGCGGGACCGGACCTTCGCGGCGCTGTCGGCGCGCTGTTTCTACGGCTGGTGGATCCTCGGCATCGCCGCGCTCGGCATCTTCGCGTCCGGTCCCGGTCAGTCGCACACCTTCAGCGTGTTCGTCGCGCCGGTCTCCGCCGACCTCGGAGTTACTCCGGCGGCCGTGGCCTCGGCCTATGCCTTCGCGACCATGGCCGCGGCCTTCGGCCTGCCCTATATGGGCCGGCTGGTCGACCGGCACGGGCCGCGGCGCATGACCCTCGGCGTGGCAGCCGGGCTTGGCATTGCCTGCCTGTTCTTCGGCGCCGCGGCAAACCTCGTGATGCTCGGCATCGGTTTCGCCCTGCTGCGATTCCTCGGGCAGGGTTCGCTGATGCTGAACTGCGGAAACCTCGTGTCGCAGTGGTTCGACCGCAGGCGGGGCCTCGCGATGAGCGTGATGGCGCTCGGCTTTGCCGCCTCGATGGCGGTCCACCCGCCGCTTGCCCAGGCGCTGATCGAGGCGGTCGGCTGGCGCTCCGCATGGATGGCCCTCGGCCTCCTGACCTGGGCAATCCTGCTGCCACCGGTGCTGCTGCTGGTGCATGACAAGCCGGAGCTGAAGGGGCTGAGGCCGGACGGAGGCGAGGACGCTGCGACGATCCGGATCGGTCCCCGTCCGGTCGGCGCCGGGGTCGGCCTGACGCTATCGGAGGCGCTGCACACGGCGACCTTCTACATCGTCATCTCCGGCATGTTCGCGATCTCGATGCTGGTCACCGTGCTGCATTTCTACCAGGTGACCATCTTCACCGCGCGCGGGCTCGAGACCGCGGTGGCCGCCCGGATATTCCCGATCTCGGCCGCGGTGATGGTGCTGACGATGCCGCTGGTCGGGCGCCTGCTCGACCGGCTGCCGACCCGCTTCGCCTTTGCCATGGCGCTCGGCGTGCAGGCGGCCTCGCTGATTGCCGCAACCCTGGTCTCCGGCATGGCATCGGCGTCGGTCTATGCCGCGGTCTTCGGGCTGAACAATGCCTGCTCGATGACGCTCTTCGGCTACATCTTCCCGCGCTATTTCGGCCGCAGGCATCTCGGCTCGATCCAGGGGGCGGGGCAGACCATCCTCGTGATCGGCGCCTCTGTGGGCCCGCCGCTGATCGGCTATGCCGCCGAGCTGACCGGCGGCTTCGAGGGGCCGCTGAGGGCCGCGGCGCTCTATCCGCTTGCCGCCGCCGCGCTGGCGGCACTGTTCCTGCGCACCCCGGCAGCGCTCGACACTTCGGCCGGGAGGGACTGAGAGAGGAGCATCGCACATGATCATCCGGGACATCCGCACCCATCTGCTGTCGGTGCCCTTCGCCGACCCGCCGAAGACCGGGTTCCTGACGCTCGGCGACATCGACCTGCTGGTGGTCGAGGTCGAGACCGCGCCCGGAGTGGTCGGAACCGGGCACCTGCATCCGCTGGCAGGCGGCATGCGGACGCTGGAGATGTGCATCCGCGAGATGCTGGCGCCGCTCCTGCTCGGCCAGGACGCCTCGGACCCCGCCGCACTCTGGCAGCGGATGTGGGCCGCCACCTTCATCCAGGGTCGCATGGGGATCACGGTGATGGCCATGTCGGCGCTGGATATCGCGCTCTGGGACGCTGCGGGCCGTGCCGCGGGCAAGCCGCTCTGGCAGCTCTGGGGCGGCCGGAACCGCGACCTGCCGGTCTATGGCTCGGGCTGCTTCCGGGGCCTCGGCCATGACGGCATGATCGAGAAAGCCAGCCGCTTCGTCACCCAGGGCTTCGATGCGATCAAGATGCAGGTCGCCCATCTGTTTACCCATGACGAGGATGTGGCCAATGTCCGCGACATGCGGGCGGCCCTCGGCGACGGCATCCGGATCATGGTCGATGTCAACCAGGGCTGGACCGCCGACGAGGCCATCGCCGTCGGCCGCCGGCTCGACGATTACGGGATTGCGTGGCTCGAGGAGCCGGTGATGGCGGACGACTTCGACGGTTACCACCGGGTCGCCGATGCGATCCGCACCCCGGTTGTCGGCGGCGAGAACCACTTCACCCACCACGACCTGAAACCCTTCTTCGCCAGCCGGAAGATTCCGATCCTGCAGCCCGACATCATGCGGGGCGGCTATACCGAGCTCCGGGTGATCGCCGGTCACGCGCATGCCGCCGGGCTGACGATTGCGCCGCACCTGTTCCCGGAGCTCAGCACGCACCTTGTCGCCGCGATCCCGAACCCGTCCTGGCTCGAATACATGGGCTGGTACGACCATCTCTGGGTCGAGCCGATCGTGCCGCGGAACGGCACCATGCGTGCCCCGGACCGGCCCGGCCACGGCATGGACTTCCGGCCGGAGCTGTTCCGCGAGTGCCCGTACCGGGCGTAGGGTCGGCCGGAAGCGTTCCGTCCGGCCCGGGCGATGTGATTTGGCTTTGCCCGAGCCGCCGGCTCGGCTTCGATCCTTCCCGGAGAGATCGCGCTCCCGATCGCATTTCGAGGAGGACCGATGACCCCGCGCGTTACCTGATCGCCGCCGCTGCTGCCGGCCTTGCTGTTTCTGCCGGGGTGCAGGACCTGTCCAGCGGTCGCTGGATAGACCTGACCCATCCCTGCAACGAACAGTGAGTCTACTGGCCGAATGCCGAGACCTTCAAGCTGAGCGAGGGGTTCCACGGCCACACCGAGGGCGGCTCGTTCTCTGCGGCCGACAACTTCTCGGCCGCCGAGCACGGCGGAACCCGCATGGTTTCGCCGATCCATTTTGCCGAGGGCACCAACACGACCGATCAGGTGCCTGTCTCGCAGCTGATCGGGCCGGGCATCGTGATCGACGTGACGGACCGGGCGGCCGCCGATGTGGACAACCAGGTCTCCGCCGCGGACATCGAGGCCTTCGAGGCCGGGCATGGCCGGATTCCGGCCGGTGCGATCGTGCTCCTGAACACCGGCGGGCCGGGCTCTACGCGGACCGCGAGGCCTATATGGGCACGGCCGAACGCGGCGACGCAGCGGTGCCAAAGCTCCACTTCCCGGGACTCGGGCCCGACGGGCACGGCGACTGGTCGCCCGCGGCATCTCGGCGGTGGGTCCCGACACGCCCTCAATCGACCACGGACAGTCGAAGGGCTTCGCGGCCCATGTCGCGCTGATGACCCACACCGTCCCGGCCTTCGGGAACGTTGCCGACATGAGCGCCCTGCCGGCGACGGGAAGCACGATCATCGCCCTGCCGATGAAGATCGAGCGCGGCTCCGGGGGGAGGCTCCGGGTCGTCGCCTTCATCCCCGGCGGCGGGTGAGCCGATCCTGCCTCGTTGGCAGGGTCAGCACCAGGGCAAACCCCAGGGCGGCGAAGACGGCAAGCGCCGTGAAGGCCGGCGCATAGCTGCCGGAAGTGTCGAAGAACCGGCCCGCCAGGATCGGGCCGGTCGCCCCGCCGATCGTGCCGAAGAAGACGATCGCGCCGAAGGCAGCCCCGTGCGCGCGGGTGCCGAAATACTCGGCAACCGTGGTCGCCACCACCGTGAAGAACCCGCCATGCGCGAAGCCGTAGACGACCACGGCGGCGAACAGCGGCCCGGGACTGCCGATCAGCGCCATGGCCGAGAGACCGGCGATCAGCGGCAGGAAGCAGATCGTGTAGGCATGTTTGCCGGTGATCCGGTCGCTGAGCGCGCCGACCGTCAGGCGGCCGACCACGGAGGCGGCGGCCGAGACGCTCAGAAGCGACGCCGCCGCGGTCTTGGCGAGGCCGAGATCGATGCCGTGGATCACGATGTGCAGCGGCACCGTGACCAGCGAGGGGAAGAACAGGAACTGAACCGCACAGAGTGTGAGGAACGCGCGGCTGCGCCGGATTTCCGCGAATGTCATGCCCTCGTCGGGCCGCGCGGCGGCAGCTGTCGGAGCGATGTAGCCCGGAGGCGGCGGCTTCAGCAGCAGAGCGGCACCGGTGAGCACGACGACCGCGGCGGCGCCCAGGATCACCACGGTCTCGCGCCATCCGCGGGACTCGATGAGCAGGGCGGCCAGCACGGGCAGAGCCATCTGCCCTGCGGCTGTGCCGACCTTGACCACGGCCGTCATCAGGCCCCTGCGCCGGCCGAACCAGCGGGCGACGGTCGAAAGCGTCACCACGTCGTGGGTCGCGAGGCCGAGCCCGATGGAGCATCCCATGATCGCGAAGAGCTGCCAGGGAACCGCGACCTGCGAGATCAGCCCGTAGCCGAGCCCGTAGACGAGTCCGCTCGCCAGCAGGACCCGGCCAGGCCCGTAGCGGTCGGACAGCGTCCCCACGAGAACGGCAAACACCCCCATCATGAGGAAGGCGAGCGAGAGGCCGGCGGAGAGCAGGGTGCGCGACCAGCCGAATTCAATCTCGAATTCCTTCACCAGCAGCCCGTAGGTGAACAGGAGCCCGATCACCATGAACTGCACGGCGCAGGCGCCGAACACGACGAGATAGCGCGGATCGGCCGTCGACTTCCCGCGCATTGCGGACTCCGTGTCGGGCATGGAGGGGAATGGACGGGGGCGGCAGCGTCCGCCCCCGGTCAGGCGGTCAGGGCAACAGGATCGTCGTGCCGGTCGTCTTGCGCGACTCGAGGTCCCTGTGCGCCCGGGCGACATCCGCCAGCGGGTAGGTCTGGTTGATCCGGATCTTGACCTTGCCGGAGGTTACCATCCCGAACAGCTCGTCGGCACGGGCCTGGCAGTCCGCCCGGCTGGCGATATGGCTGAAGAGGGTCGGCCGGGTCAGGAACAGCGAGCCCTTGGCCGCCAGAACCTGCGGATCGACCGGATCCGGCTTGCCGGAGGCATTGCCGAAGGTGACCATCGTGCCAAGCGGTCTCAGACAGTTCAGCGAACCCTCCCAGGTCGCCTTTCCGACCGAATCGAGCACCGCGTCGACACCTCTGCCGCCGGTGATCTCCTTCACCCGCGCAACCCAGTCTTCGGTCGTGTAGTTGATCACGTGCGCCGCGCCGTGCGCCTTGGCGAGGCGGCACTTCTCGTCGGTCCCGGCAGTGCCGATGAGCGTCACGCCGATGGCCTTCGCCCATTGGCAGGCGATCAGGCCGACGCCGCCGGCGGCGGCATGGAACAGGATGGTGTCGCCCGGCTTCGCTCGCGCCGAGGTGGCGAACAGATACTGGGTCGTGAGCCCCTTCAGCATCATCGCCGCGCCTTCCTCGAAGCTGATCGGGTCCGGCAGCCGGCAGACATGGGTCGCGTTCATCACCCGCGCCGTCGAGTAGGCCCCCGGAGGGGCCGAGGCATAGGCCGCCCGGTCGCCCGGCTTCAGATGCGTCACCCCCGCGCCGACGGCCTCGACCACGCCCGCCGCCTCCATGCCGAGGATCACGGGCAGCGGCAGCTGGTAGACCCCGCTGCGCTGGTAGATGTCGATGAAGTTCAGCCCGCACGCGCGGTGCCGGATTCGTATCTGGCCCGGGCCTGGATCGCCGACCTCGACATCGGCCATCTGCATCTGCTCGGGCCCGCCGAACTGCTCGATCCGGACAGCTCGTTCCTTGGTCACGGCATTCTCCCTCGTGCTCTGGTGTTCCGTCCTGCTAAACCGGGTGCGGCGCCGAACAGGTAGCCCGCGGAACGCCATCGGCAATCCGGCCGGTCCCTGTCGCTGGGCACGGGCCATCTGCCCCCGCGAGCCGATATCTTCCCGCCCTCGGAGCGTCCGGCCATATGCCGCCTCCACTGAATTCCCTTGCAGTTCCCGCCTGCCACAGGATTTACTCCCTGCCCATGCCTGACGACAACCCAGATCACGGATTTTCCACGATTCCCGCCATGCGGCTCGAGCGGCTCGGGCAGGTTCTGCGGGTGACCTTCGACGCGCCCGCGAGCCGAAACGCCATCGGAACGGCGGCGCTCGAGGGCCTCGAACGGCTGGCAGGCGAGATCGCCGGCGATGCGGATATCCGGGCGGTGATCCTGACGGGCGCGGGGGACCGCGCCTTCACCAGCGGATTCGACCTCCGGGAGCTTGTCGACTTCCGGCCCGAGCACTTCCTGCGGAGCCGGTTCAGCGAGGTGATCGAGACCTGGGCGCGCCTGCCGAAGCCGGTGATCGGCGCGCTCAACGGCCACTGCATGGGCGGCGGCGTCCATGTCGCGGTGGCCTGCGACCTCCGCCTCTCGGTTCCGGGCGTGCGCTTCATGGTTCCGGCGGCCCGGTTCGGCTTCGTCTATGTGCCTGGCGCGATCCGCCGGATCGAGCGCACGCTGGGGCCGGCCATCGCCGCGCAGCTCCTCTACCTCGACACCGAGCTGACGGCCGAAAATCTCACCGGCAACGGCTTCATCCATGCCATCGTCCCCGCGGAGACGCTGCAGGCCCGGGCACTGGCGGTCGCCGAGCGCGCCGCCCGGCTGGCGCCGTTTGCGGTTGCCGGGATGAAGGAGCTGGTCCGCGAGACCCCGGACCCGGCCCGCATCGCCATGCTCGTGCAGCGCTGCGCCGGCTCCGAGGACATCCGGGAGGGTCTCGCCGCCATGCGCGAGAAACGCACCCCGGTGTTCCGGGGCCGCTAGCAGCCGCCGCCGATGCCGGGTCACGCCGGGGTCAGGTTCAGCGCGATCGAGATGCGGACGCCCTGCCCGCTGTAGGGGCGCACCGCGTGGCTGAGCCAGGACGGAAACATCACCAGATTGCCGGCCCGCGGCACGATCACCTCGCTCGCGCCGACTGACTGACCCCCGGCGGTGCGGAAGGCGAGCATAGGCGCGAGCATCGCCGGACCTGCGCCGCGCGGATCCTGCATCTCGAACTCGCCGCCGACGCCTGAACCGGCCCCCGCGCCACCGTCGCGGACATAATAAGTCGCCGACCAGAAGGCACCCGGATGGGTGTGGAACTCGTTGCCCTGACCGTGCCGGTTGACATTGGCCCAGGCGTTCATCCGCCATTTCAGCTCGACCGCGCGGCCAGTCCGGTCGGTGGTCAGCTGCCGCGCGAGAGTCCGGGCGATGTCGAGCACTGCGAGGCCCTCGGGGCCACATCAGTCGGGGAAGTCGGTCGGCGACTGCCATCCGCCCCAGGTCGAGTGGTGAACGCTGGCGACCTCCTGCTCGCGGGCAAGGATGCGCGCCTCCAGCGCCGCATTGATCCGGTCCGCCTCGGGCAGGCGGAGCACGGCCACGGGCGTCGGGAACAGGTTCCGGATCTGGACCTGCGGACCACCTTCCGGGCCAAGGACTGTCGGGCCGATCGCCATCGGATCCTTGCCTCGGAGGGCCATCGCCGCTCACCCCGCCGCCGAAGCCGCCGCGCGCGTCGCCGCCGAGTACTCCGCCACCGCGCCGCAGAGCGCCGACTGCAGCAGGTCGTGGCGCTCCTGCAGCCGCTCCACGGGCGCACCGATCCCGATCGCGAGCGGACGCTGCCCGCGGGGCAGGGGCAGCAGCGTCGCGATCGAGCCCGCCCCCTTGGTGATCAGGCTCGCGCTCTCGTACCAGCCCTGACGGCGCGCAGTCTCGACCTTCGTCAGCACCTCGCGCTCGGAAAGCCGCACGATCGCCGGGTCGTCGACCTCGGCATTGAACCGGCGCACCATCCGCCCGATCTCCGGGTCGCTCCTGAGCGAGAGCAGCATCAGCCCGAGGCCCGACAGATGCAGCGGCCGCCTTACCCCCGGATGCAGCGCGAGGCGGAGCGTGTGCGGCGACACGATCACCGAAAGGTACTGCATGTAGAGGCCGCTCTCGGCCCCGACCAGGACGGTCTCGCCGGTCTGCACCGACAGGCTCTGTGCCAGCGAGTGAATGCGGGCGATCACGTCGGTCGAGCCCAGCACCCAGTTGCCGAGGAAGGCAAGCCGGACGGACGGTCGATAGCGCCGGGTCTCGCCGTCGAATTCGACGAAGCCCTTGGCCAGCAGGCTCTTCATCAGGGTCGAGGTGCTGGACTGCGGAATCCGCAGCCGCTCCACCAGCTCGGAAATGGTCAGGCCACGGCGCTCGGATTCGAATACCTCGAAGATCGCCAGCACCCGGACCGCCGATTTCACCGTCTTGTCGATCACCGGACGAATGCCCCCACGGCCTGTGTCGCGAAGCCATCACAGACGTGATCGGTTACCGCAGTCTGCGCTGCGGCGCCAGTGGCATCACCCGGATCCCGCGCAGCGGATGCGAACTTCTTGCGGCGTGGAACCGGCCGGGCTATCCGGGAGCGCGGGCAACAGGGAGGACGCGATGAAGGGCATCGCTTTGGTCACGGGCGCCGGCACCGGCATCGGTCGGGCCAGCGCCGAAGCGCTGCTGGCGGACGGCTGGGGCGTCGCCCTGGTCGGCCGGCGGCGCGAGGCGCTGGAGGAAACCGCCGCCCAGTCGGCGGCGCCGGCCAATGCGCTGGTTCTCCCCTGCGACGTGTCGGACCCGGCGGCGGTGGACGCGGCGTTCGCCGCCACGGTCGGGCGCTTCGGGCGGCTCGACCTCCTGTTCAACAATGCCGGCTCCGGCACGCCCGCCAGGACCATCGACGAGATCACGCTCGACGAGTGGAACACGGTCGTCGGCGTCAACCTGCACGGCGCCTTCTACTGTGCCCGGGCCGCCTTCGCCCAGATGCGGCACCAAGACCCGCAGGGCGGGCGGATCATCAACAACGGCTCGATCTCGGCGCATGTGCCACGGCCGGGCTCGGTGCCCTACACCACCACGAAGCACGCGATCACCGGGCTGACCCGCTGCCTCTCGCTCGACGGCCGGCCGTTCAACATCGCCTGCGGCCAGATCGACATCGGCAATGCGGCGACGCCGATGACCGAGCGCATGACCGGCGGCGTCCCCCAGGCCGACGGCTCGATGAGGCCCGAGCCACGCATGGATGTCGCCCATGTGGGCCAGGCGGTGCTGCAGATGGCGAACCTGCCGCTCGAGACCAACGTCCAGTTCATCACCATCATGGCGACGAAGATGCCCTTCATCGGAAGGGGGTGAGGCGGCCGCGGGGTGCGAGACGCGGTGCTGAACAGGGGGGCAAGCCGTTGGCGTGAAGGGCGGATTGCATGGTTGGTGATAAATTGCACATATGAGACGGGAGAGTGATGGGTGCAAGCCTCCTCGTTCCGCGGCGATCATTCGTCACCCGTCCGCAATCCGCGCCGGCGTCTCGCGGCTGACGGCGCGCGCACGCCCGGATCGATTCCGGTCCCCCTTCCGGCTCGGCCAAATTTCCCGCTCCCCGCTTGCCGAACCGCTCCCGACGCATCAATCTCCGCCTGACAGCGGGAGGGGGGGAAGATGCGCCGGAAGACCGTGGGGATCATCGGCAATGCGCTGACCGAGGGGCCGGGCGCGCCGGGGCAGCGGGTGAACAACCGCTATGTCGAGGCGGTCGCCGCCATCACCGGCGCGGTGCCGCTCGTCATCCCCGGCCTGCCCGAGACCCAGGACACCGGCCATCTGGTTGAGATCCTCGATGGCATCGTGCTGACCGGCGCGCGCTCCAATGTCCACCCGTCGGAGTACGGCGCCGAACCGGGCCCGGCCTACGAGCCCTACGACCGGGGCCGCGACGCGGTGGCGCTGCCGCTGGTCCGCGCCGCGGTCGAGGCGGGGGTGGCGCTCTTCGGCATCTGCCGCGGCTTCCAGGAGATGAACGTCGCCTTCGGCGGCACGCTCCACCCGGAGATCCGCGACCTGCCCGGACGGATGAACCACCGGATGCCGCCGGGCGAGACTGACCCCGAGGTGATCTACCGCCCGCGCCACATGGTGCGGCTGGTGCCGGGCGGGCGGTTCGCGGCGATCCTCGGCGCCGGCGAGGTGCTGGTGAACTCGCTGCACGGGCAGGGGATCCTCGCGCCTGCCGCCCGCATCGTCGTCGAGGGCAGGGCCGAGGACGGCACCGAGGAGGCGATCCGGGTTGAGGGCGCCGCCGGGCTCGCCATCGGCGTGCAGTGGCATGCGGAATACGCCGCCCTGACCGACCCGGTGAACCGGAGCCTGTTCGCCGCCTTCGGCGCCGCGCTCTGAGCCGTCGCCGCCCCCCGGTCAGGCGCGGTCAGGCCGCGGCCCGGACGCGGCTCGCGAAGACTCCGGACCGGCCGCCGCTCAGGATGTCGAAGACCGCGGGGCAGTACCGGGACATAGCCCGGGCAAGGAGTACCGCCGCGGCGATGGTCAGGACCGTGGTGAGGAAGAAATTCACGAGCAGCACCGCGCTGCTCTCCCCAGGCATCAGACGGGCGAGGCCGAGCTTGATGAACTGGTTCAGCGGCCAGTGCAGCGCGTGCAGGAAGAAGGCCAGCGGGCCGAGCCAGACCAGCAGGCGGCCGGGCGCGGTGGGCAGCAGGAACGGCGCGACCGCCCAGAAGCTGAGCACGCCGAGGATCCGCATCAGCCGGGTGAGCATGCCGAGCACATAGCCGACCTGCGGCACAGTCTCGTCGAAGGCCAGCGGCGCGAGGGTCCGCGCCGCGACCGCGATCGCATAGGCGACCAGCAGCAGCACCGCCGCCCGGCGCGAGAACTCCGGGAGCGCAACCTTCCGCACCTGCAGATATCCGCCGAGGTAGAAGAAGAACACCACGTCGGTGCGGAAGAAGATGCCGAGCGTGTAGCCGCCGAGCCAGACCCCGAACAGCGCCAGAAGGCCGAGAGCCGGCGCCCGCCGCAGGGCGAGGCCGAGGACCGGCGAGACGAGGATGGTCAGCAAGAGGTCGCGCAGGAACCAGAACTGGAAGTTGATGGGATGGCGGGTGATCCCGAACAGAGCGTTGACCACCGCCTTGATGTGCAGGTCCGCGACGTCGTAGCGAACGATTCCGAGCAGCGAGGAATCCGGGTCGATCGCACAGATCGCGAGGAACAGCGCCAGGATCAGGGCGTTCCACGCCACCATGGGAAGCAGGATCGACCGCGCGCGGCGCTTGTAGAGCCGCCGGTAGAACGCAATCGAGAAATCGGTCCCCTTGAAGAACAGCCAGCCGGATATCGCGCTCAGCAGGGGGACCGCGGTGAAGAACGTGAAGAGAAAGAACGAGTTGACAAAGGTCGCAACCGGGTGGGCAGTCCAGTGGAACCCCTCGAAGGGCGAGATGTCCGAGCCGGGGAAGCGGCCGTAATGAAGGAAGACGAGCCCGACGATCAGCAGGAAGCGCAGAAGGTCGATCCGCTCCGCGAGCGCCTCGCGATGCACCGGCATGTCAGATCCCCCTCACCGCCCGCTCCGTGGGCCTGTGCCCGCGACGGCCCGGCGCAGCGCGCAACACCACTCCGGCATCCTGCCTCGCCCGCCAGCGGGAATTTCGTGAACGTTCGGGCCGAGTGCGGATTATCCGGAACAAATGGCCGAAATTAAGTCATCCGCCGGCGCGGCGACGCGGATCGCCATGTCACGAGCGGTCGGCCCGCGCAGCCTCAGTCGATCAGCGCCCCGTAGACCAGCGCGCGGATCTCCTTGCGGATCGGCCAGGCGCTCGAGGGCACGAGCTGGGTCAGGAACACCACCGTCATGTCCTCGGACGGATCGACCCAGTAGACGGTGCTCGCCATCCCGCCCCAGCCGAAGTCGCCGGGGCTGCCGAGCGTCGTGGCACGGGCCGGGTCCAGCATGACAGCGCCGCCGAGCCCGAAGCCGATGCCCTCGAACGAGACCTCGGCCCAGATGCGCTGGCCCATCATGGCGAGATCGCCGGGCAGGTGGTTCATGGTCATGAGCCGCATCGTGCGCGGCCCGAGGATGCGGGCGCCTCCCGGAGCGCTGCCGAGTGACCCGCCCCGGCGCTGCATCTCGGCAAAACGCAGGTAGTCGGCCGCGGTCGAGACCAGCCCGCCGCCGCCGGAGAACTTGACGACCGATCCCGCCGAAAAACGCGAGCCGGCCCCGGCCTCGTAAAGGGTCATGCCGCCTTCCGCCGATTTCGCATAGAGGTTGGCGAGCCGGTGCTGCTTCGCCTCCGGAACCCCGAAGAAGGTGTCGTCCATGCCGAGCGGACCGAGGATCGTCTCGTGCAGGAAGCGATCGAGCGGCCGGCCGGTGATCACCTCGATCACCCGGCCGAGCACGTCGGTCGCCACCGAATAGCACCAGCGGCTGCCGGGCTGGAAGCCGAGGGGCAGGGGGGCGAGACGGGCAACGGTATCGGCGAGGCTCTCGTCCTGCATGCTGAAGTCGATCCCGGCCGCCCGGTAGGCCTCGGCCAGCAGCCCCTCCTGGAAGCCGTAGGTGAACCCGGCCGTGTGGGTCATCAGGTGATGCAGGGTGATCCTGGTCGCGGCCGGCTCCACATCGTCGAGGCGCGTGGCGCCCGGCCGCAGCACCAGCCGGCCAGCGAGCTCGGGGATGAAGGCGTCGACCGGGTCGTCGAGATGGCAGAGCCCGCGCTCGTAGAGCGTCATCAGGGCGACCGAGGTGACCGGTTTGGTCATGGAGTAGATGCGGGCCAGCGTGTCGCGCGCCCAGGGGCGCCCGGCCTCGGCATCGCATGTGCCCACCTCGGCGCCGAAGGCGACCGCGCCGCGCCGGGCGATCAGCACCTGCGCGCCGGGCAGCCGGCCGGCATCGACATAGCCCTGCATCCACGGCACCAGCCGGGCGAGCCGGCCGGCATCGAAGCCGAGCGAAGCCGGCGAGCGGTCCTCGGCGATTCCGGCGTCCGTCGCGTGCTGCACTGCTCAGCCCTCCGCCCTGTCGTTGTCACGAAAACCTTTACCCGCCGACGCCAGCCGCTCGATCAGCGGGGCCGGCGCGAACACTTCGTGACCCGCGGCATGGAGCGCGCGGATCTTCTCCAGCACGGCGCCGAGGCCGGTCAGGTCGGCCCAGAACATCGGCCCGCCGCGATAGACCGGAAAACCGTAGCCGCAAACATAGACCACGTCGATGTCCGAAGCGCGGAGTGCGATTCCCTCGTCGAGCAGCTTGGCCCCCTCGTTCACCAGCGCCAGGAGGCAGCGCTCGACGATCTCCGCGGCGTCGATCTTCCGGCGGCGGCCGTGGCGGGCGAGCCCCTCCTCCTCGACGATGCGCGTCACCACGGGATCGGGATGCGGCGTGCGTCCGTCGCGACCGTAGAGGTAGTAGCCGGCGCCGGTCTTCTGGCCGAAGCGGCCAAGCTCGCACAGCCGGTCGGCGATCGGCTGGGAGGTGCCCCGCTGCTTGCGGATTCGCCAGCTCACATCGAGCCCGGCGAGGTCGCTCATGGCGAAGGGCCCCATGGCGAGGCCGAAACCGGTCAGTGCACGGTCGACCTCCTCGGGCAGGGCCCCTTCGTAGAGTAGCGCGAAGGCCTGGCTGAAATAGGCGCGCAGCATGCGGTTGCCGATGAAGCCATCGCAGATGCGGGCCTGCACGGGCACCTTGCCGATCCGCCGGGCGAGGTCGAAGCAGGTGGCGAGCACATCTGCGCCGGTCTTTTCACCGCGCACCACCTCGATGAGGCGCATCACGTTGGCCGGGCTGAAGAAATGCAGCCCCAGCACCGATTCCGGGCGCACCGTTGCCGCGGCGATCGCCTCGACGTCGAGGGTCGATGTGTTGGTGGCGAGGATCGCGCCTTCCGCCGCGGCGACGTCGATCCGTCCGAACAGCTCGCGCTTCAGCGCCAGGTCCTCGAACACCGCCTCGATCACCAGATCGGCGGTGCCGATGTCGGCGAGATCGAGCGAGCCGGTCAGCCGGGCGATCCGCCCCTCGGCCTCGGTCGCGGCGAGCCGCCGGCGCTCGGCCGAACGGGCATAGGTCTCGCGGATCCGCGCCATGCCGCGGTCGAGCGCCGCAGCATCCGCCTCGACCAGGGTCACCGGCAGCCCCGAATTGATGAAGGCCATGGCGATCCCTCCGCCCATGGTGCCGGCGCCGACGACCGCGACCCGCTCGACCTTGCGGCGCGGCGTGTCGCGGCCGATGCCGGGGATCTTGTTCGCCTGCCGCTCGGCAAAGAAGGCGTAGCGCTGCGCCCTCGACTGGTCCGAGGCCATGAGTTCATTGAAAAGCTCACGCTCGCGCGCCATGCCCGCGTCGAAGGAAAGCTCGGTCGTCGCCTGGATCGCCGAGATGCAGTGCTGCGGCGCCAGGAAGCCCCGCTTCACCTTCGCGTAGTGCCCGCGCGCGGCCTGAAACACCTCGGGACGGCCCGCCGCCTCGTTGATCAGCCGGTTGCGGTCACGCACCCGCTTGAGCGGGCGCCCGCCGGTCTGGCTCTCGGAAGCCACACGCGCGGCGGCGGCGATGGTGGCGGAACGGAGATCGCCCTCGGCGAGTTCGTCAACGATGCCCATGTTCATGGCGGTGCGCGCGTCCACCGGCTCGCCCGAGCAGATCATCTCGATCGCCTTCTCGACCCCGACGAGGCGCGGCAGCCGCTGGGTGCCCCCGGCCCCTGGCAGGATGCCGAGCTTGACCTCGGGCAACCCGACCTTCGCCTCCGGCACCGCAATGCGATAGTGGCAGGCCAGCGCCGTCTCGAGCCCGCCGCCGAGCGCAGTGCCATGGATCCCGGCGATGACCGGCTTCGGGCTGTCCTCGATGACCACGAGCACCTCGCGCAGGCCGGGCGGAACCGGCGGCTTGCCGAACTCGGAGATGTCGGCCCCGGCGAAGAAGGTGCGGCCTTCGCAGATCAGCGCGATCGCCACGGCGGCCGGGTCCGCGATCGCCCGCTCGATCGCCACTTTCAGCCCCGCACGGACTGCGGCGCCAAGCGCATTGACCGGCGGATTGTCGACCGAGACGACCGCTACGGATCCCTCGAGGGCGTAGTGCACCACCTCGGGCATGAAACCACCTCCCTTGCTGTTCTTGGGCGCGTGCTCGGCGCCGTTCACGAAATCGTTACACGCGCATTCTGGGGTCGCCGCGCCGAGGGCGCAAGGTATTTGGCATACCAGCCTGAGGCTGCGGAACGCCTGGAGCATCAAGCCTGCGTGATCAGGTGTCGTCGCCGATCACTTCGAGGAGCACCCGAAAAAAGCTCGCATCCAGTCCCGCGGCGCTCGCTTGTTCCAGCATCTCCCGTGCGAGATGCGCACCGCGGATATGGATGCCACCTCGCCCGCGAGCGCGATCGCGCAGCGCGCATCCTTGATCGCGTAGTCGGTGGGGAAGGCAGAGTCCGCGAAGGCCCGCAGCAGCAGCGCCGTCATGCGGTGGTTCCGGAGCGTGAAGCGGTCGGCCGAACCGTCGCCGAGCGCCGGAAGCAGCAGCTCCTCGGACACTCCGGCCCGGCCGTGCGGACTTCGGCGTCAGCGAGCCGGTGCAGCGGCGCGGCTCGCAGGTCTGCGGCGGGCACCGGGCGGCCCGACCTGAAGGCGAGGTTGCGGCACATCGGCTCGCCCGTCACGCCGAGGCCGACGGACCCGAGCGCGCCGGCGTCCATCCCGCCGCCCTCCTGCCGCGTCCCGTGCACGCCGGTTTCGGGCGGTCCGCAGGCATGGCCGCGGGTCGGATCCGCGACCGCCGGCAATACCGCCCGCCGACGCGACGCGGCCCACCGGGACCTGGCCTCCGCGATCCGCGCTGGTGCGGACCGGTGATCCCTGGTCTCATGGCACCCCCCGCGGGGGCGGACTTTCCCTTGGTTTCCTGCCGCAACCTTCCCTATGTTCGGGCGCTCCAGGCAAGAGGAACATCGGAACCAGGCAGCGGTTGATTCCCGCGCGCATATGACCGACGATGACCCCATTATACCGGACCGGGCATGGCTGCCGGGAAGCGCCGATCCGCTCCGGCGGCGGGCCCTCCACGGAATCGCGCGGAGGAGACGCCATGATCATCTATCCCTATCTCGCCCTGAAGAGCGGACGCTGCGTGAACCTGATCCGTGGGCGGATCGACGAGCCGGTGGAATATGACGTCGACCCGGTCGAGACCGCGCTGGGATTCGCCCGCGCCGGGGCCGAGTGGCTGCACGTGGTCGATCTCGATGCGGTTGCCGGGACCGGCAGCAACGAGGAACTGATCCGCCGGATCATCCGCCGCGCGGGGGCGCCGGTGCAGGTCGCCGGCGGAATCCGGTCGATCGAGCGGGTGCGCGAATGGGCGGATGCCGGTGCCGGCCGGATCGTTTTCGGCACGGCCGCCGTGCGCGCGCCACAGCTGGTGCGGGCCGCGTCCTTTGCCTTTCCGGACCAGATCGTGGTCTCGGTCGATGTCTGGCAGGGTTTCGTCACCATCGAGGGATGGCGCGAGCAGACCGCCTTCACGGCGGTCGATTTCGTGCATCAGTTCGACGGCATGCCGCTGTCGCAGATCATCGTGACCGACATCGACCGTGACCTCGATCTGCCCGAGTCGAGCTTCGCGCTGGTGACCAAGATCGCCTCCGAGACCGAAGCGCCGGTGATCGCCAGCGGGCTCGCCCGATCGCTCGACGACATTGCGGAGCTCAACTATCTCTACAACATCTCCGGCGCGATCGTCGGAAGGGCGCTCTACCAGGGCGATTTCACACTCGAGGAGGCGCTGGCCATCGCCAGGCCATCGCCGGAGAGGATCGCCGAGTTCGTCTAGCAGCCGGGTTTCCGGCTGATTTTCGCCGCCGCCGTCGTGGATTGTGTTATATAGCCGGCATGCATGCATCGGGGGGAGGGCAACCGTCTTATAAGGGGAGCCTGAAATGCAAAGACTTTCCTCACTTGTCGCTGCCGTCGCGATCGCCTGGGGAGGCGCCGCATCGGCCGAAATTCTCGCGATGATGAACTACGAGAGCAAGACGCCGGACCAGCTGAAGGCGCTCAAGCTCACCGGCCCTGAGGAGCGGCGCGAGGGCATCGCCATTGTCGATGTCGATCCCGCCAGCAGCACCTTTGGCAAGATCCTCGCCGACATCCCGCTCGACCCCTCCACCGTCGCGCATCACATCTTCTACGACCGGTCGATGACCAAGGCGTATCTGACGGCGCTGGCCTCGCCGCCGCTCCAGGTCATGGACCTGACCGAGTTTCCGTTCCGGCTCAGGACCATCGACATCCCGAACTGCGGCATGGCCGAGGACGTGATCTTCGACGAGGCGAACGAGAACTGGTATCTGACCTGCATGAACTCGGCCAATGTCTGGCGGGGCAGCGTCGCCACCGACGAGGTCACCGGCGAGATCAGCCTGCCGGGCACCTATCCGCACGGGATGGCGGTCCATACCGGCATCGATCGCATCATCGTCACGAGCACGATCACGGCGGATCTCAAGAGCCCACAGGAGGTGGTCTCGGTGGTGAAGGCGAGCACCCTGGAGCCGCTCGGAGAGATCAAGGTCTCGAACAAGCCGTCGCCCTCGGGCGAGGCGCCGGTCGAGGTGCTGGCGGTGCCGGGAGGCGAGCAGCCGGTATTCTATGTCACCAACATGTTCGGGGCCACGCTCTGGGCACTGGCCTGGGATCCCGCAAGGCAGGACTTCGCAGCCAGCCAGGTTGTCGACTTCAATCCGCTCGGCGCGGGCGTCGCGCTCGAGATGTACTTCAATGGCGCCGGCGACCGGCTGTACGTCACCACTGCCGTTCCGGGGCAGTTCCACATCTTCGACCTGTCCGAGGGCGCCCTTGCCCCGAAACTGGTCAAGACGCTGCCGGCCGGCGAGGGGGCCCATCATGTCGCGATCACCAAGGACGAGCGGCTCGGCTTCGTGCAGAACGCGCTCTTGAACCTGCCCGGCATGAACGACGGCTCGATCACCGTCATCGACCTGGCAAACGGCGAGGTCGTCGGCTCGGTCGATACGCTGAAGAACATGGGGCTGAACCCGAATTCGATCGTCCTGCTGCCGGACTGGAACCATCTGGCCGGGCACTGATGCAATGACGGGCGGCGCGGGGCTGCCGGCGCCGCCCGCTCCCTCCGGATACACCCATGTCCGCTGCACGCATCGTTCTCTCTCTCATCGCCGCGGGCATGCTGCTGGCCAGCCAGGGCGCGCGGGCACATGATACCGGACATGCTGTCGCCGGCGCGGCGGCCGCGACGGCCGGCACGCCGACCGAGATCGCGGTTGCGCTCGACTCCGGCTCGGATCCGCAGGTCGTGACCGTCGCTCTCGGCGCCCGCGTGCGGCTGACCATGACCGGCGCCGAGGGCCGGGAGCTGCATCTGCACGGCTACGACATAGCGGCGTCTGCGCCGGCTGGCGCGCCGGTCGTCCTCGAGTTCGACGCGGGGCACGAGGGGCGGTTCGCGGTCGAGATGCATGTCACCGACGATCTCCTCGGCGCGCGGGAGAAACCCGTGCTCTGGATCGAGGTGCGCGCGCCGTGAGGCGGTGCCTTCCCGGGATTGCCGCGCTTGCCGCGACGGTGACTCCCGCACCGGCTTCGGCGCATGCGTTCGCCGAGCGCTACGACCTGCCGCTGCCGCTCGGCTTTTATCTCGCCGGGGCGGGGTTCGCGGTTGCGCTCTCCTTCCTTGGCTCGTTCCTGCTCGTCCGGCCGGGCCAGATCCCGCGACTGCAGATCGACATCCGGGTGCCGGCCGTTCTCTCGGGCGCCGCGCGGTCCGCCGTCCGGGCAGCCGCGGTCATCCTGATGGCGGCGGTGATCATGACCGGCCTTGCCGGGCCGCCCTCGCCGACACAGAACTTCGCGACGGTCTTTGTGTGGGTCTACTGGTGGGTGGGATTTGCGCTCTTCACCGCGCTCGCCGTCGATCTCTGGACCACCGGAAACCCGTTCCGGGTGGTGACCGAGTGGGTGCTCCGCGCCGCGGGGCTGGACGGGGTCCGACGGGTGCTCTCGCCCATCTTCGGCTGGATCGCGGTTGCCGGGCTCCTCGCAGTCGCCTGGCTCGAGCTGATCTCGGATTCGGCCGAGAACCCTCGCGCGCTCGTCGCGGTGATCGCGGGCTACGTCTTGCTGCTTGTCGCCGGGGCGGCGCGCGCAGGGACGGCAAGCTGGTTCGGCACGGCCGATCCGCTGACCCGGCTCTTCGGCCTGCTCGGCCGGATGGCGCCCCTCGCTCCGGGGCCGGACGGGCTCAGGGTCCGGCTGCCGGGTTCCGGTCTTGTCGGGCTCTCGCCCGGCGTGCCGGAGGCCGTGTTCGTCATCGGCCTGATCGCGATCGTGCTGTTTGACGGGTTGTCCGAGACGCCGTTCTGGGCAGCGATCCTCGACTGGATCACCCGCTCGCAGGGCCTGAGGCCCTGGCTCCTCGATCTTCGTGAAGCCGGCATCGACATCCTGAAGCTTATCCGGACGACGGGGCTCATCGCGACCATGCTCGGCGCGGTGCTGGCCTATCTGGGTCTCGCCACGGCGATGTGGCTCGCCGTCCGGCGCGCGCTGCCGCTCCGTGCCGTCTTCACCGGGTTTGCCGCCTCGCTCATGCCGATTGCGGTCGCCTATCACCTGGCGCATTACGTCTCGTACCTGGCGCTCGCCGGGCAGCTCATGGTGCCGATCGTCAGCGACCCATTCGGTCTCGGCTGGGATCTGTTCGGCGGGGCCAATGTGCGGGTCAGCCTCGGGGCGATCAGCGCCCGCCAGACCTGGTGGATCGCGGCGGTGTCACTGGTGAGCGGGCACGGCCTCTCGGTGCTGGTCGCCCACGCCGAGGCGCTGCGCCTTCTGCCCGACCGGCGCCTGGCGATCCTGAGCCAGCTGCCGATGATGGTCTTCATGGTCGGGCTGACCTTGCTCAGCCTGTGGATCCTGGCTCAGCCGATCGTCGCCTAGTCGGTGCAGGCGCCGTCGACCCGCGGATCATCGCTTGCGCGGTTTCTGGTCGAGCGCCACGCCCGAGGCGATCAGCGCCTCGATCTCGGCCCCGGAATAGCCCGCCTCGGCCAGCACCGCGCGCGTGTCCTGGCCGAAGCGCGGCGGGCGGCGGCGGGCCGCCTGCGGCGGGGTGCGGCTCATCTTGATCGGGTTGCCGAGGGTGCGGAACCCGTCGATCTCGACCGTCATCTCGCGATGGAGCGTATGGGGGTGCGCGACCACCTCGTGCGTCTCGAGCACGGGACCGGCCGGGGCACCCGCGCGCATCAGCGCATCCGCCAGCTCCTCGCCGTCCCATTCCGCCATCGCAGGGCCGAATTCCTGCCGCAGCTCCAGCTTGTGTTTCAGCCGCGCCGCATTGTCGATGAAGCGCGGGTCGTCTGCCAGTCCGGGCCGGCCGATCACCTCGCAGATCTTGCGGAACTGCACGTCGTTGCCGCCAGCGATGAAGACCCGGCAGGTCCTGGTCGGGAAGGCATCGTAGGGCGAGAGGTTGGAATGGGTGTTGCCGGTGATCTTCGGATGCGTGCCCGAGAGGAAGAAGTTTGCCGCGTGCGGAAACAGCATCGACACCGCGGTGTCGTAGAGCGTCATGTCGAGATACTGCCCGAGCCCCGAGTTCGACCGCTCATAGAGCGCCATGGCGATCCCCAGCGCCGCCGCCATGCCAGTGCCGATGTCGACCAGCGGGATGCCGATGCGGGTCGGCTCGCCGCCCTCGACCCCGTTGACACTCATCATGCCGGCCTGCGCCTGCACGACGGCGTCGTAGCCCGGCAGCCCGCCATGCGGCCCGTCCGAGCCGAAGCCCGAGACGCGGCAGTGGATCAGCCGGGGGAAGCGGTCCTTCAGCACGGCCTCGTAGCCGAGGCCCCACTTCTCCATGCCGCCCGGCTTGAAGTTCTCGATCAGCACGTCGGCGTCGGCGAGCAGTCGCAGCAGCACCTCGCGCCCCTCGGGCCTGCCGAGGTCCAGCGAAACGCCGCGCTTGTTGCGGTTCACCCCGAGGAAGTAGGAGGCCGCCCCAGCCTCCTGGTCGAAGGGAGGCCCCCAGGCGCGCGTATCGTCACCCTGCGGCGGCTCGATCTTGATGACGTCCGCGCCGTGATCCGCCAGCCACTGCGTACCGAAGGGACCGCCCAGGATCCGCGTCAGATCGATCACCTTCACGCCATCGAGCGCGCCCATGCATCCCTCCCGGGGAACGGTTAAGTCAACGCTTTCCTCAGGCGGCGAGGCCCCAGACCCGCGCCGCGAACTCCGGATAGAACGTCGCGACGCGGGGCGCAACCTCGGCCCTGAGCCGGGCGAGCCGGTCCGGCACAGGGGCAGGGGTCTCGCCCGCCTCCGGTGCGATATCGAAGGCGAAGCCGGTGGCGGCGGCGACCGAGGCGGGTGTCTCGCCGCTGTGCACGCTCTCGAGCCGGAACCGCCCGCGCCCGGCGTCGAACGAGAACACCGCCTTGCCCGTCACCAGCGCCTTCGGCCCGCCGCGGCGCCAGACCTGCGGGTCCGAAGTGCCGGGGGCGGAGATGAAGTCGACCTTCGCGACCAGCGTCCGCGGGCTGTGCTCCTCGCGGAAAAGGATCACGCGGGGAACCGCGAAATACATCAGCGCCGAGCCGAATGAACCTGGGAAGCGCCGGGTCGTGGTCGGGTAGTCGCCGAGCCCGACGAGGTTGATGTTGGCTTTGCCGTCGATCTGCACGCCGCCGAGGAAGAAGGTGTCGATCCGCCCCTGACCGGCGGCGTCGAACAGCTCGCGCGCCCCATCCGTGAACGGATTGTGCCGCATCGAATGCAGGATCGAGACCTGCATCCGGTGCCCCGCCTCGGCCTTCGCCAGCAGGGCCGCCGCGCCCGGGATCGGCGAGGCCGCCCCCACCGCCACATGCCGGTCGCCCCGCAGCATGTCTGCGAGGGTGACGATCAGCAGCTCCTCGGGGGTATGGCTCACGCCGCGAACCGTTCGGAGCGCAGGAACTCCGCCAGCCAGTCCCGGAACCCGTCCTCGGTCCTTGCCGCCCGCGCATAGGCCCGGAGCGCGTCCGCGTCGGGCGGGTAGAGATCGGTCAGCCCACAGGGCCAGGCGCCGTTCGGGGCCACCGCGATGGCATCGACATAGAAGGCCGGCAGGGCGCCCGCCGCGCTGGCTTCGGTGTCGAAGAGGTTGCCCTCGGCGACCCGCTCGACCGTCACCAGTACCTTCGCGGCGGCGTGCACCATCGTGGCCAGCTCGCGGCGGCGGCCGATGAAGACGTTGCCCCCGGAATCGGCATAAGGCGCATGGAACAGCGCCACGTCGAGCTTCACCGCCGGCAGCGCCAGCACCGGGTCGGGAGCATTGCCGAACGGCGAGTCGATCACCTTCCAGTCGGGCCGGTGCTTCAGGATGTCGGAACCGATCACACCGCGGAGCGGCATGAACGGCACCCCCTTCTCGGTCGCCTGCAGCTGGGTGTGCGAGGCCGGGCAGGTCGAATCGCGCATCTCGATCCGCCCGCCCTCGACCGCCGCGGTGAAGCGCGGCGCGAGGCCGTATTCGCCGAGCGTCACGGCAGCGGCCTCGATGCTTTCGGTGCAGCCGGCACCGATCAGGATGTCGCCCTGCAGCGTCGTGTAGGGCAGGCAGTAGAGCCTAAGCCCCTTCGCGCCGCGCGCCACCAGCGCCCGGGTCGCCGCCATCGGCACGCCGGAATAGTCGGCCGGAACGCCCATCAGCGCGCCGTCGGGGACCTCGGCCGCCAGCGCCTCGACCGTCAGCCGGTTGAATCCGTCCATCCTCCGCATCCGCCTGGTGATCCTGTCCGGATGGGACTGATTTCCGCTGGGAAAACCGGCCCTGCTGCTATCATATGGCCGTGGTCCCGGTTGGCAAGAGCGGGCGAGTGTGGAACAGCGGGGACACGACAGCGGAGGCACGATGCCGGTATCGGACGGGACCCTCGCCCGCCTCAGGGCTGCCGCCGGCCCCGGCGGCTATGTCGACGATCCGGCGGCGATCCGCCCCTATTGCACGCCATTCCGCGACGGCGAGGCGGGGACGAGCCCGCTGGTGCTCCGCCCCGACAGCACGGAACGAGTGGCGGCGCTGGTTCGCATCTGCGCCGAGACGCGCACGCCGATCGTGCCGCAGGGCGGCAACACCGGGCTGACCGGGGCAGGGCTGCCGCACCCCTCCGGGGGCGAGGTGATCTTGTCGTTGACCCGGATGAACCGCGTCCGGGTGGTCGATCCGCTCAACGACACGATCACCGTCGAGGCGGGCGCGATCCTCGCCGACATCCAGCGCGCGGCAGTGGAGGCCGGGCGGTTCTACCCGCTCTCGCTTGCCGCCGAGGGGTCGTGCCGGATCGGCGGCAATCTCTCGACCAATGCCGGCGGCATCCATGTGGTGCGCTATGGGACCGCGCGGGCCACGGTGCTGGGGCTGGAGGTGGTGACGGGTGAGGGCGAGGTCTGGGACGGGCTGAGGGCGCTGCGCAAGGACAATGCGGGATACGACCTGAAGCAGCTTTTCATCGGCGCCGAGGGCACGCTGGGGATCATCACGGCGGCAGTGCTGAAGCTCTGGCCGCTGCCGCGCGACCGGCAGACCGCGATGGCCGGGGTCCGCGACCCGGAGGCGGCGATCACGTTGCTCGCCCGGCTCCGCGACGCGGCCGGCGACGCAGTCAGCGCCTTCGAGCTGATGCATCCGAACTGCTTCCGGCTCGCCACCCGCACCCTGGGCCTCGCCGACCCGATGACCGGTACCGGGAGCTGGCGGGTGCTGGTCGATCTCACCGGGCAGGAGGTGCCCGGCACGCTGCGCGGGCCACTGGAGGCCGTGCTGGCCGCGGCGATGGAGGCCGGGCTGGTGACGGATGCCGTCATCGCTGTCTCGGAAGGGCAGGCGGCAGCGCTCTGGAAGCTGCGCGAGGCGCAGGCCGAGGTGCAGAAGCGCGCCGGCAAGGGCATCAAGCACGATGTCTCGGTGCCGGTCTCGCGGATCCCCGCCTTCATCGCCCGCGCCGACGCGGCGCTGGAAGTCGCCTATCCCGGTCATCTGCGCATGACCTTCGGCCATGCGGGCGACGGCAACGTGCACTACAACCCGCTGCCGCCACCGGGCTGGGACGACGCGCGCTGGATTGCCGAGACCGGGCGCATCAACCGTATCGTGCACGACATCGTGGCAGAGTTCGGCGGCTCGATCACCGCCGAGCACGGGGTCGGGCGGCTGCGCATGGCCGAGCTCGCGCACTACAAGTCGCCGGTCGAGGTCGAGCTGATGCGGCGGCTGAAGCGGGCCTTCGATCCGGCGAACATCCTGAACCCGGGGAAGGTGCTGCTGCCGGAAAGCCGCTGAAACGCACGGACGGTCAGGACTTGGGGGCCGCCGGACGCCGCGCCCGCTCGCCGTGCTCGCGCCAGGCGATGTAGAAGCCGCTGCCGAACACCACGGCGGCGCCGACCCAGGTCCAGATGTCCGGCACCTCGCCGAAGGCCCAGAATCCCAGCAATGCGGCCCAGACCAGCTTCAGGAAGTCGAAGGGCAGCACCGCGGTCGGCTCGGTCTCCTTCAGCGCCTGGCTGAGCGCGAGCTGCGCCACGGTCCCGATCACGCCGATCGCAACCAGCCAGAACCACATCTCCGGCGGCGGCACGACCCACACCCACAGCGCCGGCCCGAGCGAGAACAGCGCCAGGAACAGGTTCATGTAGGCGGTGATGGCGAAGCTCGATTCCGTGCGCGACAGGAGCTTGATCACGATCATCGTCACCGCCCAGAGCGAGGCCGAGCCGACGGCAAGCAGCGCCCCCGGATCGACCGGGATCATGCCGGGTCTCAGAATGATGAGCATCCCGGCGAAGCCCAGCACCAGCGCCGCCCAGCGCCGCGCCCGGAACCGCTCGCCGAGAAACACGACCGACAGGAGTGCGGTGAAGAGCGGCGCGGTGAAGGCGAGCGCCGTCACCCGCGCCACCGGGGTCAGCGACAGGCTGGTGAAGAACATCAGCATCGCGACCACGTTCAGCAGTCCGCGCACCGCGTGCAGGCCGAGCCGTTCGGTGCGCAGGAACCGGAGCCCGCCGGAGACCAGCAGCGGCAGGAACACGATCACCCCGAAAGCGTTGCGCAGGAAGGCGATCTGGAACGGTGGCACCTCCCTCGCGGCATAGCGCACCAGAACATGCATGGCCGAGAAGAACACCGTCGCGATGCACATCAGCAGGATGCCCCGGATCACCGGCGGCGCGGCCTGCCAGAGCGCGGCCGCGCCGGCCGCCGCGGTGTCGCGAAGCTCGCTCATGCCGTCTCCGTATGCCGTCTCCCGGTCCTGTGTCCGGGCGTCGGCCCGAAGGTGGGCGGAAAAACCGCTGCCGGCAATGACGCCGGGGCTTTGCGGCGCGGGGCGGGGCGTGCATATCCTCCATGCGATGCAGAAGCGGGGGACGACACCATGGCGGATGGCGAGATCAGGATTCCTGCGGCGGGGCTGACGCTGATGCTGACTCGGGTGTTCCGCGCCGCCGGCGGCAGCCATGCCGAGGCCGAGGCCATCGCGCGGAACCTGGTCGAGGCGAATCTCGCCGGCCATGACAGTCATGGCGTGATCCGCACCGAGCGCTACCTCGCCTGGCAGGCGCGCGGCATCCTGAATTTCGGCCGGAGTGCCGAGACGGTGATCGACGGGCCCGGCTTCGCGCTGCTCGACGGCCATCACGGCTTCGGCCAGACCGTCGGCCCGCAGGCGGTGGCGCTGGGGATCGCCCGGGCGCGGCTGAACGGCCACGCGGTGATCGGGCTGAGGAAGGCCGGTCATCTCGGCCGTATAGGCGCCTTCGCCGAGACCGCCTGCGCCCAAGGCGTGGTTTCGATCCACTTCGTCAATGTCGGCAACAGCGTGCTGGTGGCCCCGTTCGGCGGCGCGGCGCGGCGGATGTCGACGGCGCCGGTGGCGATCGGGATACCTCACGACGACGGCGACTTCATCCTGGACTTCGCGACGTCGAAGGTCGCCGAGGGCAAGGTGCTGGTGGCGCGTAAGGGCCGCAAGCCTGCGCCCGAGGGCAGCCTCATCGGCCCGGACGGCCGGCCGACGACGGATACCGACGCACTCTACGGACCGGCGATGCCGGGCGTGGTGGACGACCCGCGCGCCGGCCCGGGCGCGCTGTCGCCGATGGGCGAGCACAAGGGGTCGGGGCTGGCGCTGGCCTGCGAGCTGCTGGCCGGAGCGCTGACCGGATCGGGCACCGCCACCGAGGGCGGAACCGACCGCAGCCACAACGGCATGCTGTCGATCTACATCGACCCGAAGGCGCTCGACGACGGCCACGGATGGGCGCGCTCGGTCGCGGCCTACATCGCCGACATCCGCGGCTCGCCGCCGGCGAAGGGCGTGGCCTCGGTCCTGATCCCCGGCGACCCGGAACGCCGCCACCGGGCCGAGCGCCTGCGCGACGGCCTGCCGCTGGCCCCGGATGTCTGGGAGAGCCTGCTCAGGGCCGGGGAGTCGAAGGGCCTCGACCGGGCAGAGTTGAAGCGGATCGTGGGCGCCTGACCGGAACGGGCATGGGCCTCATGCGGGCGCATCGCCAAGCGCGCCCGTGGCGGCGAGCGCGTCGATCTCGGCCGCGCTCAGGCCCGCCTCGGTGAGGATCGCGCGACTGTGCTCGCCGAGCCCGGGGGCAGGGCGGCCGGCATCCTCGGGAACGCCGTCGAAGTCCAGCGGGTGGCGTGCGACCCTGAGGCGCCCTTCGGTCGGATGCTCCTCGGTCCGGAAGAATCCGGCCGAGGTGAGATGCGGCTCGGTGAACAGCTCCTCGAGCGCGTTGACCGGCCCGCACGGAATGTCGGCCGCGCGCAGCAACCCCAGCCACTCGGCCGTGGTCCGGGCCGGCATCGCCTCGTCGATCACGCGGCAGAGATCGTGGATCCTCTCGCTGCGGGCCACGGGGTCGCGGAACCAGGGCTCGGCGGCAATGTCGGGCCGGCCGACCACCTCCATGAACCTGACCCAGTGCTTCTCGGCATAGGGCAGCACGCCGATGAAGCCGTCCTTCGTGGGATAGGGGCGGCGGTAGGGGTTCAGGAGCCGCCGGTAGCCGGGTCCGCCCAGCGGAGGGTCGAAGATCATCCCGCTCAAATGTTCGACCATCAGGAAATGGGTGGCGCATTCCAGCATCGGCACCTCGAAGGCCAGAGCCTCGCCGGTCCGCGCGCGGTGAATCAGGGCCGCCAGCACGCCCTCGACGATGAAGAGCCCCGAAATCTTGTCGATGACGACCTGCGGCACATAGCGCGGCTCGCCGTCGGCCCGGGCGTTGACGGCGGCAAAACCGGAGAGACCCTGGAGCACGTCGTCATAGGCGCCGTCGTCGGCATAGACGCCGTCCTTGCCAAAGCCGATCGCGGCGCAGTGGATCAGGCGCGTATGCTTCGGGCGCACGGTCTCGGGATCGATCCCGACGCGCCGCGCCGCCGGCCGGCGCATGTTGTGCACGAGCACGTCGGCGGTGGCGAGCACCCGGTCGAGCGCCGCCTGCGCCTCGGGCCGCTTCAGGTCCAGCACCAGGCTGCGCTTCTCGCGGTTCACGTTCAGGAACATGCCGCCCATGCCCGGATGCCGCGCCGGCGCGATTTGGCGGACCGACTCGCCGCCCGGCGGCTCGACCTTGATCACATCGGCGCCGAGCGCGCCGAGCTGATAGGTGGCGAACGGGCCCATCACGACGCTGGTGAGGTCGATGACGCGGATGCCGTCGAGCAGCGGGGTCATGCCGGAACCGGAGGATCGCAGGGACACATCATCCGTCCGCTATAGCGAAGCCGTCCCGGCCTGAGAACCGCGCCCGTCGCACCCGGGCGAACCATCATGGGGCTGATCGGCCACGATTCCTTGTATCAAGTCTCCGATGGTACTCTCTGTTAAATATATCAAAAGACTACGCTGCGTAGCGAATCCCGATGCTCTCTTATTTAACATAATATTCATTATGCGTCTTATATGCGGGAAGGCTGCCTACCTGCCCGAACCGCAATCATCGCGCTTCGCAACCCCGCCGCCCCGCCCGAACTGCCTGTCACGCCGGATCCGCCTCTGTCGATGTTCCGGCACCGTCGAGACCGACGGCGTACTTTGTGCGGCATGATCTGTCTTGCACAAAGGCAGACCCGGAGATCGTGCCGATCCGCGACGTTCCGCACCGAGGCGCGGGTCCGTCGGTCATTTCTCAGAAAAAGAGCCGCCTGCCCTTGCGGGCGGCGGCTCAGTCGCGTTCCAGGCGGATCGGGACGCGCAGGACCCGGCGAGGTGGGGAAACCCGGATCGGCTGGCAAGGCCGCGTGACCGCGGCCGAGGGGATCACCGGGGGGACAGTCGATGATCCCATGCATCCCGTCCTGGACCGCAGGCGACCAGGAAAGCAAATTGCGGATACGCGGTTCCGGCCGCGCTCAGAACCAGGACGAAACCGTGAACCCGGCGAAGATCAGCAGACAGAGGCCGGCAAAACCCAGCGCGTCCTGGACAGCCTCGCGCGGCGCGCGGATGGCGAAGTTGCGGGCCCTGATAAGCATCGGCATGGCGGCCTCCATATCGGTGTTCCAACGTGTTGCCACGATGTTCTACTCATGTTCGCATAAAAAGCAAGAACAATATGAGAACAAATGTTCTTTTCGATTCAACCGACCTTCATCATGCGCACCGAATCGTCTCGCTCCATCAGATAGAGCAATGTTCTCAATGCCTTGCCGCGAGGGCTCGCCAGCTCTGGATCGCGGGCCATCTGGAGCCGCGCGTCGTCGCGGGCCAGCGCCATCAGCCCGGCATCGGCTTCGAGCGAGGCGATTCGGAAATTCGGCACGCCGGACTGGGCGGTTCCCAGCACATCGCCGGCGCCGCGCAGGCGGAGATCCTCCTCGGCGATGCGGAACCCGTCCTCGGTCTCGCGGATGATCGCGAGCCGGGCCCGGGCGGTCTCGCCGAGGGGCGGTGCATAGAGCAGCAGGCAGAACGACCGACCTGACCCGCGCCCGACCCGGCCGCGGAGCTGATGCAGCTGGGCGAGGCCGAAATGCTCGGCCTGCTCGATCACCATGATGGTCGCCTCGGGCACGTCGACCCCGACCTCGATCACGGTGGTGGCGACGAGCACGCGCCTGTCGCCCGACTGGAAGGCCGCCATGGCGGCGTCCTTTTCCTCGGGCGGCATCTGGCCATGCACGAGCGCCACGTTCTCCGGCCCCAGCGCAGCGGCTAGCGCCCGATGCCGTTCCTCGGCGGCGACCAGCGGCACGGTATCACTTTCACCGACCAGCGGGCAGACCCAGTAGGCGCGCTCGCCCCGCCCGATGGCGGCGCGCAGGTGCTCGACCACCTCGGCGTAGCGCTCGATCGAGACCAGGCGCGTGTCGACCGGCTGGCGGCCCGGCGGCTTCTCGTCCAGCACCGAGATATCGAGGTCGCCATAGCCCGCCAGCGCCAGCGTGCGCGGGATCGGGGTCGCGGTCATCACCAGCATGTCGGCGCCCTTGGGTGCCTTGGCGGTCAGCTCCATGCGCTGGCGCACGCCGAAGCGGTGCTGCTCGTCGATCACCGCGAGGCGGAGGTCACGGAATGCCACGCCTTCCTGGAACAGCGCGTGGGTGCCGATCACCACCTGCGCCGGACCGCCGGCGATGGCGCTGAGCTTCTCGGCCCGCACCGCCCCCTTGTCGCGGCCGGTCAGCAGCACCATGCGCACCTCCGCGGCTGCACAAAGCCGCTCGATGTTGGCTGCATGCTGGCGGGCGAGGATCTCGGTCGGAGCCATCAGCGCCCCCTGCCCGCCAGCCTCGACCGCGACCAGCATCGCCATCAGCGCGACCCAGGTCTTGCCGGACCCCACATCGCCCTGCAGGAGCCGCAGCATCCGCTCGGGCCCACCCATGTCGGCCTCGATCTCGGCGAGCGCGCGCGACTGGGCACCGGTCGGCACATGGCCGAAGGCTGCGGCGGCCAGTGCGCGCAGCCGGCCGTCGCCCGACGTCATCTGCCCCTTGCTCCGGCGCATCCGGGACCTCGCGATCTGCAGGGCGAGCTGGTGCGACAGCAGCTCGTCATAGGCCAGACGCTCGCGCGCCGGGGCACCGTAGCTCAGGAATTGCGGCGCGGACGGGTGATGCACGGCATCGAGCGCCGCAGCCCATTTCGGCCAGCTCCGCGCCCCCATCATGCCGGGATCGAGCCATTCCGGCAGGTCGGGGAGGTGGGCGAGCGCGCCGGCGACCGCGCGGGCCAGCCCGCGCTGGGTCAGGCCCTCGGTCAGCGGGTAGACCGGCTCGAAGGAGGGCATGCCCTCGGCCTCGCGCTCGGTCAGGATCAGGTCCGGATGCGCGATCTGCAGCCGCCCGTCGAAGAACTCGGCCTTGCCGGAGACGACGCGGCGGCCGCCCTGCGGCAGGGCACGGGCCACATAGTCGGCGCTGGCGTGGAAGAACACCATCTCGAACCAGGTCCCGCCGCCACGGGCATGCACCCGGTAGGGCTGGCCCTTCTTGCGGGGCGGGTAGTGCTCGGCGATCTCGGCCAGCACGGTGACCACCTGGCCCGGCTCGACGCCGACCAGGCTGTCGCGCAGGCGCCGGTCGACGAGGCCGGAGGGAAGGTGGAACAGGAGGTCGACCCGCCGCAGGATTCCCAGCCGCTCGAAGTGACGGGCGGTCTTCGGCCCCACCCCCGGCAGACCGGTGATCTCGGCGAACAGCGAAAACAGGATCTCCGGGCGCGGCATGGCGGGAGGATGCGCGGAGACGCGGCCGGGTTCAACCGCCGATCAGCGCGAGCCAGCCGTCCTCGTCGATGGTCTCGATGCCGAGTTCGGCCGCCTTCTTCAGCTTCGAGCCGGCGCCCGGACCCGCCACCACGAGGTCGGTCTTCGCGGAGACCGATCCGGCGACCCTGGCGCCGAGCGCCTCGGCGCGGGCCTTTGCCTCGGCCCGGCTCATCTTCTCGAGCGTGCCGGTGAAGACGACGGTCTTGCCGGCGACCGGGCTGCCCGCTGTCTGCGGGGCTTTGGCGTCGATCGGCGCCACCTGCTCCAGCAGCCGCGAGAGCGCCGCCCGGTTGTGCGCATCGGCGAAGAAGGCGATCACGGCGTCGGCGAGCACCGTGCCGACGCCGTCGATGCTGTCGATCTGCTCGCGCATGGCCTCGTCCGTGCCGGCGGCGGTCATGGCCGCGGCGAAGGCGTCCCACGTCAGATAGTGGTGCGCGAACATGCGCGCCGTGGTCTCGCCCACATGGCGGATGCCGAGGGCGAAGATGAAACGGGCGAGGTCGACCCGGCGGCGCGCGCGGATTGCGGCGAAAAGGTTCTGCACCGACTTCTCGTTGGTCGGCCGGCCCTTCCCGTCGCGCCGGTGGAGGTCGATCGCGCCGTCCTGCTGCCGGGATTCCAGCGTGAAGATGTCGGCGGGCTCGGCGATCAGCCCCTCGGCGTGGAACGCCTCGACCTGTTTTGCGCCCAGCCCCTCGATGTCCATGGCGGCGCGGGAGACGAAGTGCTTCAGCCGCTCCACCGCCTGGGCCGGGCAGGTCAGGCCGCCGGTGCAGCGGCGCACGGCCTCGCCCTGCTCGCGGATGGCGGGGCTGCCGCAGGCCGGGCAGGTGTGCGGGAAGACATAGGGCACCGCGTCCTTCGGGCGCCGGGCGAGGTCGACGTCCAGCACCTTCGGGATCACGTCGCCGGCGCGGTAGACCGTGACGGTGTCGCCGATGCGGAGGTCCCTGCCCTCGCGGATCGGCTGGCCGTCGGCGCCCCGGCCCGCGATATAGTCCTCGTTGTGCAGGGTCGCGTTCGAGACCACCACGCCACCGACCGTGACCGGCCTGAGCCGCGCCACCGGCGACAGCGCGCCGGTGCGGCCGACCTGGATGTCGATGCCCTCGAGGATGGTCCAGGCGTGCTCGGCCGGGAACTTGTGGGCGATCGCCCAGCGCGGCGCGCGCGAGACGAAGCCGAGCCGCTCCTGCAGGTCCAGCCGGTCAACCTTGTAGACCATGCCGTCGATGTCGTAGCCGAGGCTGGCGCGGTCCTCCTCGATATCGTGGTAGTGCGCGAGAAGCTCCGCCACCGAGGCGCAGCGGCGCAGCAGCGGGTTGGTGACGAAACCCCAGCCATGCAGGGCCTCGATGACGCCCGCCTGGGTGTCGGCGGGCAGGTCGGAGACCTCGCCCCAGGCATAGGCGAAGAAGCGCAGCGGGCGTTCGGCCGTGATCGCGGCGTCGAGCTGGCGCAGGCTGCCGGCGGCGGCGTTGCGCGGGTTGGCGAAGACCTTGCCGCCCTTCGCCTCCTGCGCGGCATTCAGCGCGGCAAAGTCCTCGTGACGCATATAGACCTCGCCACGGACCTCGAAGACCGATGGCGCGTTACCCGTCAGCCGGTGTGGAATATCACCTACGGTACAAGCATTTGCGGTGACATTCTCGCCCTCCGTGCCATCGCCGCGCGTCGCTGCCTCGACCAGCCGGCCGCCCTCGTAGCGGAGCGACAGCGAGAGACCGTCGATCTTCGGTTCCGAGGTAAAGGCGATCTCCTCCGCGCCGAGGTTCAGGAAGCGCCGGATGCGGGCGACGAAATCCGCGATGTCCTCGTCGGTGAAGGCGTTGCCGAGCGACAGCATCGGCACCCGGTGGCGCACCTTGCCGAAGCCCTCGGCCGGGGCGGCGCCGACGGTGCGGGTCGGACTCCCCGGCAGGGCGAGGTCGGGGAAGGTTTCCTCGAGCGCCAGCAGGCGCCGCTTCAGGGCATCGTACGCGGCATCCGAGACGGTGGGCGCGTCCTTGGCGAAGTACGCCTCGTCATGCCGTGCGATCTCGGCGGCAAGCCGGGCAATCTCGGCCACGGCCTCCTCGCGGCTCAGCGCGTCGGCCCTGTGCCCGGCCATGCGGAGTCAGGCTTCCTCGGCCAGCGCCTCGGCGCGGCTGAGGCCGGTGACCTCCTGCGCCAGCGCCGCGCTCATGAAGGCGTCGAGGTTGCCGTCGAGCACGCCCTGGGTGTCCGAGGTCTCGACCCCGGTGCGCAGGTCCTTCACCATCTGGTAGGGCTGCAGCACATAGGAGCGGATCTGGTGACCCCAGCCGATCTCCGACTTAGAATCATGCGCGTCCTGAATGGCTTGCGTCCGCTTCTTCATCTCGATTTCATAGAGGCGAGCCCGAAGGGCCGCCCAGGCATTCGCGCGGTTCTGGTGCTGCGACTTTTCGGATGACGTGACCACGATCCCCGTCGGCAGATGCGTGATGCGCACCGCCGAGTCGGTCTTGTTGACATGCTGCCCGCCGGCGCCGGACGACCGGTAGGTATCCAGCCGGATGTCCTTGTCGAGGATCTCGATCTCGATCGTGTCGTCGATCACCGGGTAGACCCAGACCGAGGAGAACGAGGTGTGCCGCCGGGCCTGGCTGTCATAGGGCGAGATGCGGACCAGCCGGTGGACACCCGATTCCGTCTTCAGCCAGCCATAGGCGTTCTCGCCCTTGATCTGGTAGGTGACGGACTTGATGCCGGCCTCCTCGCCCGGGGTCTCGGCCATCAGCTCGACCTTGTAGCCGTGCGCCTCTGCCCAGCGGACATACATGCGGGCGAGCATGGCGGCCCAGTCGCAGCTCTCGGTTCCCCCCGCCCCGGCATGGATCTCGAGGAAGGTGTCGTTGGCGTCGACCTCGCCCGAGAGCAGCGCCTCGACTTCCTTCGCCGCCGCCTCGTCGCGGAGCTGCTCGAGCGCGGCCTCGGCTTCGGCCACAACCTCGGCGTCGCCTTCGGCCTCGCCGAGCTCGATCAGCTCGGAATTGTCGCGCAGCGCGGATTCAAGACGCTTGTAGCCGTCGACCGCGTCGGCGAGTTTCTGCCGGTCGCGCATCACCTTCTGGGCGTGCGCGGGATCGTTCCAGAGGTTCGGGTCCTCGGCGCGGGCATTCAGTTCCTCGAGCCGGTGCTCGGCCGAATCCCAGTCGAGCCGCTGGCGCAGGAGCCCCAGCGACTTCCCGATCGTTTCGATCACGGCTTCGGTCTCTGCCCTCATGGCATCCTCGGTCGCACCACACCTGCGCGCCTAGATAGCGACGCGGCCGACCGAGGTAAAGCCGGTGACCGCACCGGGCCGCGCACCGGCCCCGGGCTCCCGCGAAGGGCAATCGGGCCGCGCCGCGACCGTCAATAGAGGCCGCCGGTCCCGAGCCCGATGCTGCCGCCGCCCGAGGGCGCCTGCGGCGTGCGCGGGCGCGCGACGCCGCCCGTGTCCTGCCCGCCCGTGTCCTGCCCACCCGTGTCCTGCCCGCCCGTGTCCTGCCCGACCATGTCCCGCTCGAACACCGGGGCGCCATTCTGGTCGATTCCGAGCGGCAGATCCCCGTCCAGTGAGCCGAACAGCGCGGCGTCGCCGGAAAGGGCGGAGACCTCGCCGTAGAGTTCGGGCTCGCTGCCATTCAGGAACATCTCGGTGACCACATTCGCGCCCATGGCGTCGTCGGGCAGCCGCTCGCCGGTCTCGCGGTCGATCTTGACCATGATCAGGTCGCCGCGCGTCGGCCCGCGGAACTCGCCCGGAGAGCGGGTCTTCATCGCCTCGACCATGAACTCGCGGAACACCGGGCCGCAGAGCGTCCCGCCATAGGCCCCCCTGCCCATCGGCTGGGGGTTGTCGTAGCCGATGTAGCATCCGGCGACGAGCGTCGGCGTGAAGCCGATGAACCAAGCGTCCTTGGCGTCGTTGGTGGTGCCGGTCTTGCCGGCAACCGGGAAGCCGAGATCGCCCACGGTGCGCGCACCCGTGCCGCGAAGCACCACCCCCTGCAACATCGACACGAGCTGGTAGGCAGTGACCGGGTCCATGATCTGCGGTCGCTGGTCGAACAGGAGCGGTGTCCCGGACGGATTGAATGCCTTCTGCTCGCATCCCTGGCAGAGCCGGGGGTCATGGCGGAACAGCGTCTGGCCGCGCCCGTCCTGCACGCGGTCGACCACCGTCGGGCGCACCCGCTTGCCGCCATTGGCGAACATGCCGTAGGCGGCGACCATGTTGTAGAGCGTGGTCTCGCCGGCGCCGAGCGCATAGGACAGATGATGCGGCATGTTCTCGTAGACGCCGAACCGCTCGGCATAGTCGGCAACCCTGTCCATGCCGATCGCCTGGGCGATGCGCACGGTCATCAGGTTGCGTGACATCTCGAGCCCGAGCCGGAGCGGCGAGGGGCCGTAGAACTTCTCGGACGAATTCTTCGGCCGCCAGTCCTCCTGGCCTTCCTGGCGAACGACCACCGGGGCATCGAGCACGACGGTGGCGGGCGTATAGCCGGCATCGAGCGCGGCCGCATAGACGAATGGCTTGAAGGCAGAGCCCGGCTGGCGCAGCGCCTGGGTCGCCCGGTTGAAGACGCTCTCCTCGAACGAGAAGCCGCCCTGCAAGGCCAGAACCCGGCCCGAGAACGGGTCCATCGCCATGAAGGCGCCCTGGACCTCGGGAATCTGGCGCATGGTCCAGCTGTCCGCCGCCTCGCCCCGGGCGACAAAGATCACGTCTCCGGCCTGCCAGAGATCGGCGGGGCTGCGCGGGGCACCCTGCCGGGCGCCCTCGCGCCGGACCGCCTGGATCCACTGCTCGTCGGCGAGCTTCAGCCTTCCGGTGCCGTCGCCGCCGGCACCCTCGATCCCGACCAGCGCCGTCGTCTTGCCGGCCTCGAGCACCACGGCGGGGAACCAGCCGGGGATGTCGCGCGGCATCTCGACGGCCGCCAGAAGGTCCCGCCAGCCCGCCGTCGGTCCGGAGGCCACCTGCTCGATGCGCGCCCAGGGGCCGCGGTAGACACCCCTGCCCCGGTCATACTGCTCGAGGCCGCGGCGCAGGGCGCGTGCGCCGATCTCCTGCAACTCGGGTTCAATGGTGGCCCGGACCGTCAGACCTCCCTCGAACAGCTGGTCATCGCCAAGCTCGGCGGACAGCTGGCGGCGGACCTCCTCGGTAAAGTAGCTCGGCCGCGCATTGGCGAGCACCTCGGGCCGCTCCTTGCCGATGATCGTCTCGAGCGGGCGCTGCTTCGCCTTCTCCGCCTCGTCGCGATCAAGATTGCCGTTCTGCGCCATCTCCTCGAGCACGTAGTTGCGCCGTGCCACCGCACGCTCATGCTCGCGCACCGGATGAAGGCTGGACGGAGCCTTCGGCAGCGCCGCGAGATAGGCGGCCTCGTCCGGCGTCAACTCCTCAAGTGTCTTGCCGAAATAGACCTGCGCCGCGGCGACCACGCCGTAGCTGTTCTGGCCGAGAAAGATGTCGTTGAGGTAGAGCTCCAGCACATGCTCCTTCGGCAGCGCGGCCGAGATCCGCACGGCGAGAATCGCCTCCTTGATCTTGCGCTCGATCGCCCGCTCGTTCCCGACGAGGAAGTTCTTGATCACCTGTTGCGTGATGGTCGAGGCGCCGGACAGCCGGGCCGGCTGGCCGGAGGCACGCGCCATCGCGAACCGAGTCAGCGCCTTGCCGATGCCGACCGCATCAACGCCCGGATGCGAGTAGAAGTTCTTGTCCTCGGCCGAGATGAAGGCGTCCTTGACCAGCGCCGGAATCTCGTCCCCGGGCACGAAGATGCGCTTCTCGTGGTAGAACTCGGCGATCAGCTCGCCCTCGCCGGAATAGACGCGGCTGACCATCTTCGGCTGGTAGTTCGCCAGCTCGTCGTGATTCGGCAGATCCCTGCCATAGATATGCACCATGGCCGCAATGCCGCCGACCGCGAAGATCAGCGCGTTGCTCGCCAGGCTGAAAAGGGTGCCGATGAACCGGATCATGCCGTCCCAGCCGTTCTCGTTCCTGTGCCCTTCCGGCGGACGGCGCGCGCCCCCCGCAAGGGCGCCCGTCGGACCGAATGGCGATGAGGGGCATCATCTACGCCCTTTCCGGGGCCGTTTCTACCTCTTTGGAGCGAGAAATCCGGGGCTGGCTCGCGCCACCCAGAGCTCGATTCCCCGTGTGAGCGCTTCGGCGGCGCCCGCCCGCCATGCCGGCGAACGCAGCCGCGCACGGTCGGCGTCGTTGCTCATGTAGCCGAGCTCGACCAGAACGGACGGCAGTTCCGGCGCCTTGAGAATGCGGAAATTCGCGGTCCTGTGCGGCGCCGTGGGAAGCAGCGGAACAGTGCCGCGCATGGCCTCGACAAGCGCCTCGGCCAGCTTGCGGTCCTCGTCTCCGGTCCCGCGCCGCGCGAGTTCGACCAGGAGGCCCGCGAGATCATCCGGCTCACCTGCCAGAGAGATGCCCCCGATCACGTCGGCCCGGTTCTCGCGCTCGGCCAGAGCTACCGCCGCCTCGTCGCTCGCCTCGGCCGACAGGGTGTAGACGTGAGCCCCTTCGGCAACCCCCTCGTCCGTCGTATCCGCATGGAGCGAGATCAGCAGATTGGCTCCGGCCTCGCGCGCCTTCCGGACGCGCTCGCGCAGGGTCAGGAAGCTGTCGGTTTCGCGGACGAGATAGGCGGAAAGCCCGGGCCGATCCTCGATGCTCTGCGCCAGCAGCCGCGCGAAGTCGAGCACGACGTCCTTCTCGACCAGCCCACCCGCGCTCGCGCCCGGATCGATGCCGCCGTGGCCTGGATCGATCGCGACCACCACATCGGCCGCCGCCACGCCAGCCACGAGCGGCGGCACGACACCGAGGGCGAGCATCGCCGCCGGCACCATTGCGGCCAGAGCGCTCCATCTGGTTCGTCGTCCCGGCATACCTGTGCCCGGCTTCCCTGTGCCCGGCATCCCTGTGCATGTCATCGCGGCCGACGGTATCACGCTGGCGATGTCGGCGAAATTCCGTTTGTCAGACCCAAGTCGGTTCTCTATATGCTGGCAAAGGGCCAGTCTGCCCGGTTCCTTCCGGACATGGGATTGCTCCCGGTCCGGCGCCGGCACAGGCATCCGGATCCGTTTCCGTTCGCCGGAGCACCGCTGGTGCCAGGCGCGAGCGGCCGGGCCGGATGAGAAAAGGCCCGCAACCCGTGCCTCGCACGGACGTATTCATCGCGCCGTCGACCCGGCGCCCGGACAGAAAACGCGATGTTGCCTCTACGTACAGCACTGTCGGACCGGAACGGCGGAACGGCCGCCGGCATCCGCGGCGCCTGTGCGCCCGGAAGCGGCATCGCACAGCAGGAAAGAGACCGCAGCCCCGCATCACGACCGGAACTGATCCGGGCGGGACGGTCAGCACGCATATGGCAAGAAAGATGCTCATCGATGCCACGCACCCGGAAGAGACCCGGGTGGTCGTGGTTGACGGCAACAAGGTCGAGGATTTCGACTTTGAATCGATCAACAAGCGCCAGCTAGCGGGGAACATCTACCTCGCCAAGGTCACCAGGGTCGAGCCGTCGCTTCAGGCCGCTTTCGTCGACTATGGCGGCAATCGACACGGCTTCCTCGCATTCTCGGAGATTCACCCGGACTACTACCAGATTCCGGTCGCGGACCGCGAGGCGCTGATCGCCGAGGAGGCCGCAGCCCAGGAGCGCGTCACGTCGCGCGAAGTGGCGGACGACGAGGCAGCCGTATCCGCGTCGCGAGGCTCGGACCAGGCGGACAAGGGCAAGGGGCGATCAAGGCGCCGCAAGCGCGGTGGGCACGGTGGCGAGAGGCCCGAGATGGCCGCCGGCGCCGATGGTACGGTTCGGGGCCTCGAGGTCATCGACCTTGGCGAGGGCGAGCCCGATGACCCCACCGCGTCGGGCGCGGCGCCGGAAACGCTTGTCCCCGGCACCGGAGACGCGGTGGCAGGGGACGGACCGGACCCGGACGATCACGGCGAAGACGGCGCCACGGACGGCACGGCGCCGAAGTCGATCGCAGAAAGCGCCGGGCTCGAAGACGACTCGGTCTCCGGGGAGATCGGTACCCCGGCGAAGGCCGCCACGGAACCCAGCGCGGGCGAGGCCCATCCCGTTGCACCGGCGATTCCCGAGCGCGCCGGGGAAACCGCGCCAATCGTCGATGCCGTTTCCGCAGGCGGTTCCGGCGATGACGACAGGACCGGCGAGGGACTGGTGGCCGCGGGCAGCCCCGAGGACACCTCCGGCGGACCCGGTGCCGGCGAGCGCGCGCCGGACGGGCAGCAGCCGACCGAGAATGCGGCCCCGGAAGGGGCGGATCGAAGACGGTTCGGCCGGAGGGGCCGGTCCCGCGACCGCGCATCGCCCGACGATGACGCTGCGGCGCAGGCGACCGGCGAGGAGCGGCCTGCGGCGGAGATGGAGCAGACCGTCGAATCGATCGGCGACGACCTGCGCGAGGAGGCGGCGAAGCTGCGCGCCCGGCACCGCCGGCGCTACAAGATCCAGGACGTGATCAAGGTCCGGCAGATCATGCTGGTGCAGGTCGTCCGCGAGGAACGCGGCAACAAGGGCGCGGCGCTGACCACCTACCTTTCGCTCGCCGGGCGCTACTGTGTGCTGATGCCGAACACGGCGCGGGGCGGCGGGATCAGCCGCAAGATAACGTCGGCCGGAGACCGCAAGCGGCTGCGCGAAATCACCGACGAGCTGGACGTGCCGCAGGGCATGGGGCTGATCGTGCGCACCGCCGGCGCCGAGCGGACCCGGGCCGAGATCAAGCGCGACTACGAGTTCCTGATCCGCCAGTGGGATCAGATCCGCGAGCTGACGCTGAAGTCGATCGCGCCGACGCTGATCTACGAGGAAGGCTCACTGATCAAGCGCTCGATCCGTGACCTCTATTCGAAGGAGATCGACACGATCCTTGTCGAGGGAGACACCGGCTACCGCGAGGCGAAGGACTACATGAAGATGCTCATGCCGTCCCACGCCAAGAACGTGCAGCAATACGCCGAGCCGATTCCCCTCTTCATCCGCTACCAGGTCGAGAGCTACCTGAACGGGATGTTCAACCCGGTCGTGCAGCTGAAGTCCGGCGGCTACATCGTGATCGGCGTCACCGAGGCGCTGGTGGCGATCGACGTGAACTCCGGGCGCTCGACACGGGAATCCTCGATCGAGGAGACGGCGCTCAAGACGAACCTCGAGGCCGCCGACGAAGTCTCGCGCCAGCTCCGGTTGCGCGACCTCGCCGGGCTGATCGTGATCGATTTCATCGACATGGAGGACAACCGCAACAACCGGGCGGTCGAGAAGCGGATGAAGGACCGGCTGAAGACCGACCGGGCCCGCATCCAGGTCGGCCGCATCTCGCCTTTCGGGCTGATGGAGATGTCGCGGCAGCGGCTGCGACCGGGGATGCTCGAGGCCACCACGCAGCCCTGCCCGCATTGCCACGGCCGCGGCCTGATCCGCTCGGACGAGAACATGGCCCTCTCGATCCTTCGCGAGATCGAGGAGGAGGGCGTCCGGGGCCGTTCGACCGAGATCACCATCGCCGCTCCGGTCGACATCGCCAACTACCTCATCAATGCCAAGCGGGCACATCTCGGCCAGATCGAACAGCGCTACGGCATATCCGTGAGCCTTCTTGGCGATCCGGGGCTGACAAGTCCCGAGTATCGGCTCGAGCGGTCGCGGAGCAGCGCCCAGCGCAATGTCCCGGCCCCGGCCAGGGACCACGCGGTCACGGCAGAGAAGGCCGCGGCGGCGGCCCCGGACGAAGATGCCGACCTCGATGCCGACGGGGTGACCGAAGAGGTGGCGGCCGAGGATGCTCCGGCGGAGCGTGACGAGGGCCGTTCGCGGCGCCGTCGTGGCCGGCGGGGCGGTCAGCGCAGACGGCACGAGACAGGTGCGGGCGAGCCGTTTCGCGAGGCCACGGCCCCGGCCACCGCCCCGGCCGCGGCGCCGGAAGGCGGTTCCGCCGACGGCGAAGGCCGGTCGGGGCGCCGGTCGCGCCGGCGCCGCCGCGGTCGCCGGGGCGATTCGGAACCGCAGGCCAGGCATTCCGCAGCCGAGGCGGGATCCGTTCCGTCGGAAACGCCTCAGGATGCGGAGCGGTTCATCGAGCCGATGGAGACCGGGCCGATGGAGTCCGGGCCGAAGGACTCTGGTCCGCAGGTGCCGGCGCTTTCCGAGCGCCCGTCTGCCGGACCGGGCGCGGAGCGTGACGACGCGGACCAAGTCGGGTGGCAAGACCTCGCCGGCAGCGGCATCGAGGATGGGCCGGATGCCGCGGAAGATCGGGTCGGGGAGGAACCGGCCGCGCTTGGGTCGGTTGCGCTTGGGCCGGTTGCGCTCGAACCGGTCGAACTCGAGCCCCTGCCCGCGGCAGCCGCTCCTGCCGAGCCGGTAACGCAATCGGGCGTCACGCCGCCCGGGGTGGCAGCGCAGGCGCCGGACGTGCCGGCAGAGGGTCCGCCGCAGCCGAGACGCCGCGGCTGGTGGCAGCGCGGCTGAATGCGGGCGGACCCGGCGTTTACCGGGGCCCGGAGCCCGTGAAGCGCCGGAGCCGCCGGATCCCCTCGTCGATCCGCTCCGGCGCCTGGGCAAAGGAAAACCGGACAGTTCCGTGACCGCGCACGGGATCGAAGTCGATTCCCGGGGTTGCGGCCACGCCGCCGTCCGCCAGCAGCCGGGCGCAGAAGTCACGGCTGTCATTGCTGAGCCGCGAGAGCCCCGCATAGATGTAGAATGCGCCGTCGGCAGGCGAGATGTCGGTGAAGCCGAGCGGCGGCAATGCCTCGAGCAGAGCGGCCCGGTTGCGGGCATAGAGCGCGATGTGCCCCTGCGCCTCTGCCTCTCCCTCCGGGCTCAGGGCGCCGAGCGCCGCAACCTGGCTCGCATGGCTCGGGCAGATGAACAGATTCTGCGCCAGGTTCCGGATGGCGGGCACGAACCGCTCGGGCACCACCATCCAGCCAATCCGCCATCCGGTCATCGCATAGTATTTCGAGAAGCTGCTGATCACGAAGACCTGATCGGTCAGCTCCAGCGCCGAGACGGCGGGCGTCTCGTAGGTGAGCCCGTGGTAGATTTCGTCCGAGATCAGCGCGATGTCCCGCGCCGCGCAATGACGCACCAGGGCGGCAAGCGCGGCGCGGTCGAGCATCGTGCCTGTCGGGTTCGCAGGGCTGGCGACAAGCAGCCCGTCGAGCCGGAGGCCGGTACGATCGAGCAGTTCCGGCGTCGGCTGGAACCGCGAGGCGGGTTCGGCCGCGATCCTGACCGGCACGAGTCCCAGGGTGCTCAGGATGTTGCGGTAGCAGGGATACCCCGGATCCGCGATCGCGACCCGTTCGCCCGCGTCGAAAAGCGCGAGGAAGGCGAGCATGAACCCTGCCGACGACCCGGCGGTCACCACGACCCGAGCCGGAGCGAGCTCGATCCCGTGCCGGCGGCGGTAGAGTGCCGCGATCTCGCGTCGCAGGCTCGCGAGGCCCAGACCCTGAGTATACCCGAGCGTCTCGCCGCGGGCCATTGCCCCCGCCAGCGCGTCGCGTGCGGCCTGGGGCGCGCCGAAGGCAGGCTCGCCGAGCTCCATGTGGACGACGTCACCCCCCTTCGCCTCGATCGCCTGGGCGGTACCGAGAACATCCATCGCGATGAAGGGCGCCGTCTGGCTCCGGCTTGAAATCTTCACGATCAGTTTCCTTATTTGTCATGGTGGAGGCTTGTATGCTTCTATGCCCGCCACCCCGGTTGCCACAACCGGACCGACGCGCAGGACGAGGAGGACCACCGTTGCGGCCCCTGACCCGACTGAGTCTCGTGGCGTTGACGGCGCTTACCCTGGCCCTGCCCGCCTGGCAGGCGGCGGCCGTCGGCCTGATCCGCGACGCCGAGATCGAGCGGACGCTCAAGAGCCTTTCGGCACCGATCTTCCGGGCGGCCGGCTACAGCCCCGAAGGCATAGACATCTACATCCTGAACGACCGCAGCCTGAATGCCTTCGTTGCCAATGGCAGCAACATGTTCCTCCACACCGGGCTTCTGACCGAACTCGAATCCCCCGAGGAGCTGCAGGGCGTGATCGCCCATGAAACCGGGCATATCGCCGGCGGCCACGAGGCGCGGCGCGCGATCAACTTCCGGAACGCGCGCGGACCGGCGCTGCTCGGAACCCTGATCGCCGTTGCCGCCGGCGTGGCCGGCGGCGGCTCGGCCGGCGCCGCCGCGCTTGCCGGCAGCCAGTCGGCGATCCTCCGGACCCTGCTGAAGTACAACCGCGGCGAGGAGGCGGCAGCCGACCAGGCGGCGCTCGAATACCTCGACCGCTCCGGCATCAGCCCCGAGGGGCTGCTGAAGGTGCTCAACCGGTTCCGCGGCCAGGAGGTGCTCAGCGTCGGCAACATCGACCCGTTCATCCTGACCCATCCGCTGAGCTCCGAGCGCATGCAGCTCATGGAGCGCCGGGTCGAGGAATCGAAGTCCGTGACCTTCAAGCCGCAGCCGGACCGCGACTACTGGCATTCACGGATGCGGGCCAAGCTGCGCGGCTATCTCGAAAGCCCGCAACGGGTCCTCGACGAGGTCGAGTCCGGGCCCGAGGACGAAACCGGCCTCTATGCCAAGGCGATCGCGCTCTACCGGCTGCCGGACGTGAAGGCTGCCCTCGCCGCGACCGACCGGCTGCTGACGATCCGGCCGCGCGATCCGTTCTACATCGAGCTCAAGGGGCAGATCCTGTTCGAGACCGGGCACGCCGACCAGGCGGTGCCGCTCTACCGCGAGGCGGTCCGCCTCGCCCCCGACGAGCCCCTGCTGGAGGCAGGCCTCGGACGGGCCCTGCTGGCTCTCAACAAGCCTGATTCCGATGCGGAGGCGCTCGGGGTCCTGCAACGGGTGCGAGATCGTGATCTGGGCGACGCGACGGCACTGCGCGACCTTGCCACCGCCTACTCGCGGGCCGGCAATGACGGCATGGCGGTCCTGGCGACAGCCGAACGCTACGCCCTGACCGGGCAGACAGACGATGCGGTCAGCTTTGCGAAGCGTGCGTCGGCGGCACTGCCCGAAGGCTCGCCCGGCTGGCTGCGGGCGCAGGACATCCTCGCGCTGCGGATCGAGGAATAGACGAACAGGGAAGACGGAAGCACGGAGGTCCAACCTAATGCGCCATACCATCGCCACCCTCGCAATTGCGGCCGCGATCGCGCTGCCTGCGGCCGCGGGCGCCCAGGAACAGTCGCGCCCGCCGCTCTCCGGCATGAGCGAGGAGCAGCGCGAGGCGCTGCGGACCGAGATCCGGGCCTATCTGCTGGAACACCCCGAGGTGCTCGCCGAGGCCATCCAGGTGCTCGAGCAGCGTCGCACGGCCGACCGCGATGCGCGGGACGCGGCCCTGATCGCGGCCAACAGCGCCGTGCTCCATGATGCCGAGAATGCGTGGGTCGGCGGCAACCCCGACGGCGACATCACGCTCGTCGAGTTCTCGGACTACCGCTGCGGCTACTGCAAGCGGGCCCATCCGGAGATCAAGGAGCTGCTCGAGCGCGACGGAAACATCCGCTATATCATCAAGGAGTTTCCGATCCTGGGCCCGGACTCGGTCGCGGCTGCCCGGATGGCACAGGCCGCCCTGCGGATCGACCGCGAGCGCTACGGCGCGCTGCACGCAGAGCTGATGGCCTTCGGAGGACAGCTGAACGAGGCCACGGCCTACCAGATTGCGGCCAGTGTCGGCTACGACATCCCCGTCCTGAAGGAGCTTGCCGCGAGCGACGAGATCGGCACGCAGCTTGGCGCCAACCACACGCTGGCGCGGACGCTGGGCCTCGAAGGCACTCCCAGCTTCGTGGTCGGCAACCTGATCCTGCGCGGTTACCTGCCGCTCGAGGGCATGATGGCGATGATCGCCGACGCCCGGACGGCGACCAACTGAACGGGCGTCGCGCTCCGGGTCCCGCTCTGCCATTGTGCGGCCACGCCTTTCCTTTGTAACGGGGGGCCGGTAATCTGGCGCGGACCGGCCGCGGACCGCCGCCGGGGCATGTCAGTCGCGCCGACCGGCTACGAGGGACAATGAGCAAGAACAGCGACCAGGATATCGCCTACATCCGCGCCTTGGCCGAGTTGCTGAAGGAGATGGATCTGACCGAGATCGAGGTCGGGCGGGAATTCGGCCCGGACGACGAACTGAACGTCCGTCTCTCCCGGGCGAAAACCGCTGTGGCGGCACTGGCGGCCGCCCATGTGCCCGGTCCGGCGGCAGCCGATCCCGCGCCGGCGCCGGTGGCCGCCGCCGCGACGCCGGCGGCCCAGCCGGATTTGAAGAACGTCCTGACCTCGCCCATGGTCGGCACCGCCTATCTGGCGCCGGAACCGGGCGCCGACCATTTCGTCAAGGTCGGCGACGCGGTCGCCGAGGGCCAGACCGTGCTGATCATCGAGGCGATGAAGACGATGAACCAGATCAACAGCCCGCGCGCCGGCACGGTGAAGCAGATCCTGGTCGCCAATGCGGAGCCGGTGGAGTTCGGCCACCCGCTGATGGTCATCGAGTGAGCGGCGGGGCGCGCGCGTGTTCGACAAGATCCTGATCGCCAACCGCGGCGAGATCGCGCTGCGTATCCACCGCGCGGCGAAGGAGATGGGCATCGCTACGGTCGCGGTTCACTCGACTGCCGACGAGAAAGCCATGCATGTGCGCCTCGCCGACGAGAGCGTCTGCATCGGCCCCCCGCCGAGCAGCCAGAGCTATCTGAACCAGCCGGCGATCCTCACCGCCTGTGAAATCACGGGCGCGGACGCGCTGCACCCCGGCTACGGTTTCCTCGCCGAGAATGCCGGATTCGCCCAGATTGTCGAGGAGCACGGCATCACCTTCATCGGCCCGACCTCCGAGCATATCCGGCTGATGGGCGACAAGATCGTCGCCAAGGACACGATGCGGCGGCTCGGCGTGCCCTGCGTGCCCGGCTCGGACGGTGGCGTGCCGGATCTCGACGAGGCGATGCGGGTCGCGCGCGACATCGGATATCCGGTGCTCGTCAAGGCGGCGGCAGGCGGCGGCGGGCGCGGCATGAAGGTCGCGCGGACCGAGAAGGACCTGCCGCATGCATTCAGCCAGGCCCGGGCCGAGGCGAAGGCCGCCTTCGGCGACGACGCGGTCTATCTGGAGAAGTACCTCACCCTGCCCCGGCACATCGAGATCCAGGTGATCGGCGACACCCACGGCAATGCCTGCCACCTGGGCGAGCGCGACTGTTCGCTGCAGCGCCGGCACCAGAAGGTCTTCGAGGAATGCCCCTCGCCGGTGATCGACGCCGAGACCCGGGCGCGGATCGGCGGGGTCTGCGCCAGGGCGATCGGCGAGATGGGCTACCGGGGCGTCGGCACCATCGAGTTCCTCTACGAGAATGGCGAGTTCCATTTCATCGAGATGAATACACGGCTCCAGGTCGAGCATCCGGTGACCGAGCTGGTCTACGGCGTCGACCTGGTGCGCGAGCAGATCCGCATTGCCGCGGGTGAGAGGCTCTCCTTTACCCAGAAGGACATGACACCGCACGGGCATGCCATCGAGTGCCGGATCAACGCCGAGCGGATTCCCGCCTTCACCCCCTGCCCCGGCCTGGTGAAGGGCTACCATGCGCCCGGCGGGCTGGGCGTGCGGATGGATTCGGCGCTTTATGACGGCTATGCGGTGCAGCCCTACTACGACAGCCTCATCGGCAAGCTGATCGTCAATGCAGGGAGCCGCGACGATTGCCTCATGCGCCTGAAGCGGGCGTTGAGCGAGTTGGTGGTGGATGGCATCGACACGACGCTGCCGCTGTTCCACGCGCTGCTGGATGATGCCGACATCCGCGCCGGCAGCTACAACATCCACTGGCTCGAGAACTGGCTGGCAAGGGAACTCGGCTGACCCGGAAATGACGACGGCGCTGGGCAAGGCGGGCCGCGCTTCTGCTATTCTTCGTCCATGAAGGACGCAGAATCACCCGAACTCGAGGTGACGCCGGCCCTGGTGCTGCGGGCGTATGCCGCCGGGGTGTTCCCGATGGCCGACAGCGCCGAGACGGACGAGATCTTCTGGGTCGACCCGCGCAAGCGCGGAATCCTTCCGCTGAACGCCTTCCATCTCTCGCGCTCGCTGCGCAAGCGGCTCCTCCGGGGCGGCTACCACGTGCGGGTCGACCATGCCTTCGACGCCGTGCTGGCGGCCTGCGCCGACCGGCCCGAGACCTGGATCAACCCGACGATCCGCCGGCTGTATTCCGGGCTCCACCGCATGGGCCATGCCCATTCCATCGAGGTCTGGGCGGAACACGAGCTTGTCGGCGGTCTCTACGGGGTGCGCCTCGGCGGCGCGTTCTTCGGGGAAAGCATGTTCAGCCGCATGCCCAATGCCTCGAAGATCGCCCTGGCGCACCTGGTGGCCAGGATGAAGGCTGGCGGGTTCACCCTGCTCGACACGCAGTTCACCACGCCCCATCTCGAGTCCATGGGTGCGCGCAGCATCCCGAAGGCACGCTACCACGAGATGCTGGACCGGGCGATCGCCGCGAATGCCGATTTCTACTCGCTGGCGGCGGGCGCCCCGCCGTCGGAGGTGGTGCAGCTGATCACCCAGAGATCGTAGCGCGGGTGATCCATGGCCGACAGCGCGGGGCTCTCGGCGAACATCCAGCCCGAGAACACCGGGTCCGGCGCGTCCTGCTTCGTGTCCCAGATCTCGACGAAGGCCATGGTCCCGTGCTGGGCGTTGTCGTCGGGCGCCCGGCAGGCCTCGAGCCGGACCCGCAACCGGTCGACCATCTCCTCGCCGCCTGCGGCAATGTCGACAGTGGTGGTTCGGCCGGTCATCTTGTCGAGCCCGCGGAGCCGCGCCCCGGGCCGGACCGAGGTCGCGACCGGGTCGATCAGCTCGGGAGCGCGGGCGGTACCGAGGGTGCGGAACGGTGCCGGCATGAAGCGGTTGTCGCGCGGCACGACACCGGTCTCCCCGCCGTTTCCCGCGCCATCGCCGGGAGCCGGCGCAAGCGGCTCGAGTGGCTTCGTCTCGATGCCGCTCCCTGCCGGTTGCTGCGCCGCCGAAGCCACCGGGGTGCCTGCAAGCAGGGCGAGCGCCATCGCGAGCGCCGGACCGTGGCGCCCCATCGACAGTGCTGTCGGCAGGCGGCTCACTTCCCGGCGTCGCCGTGGATGAATTTGCCGATCAGGTCGCCCACGCTGACCGAGCTCTGGGTGAACGAGATCTCCTCCCCGGGCTCCAGCATCAGGTCCGAGCTTCCCGGGTCGATGGCGATGTAGGAATTGCCGAGGAGGCTCGCCGACGTGATCTTGGCCAGCGAATCGTCGGGAACCCGCACCGCCTGATCGACGACGACGGTGATCCGGGCGAAGAACGTGGCAGGATCGAGCTCCATCGCCGCGATGCTGCCGACCTTGACCCCCGCGATGCGCACATCGCCCCCGACATCGATGCCTTCGGCCTTGCGGAACTTTGCCACCAGCTCGTAGCCGCCTCTGGCGACGTTCACATCGGCGGTGCCGGCCGCATAGATCAGGAACCCGCCGGCGACCGCGAGCACGGCGGCGCCGATCAGGGTTTCGGCGGCGTTACCGGCCATGTCCGGTCACTCCGGGCGCCAGGCTTCGTAGTCGCCTGCGACGCGGGGGCGCCGTGCCGGCGTCAGCACGCTGCCGGGCGGGCGATAGGCGCCCTCGGAGCCGGTCAGGTTCTCGACATGGTCCTTCTCCCAGCCCTTGCGGGGGAGCGGCGCCTTGCTCGGCAGCTCGTCGAAGGTGTGATGCAGCCAGCCATGCCAGTCCGGCGAGACCTTGCTCGCCTCGGCCACGCCGTTGTAGATCACCCAGCGGCGCTTGCCGTCGGCGGTCTGGTAGAACCGGTTGCCCATTTCGTCCTCGCCCACCTTCACACCGTTGCGGGCGGTGTAGACGCGGGTGCCGAGCGTCTGGCCGTTCCACCAGGTGAAGATCTCGCTGAGAATTCCCATCCGACTCACTCCGCTCTGCCGCCGGGGACTATGGCGAACGGGCGCGCGAACGTCCAGCCTGCACGGCCTGACGCAGGGGTCCGCATTCCGGTCTCCCCGGCTTTCCGCAACGTCACCGTTGATTCTCGGTGCGCACAAGCGTGAGAATAGCAAGAAGCCAGGCACAGAATTGGCTCCATGGCACCAAGAATGCCGCTGTAACGGGGAGGCTTGCATGAATAACCGGGCAATCGCCGCTGCGACAACTGCACTCCTGTATGGCTTGAGTGCTTCGGCGGCAAGCGCCGGGGCGTTCCAGTTGAACGAGCGATCGGCAAGCGCGATCGGGTCATCGCTCGCCGGGTCGGTTTCCGCCGCAGGCGACGTGACCTATTCGAGTTTCAATCCCGCAGCGCTCACGACGGTCGAGCGATTCGAGGCCGGCGGCAACCTCTCGGTCGTGAAGCCGATTGCCGACGGCACCCTGACCGACGGCCCGCTGGCCGGGTCGACGATCGATGGCGATGTCCTCGGCGCCGTGCCCTCGCTCGCGCTCGGCTATCGGCTCGGCGAGGATCTCGTCGTTGGTCTCACCTCCTACGCGCCGTTCGGGCTGAAGACCAAGTATGGCAACGGTTCCCCGGTCCAGGCCGATGCGACGAAGTCAGAGCTGACGACGATCAGCATCTCGCCCAGCGTGGCCTATGACCTGCTCGACAACCTGACGCTCGGCGCCGCGCTCGACATCCTCTATGCCGACGCGACGCTCGAGAGCGCCGTGGTCGATCTGGAGGGCGACGACTGGGCGGTGGGGTTCTCGCTCGGCCTGCTGTTCGAGCCGGTGGACGGCACCCATATCGGCGCCGCCTACCATCACGGCTACGACCTGAAGGTTCCGACGCGGTCCTTCGGCGGGTTCCCAGGCGAGGTCGAGGCCAGCCTGCCGAACTGGGTGCAGCTCGGTGTCACGCAGGAGGTCGGCGACGACCTGCGCGTCATGGCCGAGGGCCGCTTCATCAACTGGTCGCGCTTCGACAGCATCGACATCTCGACCCCGGCCCTGACCGGCACGCCGTTCGGACAGGTGAGCGATGTCCAGAACTACGACGATGCGTGGTTCTTCGCGCTCGGAACCGAGTATGACATCGGCGACCGCTTCACCCTGCGGGGCGGGTTGGCCTATGACCAGACGCCGACCAGCGATGCCTTCCGCACCGTGCGTGTGCCGGACGAGGATCGCCTCTGGATCTCGGCCGGTTTCAGCTATGCGCTTACCGACACGATCTCGGTCGATGCCGCCTATTCCTACCTGCACGCGCTCAGCGACCCGGACGTCACCCTGCGCAACGGGCCGCTCGCCGGCACCCATGTGGAATATGACGGCGGCGCGCACATCTTCTCGGTCGGCGGCTCGTTCCGGTTCTGAGCGGATCAGAGCGGCGGCAGATCGCCGGCCGCCCGCTCGCGCGCGAATTCGGCGGCAAATCCCGCCAGCCTGCCCCCTGCGATGGCGGCGCGAAGCCCGGCCATCAGTTCCTGGTAATAGTGCAGGTTGTGCCAGGTCAGGAGCATCGACGCGATGATCTCGCCGGCCTTGACGACGTGATGGAGATAGGCCCGGCTGTAGCTGCGGCAGCAGGGGCAGGCGCAGTCGGGGTCGAGCGGGCGCGGATCGGCCGCATGGCGGGCGTTCCTGACGTTGACGACGCCCCGGCGCGTGAAGGCCTGGCCGGTGCGGCCCGAGCGGGTCGGCAGCACGCAGTCGAACATGTCCACCCCGCGCTGCACCGCGCCGACGATGTCGTCCGGCTTGCCGACGCCCATCAGGTAGCGCGGCCGGTCGTCCGGCAGCATGCCCGGCGCATGGTCGAGCACCTCGAACATCTGCGCCTGCCCCTCGCCCACCGCGAGGCCGCCGATGGCGTAGCCGTCGAAGCCGATCGCGGCGAGCGCGGCGGCGGATTCCTCGCGCAGGTCGCAATGGATGCTGCCCTGCTGTATGCCGAACAGCGCATGTCCTGGCCGGTCGCCGAACGCGTCGCGCGAGCGGCGCGCCCAGCGCATCGAGAGCCGCATCGATTCGGCCGCGACGCCCTTTTCGGCCGGAAACGGCGTGCACTCGTCGAAGGCCATGACGATGTCCGCGCCGAGCAGGCGCTGGATCTCCATCGACGATTCCGGGCTCAGCATGTGCTCGGAGCCGTCGACATGGCTGCGGAAGCGCACCCCCTCCTCGGTCAGCCGGCGCAGCTCTGCCAGCGACATCACCTGGAAGCCGCCCGAGTCGGTCAGGATCGGCTTCGGCCAGTTCATGAAGCGGTGCAGCCCGCCCAGTTCCGCCACCCGCGCCGCGCCGGGGCGCAGCATCAGGTGATAGGTGTTTCCCAGCAGGATCTCGGCCCCGGTCGCGGCCACGCTCTCGGGCAGCATCGCCTTGACGGTCGCGGCGGTGCCAACCGGCATGAAGGCCGGCGTCCGGATCTCGCCGCGCGGCGTGACGATCCGGCCGGTACGGGCGCGGCCGTCGCGCGCCTCGATCTGATAAGTGAAACGGGACATGCGCTTTCACTGGACGTTATTGTTGAGGCTTTCTATATGGTATTGTCCGGAAGCCAACAGGGTCAGGAGAGGTCAGCCGCATGAACGTCCAGACCGGCGAGCCGATCGTCGCGCCGTCGAGCACCGAGCACCCGCTTTACGGGCAGGTGGTCGAGGCCTGCCGGACCGTGCATGACCCTGAGATTCCGGTCAACATCTACGATCTGGGCCTGGTCTACCGCATCGGCATCAGCCCGGATAGCGACGTCGAGATCGACATGACCCTGACTGCGCCGGGCTGCCCGGTGGCCGGAGACATGCCGGGCTGGGTGGCGGACGCCGTCGGCGCCGTCCCCGGGGTCAGGACGGTGAATGTGCAGCTGGTCTGGGATCCGCCCTGGGGCATGGAGAAGCTGTCCGACGAAGCGCGGCTCGAACTCGGCTTCATGTGAACGGCGGCCCCCGTTCGGACGGCCGCCCGTCCGATGCGTACGGCTGCATGGCCGGGACCGCAGGCGCCGGCAGTCGGGGTTCCGCGCGCCGACCGCGCCCGGCCATGAAACCGCTGGACAAATCCGTGGGCCATGCTAGGCGCTGGCGGCCCGATGCGCCATGACCGCACTCCGGGCCGAACATGCGACAACGCGAGAACGGGCGGGTGATCACTCTGTGCGCAGGGAACGGTTTTCAATCTGGCGCCGCATTTCCGCGTATATCGCCGCGCACCCGCGGCGCGTGATCCTGTTCTGGCTGGTCCTGTTCGGGCTGCTGGTCCCCGCAGCCGTCGCCCTCCAGAAGCAGCTCCCGCCCTCGAGGTCCATCCCCGGCACCCAGTCGGCCGATGTCGACCGGATCATCGCCGAGCGGTTCGGCCTCGACACGAGGCGCAGTGCGGTGCTGGTGGCCTCCGGCCTGCGTCCGGTCCATGATCCGGGCGACGCAGCGATCCTGAAATCGATGGTCAAGGCGATCCGCGCCTGGCCGCAGGTCGTTCGCGCAAATTCGGTGATCGACATCCCGCGCGACTTCATGGTCGGCACGGACGGCACCGGCGCCCTGATTTCGGTCCAGTTCGTCGCCGGCGCCCGGGCCGAAGAGCTCACCGCGCAGCTCGATGCGCTCGGCGAGACGACGGCGAGCATGGCGGGCGAGCGGGATCCGCCGTTCCGGCTCGACTGGACCGGCAATTTCTTCCTCTACGCAGATGTGCGGGCGGCGAGCGAGAGGGGCGCCCGCGACGGCGAGATCATGGCCCTGCCCCTCACCATCCTGCTTCTCTATGCGATCTTCGGCAGCCTGCGGGCCGCGCTGTCGCCGGCGCTTTCGGCCGTGGTCGCGGTCGGGATGGGAATCGGCACGGTCGGACTCTCCACCCTGGTCATTCCATGGTCGCCATCGGTCCTGATCCAGAACGTGATCTCGCTCACCGGCCTCGCGCTGACGATCGACTACTCCCTCCTTACCCTGAACCAGTTCCGCCGGGCCACCGCGCTCGGCGCGACACCCGGGCAGGCGATCACCATCGCGATGGAGAAATCCGCGCCGACGATCATGCTGGCCGGGCTCTCGGTGATGCTCGGATTCGGCGCCCTCCTGATGGTGCCGACGGGCGAGATCCGCTCCATCGCCCTTGGCGGCATCCTCGCCAGCGCGGCGGCTGCGGTGGTCTCCACCACCCTGCTGCCGGCCCTGCTCGTCCACCTCGCACCCCGGCTGATCCGGGGGTGGGGACCGATCGGCAACGGACGCGGGCGCGAGTTCTTCGGCGCCATCGCGCGCACGGTCTGCGCCCGGCCGCTGCTGTTCCTGCTGCTCGCCGCCGTGCCGCTCACCACCCTGGCAATGCCCTTCCGGGGGCTTACCCTGAGCGCGCAGGACATCGACTGGCTACCGCCTGATGCACCATCCAAGCGCGGGGTCGAGGCCCTGATCGAGGCCGGACGCTGGGGTCTCGCCAACGAGATCCTCGTCGTTGCCGAGGTCCCTGCGGAGGATCATTTCCTGACCGGACCCGGCTGGGCCGCCGCGCACGGGATCTATGCGCGGATCGCGCTCACGGACGGAGTGGACGCGGTGATCGCCCTCCCCGCCATGATGTCGGCCAAGCTCAAGCCGGAGACACTGCAGGGCCTGCCGCGGCGCACCCTCGATCCCCTGCTGAGCAGCGACAACGCGACCATGCTGATCCGCGTCATCCCGGACAGCGGCCTCGACCTTGCCGGGCTCACCGCTGTCGTCGACCGGCTCCGCGCCCTGGCTGCCGACACTGCGGGCGGCGCTCCGGCGCCGGTCATCAGCGTCGGCGGGATGCCGGCCTCGCGCGCGGATTACATCACTGTCGTCTGGAAATGGATGCCGTATGTGGTCGGCCTTGTGATCCTCGGCGCCTTCATGGTCCTGGCCGTGGCATTCCGCAGCCCGGTGGTGGCGGCGAAGGCGGTGCTCCTGAACCTGTTCTCCGTCGGCGCGGCCTTCGGCCTTGCCACGCTTGTCTTCATCGAGGGTTTCGGCGGCGCGCTGATCGGCGTCGATGCCCCGCTGGAGGGCGTGTTTCCGGCGATGCCGCTGATCGTCTTCTGCGCGGTGTTCGGCATCTCGATGGACTACGAGGTGTTCCTGATCTCGCGTATCGCCGCCGCGCGCCGGTCCGAGGACGACGAGACCACCGCGATCGTCCGCGGGATTTCGGAGACCGGCATGGTCATCACCTTCGCGGCCGCGATCATGCTGATCGTCTGCGGGTCCTTCACCGCCGCAGGCTTCCTCCCGGCGAAGATGCTGGGTTTCACGCTGGCGACCGCTGTCTTTCTCGATGCGACGATCGTGCGGATCCTGATGAGCCCGGCGCTCATGCGCCTGGCCGGGCGCTGGAACTGGTGGCCGGGCGGGTAGCTGAGGTCATGTCGCCGGGCCATTCCCGCAGCGCGAGGCCGCACCGGCCCTTGAGAAATTCGCAGCCCGCCCCTAGGTTCTTGCGCAGGAGGCAAGTGCATGTTCGCCATTCCAGGCAAGAATCCGGTCACCCTCACCCCCGCCGCAGTCGAACAGATCCGGCGGCTGATGGAGCGTTCCGAGGGAGCGATCAAGGGCCTCAAGATCGGGGTCAAGAAAGGTGGCTGCGCCGGCATGGAGTACACCATGGAACATGCCGCCGAGATCGGGCCGCACGATGTCGTGGTCGAGCGTGACGGTGCCCGGGTGCTGATCGCGCCGATGGCGCAGATGTTCCTGTTCGGCACCGAGATCGACTACAGGGCCTCGCTGCTGGAATCGGGTTTCGTGTTCAACAACCCGAACGTCTCGGAAGCCTGCGGCTGCGGCGAGTCGGTCAAGTTCAAGGACGCCTGAATGGCCGTCAGCGCCGAGTTCGCGGCACATGTGCGCGATCTCTTCGGCGGGCTCGGCCCGATCGGCATCCGGCGCATGTTCGGCGGCGCCGGCGTCTATCTGGACGACGCGATGTTCGCAGTCATCTTCGAGGACGGGCTGATCTACATGCGTGGCGATGCCGCGCTTGGCCCGGCCTTCGAGGCCGAGGGCTGCACGCAATGGTTCTACGAGGGCCGGAACAGGCCGGTGGCCATGCCATTCTGGCGCCTCCCCGACTCCGCGATGGACGACCCGGACGAGGCGCAGGGCTGGGCCCGGCGGTCGCTGGTCCCGGCGGAGGCGGCCGCCGCCGAAAAGCGCGCCGCAGCCGCCCGCAAGCGGGCGAGAAAGGGCGGCTGAGCGTTGCTGCGGCGGCGCTGCCGTCCTAAGACATCCTCCGACCCGCATCAGGATCAGGGAGTCGCCGATGACCCGACGCAAGCTCGCCGCCGGAAACTGGAAGATGAACGGCCTCAAGGCGTCGCTGACCGAACTCGATGCCCTGATCGCGGCGACGGGCACCGGGACGGCCGAGGTGCTGATCTGCCCGCCGGCGACCCTGATCGCCGCCTGTGCCGACCGGGCGCGGGGCAGCCGCGTCGCGATCGGCGGGCAGGACTGCCACGCCGCGGCCGGCGGCGCCCATACCGGCGACATCTCGGCGGAGATGATCGCGGACGCCGGTGCGCGCCACGTCATCGTCGGCCACTCCGAGCGCCGCGCCGACCATGGCGAGACCGACGCTGCGGTCCGCGCAAAGACCGAGGCCGCCTGGCGCGCCGGGCTGACCGCCATTGTCTGCGTGGGCGAGACCGAGGCGGAGCGCGATGCCGGCCGGGCGCTTGCGGTCGTCGGGGCGCAGCTTGACGGCTCGGTGCCGGATGGCGCCACGGCTGGTCGTCTTGTGGTCGCCTACGAGCCGGTCTGGGCCATCGGCACCGGCCGCACGCCCGCGCCGGGCGACATCGCCGAGATGCACGACCATCTGCGCGCCGGCCTCGTCGCCCGCTTTGGCGCGGCGACCGGGAACGGGGTCCGCCTGCTCTACGGAGGATCGGTCAAGCCGGGGAACGCCGCCGAGATCTTCGGCATCTCGAATGTCGATGGCGGGCTGGTCGGCGGCGCGAGCCTCAAGGCCACGGATTTTTTGGCGATTGTCGCCGCCGCAGGCTGAGGTCCCGAAACGCGAAACGCCCGGCGCCGGGCCGGGCGTTCAGTCCTGGTGGAGGGATCAGCCGTCAGGCGGCGAGGGCCTTCGCCTGACCGACCCAGTCGTCGCGGAAGCAGCGCCCCCTGACCGTCTTCAGTCTGGCGTCGAGGTCTGCGAGCTCGCTGTCCGAGAGGGCCGCGATCTGGGCGAAGCTGCGGATGCCGAGCGCGTTGAGCTGCTTCTCGAGGCCCGCACCGATTCCCTTGATCAGCTTCAGGTCGTCGGCACGCTCCGGTGCTTCCGCCGGGGCAACCCGTTCCGCCGGCGCCCTTGCCGGGCGCGGCGCCATCACCGGAGCGGTGTTCACCTCGGAATAGACGGCGTCGATGGTGTCCGGCTGCGCCTTCTTTGAACGTGGGGCCCTGCCCTTGGCCGGCACTTTGATCGGTGTGGCGAGCCTGGCCCAGTCGGCGAAGCGCCATTCGACTCCGAAGAGAGGCGCCACGGGGAAAAAGCTGACCCAGAGCTGGAAGGCGGCAACGCTGGGCGAAGTCCAGGCGGCGACGGTGGTATCGGTTCTGGCAAACATGCTTCTGTCCTTGGTATGCTGCGATTGCGAATAGTATAGTGGCGGATTTTGTGCAGCGCAACATCCCGGCCCGCGCATCTCTGCTACATTTGACAGCGCGGCGGCGGCTCCCGAGAACGGCACCAGAGGAGGGACCGTGCCCGAGTCGCGACCGATCATCACCGAACGCTTTGCCCCGAGCCCGACGGGAGAGCTCCATCTCGGCCATGCCTATTCGGCGCTGCTCGGCCACCGGGCCGCCCGGGCGGCGGGCGGCCGCTTCCTGCTGCGCATGGAGGACCTCGACCGGGCACGGGTGCGAGCCGAGTTCGTCGGGGGAATCTATCGCGACCTCACCTGGCTCGGTCTCGACTGGGAGAGGCCGGTGCTGTTCCAGTCGGATCGGATGCCTGCCTACCGCGCCGCCCTCGCGCGTCTTGCCGCGCTCGGTCTCACCTATGCCTGCACCTGCACGCGCCGCGACATCGCCGAGGCGGCTTCAGCGCCCCAGGAGCAGGCACCGGTGTCGGGGCCGGACGGCCCGGTGTATCCCGGCACCTGCCGCGGGCGGGCTTCCGTTCCGGGCGGAGAAGCGGCCATCCGCCTCGACATGAGCCGCGCCATCGCGCATCTCGGCGGCGGTGGTGCCGTGTCGAGACTGACCATCTGCGAGACCGGCGCCGGCCCGAACGGCGAGGCAGGCACGATCGCGCTCGATGCCGCAGTTCTCGAGGCCGGCATCGGAGATGTCGTCCTTGCGCGGAAGGACCGCGCGCCTGCATACCATCTCGCGGTGGTTGTGGACGACGCGTTCCAGGGGGTAACCCATGTCACCCGCGGCTGCGACCTGTTCCCGGTCACCCCGGTTCATCGTCTGCTCCAGGCGCTCCTCGGACTTCCGCCGCCGGTCTACCGGCACCACCGCCTGATCCGCGACGATGCCGGCAGGCGGCTCGCGAAGCGCGACCACGCCCATTCGCTGGCGCAGCTTCGCCAGGCCGGATGGACGCCCGCCCGGGTCGTTGCCCGGCTCGGCCTCGGCTGAGCTGGTCAGTCCTCGTCGCGCTTGAGCTGGTCGAGGAAGGCTTCGTCGGGCGGATTCGACCGCCCGGAGAAGACCTTTCTGAGAATGCCGGGCGTCAGGAGCGACAGCGGATTGACGGTGAAATCCGGTGCTGCTGTCGGCCCCTTCACCGTGAAGGTCATGCCGACGATGCCCTCGCCCTGCCCGCCGGATAGAATGTTGCCCAGCAGCGGAATGTTGTCGAGCACGCCCGTGACGCCGTAGGCTGGTGTGATGACGCCGACAAGGTCGACTTCATCGGCGTCGCGGTCGACGGTTCCGTTCGCGGTCACCGCGAGCAGGTTCCCCTTGGCGACCGCCCGGTCGAGGCTGAGGATCCCGTCGAGGAAGCTGAACGGAATCTTCACCTTCTTGAAATGAAGACCACCCGACTTCGCGGCTTCGGCGGCCCGATCGACGCCGCCCGCATCGAGGATGGAGGTAAAGGTGGGTGCCCCCTGCACCGTGACGTCGCTTATACGGGCGACACCGCGCGCCGCGAGACCGCCCTGCCGGTCCACCTCGGCGGTGATGTCCAGACGCCCGCCATGCGCGCCCTGGAACAGTCCCGTGCTGTGCAACAGGCCGCCGGCATCGGCGGAATTCAGCACCACGACGCCCTTATCGCCGTCGGCCTCCTGGTAGTCGACAACGAACGGTATCTCGCCGTCCGCCTGTCCGCCGAGATGGATTGTCAGGCGGCCATCCGCGGCGCGGGTCAGGGTTCCGGTGGCCGGCCGCGATATGATTCTGGGTCGCAAGACCATCTCGTCGATGCGGAAGTCGACCTGCCATTGCTCCGGCGCAGGCTGGCCCGCACCTGCCCCGTCGGGATCGCGCTCGGGAAGCGTGTCGAGCAGGGCGAGGTCGAGCCGCCGGCCACGGATGCTGACGGTCCGCACGCCGTCGTCGCCTGTGGCGAGCGTGGCGCTGATGTCCGCCAGGCCACGGTATCTCAGGCGGTCGATGCGGGCGGCGAGGATCTCGTCGTCCGACCCGAGATCGGCGGCACCCGCTGCCTCCAGTTCCTCGGTGACCAGGCTGAAATGCGAAAGCTGCAACCTCTCGCCGACGACCCCGGCGGCCTCGACCGTGCCCGGTGCGCCGGGCTGCTTCTCCCAGCCGAGCGGCGCGACAACGATCTGCGCCGGACCGGCATCGCCCGACAGGCGGAAGTCATAGCCGTCGCCACCCGTCTGTACGAGGTTGAGGCGCAGCGGGAGGCTGCCGCCGGAGAGCCCGTTGATGCCGACACCAAGCCGGCCGAGGAGCACCGGCGTGACCGGCCCTTCCAGCGCCACCTCGCGGTGATTGCTGCCGCGGCCATAGTGCTCGATCCAGTCGAGCGCGACCGGAACACCCTCAACCGTGATCGGTCCGGCGAGCCGCATCGCTTCCGTGGTCGCGCGCAGCGCCACCCCCTCGCCGCGCACGTCGACCGGCGCATTGCCCCGCAGGCCGAAGGGAAGGCTGAGCGCGGAGAGCCGGGCGAGCGACTCGACTTCCACGTCGGCCAGCTCTAGATCCTTCAGCAGCGGAAACTGCAGCCGCGTCTTGACCTCGGCGCCGCCGCCGACCGTCGCCGGATCGAGACCGAGCCTCGCCGGGAATCCCAGCGGCTCCTCGTCGATCAATGCCAGCACACTTGCGCTCGGGCCCGTGACACGGAGATTGATGTCCGCATGCGAGGGCTTGGCCTGGATGTCGGACATGTGTGCGAAGGAGCCGTCGATCCGCAGGGGCGCGCCCGGCACCGGCTCGACCTCCGCCCTGTCGACCACGATGTCGAAGCTGTCGAGCGTGAGGCTGCCGCGCCCGTAGGCGTGCCGGATCGGCGTCATCTCCCGAAGATAGCCGGAGACCAGCTCGGAGAAGGCGAAGTCGAGGTTGAGCCGCGGCTCTTCGCCGGTGAATTGCATCAGTGCGACGGCCTCGTCGATCATGCCTTCGCGGATGTTGCGCAGGACCCAGTCGCGCGCACCCCTGGCAGCCGCCAGCGGCCAGTGCTGCAGGAGCTGTGCAACGGTCATGTTCTGGCCGCTGGCGCGCAACTCGGTGCGCCATCCCTGCGCTTCCGCCCGTGCACGCCCGCTCACGCCGAGCACCAGGGGGCCATGGCGCAGGTTCGCCTCGGCCACCTCGACGACGAGCGGCGCCATGGCAAGACGCGCGACCAGCTGGCCGCCGTCGAAGTCGAGCGGATCGACGAAGACGCCGGGCAGCGACACATGAAGCCGCGCCACGTCGAACTGCCCCGCAAGGCCGTCCAGCGCACGGCCGCCTGCAAGGTCCAAGTCGACGAAGCCGGACATCTGGGCCGCGACCGCCGGCGAGGTGAGCTCAAACCGGTCGACAAGAACCCGCTCGAGATCCGGGACATATGAGAAGTCCAGCTCGGTCCGGTCGAAGCGGTTGCCAGACGCACCCACCGCCAGCAGACGTCCCGGCCCGGCGGCCAGACTTCCCGCAAGATTGACGATCGTCCCGTCCGGACGGACCGTCAGGTTCAGCTGGCCGCCCACGGGCGCATCGAACAGCCGCAGCCACTGCATCCCCGCGATCTGTTCGGCGAGATGCTCGGGCCGGAGGTTGCTGTACCGGATCGAGAGGTCGATCTCGCCGCCGCGACCCCTGCGACGCTCGGCGTCGACGGTCACCTCGGCGCCGGTCACGACGCCGTCCGCAAGCCCGACCGCCAGGCGCCCGCTCAGGCCTGCCGCGGTGCGCCGCACGATCATGTCGGCCCCGCGCGTTCGCCAACGCCGTCCGGCAGCCTCGTTGACGAAGGTCAGGTCGGTATCGAGCACCGCGACCTGTTGCAGGCGCGACAGCAACGGCAGGATGGCCTCGTCGCCGGTGAGCCCGTCGAGAAGACGCCTGATGGCATCTCCCTCCACGGCCTCGGCGTTACCAGCCGACGGGTCTCCGCCGGCAATGCTCTCGGTCTGCCCGGGTGGGCCGAGGCCGAAGCGGTAGGTCCCGTCGGGCCGCAGCTCGATCTCGGTCACGGGCCGGATCAGGACGATGCGGGTCGGCCTGATCCGGCCCGCCAGCAGGTCGGCGCTGTAGAAACTGGCCGCGAGGCGGGGAATCGCGAACAGCCGCTGTCCGGCCGCATCGGCGATCTCGACATCGACGAACTGGACGCCGGAGGGGCTTCCGGCCTCGCCCAAGGTGACGATCACGTCGCCCACATCGAGCTTCAGCTGGCCGGAGTCCTGACTGACGAGCCGCGAGGCTGCCGTGGCGACCCAGGGCAGGTGAATGGGCCCCTGGGAGAGCCGGAGATAAAGCAGGCCGCCGAGCAGCGCGGCCACGGTTGCCGCCCCGAGGCTCACCTTCAGCAGCGCCCGGGCGAGCGAAAGCGCAAGCGTACCAGGCAGCGCCGCGAGACGGGTCGTCCCGTCGCCAGCCGATCGTCTCCTGAACGCCATCCACCCTCGCTGCCTCGCCGCCGGCCGGAGGCAATCGCGCCCGGCGGATTCGTGTTCTCTGCGTCCCTGCCGGCCCACCCGCGGCCCGCGGGCCGGCTCCGGCTGCGCATGTTCGCCCGCGAGTGACTGCATTTCAAGGCAGCTGCACGGCGCGCCCCGCAGCGCGCTCGCGCCTGACGCCCGCAAAACCTCGCGCATTCGCGGCCCGGTCGCCATGGCGACCCCGGCGCGAACGGCGGTCCCGGCGGTCCATACCGCACCCAGGCTGCGAGATCGATCCACGGCCGCGGCGGCACGGGCACCGGACAACTGGCATTCGGCGCGAAAACGGGTGCGGCGCGCGAGCGGGATCATCAAGGGCGACGCAGCCATTCCGCCCCATTGCCGGCGGAAGTGCGGACTCCTGTCCGGTCCGGCCAATGGAGCGGACAGGGCGGGAATCCAACAAATGTTAGAAAATAATCTGCATAACATCTTATAGCGGTAACAACTTTTCTGCACTACCGACTGGCGGGCGAGTGACTGCCAAATTGCCCGGCGCGACGCAAAAGACGTTGCACCGGACAACTGATTTCCGTATAGCGTTGCTGAAAGGGCGCAGTTCAAAAAAATTCGCACGAGCGCCGTGGCACCGAGCGAGAGGGACACTCATGCCAGCCAAACCTGCGTGGTCCGTGGACCGAGTTCTCGCGGCAGCGTTTCCACATCGCAGAATCTATATCCGGACCGACCGGCGGACCCGCTACCTCACGCTCGGCCCGAGGACCCAGCTGGCGGCTGCGCTCGCCACGGTCGCCCTCGTCGGCTGGACCGGGTTCGTTTCGCAGGCCTATATCGCGCGGGCGCTCGATGGCCACTCCTGGCAGGTCCGCCTCGAAACCATGCGCGAGGCGTATGACGCGCGACTGGGGGCCATGGATTCGCGCCAGATGTATCTCGAGGAGCAGCTCGACCAGGCCAATGCCCGCCGCGACCAGGTCACCGGGCGGCTCAGCGAGAAACAGGCCCGGCTCGTCGACAGCGCCAACCGACTGCAGGCTGCAGAATCCGAGCTCACGGTGCTGCGGGCCGAGTACGAGAAGCTGATCGACGCCCGCCGGGAGGATGCCGCCAGACTCGCTTCGCTCGACGCCGAGCTTGCCCGCGCGCGCGCCGCGCTCGCCGAGGCGCAGACCTCGGAAGCGAATATGGAAAGCACCTTCGGTGGCTTCACGGGCGCGATGGAGCGGGTGATCGCCGAGCGCGACCGCGCGCGCGGCGACCTGGCGCGCCTCGACAGCGAGGTGGACCGGCTGACCGGCGAGCTTGACCGTTGGCGTGACCGGCAGGACCGTCTGCTGGCACAGCTCGAGGAGGCGGCGCGGCTGAGCTTCAGCGGCCTCTCGACGATTCTCGGGCGCAGCGACGTCGATGTGGACCGCATCATGCAGCAGGCCCGTCGCGACTATACCGGCGAGGGCGGCCCGTTCGAGCCGATCCCGCCCGGAGTCGACGCCGATGCCCTCGCCGCCGGCACGGCCGCCGGAGATGCGCGGGTGGCGGCGCTGATCCAGGACCTCGAGTCGGTCAACCTGATGCGGTTCGCGGCCGAGCGGCTGCCCTTCGGCGAGCCGGTCTATGCTGGCCGGCGCACGAGCGGCTTCGGGGTTCGCGCAGATCCGAAGGGACGCGGGAAGGCCATGCACACCGGTCTCGACATCGCTGCGCCGCGCGGAACGGCAATCTACAGTACGGCCGAGGGGATCGTCACATTTGTCGGCCGCCAGAGCGGTTACGGCATCCTGGTGAAGATTCGGCATGCGTTCGGGTTTGAAACGGTTTATGCTCATTTGAACCGCGCACGCGTGAAGGTGGGCCAGCGCGTGAGTCGCGGGGACCGCATTGCGGATATGGGCAGCACCGGCCGGAGCACCGGAACCCATCTGCATTATGAGGTCAGAATCGACAACGAGCCCGTCGACCCAGTCAAGTTCATAGGGGCTGCGAAGGATGTTCTCTAAACCCAAGATCAGCGACACAAGTCAGGGTTCGGCGAAAGACAAGCCGGCGACGATGGCGGCGACTCCCACGGGAGCGGGACTCGCAGGCGAGTCCAGCACCGGGCCGAGCGCCGGGTTTCAGGCGAAGCCGAAGCCGTCGCCGTCGCTGCTGTCGAGCGACCTGACCATCAAAGGCAATGTCATCACCAGCGGCGACATCCAGATCGAGGGAACCGTCGAAGGCGATGTCCGCGCCCATCTGCTGACCGTCGGCGAAGGAGCGACGATCCGCGGCGAGATCGCTGCCGATGATGTCGTGGTCAACGGCCGGGTGATCGGCCGCCTGCGCGGCCTGAAGATCCGCCTGACCTCGACCGCGCGGGTCGAGGGCGACATCGTCCACAAGACGATCGCGATCGAGTCGGGCGCCCATTTCGAGGGCTCGGTGCAGCGCCAGGAGGATCCGCTGGGCGATGCGAGCGCCACCCGGAACATGGCGTCGGCGCGGACGAAGCCCGCCACGGGCGGTGCGACGTCCCTGACCGGAGAAACCACGTCGAGCGGCGCAAGCTAGATCCGGCGCAGGTCGAGGGCGGCCGGCGTCGTCGGCCCTGCATCCCCCGCGCCCCGGCGCGGGGTTTTGCGTTGGCTGGATCTCTCCCCGTCAGTCCGGCCGCCCCCCGGAACGCCGATGCGTTCAGGCCATGGCGCTCGCAGCCTGCTGCGCCACCGGCGGGTCGCGCAGCACATAGCCGCGGCCCCAGACGGTCTCGATGTAGTTCGCGCCCTCGGTCGCGACGGCGAGCTTCTTGCGCAGCTTGCAGATGAAAACGTCGATGATCTTCACCTCGGGTTCGTCCATCCCTCCGTAGAGGTGATTGAGGAACATCTCCTTGGTCAGCGTCGAACCCTTGCGCAGCGAGAGCAGCTCGAGCATCTGGTATTCCTTGCCGGTCAGGTGAACCGGCCGCCCATCGACCTCGACGGTCTTCGCGTCCAGGTTCACCGCGATCTTGCCGGTCTGGATCACCGACTGCGCGTGCCCCTTTGAGCGTCGGACGATCGCGTGGATCCGGGCCACGAGTTCATCTCGGTTGAACGGTTTGGTGAGGTAGTCGTCGGCTCCGGCACCGAAGCCTCTGAGCTTGTTGTCGGTGCCGTCGAGCCCGGTCAGGATCAGGATCGGAGTGTCGATCCGGGACAGGCGCAGCTTGCGCAGCACGTCATAGCCATTCATGTCGGGCAGGGTAAGGTCGAGCAGGATCAGATCGTAATCGTAGAGCTTCGCCAGCTCGATTCCTTCCTCGCCGGAGTCGGTCACGTAGGTATTGAGGTCGGCTTTTCTGAGAATCCGCTCGATGCTGTCCGCGGTGGAAGGGTCATCCTCGATCAGCAGGATTCGCATACGGTTCTCCCACGTTCCCTCAATGCATGCCGATCTAAAGAATATTCTTAATTTGGTAAATGGAGTGTTACCCGCCGCCGACGCGAGGCGCGAAACCTCATTCTGAAGTCCCGCGCCGCTCGTTGATCCGGGTCACGCAGAGACCGCGCAGCCCGAAGCGGGTCAGCCCCGCCTTCCAATCGTCGAGTTCTTCGGTGCTGAGCGCGTAGCGGGAGCAGGCTTCTTCCCAGCTGATGAGGCCGCCTTCAACGGCTGCCACGATGCGCGCCTTGCGACGTGGCACCCATCGCCGGACGCCCGGCGAGGGGAGATCGGCCCTGGTCATGCGCTCGCCGTCCGGGCCGATGACATATGTGACGCGATCTTCGCCGCCCATGATCCTCCGTATTTCGAACTTCCTGCCTCAACACGCTATTCGCGTCGCATTAATTACCAATGAAAGGCCGGCGTATTCCCCAGCCGGCAGAATCAGGGTAACAGGCCGCCATGCCTGCGCTCGATCCAGATGGCCGCTGCGCGCGCGGCCGGAACGCACTCGGGTTCGCGAAGCCCGCAGCGGAGACGCGCGTCGTCGTCGCCATGTCCGGCGGCGTCGACAGCTCGGTCGTGGCCGCGCTGCTGAAGCGCGAGGGCTTCGATGTGGTCGGCATCACGCTCCAGCTCTACGATCACGGCGCCGCGCTGGCGCGCAAGGGCGCCTGCTGCGCCGGGCGCGACATCCACGACGCCCGCCGGGTGGCGGCCGAGATGGGATTCCCGCACTACGTGCTCGACTACGAGAGCCGGTTCCGCGAGGCCGTGATCGAGGAGTTCGCAGACCAGTATCTGGCCGGCGCAACCCCGGTCCCCTGCATCCGCTGCAACGAGCGGGTCAAATTCCGCGACCTGATGGCGACAGCGCGGGATCTTGGTGCCGATTGCCTCGCGACCGGCCACTACATCCGCCGCGAGGAGGGGCCGGCCGGGCCGGAGCTCCACCGTGCCGCCGACCCGTCGCGCGACCAGTCCTATTTCCTGTTCACCACCACGCGCGAGCAGCTCGACTATCTGCGCTTCCCGCTCGGTCACCTGGCGTCGAAGGCTGAGACCCGCGCGATGGCTTCGGAATTCGGCCTCACGGTTGCGGCGAAGCCCGACAGCCAGGACATCTGCTTCGTGCCCGATGGCGACTACGCTGCGGTGATCGCGAAGCTCAGGCCCGGCGCCGCCGAGCCGGGCGAGATCGTGCATCTCGACGGCACCGTGCTGGGCAGGCACGAAGGCGTGATCCACTACACGATCGGCCAGCGGCGCGGGCTGGGCATCGGCGGCGGCGAGCCGCTGTTCGTGATCCGCCTCGACCCGGCGGCGCGGCAGGTGATTGTCGGTCCGCGCGAGGCGCTGGCGACCCGCGCGGTGCCGGTCGCCGGGGTCAACTGGATCGGCGGCGGCAGCTTCTGCGACGCGCCCGAGGGCGGCTGGGAGGCCGAGGTCAAGGTCCGCTCCACCCGCCCGCCCGCAACGGCCCGGATTCGCCCGCTCGGCGGGGGCCGGGCCGAGGTGGCGCTCGCCCTGCCCGAGGAAGGCGTCGCGCCCGGGCAGGCCTGCGTGTTCTACGCACCCGGCAGCACCCGCGTCCTCGGCGGCGGCTGGATCGGGCGAGGCTGAGCGATGGACTACGATCCGCGCATCGGGCGCTGCCCCCTGCCCTATGATCCGTTCAAGAGCTGCACCGTGCCGCGGCCGATCGGCTGGCTGTCCACGGTGTCGCGCACGGGCGTCGCCAACCTCGCGCCCTACTCGCAGTGGCAGAATCTGACCTTCGACCCGCCCACGGTGATGTTTGCTGCCAACCAGTCCACGCTGGGCGGCCGGAAGGATACGGTGGTCAATGCCGAGGAAACCGGCTGGTTCGTCTGGAACATGGCCACGTGGGATCTGCGCGAGGCGGTGAACATCTCGGCGATGGCGCTGCCACCCGAGGTGGACGAGTTCGAGCGCGCCGGCGTGACCAAGGCGGCCTGCATCGTGGCGCCCGGGCCGCGCGTGGCCGAGAGCCCCTGCCATTTCGAATGCCAGTATCTCCAGACCGTCCGGCTGCCGGGCAGCTCCGAGGTCGGCACGGTCGACCTGGTGATCGGCCGGGTCGCCCGCATCCACATCCGTGACGACGTGATCCGGCCGGACGGCAAGCTCGACATCGCCCGCATCCAGCCGATCGCACGCATGGGATATTTCGACTATGCGGTGATCCGCGACACCTTCGAGATGCGGATTCCGGCCGCCACCGAGGCCGAGGCAGCCGGGCTTGAGGGGCGTGTCTGAGCGGGGGGTTGCATCCTGGCCGCGCTCCGGGCTCTAACTGTCGCCTGCCTCGCCGAAAGGACACAGCATGACCGCTCTCGACCCCGTTCTCGCCCGCCTCGATGCCGACCGGAACGCCGCGCTGGCGCGGCTCTTCGAGCTGTTGCGCTTCCGGTCGATCTCGACCGACCCCGCCTTCGCCGGCGAGTGCCGGAAGGCCGCCGACTGGCTGGCGCAGGATCTCGCCGGGATCGGCTTCGAGGCTCGCGTCGCGCCGACCGCAGGGCACCCGATGGTGGTCGCACACGACCTCGCCGCGGATGGGCCGCATTACCTGTTCTATGGCCATTACGACGTGCAGCCGGTCGATCCGCTGGACCTCTGGGAGCGCGACCCGTTCGACCCGCGCGTGGTCACCCGACCGGACGGAACCGGCTTCATCTCGGCCCGCGGCGCGGCCGACGACAAGGGGCAGCTGATGACCTTCGTCGAGGCCTGCCGGGCCTACAAGGCAGCGCATGACCGGCTGCCGTGCAAGGTCTCGATCCTGATCGAGGGCGAGGAGGAATCGGGCGGCGCGAGCCTGCCGCCCTTCCTGAAGGCCAACCGGGACGAGCTGACCGCCGACCTGGCACTGGTCTGCGACACCGGCATGTGGAACGCCACCACGCCCGCCATAACCACCATGCTGCGCGGCAACCTGGCCGAGCAGGTGACGATCCATGCCGCCGACCGCGACCTTCATTCCGGCATGTATGGCGGCGCGGCGGCGAACCCGATTCATGTGCTGGTGCGCATCCTCTCCGAGATGCGCGATGCCGGCGGCCGGATCACGATCCCCGGCTTCTACGATGGCGTGCCCGAACTTCCCGCGGCACTGAGAGATCAGTGGCAGGGTCTCGGATTCGACCCCGAGGAGTTCCTTGGCGAGGTCGGGCTGGGCGTGCCGGCCGGAGAGCGGGACCGATCGGCACTGGAGCAGATCTGGTCGCGCCCGACCGCCGAGGTGAATGGCATCTGGGGCGGCTACACGGGCGCCGGCTTCAAGACAGTGATTCCGGCCGAGGCCCATGCCAAGGTCAGTTTCCGGCTGGTCGGCGACCAGGCTCCCGAGACCATCCGGCGGGCCTTCCGCGCCTTTGTGGAGGCCCGGCTGCCCGCCGACTGCTCCGCCACCTTCGTTGCCCGCAGCGGCGGACCGGCAACGGTGATGCCTTTGGCGAATCCGGCCTTCGGCCAGGCCCGCCGGGCGCTGAGCGAGGAATGGGGCACCGAGGCGGCCTTCATCGGCTGCGGCGGATCGATCCCGGTCGTCGGCGACTTCCGGCGGATCCTCGGCATGGACACGCTGCTGATCGGCTTCGGGCTCGACGACGACCGCATCCACAGCCCGAACGAGAAATACGAGCTTTCGAGCTTCACGCGGGGCGCCCGCAGCTGGGCCCGGGTGCTGGCGGCGCTGGCGGAATGAGGCTCGCGCTGATCTATTCCGGCGGCACCATCGGCTGCGCCGGCGAACCGCTGGAGCCGCTGCCGGTCGATGCGTTCCAGGTGCTGTGGGCGCGGCATGTCGGCCCGCATCTGCCGGGCGTGCTGACGGTGGACTGGCAATGGCTGGACCCGCCGCTCGATTCGAGCGAGATGACGCCGGCGGGCTGGCTGCGCCTCGCGCGCCTAGTGCTGGGCGCCGAGGAGGAGCAGGCGGTGCTGTTGCTGCACGGCTCCGATACCATGGCCTGGACCGCCTCGGCGCTGGCTTTCCTGCTGATCCTCTACGGCGCCGACGGCACGCCGGAGGCCCGCTTCGGCATGCCGGTGGTGCTGACCGGGGCGCAGCGGCCGCTGTTCGACGGGGAGGGAATCCGGCCCGGCACCGATGCGCTCGGCAACCTGCGTTCGGCGCTCGGCGCCTTTGCCACCGGGCGGCGCGAGGTGATGGTGGCCTTCGGCGGCGTCACGCTGCGCGGCACACGGGTGATGAAGATGTCGACCGTCGACGACCGCGCCTTCGGGTATCCGAACGGCGCCGCGCCCTGCCCCGCGCTGCCTGCGGCGCCGCCCTCCGCCCTCGCCGCCCAGATCGACCGGCTGGCACCTCATCTCGGCGCCCGGGCGGTCGTCACGCTGACGCCGAGCCCTGGCGATCCCGAGCTGCTGCTCGGATCGGTCCGCGGCTGCATCGATGCCCTGGGCGACAGGCTCGGCGCGATCTATCTGAGCGGATACGGAATCGGGAACTTTCCGGGCCGCACCCGGCTTGCGCCGGTGCTGCGCGCGGCGCATGACGCGGGCGTGCTGATTGCGGCCGGCACCCAGGTGCCGCACGGACCGGTCGATCCGTCGACCTATGGCGCCGGACACTGGCTGGCGGGCTGCGGTGCGATGGCGGTGGCCGACATGACCGCCGCAGCCGCCCAGGCGAAGCTGCATGTGGCGCTGGCGCTCGGTGCGGCGCAGGGCTGGGACCGGGCGGCGACGGAGCAGTTCTTCCTGACACCGGTTGCGGGGGAGCTCAAGGCCTAGCTGCGCTGACGCCGCCGCCCGCTGCGGCCGCGTGCGCGCGTCAGACCGGTCGCGGCCTCGGCCAGCAGCGCCGTCATCGGGTGGTCCGGATGCCGGGCGCCGAACTCGGTGTGCAGCGTCCGCGCCGCCGCGACCACGTCGATGCTGCGCTCGAGCCCCATCGCCCAGTCGAAGAAGATCGCCCGGCATTCCTCCGGGCCGATACCGTCGATCCGGAAGGCCTCGTGGATCAGGTCCCGCGGGTCGCAGGGGTGCTTGCCAATGCCGCGCATGGCCGCAGAATGCCGCGGCGCCCCCGGGCTTGCCAGCGTCGCAGCGACCTCCGCCGGCTTGGAAGCGTCTTGCGCCAGATCAAAGCGCCGTGATGCCTCCGGCCGTTCAATCGCACCATTGCGAACTGCGGGAGGCCGAGCATGCTGACGATTCCCCTGCCGACCTTGGCGTGGATCATCCTGAAGGCGCGGGAGTTCGACGTGAAGGACGTGGACACCAGCGACGAGCCGCGCAGCGACGATGACGACCCGATGAGCGTGCTCGAGGACCGCACCGACGATCCCACGATCGACGAGCTGACGAACTGGATCGAGGACCTGAACGATCAGCAGAAGGCCGAGCTCGTGGCGATCTTCTGGCTCGGCCGCGATGACGGCGATGCAAAGGATTTCCCCGGCCTCGTGAACGACGCCCGCCGCCAGCAGGGCAAGGGTACCGCGCGCTACCTGCTCGGTTCGCCGCTGCTCGGCGACTATCTCGAAGACGGGCTGGAGCGGCTCGGCATCGACACCTCCGAGATCGAGAGCGTCATCTCCTGACGGGAAGGGGGCGCCACGCCCCGTCCTTCGCGGGATCGGCTCCGGTCAGTTCGCCTTGGCAAGCTGCCCGGCGGTGAACAGGTAGTCGCTATCTGCCTGCGGCTTGTGGCAGGCAAGGCACTTTGCCTCGTTGGTAGGCCGGCGGCTGCCATTGGCCTCGAACACCGCATAGCGCCAGTCGCCATTGGCGTAGAGTTCCGGCACGCCGTTGCCGCCGCGCAGCAGCTTCTGCATCGCCGTATAGAAGACGCGCTCGCCGGCCTCGAAATGGCCGTCGGTGCCGGTGACGGGCTGGCCGTCGGCGCCAAGCTTCGCATCGTAGACCTCGACCAGGATGGTGCTGCCCGACGGGATCGGCATCCCTGCCCTGGCAGCTTCCACGGCGCCCGCATCGGCCCAGTAGTGGCGGACCTGCTTCTTTTCCGGAAAGTCGATCTTGTGATACATCGTGTAGCTCTGCGCGAAGGTCGACGGGAAGCGCAGCTTGCTGCCATCGAGCCCGGCCGCCGCCGGGCCCGTGTCTCCCGGTGCCGCCCCGGGCAGAGAGGCAAAATGCGCCGCCAGATCGGCGATGTCGGCATCGGTCAGGCCGGCGGCAACCGCGTTCATCAGCGCGTCCGACCGCTTGCCGTCGCGAAAGGCCTTCAGCTGAGCAGCAACATAGGCATCCTTCTGCGCCGCCAGGTTCGGGATGTCGGAACTCACCGAAACGCCCGCGGATCCGTGGCAGGCGGCGCAGGCTTCGGCAAGAATCGCACCGTTGCGCGCGTCTGCCAATGCCAATCGGGGCGCGGTTGCGACAAGAAGAAGAACGGCCAAAACCAGACAAGAGCGACCAAATGTCCTGTACACGACCAAAAATCCTTTCGTATCTGGTGCTCAAAGTATAGATCTCAGCGGAGCGGACGGCAATCCAGACGGCACAGAGGGTCGCGCCCGCGCCGGCCGGAATTGCGCCGTTCGCAGGAAACTGCGACCATCGAATGGCACTCCGCCGCCCGGGGACAAGCACGGGACATATGACCATGCCACTCCTCGCCCCGGAACTCTGGCCGGCCGTTTTCACGCTCGCTGTCGTGCTGGCAATGTTCGTGGTGTTCATACTCGAGCTTTACCCGCCAGAGGTCGTCGCGATCTGCGGCGCCGCCCTTTTGATGGCGACCGGTGTACTGCCGGTCGACGGCCTGCTCGCGGTGTTTGCGAACCCCGCCCCGATCACCATCGGGGCAATGTTCATTCTCTCGGGCGCCCTGATCCGCACCGGTGCGCTCGATGCCCTGGTCCGCTTCCTGTCCGCCGGCATCGAACGCGGGCCGCGCCGGGTGATCGCTGGGCTCGCCGCCTTCACCGCGCTCGCCTCCGCGTTCCTCAACAACACGCCGATCGTCGTGATGATGATGCCCGTGGCGATACGGATCGCCAAGACGCTGCATCTGCCGGCATCGAAGCTGCTGATTCCGCTTTCCTACACGGCGATCCTGGGCGGGATGTGCACCCTGATCGGCACCTCGACCAATCTGCTGATTGACGGCGTGGCGCGGGAAAGGGGTCTGGCCCCCTTCTCGCTATTCGAGGTCACCCCGGCGGCAATCATCATTCTCGCGGTCTCCATGACCTTTATCAGCTTCGCGGCGCCGCGTCTTCTGCCAGTGCGGCGCTCGATGGTCGAGTTCCTGGCCGGCCGGCGGAAGATGATATACTTTACTGAGGTGGTGATCCCGGTGGGATCGAGCCTGATCGGCCGCCATATCAACGAGGTTCCGCAGTTCGTCCGGGACGGGGTGACGGTGATCGATGTCATCCGCGGCGACCTCTCGCTGCGGCGCCGGATGGCTGACGTGACGATCGAGGCGGGCGACCGGGTCGTGATCCGCTCTGCGGTCGGCGAGCTGCTGTCACTGCGCGAGAACCCGGAAATGTCGATGACCGGCCAGATCGACCCGGTAGGGCAGAAAAGCACCGTCACGGTCGAGGCGCTGATCACCCCCGGCTGCCACATGATTGGCCGCTTGCTCGGGGATCTCCGTCTCCGCCGCAGATATGGAGTATACCCGCTGGCCGTTCACCGCAGGGACGAACGGGTGGGCGCCAGCCTGGACAACGTGCGCATCCAGATCGGCGACACGCTGCTGATCGAGGGCGCGCCCGAGGACATTCACCGCCTCGCCGAGGAGCAGGGTCTCGCCGAGCTGATCCAGCCCTCGGAGCGGCCATATCGCCGCAATCGAGCTCCGCTGGTGCTCATGATCTTGGCGATGGTGGTAGCCGGAAGCACTCTCGGGCTGATGCCCATTGCTGGACTTGCGGTGATCGGTGTCGCCCTGGCGCTGTTCGGCCGCTGCATCGACGCCGAGGAGGCCTTTGCGATGGTCGAGCTGCGCATCCTGTCGCTGATCCTCGCTATGCTCGCGGTCGGCCGCGCCATGGACCTTACTGGCGCAGTCGCCCTGATTGTCGATGCCATCGCGCCGCTGCTCGCGGAGCTGCCGCCCCGCCTCGTGCTTCTGCTGGTCTTCGTGTTGGCCTCGCTGCTGACAGAGGTGGTTACGAACAATGCAGTGGCTGTGGTCGTCGCCCCTGTCGCCATTTCCCTCGGGGGCGAACTCGGGATTGACCCACGGCCTCTCGTGGTTGCGGTGATGCTCGCCGCGTCATGCAGCTTCGCCACCCCGATCGGATACCAGACCAACACGCTCGTTTTCATCCCCGGCGGTTACAGGTTCACCGACTACATGCGGCTCGGCATCCCGCTGAACGTCATCACCGCAGTTCTCTCTGCGTTGCTGATCCCGCTGTTCTGGAGTTTCTGAACGCCTTCCGAATTCCACGCTGCGGACAGGAATACTTACCAGTTCAGCGATTTTCCGTTTCACAAGCCCTCGGGTTCCCAATACGCTGCCGGCGGCAACGAGATGCTGCCCTCGATTCCACGGGAGAAAACGGAATGAACAGAACTGCCCTGGGCATGGTTCTTGCGGTGGCAGTCGGCGGAACCGCCGACGCTGCCGGCAACCTGGAGAAACTCAGCGCCTTCAAGACGACAGGCGTCACCGAGTTCACGGTGATCGACCAGACCGGCCCCAACGCCGACGCGATCCGCGAGAACCTGAAGCGGATCAAGCTGCCGGACGGGTTCAGGATCGATCTCTATGCCATCGTCCCGGATGCCCGCCACATGGCGGTGGGTCCGCAGGGCATCGTGACCTTCGTCGGCACCCGCAAGACCAAGGTCTGGGCCGTCACCGACCGCGACAAGGACCGCGTCGCCGACGAGGTGAAGGATTTCGCGCCCTCGCTGCAGATGGCGATCCCGAACGGCCCGTGCTTCTCGCCCGACGGGTTCCTCTACATCGCCGAGCAGAACCGGGTGCTGGTCTATCCGGCCGCCGAATTCTTCTACGAGAGCCCGGACGTCGCGGCGTTCAACGTGGTGCCGCAGGGCGAGCTGATCCCGCCCGACGAGGAGAGCTACAATCACACCGCCCGGGTCTGCGACATCGGGCCGGACGGCAAGCTCTACATCACGCTCGGCCAGCCCTTCAATGTCTCACCGCCCGAGAAGGTCGAGATGTACCGCGAACTGGGCATGGGCGGCATCGTCCGCATGAACACCGACGGGTCCGGCCGCGAGCCTTATGCGGTGGGTGTGCGCAACTCGGTGGGCATGGATTTCAACCCGGCCAATGGCGAACTGTGGTTCACCGACAACCAGGTCGACGGCATGGGCAACCTGATCCCGCCGGGCGAGATCAACCGCGCCACCGGGCCTGGCCAGCATTTCGGTCATCCGTGGTATGGCGGCGGCTCCGTCAGGACCAACGAATACGCGAACGAGACCCCGCCCGAGGGCATCACCATGCCGGAGGTCGAGACCGATGCCCATGGTGCCGATCTCGGCATGATGTTCTACACCGGCAAGGCGTTCCCCAAGAAGTATCAGGGCGGAATCTTCTCGGCCCAGCACGGATCGTGGAACCGCACGCCGCCGATCGGCGCGCGGGTGATGTTCACGCCGGTCAACGAGGACGGCTCGGCCGGCGGGACCGAGGTCTTCGCCGAGGGCTGGCTCGACGAGAACGGCGAGTATCTCGGCCGGCCGGTCGACGTGACGCAGCTGCGCGACGGCTCGATCCTGGTCTCGGACGATCTGGCGGGTGCGATCTACCGCATCTCCTACAGCAAGTAGGCCGCGACCGATCGACAGCGCCCCTCCCGCGAATCCGGGAGGGGCAGCGCCCGCCCTTTCCGGAGCCCGGAATGCGCCTGACATCTGTCCTCCTGGCCGCTCTGGCCCCGGCGGCGTTCGCCCTCGCCTCGGCCCAGCCGGCGCTTGCGGGCGATGCTGCCGCGGGCAAGGTGAAGGCCGCGAAATGCAAGACCTGCCACGGCCTCGACGGCATCGCGAAGATCCCGATCGCGCCGCATCTCGCCGGCGAGAGCCAGATCTATCTCGAGACCCAGCTCAAGGCGTTCCGCTCGGGCAAGCGGATCCACGAGATGATGAGCGTGATCGCGAAGGATCTGACCGACGAGGACATCGCCGACGTCGCCGCCTGGTATTCCTCGATCAGGATCACCGCGGAGATGCCGGAGTGAGCCGCCGGCCGCATGGACATCGCTTCCCCGCTTGAAAGCCCGATGCGCGCTCGCCTATAACCCGGCCGGATTCCGGATCAGCGCGGGAGACGAACATGGCCGGCCATTCCAAATGGGCCAACATCCAGCATCGCAAGGGACGCCAGGATGCCGCCCGCTCGAAGCTGTTCTCGAAGCTGGCGAAGGAAATCACCGTCGCCGCCAAGATGGGCGACCCCGACCCGGACAAGAACCCCCGCCTGCGCCTCGCCGTCAAGGAGGCGAAGGCGAACTCGATGTCGAAGGACGTGATCGACCGGGCGATCCGGAAGTCGCAGGGTGGCGACGCGGAGAGCTATGAGGAGATCCGCTACGAGGGCTACGGTCCGGGCGGCGTCGCCGTGATCGTCGAGGCGCTGACCGACAACCGCAACCGGACCGCCTCGAACGTGCGCTCGCTGTTCGGCAAGCATGGCGGCAACCTGGCCGAGACCGGCGCCGTCTCGTTCATGTTCCGGCGCAAGGGCCAGGTCGTTTACCTGCCCGAGGCGGGCGATGCCGAGACGGTGCTGATGGCGGCGATCGAGGCCGGCGCCGAGGACGTGGAGTCGGACGAGGAAGGCCATGTGATCTGGTGCGCGGCCTCGGACCTCTCGGAAGTCTCGACTGCGCTCGAGGCGAGCCTGGGCGAGGCGGAGTCGACGCGGCTGGTCTGGAAGCCGACCACCCTGACGCCGATCGACGAGAATGTCGGCGCAACGCTGATGAAGCTGATCGCCGCGCTCGAGGACGACGACGACGTGCAGAGCGTGACGGGCAATTTCGAGATGTCGGACGAGGTGATGGAGCGACTGGCGTCGTGAGGGTCCTGCATCTCGGCCAAGATCGGAACCAACCGCCATGGCCGCCGCTTCCCGCCGCCCATCCGCGGCCATGGCCCCGATCGCCAAGCTGGCGCCCGTCCCCTGTCCGCAATCCTGGGGGCACCGCGGGCGTCGGATGGGTCGATCAGCGATTTGTGCCAGATCCGAAACTGGCCTTGGAGTGAGTGGGGGGACAGCATGCCTGACACCGATCGGACCAACTGCCTCCATCGACTGACGATTGCAGCCATCAGGACATCGCTGCGGAACATGCGTGACGTGCTGGTCAAGGCCAAGGATCATGCCGCGAAAAACAATCTCGACATTGCGTCGCTGCTGGCGGCCAGCCTGTACCCTGACATGTTCAATCTGCTGCAGCAGCTGCAGTATGCGTGTTACATTCCGGCGGATTTTGCCCAGCATTTCTCTGCCGATCCGGCGCCGCGCGTTGGCTACGACGAAACCACGCTGACGGAAATTCTGGCCAGCATCGATGCCACCGTTGCCTATCTCGAGGCGATCGATCCGCGACAGGTGGCGGACCGGGCCGAGCGCATCGTGCCGTTGTTCTTCGACCGCAACCGGGGCATGCCGGCGGCGGACTATGCCGCGGCGGTCACGATGCCGGACTTCTACTTTCACCTGACCGTTGCTTATGCGATTTTGCGCCACAACGGTGTGCCGCTGGGCAAGTCTGACTTCCTCGGCAAACTCGAGACCCAGCCAATGCCCGGCGTGCAGGCCTGATGATGCGGGCAAACGAGGCAGGCTCCCATGCCGTTGCGCGTCGGCACGTACCGGTGTCCATTCCCGCCCAGCGCCGGGGACTCCAGACAATCGACACATTGAAACCAAGGCTGACTCTCCCGATCAAGTCGGGCGATGACGTCGCAATGCCATGAGCCGCGATCAACGCGGCCCGGTAGCGGATACGACTTTCGAGAGGGACCCACCCGCCATGACCGCCACCCCCCGTGACAAGTTGAAGACGCTGGCCGGCCGTGTCCCGGCGCGCTGCTTCTGGATCGATATCCCCTCGCCCATGATTGCCGAGGCGGCGGGGCGGCTGGGGCCGGAGCTCTGCGTCATCGACACCGAGCACGGCCAGATCGGGCCGGAGACGGCGGCGGACATGTTGCGGGCGCTCGAGCTCACCGGCACTCCGGCTCTGGTCCGCCTCGGTGACGCCGGTGCCGGCCGGGTCAAGCACGCGCTCGACGCCGGCGCGGCCGGGGTGATCATCCCCTTCGTCGAGACGGCGGACGAGGCCACCGCCGCCGCCCGCAGTTTCCTGACCCCGCCCCGCGGCACCCGCGGCCTGGCGCCTGCGGTCAGCCGCGCGGCGCGCTTCGGACAGGACAAGGCCTATGCGCGCGACTGGAACGACCGCGGCATCCTCGCCCTGCAGATCGAGACGGCGAAGGGTCTGGCCGCGGCACCCGAGATCGCGGCAGTCGAGGGGGTGGACATGCTGTTCTTCGGCCCCTCGGACTTCTCGCTCGACCGCGGGCTCGACCCGGTGAAGGACAGCGCAAAGATCATGGCGGCCTGCCGCGAGACGATCCGGGTCGCCCATGCGGCGGGAAAGCTCGCCGGCGCCTTCCCCTGGCCCGGAGGCGAGCCGGCGATGCTGATCGGCGAGGGCGCCGACCTTGTGGCGGTGGGCTCGGACCTGCGGGCGCTGATGTCGGGGCTGGCGTCCTCGCTCGAGGCCTGTCCGCTGCCGGACGGCGCCTGACATTCCCCGCCGCGCAAGGCGGGTCTGCGGGCTGTAACACAGTGTGCAGGCGCTCCAGTCATTGGTTCAATTCAGCTATCAATATTTGACATGCGAGTATGTACCGTGTTGCTCGCCCGCGGGCGGCCCTCCCGCATCAGATCGCCGGGACCGACTGTTCCAGCTTGCCGTCGATCCTGACCGGCACCACGCGCTTCGCGAGGCCGGTGGCGTCATCGGTCTCGACATAGGTGCCGCATATGGTCGGCTGGCCCATGGCGGGCTCGAAGCGCTGCACCCCCATGCCGGTCACGAAGCGCTTCAGGGGCTCGGCCTTGTCCATGCCGATCACCGAATCGTAGTCGCCGCACATCCCCGCATCGGTCTGGTAGGCGCTGCCCTTCGGCAGGATCATCGCATCGGCCGTGGGGACGTGGGTATGGGTGCCGACGATCAGGCTCGCCCGCCCGTCGCACCAGTGCCCGACCCCCATCTTCTCCGACGTTGCCTCGGCGTGAATCTCGACGATCACCGCATCTGCCCCACCGCCCAGCGGCGCGGACTTCAGCGCGGAATCCAGGGCCGAGAACGGGTCGTCGAAGGGGCGTTTCATGAATACCCGGCCGAGCGCGGCGGCGACAAGGACCTTGCGCCCGCGGGTCGCCGGAAACAGCCCCGCCCCGCGTCCGGGAGCACCCTTGGCGTAGTTGAGCGGGCGCAGGATGCGCGGCTCCTGTCCGATATGGCGCAGCATTTCCTTCTGGTCGAAGGCGTGGTCGCCGAGCGTGAGCACGTCCGCCCCGGCGGCGAACAGCGCGTCGGCGACCGCCTTGGTCAGGCCGAAGCCCGAAGACGCATTCTCGGCGTTCACCGCAATGAAGTCGAGCCGCCACCGGGTGCGGAGCCCTGGCAGCGCGGCAATGACCGCGCTGCGGCCGGCGCGGCCGACCAGATCACCGAGGAAGAGCAGTCGCATCGCCGCGACATAGACGAGCCGCGCCGCGACGGCAAGCGCGCGGCGCGTCAGCCCCGCGCCGGAAAACGGATCAGGCCCTGCTCGGTCACCGACGCGTCCAGCGGCTGGTCCGTCTCGCCGCGGGGAACCGCGGCGACCTGCTGGGCGGCATAGGCGAAGCCGACCGCCAGCGTGCGCCGCTGTGCCCTCAGCCCCAGCAGCGTGCGGTCATAGAACCCGCCGCCATAGCCGAGCCGCCAGCCGGCGGCGTCGAAGGCCACCAGGGGCGCGATCAGGAGCTGTGGCTCGAGCCACGCGCCCGCGGCGGGGACCAGCGCGCCGAACGGCCCCTCGATCATCTCGGCCCCGGGCGCCCATTCGCGGAAGCGGAGCGGCAGCCCGCTGCCCTGGATCACCGGCACGCACAGCCGGTGGCCCGCGGCGTGCAGCGCCTCCATCAGCGGCGTCACGTCGATCTCGGTGTGGATCGGCCGGAAGCCCGAGACGATCTCGGCCCCGGTGTGGAGCCGGGCGGCGAGAAAATGGTCGGCAGCCGCCCGCGACAGCGCGCCCCCCGCGGCAAGGTCGGCGGCATGAGCATCGCGGCGGCGGGCGAAGACCTCCTTGCGGAGGGCGGACTTGGCTTCGGTGAGGTCGCTCATGGGGCGCTGCCTAGCGCGCGCATCCGGCGGGCGCAAGCCGCCATTCCGGTCATCCAGGGAAAGGGCGGCGGGCCCGTCGCGACCGTCGAGGGTTCAGATCCTCGCGAGCCTGGAAAACCAGGTGGGCACCAGATGCGTTAGGCCACGGCCAGTCGCAGAGCCAGCTCCCGCGAGATGCATTAGGCCACCAGGATTCTGGCCTCTGACGTGAAGGACAGCACCCGCCGGGTCCAATGATAGTGCGGGCGCTGACGGAAGGAAAGCCCAGCAGGAAAGTCAATTCCGGGCCCGGCCGGAACCGCCCCTCAATGCCCGGGCGCCCCGGCGGCCTCCTCGATCCGCTCGGCAAGACGCGCGAGCCGGATGGCCAGCGCCTCCTCGCGCTCGGCGCCGAACATGTCGCTCTGGGTCCGGCTCTCCGCCTGCTTCTGTGCCTTGGCGAGCCGTTGCTCCGCCTGATCGAGCAGAGCCTCGGTATCGATAAGCCGGTCGGCAATGAGCAGGGCCGTCATCAGCAGGAGCCGGCCTTCGGGCATGGCGCCGTTCTGGCGCATCAGCGTTCGCGCCTCGCGGTCGATCATCTCGGCCAGCGCCTGCACGCTCGCTTCCTCGCCCTCGCCGCAGCCCAGCCTGTAGGCCCGCCCGGCGATATCAACGGTGAGTTCCGCCATCATTCCCCTCCCTGGACCGCGACGACGCTGCGCAGGTCGGTCAGCGCGGCACGCACCGCATCGGCCGCTTCGGCGCGCAGGCGCGCGTCCTCGTCATGCTGGGCCTTCAGCTGCTGAATCTGGGCGCGCAATTCGTCCCGCTCGGCTGTCAGCCGCGCGATCCGCGCTTCGGTTTCGCGGTCCCGGCCAGCCTTCGGCGAGGACGCAATCAGATGCTCGACCGCATTGCTGAGCCGGTCCAGGACACCGTCCAGTTCCGTCGTCTGCCTTCTTGCCCCCATCTCGGCTTGCTTCCTCCTGAATTCCGCGATGGCTCGCCCGACCCTCTGCCCGAGCAAAAGAATCCCCCGTCCGGCAGCGGCGGATCGAATCATCGCCTGACCGATCCTCATACGCAAGTATCATCGAGCCCGCGCAAGCCGCAAATGCGGGCTGGCGCAGGGCCGCTTGCCGGCGTATTGGGGCTCGGCGCGGGCAGGCTTGACCCTCCGACGCCGGGATCGCATGTTCGCCCGGCGTTTCCGCGCCATCGACATCGGCGGCCGCACCGGGCAGGCGGCGCCCTTCCGTGGGGGACAGAGTGACGATCGAGCAGATGAAGGCCGCCGACCTGCGCCGCTTCGCCATGGCGACCGCGCTCAGGGTGCTGGCGATGGATGCGGTCGAGAAGGCGAAATCCGGCCATCCGGGCATGCCGATGGGCATGGCCGATGTGGTGACGGTGCTCTTCGACGGGCATCTCAGGTTCGACCCCGCCGCCCCGGACTGGCCCGACCGCGACCGTTTCGTACTGTCGGCCGGCCACGGCTCGATGCTGCTCTACGGGCTTCTGCACCTCACCGGCTATGCCGACATGACGCTGGAGGAACTGAAGAACTTCCGCCAGCTCGGCTCGCGCACGGCGGGGCATCCGGAATTCGGCCATGCCAGGGGGATCGAGACCACCACGGGGCCGCTTGGCCAGGGGCTGGCGACCGCGGTCGGCATGGCGATGGCCGAGGAGAGCCTGCGCGCGCGCTTCGGCAGCAGGATCGTCGACCACCGCATCTGGGTGATCGCGGGCGACGGCTGCCTGATGGAGGGCATCAGCCAGGAGGCGATCACGCTGGCGGGGCGGCAGAAGCTCTCGCGCCTCGTCGTGCTCTGGGACGACAACGGCATCTCGATCGACGGCAGGCTCTCGCTCTCGGACGCCACCGACCAGCTCGCCCGATTCGCCGCCAGCGGCTGGGCGACCCGGGCCATTGACGGGCATGACGTGACGGCGATCGACGCCGCGCTGGCCTGGGCGAAGGAGCAGGACCGGCCGGTGCTGATCGCCTGCAAAACCCACATCGGCTTCGGTGCGCCAGGCAAGCAGGACAGCGAGAAGGCGCATGGCGCGCCGCTGGGGGCCGCCGAAATCGAGGGCGCCCGCAAGGCCTATGGCTGGGACCACGGACCCTTCGATATCCCCGAGCCGGTCCGCGCAAACTGGCGCGCCACGGCAACGCCCGGCGCGGCGGCGCGGGCGGCGTGGGAAGGGCGGCTCGCAGCGCTCTCGGGTGCGAAGCAGGCGGAGTTTGCCCGCATCATGGCGAACGAGTCGCCGAAGAAACTCGCGGCGGCGGTGCGCACGCTCAAGAAGCAGATCTCCGAGGAAAGGCCCGCGCCGGCCACGCGCAAGGCAAGCGAGACGGCCCTGGCAGCGATCAACCCGGTGATGCCCGAGACGATCGGCGGATCGGCCGACCTGACCGGCTCGAACAACACACTGACCCCTGACCTCGGCGTCTTCGACATCGGCAGCCGCAAGGGTCGCTATGTCCATTACGGCATCCGCGAGCACGCGATGGCGGCGGCAATGAACGGCATGGCGCTGCATGGCGGCGTTGCGCCCTATGGCGGCACCTTCCTGGTCTTCACCGACTATGCCCGCGCGGCGATCCGGCTGAGCGCGCTGATGGGCCTGCGGGTGGTCTACGTGATGACGCACGACTCGATCGGCCTCGGCGAGGACGGGCCGACGCACCAGCCGGTCGAGCACCTGGCCGCCCTGCGCGCGATCCCGAACCTGAACGTGTTCCGCCCGGCCGATGCCGTGGAGACCGCCGAGGCCTGGGAGATCGCGCTCACGACCCCGCGCACGCCCAGCGTGCTGGCGCTGACCCGGCAGAACCTGCCGACCGTGCGCACGAAGCACACCGCCCAGAACCTGAGCGCGCGCGGCGCCTATGTGCTGGCCGAGGCCGACCACAAGCGCCGGGCCATCCTGATGGCGACCGGCTCGGAGGTCGTGATCGCGCTCGAGGCGAAGAAGCTGCTGGAGGCGAAGGGCATCGGCGCCCGGGTCGTCTCGATGCCCTGCTGGGAGCTGTTCGAGACGCAGGACGAGGCCTATCGCCGCAAGGTCCTGCCGGCGGGGGCCGCGCGCGTGGCGGTCGAGGCGGCGGTGCGGCAGGGCTGGGACCGTTGGCTGATGGGCGAGCGCGGCACCGAGCGCAAGGCCGGCTTCGTCGGCATGACGGGCTTCGGCGCCTCGGCCCCGGCCGGCGACCTCTACCGCCACTTCGGCATCACCGCGGAAGCGGTGGCGGAGAAGGCGCTCGCGCTGATCTGACCGCCGCCGGCCGGTGTGCGCGGCTCCGGAACGAGGGGGGCCGCGGCACGGCCCGTTCGCGGCGCCCCGGACAGGAGAAAACGATGACCCAGCGAATCCCCGCCCTTTCCGCCGCGGAACTGACCGCGGACCAGAGCGATGCCCTCGCCGTCATGCGCGGCGTCTGGGGCGAGCCCTGGAACATCGGGCTGACGATGATCCACAACCCCGAGGTGGCCCGTGGATTCCTGGGCTTCTGGCAGGCGATCGACCGTTCCGGCCTGAGCAAGATGGACCGCGAGGTGATCTGCTTCGAGATGGCGGCGGCGAATGGCTGCCACTACTGCATCCCGGCGCACCGGATGGTGGCGAAGAGCCGCGGGCTGGATCTCGGGCCGCTCGAGCGCATCGCGGCCGGCGAGCAGCTGGAGGGGACTGGCCGCCCGGCCATGCTGCAGCGGCTGGTGCGGCAGCTCGTGGCGACGCGCGGCGGTCTCGACGACGCCGATTTCGCCGTGGCGCGCGCGGCCTTCACCAATGGCGAGCTCGTCGCCATCGTCGCCGAGATCGCCCACTGCATGTTCACCAACACCCTGAACCGGCTGGCGCAGACCGAGATCGACCCCTTCCTGCCGACGAAGCCGGCAGCCTGAGCCGGGAGCGGCGGATTGATTCCGCCGGGCGCGCGGGTATAAGCGCGGCGGGAGAGTCTGACGCGGCGCCCGGGCGGGCGCCCTTGTTCTGGAGAGCATCATGGCAGTGAAGGTCGCGATCAACGGGTTCGGACGCATCGGGCGCAACGTGCTGCGCGCCATCATCGAGTCGGGGCGCACCGATATCCAGGTGGTGGCGCTGAACGACCTCGGCCCGGTCGAGACCAACGCCCACCTGATGCGCTATGACTCGGTTCACGGCCGGTTCCCCGGCGAGGTGAAGGTCGAGGGCGACACCATCGATGTCGGCCGCGGTCCGATCCGGGTGACCGCGATCCGGAACCCGGCCGACCTGCCTTGGGGCGATGTGGACATCGCGCTCGAATGCACCGGCATCTTCGCCGACAAGGAGAAGGCGAGCGCGCATCTGAAGAACGGCTCGAAGCGGGTGCTGGTCTCGGCGCCCGCAGGCGGTGCGGACAAGACCATCGTCTACGGCGTCAACCACAAGGCGCTCACGAAGCACGACCTCGTGGTCTCGAACGCCTCCTGCACCACCAACTGTCTCGCGCCTGTCGCCTATGCGCTGCACAAGGCGGTCGGGATCGAGAAGGGCTTCATGACCACGATCCACAGCTACACGGGCGACCAGCCGACGCTCGACACCATGCACAAGGATCTCTACCGCGCCCGCGCCGCGGCGATGTCGATGATCCCGACCTCGACGGGTGCTGCAAAGGCCGTGGGGCTGGTGCTGCCCGAGCTCAACGGCAAGCTCGACGGCGTGGCAATCCGGGTGCCGACGCCGAACGTTTCGGTGGTCGATTTCAAGTTCGTGGCGAAGCGCAAGACCACGCCCGAGGAGATCAACGATGCCGTCCGCGCCATGGCAGGCCAGGAGCTGAAGGGCATCCTGGGGTACACCGAGGAGCCGCTGGTCTCGATGGACTTCAACCACGACAGCCACTCGTCGGTCTTCCACATGGACCAGACCAAGGTCATGGACGGGACGCTGTGCCGGGTGCTGTCGTGGTACGACAACGAGTGGGGCTTCTCGAACCGGATGAGCGACACCGCTGTGGCGATGGGTGCGCTGATCTGATCGCCCGGGGCGCCGCCTGCGATCGGCGCGCCTCGTCCTTCCCGCCCCGTCGTTCGCTCATCGGACGGACTCCCGGATGACCGCGATGCAGAGCCTGCCGCAACCGTCCCCGACCTTTGGCCGGGTCGCGGCGTTCGTGTCGGCGCTCGACTACGCGGCCCTGCCGAAGGGCGTGAGCCGCACCGCCGCCCTGCTGATGCTCGACCTGATCGGCGTGCTGGCGGCAAGCTCGAAGCTCGATGTCGCGCGGATCGTTCGCGACCATGCGGCCAGGCACTGGGCGGCAGGCGACGGTGCCCCGTCGGCGGCACTGCCGCTCGACGGGCGGCGGACGTCGCTGCCCGGTCTCGCCTTCGCAACGGCGTTCCAGATCGACAACCTTGATGCCCATGACGGATGGCAGCCTTCCAAGGGCCATGCGGGGGCGGCGCTGTTCCCCGCCCTCTGCGCCTTTGCGGCGGCGGCTCCGGCGGTCCCGGGCCGGGAAGCTCTGGTCGCGATGGTGCTCGGTTACGAGATCGCCTACCGGGCGGCGGCGGCATTGCATGCGACGGTTGCCGACTACCACACGTCCGGCGCCTGGAACGCGCTGGGATGCGCAGCGATTGGCGCAAGGCTGCGGCGACTTCCGCCCAGGGCGTTCCGCGACGCGCTCGGCATCGCCGAGTATCACGGGCCGAGAAGCCAGATGATGCGCGAGATCGCCAACCCCACCATGCTGCATGACGGCACTGGCTGGGGGGCGCCCGTGGGCGTTGCCGCGGTGCTGCTGGCGGAAGACGGCTTCGCCGGGGCGCCGGCCGCGACGGTCGAGTTCGACGATGCCGCCTTCGCCTGGGCCGACCTCGGCCACAACTGGCTGACGGTGCAGCAATACATCAAGCCCTATCCGATCTGCCGCTGGGCACATGCGCCGATCGACGCGGCGCTGGCGCTGCGGACGGCGCACGGCCTGACTGCGGAGATGATCGAAGTCGTCGAGATCGCCACCTTCGCCTATTCGGCCGAGCTGAACTGCGCCGTGCCGGTCACCACCTCGATTGCCCAGTATTCCCTTGCCTGGCCCGTGGCCGCGGCGCTCGCCAGGGGCCGCGTCACCGTCGACGAGGTCCTGGCGCCGAGCTTTTCCGATCCGGCACTCGTTGCCCTCACGGCACGGATCCGGGCGGTTGTCGATCCTGCCTGCGAGGCGGCCTATCCGGTGCGGCGCCTCGCCCGGCTCACCGTCCGCCTGAAGGACGGGCGGCGGCTCGAGAGCGGCCTCACGGAGGCCTCGGGCGGCCCGGTGCCGCAGCCGACCGAGGCGGAGGTGGTGGCGAAGTTCCGGAGCTTTGCCGGGCCGGTGCTCGGTGACGGGCGCACCCGGGCACTCGAGACCGCCGTTCTGGGGCTTGGCGCCCCCGATGCGGACTTCGGGGCCGTGCTGCGCCTGCTGGCCGAGCCGGTCTGACGAAAGGGAGCAATGCATGGGCTACAAGACGCTCGACGACCTCGACCTCGCCGGCAAGCGCGTGCTGGTGCGTGTCGACATCAACGTGCCGATGAAGAATGGCCGTGTCACCGACGCCACGCGCATGGAGGCGATCCGCCCGACCGTGCGCGACATCCTGGCGAAGGGCGGGCTGCCGATACTGCTCGCGCATTTCGGTCGGCCGAAGGGCAAGCCGGACCCGGAGATGTCGCTTGGCATGCTGATAACGCCGCTGACGGAGGTGCTGGGGGCGCCGGTCCGGTTTGCCCCCGACTGTGTCGGGCCGATGGCCGAGGAAGCCGCCTACCGCCTGTCCGCAGGCAATGTCCTGCTGCTTGAGAACACCCGCTTTCATGCCGAGGAGGAAGCGAACGACCCGGCATTCGCGGCGGCGCTTGCCAGTCTCGGCGAGGTCTATGTCAACGACGCCTTCTCGGCCGCGCACCGGGCGCATGCCTCGACCGAGGGGCTTGCGCATCTGCTGCCCTCGGCCGCAGGGCGGCTGATGCAGGCCGAGCTCGAGGCCCTCGAGAGGGCGCTGGCAAACCCCAGCCATCCGGTCATCGCGGTGATTGGCGGGGCGAAAGTCTCGACCAAGCTCGACCTGCTGGGCAATCTGATCGGCAAGGTCGACCAGATCGTGATCGGCGGCGGCATGGCGAACACGTTCCTGGCCGCGAAGGGCATCAATGTGGGCCGGTCGCTCTGCGAGCACGACCTCGCCGGCACGGCGCGCGAGATCATGGCGCGGGCCGAGGCGGCCGGTTGCGAGATCGTCCTGCCGCGCGACGTTGTGGTGGCGCGCGAGTTCAAGGCAGGCGCGGCCAGCGAGGTGGTTGCCGCCGATGCCTGTCCCGCCGATGCGATGATCCTGGATACAGGCCCCGCATCGGTCGAGGACATCAAGGCCCGGTTCGCAGCGGCGAGGACGGTCGTGTGGAACGGCCCGCTCGGAGCCTTCGAGATCGAGCCCTTCAATGCCGGGACCGATGCGGCCGCGCTGGCGGCGGCGGAGCTTACCGCGGCCGGGAAGCTGCTCTCGGTGGCAGGCGGCGGCGACACCGTCGCGGCCCTCAACGCCTCCGGGGCGGCGGCGCGGTTCTCCTATGTCTCGACGGCGGGCGGCGCCTTCCTTGAATGGCTCGAGGGCAAGGTCCTGCCCGGCGTCGCGGCGCTGGAGGCGTCCTGACCTCAAGAAACAATAGAGGCGGCCCGAAAGGGCCGCCCCCGCAGTCCCCCCGAGGGCCCGCGAACTCAGAAGTGGAAGTTGATGCCGCCGATCACCGAGTGGATATCGGCGTCCATGCCGGACGGCCCGCCGAGCACCGGGTTGAAGTCGACGTCCGGGAAGCTCAGGTAGCGATACTCGAGCCTTACACTCACAATATCGCCGAGCATGTATTCGAGGCCGGCGCCGACGGTCCAGCCATAGGCCCCCTCCTCGGAATCATCGACCGTGCCGGGACCCGCGCCCCGCGAAACGATGTCGAACCGTGCCGCGGCTAGGCCGCCGGTCGCGTAGAGCAGGAAGTCGTTCATGGCGTAGCCGACGCGCGGCCGCAGGGTCGCCATGAGGTCTATATCCACCGAGCAGGTCAGCGCACCGTTGAACGGGCAGGTCCCCGACGCATCTCCGCCGCCGGCCGAGAGATCGGCCTCGACGCCGAGAACGAGGTTTCCGTTGACGTAGTTGTATCCGGCCTGCAAGCCGCCGAGCGCATCGCCGCCGTCCAGATTGCCACCCCCGAAATCGGCGGTCATGTCGGCATAGCCCGCATGGGCGCCCGCGTAAAAACCCGCAAACTCGAACGGTGCCGCCCCGGAATCCTGGGCCCCGATGAGGACACCCGATACCGCAAGTGCCGCGACTGATGCGCGCTTCATCGCTTCTGCCTCGTGCTTCCTGCCTGTTGCTTCCGTTTCTTCGCGATGCGGAGCATTTTGTTGATGAATTTTTTACCAACAACGGATCGTCCTGCGCAAAACGAGAAACGCGGACCGCCCGCACGGTCTGGCGAAACCATCTCCCGTGGTGTAATTTTGATACAGACATCCGTGCCGGGAGGACACCCCGTGCTCCTCTTGACCCGCGGGTGCCCCGGCCTGTAATCCGCATCCACGCTCAGCTTGCCAGAGGGAGAATTGCCATGCGCGCCAGCCGCACCGTCCAGAAGATCCTGTCCCGTTACGAGTCGGACAATCCGGGCGTGAAGGGCAAGCTTTGCCAGATGCTGATGCACGGCCGCCTCGGCGGCACCGGCAAGATGATCATCCTGCCGGTGGACCAGGGTTTCGAGCACGGGCCGGCGCGCTCGTTCGCCCCGAACCCGCCGGCCTACGACCCGCATTACCACTACCAGCTTGCCATTGATGCCGGCCTCAACGCCTATGCCGCGCCGCTCGGGATGCTGGAGGCCGGGGCCGACACCTTTGCCGGGCAGATCCCGACCATCCTGAAGGCCAACTCGGCCAACTCGCTGATGTCGAAGACAGCCGGGAAGGACCAGGCAATCACCGCCTCGGTCGACGACGCGCTGCGGCTCGGCTGCGCCGCCATCGGCTTCACCGTGTATCCCGGCTCGGACTGCGGCCTCGAAATGTTCGAGGAGATCGCCGAGATGCGCAATGAGGCAGCCTCGGTCGGCCTCGCCACGGTGATCTGGTCCTACCCGCGCGGCGAGGGACTGTCGAAGGAGGGCGAGACGGCAATCGATGTCGGCGCCTATGCGGCGCAGATCGCGGCGCTGCTGGGAGCGCATGTGATCAAGATCAAGCTCTCGACCGACCACCTCGAGCAGGACGAGGCCAAGAAGATCTACCAGGGCCAGAAGATCGACATCGCGAGCCAGGCGGCGCGGGTGCGCCACTGCATGCAGGCGGCCTTCAACGGCCGGCGCATCGTGGTGTTCTCGGGCGGCGCCAAGAAGGGCGAGGACTCGGTCTTCGATGACGCCCGCGCCATCCGCGACGGCGGCGGCAACGGCTCGATCATCGGGCGCAACACCTTCCAGCGCCCGCGCGACGAGGCGATCAGGATGCTGAACCAGCTGATCGACATCTACAAGGGCAAGGCCTGACAGGCCGCAGCGCGCGATCGCCGACGCGCCCGGCTACATCGTCTTCGAGACCGGCACCGCGGACCGTGGATCCGCCGTGCCGGCATGCCGCCATTCAGGCGAGCGCGATCGGTACGTAGCGCCAGACCTTGCCGCTCTCGACGATCCGGCCGATCCCCGGGAAGGGGAAGTGGTAGCCGGCGACCATGACCTTCGCGGCCGCCGCCTCCCTGAACAGCCTCCGGCGCGTGGCGGCGGCGGCTTCGGGGTCCATCTCGACCGCGAACGCCCAGTCAGGCTCCTCGGGGCCAACCAGATAGTGAACGGCAGTATCCATCAGGTGCAGAAGCCGCTCGCTCCCGTCGTGCAGCATGACGGCGTGATGGCCGCCCGCACCGCCTTCGCCCTGCATTTCCGTGACGTGCTGGGGACGACACCTGCAGCCTATCTGACCCGTTGGCGGATGTTGCAGGCGCGGGAGATGCTGAGCCTGAGTCGCCTGCCGGTATCGGAAATCGCGGCGCAAGTCGGCTATTCCTCCGAGGCGGGCTTCATACGCGCCTTCAAGCGTGAGTGCGGCCAGAACCCCGGAACGATCCGGCGCACCGCAGCGGACGAAGGACGCAGGGCAGCGCGCGCCGCCCGCTAGAGCGATTTCCGTTCCAGCCAAACCGGAACCGGAACGCTAAGTCCTTGCTACGCCGCGCGCTCGATCCGGAAAGGTGGTATCCACCTTTCGCCTTCGCGGGCCGCCGGTTCCTGAAAGCGCGCCAGGCCGCGGCCGGGCGGAAAGACATGACTGAGTGAGGACACGCGCATCACGCCCGACGAGATCGCAGGCTATCTCGACCCGTGATCGGAAACTGGCGAGGTCCCGGCGTCTCTGCTAGAGCGGGGCCGGGAGGACATCGGCGATGGCACGGCGCAAGCCATGAACCGGCGCGAGCATCCGGCGCAGCTTTACCTTGTGACACCGCAGGGCTTCGACCCGCCGGCCTTCGCGCAATTGCTCGAGCGCGCGCTGGCGGCACACGCCGTCGCCTGCCTCAGGATCGAGCTCGGCGCGCAGCCCGAGGAGCGATGGCACAAGGCGGTCGATCACCTGATGCCGGTCGCCCACGCGCACGATGTGGCGCTGCTGATCGCCGACCACTACCGGCTGGTCGGCCCGCTCGGGCTCGACGGGGTGCATCTGGCCACCGGGCGCATGCCGGTGCGCGAGGTGCGCCGGGCGCTCGGGGCCGAGCGGATCATCGGCGCCTTTGCCGGCGCCTCGCGCCACATGGGCATGACGCTGGCCGATGCGGGCGCGGATTACGTGTCGCTCGGACCGGTGGGCGAGACCGGCGATCTCGGTGACGGGCGGCGAGCCGAGGACGAACTCTTCCACTGGTGGGCCGAGGTGATCGAGACCCCGGTGGTGGTCGAAGGCGGCGTCACACCCTCGGATGCGGCGCGGCTCGCGCGCTATGCCGACTTCGTCGTGCCCGACCCGTCGGTCTGGGTGGCGCCGGGCGGTATAGAGGCAGCGCTTGCCCCGTATGCCGAGGCGCTGGCCGGTTAGGCACTGGCGCCCTGCCCTCGCCGGCCGCGGCGATCACACGTTCAGCAGCAGGTGCTCGCGCTCCCAGGGGCTGATCACCCGCATGAATTCCTCGAACTCGTGCTGCTTCACGCCCGCATAGAGGTTGGAGAATCCCGGACCGAGCACGGATTTCAGCGGTTCGCAGGCCTTGAACTCGTCGATGGCCTCGAGCAGGCCGTAGGGCAGCTCGCGGGCGTGGCCGTAGCTGTCGTCGGACACTTCGGGCCGGGCCTCGACCTCCTCGACCAGCCCGAGATAGCCGGTGGCCAGCGTTGCCGCGATGGCGAGGTACGGATTGGCATCCGCACCGACCACCCGGTTCTCGACCCGGCGCGCCTCGGGCTTCGAGATTGGGACGCGCAGTCCTGTCGTGCGGTTGTCACGCCCCCAGTCGAGGTTGATCGGCGCCGTCAGGTGCGGCACCAGCCGGCGGTAGGAGTTCACATAGGGCGCCACCAGGCAGGTCGCGGCGCGGAAGTAGCGCTGCTGGCCGCCGATGAAGTGGCCGAAGGCCCGCGAGGGCGAGCCGTCAGGGTTCGAGAACAGGTTCCTCCCCGTATCGCGCAGCACCACCGACTGGTGGATGTGCATGGCGCTGCCGGGCTGGCCCTCCATCGGCTTGGCCATGAAGGTGGCATAGCAGCCGCAGCGCATTGCCGCCTCGCGCACCAGCCGCTTGAACAGGAACACCTGGTCGGCGAGCTCCAGCGGGTCGCCGTGCAGCAGGTTGATCTCGAGCTGCGCCGCGCCGGCCTCCTGGATGATCGTGTCGATCTCCAGTCCCTGCGCCTGGGCGTAGTCGTAGATGTGCTCAATCACCGAGTCGTACTCGTCGACCGCCGCGATCGAGTAGGCCTGCGCCTTCTGCGCCCTGCGGCCCGAGCGGCCGAGCGGCGGCTCCAGCGGGTAGTCCGGATCGGTGTTGGGCTTGGTCAGGTAGAATTCGAGCTCGGGCGCCACGATCGGCTGCAAGCCGCGGGCGTGGTACTGTGCGATCACCCGGCGCAGCACCGAACGCGGCGCGAACTCGATCAGGTTGCCGTCGCGGTCCGTGACATCGTGGATCACCTGCACGGACCGGTCCGATGCCCAAGGCACGGCGCGGGTCGTCCGGAGATCCGGCCGGAGCTGCAGGTCCGCATCCGTGTCATAGGAGGCAAAGCCGTCGAAATCCGGGTAGTCGCCGGTGATCGTCAGGAAGAACAGCGACGTCGGCAGGAAGGTCGGGGTGAACTGCACGAACTTCGTCGCCGGCATCACCTTTCCACGACCGATTCCGGCGAAGTCTGGCGTGACGCATTCGACCTCCTCGACGCCATGGTCGCGCAGCCAGAGTGCCAGCTCGGAAATCTCGGACATCTCCGGCGGCGGCGACGAGTCGAGACTGATAACGGGTGTCACGCGACCGAGACGGAACTCGGGCGTCGACGGGGTATCGTCACTCATGATGAACCTGGAAGATTATCGGTTTGCTTGTGTCTTGCTCGCAGGCGTCAAGGATAGCATGCTCCGGGTGCTCGCTGGCAAGGGGGGGCGAGGACGGTCGCGCGAGTCGCACCTGCCGCAACTCGCGCGGCGCGGGAAAACATAATTTTAGCAAAACTTTACGGTTATTAGAGTATCCTTTGCTCAACCTTTGCGGTATTGTCTCCATGGTGGCTGGTGGCGTCATTCGGGCTGCGTTTGCTCGCAGATGCCGCCGGATGGGTGAAGCGATTTGCGTACAATCGGGTGTGACATGGAGCGTATCTCCCGTTCTGCTTCCATTGGCGGCGTTCTCCTTTCGGGTTTCCTGCTGCTGGCTTGGCCTTCCGGATCGCCGGCCTCCGGGCCGTCGCTCGCCTGCGGCACGATCCACACGGTGGAGCGCGGCGACACGCTCGATGGCATCGCCGAGCGTGCTTATGGCGGCAAGGGCCATCTCTCCCGTGAAATCTTCAAGGTCAACGCGGACTTCCTGCGCGACGCGCGCCGGCTCGAGATCGGCGACCAGCTTCTGGTTCCGTGTCTCGACGGCTCCGGCCCGCAGAGTCGCGCCGCTGCGCTGGAGGCGGCGCATGCAACGATCGTCGGGGACCTGATCGAGAGGCCGGCCGGGTCCGTTGCGCCGGTTCAGCCGGCCGGATACGCGGAAAGCGGGTCGGGGATCCTGCGCATGGCGACCAGCCTCGGCCTTGCTCCCTTCGCGGACTTCGATGCCGAGGCGGGCGGCATGGTCACCGATCTGCTCCGCCGCGCCATGGCCACCGGCGATGACCGGCGGCTGGTCTCGGTCGCTTTCCTGGAGGACGCGGATGCGCTCGCGCAGGCGTTGTCGGCCGATGCCATCTATGACGTCAGTTTCCCGTGGGTGAGACCCGACTGCACCCTGCCCGCAGCGCCGGATGCAGCAAGCCGGCAGCGCTGCGAGACCATGGCCTTCTCGCGCGGTCTAGTCGAGGTCGATTTCGGCTACTACACGTCGTTCGGCAGCCCGCTGCTGCAGGCCGGGAGCGACGCTCTCGCCGGGCGGCGCATCTGCCTGCCGGCGGCGAGCATGATTGGCGGGCTTGTCTCGGCCGCACAGCCGGCGGCGCACTGGCGGTACGCAGCCACGCCCGCGGATTGCTTCGATCTGCTCCGGGCTGGCGAAGCCGATGCCGCCATGATGACGATCGAACAGGCAGCCGGAGCAATCAGCGCCCCCGGCTACGGCGAGGCCGTGACCGAGATAGCGGCGTTGCGCGAGACCCGCACGCTTCACGCAGCGGCACGGAAGGGCGACGCAGACGGCGAGGCAGCCCTGGCCCGGATCGATCTTGGCCTCGAGAGGATCATGCTCTCCGGCAGCTGGTTCGAGGTCGTCGCCGCACACCGGAGCCGGGCCCTGGCCATGCAGTAGGGCGACGGGCGCCACACGCACGGGTTCCGGCCTGAACCGACCGCGGCGAATCATCCGACGGCGTCCGGCCCCGCGCCGGTAAGGGCGGCACAACCGGCAGACGACCGAGGCGGAGCGCGTGCCCGCCGAGGTTTCAAACGCGACCCTGAAAGGCCTTATCTGGCAGATGGTTTCATCTTTCCATTAACAAGAATGATGGCTTCGCTTATATTCTTATCCTGTGGTGGCGGACGGTTCGGCGTGTCCACGGAACCTCTCCGCAATGTGGTAAGAGTACGAGCGTGGGAAAGCGATTATGTACCGGACCCGGATTCTCTCCAGTGCCCTGACGGCACTTCTCCTTGGCATGACTGTCGACACTGCTGATGCCGGCGCCCCGGCCGCGGATCCGATCGCCTGCGGCGCGTTCTATACCGTGGCGCGCGGCGACACCCTGTTCAAGATCGCCGACCGCGCCTATGGCGACGGCTGGCAGTACAAGGCCCTGCACGCAGCGAACAGCGACCTGCTGCCGACCGCAGAGTCGCTCGAGATCGGCTACGAGCTTCTGATCCCCTGCCGTGACGGCCGTGGTCCTGCGACCCGCGCCGAGGCACTGGCCGCGTCTCCGGCAATACCCGCCGCCGGCCCGGAGGTGGCAGTCCCGGAAGCGGACGCGACAACGGACGCTCTGCTGCGCCACGCCGCCGCTCTGGCGCGCTCGGTGGCCGAGGATCGTTCCCGGACAGATGCCGGCGACACGGCGGAAGCGTTCCTCCTGCCGTCCGGACACGGCGAGACCGACGTCACCAGCCAGCATGACGGATCCCCCTCCATCCGCATGCTCGCAGGCGTCGGTCTCGCCCCGGCCGCCGGTTTCCAGGCGGGCCGGGTGACGTCCGATCTGATCCGCCGCGCCGTCGCCCTTGCGGCACCGGACGCGGATGTGCAGATCGATACCGCGCCGGCGAACAAAATCGCGCAGGGTGCATTTCTGCCCGGCGGCGCGTTTGACGTCAGCTTTCCCTGGCTGATGCCGGACTGCGGCAGCGCGTCCCCGATTTCCGGCGAGACGGCGCGGCTCTGCGCGGATTACAGCTTCTCGCGGCCCCTGCTGGAAGCGACGGTCGGGTTCTATGTGCGTGCAGGTGACGCCCTTGCCATTGCCCCGGCCGCCACCGCGCTTGCCGGGCGCCATGTCTGCCGGCCCGAGGGGCACGTCACACTCGATCCGGCGCAGCCCGGGCAGACGGGTTCGGCCCCGGCCCTCGTGACCTTACCCTCGGCCGCCGACTGTTTTGACCGTCTGCTGGCAGGCGAGGTCGACCTCGTCAGCCTGCTGAGCGATGACGCCGAGTCCGCGATTGCCGCGCTGGGCATCGCCGGCGCGGTCGCGGAGGCTGTCGAGCTGCGCGACACCCGAACGGTCCATGCGGTCGCGCGCAAGGGCGACCTGCGGGGCGAGGCTGCGCTCGCGGCGATCGACCGCGGCATCGAGCGTCTGATGCTCTCGGGCGGCTGGTTCGACCTGGTTGCCGCCCACCGCCGCCGCGACCGCGCAGTGCGCTAGAATCCGAACCGTACGAGCCGCCCGGTCACCGGGCGGCTCGCGGAACAGGCGAGCCATCGTCTCGCCCCGGCCGGCGCCAGTGCGGCATGAAGATCCCCCGGCGAATTCCGGCAACGCGCCCGAGCGCTTCGCCGGATTCGCCCGGACAGCCGCAAAACCCTGCGATTTCCAGCCGCTTGGCTGATCGGTCGGGCCACGCCGGCGCCTGAGGTTGCACCGGGCGCCCAATCCGCCCAGCGGCCCCAGCTGTGCGAGACGCCGCATGACCGCGGGCATGGATGCGGGCCTGCGGCTCGCCTGATTCGCGAGTTCGCCCCTGTTCCTGCACCCGCGGAGGAGTGGCCTTGCTGCAAGACAACTCTCGGTTGTCATTACTTGCCATAAAAGTATGTATTTTCAGCAATTTATAATTCTTTCTTAACTTAAACTACTTGCTTTGCTACGGTGCTCGCAGAAATCAGGCCACCCCCGGGGTTCACACCGGAAGACGCGGAACGCCGGGAAACCTCGATCTGTGAGGTCGACCATGCCAGCCAGGACCACATGTGCCGCAGTTGCAGCCTCGCTCGCTGTCACCGTGGCCCTGGCGGCGGGCAGCACTCCGGCGCCGGCGGCCGCTGAGGATCCCGTCGCCTGCGGATCATCCTACACAATCGCGGGTGGCGACACGCTCTTCCTGATTGCGGAACGAAGCTATGGCGACGGCTGGAAATACCGTCAGGTGTTCCTGGCGAATGCCGACCTGCTTTCGGATCCCGCGGCGATCGAGGTCGGCGACCGACTCCTGGTGCCCTGCCTCGACGGCTCCGGGCCGGCGGACCGCCGCACGGCGCAGCGGATGGGGCTGATCCCCCATCCCGACAACAGGTCCGGACATGTGATCAGCCGGAATGGGCCGGCCGGAACAATGGAGGGTGGAGGACAGGCAGACACACAGGCAGAAGCACTGGCAGCGCCAGAGGCAGTGGTACAGGCAAGAAACGAGCAGACTATCGAGCAGAGCCTGGCCGCTGTCGACGGTGGAGCGATCGCCGGGGACAGGGCGATCGTGACTCCGCCGGCCGATCTGGCGGCTGCACGGCCCGCGCCGGTGGCGGATGGCCCGGCGCGGGCTTTCACCGGGGCGGACGGGATGGACGCTGCGACGGGGGTGGGGACCAACGGGTCCGTCGCCGGCGCCATCCTGTCCGTGCCCGGAATTGCGGACGATCTGTCCGGCGGCGGGCTTGCCGAGACGCCGGCCGACCGGCCGGCGCGACCGACCGTTACGCCCGGCCCGCTCGACGCCAGCGCGACCTGGACTGCGGCGAGCCTGCTGCACCGCGCGGCACAGTTCGTTGCCCGCACTGCCCTGCCCGGCGCCATGGTCCTGCCGCCACTCGAGCCGGTACCGCTCCGCGACCTGCCGGACCTCGGCGATCCGGATGCGGGCGATCCCGATGCAGGCCAGCCACAGCCGCCGGCAGCGGCGCCTGTCGAGCTACGGCTTCTCACGGGCTCGGGATTTGCGCCCTATGCGGACGAGGCGCTGCCGGCCGGCGGGATGATCACCGACATGATCGGCCGCGCGATCCGGCAGGCGGACCCCGCGCGGGCCGTCTCGGTCGCCTTCATCGATGACTGGCCGGCGCATCTCGAGGTGCTGCTGCCGCGCGGCGCCTTTGACGTGGCCTTTCCCTATCACATGCCGGACTGCAGCCGGATCGACCGCCTCAGCCTCGAGATGCGGCAGCGCTGCGACGGCTTCCTGTTCTCCAACGCCCTGTACGCGGTGGAAATCGCATCCTACGCACGCGCCGAGGATCCGCTGGCGGAAGCCACGGGCGCAGACGCGCTGTTCGGCAAGACGCTGTGCCGGCCGGCCGGCGAGGTCAGCTATGATCTCAGCCAGGCGGCCCTCGTCGAGCCTTACGTGCGGCTGCTCCGGCCCGAAACGGCGTTCGCCTGCTTCGTGATGCTGATGCGCGAGCAGGTGGACGTCGTGACGATGCCACGACAGGCGGCGGAGGATGAAATCGTGCGGCGCGAGCTGGGGATGGCGGTCGCCGAGGTGGACGGCCTCGCCACAGCCCAGACGCTGCACGCCGTGGCGCCGAAATCGGACCCGAACGCGAGAGCCAATCTGGACCTGATCAATCGGGGGCTCGCAGCGCTCATGACATCGGGCGAGTGGTTCGAGATCGTCGCCAGACACCAGCGCAACCGGGTGGCGCTGGCGCAGTGACCGGGCGCGTCGGGCCCGTGCGGCGCGGCGCGTCCCGGACTGCTTCCCGGGCCGGAGCACGGAAGGGTGCCTGCGGGTGAGGGCAAGCGCCCTGCCGCACCGCTACGCGCCCGACGGATCCCCGACCACGGCCAGACCATCGGCCTGAAGGTCGCGCAGAAGGCCTGAGAGGTCGGCCGCGATCGCGGTCGGGTCGCGGTCGGGAAACGCGGCGGAGAACGTATCGATGATCTCGCCGAACCCGGTCGGCCGCTCGATCATCCGCCAGACCGCCGACGCTGTGGGATTGAGGTTGAAGATCACGTATTCGGCAGAGTCGGTGAGGAACGCCTGGCCGTCACGCTCGCGGGCCTGGACTCCTTCCGCCCGGCGCACATTCGTATTTCTGGGCAGCGGTGTGCCGCCCCGGGGGACGACGGCAGGCGACGCCGGCGAACCAAGGCTCGCGTCCGGCGCCGGCGCCACGCGCAGGACCCTCGTGGAGAGAGCCGTGGCAAGCAGTTCCGCCGCCTCCTCGGCACGGGCGTAGGAAAGCGTCAGGCACGGCACATTCGCGGTCAGGCCGTCGAAGGCGTCGAGAATCCGGCCGGCCGGCCCTTCGCGCGCGAAATTGCGCAGGATCGTCTCGCGGAGCGCATCGCTGGCCGAAAGCCGGATCAGCCGCGCCGGCAGGCCCTCATCGCGCCGGATCGCGACCACCGCCCGGATCGGGGCGGTCTCGCCATGCGTCGCCAGCAGCTCCCGTGGCGGCCGCACATAGGCATAGCGTTCGCTGGAGGCGATGCAATGCGTCTCGATGAAGGCGACCGTCTGCGGTGCCAGGGTTTCTGGCAGGGGCAGCCGCAGCCGGATCGCCAGCCCTGGCGCGCGGGCCGTCCGTCCACCCGGCTCCAGCGGGATGATGTCGTCCGAATAGACCTGCAGCCCCGCCGCCGCGCAGGCTGCCGTGACGACGCTCTTGCCGGCCCGGTAGCGCCCGGTCAGCAGCACCAGCCCGTCACCGATCCGCACGCCTGCCGCATGCAGGAAGAGCCCGGCCCGGTCCTCCAGCGTGTGGGCCTTGTAGAGCGCGGCGATCAGGCTGCAGGCGGTGGTGACCGGGTCGGCGAAGGTCACCGGCTCGGCATAGCTCGCGCCGGAGCAGGTCCAGCCGCCCGCGCCAAGCTGCACCCGGATTGCCGGCCCGGGCGGTCGTGCGGCCTCGGCATCCGGGACCGCGACCATGTCCCAGCCCAGCGCGACCTCGGCGAGCGTGGACAGCAGCCGCCCGTCATCAGCGATCGCCACAATCGGGTCTAGCCCCTGGGCACGATAATGTGCGAACTCCGTCATAGCCGGGAATAAAAGCACAAAGGGCAGCGCCGCACCATGGCGGCGCTGACCCAGTGTGTCCACCGGTTCCGGTGTAGAGGATCAGTCGGGGCTCGCCGGTCCCGTCGACGAGGTCGTGTCGGTGCCGCCACCGGCGTCGGTGCCGCTGCTGCCCGAACCGGAATTCCCGGAAGAGTCCGACCCGCTCGAGGGGCCGGAGTCGCTGCCCGAGTCGCCCGAATCGCCGCCCGAACCGCCCGCGCCCGAGTCGCCACTGCCCGAGTCGCCACTGCCCGAGTCGCCACTGCCCGAGTCGCCACTGCCCGAGTCGCCACTGCCCGAGTCGCCACTGCCCGAGCCGCCGGCGCCCGAATCGCCGGCGCCCGAATCGCCGCCACCGGAACCGCCACCCCCTCCACCACCACCGGAACCGCCACCCGAAGAGGCCTGCGCCTCGCTCAGCCGCAGCACCATCGGCGTCGCATAGGCCAGGCCGAGACCGAGCCCGAGCCGGCTCAGCGCCTTGCGGCGGTCGATCCACGCGCTCTCCTGTGCGGCAGCTTCGGTCTTCTCATGGATTGGCATCTCTCGCTCTCCATCCTGCTGTTGCTTACGATAGGCGGACTGTATTCGCGGGCGCCTGAACCAAAGCTGACGCGTCCTGTCATCTGCCGTTCAGGTTCGTGCGGCCGACCGGCGAACGTGCCCGGACTCCGGGCCGGTGCCGCGGCCGCTGCCCGCGAACTGCGGGCCGCCGGTCGCTGCCCGCGACTCACTCAGCCGCTGCACCGCAGGAGCGCAATAGGCCGCCGCTAACCCGAGACCCAGCCGTGTCAGCGCCCGCCGCCGGTTCAGTGCGGAAAGCAAATAGGACCCGCCGTTCCCAATCATGGCAAATGCTCCCGTCCACCCGGGGGCAAGGATAACAGCTCTCCTGCCATTGTGAAACAGGAATATCGTATAACTATCTGTTAAACAGTTGTTTTAATGAGGATAAATACACGCAGAGGTAGTCGCCTGGGAACCCTGCCGCGCCCGGATTCAACCCGCGCGCAGCACCGCGGATCCCAGGGAATGTCCTTCCGTGAGGCCGCGCACCACCACGGCTTGGCAATATTCGGCGAGCGCCTTGCGGTCGGGGAAATCCGAGGGGCGGACCGGCGCATGGAAGGTCACCTCCGCGCTGCCGCCAAACGAGCGGCACATCACGGCCCAGACATGGGCGCCGAGTTCCATGTCGCCCCACCAGCCATAGATGTCGCGCGGCAGCCCCGATCCGGGCCGCGGCGCATACCGGATGGTCACCGGCTGGACCCACAGATCGGCGGCGTGATCGTTGAGGAAGAACACCGAGAACAGCGAACTCTTGAACGGAAGCACGCGCAGCCCGTCGGTCGAGGTTCCCTCCGGGAAGAAGATCAGCAGCTGGTCGTGGGCGATGCGCTGGCGCAGCACCTCCTCCTGCCGCTTCGCATGATTGCGGTTGCGTTCGATGAAGATCGTGCCGGTGATCCTGGCGATGAAGCCCGCGACCGGCCAGTCGCCAACCTCGGCCTTGGCGACGAAATACATCAGCCCGACCGAGCGCAGCGCGCAGATGTCGAGCCAGCTCGCATGGTTTGCAACCAGGGCGCCGGCGGCGATCGGCTGACCGCGCACGATCCAGCGAAGGCCGCAGAGCCAGAGTCCGAGCCGGGACCAGAGCCGCGCGACCAGGAAGTGGAAGGTTACCCGGCGTCCGAGCCAAACCCTGAGCGCCCGGCCGGCGAGGAACGGCCCGAGTGCAAGGGTGGTCACGAGCACGAAGGTGCCCAGCCGCAGCAGGCCGGCGAGCGTGCCTCCCGGACCTGCCGGCGGCAGAGCCGGCGGCGGGTGCCCGTTCCAGGTCGTCAAGGCACAGCGCCCATACCCGGACGGACTCCGGACTCAGTCAAGGATCTGGTCCACCGCACCGCCGCGCTGGCGCGTGTAGAACTTGCGGTAGCGATCGACCATGCGGGACGCATCGACCATCAGGCAGACATCGACCGTGTTGAAGTCGTGATCGACATAGGCACCGTCGCCGACAAAGCCGCCGAGGCGGATATAGGCCTTGATCAGCGCCGGGATCTGCCGCATCGCCTCGGCCTTGTCGACCTTGTCCGGCGGCAGGATGTCCATTTCCGCCCGGCACGCGGGCCGCGCCGTGACCCGCAGCTCCGGCGGGGCGAGATGGTGGTGATGCAGGTAGCTCAGCGCCTGCGCGATCGCGGCGGGGTCGGTGCCGTGGAAACTCGCCACCCCGAACATGATGGCAACGCCGTACTCACCGAGATACTGGCCGAGACCGGCCCAGAGCAGATGCATTCCCGCTCCGCCCCGATAGGCGAGATCGATGCAGGTGCGCCCGAGCTCGACCGCTTCGCGCGGATAGGTCTCGATCAGCGAGAGATCGTACTCGCTGGAGCCATAGAAGCCGATCCCTTCACGCGCCTTCGAGGACCTGAGCAGCCTGTAGGCACCGACGACGCCGCGCTCGACGTCGGGGTCCACCGCCTGGTTGTCGATCAGCAGGAGGTGCTCGAAATAGGGATCGAACCGGTCCCGCTCGCGGCGGACGGCTGCGTCCTCGGGTGCCGGGTGAGCTCCCATTTCCTCGACAAAGATGCGGTAGCGCAGGCGCTGAGCCGCGGCGACGTCCGCCTCGCACTCGGCCATCCTGACCGTGAACCGGCCCGCGTCGATGCGCATCCGCTACGCCCTCGTGCCCCCAGCTGACCGTCCAGCGGCGTTGCCGGGTCAGACCGCGGACACTATGGGCATTGCGGCATTAACGCAACCTCCGGCGCCGCCGTGCTAGTGTGGCCGGTGCGGGCGGAAGCGCCGCCAGCACCGGACCGCCTGAACCCTCGTAGCCGCGCCAATCAAAGATGATCCTTGGCAACAAATTCCAGTTGCGCGACTTCACCTTGCAGGACAACCTTGCCGCGGTTCTCGAAGTTGACGGTGATGCGTGAGCCGATGATGGACTGGACTTGTCCCAGCCCCCATTCAGGCTCGAGGCGGTGGCGCACGATCGCGCCGACTTCGATGAATCCATGCGTCACCGGCATCGGCTTAGACGAACGCAGCTAGAGAGGCCATAGAAAAGGCCGGGAGGAGCGAAGTGACCGAGAGCGCGCTTGCAGAAACTGTCTGCGCCCGGATCTGCCACGACCTTTCGAGCCCGGTCGGGGCACTCGTCAACGGCATCGACCTGCTCCGGGAGATCACGCCGGACGGCGGCGCGGGCGAACTTGGCATGATCATCCAGACGGCCGACCGTGCCGCCGCACTGCTGAAGTTCCACCGCCTGGCCTTCGGCGCCGTCGCCGATCGCGCCGCCTCGCTCAGGCGCGCCGAACTGCGGGAGCGTATAGAGATGGCGACGTCCGGCCCGCGCGTCTCGCTCGGCTGGAGCGCGCTTGAAGGTCCGCCGGTCGCCCTGCCGGTGGCGCGCCTGACCTGCCTCCTGGTGCTTGCGGCGCGCGGGTGCCTGGGGCTGGCCGGCGGGCTGAAGATCATCCTGTCCGCCCGCGACGCCCTGCCCGTCTCGGTGATTGCCGAGGGCGACCGGGTCGGGATCACGCCCGATCAGCGGCGCTGGCTCGCATCGGCTCATGACCGGCACCCGGACTCCCGCGAGGTCGAGTTCGCGCTGCTGCCTCTCGCAGCCCGCGCCGCCGCCGCGCGGATCCTGGTCAGCGAGGGGGAGCGGCAGGTCGCGCTCCGCGCGGTCGCCATCTGAGAGCGGCCGTCAGACTTCGGCCAGCCCGTCCCGATAGCGGCGCTGGCGCTGCCGGTAGACCGCCGCCGCGCGGCGCAACTCGGCCGCAAGCCGCTCGTCCACCGTGCGGATCACCCTGCCCGGCTGGCCGACCACCATCGAGTGGTCGGGCACCTCCTTGCCCTCGGTGACCAGCGCATTGGCGCCGATCAGGCAGCCCTTGCCGATCCGCGCCCCGTTCAGCACCACCGCACCCATGCCGATCAGCGTACCGTCGCCGACCGTACAGCCGTGCAGCATGGCCATGTGCCCGACCGTCACATCCTCGCCGATGGTCAGCGGAAAGCCCGGATCGGTATGGAAGATGCAACCGTCCTGCACGTTCGAGCGGGCACCGACGACGATCGGCTCGTTGTCGCCGCGCAGGACCGCGTTGAACCAGATGCCGACTTCCTCGGCAATCGTCACGGCACCGATCACGCGCGCTCCCGGCGCGACATAGAAGTTTCCGCTGGCGGGAACGCTGGGCGCCACGCCGTCGAGCGCATAGAGGGTCATTTCAGCCTTTCCTCGAATTCCGCGTAGAGCGCGTCCACATGGGGCTGCAGCCATTTCTGCCGCTCCCTGCGCTGCCGTTCGGCAGTGACGATCGTCCCGATCCGGGAATAGCAGGCGTCCAGATCGTCATTGATCAGGACATAATCGTACTCGGCCCAGTGACTGATCTCGTCCCTCGCCTTGGCCATCCGACCCGCAATCACCGCATCGCTGTCCTGCGCCCGCCGGCGCAGCCTCTGCTCCAGCGCGGCGATCGAGGGCGGCAGCAGGAACAAGGTCACGACCAGCGCCCCGAGGTCGGAGTTCCGGAGCTGCTGCGCGCCCTGCCAGTCGACGTCGAAGAGGACATCGAGTCCGGCTTGGACGGCTGCCTCCACGGGGGCTCGCGGAGTGCCGTAGTCGTTGCCGAACACATGCGCATGCTCGAGCAGCTTGCGGGCGGACACCATCTGGTCAAAGCGTTGCTTGGAAACGAAAAAATAATCCCTCCCCTCCTGCTCGGCAGGACGCGGCGGCCGGGTGGTTGCCGATACCGAGAGGATGAAGCCCGGATCGTCCGACAGCAGCCTGCGCGACAGCGTGGTCTTGCCCGCGCCCGACGGCGAGGACAGCACGAAGAGGATGCCGCGGCGGTCTCTGTCCAGATCGGCCATGGGATGTCTGATGTCCTGCCTCGGGAAGCCCGTCAGGGCGCGCCGCAACTCTATCCGCGGCGGCAGCCGGGTCAACCGGCGAGCGGCCCGCGGCGCGGGCTGGCACGCATCTTGCTACCCCGTCGGGTGACCCCGCGGCCGTGGCGGCCGGTCCGGGATGCTGATAGTAAGGAAGAACGGGAAATGCGGAACGATGGCATCGATGTCGGCGGCAACAGCATCAGCCTGGCGGACTACCGCCTCGCACAGAGCGGGGCCGGCATGATCCACCCCGAGATCCGGGCTCTCCACAGCTATTGGGAGAGGCTGCGCGCCGGCCGCCCCTGCCCGGAGCGCGCCGAGATCGACCCGCGCGCCATCGCGGCCGACGCCCGGCACCTGTTCCTGCTCGAGGATCTCGGCGAGGGCAATGTCCGCTTCAGGCTCGCCGGCACGGCGCTGCTCGACGCGTTCGGCTACGACCTGCGCGGCATGAGCGCACGGTCGATCATGGCCGGCCCGGCCCGCGAAAGCCTCGTGGCGTTCGCCGCCGAGACGCTCGCGGAATCGGGTGTCGGCTATGCCCGGCTTCTGGCGCCGGACGGCGTGACCGTCTGGGAGATGATCCTCCTGCCGCTGCGCGGCAATCTCGGCAAGATCGACCGGCTCCTCGGCTGCCTGCACCCGGTCAGCGGCCGCATCCCTCAGGCCGGGCGCGAGCCGCTGCGCTTCACCATCGACGCAATGACCATCCATGCGGCCGGCGAGAAACCCCAGGCCGCCGGCCTTGCCGAGGCGGCAGCGCCGTTCGGAGGCGCACCCAGTGCCCGGCTCACCGGGATCGAGGGTGGCAGGCGCGGCACTGGCACGGCCGGCAACCGTGCGGATCTCCGCGTCGTGCGCGACGACGACTGACCTCCCCGCGCGGCTCGGTGTTATGAGCCTGCGGCCCGAGAGAGGAACCGGGCAAGGTCGCCATAGCCTGTCGCCCGCTTCTCGAAGGCGAGGCCGAGCCGCGCGGCGGCGTCGCGGGCCTTCGCCTCGAGTGCCGGGTCGTCGGTCTGGGCGAGGTAGACCACCTTCTCGTAGTTCCCAAACAGCATCGGCAGGAGCTCCGGATGCCGGTCGATCCCCATGCCCTTCCAGATCAGCGTGTCGAACTGCCGGGCGAGGAAATCGGTCAGATAGAAGGCGGTGATCTCGCCTGCCCCGGCGCGCTCCGCAAAGGCCGCGTTGCCGTCGAAGAAGCTGTAGCAGTGCGGCCCCTCGATCCGCTCGACGCCCTCCTCGGCGCAGACCCGGTCGAGCAGCCCGCCGGTGCCGCAGTCGGCATAGACGACGAAGATCCGGTCATAGCCGCGGGCGCGTGCGTCGCGGACCTTCTGGCGCACCGCCTCGGGGATGCGGTGCGGCGAATTGTGCAGCTTCGCCGGCAGGCAGGCAAGGTCGAGCCGGTCCCACCGATTTGCCCTGGTGATCGCCAGGATCTCGCGGCCCAGCGCTCCGCAGGCGAGCAGCAGCACGCGGCCGGCGGCCGATGCCCGCGTGGCGGCAAGGCCAGTCTCGGTCAGGATGTCGTCATCGAGGTGCATGCCGGCTCCGGGGTCCGGGCAGGTGGCAGGCAGCAGAGCATGGGAGGCGCGCGCAACCCCTGGCGGGAAGCCGCCCGGCCCCCGCCGAGGAAATCGCCGTCGCTCAGGCGCCGGCGGCCAGCTTGTTGTGCTTCTTCGCCATGAAGCTCTTCGCCGTCTCCACCGCCACTGCCGCGTCGCGGCAATAGGCGTCGGCGCCGATCGCGCGGCCGAACTCCTCGTTCAGCGGCGCGCCCCCGACCAGCACCACGAAGTCGTCGCGGATGCCCTTCTCCTTGAGCGCGTCGATCACGACCTTCATGTAGGGCATGGTGGTGGTCAGCAGCGCCGACATGCCGAGGATGTCGGGCCTTTCCTGGATCAGCGCATCGAGATATTTCTCGACCGAGTTGTTGATGCCGAGGTTGATCACCTCGAAGCCGGCGCCCTCCATCATCATCGAGACCAGGTTCTTGCCGATGTCGTGAATGTCGCCCTTGACCGTGCCGATCACCATCTTGCCGAGCCGCGGCGCCCCCGTTTCGATCAGCAGCGGCTTCAGGATCGCCATACCGGCCTTCATGGCATTGGCGGCCAGCAACACCTCGGGCACGAACAGGATGCCGTCGCGGAAATCGATACCGACGATGCGCATGCCTTCGACCAGCGCCTTGGTCAGCACGTCGTAAGGAGTCCAGCCACGATCCAGCAGGATGCGCACGGCCTCCTCGATCTCCTCATTGAGACCGTCATAGAGGTCGTCGTGCATCTGCTGCACCAGCTCGTCATCGTCGAGCTCGCTGAGGATGATGTCGTCGCCTTCGTCAGACATGGCAATCTTTCCCTACATCCGGTGCGCCGGTGGCCGCTCGCGCGGCATACTCAGTCAGATTCAGCCGGGCCGATCCAACAAATCCGTCGCCTGTCGCGCATAAACCGACTGGGGTGCGGCGGATTTACCCGGCGGCGCGCATCAGCCGCGCCGGCGACCCCGGCGTGTGCGGCGCTCGTCCCCGTCCGGCGCCCCACCGGTGCCGTCGTCGGCCGAGGTGAAATCGCCGATCCTGCTCCGGATGTCGTCGAGACTCGGAACAGTGCCGCGCGGCCGGCTCTCGAGCGCCCTGCGCATCGCCACCAGATGCTCGCGCTGGGTGCCGCAGCAGCCGCCGATCAGCCGGGCGCCCGCGTCGCGCGCGAGGCAGGCATACTCCGCCATCAGCTCCGGCGTGCCATCGTAGTGGATATGGCCATCGGCGTATTTGGGGATCCCCGCATTCGCCTTGGCGATGATGATCGCGTCCGGCGCCGCGCGCGCGATGCCGAGTATGGTGCGCAGCAGGTCGGACGCCCCGGTTCCGCAATTCGCCCCGATCGCCAGCGGCGGGTTCGGCAAAGCCGCGGCCAGCGTGGCATAACCCTCGCTGGTCACCCCCATCATGGTCCGCCCGGCGGTATCGAAGCTCAGCGTCGCGCAGAACGGCGCCGCCTGGCGGGCCGCCGCCTCGGCAACGGCGTTGAACTCCTCGGTCGAGGACATGGTCTCGGCCCAGATCACGTCGGCGCCGCCTTCCATCAGTGCCGCGATCTGCTCCTCGAATGCCGCGACGGCATCCGCCTGGCTCAGGCTGCCGACGGGTTGAAGAATCTCGCCGGTCGGGCCGACCGATCCGGCCACGATCACCGGCCGCCCGGCGGCGTCCGCCGCCTCGCGCGCCAGACGGGCGGCGGCGAGATTCAGCTCGCGCACCCGGTTCTCGCCATGATGGAGCTTCAGCCGGTATCGGGAACCGCCGAAGGAATTGGTCAGGATCACGTCCGACCCCGCTTCGACGAAGCCGCGGTGAAGGGCCCGGATGCGGTCGGGCGCATCGACGTTCCAGAACTCAGGCGCCTCGCCAGACATCAGGCCCGCCGCAAAGAGGTTCGTTCCGGTAGCGCCGTCCAGCAGCAGCCACTCGCGCCGCGCGAGGAGTTGTGTCAGGGCATCGCTCATGTCGCTCCAATCCGATTCGTGACTGTCTGGGTGTAGATTCTGGAACATACCACAAGATCGCGGTGAAATTCACCCAAGCGTCGCAAGCCCCTCAAGCCGGGTTCGATGCGGCCGCCAGATCGTTGATGCGCCGCACCATGGCCCTGAGCCCGTTCGACCGCTGTGCCGACAGGTGCTGCTCGAGCCCCAGCCGCCCGAGTTCGGCCCTGGCGTCGATCCGGGGCACGTCGGTCAGCGGCCGCCCGCCATAGAGTGCGCGAAGCACCGCGATCAGGCCCCGCACGATCATCGCGTCGCTGTCGCCCTGGAAGTGCAGGCAATCCCGCCCGGCACCATCGCGCCGCAGCTCGGGCACCATCCACACCTGGCTGACGCAGCCCTCGACCTTCGCCGCATCGGTCTTCCGCGCCTCGGCGAGCGGCGCCATCTCGCGGCCCAGCTCGATCAGATAGCGGTAGCGGTCCTCCCAGTCGTCGAGCAGCGCAAAGTTCTCGACGATCTCCTCGAATGCGGGTGACGCGACCATGGGTACTCCCGGCTCGGGATCCTGCCCCGGCCCGCGGCACGGGCGCAGGTGCAGATTGTGCTTTCATTTCCCATGCGGATATGGCCATTTCCCGATCCGAAAGCAACTGTCCCAGCCAACCGGAGTTCGAACGATGCGTGTCGCCGCAGCCCTCGTCGCCGCCTGCCTCGCCCTGGCCGGCTGCTCGATGTTTGGCGGGGATGACGAGCCCTCGGTAACCGGAGATGATGCCGTCCCGGCCCAGCTCCATGTTCCGGTCGAGGCGGTGCGCAACATCGAGATCGGCCGTACCCGCGACGGAATCGTGATCACGGCGATCGGCACCGCACCGGGGCTCGGCTACTCGGTGCCGGAGCTGCGCGCGCGCCGCGAGGGCAAGCCCGGTCCCGATGGCTATCTGGATTTCGACTTCGTCGCCAGACAGCCCGATCCCGCGCTGGCGCTCGGGACCGGCACGGTGCCGGCGCGCACCGTGCGGGCCGACCTCCATCTCAAGCTCAACGAGCTGCAGGGCGCCCGCGGCCTGCGGATCCACGGTGTCTCGGGCGGTCTTCAGGCCGACTTCTGAGAGACGCGCACGGCCCCCCCGGACGGGCCGACCTCGATCACCCGGATCCCGGAAGGCCCGGCCACGAGCCCGACCTCGCCCTCGATCAGCCGCATCGCCTGGGCGCCGAACGCCTCGCGCCGCCAGCCCTTCAAGAGCGGCAAGTCCGGGTCGTCCTCGCCCGCGAGGGCGTCCAGATCCGAACTCGACGCGATCAGCTTCGAGGCGACGCCCAGCTCGTCGGCCCGCGCCTTCAGGAGAACCCGCAGCATGTCGGCGATCGCCGCCGACCCCTGCCGACGCCGCGGCGGGGGCGGCAGGGTCGGGCGCTGGTCCGGCGGGCAGTTCATGCCGCGCTGGACCGCGGCGAGCATGCCCTCCGCCACATCGGGTTTCCGGAGTTCGCGCTGCAGCAGACGCAGGCTCGAGAGATCCTCGGCCGAGCGGGGGTTGGCCGTCGCGATCTCCAGCAGAGCGTCGTCCTTCAGGACCCGGGAGCGGGGCACGTCGCGCGCCTGCGCCTGTTCCTCGCGCCAGCGCGCGAGCTCGCGGACCACGGCGAGGAATTTCGGGTTGTGGCTGCGCGCCTTGATCCGCCGCCACGCCTCGGCCGGCTCGACGACATAGGTCGCGGGATCCGAAAGGATCGCCATCTCCTCGGCGACCCAGGGACCGCGCCCCGAGGAATGGAGCTGCTCCGAAAGGTGCTCGTAGATCAGCCGCAGGTGGGTCACGTCGCCGAGCGCGTATTCGAGCTGGCGCTCGCTCAGCGGCCGCCGCATCCAGTCGGTGAAGCGCGAGCTCTTGTCGAGATCCGCGCCCGCGATGCGGCGGACCAGCGTCTCGTAGGCCACCTGCTCGCCATAGCCGCAGACCATCGCCGCGACCTGGGTATCGAACAGCGGCGCCGGGATCGCCCTGCCCAGCGTGTGGAAGATCTCGATGTCCTGGCGCGCGGCATGGAACACCTTGACCACGTTCGGGTCGCGCATGAGCCCGTAAAGCGGCGCGAGGTCGATGCCGTTCGCCAGCGGATCAATGATCGCCGCATCGATCCCGCCGTCTTCCGGAGGGCGCGCGATCTGGATCAGGCAGAGCTGCGGCCAGTAGGTCCGCTCGCGCATGAACTCGGTATCGACGGTCACGAAGGGCGAGCGCCGGAACGTGGTGCAGAGGCTGGCCAGGGAGTCGGTCGTTGTAATCACATGCATGGTCGACGTCTTTAACCGCTGATCCGCGGTCTGTCGCGGCCTTGTTGCAGCTTTTCGGCTGCCAAGGGCGCCGATTCGCGCGAGATTCGGCCCGGGAGCGGCCCGGATGCAACCGTTCGGGCCCGGATCGCACGGCGGACTCCCGCAATGGCGAATCGCGGCCGGGTCCGCCCGACACGCCGCGCTGGACCCGGCCGGGACCTGGTGGCATCTTGCCGCGCGGGGGGACCGGAGTCGAGTCGCGCGCCGGATTGGCGCGGTTGATTTCGTTGAAGGACAAGGATCAGGCGAGGAGCAAGGAACGACCATGTTCAAGCAAGCAATCATCCTGGCAGTGTGCGGGAGCCTGCTGACCGGCTGCCAGACCGTTCAGGACAACCCGAACACGGCGGGCGGCGCGCTCATCGGTGCACTTGCCGGCGCCGCGACCGGAGCGCTGGTCACCAAGCATGACCGCAAGGGCGCGCTGATCGGCGCCGGTGTCGGCCTGCTCGCCGGTGCCGCGGTCGGCCAGTATCTCGACCGCCAGCAGCGCGAACTCGAGGCGAACCTGGCCGGCACCGGCGCCCAGGTCACCCGCGACGGCGATGCGCTGCTGGTGAACTTCCCGAGCCAGATCACCTTTGCCACCGACTCGGCGACCATCCGGCCCGAGTTCTATGCGACGCTCGACAGCGTCTCGGGGACGCTGAACAGTTATCCGCAAAGCTATCTTGATATCATCGGCCACACCGACAGTACCGGGTCGGACCAATACAATCAGGTCCTGTCCGAGCGGCGCGCGAGTTCGGTTGCCAATCACTTGCGCAGCCGCGGCGTCGAGCCGGCCCGGATCGCCAGCTACGGCGTCGGCGAGACCCAGCCAATCGCGACGAACGACACGGCAGAGGGGCGCCAGCAGAACCGGCGCGTCGAGCTGCGGATCACACCCGCGACCCAGGGCTGAAACCGGAGGCCATTCCGACAGGTGCGCGGCGGGCCAACGCCGCGCACCTCGCCGTTCCGGCGCCCGGCCCCGTCGGCACCCGGGGGCGCGAGCGCCGTCTGGCCACCCTGCCCCGCCCCTTGACACGGGGCAGCGAGTCCAGTCTATCCCGGCACCGAACCGGCGGGCGCGCGACCCTGGCGCGCCCCAACTGCCTTCGGGGGGCACCCATGCACGCCTACCGCACCCACACCTGCGCGGGTCTGAACCGGAGCCATGTGGGTCATGAGGTCCGCCTTTCCGGCTGGGTGCACCGGGTGCGCGACCATGGCGGCATCCTGTTCATCGACCTGCGCGACCACTACGGCATCACCCAGGTGCTGGCCGACCCGGACAGCCCCGCCTTCGCCGCCGTCGAGACGCTGCGCGCCGAGTGGGTGGTGCGGATCGACGGCGTGGTGAAGGCGCGCGATCCGGACCTCGTGAACCCGAAGATCCCGACCGGCGAGATCGAGGTATTCGTCCGCGACGTCGAGGTGCTGGGCGCCGCCGAGGAGTTGCCGCTGCCGGTGTTCGGCGAGCCCGACTACCCGGAGGACGTGCGGCTGAAGTACCGCTTCCTCGACCTGCGCCGCGAGAAGCTGCACAGGAACATCGTCCTGCGCTCGGGCGTCATCGCCTCGATCCGGCGGCGGATGGTCGAGCAGGGCTTCACCGAGTTCCAGACCCCGATCCTGACCGCCTCGAGCCCCGAGGGCGCGCGCGACTTCCTGGTGCCGAGCCGGCTGCATCCGGGCAAGTTCTACGCGCTGCCGCAGGCGCCGCAGCAGTTCAAGCAGCTGATCATGGTGGCGGGCTTCGACCGCTACTTCCAGATCGCCCCCTGCTTCCGCGACGAGGACCCCCGCGCCGACCGCAGCCCGGGCGAGTTCTACCAGCTCGACATGGAGATGAGCTTCGTCACCCAGGAGGATGTGTTCCAGGCGATCGAGCCGGTGCTGCGCGGCGTCTTCGAGGAGTTCGGCGGTGGCCGCCCGGTGACGCCCGCCTTCCCGCGCATCACCTACCGCGACGCGATGCTGAAATACGGCTCGGACAAGCCGGACCTGCGCAACCCGATCGAGATGCAGGTGGTCTCGGAGCATTTCCGCGGCTCGGGCTTCAAGGTCTTCGCCGGCATCCTCGAGAAGGAGGGGACCGAGATCCGCGCCATCCCGGCGCCCGAGGGCGGCAGCCGGGCGTTCTGCGACCGGATGAACGCCTGGGCGCAGAAGGAAGGGCTGCCGGGGATGGGGTATATCTTCTGGCGCGAGGAAGGCGGCGCGCTGGAAGGCGCCGGCCCCATCGCCAGGAACATCGGCCCCGAGCGCACCGAGGCGATCCGCCGGCAGCTCGGCCTCGGAGCGGGCGACGCCGCCTTCTTCCTCGCCGGCAAGCCCGAGAGCTTCGTCGATGTGGCGGGCCGCGCCCGCAACGTGATCGGCGAGGAGCTGGGACTGACCGCGAAGGACCGCTTCGAGCTCTGCTGGATCGTCGACTTCCCGATGTTCGAGTGGAACGAGGACGAGAAGAAGATCGACTTCTCGCACAACCCGTTCTCGATGCCGCAGGGGGGCCTGGAGGCGCTCGAGTCGATGGACCCCCTGCAGATCCTCGGCTTCCAGTACGACGTGGTCTGCAACGGGATCGAGCTGTCATCGGGCGCGATCCGGAACCACCGGCCGGACATCATGTTCAGGGCCTTCGAGATCGCCGGCTACACGCGCCAGACGGTCGAGGACCGGTTCGGCGGCATGCTGAACGCCTTCCGCTACGGCGCGCCCCCGCATGGCGGCATCGCGCCCGGCATCGACCGGATCGTGATGCTGCTGGCGGGTGCGGAGAACATCCGCGAGGTCATCATGTTCCCGATGAACCAGCGGGCCGAGGACCTGATGATGCAGGCGCCGAGCGAGGCGACGGCGAAACAGCTCCGCGAGCTCGGCATCCGGGTGGTGCCGCAGGATTGAGCGGGAGGCTGTAGGGTGCGCCTACGGCACCACGCCTACGGCACCACATAGTCGCCCCCGTTCCAGACCAGCGTCACCTGGCCGGTCTGGCTTGCCACGGCGAGGTCGCGCCAGCCCTTCGTGCGCGACTCGAGCACGTCGATCAGTTCGCCCTGCACGCTGGTCACGTAGCTGAAGCTGCCGTCCTGCCCGGCCCGGAAGATGCCGATCGGGCAGCCGCCACCCCCGCCGCAGAGATAGCCGCTGGACACCATGCCGATGATCTCGGCCCGCCCGTCGCCGTCGAGATCGGCGCGCCCCGTCAGGATCGCGTCCTGCGCCCCGGCCGCCCGCGATTCCGCCAGCGACGAGGCAAAACCGGCGGCCACGACCTGCTGCGCCTCCGGATCGGCGGCGTTCAGCTCGATGGCACGGGCGGGAAGCGGCAGCAGCATCAGCGAGGCGCAGGCGAGCGGAACAACGCGCATGGCGGCGGGCCTTCAGCAACCGGATACCGCCTGCAGGCTACACGCGGCGCTCCCGCGCGCAAAGCGCAACCCTGCGCCGGTCAGAGGAAATTGTTCGGCCAGATCATCGTCCGCCACATGTGGGCGACCGGGCTCGCGTCGAAGCCCAGTCCCGCCTCGGGCTGGTGGAATTCCCGCGCGATGACGTCCTCGAACTCCTCGATCTTCGGGTTCGCGTCCGGGTCGAAGGCGTAGAGGTCGTTCAGCGTCACCTGGCGGGCCGCCATGTACCACTCGTGGGCGCGTGCATACTCGTAGTCGCGGCGGATGTAGTCGGGCGGCACGTAGTCCTCGCCGAACCATTTCAGGTAGTTCTTCGGGTACTCGTAGCCGACATCCGGGTCCGGAAAGAACCTCAGGGCCTGATGGTAGCGGATGGCGAAGGCGACCTTCGGGTGGACGTAGGGCTCCACCATCTGCGCCGCCCAGTAGCCGTGATCGGTGCGGATCAGCCCATGCACCGAGATGTCGTGCAGCAGGCAGGCGAGCACGATCTGGTCGTCATAGCCGTTCCTTCGCGCCAGCGCTGCGCTTTGCAGCACATGGCTGGCCGGCGCCCAGCGCAGCCGGAAGAAGTCGATGAGCTGCGGCCGCTCCGGCATCCCGGGCAGCCGGGGCTCGCGGTGCATCAGCACGGTGCCCCGGGGAAACACCTCCTTCGGCACCGGGAACTGCGGATGCGCCAGCGCGCCCGGCGGCACCGCCATCGCGTCGAGCTCGCGCGCGAGTGCATCCTCGAGCGCGTCGGCCTTGCGCTCGACGCTCATCCCATCGGTGACCTGCGCCTCCGCCCGGACCATCGCGCGGCGCACCAGGGTTTCCTTGCGCGACATCGGCAGCCTCCCGTGGCATGTGGCGGGCCCTGCACCGGAATCTGGGGGCGCAGGCGCACTGGGTCAACCGGCGATCGCGCGATTGCGACCCGCATCGGGCCGCCGACACGGGGATTGCTGCGGCGCCCGAAGCGGTGCATGACCTGCCGCGAGGCCGGGAACGAAAGCCGGAGACAGCCGCCATGCCCCGCATCGTCGATATCCGAAACGCCGTGGTGCCGATCTCGTCGGCCATCGCCAATGCCTATATCGACTTCTCGAAGATGACCGCCTCGGTGGTGGCGCTGGTCTCGGACGTGGTGCAGGGCGCCCGGCCGGTGGTCGGCTACGGCTTCAACTCGAACGGCCGCTACGCCTGCCGCGGGCTGCTCGACGAGCGGTTCATTCCACGGCTGCGAGACGCCGACCCGGAGGCGATCACGGGCGCGGACGGCACCATCGACCCGGTGCGCGCCTGGCCGCTGCTGATGCGGAACGAGAAACCCGGCGGGCATGGCGAGCGCTCGGTCGCCGTGGGCGTGCTCGACATGGCGCTCTGGGATCTCGCGGCGAAGCTGGCGGGCGTGCCGCTCTGGCGGCTGATTGCCGACCGCTGGAACGGCGGGAAGTTCCAGGACAAGGTCTTCACCTACGCCGCCGGGGGCTACTACTACCCCGGCAAGGGCCTGCCGCAACTCCAGGCCGAGATGCAGAGCTATCGCGACCGCGGCTACCGGGTCTGCAAGATGAAGATCGGCGGCGCCTGTCTCGACGAGGACATGGCCCGGATCGAGGCGGCGCTCGAGGTGGTGGGCGAGGGCCGGAACCTCGCGGTCGACGCCAATGGCCGTTTCGACCTCGAGACCGCGATCGAATGGGGCGAGGCGCTGAAGCCTTATGGCCTGTTCTGGTACGAGGAAGCGGGCGACCCGCTGGACTATGCGCTGCAGGCCGAACTGGCGCGGCACTATGACGGGCCGATGGCGACCGGCGAGAACCTGTTCAGCCACCAGGACGCGCGCAACCTGCTGCGCCATGGCGGCCTGCGGCCCGACCGCGACTGGCTGCAGTTCGACCCGGCGCTGTCCTACGGCCTGGTGGAGTACAAACGGATGCTGGACCTGCTGCCCGCGCACGGCTTCGGCCCGAGGAACTGCATTCCCCATGGCGGCCACCAGTTCGCGCTCTGCATCGCGGCGGGGCTCGGCCTCGGCGGCAACGAGAGCTATCCGGACGTGTTCCACCCCTTCGGCGGCTTCTCCGACCTGGTGGCGGTCGAGGATGGCATGGTCGGCCTGCATCAGTCTCCCGGCATCGGCTTCGAGGAGAAGGCGGCGCTGATCGAGGCGATGAGGAAGGCAACCGGGACCTGAGGGCGGCCTCGTTGCCCCCTGCGCACCGATCCCGCCCGTGGGGCGCTTCGGGGTGGACGCCGCGCCGATTCCGGCCAATATGGCGGCCTGATCCGATGGAGACCCCCATGAGCCACAGAAGCCCGCTTGGCGACCCGGTCGGCGCACCCCTCCCGGAAGGCTGGAAGGCGCCGCCGCGTCCCACGCGCTCGGAGATGGAGGGACGCCATGTCCGGCTCGAGCCGCTGGTCGTCGCCCATGCCACGGCCCTGCACGAGGCGAACCTGCGCGACCGCGAGGGGCGTAACTGGACCTACCTGCCCTATGGCCCGTTCGGAACGGTCGAGGCCTACAGCCACTGGGTCGGCGAGATGACCCGCGACGGCGACCCGCTGTTCTACGCCATTGTCGATCTCGACACGGGGCTGCCGGTCGGCGTCGCCAGCTACCTGCGGATCGCCCCGGCCTCGGGGTCGATCGAGGTCGGGCACATCAACTACTCGCCGCTGCTCCAGCGCGCCCGCGGCGCAACCGAGGCGATGTATCTGATGATGAAATGGGCCTTCGACGCCGGCTACCGCCGCTACGAATGGAAATGCGACGCGCTCAATGCCCCCTCGCGCCGGGCGGCGCGGCGGCTCGGCCTGAGCTACGAGGGCATCTTCCGTCAGGCAACCGTCACCAAGGGCCGCAACCGCGACACCGCCTGGTACGCCGCCATCGACAGCGAGTGGCCGGCCCTGAAGGCCGCCTTCGAGGCCTGGCTCGATCCCGCCAACTTCGACGCCGAAGGCCGCCAGCGCCGGTCGCTGAGCGACCTGACGCGGTCGATCCTCGTCAATGCCGGCTGACATGAAGGACGCCGAGGTGCCCAACGCCCGCCCGCTCGCGCCGAACCCGGCAGTGATGGAGTTCCTGCTGACCCGCCGCTCGCGCCCCGCCCGGACGCTCGGCCCCGGCGGGCCGGACCGCGCCGGGCTGATCCGGCTCCTGACCGCCGCGGCCCGCAGCCCGGATCACGGCAAGCTCGAGCCCTGGCGTTTCGTGGTGATCGCGGGCACCGCGCGCGACCGCGCCGCTGCGGTGGCGGCCAGACGCTGCGCTGCGCTGGGCCTCGACGAGGCGGAGAAGGCAAAGACCGTCTCCGGCTTCACCGAGGGCGACGTGATCGTCGCCGTCATTGCCTCGCCGAAGCCCTCTGAGAAGATTCCGGCCTGGGAGCAGCAGCTGTCCGCCGGCGCGGTCTGCCTCGCGCTGCTGAACGCCGCGCTGGCGAGCGGCTGGGGAGCATGCTGGCTCACCGGCCCGATGGCCTATGACCCGGAGTTCCTGAGCGAGGTGCTGGGCTGCACCGGAGCCGAGCGGGTGGCGGGCTTCATCCATATCGGCACCGAGACCTCGGCGCCGGCGGACCGGCCCCGGCCGGACGTGGCGGCGCTGACGACCTTCCTGTGATCGGCGACTTCCTCAGGGCCGTCGGCCAGCTTGCCGATCCGCGCTTCACCGGCGTGCTCGCGCGCGCGCTGATCCTGACCCTCGCCCTGCTCGGCGGCCTCGGCGTCGGCGCCGTCTGGCTGGTCGGGCTCCTGCCCCAGACCGTCGACCTCCCCTTCTGGGGCGAGGTTCCCCTGCCGATCCGGCCCATCGAGGGGCTGGCGATCGGCGCCATGCTGATCCTGTCGGCCTTCCTGATGTTCCCGGTCGCGGCGATGTTCGTGAACCTCTATCTCGACGAGATCGCCGATGCGGTCGAGGAACGCCACTACCCGGAGCTGCCGCCCGTGCGTGGCACCGGCATCGCCGAGGAACTGAAAGGCGCCGTCCGGTTCGGCCTTCTCGTACTGGGGGCGAACGTCGTGGCGGTGGTCTTCTACCTGATCTCCGGCCCTTTCGCGCCCTTCGTATTCTGGTCGCTGAACGGCTATCTCTTCGGAAGCGAGTATTTTGCGCTCGTCGCCCGGCGCCGGCTGGACCCGGCGGCGGCGGAGCGGCTCCGGCGTGCCCACTGGCTCGGCATCTGGACCGCCGGCACGCTCATGGCGGTGCCGCTCAGCATCCCGCTGGTGAACCTGGTGATGCCGCTCCTGGGAGTGGCCACCTACACTCACATGTTCCACCGGCTCTGGGCGCGCCAGGGCCTGGGCTGACGGTCGCGGCAGGGCGACAGGAGCAGTCGGACGGGGTATAGTCGCGGCCTTCGACACGGCCACGGAGACACCCTTCGATGACACAGCCGAAGATCGGCCTCGCGCTCGGCAGCGGTGCGGCGCGCGGCTGGGCGCATATCGGCGTGATCGAGGCCCTGGCGCAGGAGGGGATCGCGCCCGACATCATCTGCGGCACGTCCATGGGCGCGCTGATCGGCGCCGCTCTGGTCTCGGGCCGTCTCGACCGGCTGAGGACATGGGCCGAGACGGCCGGGTGGCGGCAGATCGTCCCGCTGATCGATTTCCGGCTGATCGGCGGCGGATTCATCGAAGGCCGGCAGGTGATCGCCTTCCTGCGCGATCTCGGCATCACCGGCCGGATCGAGGAATTCGGCGGCCGGTTTGCCGCCGTGGCGACAGACCTGGCAACGGGCCGGGAAATCTGGCTCCGCACTGGCCCGGTGCTCGACGCCGTGCGCGCCTCGATCGCGGTGCCGGGGATCATCAGCCCGGCGCGCATCGACGGCCGCTGGCTGGTCGACGGCGGCCTCTGCAACCCGGTGCCGGTGACGCTGTGCCGTGCGCTGGGCGCCGAGGTGATCATCGCCGTCAACCTGAACGGCGACCTGCCGCAATGGCACATGCCGCAGGAGCGCCAGGCACCGCAGGCCGAGGCATCGCTCCCGCTGGGGTTCGAGGCCCTGCGCGGCATCTTCGGCGACCTCCCCGCGGCGTTGCGCAGCCAGGCCGCGATGATCGCCGAACGCCTGCTTCCCCGCGGCGGCGCCTCGCCCGGCTACTTCGACGTGCTCGCCAACTCGATCCACATCATGCAGGACCAGATCACCCGGGCGCGTCTTGCCGACGACCCGCCGGACGTGGTGCTCGCACCACGGCTTGGCGCGATCAGCCTGACGGACTTCAACCGCGCGGCAGAGGCAATCGCCGAGGGGCGCAACAGCGCGCAGGAAGCGGTCCCCGCCATCCTCCGCCGCCTCGGTCGGGGCTGAGCCTCGCGCGGCTCGGGGCTGCCGGAAGGAGGGATCAGTGCCGGGGCGTACAGCCCGGCCCCCTTCACTTTCGTTCTGAGGGCAGCGTCACATAACTGAGCTGATCGAGCGTGACCCAGCGGAACTGGATCGCCGAAAAGACCAGCGCGAAGAGCATGGTCGCCGCGACCGTCGTGATGATGACCTTCTTACGGACCATCGGGTCCACCGGTGCGCTGGCCGGCGTGCCCGGAACGACATGCCCGTCCTCCTGCTGGCTCCGCTGCCAGAGCGGGTTGACCAGGTAGAACACCACGGCCCAGATGATGGCGTAGAGGACAAGCGCCGACGTGATCGACATCTCAGGACTGCTCCAACTCGACCAGGGCGCCCGCGAAGTCCTTCGGGTGCAGGAACAGGACCGGCTTGCCATGGGCACCGGTCTTCGGTTCGCCGTCGCCGAGTATCCGCGCGCCCTGCGCCCTCAGCCGGTCGCGGGCCGCCAGGATATCGTCGACCTCATAGCAGATGTGGTGGATGCCGCCCGAGGGATTCTTCTCGAGGAACCCCCGGATCGGCGAGTTCGCGCCGAGCGGGTGCAGGAGTTCGATCTTGGTGTTCGGTAGCTCGATGAACACCACCGTCACCCCGTGCGCAGGTTCGTCCTGCGGTTCTCCGACCCTGGCACCCAGCGTGTCGCGATACTGCGCCGCGGCAGCGGCCAGATCCGGCACCGCGATGGCGACATGGTTGAGCCGTCCGATCATCCGCTCCTCGCGCAGCTGCGACCTCGGCGGATTTAGACGTCTGCGCTCCCTGTGGCAAGCGCCGGCAGGGCACAGGCGCGACCCCGAATCCGGGGCCGCGCCACGCCGCTGGTCCAGGCGCGCGTCAGTGACCGGCCGGTTCGTGCCGTCTGCCGAAATGGAAGTTGGCCGTCAGCGGGTCGGACGACACGGGCTCGGCGACGCGGGGAGTTGCAGGCTGGCCAACCTGTGTCTGACTGGCGATCACGGCGGCGGGCTTGCCCCAGAGGGCAGCAAGCCTTTCACGCTGGTCGGAAACAGAATTCTCGGCGAGGGCGGCACCGGATCCGAACGCGATACCGGCAGCAGCGACAACGGCAGCGGTCATCCTCATGTCGAGGCCTCCTTGTGCGACATCGGTGCGGAGCGCCGGATTCCGGGGTGCTCCCGCCGGCTGGGTCCGCGGCGATGGAGATGGGTGTGCGCGTCCGCGCAACCAATCACGCCGGGGTCAAATCGCTGTCATGGGCGCTCTCGCCGGATGCTCCGCAGGGCGGAACGGCCCTGCCCCCGCCTGCGGTACCAGCTTGCGGTTGGCTCAGAACTCGGTGACGAGAGCGACGCCCGGCACCGACTTCAGTGCACCCTTTATTTGCGGCCCGACCGGGTATCTGCCCGGCAATATGACAACCGCTTCCTCGCCCAGCTCGGGCAGGGCCAGGACCAGGTTCACCGGGCCGCCGCGGCCGATGCGCATCAGCGCGGCCGCCTGTTCGAGCGTGCGTCTGATCGCCGGCATGGCCGCAGGATCCTCGACCAGCACGTCGAGCCCGGCCGGGCCTGCGGATGCCACCACCTCGTCCACCGTCTGCACCCCCCGCAGCATCAGCCGCATTGCCTCGGCACCCGGATCAACCTCGACCCGCAGCACGAGGTTGCGCCCCGGATCGAGCAGCGCCTCGGCCTCGGACAGCACGTTGGAGAACGCCATCACCTCGTAGCCCCCGGTCGGGTCCGAGAAGCCGATGAAGGCGAAGCGCGTGCCCTTCGCCGACTTGCGGAACTGGATTCCTGCCAGCGTTCCCGCGATCCGGGCGACGCCCCCGGTGCGCCCCTTGGTGGCCATGAACTCGCTGAAGGTCAGCACCTTCTCGCGCCTGAGCGCCGGCATGTAGTCCTCGAGCGGGTGGCCCGAGAGATAGAACCCGACCGCGGAATGCTCCTCGCGCAGCCGCGCGGCCGGCAGCCAGTCATCGGTCTCCTTCAGGCGTGGCGGCGGCAGCGCCTCGGCCGCATCGCCGAAGAGCGAGCTCTGGGTCGATTGCCGCTCGGCGTGCAGGGCGGCCGAGTAGTCGATCAACTCATCGATGTTGACCAGGATCCTCTGCCGGTTACTCTCCAGCCCGGCGAGCGCACCCGACCGCGCCAGGCTCTCGATGGCCCGCTTGCCCACGGCGCGGAGATCGACCCGCCTGGCGAGGTCGAAAAGATCCGCAAAGGGTCCGCCGGCGTCGCGCGCCTGCTCGACCAGCCGCATTGCCTCGACGCCGACATTCTTCAGCGCCCCGAGCGCGTAAGGGATGCGCCCGTCCTCGACAGTGAAATCTGCCCGGCTGCGGTTCACATCCGGCGGATCGACCGGCACCCGGAGGCGCCGGCACTCGTCCACATAGCCGCTGAGCTTGTCGGTCAGGTGGCGGTCGAGATTCATCACCGCGGCCATGAACTCGACAGGGTGATTGGCCTTCAGCCAGGCGGTCTGGTAGCTCACCACCGCGTAAGCGGCGGCGTGGGACTTGTTGAATCCGTAATTGGCGAATTTGTTCAGCAGGTCCCAGACCTGCTGCGCCTTGGCCTCCGGCACCCCGTTTGCCGCCGCGCCGGCCAGGAATTTCGGCCGTTCGGCGTCCATCTCGGCCTGGATCTTCTTGCCCATCGCCCGGCGCAGCAGATCGGCGCCGCCGAGCGAATAGCCGGCCATCCGGCGGGCCACTTCCATCACCTGCTCCTGGTAGACGATGATGCCTTGGGTCTCGTCGAGGATCGGGTCGATCGAGGGGTGCAGGCTCTCGCGCCTCTCCAGGCCGTTCTTGACGCTGCAGAACTTCGGGATGTTCTCCATCGGGCCGGGGCGATAGAGCGCCACCAGCGCGACGATATCCTCGATGCAGGTCGGGCGGAGCTGCTTCAGAGCGTCGCGCATCCCCTGGCCCTCGACCTGGAACACGCCCACCGTGTCGGCGCGGCTGTAGAGCTCGTAGGTCGCCCGGTCGTCGAGCGGGATCGCCGAAATGTCGATCTCGACACCCCTCCGCTTCAGCAGGTCGAGCGCGTTCCGGATCACGGTCAGGGTCTTGAGGCCCAGGAAGTCGAACTTCACCAACCCCGCCGCCTCGACCCATTTCATGTTGTACTGCGTAGCCGGCATGGCCGAGCGCGGGTCACGGTAGAGCGGAACCAGCTCGGCCAGCGGCCGGTCGCCGATCACCACGCCTGCGGCATGTGTCGAGGCGTTGCGCAGCAGCCCCTCGATCTTCTCGGCGATATCGAGCAGCGTCGCCACGTTCTCGTCGCGCCGCGCCTCCTCCTCGAGCCGGGGCTCGGCCTTGCGGGCGTCGCGGACGGAGAGCGGCTTCACCCCCTCGACCGGGATCAGCTTCGACAGCCGGTCACCCTGCGAATAGGACATCTGCAGCACCCGGGCGACGTCGCGCACCGCCATCTTCGAGAGCAGGGTGCCGAAGGTGATGATGTGCGCCACCCGGTCCGTGCCATACCTCTCCTGAACGTAGCGGATCACCTCCTCGCGCCGGTCCTGGCAGAAGTCGATGTCGAAGTCCGGCATCGAGATGCGCTCTGGGTTCAGAAACCGTTCGAAGAGAAGACCGTAGCGCAATGGATCCAGATCAGTAATCGTCAGGGCATAGGCGACCAGAGAGCCCGCGCCGGAGCCACGACCCGGCCCGACCGGGATCTGCCGGGCCTTTGCCCATTTGATGAAGTCGGCCACGATGAGAAAATAACCGGGGAAGCCCATCTGCTCGATGACGCCGAGTTCGAATTCGAGCCGGCTCTCGTATTCGGCGACCGGCGCGGCGTGCGGGATCACGGCGAGCCGCGCCGCCAGCCCCTCGCGGGCCTGCCGCCGCAGTTCCTCGACCTCGTCCTCCGCAAACCGCGGCAGGATCGGCCCGCGGGTGCGCGGGCGGAAAGCGCAGCGGCGCGCAATTTCAACCGTGTTCTCAATCGCTTCCGGAACGTCCCGGAACCGCCTTGCCATCTCGGCAGCGGACTTCAGATAATGCTCAGGGGTCAGCATCCGCCGGTTGCCCTCATTCACATAGCGCCCCTCGCCGATACAGAGGAAAGCGTCATGGGCGGCAAACAGCTCCGGCGTCTCGAAATAGACGTCGTTGGTGGCGACAAGCGGCAGGTCCTGCGCATAGGCGATGTCGATCAGCCCCGGCTCGGCTGCCTCCTCGGGCGCCGTGCGCAGACGCCCCTCCGTTCCGTGGCGCTGCAACTCGACATAGAGGCGGCCTGGGAACATCTCGGCCATGCGCCGCGCCAGCGCCTCGGCAGCACCCTGCCGGTTGGCCCGGAGGTGACGGCCCAGAGGCCCGTCCGCACCTCCGGTCAGGCAGATCAGGCCCGCCGATCGGGCCGCCAGCCGATCGAGCGACACATGCGGCAACTGGCTGGTGTCGGTCTCGAGGAAGGCGGCGGTGGAGAGTGCCATCAGGTTCTGCCACCCCGTCTCGTCCTGGGCATAGAGCGCCACGGGCGCCGGATCCACTGGCCGCTCGCCCGGCGCCGCCTCGGCATAGGCCAGTGCGAGTTGCAATCCCATCACCGGCTGCACACCCGCCTTCACCGCACTCTCGGAGAACTCCAGCGCGCCGAAGAGGTTGTTCGTGTCCGCGATCCCCACCGCCGGGAAGCCCAGCTTCTCGCAGAGCCCGGCCAGCTTCTTCACATGGATCGCCCCCTCCTTGAGCGAGTAGGCGGAGTGCACGCGGAGATGGATGAAGCGGGGGGAATCAGGCATGGCAGGAAGTCTAGGCCGATCCGCCATTGCCCCGCCACCGCGAATGGCGCAGTCTCCCGCAATAGCCCGGAGCCCCTCCATGAGCGACCGCGATTCCCTCGACTATGCCGATCCCCAGCAGCGCCCGCGCTACACCGGGCTCGCCTCGTTCTTCCGGCTGCCCTACCGCGAGGATTTCGAGGCCGACCCGCCCGAGATCGGGGTGATCGGCGTTCCCTATGACGGCGGCGTGACCAACCGGCCCGGCACCCGGCACGGACCCCGCGAGGTCAGGAACCAGTCCTCGCTGATCCGCCGCGTGAACCAGGCGACCGGCGCCTCGCCCTTCGAGGCGGCGCGGGTTGCCGATATCGGCGACGCCTGGGTCAGGAGCCCGTTCGAGCTGAAACCCGCGCTCGACGACATCGAGGCCTTCTACGCGCGGGTCCACGCTGCCGGCATCCGGCCGCTGACCTGCGGCGGCGACCACGCCATCACCGCGCCGATCCTGCGCGCGATCGCCAAGGGCGAGCGGCTCGGGCTCATCCATATCGACGCCCATTGCGACACCGGCAAGGGCTATCTCGGCTCCGATCACCATCACGGCACGCCCTTCAAGCAGGCGGCGGATGCCGGCGCGATCGATCCGAAGCGGACCGTGCAGATCGGTATCCGCGGCTCGGTGTTCTCGATGGAGAACGCCGAGTTCTCGCGCACGAGCGGCATGCGCGTGATGCAGATCGAGGAGGTCGAGGAGCGCGGCTGGCGCGCCTGCATCGACGAGGCGATCGGGATCGCAGGCCGGGGCCCGATCTATGTCAGCTTCGACATCGACAGCCTCGACCCCGCCTTCGCGCCCGGCACCGGCACGCCCGAGGCCGGCGGGCTGACCATGCGCGAGGCGCAGGGCATGGTGCGCCGCCTGAAGGGGCTCGACATCCGCGGCGCCGACATGGTCGAGGTCTCGCCGCCCTTCGACGTTGGCGGGCTGACCGCCTTCAACGGAGCGACGATCCTCTACGAGCTGCTCTGCGTGATGGCCGACCGAAAGAGCTCCTGACGCAGGGTTAGGGCCTCGCTAACCAGGACTTGCCAGACTGTTCGCCGATCCCGGTCCGGCAATCCTGGTCGAGCCATGCCCGAACTGCAGAGAGGAACGGACGCCCCGGCGGAGCCTCGCGCGAGCGAACGGCCGGAACCGCAGCGGGAATCGGGCGAAGAGTCCGAATATCTCAGGGCGGCCCGGTTCTCGGTGGAGGCGCTCGACCAGGCGCGCCGGCACCGCAGCCCGCCGAAGCCACCCGCCTATGCCGTCTGGTACACCTATGTGGCCGGCGAGGATGCGGCCCTCAAGGCGCGGGTCGACAGCGAGCTGATCAAGGCGGACCAGGTCGATCTCGACACCATCGAGCAGATCTACGAAGAGCACTTCCTGCAGAAGCGCCTGTCCCGCGGCATCACCCGGATCGGCGATGAGCTCGAATCCGGCCTTGCCGATGCCCAGCGGGCGATCCGCGACAGCCAGGGGGCAAGCCAGGCGTTCCTCGCCTCGCTCTCCCAAACACAGCGGGGCATGGCCTCGATCCGTCGGCCCGCCGAGGTGCGGCGCGCGGTGGACCGGCTGCTCCAGCTCGGCCGCGACCAGTCGGCCCGCACCGACACGATCAACGGCGAGCTCGCCAAGGTCCGCGCCCAGGTCGGCGAGCTGCAGCGCGAGCTGCGGCGGCTGCGCGATTCCGCCTATCTCGACCACCTGACCCAGATCCCGAACCGCCGCCATCTCGACGAGGTGCTGGAACGCGAGGTGTCGCTGGCGCAGACGAACGGCCTGCCGCTCAGCTTCGCGCTTGCCGACCTCGACCACTTCAAGGGGCTGAACGACCGGCACGGCCATCAGGTGGGCGACGCCATGCTCAAGCACGTCGCGGCACTGATCAAGGACAACATCAAGGGGCGCGACACCCCGGCCCGGTTCGGCGGCGAGGAGTTCGCCATCCTGTTCCCGAGGACGACGCTGTTCAACGCCGCGCGTCTCGCGGACAATCTGCGGCGGATGCTGTTCGAGACCGATTTCGTCCTCAGCCGGGACCACAGCGCCATCGGCCGGGTGACCGTCTCCTTCGGTGTAACCCAGCTCCTTGCCACCGACAGCGCGAACGACCTCATTGCCCGCGCCGACGCGCTGCTCTACCGGGCCAAGAAGAACGGCCGGAACCGGGTGGAGTCGGACATGTGACGCGAATCGCGCAGCGCGTGGCGGGCCGGTCTACCGGCTCAACTCCCGTGTCGCCGCATCGAGTCCCGCCAGCGTCATCGGAAACATCCGGCCGCCCATGATCCCGCGGATCATGCCGATCGACTGGGTGTAGCGCCACTGCGCCTCGGACACCGGGTTGATCCAGGCGGCGTGCGGCCATTTCAGCAGCGCGCGGCGCAGCCACAGCTCGCCCGGCTCGGCGTTCCAGTGCTCGTTGGCCCCGCCGGGGTAGAGGATCTCGTAGGGGCTCATCGCGGCATCGCCGACGATCACCAGCTTCCAGTCCGGCCCGTAGGTGTGGATCACGTCCCAGGTCGGCGTCTGCTGGTCCCAGCGCCGCCGGTTGTCGCGCCACAGCCCCTCGTAGAGGCAGTTGTGGAAGTAGTAGTATTCCAGGTGCTTGAACTCGCTGCGCGCGGCCGAGAACAGCTCCGCCGCGACCTTCACGTGGTCATCCATCGAGCCGCCGATGTCGAACAGCATCAGCACCTTCACCGCATTGTGCCGCTCGGGCCGCATCTGCACGTCGAGCCAGCCCTGCTCGGCGGTCCTGCGGATGGTGCCGTCGAGGTCGAGCTCCTCGGCCGCCCCCTCGCGCGCCCAGCGCCGCAGCCGCTTCAGCGCCACCTTGATGTTGCGCGTGCCCAGTTCCACCGTGTCGTCGAGGTTCCGGAACTGTCGCCTGTCCCACACCTTCACCGCGCGGCGATTGCGGCTCTCGTGCTGGCCGATGCGGACGCCCTCGGGGTTGTAGCCGTAGGCGCCGAAGGGCGAGGTGCCGGCAGTGCCGATCCATTTCGAGCCGCCCTGATGGCGGCCCTTCTGCTCATCGAGACGCTGCCGCAGCGTCTCCATCAGCTTCTCCCAGCCGCCGAGGGATTCGACCAGCGCCTTCTCCTCGTCGGTCAGGTGCTTCTCGGCGAGCTTCCTGAGCCACTCCCCGGGCAGCGAGACGGCCTCGACCCCCTCGCCGCCCTCGGTCCGCTCGATCCCCCTGAACACCTCGGCGAAGACCCGGTCGAAACGGTCGAGATGGCGCTCGTCCTTCACCAGCGCCGCGCGGGCGAGGTAGTAGAATCCGTCGACGTCGTAGATCACGAGCCCCGCATCCATCGCCGCGATCAGCGTCAGATGCTCGCGCAGCGAGACCGGAACCTTGGCTGCCTTCAGTCCGAAGAAGAGCTTGAGGAACATCGCGCTGCCCTCAGCCGCCCCACCAGCCCATCCTGACCGCGAGCACACCCAGCGCCAGCACGATCAGTGCTGCCGGGATGCCGTGCGCCGCGGCGTATTGCAGGCGGTGCGCCAGCCCGCCGCCGCGGCGTGTGGCGCGGACCCAGCCGACAGCGCATCCCAGGGTGAAGGCGATCGCAACCAGCATTTCCGTACTCCTCAGCCCTTTTGCCGGCAATCGGCCGCGCGCCGCCCGTCACCGAGGGCATAGGCGCTCCAGGCCCTGGCGAGGCGGCCGGTGCTCTCCGCCCGGGCACTGCCGGACTCGGAGCCGGCCAGAGCATCCGCCTCGATCGTGTAGAGCGCCGCCAGACGCTCGTCCTGCCCATGCGCCGCCAACACGGGCCAGACCCGTTCGGCAAGCACGGGAACCTCGGCGTTCCGGCCAAGCCGCGCCAGTGCGCAGGACGACTCCAGATCGATGCGCGCATGCCGGATGTCGGACACACCATGCGCCGCATCGCAGACCCGCCGGGCCTCGTCGAACAGCGCCAGCGCGCGGACCGGATCCTCCGACGAGAAGACCCGGCCCGCGGTGACCAGGGTATGGCAATGCTGTGCCGACTGCGGTGCCATGGTCTCGATAAGGTCGAGCGCGCGCCTGGCATCCTGCTTCTGCCTGGCGGGCGTGGCGTCGCGCGAGAACACCTGCCGCATCAGGTCCGGCCAGTCGCCGAGCGCGCGCTGCTGCAGTGCCGGCAGGGACGGTGCACCGTTCCCGGCAGGATTGACCCGCGCAAGCACGGCCCCGGCCTCGGCCTCGGCGCGGCGCCGGCTCATGCCGGTCGCCAGCGCCGGATCGTAGAGCACCCGCAGCATCAGGTAGTCGAGCTTGGTCGGCCAGAGATGCGCCGCGTCGTCATTGAAGATCGACGAGCCGAGCCCGTAGAGGTCGTTGGCAAGTCCCAGGGCCTGGGGGATTTCCTCCAGAAGGCAGTTGCGCACCATGTAGGGCGGGGCATGATCCGGGATGAAGATGGTCATCTGGTCGATCCGCCGTGCCCGCGCGAGGGCCGTTCCGCCGAAATCCGACGGCTTGAGGGCGAAGTCCTGCCAGGCCACGTCGCCCTGGGCGACTACGCAATAGGCGGTCGGCAAGAGCCGCTCGAACCGGCTGCCCGGGACGAGGCGGACATGGAGGTTCGCCGGCCCGTCGGCGAGGCCGATCACGATCCCCGCCTGATGCGCCATGGTCGCCAGATAGTCGCGCAGGAATGCCACCTGGGGCGCCGGCCAGTCTCCGTCGAGCCCGACCGCGACCGGCGCCTCGTAGCGCACCAGCCCCTCGCGCCGGTCGCCCCATTCCATGTCGAAGGCGAGGCTCGCGAAGACCCGCGCCAGGCTGGCGTTGTCATAGGCGGTGTGCCCCGCCGGCAGCGCTGCGCCCAGAACCGGGAATGCCGGTTTCGGGCCGCCTGCTACCGGCGCTGCGGGGTCGCCGCCAGGGCCCTCGCAGCCGGCTGCGAGGGCCACCGCCAGCAGGGCCGCGAGACATCGGCCAAAGCCCGTCAACGCTGATACCTGATGAAGGGCGTCACCTTCGCGATGCGGTCGTACAGCCGGCGTGCGGTGGTGTTGAAGTCCTGTGTCAGCCAGTAGACCGAGGGGCAGCCGGCCGCGTCCGCCGCCGCATAGACCGCCTCGATCAGCGCCCGCCCGGCCCCGGTGCCGCGCACCTCCGGATCGACATAGAGGTCCTGCAGGTAGACGACGTTCTCGATCCGCCAGCAGTGCCGGTGGAAGAGGTAGTGGGTCAGTCCGATCACCCGGCCGCCCTGCTCGGCCACGAGCCCGTGAAAATCCTGCGGATCGCCGCCAAGCAGCCGCGCGAAGGTGGTGCGGTAGACCTCCTCGGGCACGGATGTCCTGTAGAATTCGAGATAGGCTGTCCAGAGCCGGCGCCACTGGGCTTCGTCGGCGGCGCGCACGGGGCGGACGGTGGTCGGCTGGCTCATGCGGGACACTCCGGATCAGGCAAGGGCAGCGGTGGTGATGGTAGAGATAACCGTCGAGACCACAATAGCGGCCGCGATCCGGTCCGTCGCCACCCCGTAGCGCAGCGCGATGACGAAAGGCATCGCGCCGCAGGGGCCGGCGGCGATCAGCACCAGCGTATCGCTCCAGCCGTCGCCGCCAAGCGCCCCGAGCACGGCGAGCACCGCCATCGGCATGACGGCGACCTTGACGAGCGCCACCGTCAGCGAGGTGCCGCCATAGCGCGCCAGCGGCACCGCGCTCATGATCACGCCGAGCGCGAACAGCGAGGCCGGCGCCGCCGCTCCGCCGACGAAGCGCACGAAGGTGACGATGCCCTCATGCATGGGGATCCGGCCGGCCGCGATCACGGCACCGAGGACCAGCGAGACCACCAGCGGGTTGCGGACGACCATCCTGACGACCTTGCCGATGCCGCCCGCGCGGTGCGAGGCCACGTCCATCGCGACGACCGTGCCGGTGAACACCAGGACCGAGTCGACGGTGATCACGGCCACCACCGGCAGTGCCGCGTCCGCACCGTGGAGCGCGCTTGCGATCGGGTGGACGAAGAACACCGTGTTCGAGAAGCAGGCGGTCATGCCGAGGAGCACCGACTCCCGCGGACCGAGCCCCGCGAGGTGACGCACCGCCAGCGCGACCGAGGCGTAGATGGCGAGCTCGACCCCGAGATAGGCCAACACGGCCGGCCAGTCGAAGGCCGAGAGGTCGGCCTGGACGATCAGATAGAAGGTGACGGCCGGGACCGCGAGCAGGAACACGAAGCGGTTGACCGCCTCGGCCGAGTCGCGGTCGAACGTCCCGCCCCGCCCCATGGCAAAGCCGAGCGCCGGCACGGCGAAGACCGGCAGCACCGCGGTGAGGAGCGCTTCAACGAACACCCGGAAACCGGCCCCCAGCCCGCTGCACCGCCTTCACGCGCATCTCCCGTGCGCAGGACAATAGGCGGGCAATCCGTCGGGCTCAACCGCCTTCAGATCCGGGTGGGCTGCGATCCGTGGCGCGCGGCGGCGGGCCTCACCCCCCCTGCCGCCGCGCCAGGAACGCCAGCCGCTCGAACAGGTGCACGTCCTGTTCGTTCTTGAGCAGCGCGCCATAGAGTGGCGGGATCGCCGATTTCGGGTCGGCGCGCAGCACGGCCGGATCGACGTCATCGGCCATCAGGAGCTTCAGCCAGTCCAGCACCTCCGAGGTCGAGGGCTTCTTCTTCAGCCCCGGCGTGTCGCGGATCTCGTAGAACTGGGTCAGCGCGGCGTGCACCAGCTCCTTCCTGATCGAGGGGAAATGGACATCGATGATCCTGAGCATGGTCTCGGTGTCCGGGAAGGCGATGAAGTGGAAGAAGCAGCGGCGCAGGAAGGCGTCGGGCAGCTCCTTCTCGTTGTTCGAGGTGATGATGACGATCGGCCGGTGCCGCGCCTTCACCGTCTCGCCGGTCTCGTAGACGTGGAACTCCATGCGGTCGAGTTCCTGCAGCAGGTCGTTCGGGAACTCGATGTCCGCCTTGTCGATCTCGTCGATCAGCAGCACCACCTTCTCGCCGGCAGCGAAGGCATCCCACAGCTTGCCGGGCTTGATGTAGTTCCGGACCTCGCCGACCCGACCGTCGCCGAGCTGGCTGTCGCGCAGCCGGCTGACCGCGTCGTACTCGTAGAGCCCCTGCTGGGCGCGGGTGGTGGACTTCACGTGCCACTCGATCAGGCGCAGCCCCAGGGCCTGTGCCACCTGGCGGGCCAGCTCGGTCTTCCCGGTGCCGGGCTCGCCCTTGACCAGCAGCGGCCGTTCGAGCCGGATGGCGGCGTTGACGGCGACCATCAGGTCGTCGGTCGCCACATATTCGGCGGTTCCCTCGAATCGCATCCTGCCCCCTTGCGGCTACGTGCCTGTCAACGAGAATCCTTTTGTGGCCGAGGGATATAGCGCAGTCCTGAACGCTTTTTAAGGCGTGACAATCCGGCGCGGTTTATCTATAGAGGCGCCAACTCGAGCAGTGAAAAAGTTGTGGAGCGGAGCGTGGTCGCGGTATCGAAGATGAACATCGAAGTCCCTGTCGACGCCGAGTACAAGCCCACTGACAACGAGCCGTTCATGTGCGAGCGGCAGAAGGAGTATTTCCGGCACAAGCTCATCGCCTGGAAGGACTCGATCCTGAACGAGAGCCGTGAAACCCTCGTTCACATGCAGGAAGAGACCCAGAACATCCCCGATCTCGCAGACCGCGCCTCGGCCGAGACCGACCGGGCGCTCGAGTTGCGTACCCGTGATCGCCAGCGCAAGCTGATCGCCAAGATCGACGCCGCGCTGCGCCGGATCGAGGACGGAACCTATGGATATTGCGAGGAAACCGGCGAGCCGATCTCGCTGCAGCGGCTGGACGCGCGGCCGATCGCGACCCTCTCGCTCGCCGCGCAGGAGCGGCACGAGCGGCGCGAGAAGGTGCATCGCGACACCTGAACGGCCGCCTCCGGGCCCCGTGGCGGATGATGGCCGCTGCAAGTTGTCCCGGACGGTGCGGGTGCCGCCGTTCTCGTGACCAGAAAGCGGGACGGCGGCGACGCGGCGGGACCCGGTCGCTCCGCTGCCTTGGGCCGGGCAGCCGCGCATCGGTGCCCGGCTCCATCGCCTGCGCGGCATTCCCGGGCGGGGGAATCGCGCCGATCGAGAATCCATGGGAACCCTCCGCAGCAAGGAGAATTTCGCACGCGCCGATCACGTGGTGGTAGAAAGGGCCGGCAAGCTGCCGGAACCGCCCGGAGATCGGCGCGCGATCCGCACCACCGCCGCGCATGGGCCGTCGGCAGCAAAGAGGGAGAGCCGGTCATGACCGAGATTACCCTGCGCAAGGCGCGCAGCATTGTCACGAAGGCGCTTGCCCGGGGCCGCGAGGCGGGCATGAAGCCGCTCTCGGTCTGCGTGCTGGACGCGGGCGGGCATCTGAAGGCCTTCGAGCGCGAGGACGGCGCCTCGAACGGCCGCTTCGAGATCGCGCGCGGCAAGGCCAGCGGAGCGCTCAAGATGGGGCTGGGCTCCCGCGCGCTCTATGAGCGGGCAGAGAAGCAGGCCTATTTCCTGCTCGCCGCCGGCCGCATCTTTGCCGACGGCATGATCCCGGTGCCGGGCGGCGTGCTGGTGCGCGACCGCAGGGGCGCGATCATCGGTGCCGTCGGGATCAGCGGCGACACGTCGGACAATGACGAGATTGCCGCGGTGGCCGCGATCGAGGCCGCAGGATTCGTGGCCGATCCGGGATAGGGCCGCGAGGACGGCGACGACGCAGACTGACGACCGGGCTCCGGCAGCGCGGGACAAGGGGCAGGCAGCCTTCAGTCCTGGGCCCGTTCGGCATCCAACGCCGCGCGCAACCGGCGTGCAAGGTCACGGACATAAGGTTCGCTGACAAGATGAGGCCGCCGCTCCGAGGGCAGGACCCCGCCCATCTCGACCACGTGCAGACGATCCACCGCTCTCTGCCACTCGGCCCGGTCATCGGGCAGACCGGCAGAGAAGAGGGTCACCGGACCGTCATAGGGCCGCAGCCGGAACTGTGCCCGGGCAAAATACCGCGCCTCCCGATCGGGCAATGCGAGGTGTTCAAACCCCAGTGGCCGACCATGCCGGCTCGCAACGAAGCGCAGGTGCTTCCAGCCGCGCCGTCCGATGCGCGCGAGGTAGGTTCGAAAGCGAGCGACGGCCACACCGATGCTCTGCCGGGCGGGTAGCCGCACCAGTTGCTTCCCGTATTCGCGCATCGGCTTCAAGGGTCGGTACGCACGGAGCGTCCCCTTGGGAAAGGCAGTGTCGATCAGGCCGACAGAGCCGACCTCGCATCCCATGCGCCGGAGCCTCCGGGCGGTCTCGATCGCAACCACGCCGCCAAAGCAGCTGCCGCAGAGATGATAGGGCCCTTCCGGCTGCGCGCGCCGGATCTCGGTCGCCGCCGCGGCGGCCATGGCCTCGACGCCGGGCGGAAGGTGCCCTCGGCCCGAAACCATGACCTCGCGGTTCTGGATCCCGTAGACAGGCAGGTCCGGCCCCAGGGTGCGCGCCAGTTCCCGGTATTCCAGGACATAACCCGAGGTGCCATGGAGACAGAACAGCGCCGGCCCGCTCCCTTCCGGCTGAAGCGCCACAAGATCACCGGCGCGAGCCGCAGCATCGAACGCGCGGTCCAGTCCCGCCACCGTCGGCGAGGCGTAGAGGAAGTCGGAAGGACAGGGGATGTCCAGGCGGTCGTCGATCAGGAGCAGGAGTTCGGTCGCCAGGAGAGAGTCGCCGCCAAGTTCGAAGAAGTCGTCATTCAGCCCCACGCTATCCAGCCCGAGCACGTCCTGGAAGCAGGAAGCGATCGCACGCTGCCGGTCGGTCAGGGGCGCGGAAAAGGGTGTGTCGATCTCCGGGCGCTCGCGCCCGGGCGGCGGAAGGGCCCGTCGGTCGAGCTTCCGGTTCCTGTCGAGCGGAAACCCCTCGACCAGGACATAACGCGCCGGCACCATGATCGCCGGGAGTGACCGGGCAAGCGCGCTCCGGAGCACCGATACCCGAAGTTCCGCGCCGGCCGCGACGGTGAGATAGGCGACCAGTTGCTGCGCTCCGGGTCGGTCCTCCCGCACGGCGATCAGGGCCCGGTCGATCCCCGGCTGACGGTTCAGGCAGGACTCGATCTCCGGCAGGTCAATCCGAACGCCACGTATCTTGGACTGGAAGTCCTTCCTTCCGAGATACTCGAGACAGCCGCCGGGCCGCATCCGGCCGAGATCGCCCGTGCGGTAGACCCGGCGCTGCGGGTCGACCGGATCGGGCCTGAACGCCCGGGCGGTCAGGTCCGGGCGGCGCCAGTACCCCGTCGCCAGATAGCGGCTCGCAACCGCGATCTCGCCCGTGTCGCCATCGGCGACGCCGTGTCCGCTCTCGCCGAGGAGCTGCACCTCCATGTCGGTTACCGGGTAGCCAATGGGCACCGTCTCGGCTGGCACCGCGTCGCCGTGCCGGAAGAAGAACTGCCGGACGATCCCGGTCTCGGTCGCGCCCAGACCGTTGACGACGATCGCGCCGGGGCCGAACCGCTCGACGAAGCGCGCCAGGTGGCGCGGCTCGCAGCGGTCACCCTCCAGCCGGATCAGGCGCAGGTGCGGCAGGGCCGGGACGACCGCGGAGAGCTGCTCGAAGATCGTCGGGACCGAATGGAAGATCGTGATCTGTTCCCGGGCGAGCCAGGCCGCCATGGCCTCTATGCCCAGGCCCTGCAGGTCGAAGGGAAATATCGCCGCGCCATTCAACAGAGCGCCGAACAGGCTCGAGACCGTGCCGCTGAAGCTGCAGGACTGAACCATCGAAAGCCTGTCCGACGGGGCGATCCCGAGGTTGTTCGTATAGCGCATCACGTTGTGCAGCACGTTCCGGTGGCAATCGACCACACCCTTCGGGGTGCCCGTCGATCCGGACGTGTAGAAGATGTATGCGGGTCGATCAGGCGCGAGTCCGGGCAGCGCGGTCGCCCCGCATGCAGCCGTGCCGGCCGAGGCCAGGTTCAGGACCCTCTGGCCCGGCACCGCGAGATCGGAAGCAACGGCCTCGTTGGCGGCATCGCAGAGGAACAGCCGGGCGCCGCTGTGCTCGACAAAGTGCACCAGTTCGGGCCGCGGATGCCTCGGGTCGAGGGCAAGGTATATCTTGCCCGCCTTCAGGGTGCCGAGGATGGCGGTGACCAGGTCGATTCCCTGCCTGACCAGCAGGCACACCGGCTCCGGCGCCTCGCCCGCGAGCCCGAGGATGCGGTGCGCGACGGCGTTGCTCGCCGCGTCGAGAGCGCGGAAGTCAAGCGAGGCCCCGCCTGCCGCTACGGCCAGACGATCCGGGTAACGGGCGACAATCCGGGCGAAACGGTCCGGGATGGACTGCTCGGTCTCGCTCCGGTCGAAGGCGAGACCGTCGTCACTGACGCACCGTGTTCCCATGACGCTACGCACATCGCTGCGGACACCGCCCAGAAAGTACATCAACGGCCCGGACTTCGCCAGAAGCCGTTCAGCCCGGACTTCTTGATGGCGAGGCTTCAGTGTCCTCGCATGCAATGTGCCTCGGTCATCTACCGGCTGCCCGTGCCGGGCGCATGGATGGCCCCTTCCTGCCCGCCGGCAGGCCACTCTCCCGGCACCGGACCCCGCACATGCCGCTTGCTGTCTGCCCGTCCGAGCCCGGAGGCGCGATCCAGCCGGGCCTCCCCGCCCGCGGATCGGCGCCGGGCCGTCAGGCTGCCCCCGGACCTGCTGCCAGGACAGCTGCCAGCCGAGCCGCCACGTCGCGCCCGCTCTGGTAGGCGCCATGCGCGGTCGCCTGCCAGCGGAGCGAGAACGCCTCGCCGGCAAAGGCGACATTCCCGGTGTCCGCCGCAATCATCCGGCGCCGCCGCTCCGCGCGCCCGGCCGACGGATAGCTGTAGCCTCCCCTTACGAAGGGGTTGGCCTGCCAGGCGGTTGTCGCCGCCGCGACGATCTCGCTCCGGATGTCCGCGCCGAAGGCCGCAGACAGGCGCTCCACCGCGAAGTCCACCATCGCCGCCGCCCCGGCCGCGGCCATGTCCCGCGCCAGGCTGCCGCCCATATGGGCGATCAGGAGGGGAACGCCTCCCGGCGCGACCTGGAAGTCGAGCGGCGCCGCATCGCCGCCGGGATCGACCATGCAGAAGAGCTTGCCCTGCTCATCCACGGGCTGCCGCCGGAACTCGATGGCCACCTTCTCGTAGGCGCCGCACGGTGTGTCGTCGATCAGTTCCAGGAGATCCCGCGCGGGCCCCGGACCGAAGCGGATCGCTCCCGCGCGGAGGACATTGGTCGAGACGGTGACGATCGCCGCGCGCGCTGCCAGCGTACCTTCCGGCGTCACGACCCGAACGCCGCGCGGCCCTTGCTCGACCGCGCTGACCGGCGCAGCCAGACGCACGGGCAGACCGGCCGACATGCCCGCGACCAGGTCTCCCATGCCGCTGGCCACCGGCCAGTTCACGCCGCTGTCGGCGTAATCCGCATAGCCGAGGGCCGAAACCCGTTCGGGATCCTCGCAACACATCAGCTGCAGGATATGCCGCACCGTGCGCGCCCGCGGACCCGCATCCGGCAACACTTCGGCCACGGTCAGGTCCCGGTCACGGGCGGCGGCCGCATAGATGGCGTCGAAGGCCGCGGTCGTGTGGGTCCGCGCTGCCCGCGCCGCCGCGGCGTCCAGCCAGCCGCCCTCCGACCACATCATGAGATGGTCGACCCAGCCCTGCCGCACATACTCCGCGCCGAGCCGGTCCGCCCACGTCACCAGCGGGTTCACATCGGCGCAGTGCAGCCAGTGGCAGCCCTGGTCCCAGGCATGGGACAGCGAGGTCCGGTCGGTATGGGCGCGCCCGCCGACCCGCTTCGCGGCCTCGAGGATCACGAAGGGAATGCCGCGCTCGCGGAGCTCGAGCCCGGCGCCGATTCCCGCCGCGCCGGCGCCCACGATCACCACATCCGGATTGCTCAAGCGACCCCCTGCGCCGCTCCGGCGCCCGTTCCCTCCCGCGCGCCCGATGCAGCGCCGGGGCACCATAGCCACATTGCCGCAGAACGCACAACCGCCCGCCGGCGCCGCGCCTACCCGGCCGGAACCTTCGGAAGGTAGTCGCCCCCGAGGTCGAGGAGAAACCGGCGGAATTCCGCCGCGACGGGCGACATCTCGGTCTCGGCGAGCCGGATCAGGTACCAGGTGCGCATGATCGGCATGCCTGCGAGCGGCAGCGCGACGAGCCGCCCCGCCTCCAGCTCCGGCGCGACCGTGTGGCCGGAGATCGCCGCCACCCCGAGCCCGGCCATCACCGCCTGCTTGATGGTCGCGTTGGTGCCCATCTCGACGATCCGGTACGGCCGCCCCTCGCCGATCCGGTCGAGATAGCCGATCATCAGGATGCGCGAACCGGATCCTTCCTCGCGGCAGAGGAAGGTCTCTCCGAGGAGTTCGTCCGGATCGGTCCGCTTGCGTCCGGCAAGCGGGTGGTCGGGCGGCGCGATGACCAGATAGGGATGCTCGCGAAGCTCGTCGCAGACATTGGCGGGCGAGACCGGCGGCCGGCCCATGATGGCAAGCTCGATTCCGCCCTTGGACAGCATGTCGATGATCTCCTCGCGGTTGCCGACCCTGAGCCCGACCTCGATCTCCGGATGGCTCCGCTTCATCCGCGCCACAAGCCCGGGGGCAAAATACTTGCCGGTCTACACCACGCCGACCGAGACATGGCCTGCGAGCCCGTTCCGCATCGCCGTGACGCGCTGGAAGCAGAGGTCGAGCGCATGCTCGACGCGCCGCGCGGTCGCCAGCAGCTCCTCGCCGATCGGCGTGATACCGATGTGTCCGTCGGGACCCCGGTGCAGCACCTGCGCGCCGACGATCTCCTCGAGCACGCGCAGCTGGGTCGAGACGGCCGGCGGGGTCACGTGCAGCACCCCGGCAGCCGCGGTCACCGAGCCGGCATCGACGATCGCAGTCCATGCACGCAACGGCTTGAGCGTCAGGGCCTTTCGCTGCAGTATGAAGATGCGCTTAAAGCATGCCGCATCCGCTGAAAAGATTCCGCATGAAGGGCGTTGGTCGCGGAGCGGACAGCGTGTAGGTCCAGGGCAAGTCCGCGTTGCGCCAGCCATCGACGGTCCGATGGCCCGTTGCCTTGTCGACCGCGCCCTCGAACCCGTCGACCACACTGTAGACCCGGGCGTAGCCCGCTTCCGTCAGCATGTCGGCCGCAGCGGCCGAACGGCAGATCACGAAGACGGGCGCATCCTTGCTCTTGCCCAGCCGGGCCATCAGTGCATCGACGTCGGCCACGAAGCCGGGGTTCGTGTCCATCGCATAGGCGCCGCTTTCGGGGTTGAGCCGGTCGGTGAGGAACTGCACCGGCACGTTGCCGTCGACAGCCGCCGGATGGCCGATCATCGCGAACTCCGCCTGGCTGCGGGCGTCGATGAACACGATGCCGGGATCCGCCCGGCAAGCGGCGCTTTGTCGCGCATCCGTCTTGCGGGCGCCGCACAAGGACAGGCGCGGTTAACGTCTCCACGCGAGTCGGCCGGGTTCGCCGCGCCCATCGGATGAGGACTCATGAGCGGGATCGAGGGCTATGCGCGCTATGCAGTGTTCTGGGCGCCGCCGTCGGGCTCGGCCCTGGCGCGCTTCGGCACCGCCTGGCTGGGCTGGGACGCGGAGTCCGGAATCGACGTTGACCGGCCCGCCGTCGCGCTGCCCCGCCCGTTGCCCGAGATGACCCGTGCGCCGTGGCGCTACGGACTCCACGGCACACTGAAGCCGCCCTTCCGCCTTGCCCCCGGGACGACGGTGGCGGAGCTCGACGACGCCATCGGCGGGCTGGCTGCAGGTACGGCGGCCCTGAGGGCTCCGGGCCTCGTGGCATCGACGGCCATCGGCTTTCTTGCGCTCGTCCCGTCGGGACCGGCCCCTGCCCTCGACGCTCTTGCGGCGGGCTGCGTCCGCGACCTCGACCGCTTCCGGGCGCCGTCGGGAGAGGCCGAACTCGCCCGCCGCCGCGCTCCCGGCCTGACGCCGGAGCAAGAGGCCAATCTCCGGCGCTGGGGCTATCCCTACGTGCTTGGCGGCTTCCGCTTCCATCTCACGCTCAGCGGCCGCCTGCGACCGGGCGAGGCCGAACCCATTCTCGCGGCCGTTGCCCCGCTCGTCTCGCCGGCGCTCGACCCCGTCCTCGACATCGGCGACATCTGCCTCTTCGGCGATCCCGGCGCCAATGCGGGGTTCCGCCTGCTCCGCCGCTACCCGCTGACAGGGACGGCCGCCTGAGGCCGCCAGTTCAGTCCAGCAGCCTGCGCGCGCGCAGGGCCGCTGCCAGCGCCGGGGGATCGGTAAACAGGATCCCGTCGATCCCCAGCGCTCCTGCCGCCGCGATGTTGTCGGCGCTGTCGTCGATAAAGACGCATTCCGCGGCGAGGAGCCCGTTGCGGTCAAGGCAGCGGCGGTAGATCTCCGGGTCGGGCTTGATGACCCCTTCCTCGCTCGAGACCACCACATCCCGGAAACGGGTCCTGAGGAACTCGAAGCGGGCCCGCGTCTCGTGCCACTTCTCGAGCGAGAAATTGGTGATCGCGTAGAGCGGCGTCCCGGCCGCGTGCAGGGCCCCGAGAATCTCGACGGTGCCCTCGATCGGGCCCGGCACCGACTCGTGCCAGCAGCGGTGCGAGGCCTCGATGACCGCCCGGTGGCGCGGATGGCGGGCCGCCAGGTCGGCTACCGCCTCGTCCCAGCGGCCACCGCGATCGAGCCCGATATTCCAGTCGTGCCAGCCGGTCTCGGCGAGAAATTCCGCAACTGCCGCCTCGTCGGGCAGGAATCGGCGGAACACCACGCGCATGTCCCAGTGGATCAGCACGCGGCCGATGTCGAAGATCACGTTGCGGCGTCGTGCCATGCAGGCGGTCCAGACTCCCGGTCCAGGCTCCGTCGCCGCCGCAGATGCGCCGGCCCGGGAGCCAGGATGACGGCCGTCGCCCGCGCGGTCAACCGGGTCCGGCGGCGGATGCGCACCGTCGACCGGGCCGGCGATTCGTGTTCTGCTGGCGCCGCGCCAATGGAGGCCGACATGAGCGATTCCCCCATGCTTCCCGCCGATCTGGCCGATGCCGGATGGGCGATCGAGGCCGACGGCAACGCGATCTCGAAGACCTTCCGTTTCCGCGGTTTCCGCGATGCGATGGCCTGGATGGTGCGGGCCGCCTTCGAGGCCGAGCAGATGAACCATCATCCGGAATGGTGCAATGTCTACAACCGGGTCGAGGTCCGGCTGACCACCCACGACACCAGCGGCCTGACCGAAAGGGACGTCGAGCTCGCCCGCCGGATGGAGAAAATCTCCGGAAGGAGCCTGGTGAAATGACCGGATTCGCAGCTACCCCCGAGCCTCCCTATTATGCGGTGATCTTCACCTCGCGGCGGACCGCCGGAGACCACGGTTACGCCGCCATGGCCGAGAAGATGGAGCGCATGGCGCTGGCCCGGCCCGGCTGCCTCGGCGCCGAAAGCGTCCGCGATGCGGAGGGCCTCGGGATCACCGTCTCCTACTGGGCCGACGAGGCCAGCCTCCGGGCCTGGAAGCAGGTCGCCGAACATCTGGTTGCGCAGCGGCTTGGTCGCGAACGCTGGTACTCCCACTACGAGCTCCGCGTCGCGCGGGTCGAGCGAGCCTATTCGGGGCCGGAGGGACGGGGCTGAGGGGCTTCCGCTTCATCGCGCGTTAACCGGCCGCGTCCACGCTCTCGGCCGCCGCCCGTGCGGGGCGCGCCGCGGAGCGGGCGATGCAGATCCTGGTCCATCTCGGCCTGAACAAATGCGCGTCGAGCTACGTCCAGCAGGCGCTCGCGGCCGCGCAGGGGCCGCTCCGCCGTGCCGGGGTGTTCTATGCCGTCGAGGGCGGGCGCACGGCCCAGTACGGGCTCTCGCGCCACTACGGCTTCGGCCCCGAGGCGCCGGGGCTCACCCCGCGGAGCCTCGGCTGGCTGGCCAGCGAGGCCAGGCGGCGCGGCTGCGGGCGGATGATCGTCTCGAGCGAGTATCTCTCGCTCGGCAGGCCCGGCGCCATCGCCGCCTTCGCTGCCGATGTCGCGGCGCTTGGCGCCGAGGCGCGGTATCTCCTGGTCACCCGCCCGGTCGAACCCTGGCTCCGATCCCTCTTCAACCAGTATGTGAAGACTGTCGATCAAGGTAGATACTTTGCGAACATCAATGCGTTCATCGATCATGTATTGTCGAACGGAGCCGCCGATCTGGCCGGCCGCTGCCGTGCATGGGTGTCGGCTGTCGGCCCCGGGCCGATCACGCATCTAAGGATCGCGTGCGGCAGCGCGCAAGACACCGTGCTCGAGCCGTTTGCGGCCTTTGCCGGCATGCGGATCCCGCCGCCGTCCATGCCGTTGCCGAACGCGGGTCTTGCCCCGGGAGCACTCTATCTCACCGGCCTGCTCCGCCAGGCACCGCCCTCGCCCGGCCGCGACAGTCTGATCGCGGCGATCGCCGGGCAGGACTGCGCCTGGGTGCCGGTCCCGGAGGATTACCTGCATATCGACCCGGTCCGTGCCGCGGCTCTGCACGAACGGGTGAGCCAGCCGCTCGAGCGGCTGGTTCGCACATTCGGCGCCAGTCGGCAGGCAGCCTGAGCGGCTCCCTCATGCATCCTCCCGCCCTAGCGCCGGCGATCGGCCCGTGATCGCGATCAGGGCATCGAGCAAGGCGGCCGGGGATCGCGCAAGACCGAGCGGAAGAACCGCCGCGCGCGCGCCCGCCTCTGCCGCCGCACCGAGGCGGGTGCCGACCGCCCCGATGCCGAAGCCCGCAACCGGGCGTCCGCTGGCCAGCGCGTGGCTCAGCGTGTAGCAATAGGTTTCCGGCCAGGTCGACGGGATCAGGATCAGGTCGGGGTCGGCCGTCGCGATCTCGGCCTGCACCCGGTCCTCGCGGTAGGCGCCGGTCACCCGGATGCCGGCAGCACGTGCGGCCGCATCGTTGCGGGTGTAGCCGATCACGGTGAGGTCGGCGGCGGTGCGCGTCCGGCGGATCCGGTCGGCGAGATCGAGCAGGACGTCAAACCCCTTTGCCGGACCGATGGCGCCGATCACCGCGATCAGCACGCGACCGCGGCGAGGCGGTTCGGGCCGCCGAGAGGCCGGCAGAAGGGGTGGCTCATGCGGCTGCACAATCACATTGCCGAGGCCCGGGAAGTAGCGCGCGAGGCGGTCCGACACGTCGCGGTCAGGCACCCGGACCGCACGCATGGTGCTCAGCAGGGCCGCGTAGCCGCGCCGCCAGAGCGCGATGTCCGGCGCGCCGAACTCAGAGCGCCGGAGGCGGAGACAGCCGCGGCAACCCGCTTCGCCCGGTTCGCCGCAATACATGCCCGACAGGTCGGCGAGATTGATCCGGGGGCAGATCGGAAGATAGTCGTGCACCACGAACTCGACCGGCAGGCCGAGCCTCGCGACCAGTCCGCCGATACGGCGCGCTGCGTGGACACCGAAATCCGCGAGATGATGCAGACGGATCTCGGTCAGGCCAAGATCACCAAGACATCTGGGCAGTTCCGGACCGGCGAGCGGCAGCGCCTCCAGCGAGGGCAGATCCGCCATCCCCGGCCGGCCGAGCCGGACGGTCCCCGGCCGCGTGCCCGCCTGCATCACGACCGCCCCCGATCCCTCTGCCGCGAGCAGGTCGATCTCCTCCGCAACGCGCCGCGCCGTGCCGCCGCCGCGCGAATGGGTGACGAAGAGCACGTTCCGTTTCCCGCCCCGCCGCAACCGCCCGAGATCGATCGCCTGGCGCAGCGGCGCCACCGGGTCCTCGGCAAGGAACCGGCGCACCGCGCGCCCGTAACCCGGATGCCGCGCCTCCACGACCCGCATCGCAGAGCGCACCCGCGCGACCCGCGCCGTCCCGAAGGCGGTCTGACCGCGATGCCGCACGAACACGTCGCCGGCGATCAGGTTGCGAAGGCCCGCCCGCAGCGCCCGCTGCGAGAAGTCGTTCTCCTCGCCATAGCCGAGCCCGAAGGCCGCCTCGTCGAGCGTCCCCACCCGCTCGATCGCCGAGCGCCGCACATAGGTCGCGAAGCCCACGCAGGTCGGCGCCTCCACGGTCCGGCCGGCATTCACACGGGCGGCGATCCGGTCAACCTCGTCCCAGCCGATCTCGAGTGGCAGGGCGTTGTCGGTGTCGAACCGCGGATAGCTGCAGATGGTGCCATTATTGGTGAGCGGCGTGACGGTGGCGATGTCGGGCGCGGCACCCGCCGTCCGGCGCAGCCGGTCGATCCAGTCGCCGTGAACCTCGGTATCGGCGTTGAGCCAGATCACGTCTCGACCGGGATGCAGCGCCATGCCCCGGTTCACGGCGGCGACGAAGCCCCGGTTGGCGGGCTGGACCACGAGGTCGACGAGCCCGCGCCGCGCGAGACCGGCGAGATCGGCGCGGAGCGCGGGATCGGGCCCCGCATCGTCGATCACGACGAGGGCGAAGCGCGTCTTGCCCGTCGTCTCCAGCACGCTGGCGAGGCAGGTCAGCGTCTCGGCGCGTCCGCTGTAGACCGGCACGATCACGTCGACCTCGGGCGCCTCGTTGCGGCGCGGACGGGCCCGGGCGAGGCGGGCGAGTGCGGCGGAGACGGTCGCGGCGTCATCGCGCCCGGACCCGGGCATCGCAGCGGGCGCGACTCCCGCCGGGCCGGCCCCGGCAAGCAGGGATCCGAGCGCACTGATCCGGTCGCCGGGACGAAGTCCGGCCTGCCGACGCCAGGCGGCATCATCGAGCCAGCCATTGGGGCTCCGCCCTTCCCGCCAGCCCCAGCAGAGGTAATGGTCGAGCGCCGCGTGACCGGCCTCGCGGACATCCGGGTTCCGCGCGAGATATCCGGCCGCGTCGAAGTGGTCCGCCGGGGCCGCGCGGGCCAGCACCCGCTCCAGCGGCGCAAACAGCGCGCGCGGCAGCCGCCGCAGCGCGGGCAGCCGCAACGCGATCCGCAGCAACGCCCGCGCCAGCATCTCGGCGGTCCGGCGACCGACATGACCCGCCCGCCAGCCAACCCTCGGCAGCCGGAACGGGCGCGGCCCGATCGCCTCAGGCCGCATTGGCATCGAGCCCGAGCAGGTCGGCCCAGAGTCGCCGCTGCGGCTCAGGCCGGTTCAGCCGCCTTGCGAGGGCGGCGCACCCCGCCGCGCCGTCCCGTGCGGCTGACGGGCGTTCCGCGAGATGGCGAAGCGCCGCGAGCCACGCCGCCGGCCGGTTGTCGACGGCGAGCCCGGCACCCTCCGCCGCGGCCTGCCGGCCGGGCCCCCAGCTCCGCGAATAGACGGGCGCCGCGCCGACAACCGCATGCTCGATCAGCTTGTTGACCGACCGTCCGCGATTGAAGGGCGTGTCGAGCAGCGGGTAGAGCGCGATATGGAACCGCCGCGCGGCCAGACCGTCCCGCCAGGCGCCCCATCCCCCGCCGGGGATTCGCAGCAGCCGCGGATGGCCCGCGAGCGATGCCGGCAGGCGGTGGCGTTCAGGCAGGTGGAAGCGGAGCCGCGGGATCGCGTCGAGCGCGGCGCATACCGCGGGCCAGAGGAATTCGAGATCGGCCGCGTGAACGGTGCTGCCGAGAAAGGCAGCCTCGATCCAGCCGCCGCCCTGGAGCAGCGGCACAAAATGCCCGGTGCCCGCGAGCGGATCGGACCAGTAGGGGTCGAGAACGCGCCCCGCGCCCCTGCCATAGCGCGCGGCCAGGAACGGGCTGCTGGTCACCACCGCGGCGGCTGAAGGCGCGATCCGGCGCAGCGCCGCACGCTCGACGAGGCGCAGCTTCTGCCGGTAGAGGAAGGGAAGCGCCGGGTCCGAGATCCCCTCCTCGACCGCGTCGTCGAGGAACAGCACGACGCGGCCCCGCCGCGCTCCGCGGGAGCACGGGCGCCCGGAGCGGCCGCCAGCCGAGCGCAGGTCGTGGCGCATCACCAGCAGCGCGGAGGCCGAGGCGAAGACGGTCGGCCCGAGACGGCGGACCTCTGCTCCGATCCAATCCCGGCAGGCATTGGCGAAGTAGAGATCGGCCGTCGGCGAGTCCGGCTTCGCGAGAATCCGCTCGAATCCGGTCTGGATCATGCCGCCTGTCTCCCGCCTGTCTCCCGCCGGGATTCCGGCAACCGACGCCCGCAGAAGGCCCGCAGAAGGTCCGCCCCTGCGATTAAGCTCGGGTTAAAGATCATCGCTTAACCATGATGCCCATGAACCCCGGAGAACCCCCTGAGATCCGGAAAGGCACCCTCGCCGCGGCGAGGGTGCTCTTTGCCCTGGTGATGCGGGAGATGACGACCCGTTTCGGCCGCTCGTCGGCCGGCTATCTCTGGGCCCTGATCGAGCCGGCCGCATTCATCGCGCTGCTCTCTCTCGCCTTCTCGCAGATCGCCCACAGCCCGCCCGTCGGCCGCAGCTTCCCGCTGTTCTACGCCACCGGCTATGTCGCCTTCAGCTACTACAGCGACATCGCCGCGCTGACCGGCCGCTCGGTCGCGGTGAACCGCCCGCTGCTGAGCTATCCGGCGGTGACCCCCCTCGACACCGTCCTGGCGCGCTTCCTGCTGCAAGCGCTCACCGGCATCGCTGTCGCCGCAGCCGTTTTCGGCGGCATCCTCACGGTCTTCGCCGAGCCGGTGCGGATCGACCCAGTTTCCCTGATCCTCGCCTTAGGGCTTGCCGCCCTGCTCGGGCTTGGCGTCGGCCTCGTCAACGTCAGCCTCTTCGCGCTCTCGCGTGGCTGGGAGGTTGCCTATGGCGTGATCTCGCGCGCCCTGTTTCTCGTCTCGGCGGTGTTCTTCACCTACGAATCGCTCCCCGCCATCGCCCGCGAGGTGCTGTGGTGGAACCCGCTCGTCCATGTCGTCGGGCTCATGCGGGCGGCCTTCTACCCGGTCTATGACGCGGCCCATGTGTCGGTCGCCTATGCCGGTGCGCTGGGGCTCGGTCTGACGGCGGCTGGGCTCGGCCTGATGACCGCCTGCGCCGGGAGGCTCGCCGAAGGATGAGCGGCAGATGATCCGGCTCGAGCGGGTTTCCAAGCGCTTCCGGCGCGACGGGATCACACGGCATGTCCTGCGCGAGGCCAGCTTCACCCTGCCGGCGGGCCGCGATATTGCGCTGCTGGGCCGCAACGGCGCCGGCAAGTCCACGCTGATGCGCCTGATCGCGGGAACCTTGAAACCCGACGGGGGGCGGATCCTGCGGCGTGGCCTGGTGTCGTGGCCCATGGGTTTTTCCGGCGGCTTCCATCCTGCGCTCACCGGGCAGCAGAACACCCGCTTCGTCGCCCGCATCTATGGCCGTGACAGCGCTGCGATGGAGTCCGCAGTGCAGGGCTTCGCCGAACTCGGCTCCTATTACCGGATGCCGGTCGCAACCTATTCCTCCGGCATGCGGGCCCGGCTTGCCTTCGCCCTCAGCATGGCGGTGGAGTTCGACCTCTACCTCGTCGACGAGGTGATCGGCGTCGGCGACACGGCCTTCCGGCGGAAATGCGCCGAGGCCTTCCGGGCCCGGATGGGGCGGGCGCGGGTGCTGATGATCTCGCACAACCCGGCAACGCTGCGCGAATTCTGCACCGCGGGCCTGGTGCTCGAGGCCGGGCGGCTCGCCTATTTCGACGACCTCGACCACGCGATCGCCGCCCATGAACGCAACCTCACGACGGGTGAAGCAGCATGAGCGCGGCGGCAGCAAGTCCGGCATCCACCATGGCGGCGAGGCCCGCTCCGGCATCGGTACCGGGGCCCGGGGAGGCGGCGCCCGCCCGGCAGCTCCGGCCGGCCCGCGGCCCGGACATTCGGGCCGCGCCGGCGCCGGAACCGCCGCTCGTGCTCGGCCCGCCACTGACCCTGCCCCGGCGGCGGCACCGGCTGATCGTGGCGAGCTTCGTCGCCTGCGTGGCGGCTCCGACGCTTCTGGCCGCAGCCTATCTTGGCTGGATCGCCGCCGACCGCTATGCCTCGCGGGTCGCCTTCTCGATCCGCTCCAGCGAAGCCGCGGCGCCGCTCGAGATCCTCGGTGCTGTCACGCGGATCGGCAGCTCATCGGTGCTGACCGACGGCCAGGTGCTCTACGATTTCATCCAGAGCCAGCAGATCGTCGAGACGATCCGGGCCCGTCTGCCCATCGAGGACTACTACAACCGCGCGCCCAGTGACCTTGTGTTCGCGCTCGGGCGCGACCAGCCGATCGAGGATCTGGTCGCGTACTGGAACCGGGCCGTCGATGTCTCGCTCGACCCTGTCACCGGCATCGTCGCCGTCGAGGCCCGCGCCTTCGACCCGCACGAGGCGCGGGCGATCGCCGCCGCGATCCTCGCCGCGAGCGCCGATCTGGTGAACCGCCTCGCCGACATCGCGCGCGAGGATGCGGTGCGCGACGCCGCGACCGAACTCGCCGGGGCCGAGCAGCGGCTGCGCGCCATCCGCACGCGGCTGCGCGCCTTTCGCGATATCGAGCAGGAGGTCGACCCGACGCAGAATGCCCGTGTCGCGGTCGGTCTCGTCGCCACTCTGGAAGAAGATCTCGCCAGGGCGCGCGTCGAGCTCGATCTTCTCCGCGGCGCCCTCGACGGCAAGGCCCCCCGGATTGCCCTGCTCGAACGGCAGGTTGGCTCGCTCGAGTCGCGCATCGCCGCCGAGCGCAGCCGGCTCGGGGCGGGAGCGCGGCCGGGCCAGGGCGACCAGCGTCCGCTGAGCGAAGTGGTGGGCGACTACGAGGAACTGGTGGTCGACCGCGAATTTGCCGAGCAGGCCTACACCCTTGCTCTCGCCACCTACCAGCAGGCCGAGGCGGATGCCCGCCAGCGCCACCGCTATCTCGCGCCGCACATCGAGCCGACCCTTTCCGAGGACCCCGAGTATCCCGACCGGCCGCTGCTGACCGTCGCGGTGTTCCTGACCGCGCTTGCCGCCTGGAGCGTCGTGGTGCTCGGCTGGTACAACCTGCGCGACCGTGGCTGAGCGGAATGGCGAACGCGGCCCGTCCGTCCCGATCTCAATCATTTAGTCAGCGAATCCCCGCAAGTGTTCTCTAATTGCTCACATCAGCTCCCGCGAGGCACCAGGATGAGACAGCGCAAGGGTATCGTTCTTGCCGGGGGGTCCGGCACACGTCTCCACCCGGTCACCCTTGGCGTCTCGAAGCAGCTCCTCCCGGTGCACGACAAGCCGATGATCTACTATCCCTTGTCGCTCCTGATCATGGCCGGCGTCGAGGAGATCGCGGTGATCACCACGCCGGACGACCAGCCCGCCTTCCGCCGTCTGCTCGGCGACGGCGGCCAGCTCGGCCTCGCCTTCGAATTCATCGCCCAACCCGCGCCCGACGGCCTCGCGCAGGCCTATCTCCTTGCCGAGCCCTTCCTCGCCGGCGCCCCGTCGGTGCTGGCCCTCGGCGACAACATCTTCCACGGACCCGATCTGCAGCGCCTGCTCGACGCGGCCCGGCGGCAGATACTCGGCGCCACGCTCTTCGCCCATCCGGTCTCCGACCCGGAGCGCTACGGGGTGGTCGAGACCGACAGTTCGGGCCGCGCCGTCGGGCTGGTCGAGAAACCCGCCCGGCCGCAGTCGCGGCTTGCCGCCACCGGTCTCTACTTCGCCGACCACGAGGCCCCCAGCCGCGCCGCGACGCTCCGTCCGTCGGCCAGGGGCGAACTCGAGATCACCGCACTGCTCGAGACCTATCTGGCCGAGGGCCGGCTCGAGGTCGCGACACTCGGCCCCGGCCACGCCTGGTTCGACACCGGCACCCATGAAAGCCTGTGCGAGGCCGTCAACTTCGTTCGCACCGTCGAGCGCCACCAGGGCCTGCGAATCGGCTGCATCGAGGAGGCCGCCTACCGGCGCGGCCTGATCGACGCCGAGGCGCTGCTGCGCCTCGCCGCTCCGATGGGCCGGACTGCCTATGCGGAGCACCTGCGCGGCCTCGCCGCGGCGGGCGTGCCCCGTCCTGCCGCCGGGCTCCTGAAGATTGCCTGAGGCCGGAGCCCTCCTGTCCACCGCAAGTGAGACCCGCCGATGCACTTCTCCTTCCGCACCGATCATCCCGGCCTCGAACGCACCGCCTTCCTGATCGAGCGGCCGGGCCTCGATGCCTGCGGCGACTGCGAGAGCGCCTTCCTCTCCATCGCGCACGCGATCGAACGGCATCCGCGGGCAGATTTCGGCACCATCGCGGCGCGCCTCGCCGCCGATCCGGAAACCGAAGCCGTTGCCGCGATCCGCAACCCTGCCCTGGTGCTCGACGACGGGCTCGCGGGCCGCATTGCCGCGGGTCTCGCCGGGCTCGCGCCGCTGGCCGGGCGCTGGTCGGTGGCAGCCGCCGGCGGGTTGACGCCGTCGGGCGAGCGGGTCTCGGCCCTCTACAGCGCCAGCCAGCCCTTCCTGCCCTGCCATGGCGCACCGAGGCCGCTGACCGATGCGATGCCGGACCTGTTCCTCGCCGATGCCGGCTGGCTGCGGCAGCTTTGCACCAGCGGCGGGTTCCTGCCCGATACAGGGTTCGAGAGCGCGGTCATCGCGCTCGGCTACCTTGGCGGACGCGTCGCGCTCTACGCGCCTGCGCTCGTCGCCGGGATCAACGGCCCCCTGCGCGCGCGCGATGCGGCCAAGATCGGCCCGGAGCTGCAGGACCGGCTCGGCGACACGCTGCCGGGACAGGAGGTGCCGACCCTGACGGGACCGGTCGCCCTCGCGGCGGCGCCGCGCGTGACGGGCCGGCCCCGATGCGGGGTACCGGGCACCGAGCTTGCCGAGGAGGTCGCCCGCACTGTCGCCGGCCACTGTGACCCGCTGTCGCTCAGCATCGTCACCCGCACCCGGTTCGCGCGACCCCATCTGCTCGGGCGGCTGCTCGCCTCGATCACCCGTGCCAGGCGCGACGGCATGGCGATCGAGGTCGTTCTCTCGACCGATCTCCCGCCCGCCGCGGCCGAGGCGGCCACGGCCGAGCTCAGGGCAGGCTTCGTCAACCTCACGCTTCGCCTCGTCACGAATGCCGCCGCGGGCCACAGCCGGGTCACCAACCTGATCGGCGGGCTGCGCGCCGCCACCGGCGAATATGTGGCGGTGATGGACGATGACGATCATGTCGACCTCTTCGCTTTCGACCGGATGCAGCAGACGCTGTTCCTCGGGGCGAGGCCCCTGATGGTCACCACCTCCGCCGTGCATGCGGAGCACTGGGAGGAAACCGCATCCGGCGCTCATGTCCTGACCGCCACCGAGGAGCGGCTGCGCTATCCCGCGTCGGGCTGGCGGGATCTCTTCGCCGGGGTCAACCGGCTGCCGGTCTGCGCCCTGGTCATGCCCCGGGGACGGCTCCACGCCCGGCTCGACGCCTTCGAGTTCCGCCACGATCTCAGCGAGGACTATGCCCTCGCCCTGCTCATGCTGACCGATCCGGAGCTGCCCGAGGTGATCGAGCTGCCGGGCGTCTTCGGCCACATCTCGCTCCGCGAAGGCGATGGCCAGTCGGTCTCCCTGCGGGACCGCCGTGGCTGGGCGCGCGACATCGCGCTCTACCTCGCGGATCTCGCCCGCGAGAAGGCCGTCGCCGGCCCCGGCCGATGGATTCAGCTTGCCGGGCATCCCGGCGCCGCCGCGGCAGCCGATGCCACCACCGCGGGCGCACTCCGGGCCGCCCTCGCGAAGGTCGAGCGCGACCTGCGGCTTGCCCGCCGCGAGGCCGACCGGCTTCGCGCCGAGCTCGCGGCAGCGGCGCGGCACGCGACATGGCCGGCGGTCCAGCCTGCCGCCGCTGCGGCATCTGCCCCGCCCGCCGTTCCGGCGCCATTGCCACTTGCGGCCGCCTCCTGAAGAGATTCCGATGAAGATCGCCGTCTACACGAGCTGCGCCCTCAACTACCTGCCCAAGGCCCGGGTGCTGGCCGAGAGCCTGCAGAGCGCCGAGCCGGGTGCGCGCCTTACCCTTTGCCTCAACGATGCGGTTCCGGCCTGGCTCGATCTCGCCGCCGAGCCGTTCGAGCATGTCTGGCTGCCCGAGGATCTGGGCTACGGCCGCGGCTGGGTGTTCCAGCACAATGTCATGGAGCTCTGCACCGCCGTGAAGGGCCGGGCGCTGCTGCGGCTGATCGAGGAGGCGGAGGCCGACCTGATCCTCTATCTCGACCCGGACGTGCTCGTCTGCAATCCGCTCGCCGCCATCGCCGGATATCTGGGCGATGCGGCGATCGGCCTCGTTCCCCACATCCTCGCCCCCGAGGAGACGGAGCGAGGCGTGGAGCTCCACGAGATCTCGGTCGCCTCGCACGGGGTCTACAACCTCGGCCATCTCGTCCTCCGGCCGGACGCGCGCGGCCGCGCCTTCGCCCGCTGGTGGGCGGCGCGGCTCGACCGGCACTGTTTCGACGACCGTGCCCGCGGCCTCTTCACCGACCAGCGCTGGGTCGATCTCGCTCCGGCGATCTTCGAGGGCGTGGCGATCCTGAAGCAGCCCGGCCTCGACGTGGCGAGCTGGAATCTCTCGCACCGGGCGCTGCGCCAGACCCTGCCGGGCGACCTCTCCAGCTTCACCGTCGACGGCCAGCCGCTGCTTACATACCACTTCTCCGGCACCGGGCCGACCGGCACCCACCGGCGGGTGCGCGAGATCTTCGCCCCGTCCAGCGGCGCCGCCGCGGAGATCGAGCGGCTCTACGAAACGATGATCGCCCGCCACGGCCAGGCGGAGTTCGCGCATCGGCCCCCGGTCCACGACTTCTTCGACGACGGCACGCCGGTCACGGCCGGTGCCCGCCGGCTCTACCGCAGCCATCCTGACCTGCAGGCAGCATTCCCCGACCCCTATGCATGCCCTGCCGGCGGCTGCTACCGCGACTGGCTGCGCGCCAACCGGCCCGGAACGATCGACGGGCTGATCCTCGCTCCCCGACGCCTGGCGCAGGCCTATGCCGACCTCATCGACGCCGGCTGGTATCTCGACCGCTATCCGGATGCCGCCGAGGCCGTGGCCGCGGGAAGCTTCCGCGACGCGCGCGACCACTACGAGCGCATCGGTTCGCGCCTGCTGATGGACCCGAACGAGTTCTTCGTCTCGGCCTGGTATTTCGCCCAGGCGATCGGCCACGATCCCTGGCCCCTCTCGGTCCATGCCGGCCACCGCGAGGGAACCCTGCTCTGGCATTACCTGACCGTCGGACTCGCCACCGGACTCGAGCCGGTCGAGTTCTTCGACAGCCGCTGGTACCTGGCGCAGAACCGCGATGTCGAGGCAGCCTTCCGGCTCGGCACGGTCAGCACGCCGCTCGCCCATTTCCTCCGCCACGGTAGCGCCGAGGGCCGCGACCCCGGCCCCGATTTCCGCAGCGCCGCCTATCTCGACGCCAACCCCGCGGCCCGCGATCTTGCCAGGGCCGAGGGCGGCCGTGGCGCCTTCGGGGCATTCCTCCGCCTCGGCGGGGCCGGAGGGCGGGTGGTGGCATGACTCCCGGCATGACCTGCGCACCGGAGGCCGGAATCGCCTGGCGCGCGCTGTTCGTCGGCGGCCCGGGGCGCAGCGGCACCAGCTTCGTCGCCGACCGGCTCGGCGCCCATCCACAAATTGTCGCGCTCAAGGACATAGAGCTGAAGATATTCTGCGAGAAGAATGGACTACTCGATCTTTTTCACTCTCTTGTAGAAACCTATTCGCCCAACCGGGCAGTGATGGCGCTCGACCACTTCCGGCGCATGACCGAGGCGCTGATCGAGGGCCGCTACGGCCAGCCGGCCCTCTCGGCCCGTGCCCCGGCGGCGACCTGGCGGGCGGCCTTTTCGGAGTTCACCGACGGCCTCGTCGCGGATGGCCACCCGGTGCCGCAGGAGGCGGACGCCGTCCTCGGCCGGGCGCGGGCGCTGCTCTGGCGGATCGCAGCGATTGCGGCGGATGCCGATGGCGCCGGCCTGGCACCGCCGGGCGGCCGTCCGTCAAGCCGCATCTTCCTGGAAAAGACCCCGCACAACCTGCTCGCAATCGGCTTCCTCGCCCGCATCGCACCCGGCGCGTCCTTCCTGCATGTCATGCGCGACCCCAGATCGATCGCCTGGTCGCTCGTCCGCATGCGCTGGGGCCCGTCCGACCTCGCGGGCGCGGCGCGCTGGGTCGCCTCCTATTGCCGCGCCTGGACCGGGGCCGAGGCGCAGGCGGCCCATCTCGGCCTGCCGGTGCTGCGCGCCCATATCGAGGACATCGCCCGACAGCCGCAGGATGCCGCGGCCAGGCTTTGCGCCGACCTCGGGCTCGACCCCATCCCCGGCCTGTTCCGCGGTGCCGACCCCGTCATGCTGAACCGCTGGGTCGCGGCGGCACCGGCGGCAGATCGCACCCTGCTCGACACGGCGCTCGGCAGCTGGGCCGCGCATTTCGGCTATGAGCCCGGGCGGATCGGCAGTCGCACGGTCGAACCTGCCGCCGGCGGCGGAGCGGCGCTGCCGCCGACCGGTCTCTCCGCCGAGGGGGGCACGCCGCGTGAACCGGCCTTCCCCGCCACGGCATGACCCTTCCGGTCGTGCGCGAATCCGGTTGAAAATACACTGCGGCTCGGCAACCATCGGCGGCGTCTTCAGCAGGAGCCACCGCCATGAGCCTCGCCGCCCGTTCGCAGCCGGTCCGCAACATCGACCACTGGCAGGAGCGGGTCGACCTCGCCGCCGCCTTCCGCTGGACCGCCCGGCTGAACATGCACGAAGGCGTGTCGAACCATTTCTCGCTTTCGGTCGGCGAGGACGGGACGCAGTTCCTGATGAATGCCAACCAGGTGCATTTCAGCCGCATCCGCGCCTCCGCGCTTTTGCTGCTCGACGCGAACGACCGCAGCACCATGGACCGCCCGGACGCACCGGACCCCACTGCCTGGGGCCTGCATGGCGCGATCCACCGCAACCTGCCGCATGCGCGCTGCGCCATGCATGTCCACTCGATCTACGCCACCGTGCTGGCGAGCCTGGCGGACTCCGCCCTGCCGCCGATCGACCAGAACAGCGCGATCTTCTTCAACCGCACGGCCGTCGACACGGAATATGGCGGCCTCGCCTTCGAGGCGGAGGCCGAGCGCGCCTGCGGCCTGCTGGCCGATCCGGCGAAGAAGGTGCTGATCATGGGCAATCACGGCATCATGGTCATCGGCAACTCGGTCGCCGACACCTTCAACCGCATGTATTTCTTCGAGCGCGCGGCAGAGACCTACATCAAGGCGCTCTGGACCCAGCGTCCGCTGCGGGTGCTCTCGGACGAGATCGCGGAAAAGACCGCCCGCGAGGTCGAGACCTATCCAGGCCAGTGCGACCGGCATCTCGCCGAGTTGAAGGCGATCCTCGACCACGAAGGCGACGATTACGCGAGCTGAGCGCGCTCACGCGGCGAAGCCCTCCGGACCGAACGCCCGGCCGTAGTGGGACTTCTGCCACCGCGCCGCTGTCACCGCGGTCCGCCTCGGGATCGCCACCGTCACCGGCCCGACCCCTCCCGGAACCCCCGTGATCCAGCCGGTGACCGCGGACCGGCTCGGACAATCCGCATCACCGACGATCCGCCCGTCCGGCTTCCGGTTGTCGTCGATCACCGCGGGGGGCATCCTCTCCGCCCCCCGCAGCGGATGGATCGACCTCCGCAGGTCGCCGACCGGCAGCTGCCCGGACGCCGGACGCGAACACCGGCGACCCGCGGATCGGCGGATCTGGGCGAGAGCGCGGTGTCAAGCCGGGCCCGGCGAGCACAACACACCCGAGGATCGCGACACCCGAGGATCGCGGCTGCAGCCTGTTTCCCGCGCAGCAACTCTTGCGTAGCGCCGTCCCGCAGGATGCTCTCCCAAACTGCCGATTCCGACCACGCCGTTACGATCGATCGAGAGCTGGCCCTGCGACAATTTTCCACGGAGCGCTTGTAGATTGTGTCCGGCTCTCTATGGTTTGACCCATCCAAGCCGGGAGTATCGGGATGAGCCCCGCCGAGAACGACCCAGCGCTGCACGCCCATGTGTCGGCCTTCTTCGACGAGGCGACCAACACGGTGTCCTACATCGTCAAGGATCCGGGCAGCGCGGCCTGTGCGGTGATCGATTCGGTACTCGGTTTCGACTTCGCCTCGGGCCGCACCTCCACCACCCAGGCGGACGCCATCATCGCCCATCTGCGCGCGCATGGCCTGACCGTCGAGTGGCTGCTCGAGACCCATGTCCATGCGGACCACCTGTCCGCCGCGCCCTATATCCAGCGCGAGACGGGCGGACGGATCGGCATCGGCGAGAACATCACCGTCGTGCAGAACACCTTCGGCAAGGTCTTCAACGCGGGCACCGAGTTCCAGCGCGACGGCAGCCAGTTCGACCGGCTATTCCGTGAGCAGGACAGGTTCGCGATCGGCGGGATTTCGGGATTCGTGCTGCATACGCCCGGGCATACGCCTGCCTGCCTGACCTATGTGATCGGCGATGCCGCCTTCGTCGGCGACACGCTGTTCATGCCCGATTACGGCACCGCGCGCTGCGACTTTCCGGGCGGCTCGGCGGCCACGCTCTGGGACTCGATCCAGAAGGTGCTGAGCCTTCCCGACCAGACACGGCTCTTCATGTGCCACGACTACAAGGCGCCGGGCCGTGACACCTATGCCTGGGAGACGACCGTCGCCGCCGAGAAGGCGGGAAACGTGCATATCGCGGGCAGGACCCGGGATGAATTCGTCGCGCTCCGGGAGGCCCGCGACGCGACGCTGTCGATGCCGAAGCTGATCATCCCGGCGATTCAGGTCAACATGCGTGCCGGCCGGATGCCGCCGCCCGAGGATGACGGCAACAGCTATCTCAAGGTTCCGGTGAACCGGCTGTGAAGGGAAGCATTCCTCGATGATCACCGACTGGATGTACGGACTGGGGGGCGGCCTGCTGATCGGGGCGGGCGCCGCGGTGCTGCTGCTCGGCAATGGTCGCATCGCGGGAGTCAGCGGCATCCTCGGGGGCGTGATCGAGGGCCGGAAGCTCGGCGAGGGGCTGGCCTTCCTGGCGGGGCTCATCGGCGTGCCGGCGCTTTGGGCCGCGCTGGCCGGGGCACCGGCGATCGCCGTTACCGGCTCCGCACCGCTCCTGCTCGCCGGCGGCCTGCTGGTCGGCTTCGGCACCCGGCTCGGCAGCGGCTGCACGTCCGGTCATGGTATCTGCGGATTGTCGCGGCTGTCGCCCCGCTCGATTGCCGCAACCGGCGTCTTCATGGCGACGGCGGCTGCGACCGTCTTTGCGGCACGCCATGTGATCGGGGTTTTCTGACATGCGGTGGTTCATCGCGCTCGCCTCGGGGGCTCTGTTCGGGCTCGGCCTCGTGGTCTCCGACATGGTGAACCCCGCCCGTGTGCTTGGCTTCCTCGATCTTGCCGGCGGCTGGGATCCGACGCTGGCCTTCGTCATGGGCGGCGCGCTGATCCCGATGGCGCTCGCCTGGCGGGTCGCGGCGACGCGCCCGGCGCCGGTCTGCGGCACCGCGTTTCCGGCGCCCCCGGCGGGCATGATCGATGGCCGGCTGATTGCCGGCGCGGCCGTGTTCGGCCTCGGCTGGGGCCTTGTCGGCTTCTGCCCCGGCCCGGCGCTCGCCGCCACGGGCACCGGGAGCCTCGGTGCGTTCATCTTCACCGTGGCGATGACCGTCGGAATGATCGTCCACGGCATGGCTTTCCCCGCCCCGCCGCTGCGGCAAAGGGCACAACCCCGCTGAAGCATGGAGAGACGCAGATGAAGTTCACCGCCAATGTCGGTACCGCCGACCGCGCGATCCGGATCATCCTCGGCATCGCCCTGATCGCGCTTGCGATCACCGGCACCATCGGGGCCTGGGGCTGGATCGGCATCGTTCCCCTGGTCACCGCATTCCTGAAGTTCTGCCCGGCCTATGCGATCTTCGGTCTCAAGACCTGCAGCAACTGCTGAACCCGGCCGCGGCGGCCGTGCGCGCCTCCGCCGGCGCGCGCGGCCAGCCACATGCGACGATTTCTTCGGCGACGCGGGTTGATACGTCCCTGCGGCCGGTCCACATTACGCGGGCAAGCCCGCAACATGGCCCCTGCGACGGGCTTCGCGGTTCAGGACCGGCCAGAATGTTCTCTGCCTCCCGCCCCTATGTCTTCCACATCGAGCTGACCGACAAGTGCAATGCCGGCTGCCCGATGTGCCCCCGCACCGACGCGATGAACTTCTGCAAGCCGAATCCGGAAAACGTCTTCAACGTGGAGCTTTCCCTCGAGGACTTCCGGAGACACTTCACGGACGACCTCTGCGCCCGCACCACCGAGATCGTCTTCGGCGGCGCCTATGGCGACCCCCTGGCGGCCAGCGAGGTGCTGGAGATCACCGACCACCTGACCGCCCGCGGCGTCCGCATCGCGGCCTCGACCAATGGCAGCCTGCGCAACCCGGGCTGGTGGACGCGCTTCGGCGAGACCATGACGCGCAACGGCTCCCGGCTCGAGCTTCATATCGACGGGCTGGCGGACACCAACCCGCTCTACCGGGTCAACACCTTCTTCGACAAGATCATGGAGAACGCGCGGGCCTATATCGCCACCGGCGCGCGGGCCGAGTGGCATTTCATCATCTTCCGCCACAACCAGCACCAGATCGAGGAGGCGTTCCGGCTGTCGCGCGAGATGGGTTTTGCCCAGTTCACCCTGATCGACACCATTCGCTTCTCCGGCGGCCCGCGCTATCCCTACCGGATGCCGGACGGCGAGTTGCGCCATCTGGAGCTGCCGACCGTGAAGGCGGCGGACTTCACCTCGTTCGACGGCGGCGCCGGGCTGATGGCGCGCCCCGACGAGCCGGAGGCGAGCCCGCATCCCGGGACGAACGGGATCGACTGCAAGTCGGCCGCCTTCAACCGGCCCTACATCTCGGCGCATGGCCAGGTCTCGGCCTGCTGCTGGGTCACCGGCTCGGACGAGGAGTCCGCGTTCTTTGCCGGCCACCGGTTGGGGCCCGAGCGCTACAATATCCGCATGCGGCCGCTCGAGGACATCCTGCTCGACGAGCCCTTCGCCACGCTCTACGCGAAGGCGTGGAAGTCGGACAGCCTCTCCACCTGCCGGCACAAATGCGGCCGGATGCTGCGCAACAAGCGCAAGACGCTGTGAGGCGAGTGGTCCGGCGGCCGGGCGTCGCAGCGCCCGCTGCCCTGTCCGCCGGGGCGCGAGTCGCCTCGGGACTGATCGGATTTTCAACCGGTTCCTATCGCTGATCGAGAAAATAGAAGTAATGCGCGCCGATCCGCCCGCGCGGGCTCGCCACCTTGGTCCAGGCTGGTTTGACCCGGCGGTTGTGAAACATGTTGGCGCCATCGGTCGGGTCATCGGTGGTGCCGTCGAGGATACCACGCGCCACCTTCACGGCCCGGGCATATTCGCGCTTGTTGGTCGCGACGTCCGGGCGCCCGTCGCACCACCAGCCGAACTGGCAGGGCGGTTCCTCGCCGCCCTCCTGCACCACCGCGCAGATGTCGTCGGGAAAGTCGGTGTGGCGGGCCCTGTTGACCACAACGAATCCGACCGCCGCCATCTCCGTGGTGCCGCGGCCGCCGGCCTCGAAATAGATCGTGCGGGCAAGGCAGACCAGCGGGTCATCCAGCGGCCGGGTGCCGTCGAGTGTCGGTCCCTGCGCCGGCGCGGGACCTGCTGCGCCGGCGGCAAGCGCGGCGAAGCACAGCAGAAGCGCACGTCGCAAGAACCGTTTCAGATGAACCCCCTCTCCACAAACCCGAGAGTGCGGTCTGAGGTTCCGGGAGTCAATCCGGATCAGCCGGCGAGCTGCCGGGCGATGATCAGCTTCTGGATGTCGTTGGTGCCCTCGTAGATCTGGCAGACCTTCTGGTCGCGGTACAGGCGCTCGACCTCGAAGTCGGCGAGATAGCCATACCCCCCCAGCACCTGGATCGCCTCCGAGGTGATGCGCTCGGCGGCCTGGGCGCAGAAGAGCTTGGCCATGCAGGCTTCCTTCAGGCAGGGCTCGCCTGCATCCTTCATCCGCGCCGCGTTCAGCACCAGCTGCCGGGCGGCCTCGAGGTCGGTCGCCATCTCGCTCAGGCGGAACTGCACGGCCTGGAGGTTGTAGATCGGCCCGCCGAAGGCGGTGCGCTCCTTCGCATAGGCCAGTGCCCGCTCGAAGGCCGCCTGGGCGAGGCCGGTCGCCTGCGCCGCGATGCCGATGCGCCCCGCCTCGAGCGAGGAAAGCGCGATGGCGTAGCCCTGGCCCTCCTCACCGATCCGGTCCTCGAACGGCACCTTCATGTCCTCGAAGGCCAGCGCGCAGGAATCGCTGGCCTTCTGGCCGAGCTTCTCCTCGACGCGGACCACGCTGAAGCCCGGCGTGTCGTTCGAGACGACAAAGCAGGAAATGCCCTTCTTGCCCTTCTCGGGATCGGTGACGGCGAAGAGCACAGTGGTCCTGCCGATGCGGGCCGAGGAGATGAACTGCTTCGAGCCGTTCACCACATAGCCCTCGTTCGAGCGCACGGCGCGGCTTTTCAGGTTGGCGGCGTCCGAGCCCGCCTGCGGCTCGGTCAGCGCGAACGAGCCGATATGGCGCCCCTCGGCCAGCGGGCGCAGCCAGCGCGCCTTCTGGTCGTCACTGGCGAAGCGGTCGAGCACCGCGCAGACCGGCGCGTTGTGGACCGAGACCATGGTCGAGACCGAGCCGTCGCCGGCCGCAATCTCCATCAGCGCCAGCGCGTAGGACACGTAGTCCGCCCCCGCCCCGCCCCAGTCGGGCGAGATGGTCATGCCGAGGAAGCCGAGTTCCCCCAGCTCGGCGACGATCTCGGGCTCGATGGCGCGGGCCTTCTCGCGGGCCTGTGCCTTCGGCGCCAGCTTCTCGCGCGCGAAGGTCCGCGCCATGTCGCGGATCATGATCTGCTCGTCGGTCAGCATCACGCCTTCTCCGCCTTCTCGACGACCGGCCCGCCCGCCTCGCGCCAGCCCCGGAACCCGTCGTCGATATGGGCGACGCCGGCCAGCCCCATCTCGACCGCCGTCCGGGCCGCCAGCGCCGAGCGGTGCCCGGCCGCGCAGTAGAAGACGAAGCGGTTGCCGGTCTGGAACTGCGGCTTGGCGTAAGGCGATTCCGGGTCGATCCAGAATTCGAGCATGCCGCGCGGGCAGTGGAAGGCGCCCGGGATCATGCCGTCGCGGTGCAACTCGCGGATGTCGCGCAAGTCGACGAAGGTGATCCCCTCCCGGCCGTGCAGGGAAAGCGCCTCGGCGGCCGGCAGGTGCTCGACCAGCGCGTTGGCTTCGGCGACCATGTCCTTGACGCGTTTCATTTCTTTCCTCCGGAGTCTCGATCTCACCAGAATTTCCACCAAGGCTCGTCTCCTTTGATGGCATTTGCTGGCAAGCATCCCCACACACCACCTTGACGCTCCAAGGCGTTTCGAAACGTCTCACAGCCCGCGAAATCGTCCATGAGTCCATGCACTATTGCGATTTGGTCCGAAACTCCGAAGGTATTCTTGATTAATACGTAAGAAGATCCATCTGAGCCGCTTTCATTATCTATTGCATTTTTGATATACGCCGGGTGCTGGCCCCAAATGCCATATCCTACCGCCAAGCCAAGCAAAAATCCCAGGACCGTATTATCACTCATCGGGGACCTCTCTCGGTCAATTTACCGACCATCAGCCCTCAACTGGACCTTATCCTTCAAGATTCTCACTCCCTCTCGAGCGCCACCGCCGTCCCCTCGCCGCCGCCGATGCAGAGGCTGGCGATGCCGCGCCTGGCGCCCTGCGCCTCCATGGCGTGGAGCAGGGTCACCAGGATCCGGGCTCCGCTCGCGCCGATCGGGTGACCGAGCGCGCAGGCGCCGCCGTTGACGTTCAGCTTCTCGCGCGGGATGCCCAGTTCGTGCATCGCCACCATCGGCACCACGGCGAAGGCCTCGTTCACTTCCCAGAGGTCCACATCCTCGACCGACCAGTTCAGCCGCGTCAGCAGCTTCTGCATCGCCGGCACCGGCGCGGTGGTGAAGAGGCCCGGTTCCTGAGCGTGGCTGGCGTGCCCGAGGACGCGCGCCCGCACCCGCAGCCTGCGCCGCTTCGCCTCCGACTCGCGCATCAGCACCAGCGCAGCCGCCCCGTCGGAGATCGACGAGGAGTTGGCCGGCGTTACCGTTCCACCCTGCCGGAAGGCGGGCTTCAGCGTCGGGATCTTCTCGGGCCGCGCGGTGCGGGGCTGCTCGTCGGTGGCGACGACCGCCTCGCCCTTGCGGGTGCTCATCGTCACGGGCGCAATCTCGGGTGCGAAGCGGCCCTCCCGCTGGGCGGACAATGCCCATTCGAGCGAGGCCAGCGCATAGCCATCCTGCGCCTCGCGGGTGAACTGGAACCGCTCGGCGCAGTCCTCGGCGAAGGTGCCCATCAGGCGGCCCTTGTCGTAGGCGTCCTCCAGCCCGTCGAGGAACATGTGGTCCTTGACCTCGGCATGCCCCAGACGCGCGCCGCCCCGCATCTTCGGAAGCAGGTAGGGGGCATTCGACATGCTCTCCATGCCGCCTGCCACCACCACCCTGCCATTGCCGGCAAGGAGCTGGTCGTGTGCGATCATCGCCGCCTTCATGCCCGAGCCGCACATCTTGTTGAGCGTGGTGCAGGGCACGTCCTTCGGCAGCCCGGCGCCGAAGGCCGCCTGCCGTGCCGGGGCCTGGCCCTGCCCGGCTCCCAGCACGTTGCCCATCAGCACCTCGTCCACATCGCCAGCCTCGACGCCTGCGCGCTCCAGCGCCGCCCGGATCGCCACCGCGCCAAGCTGGCTGGCGCTGGCTCCGGCCAGTTCGCCCTGGAAGCTGCCCACGGGCGTGCGCGCGGCGCCAACGATGACGATCGGATCGGTCCTTGCATGCTCGGCCATGGCGGTTCTCCCAGGCGATGTGAACGGTCGTTCAATTCGGCGGCAGGATGCGCATTCACCCGCTGCTTGGCAAGCCCGCCCGAGACTCTAGCGCCGCCCACTCCGGCTGTAATGCAAAACGTTGAACCCCGTCAGCGCCCGGTGCACCGGCGCCCAGGCGGCGGCGAAGCCCAGCCAGTCGAGCCCCGCCGCGCCGGCGATCTGGCCGAGGCTGCGGCCGCCGCCGATGCGCGCGATCAGCGGCGCCGCCGCCTTCGGCAGCTCGACGATGTAGTCCAGCCCGTCGGTCCGCACAGTCAGGCTTCCCCTGCCGGCGACATGGCGTGCCAGCGCCGCCGGTGCCGCGTTCTTCAGATGCGGCACCGCGTCCGGCCGGTCGGGCCGTGCCTCGGCGGTCTCGCCGGGTCGGGCGGCGTAGACCACATGGGTCTTCATGTTGCCCGCCAGCTGCTCGGCCAGCCCCGCCCGCTCGACCGGCGACAGCGCCGCGACCCGGCTGGCGATCTCCGGCGTGGCCGGCAGGTAGCGCAGCGGATCATAGCGGGCGGGCTCGAGAAAGCTCGCCGCCGCCAGCCCTGCCCGTCCGAGCGCCCCCGTCAGCTCCGCGACCGTGTAGGGCCGGTCGCGCCCGTGCAGCAGCAGATCGTAGAGCCCGGCATCCGAATTGCGGTGGTCGCCGACGAGCTCGTTGCGGGCGAACCAGTTGGTCCGCGGCAGCGCCCCCAGCACGGCGCGGGCGAGGCGCACCTGCTCGGCCGGCGGATCGTCGCGCAAGAGCCGCCCGAGGGCCCCCTGCAGTGGATAGACCCCGGTCCGGCCATAGGGCGCATAGACCATGAGCCCGATCCCGCCACCGGGCGCGAGCCCCGCGGCCAGCGCCCGGAAACCGGCGTCGGGGTCCGGCAGGTGGTGCAGCACGCCGCAGCAGTCGATGTAGTCGAACGGGCCGAGACCGGGTGCGGTCAGCAGGTCACCGGTCAGGAAGCGGATCGCGGTCAGCCCGCGTGCCGCCGCCCGTGCCTCGGCCACTGCCCGGCTCGCCTGCGACAGGTCCAGATAGGTGATCTCGGCCGGGCAGCCGATATCGGCGAGCTTCTGGGCCAGCATGATCAGCCCGTCCCCGGTTCCGCCCCCGGCCACCAGCGCCCGGAAGGGCCGCGACCAGTCGCGCCGGCCGCCACAGAGGTAATGGTCGATCTCGACCGGATGCGACGGCGAGCCCTCGATGAGCCGCGCCGCCTCGTCGGCCGGATTGCGCTCCGGATAGGGGTAGGTCTCGTACTGCCGCCTGACCGGGTCCATGCCCCTCCCCCGCGATGCCGGGACGAATGCCGCGTTTGCGACACCGACCTGTCCGTTTCTCGATAGCATCCCCTCCGGACAAGGTTCCAGTCTCGGCGGACAGCACAGGAGCCCGCCATGACCGACCAGACCTACGCCGTGAAGAACCGCAAGGTCGACCCCTCCCGACGCCCCGCCACCCGCCCCGACGGCACGCCGGACGACAACGACCGGATCGAGACCGGGCCGACCCGGCAGGCCTTCGACGAGTGGGCAGCGGCGGGTCTCGATGTGCCGAACCTCGCCGCCATGCGCGCCTTCCGTCACGCCCGGCTGACCAAGGCCATCGCCGAGCGCGACATCGGCGGGCTGCTGCTGTTCGACCCGCTCAACATCCGCTACGCGACCGATGCGCCCAACATGCAGCTCTGGAACACCCACAACCCATTCCGCGCGCTGCTGCTGACCGCCGACGGCCACATGGTGCTGTGGGAGTACAAGGGCGCGAGCTTCGCCTTCCTGACCTCGTTCAACCCGCTGGTGAAGGAGGTCCGCGGCGGCGCGTCGCTGTTCTACTTCACGACCGGCGACCGCGGCGCCGAGGCGGCGCGCAACTTCGTCGCCCAGGTCGAGGAGGTGATGCGCGCACATGCCGGGACGAACCGCCGCCTCGCGGTCGACAAGATCATGCTCAACGGCTACCACGCCCTCGTCCATGCCGGCTTCGAGGTGCTGGAGGGCGAGGAGATCACCGAGAAGACCCGCGCCATCAAGGGCGCCGAGGAAATCAAGGCAATGCGCTGCTCGATGCATTCCTGCGAGCTGGCGATCGCCGAGATGGAGGCGGTCTGCCGCCCCGGCCTGACCGAGGACGAGGTCTGGGCAGAGCTTCACCGCGGCAACATCAGCCGCGGCGGCGAGTGGATCGAGACGCGCCTCCTGGCCTCGGGCCCCCGCACCAACCCCTGGTTCCAGGAATGCGGGCCGCGGGTTATCCAGCCGAACGAGATCGTCGCCTTCGACACCGACCTGATCGGCGTCTACGGCATGTGCACCGACATCTCGCGGACCTGGTTCGTCGGCGATGGCGAGCCGACGGCCGAGATGAAGCGCCAGTTCCGCATCGCCCATGACCACATCATGGAGAACATGGCGCTCCTGAAGCCCGGCGTGCCCTTCCGCGACCTGGTCTTCAAGGGTCACCAGCTGCCGCAGGAGTTCGTGGCCGGGCGCTATGGCTGCCGCATGCACGGGGTTGGATTGTGCGATGAATGGCCCGCCATCGCCTATCCGCAGGACTTCAGGGAAGGCACCTTCGACTATGTCTGCGAGCCGGGCATGATGCTCTGCGTCGAGGCCTGCATCCAGACCGAGGGTGGCGATTTCGCGATCAAGCTCGAGGACCAGGTGCTGGTCACCGAGACCGGCTACGAGAACCTGACGAAGTATCCGTTCGACCGGAAGCTGCTCGGCTGAGCCGGCCGCCGGGTGTCGAAAGATCCATTGTTGCAGATCGGTGCCAGGAGAGCCCCAAACCCGATGGAGCCTGATTTAGATCAAAGAATGGGAGGGCACGCCGTATAAAACTTGCTTGACGAGGGACGCAGTCGGATATCAACGAGGAACGCAGTCGGACAGGAGGAAGTCATGAGGCGTCTTGCATGCATTGCCACGGCCGCGTGGGCCATGGTGTCAATGGCAGGGCCATCCGTCGCGCAGGATGCGACCGACCCGACCGAGGCCTATGCCATTTCGCGCGGCGGGCAACTCTACGACAAGTGGTGGGCAGTGACCAAGGCGCCGAAGCCGGAATCGACCCACCCCGCCTATCCCGCTGCGGGCCAGTACAAGGACGATGCCACCTGGCGCTGCAAGGAGTGCCACGGCTGGGATTACAAGGGCGCCGACGGTGCCTATGGCAAGGGCAAGCACGTCACCGGCATCAAGGGCATTTCGGGTGCCGCCGGCGGTGACCCTGGGGCAATTGCCGCGATGTTGCGGGCGGCGCCGCATGGCTACACGCCCGAGATGATACCCGATGACGCGCTTGCCGAACTGGCTCTGTTCGTCGCGAAAGGCCAGATCGACCCGGCACCCTACATGGCCGACGGAAAATCCTCGGGCGACGCGGCGCGGGGCAAGATCGTCTATCAGGGTATCTGCTCCGGCTGCCACGGCCTCGACGGCAAGAAGATCAAGGACGCCGATCCGCTCGGCGCCGTGGCCGGGAACACGGTCGAGATGATGCACAAGGTGCTGAACGGCCAGCCCGGCGAGGCCATGCCGGCCATGCGGGCCCTGGATCCGCAGATTGCGGCTGATATTGTCGCCCATCTGCAGACCCTTCCCGAGTAGGTTCCTCTTCAAGGGAGCCCGGAATCGTGCCTGCCCCTCCGATCCGGAAGGGCAGGCTTTCCTGCAAGCCTTGCTGAAAGGGCAAAAACGGATATGGACAGTGATCCGAAAGGCGGCACCGTGCGGCGACTCTGGAGATGGTTCTGGCGTCCGTCGGCCCGCTGGAGCCTTGGTGCCATCCTGATCGCCGGTGGTTTTGGCGGCATCATCTTCTGGGGTGGTTTCAATACTTTCATGGAATATACCAACACCGCGCAATTCTGCACGTCGTGCCATGAGATGGGCGACAATGTGGGAAAGGAGTGGATGGAATCCGTGCATTACAAGAATGCCTCGGGTGTGCGCGCGATCTGCTCGGACTGCCATGTCCCGAAGGACTGGACGGCGAAGCTGCTCCGCAAGATCAGGGCAACGAACGAACTCTACCATCACTTCATGGGCACCATCAATACACCCGAGAAGTTCGAAGCCAAGCGGGCGGAACTGGCCGAGCATGTCTGGGCCACGATGAAGGCAAGCAACTCCCGCGAATGCCGCAACTGTCACAGCTTCGATGCGATGGATTTCCACAAGCAGAGCGCGCGCGCGGCCGAGAAGATGCAGGAGGCGATGGAACAGGGGAAGACCTGTATCGAGTGTCACACCGGGGTCGCGCACAAGCGGCCGCTGCGGGACGACTGAACCAGCCCGGCCCGGCCAGGCGTGGCCCGGCAATGGCAGCACGGCGGGAGGAGCATGACGCGAGAGCAACCGGAGGCACGCGGGGCGGTCCTTGGGCGGTCGCCCGAAGGTGAAGGTCTGGTGCAGGTCGATGAGTCGACGCCCGACGGATTTGCCCAGGACATCCGGATCGGTGCACGACACCGTCTGAGGGCAGACGAGCCGGCCAGTGCCGGGGGTACCGATCTCGGACCCACCCCCTACCAGCTTCTCGCCGCCGGGCTCGGCACCTGCACCTCGATGACGATCCGCATGTATGCCCGCCGGAAGAACTGGCCGCTCGAACATGTCTCGGTCGTCGTGGCGCACGACCGGCGCCACGCGGCCGACTGCGCCGATTGCCCCGACAAGTCGGCGAAGATCGACGTCTTCCGCCGCGCGATCCGGCTCGAGGGTCCGCTGGACGCCGAGCAGCGCGCCCGGCTGATGGAGATCGCCGACCGCTGCCCGGTGCACCGGACGCTCACCGGCACGATCCGGATCGAGACGGTCGAAACCGATGCCTGACCGCCCCCTGTCCCGCGGTCCGGCGCCCTGCTAGTCAGGCGCCATGAGGGGACCGCTCGACCCGCTGATGTACCGCACCGACCGCCCGGTCGAGAGCTGGTGGCGCGCCTCGGCGCCGCCCTGGGCTGAGCCTCCGCCTCTGGCTGGCGAGATCACCACAGAGGTCGGCATCATCGGCGGCGGCTACGCCGGGCTCGCCTGCGCGATCCGGCTGGCTGAGCTCGGCATCGGCAGCGCGGTGCTGGAGGCGGGCGACATCGGCTGGGGCGCCTCGGGACGGAACGGCGGCATCGTCGGGATCCGCTCGGACAAGCTGTCGGACCGGGCTCTGATCCGCCGCCACGGCGAGGCCGAGGCCTCGCGCTATGTGCGCGCCGCGGTCGAGGGCAGCCACCGGCTCCGCACCTTCTGCATGGAGGCCGGACTCGCCGACGCGGTGCAGGGCGATGGCGAGTTCTACCTTGCCCACTCCGCCCGCACCGCGATCAGGCTCGAGGGCGCGCGCGGCCATGACGGCGTCAGCTACGAGCATGTGCCGCCCGCGAACGTCGGCGGCATCCGCCGGCATGGGGGCATCCTGATCCGGCCCGCCTTCGGCATCCACCCGCTCCGGCTGGTCCGCGCGCTGGCCGACCGCGCCCGGGCGCTGGGCGTCCACGTCTGTCCCCGCTCCGAGGTCATGGTCTGGGAGCGGCATGGCAGCCGCCACCGCCTCGTCACCCCCGCGGGCAGCGTCACCGTAGGGCGGGTGGTGGTTGCCGCCAACGGCTTCACCCCGGACGGGCTTCACCCCGCCTTCGACGGCCGCGCCGTGCCGGTGATCTCGAACATCGGCGTGACGCGGGTGCTCTCTGCCGAAGAGCGCGCCTCGGTCGCCTGGCTGGGCGCGCAGACCGGCGCCGACACCCGGAACCTTCTCAGCTATTTCCGCCTGCTGCCCGAGGGGCGGTTCATGCTGGGCATGCGTGGCGACATCCATGGCAGCGCGGCCGGCGCCGCGCGGATGCGCGCCTCCGTGAGGCGGAAGATCGACGCGCAGTTCCCCGGTCTCGCCGGGGCCGAGCTCACCCATTTCTGGCGCGGCCCGGTCTGCGTCACCGCAAGCCTCACCCCCTGTGTCGGCCTCCTGCCCGACGACCCCACCGTCGGCCACGCCTTCGGCTGGCACGGCTCGGGCATCAACGGGGCGCAGGTGGGCGGACGGCTGCTGGCCGAGGTGCTGGCGGGCAAGCCGCTCGATCACATCCCGGCGCCCTATCGCGGGCGGGCGCCGGGGCTCCCGTTCCCGGGCCTGCGTCCCTGGTATGTCGGGGCGATGCAGGGCCTGTTCAGAGTGCAGGACGCGCTGAGCTGAGGCCAGTCGGGCGGCGCGCTGTTGCCTCTGCCCGCCCCCGCCTGCTCTACTGGCAGCAACGAGCAGGTGCGATTCGGGAGCTTAGAGCACATGAGTGCCGGCGACCTCTTTGACCAATCCGCGGCGGAAAGGGCCTATACCGCCTCCGCCATCGAGGTGCTGGAGGGGCTCGAGCCCGTCCGCAAGCGCCCCGGCATGTATGTCGGCGGCACCGACGAGCGCGCCTATCACCACCTCGCCGCCGAGGTGCTGGACAACGCCATGGACGAGGCGGTGGCGGGGCACGCGAGCCGAATCGAGGTCGAGCTGCACGCGGACGGCTCGGTGACGGTCACCGACAACGGCCGCGGCATCCCGGTCGATCCGCATCCGCGCTTCCCGAAGAAGTCGGCACTTGAAGTCATCATGACAACCCTCCATTCCGGCGGGAAATTCTCTGGCAAGGCCTACCAGACCTCGGGGGGGCTGCACGGCGTGGGCGTCTCCGTGGTGAATGCGCTCTCGGATCGCCTCCGGGTCGAGGTCGCGCGCGGCCGCCAGCTCTACGCCCAGGAGTTCTCGCGCGGCCATCCGACGACGAAACTCGAGACTCTCGGCCCGACGCCGAACCGCCGTGGAACGACGGTCACGTTCCACCCCGATCCGGAGATCTTCGGGCCGCGCCTGACCTTCCGCCCGACCCGGCTATACCGGATGGCCCGGTCGAAGGCCTATCTCTTCCGCGGCGTCGAGATCCGCTGGCGGTGCTCTCCGGAGCTGCTGCGCGACGGCGACGAGACGCCGTCCGAGGATACCTTCCATTTTCCCAGAGGACTTGAGGATTACCTCGCATATACCTTGAACGGAGAGGATTTCTTCGGCGATAAGCCCTTTGCTGGCAAGGTTGAATTCGCCGAGCGGTATGGCGACGGCACCGCAGGTTCCGTCGAATGGGCGCTGGCATGGACGCCCGGCCGCGACGCCATGGTCTCGTCCTACTGCAACACCATCCCGACCCCCGAGGGCGGCACCCACGAGGCCGGCTTCTGGGCCGCAGTGACCCGCGGGCTGCGCGCCCATGGCGAGCTGGTCGGCAACCGCCGGGTCGCCAACATCAGCCGCGAGGATGTGATCGGCACCGCCGCGGCGATGATCTCGGTCTTCATCCGCGACCCGGAGTTCGTCGGCCAGACCAAGGACCGCCTTGCCACCACCGAGGCACACCGGCTGGTCGAGGGCGCGGTACGCGACCGCATCGACAACTGGCTCGCCGCCGACCCTAAGCTCGCCGGGCAAATCCTCGACTACCTGGTCGAGCGGGCCGAGGAGCGGATGCGCCGGCGCGCCGAGAAGGAAACCCAGCGCAAGACTGCGGTGAAGAAGCTCCGGCTTCCCGGCAAGCTGGCGGACTGTTCCGAGGCGACGCGCGAGGGCTCGGAGGTATTCCTGGTCGAGGGCGATTCCGCCGGCGGTTCGGCCAAGCAGGCGCGGAACCGCAAGACCCAGGCGGTGCTGCCGCTGCGTGGCAAGATCCTCAACGTGCTGGGCGCAGCGGGCGCCAAGCTCAGCCAGAACCAGGAACTCAACGACCTGATGCAGGCGCTGGGCGTGCAGGGGGGCAGCCGCTACAACGACGACGACCTGCGCTACGAGAGGGTCATCATCATGACCGACGCCGATGTGGACGGCGCCCACATCGCGTCGCTCCTGATGACCTTCTTCTTCACCCAGATGCGGCCGCTGATCGAGCACGGCCACCTCTATCTCGCGGCGCCGCCGCTCTACCGGCTGACCCAGGGCGCGGTCTCGGTCTATGCCCGCGACGACGCCGAGAAGGAACGGCTGATGGCCGAGGGCCTGGGCGGCAAGGGCAAGATCGAGGTCAGCCGCTTCAAGGGGCTGGGCGAGATGATGCCGAAACAGCTGAAGGAAACCACCATGGATCCGGCGAGCCGCACGCTCATCCGGGTCAGCCTGGTGGAGGAAGAGCCCGGCGAGACCGACGGGCTGGTCGAGCGGCTGATGGGCAAGAAGGCCGAGCTCAGGTTCCAGTATATCCAGGAAAACGCCCGCTTCGCCGAGGACCTCGACGTCTGAGCCGGGCGCTCACCGTCCCAGCACCCGCAGCACCGCCGCCGCCGCCCTGACCGAAGGTGGCGTGCCGCCTCGCCCCAGCGTATCGAGCACCGGCCCGAAGGCTGCCCGCTGCCGCTCCCGCGCTTCGGGCGAGGTGATCAGCCGGCCAACCTCCGCCGCGATCCGGTCGGGCGTGCAGTGTTCCTGGAGCAGCTCCGGCACCACGTCTGCGCCACTGACGAGGTTCACGAGGTTCGCAGTATCGACCCGCACCAGCCGGCGCAGGATCGCGGCGGTGAGCGCGTTTGCCCGGTAGGCCGAGACCATTGCCGTCCCGGCGACGGCCATCTCCAGAACGACCGTGCCCGAGGTGACGAGGGCCGCGTCCGCCGCCGCGAATGCGGCAGCGCGGGCGGCGGCGCCCTCCTCGGGCCTGACCATGAGCGCCGGCACGGCCAGCTCCGACACAAGCCGCTTCACCTCGGCCGCAGCCGCCGCCACGGGCACGGCAATCCGCAGTCCCGGCCGGCCCCGCATGAGCCGCTCCGCCGCCGCCGCATAGAGCGGCATCATGCGGCGCACGACGCCGGTGCGGCTGCCCGGCGCGACCAGCAGCAGCGGCCCGAGCTCGGCTCCGGCGCGGCGCCGGAACGCGGCGATGTCCGCCTCGGTTGCACGCGGCGCGGCGGCCACCGGGTGCCCGACGAAATCGCAGCCGATTCCGGCTGCGGTCATGTACGCCGGCTCGAAGGGCAGAAGCGCCAGCACATGATCGACGGACCGCGCCATCTTCGCGGCCCGCCCGGGGCGCCAGGCCCAGACCGAAGGCGCGACATAGTGGATCGTCCGCACCCCCGGCGCACCGGCCCGCACCTTCTCGGCGAGGCGCAGCGTGAAGCCGGGGCTGTCGATGGTGACCAGGGCATCGGGGGCCGAGGCGACCACGTCCGCAGCCGTGTCGCGGAGGCGGCGGACCAGGCGCGGAAGCCGGGGCACCACCTCGGCAAGACCCATCACCGAGAGCTCGGACATGTCGAAGCGGCTCGTCAGCCCCTCGGCGGTCATTGCCGGCCCGCCGACACCGCGAAAGCGGACCGCCGGAGCGAGCTCTTTCAGCGCCCGCATCAGCCCCGCGCCGAGCCGGTCGCCGGACGGCTCGCCAGCGACGAGGTAAAGCGATAGCGTCACCCCTCACCCCTCTCCGGGGGTGCAAAAGCTCCGCGCGCTGCCGGCCGCGACGAACGTCGCGAGCATCTGAACCGGGCCGGAGTCCGGGAACGCCGCAGCGACTGCTTGCGCCCGCGCCGCCAGCTGCCCGTCGCCCTGGAAGATCATGTCATAGGCCGCACGCAGCGCCTGCAGGTCCGCGCGGCCGAACCCCCGGCGCTTCATCCCGACCAGATTCAGCCCCGCCAGCACCGCCCGGTTGCCGACCGCCGAGCAGAACGGCGCCACGTCCTTCTCGACCCCGCTCATGCCGCCGATCATCGCATGTGAGCCGATCCGGACGTGCTGGTGCACCGCCGAGAGCCCGCCGATCACCGCGAAGTCGCCGACCTCGACATGTCCCGCCAGCGTCGCCGCATTCGCCATCACCACGCCCTCGCCCAGCCGGCAGTCATGCGCCACATGGGCACCCGCCATCAGCAGACAGCCGTCGCCGATGCGGGTCAGCATGCCGCCGCCCTGGGTGCCGGGATTGACCGTCACGTGCTCGCGGATCATGCAGCGGGCGCCGATCTCGAGCCGGCTGGCTTCGCCGCGGTACTTCAGGTCCTGCGGCTGGTGGCCAATCGAGGCAAAGGGCCAGACCCGGGTGCCGGCACCGACCAGCGTGCGCCCCGCCACGGCGACATGCGAGACGAGTTCCACATCCTCGGCCAGCTCGACCTCGGCCCCGACGAGGCAATAGGGGCCGATCACGGCCCCGGTCCCGATCCGCGCACCGTCGGCGACGATGGCGGTGGGATGAAGGGTCACGACTCGATTCCGCGCCGCTTCCGCTCGTCCTCGTCGATGATCATGGCCGAGTACTCCGCCTCGGCGACGAGCTTTCCGTTCACCCGGCCCTCGCCAGCGAAGCGGAACACCTTGCCACGCCCGCGCAGGATCCGCACATGCAGTTCCAGCACGTCGCCGGGCACGACCTTGTTGCGGAACCGGCAGTTGTCGATGGTCATGAAATAGACCAGCAGGTTTTGGTCCTCCATTCCCAGCGTCTCCACGACGAGAACGCCCGCGGTCTGCGCCATCGCCTCGACTACCAGCACTCCGGGCATGACTGCCTCGGCCGGAAAGTGGCCCTGGAAATGCGGTTCGTTGATCGTGACGTTCTTGATCCCGACGGCACTGTCGCCCTTGCGTATCCGCTCCACGCGATCAATCAGCAGAAACGGATAACGATGCGGGATCATTCGCATAATTCTGGCAAGGCCGGCGACGCCGGTTTCGGTCTCGGTCGTGTCGCTCGTCATCAATCTACCAGGCGCTGAACATTGCGGTCTCACCTTTCAATACTGGCCGCCCGACCAGGTCAAGCCCGAAGGCTTTGCCGCGCTTGCCGTCTGCGGCACGGTTCCGCGGGAACCGGGTCAGCGATCGCCCGCTGCCGCGCTGGCCGGCGGGACCCTCGGGATCACCGGCAGCGGCACCGTCGCGTTGAACCGGGCGATGACCTCGTCGGTCACATCCAGCCCGGGATCGGCGGCCAAGACCACGTCGGAGTTCAGGATCACGCTGGCTCCGTGGGCCATCCGCACCGCGTCCAGAACCGGGCCGAGCGCCTCCACGAGCTTTACCCGCTCGTCACGGAACGCGGTCTGCATCGTGGCGGCACGCTCCTGGGTCTCGCGCCGCTCGCGGCGCACCCTCCGGTCGAACTCGGCGACGCGCTGCTCGAAGCTCTCGCGATCGAGCGTGGTCCGCAGCCGGGCAATCTCCTGCTCCTCCGCCGTGAGGGCGTCCTTCAGCCGGTCAATCTCGCCTTGGAGCGCGGCGGTCTGACTTGCTTCGGCGCTGCTCAGCGCCTGGGCCTGGACGGTCTCGTTCAGCACCCGCTTTCGCGAGACGACAAGAATCGGCTCGCCCGCGACCGCCGAAGCCGCACCGCTCAGGCCTGCAGCAAGCGCCCCCGCAGCCAGCAGACCGCGAAGCAGGCTGCGCCGCGTGACAGGGCGCCGCGCAGCCGCCTCAGAACCGCGTGCCGATCTGCAGCCGGAAGACTTCGGTTTCGTCATCGCTCTCCTTGACCAGCGGGAAGCCGAAGCTCAACTCCAGCGGCCCGACCGGAGTGTCGAGAAACAGAAGTCCGCCCGCCGCTGCCCGGAAGTCGGCGCCGTCATCGATCGACACCGGATTGCCGTTGTTGTCGGTGAAGTTGGTCCGGTCGAGATCCCAGAGCGTGCCGGCGTCAAGAAACAGGCCGCCGAAGATTCCCAGTTCCTCCGGCAGGCCGAGCGGGAACGAGGCCTCGAACCGGGCGACCGCGAAGATGTTGCCGCCAAGCGCGTCGTTCGTCGTGGTGTCCCGCGGGCCGATGCCGGCCTGGGCGAAGCCGCGCATCGTCGATCCGCCGATGAAATACCGCTCGGTGACCCGCGTGTCATAGCCGCCGAAGCTGAAAAGGTTTCCCGCCTCCAGTTCCGCGCTGGTGACGACGACATCGTCGAAGAGCGTGTACCACGACTTGATCTTGCCCCGCGTCTTGACGAACCTCGCCTCGCCACCCAGACCGGCGACCTCCTGGTCGAATGAGGCGAGATACCCGCTCTGCGGTTCGACCGGATCGTCGCGCTGGTCGTAGACCAGCTGGTACCCGACCGACGAGGTGAACTGCGTTCCGTCATCGACGGCGATCGCGGGCGAGACATCCCTGAGATTGGTCGGATCGTCGTTGACCATGATGTCGTCCCAGAGCAGGCTGTAGCGCAGCTTGATCCTGAGATCCTCCGCCAGCGGGAAGCCGATCTCCGGCACGAAGCCGGCACGGTCCTGGTCGAAGGACGACTCGTCCGTCCGGTCGTCCGTGAGGAAGAAGGCCCGTGTGCCGATCGAGAGATCCCGGTCCAGGAAGCTCGGCTCGGTGAACGACGCGTCGTAGATCTGGGTGTCGCCGGAGGCGGTGACCCGCAGGTTCACGATCTGCCCGCGGCCCAGGAAGTTCCGCTCGGTGACCGCAACGCTCGCGATCGGACCGACACTCGACGAGAAGCCGAAGCCCAGCGACAGGCTGCCGGTCGACTGCTCCTCGACCTTGACCGTGACCACGGCCCGGTCGTCGGCGCTGCCCTGCGCTGTGTCGACCTCGACCGTCTTGAAGTATCCGAGCCCGCGGATCTTGTTCCGCGCGTCGCGAATCTTGCGGGTATCGAAGGCATCGCCCTCGGCCAGCGGTATCTGGCGCCGGATGACCCGGTCGAGCGTCTGGCTGTTGCCGACGATGTCAATCCGCTCGATGAAGATCCGGCTGCCCTCCGCCAGCTCGAAGGTCACATCGACGGTCATCGCTTCCGCGTTCTTCTGCGGTCTCGGCTGGACCTGGACGAACGCGAAACCCTTCTGACCGGCAAGATCGGTCATCTTGTCGGCAATTTCCTCGACCTCGGTGGCGTTGTAGGTGGTCCCCTCGAGGTCCGTCGGCAGCAATGCGCGAAAATCCTCGGGGTCGAGGCCCTTCGTGGCGACTGCGACATCGAGCACGCCGAACTTGTACTCCTCGCCCTCCTCGACGGTGAAGGTGATGAAGAAACCCTCGCGGTCAGGCGCCAGCTCCGCCGTTGCCGAGAGCACGGCGAAATCGGCGTATCCGCGTTCGAGATAGAATTGCCGCAGCAGTTCCTTGTCCAGTTCCAGACGGTCGGGGTCGTAGACGTCGGTCGAGACGAAATACGAGAACAGGCCGGACTCGGACGTGTCGATCACCCGCCGCAGCCGGCGGTCCGAGAACTTCTCGTTGCCGACGAAGTCGATGGCCTTCACGCCGGTGATCTCGCCCTCGTTGATCTCGAACACCACGTCGACACGGTTGTCGCTGCGCTCGATGATGACCGGCTCGACCTCGGCGCCGTAGCGTCCGGTCCGGCGGTAGATGTCGATGATCGCCTGCGCGTCGGCCTCGGCGGCCGAGCGCGTGAAGGGCAGACGGGGCCGCAGCCGGACGATCTGCTGAAGGTCCTCGTCCTTCAGGCTGTCATTGCCCTCGAAGGAGATCACGTTGATCGACGGATTCTCCTCGACGACGATGACGATCTCGCCGCCGCTCGGGGCGATCTCCACGTTCTTGAACAGGCCGGTGTCAAACAGCCGCCGCACCGCTGCATTCAGGTCGTCGGCCGTGATCTGCCGGTCGGTCGGAAGCTGCATGTATGAGATGATCGTCTCGGGCTCGATGCGGCGATTGCCCTGGATGGTCACCCTCTGAGCGATCTCGGCCGAAGCTGTCTGAGCCTGGGCGAGTCCGCGCCCCGCGATGGTTCCTGCATCGATGTCTGCGAGAATAAGTGGGGCTGCCACAGATGCAGCAACCCCCAGCACCAGTGCGCGCGCCCCGCAGCGGTGCCCAAAGGAAGCGGTTCTCCGCATTCTCTCTCCTTGCCTGCCCCGTCCCGGTTGTCTCCGGGCTCTTGGCTGGTCTGTCCCTCAGTTTCGAAACGGTATCAGAGCCTCACCAGATCATTATACGTCGCGAACACCATCAGCAAGATGACCAGCGACAGGCCGATCATAGTCCCGATTTTCATCCAAGTCTCGCCCACCGGACGCCCGCGCAGCATTTCGACCGCGTAGAACATCAGATGCCCCCCGTCGAGGATCGGGACCGGGAACAGGTTGATCAACCCGATCGACGTCGAGATCACGGCAATGAGCCAGATCAGCGAGGAAAATCCCTCCTCGGCGGCGTCGCCCGACACTTCCGCGATTCTGATCGGTCCGCCAAGCTGGCTGGTATCGGCGCCGTTGAACAGCATGTCGCCGACGTAGACGAGCGTCCCGTGGATGATCCGCCAGGTCTCGCTCACGCCGCCGACCAGCGCGTCGCCGACCGGCAGCGCCTCGCGGACCGGCTCGATCCCGCCCAGCGCCGAGCCGCGGATCCCCATGGTCGGCAGCATCTTCAGCTCTTCCGTCTCGGGGTGCCGCCGCTCCTGCGGGTCCGGCACGAAGCGGAAGGTCAGACGCTCGTCGCCACGCTGCACCTCGACCTCGATCTCGGCGCCCAGCGGCTTGTCGGCGGTCACCACCTGCAGCTGGCGGTAGGAGTGGATCGCCTCTCCGTCGATGCTTAGGAACACGTCCCCGCCCAGCAGCCCTGCCCTTGCCGCCGGCATTCCCGGCACGACTTCCGAGATGCGGGCCGGCCGCTCGAACCGCACCAGCACGTCCATTTCCGTGCCATTCCGAACGACCCTTGCCGGGGTTGGTGCGCCGTCGGTCGGCGCAAGGATGTTTATGATATCGCCGAAGGACTTGACGTCCCTTCCATCGACCGAGAGGACCCGGTCGCCGGGCTCCAGCCCGACCTCGGCATGCGCATCGCCGCCGATCGCCCCGACAACCGGGTCGTTCGACGCCTGGCCGATCGACATCATCAGGCCGGCGAAGATCACCACCGAGAGCAGGAAGTTCGCCAGCGGCCCGGCCGCGACCGTGGCGGCGCGGCGCACCAAGCTGGCATTGTGGAAGGCCTCGCGGCGCTGTTCAGCCGAAAGCGCGCCGTCGTCGGCCTTCCCGGCGCTCGCCGGATCCATGTCGCCGACGAAACGCACGAAGCCCCCCAGCGGCACGGCAGCAATCTGCCAGCGCGTGCCCCGGCGGTCGACCCATTTGAGCAGGGGCTTGCCGAATCCGACCGAAAAGACTTCGGCCCGGATTCCGCAGAACCTGCCCACCAAGTAATGACCGAACTCGTGGACGAACACCACGATCGTCAGAACGACGAGGAACGGGACCACGATGGTCAGCGTTCCACCGATCAGCGGGATGTTTGCAAGCAGTTCCATCACCCTTCCCTTCAGGAGATACTATCAGGCCGCGAAGCGTTTCACCAGTTCGCGTCCGGCACGGCGGGCCGCGGCGTCTGCGGCATAGACGTCCTCGAGGTCCCTCGCTTCCGGAAGATTGTCCAGCCGGTCCATCACCTCGCCGGTCAGCCGGGCCATGTCGAGAAAGCCGATGTCCCGCGCAATGAAGGCGTCGAGCGCCACCTCGCGGGCAGCGTTCATGACGCAGGCCGCCGCGCCACCGCGCTGCATCGCCCGCCGCGCCAGCCCCAGTGCCGGAAACCGCTCCGGGTCCGGAGCCTGGAAATCGAGCCGCGCCAGCCTCGGAAAATCGAGCCGTTCCACCGGCAGGTGCCGGCGCTCGGGCCAGTTCAGCGCATGACCGATCGCCACCCGCATGTCCGGCGGCCCGAGATGGGCGAGGATCGAGCCGTCGCGGAACCCGACCATCGAGTGGATGATCGACTGCGGGTGCACCACCACCTCGATCTGTTCCGGTGTCACGTCGAACAGGTGCCAGGCCTCGACCATCTCCAGCGCCTTGTTGAACATTGTCGCGCTGTCGATCGAGATCCGCACACCCATCGACCAGTTCGGATGCGCAACCGCCTGCTCCGGCGTCGCGCGCGCCATCGCGTCGAGGCCGGCGTCGCGAAACGGGCCGCCGGATGCCGTCAGGATCAGCCGCTCGATCGGGCAGTCCCGGTCGGCGCAGGTCAGCTGGAAGATCGCGTTGTGCTCGCTGTCGACCGGCAGGAGCCGCGCGCCCGACCGCTTCATCGCCGCCAGGAAGACGGGTCCGGCAGCCACCAGGCATTCCTTGTTGGCGAGCGCAACGGTGGCGCCGCTTCGCGCCGCCGCAAGGGTCGGCGCCAGCCCCGCGGCGCCGACGATCGATGACATCACCCAGTCCGCCGGGCGGCCCGCCGCCTCGACCATCGCGTCGGGGCCCGCCGCAGCTTCGATCCCGCTCCCGGCGAGCGCCTCGCGCAGGTCGGACAGCCGGCCGGGATCGGCGGTGACGGCGATCCGCGCCCGCAAGCGCCGCGCGACATCGGCGAGCCCGGCGATGTTGGCATTGCCAGTCACGGTCTCGACCTCGAAGCGCTCCCGCCCCTGCGCCTCGATCACGGAGACGGTGTTCACCCCGATCGAGCCGGTCACGCCGAGGATGCTGATCCGCCTGCTGTCCATATCGCTACCAGCCGAACACCGTCGTGCCGCGCCACCAGCTGATGAGCCCGACCGCAAGCGATGCCGCGATCAGACCGTCCAACCGGTCGAACAGGCCGCCATGCCCCGGCAGCAGCCGACCGGAATCCTTCACTCCGAAATGACGCTTCAGGGCCGACTCGGCAAGGTCCCCGGCCTGCGATACCAGAGCCGTGATCGCCGACACGGCGGCGAGCCGGGAGGCATCCGCCTCCGGCAGGCCCGTCCCGAATGCCGCCCCGACGGCCACCGCCAGCACAACGCCGCCGACAGTTCCGGCCCAGGTCTTCTTCGGGCTGACCCTCGGCCAGAGCTTCGGGCCGCCGACCAGCCGCCCGGCGAAGTAGCCGCCGATATCCGAGGCGGCGACCACCAGGAGCAGCCAGACGACCGTCGCGAAGCCGTGCGGATCCGTGTTGCGCAGATACAGGAAGGCGATGCCCGCGAGACCCAGATAGGCGATCCCGACCGCTCCCCAGCCTGCCGTCCCGCGCCGGCCTGACGCGAGATCGACGGCCGTGCTGACCGCCATCCCCCAGGCAAGCCAGATCAGCGCCGCGGCCGGGGACCAGAGCGCCGCAACCGCTGCCGCGCCGGCCACGGCCGAGACGGGATAGGCCGCATCCCAGCCGGACCGGCCGCCCCGGAGCAGGGTGATCGAGCGGAACTCGCACATCATCACGCCACAGGCAGCCGCGACGAAAACCATGACCCAGATGCCGCCGAGATAGAGGTCGGTCAGCGCCACAACCGCGAGTACGGTCGCAGACAGGATACGGGTGCGGAGATCGGCAAAGCGGAGGGGCGATGCGCCGGGGGTCTCCCCTGGTGATGGCCCCGCCACGCGCGCGCTCCCGTCAGCCCGAGGCGACCGCGCCAAAACGACGCTGACGGCGGGAGAAACCGCCAACCACGTCGGCGAGACGTTCCGCGGTGAAGTCCGGCCAGCATTCGTCGACGAAGGCAAACTCGGCATAGGCCGCCTGCCAGAGAAGGAAGTTCGAGACCCGCACCTCGCCCGATGTCCGGATCACCAGATCCGGGTCGGGGATCCCGCCGGTATCGAGGGCCGCGGAGAACCGCTCCTCGTCGATCGCGCCGGGATCGACCAGCCCGCCGGCCGCCTCTGCGGCGAGATTCCGCGCCGCCCGCAGGATCTCGCGCCGGGCGCCGTAGTTCAGCGCCACCTGCACCAGCAGCCGGTCATTGCCGGCCGTGCGCGCCTCCATCTGTGCCATCACCCGTTGCAGGTCGGCCGGCAGCCCGTCCCGCTCGCCGATGAAGCGCACCCGCACCCCAGCCCGGTCCAGCTCGTCGACCTCGCGGACGATGTAGCGCTTGAAGAGCCGCATCAGCACCGAGACCTCGTACTCCGGCCGGCGCCAGTTCTCGGTCGAGAAGGCGAACAGGGTCATGGTGCCGATGCCGAGCCCCGGCGCCGCCTCGATGACCTCGCGCACGCGGTCCACGCCGCGGTGGTGCCCATAGGTCCGCGGCTGGCCCCTGCGAACGGCCCAGCGGCCATTCCCGTCCATGATGATCGCCACGTGAAGCGGCGCCCGCGCGCCGCAGTCGGAAACATCTTCAGCCAATTTTTCCCTCGCTCACAGTCCGCCAGCGTCCTGCCCGACCCCCGCCCGTTTCCGGTCCCCCCCGGAGAGCCGCGCCCGCAGATCAGACCTGCATGATCTCTTCCTGCTTCGCCGCCAGCGCCTCGTCCACCTTCTTGATCGCCGCGTCCGTCAGTTCCTGAATCTCGTCGTGGTAAATCTCCTGCTCATCCTCCGACATGCCCGCCGATGCGCCCCTCTTGATCTGGTCCATGCCGTCGCGGCGCACGTTGCGAATCGCAACCCTCGCGCCTTCCGCATACTGCCCTGCAACTTTGGTCAATTCGCGGCGGCGCTCCTCGTTCAACTCCGGAATCGGCAGCCGCATCAGCGTCCCTTCGACCACCGGGTTGATTCCCAGGCCCGAGCTGCGCAACGCCTTCTCCACCGCACCCGCGATCGACTTGTCCCAGACGTTGACCGTGATCATCCGCGGCTCGGGCACGTTGATGGTCGCGCACTGGTTCAGCGGCATCGTGGTGCCATAGGCATCGACCTGGATCGGATCCAGCATCGCCGCAGACGCCCGCCCGGTGCGGAGCGAGGCGAATTCCTGCCGCAGGACCCCGAGCGCGCCGTCCATCCGTCGCTTGAGGTTTTCGAGGTCGATCTCGAGATCCGTTTCAGACATCGTCCCGCACCTTTCGCCGCTCCGCCAGCCGTCAGGCTGCGGGGCCGACCAAAGTGTAGCGCCCCTGGCCGAACAGCACCCGCGTCATGGCGCCGAGCTCTCGCAGAGAGAAAACCACAATCGGGAGGTGGTTGTCACGTGCAAGCGCAACGGCCGAGGCATCCATGACCCTGAGATTCCGGTTTAGAACCTCATCGTAACTCACCGTTTCGTAACGCTTTGCCTCCGGATTCAGCTTGGGATCGCTGTCGTACACCCCGTCGACCTGCGTGCCCTTGAAGATCGCCTCGCACTCGGTCTCCATCGCCCGCAGGGTCGCCGCGGTGTCGGTCGTGAAGTAGGGATTGCCAGTACCGGCGCCGAAGATCACGACCCGGCCCTTTTCCAGGTGCCGGATCGCCCGGCGCCGGATATAGGGCTCGCAGACCGTGTCCATCGGGATGGCCGACTGGACGCGGGTGTGGACACCAAGCTGCTCGAGCGCGGACTGCATCGCCAGCGCGTTCATCACGGTGGCCAGCATCCCCATGTAGTCGGCCTGCGACCGCTCCATCCCCTGCGCGGCGCCGACGAGGCCGCGGAAGATGTTGCCCCCGCCGATCACCATGCAGATCTCGATGCCGTGGTCGTGCGCCTTCTGCACCTCGCCGGCGATCCGCGCCACGGTCGGCTGGTGCAGCCCGAAGCCCTGATCGCCCATCAGCGCCTCGCCGGAGATCTTCAGGAGAACCCTGCCGTAGAGCGGAGCCCGTTCCGACTTCCCGGCCCGTTCCACCATCGCGCGACTCCCTGTCCCCGGACTTGCGCGCAAAATGTCGGAAACCGGCCCGGGATGCAAGCGATTGCCCGGCGCGGCGATTTCCGGACGGATTCACCCGGCGGCGTACTCCACCTCCTGCCTGAGTGCCGGGCGCCTGAGCCATTCCCAGTAGCGCACCCGCATCCGGCTCGCGACCGGGCCGGGCGCGCCGTTCGAGAACACGCGGTCGTCGACCCGCGTCACCGGCACCGCGCCGCCGCCGGAGGTCGAGAGGAACACCTCGTCGGCCTCCATCAGTTCGGCGAGCGGCAGGAAGCGTTCCTCGGTCGCGATTCCCTCCTCGGCGCAGATGTCGAGCACGGTCCTCCGGGTGATGCCGTGCAGCACGCCCCGCCCGGGCGTGACGACCTTGCCGTCCTTCACCGCGAACACGTTGAAACCTGGCCCCTCGGTCACGTTGCCGGCGTGATCCAGCAGCACAACCGTCTCGTAGCCGTGATCCTTGGCCTCGAACAACCCGTGGGTCAGGTCGCCCCAGTGGTAGTTCTTGGCCCGCGGATCGACGCTGTCCTCGGGGATGCGGCGAACCTCCTTGGCGATCCAGACGCTGGCCCCCCTGTCGGCGATCTCCGGCTTCACCACATGCACATAGGGCACGCACCAGGCGTAGAAGTGGTTGGCGCAGGCCCTCGGATCGCGGATGCCGTGGACCAGCGGCACGCCGCGGCTCGCCACCATCGCCACATAGGCGTCGCGCAGCCCCGAGCGCCCTACCATCGCGTGGAGCGCCGCACGGATTTCGTCCCGCGTCATGCCGACATCGAGGCGCATGGACCGCATCGACGCCTGGAACCGGTCCAGATAGTCCTCGAGCCGGAAGAACCCGCCCTCCCAGACCGGCACCACGTCATAGGTGATGTCGGACCGCGTCACGCCCCAGTCGGTGACCGGAATCTTCGCCTCGGAGACGGGCACGATCTCGCCCTTGATCCAGCCCGCGCCCTTCGACCAGTCGATCGCATCCTGCATGTGCAGCTCCCGCAGCCTGCCGCCCGGAACAGTCACGGCACCACCTCTCCACGTGTCATCTCCAGATGCAGCTCGTCACCCTCGTAGGGATGCGCCCGCGCCAGCGCCTCGTCGAACTCGATCCCCAGCCCCGGCTCGCGCGAGGGTATGACGTAGCCCTCCTCCCAGCGCACGCCGCGGACGATCTGCCCGTGGAACCCCTCGAACCGCTCGATCGACTCGAGGATCAGGAAGTTCGGGATGCAGGCGGCGAGCTGGATGTTCGCCGCCCCCTCCACCGGTCCGCAGTAGAGATGCGGCGCCATCTGGGCGTAATGGACCTCGGCAATGGCGGCGATCTTCTTCGCTTCCAGGATGCCGCCCACCCGCCCCAGCGCCGGCTGCAGGATCGACGCGGCGCCGCAGGCGAGCACGCGCGCGAACTCGTACTTGGTGACAAGGCGTTCGCCCGTGGCCACCGGAATCGACGTCGCCCGCGCCACCTCGGCCATCTGCTCGGGCATCTCGGCAGGCGTCGGCTCCTCGAACCACAAAGGCTCGTAGGGCTCGAGCCGCCGCGCGAGCCGCTTCGCGCCCGAGACGGTGAACTGCCCATGGGTGCCGAACAGGAGATCCGCCCTGTTGCCAACCGCTTCCCGGAGTTTCTTGCAGAACTGCTCCGAGCGCTCCAGATCCTCCATGCGCGGCTGGTGGCCGTCCCAGACCGTATAGGGCCCGGCCGGATCAAATTTCAGCGCCGTGAACCCCAGGGCCAGGTAGTCGATCGCCCGCTCGGCCGCCATGTCAGGGTCGTTGTAGACATTGCGTGCCGCGGGGGCATGGGCGTCGCCCTCCCTGGGATACATGTAGGTGTAGGTGCGGATGCGCTCGCGGCAGCGCCCGCCGAGCAGGTCATAGACGGGCTTGCCGGCCGACTTGCCGATGATGTCCCAGCAGGCGATCTCCAGCCCACTCAGCACACCCACCAGCGAGGCATCGGGCCTGAGCGTGTAGCCCGCGCCGTAGGTCAGGCGCCAAAGACCCTCGATGTTGTGCGGATCGGCACCCTCGAAATGGCGCCCGAACACATCGCGCACCATGCCCGCGACCACATGCGGCCCGAAGGTCGCCGCGTAGACCTCGCCGATACCGGTGATGCCGTCATCGGTCGTCAGCTTCACCACGATGAAATACCGCCCGCCCTTGCGCGGCGGCGGGTTGCCAATGACGAAGACCTCGCAGTCGCTAAGTTTCATGCCCTGTCTCCCCTGTGGCAGCCGTTCCTCCGCTGCCGGATACGGCCCGGCAGCATTGTTCGGGCGACTCGCGGCGGATTGCATCCGATTCAGCAGCCTGGGTCTGCGTTTTCCAGGCACGCACGCCCTCGCCAGAGGAAACGGGCCGTCCCGGTCTCCCGCGGCGACCCCTGCAAACTTTCACCGCCCCGCTCTCCGGGGCGCGTCCGACGACGCCCGACGGCGGCTGCCGGCAGTTGACGGCGCAAGCGCCTCAGCCGCCCATCTTCGCCACTTCAGCGGCGAAGTCCTCCTTCTCCTTCTCGATCCCCTCACCGACCGCGAGGCGAACGAAACCGGTGATCCGAACCGGCGCGCCGGCGTCCGTCTCGGCCGCCTGCACCGCCTTCTCGACGGTGAGGTCCGGGTTCACAACGAAAGCCTGCTTCAAGAGGCAGACCTCCTGGAAGTACTTGTTCATCCGTCCCGCGATCATCTTCTCGATCACCGCCTCGGGCTTGCCGGATTCGCGGGCCTGCTCGGTCAGCACCTGCTTCTCGCGGGCGATCATCGCCGGGTCGAGATCGGACTCCGACAGCGAGGCCGGGCTGGTCGCCGCCACATGCATGGCGATCTGCCTGCCGAGCGCCTCGACGGCCGCCCGGTCGCCGGTCGATTTCAGCCCGACCAGCACGCCGATCTTGCCCATGCCCGGCGCGGCGGCGTTGTGGACATAGCTTGCCACCACGTCTGCCTCGAGCCGTGCGACCCGGCGCAGCGTCATGTTCTCGCCGATCGTCGCGATCGCCTCGGTCACCGTCTCGGCCACGGTCTTGCCGTTCATCGCCGCGCCCTTGAGCGCCTCGACGTCGCCCTTCACCCCCAGCGCCGTGCGGGTGATCGCGGCGACCATCTCCTGGAACTTCGGGTTGCGGGCGACGAAGTCGGTCTCCGAATTGACCTCGACGGCAACGCCTGCGCCGCCCGCGACGGCGACTCCCACCAGCCCTTCGGCCGCCGTGCGCCCCGACTTCTTGGCCGCCGTGGTGATGCCCTTGGCGCGCAGCCAGTCGACGGCCGCCTCCATGTTGCCGCCGGTTTCGGTCAGCGCCTTCTTGGCGTCCATCATGCCCGCGCCGGTCCTGTCGCGAAGCTGCTTCACCATGCTCGCGGTGATCGTCATCGGTTCGTCTCCATATGCCTGCCCGCGCCGGTCGCCCGGCCGGGGTCTCTTATCGCGGTTCGGTGACGCCGCGGCGACGGCTACGCCGCGGCAGAAGCCAGGTTCAGCCGGCCCGGGCTTCCTCGGCGCCGGCATCCCCGGTTGCGTGCTCCGCAACTTCCAGCGCCTCCTCGACCGGCGCTTCCTCGAGCTCGCCGAGGTCGAAGCCTGCCGCGCCCAGCTGCTTGGCCATGCCGTCGATCACCGACCGCGCGGCGAGGTCGCAGTAGAGCGCGATTGCCCGGCTCGCGTCGTCGTTGCCCGGGATAGGGTAGTCGATTCCGTCCGGGTTAGAGTTGGTGTCGAGGATCGCAACGACCGGGATGCCGAGCTTGCGCGCCTCGGCGATGGCCAGCGATTCCTTGTTGGTGTCGATCACGAACACCATGTCGGGCGTGCTGCCCATCTCGCGGATACCGCCGAGCGAGGCGTGCAGCTTGGCCCGCTCGCGGTCGATCTGCAGGCGCTCCTTCTTGGTGAAGCCGCTTGCGCCGCCTTCGAGCTGCTCGTCGAGCGTCTTGAGCCGCTTGATCGAGTTCGACACGGTCTTCCAGTTGGTCAGCGTGCCGCCGAGCCAGCGGTGGTTCATGAAGTACTGCGCCGAGCGCTCGGCAGCCTCGGCCAAGGGCTTCGCCGCCTGGCGCTTGGTGCCGACGAACAGGATCCGCCCGCCCTTCGCAACGCAGTCGCGCATCGCCTGCAGCGCGGCGTCGAGCAGCGGCACGGTCTGCGTCAGGTCGATGATGTGGATGCCGTTGCGCACGCCGTAGATGTAACGCCCCATCTTGGGGTTCCAGCGGTGCGTCTGGTGTCCGAAATGAACGCCGGCCTCGAGAAGCTGGCGCAGCGAGAACTCAGGCAGGGCCATCTGTCACTTTCCTTTCCGGTTTCGCCTCGGCAGGGGTGAGAGCGTGTTGCCCAACCGGCGGACCCTGCGGGGATGTCTCCCCCGCGGGCCCAGACCCTGCCTGCGGATTCAGGTGGGCGGGCCTATAGCCGCATCCGGCCGGAGATGCAAGGGGCGGGTGCTGGCACCCGCCCGCAGTCTCATGCCGCGCGCCGGCCCGGGAAGGCGCCCCGGCGACGGCGACGGCGGTTCCGCGCCGGCTTTTCCGGGGTGTTGGCCGCAAGCGCAGGCGCGCGGGTGCCTGCGCTCTCGCGGCCCTGCCCCGACCTTTCGGAACCAGCCTTTTCCTCCGTCCGGCGCCGCTCGGGAGCCGGGACGTCGCCCACCACCGTCAGCCGGCGGCGGATCAGCCGCTCGATGCCGCGCAGGTGGTCGCGCTCGGCCGGGTCGCAGAACGACAGCGCCGCGCCCCCGGCCCCGGCCCGCGCGGTGCGGCCGATGCGGTGGACATAGCTCTCGGGCTCGTTCGGCAGCTCGTAATTGATCACGTGGGTGATACCCGCGACGTCGATGCCGCGCGCGGCGATGTCGGTCGCCACCAGCACCCGCGCCTCGCCGTCGCGGAACCGCGCCAGTGCCCGCTGGCGGGCGGTCTGCGACTTGTTGCCGTGGATCGCGTCGGCCTCGACGCCGGAACGCTCGAGATGCTCGGCCACCCGGTTGGCGCGGTGCTTGGTGCGGGCGAACACGATCACCCGCGCCAGCGCCGGATCCTGCAGCACGCGCACCAGCAGCGCCGCCTTGGCGCCGGCATCGACGTGATAGACTCCCTGCTCGATCCGCTCGATCGGGGTTGCCTGCGGCGTCACCTCGACCCGAACCGGATCGGTCAGCATCGACGCCGAAAGCTTCGCGATCTCGCCCGGCATGGTCGCCGAGAACAGCAGCGACTGGCGCTTCATCGGCAGGGTGGCGACGATCCTGCGGACGTCGCGGATGAAGCCCATGTCGAGCATCCGGTCGGCCTCGTCGAGCACCAGCACCTCGACCGTATCGAGGCGCGCGCGCTTCTGCTGCATCAGATCGAGCAGCCGGCCCGGCGTGGCGATCACGATATCGACGCCGCGCGCCAGCGCATCGACCTGCGGGCGCTGCCCGACACCGCCGAAGATCACGGTCTGGCGCAGCCGCATGTTGCGGCCATAGGCGCGGAATTCCTCGCCGATCTGGATCGCGAGCTCGCGGGTCGGGGCGAGAACCAGCGCACGGGGGCCGCGCGGGCCGCCCGTCGTCGGCTGGCGGGCCAGCCGGTCGAGGATCGGCAGCGCGAAGGCGCCGGTCTTGCCGGTGCCGGTCTGGGCGATGCCCAGCACGTCGCGGCCCTGCAGCAGCACCGGGATGGCCTGCGCCTGGATGGGGGTGGGGACGGTATGACCACGGGCATTGAGCGCGTGGCGGAGGGGGTCGGCAAGGCCGAGCCCGTCGAAGGTCGTAACAGTCAAGGAATGTTCCTCTGGCGACCGGCGACGCGCGGCGCACATTGCGCAGCGCGGCTCCGGCGCGTCGCCTGCCCGGGCGCGGCCGGGGCGGCATGATGTCGGTGATTGTTCCCGGGACGTGGCGCCGCCCGACCGGTGTGGTCAGATCCGGCACTTCGCGCTATCGCGAGACAATGTGCGTTGCCTACATGGCGACCTGCGCCGGGAATGTCAAGGGAATCAATATTTTTGCGGACCGAACGGGGCGCCGGCCCTGTCCGGGGCCACCCGATGGCGATCGCCGCGAGCCGGCGCCCCGTTCGGCGCTTGCCTCGCCGGGCGGCCTTGCTATCCTCGCCTGTGCCGCCCGCCGCCGCAGGAGATCCGCCGCCGATGAACCCGACTGGCCGCCCGGCGCTTGACGCCCGGATCGGGGCCGCCTTCGGCGCCTCCGCCCCTCTGCTCCGCAGGTTTGGCATGCTCGCCGGGGCGATGATGGCCTTCGCCTTCGCCGTCTTCTGCGTGAAGCTGGTGATGGATCTGAACGCGCCGGGCTATGGCGGCGAGTCGATGCAGATCGATTTCGTGGCGTTCTGGGGAGCGGCAAGGCTCGCCCTTGCCGGCGATGTGATCAGCGCGTTCGACCCGGATGTGCTGCGGGCCGCGCTGGCGCTCCCGCCGGAGACGCCCGAGGGCGATCTCCTGTGGCTCTACCCGCCCGGCTGGCACATCGCCATCATGCCGCTCGGGCTCCTGCCTTTCTCGGCCGCCTATATCCTCTTCAGCGCGCTGACCATCGCCGCTTTCTCTGCCGCGCTGCGTCCGCTCGCCGCTCCGCTCCCGGGCGGCATCCCGCTGGTGCTGGCGGGGCCGGCGGTGCTGATCATCCTGACGCTCGGCAACAACAGCCTGCTGTGGACCGCCGGGCTCGCGGGGGCGCTGGCGGCGCTGGCGCAGCGGCGCATGGCGCTGGCGGGGCTCCTGATCGCGCTCCTGACGCTCAAGCCCCAGCTCGGCCTGCTGATCCCCTTCGCGCTGGCGGCGGGAGGCTACTGGCGGGCCTTCCTCTGGGCTTCGGCCGGATCGGTGGCGATCGCCGCCGCCTCGACGGCGGTGGCGGGAACGGAATACTGGGCGGCCTTCTTCTCCATGCTGCGCTTCATGACCGAGCTGATGCAGACCGACATCGTCCGCTTCGAGCGGATGATGACCTGGTACGCCCTGCTCCGGCTCGGCGGCTTCGGCCATGCCGTCGCCTTCCCGGCGCAGGTCGCGGTCACGATCGCATGCATTGCGGCCGTCTCGTGGGTCTGGAGCCGGCGCGCCGCCACCATGGATCTGAAATCGGCGGCGCTCTGTACCGCCATCCCGCTCGCGACGCCCTATGCCTATCACTACGAGATGACCCTGACGCTGGTCGCCGCCATGTTCCTGGCCCGCGACGGTTTCGGGGCGGGCCGCGGCGCCCGGCTGTGGCTGCTGGCGCTCTGGCTTGGCCCGATCCCCGGCCTGGCGCTGCTCGGCGCCCTGCCGCCCGCGCTCTACGCGGCGCCCCTCCTGAGCGCGACGCTGGCGGTTTGCGTGCTGCGAGCCGCCGGAGCGCCGCGAGAGTTTCCCGCATGACCGGCCCGGACCGCCCGGCGCTGGCAGGACCGGCCCGGGAAGGACCGGCGCAGCACGGCCCCCCGCCCCTGATGCCGTTGCACGCCGCCCGGGCGATCGCCTGGGTCCTGCTCCTGTTCTTCGCGGTCTATGTCTTCCTGAAGGCCTTCGAGCTGACCTCCGGCGACCCGACGCTGCCCTCGTACCGGATCGACTTCGTCGCCATCTGGGCCGCGGCACGGCTGACGCTCGACGGTCAGGCGCTCGCCGCCTTCGACCCGGCCGCGCTCGGTACCGCGGCCGGGCTCGGCGGGGGCCAGGTCGGCAACCTGTTCTGGCTCTATCCGCCGGCATTGCTGCTGCTGGTCGCGCCGCTCGGCGCGCTCCCGTTCTGGGCGGCCTGGATCGCGTTCGTCATGGTGTCGCTTGTTGCGTTCGCGCTGGCCCTGCGCGTCCCGGCCCACCGGTTGCCGGCCGCCTTCTGGCTCATGCTTTCAGCCCCTGCACTGATCGTTGCCTGCCTGCCCATCGGTCAGACCGGCGCGCTCTGGGCTGCCGGGATCGTCGCCGCAATCTGGCAGACCCGGCGGGCGCGCCCCGCCGGCGCTGGGCTGCTGCTCGCCTTCCTGACGCTGAAACCACAACTGGGCATCCCGGTTGCGGTGGCGCTGCTGGCTGCCCGCGACTGGCGCACGGTTGCCTGGGCCGGAGCGCTCTCGGCCGTGCTGCACCTGGGCGCCGCCGCCCTTTTCGGGTTTGCCTGCCTCGGCGCCTTTCTCGACGGTCTCGCCGAGGCCGCCCGCCGCGTCGCCGCGGGCGAAATGCCCATCGAGCGCATGATCTCGGCCTATGCCTTCTTCCGCGGAACCGGCCTCGACCATGGCAGCGCCCTCGCGCTGCAGGGTGCCGCGAGCCTCGCGCTCCTCGTCGCGACCGCCCGGATCTGGAGCCGGCCCGGGAACCCGGATGCCGCCGCCGCCTTCCTCTGCGCCGCCATTCCCGTGGCGACGCCCTACGCGTTCTACTACGAGATGACGCTCGGCCTCGCGGCGGCCCTCTTCCTCATCCGGAGCGGGTTCGGAGGCCGCCCGTGGGAGCGTCTCTGGCTCCTGCTGCTCTGGTTCGGACCGGTCCCGCCGCTCTACGCGCCGTCGCTTGCGGCAGTGAATGTGGTTGTGCCGCCGCTCCTCGCCGTGACAGCAGTCGTGGCCCTGCGCCGCGGGCACACGGCGATTGCATGATGATGGATGACCGCCGGCCTCGTGCGCCAGACCCCTGCAAGCCGCCCGTCCGGGCCGGGGACGCCCCTCCGGCGCCCGCGCCATGACCCGGCCGATCCTGATCGCCGGGCCCACCGCGAGCGGCAAGTCGGCGCTGGCGCTGGCGCTGGCCGAGCGGCTCGGCGGCGCCGTGATCAACGCCGACAGCCAGCAGGTCTACGGCGTCTGGCGCATCCTGACCGCCCGGCCCTTGCCCGCGGACGAGGCGCGCGCGAAGCATTTCCTCTATGGCCATGTCGCGCCTCAAGGCCCCTATTCCGTCGGCGCGTGGCTGACCGAGGTCGCGGCCGCGCTGGCCGACTGCCGGGACCGCGGCCTCCGGCCGATCATCGCCGGCGGCACCGGGCTCTACCTCACCGCGCTGACCCAGGGGCTCGCGCCGATCCCCCCCGTGCCGCCTTCGATCCGCGCTGCCGCCGAGGCCGAACTCGCCAGCCTCGGCCTGGCGCGCTTCGCCGACGCGCTGGCCGGGCGCGACCCCGAGACCGCGGCGATCCTCGATCCGGCAAACCCCGCCCGCTGGCTCCGCGCCCGCGAGGTGCTGGAGGCCACCGGCACCGGCCTCGCCGAGTGGCACCGCCGCGCCGGGCCGGCGATGCTGCCGCGGTCGGCGACGCTGCCGATCCGGCTGATGCCGCCGCGCGATCTGCTGCATGCCCGCTGCGATGCGCGGCTCGACGCGATGCTGGCGGAGGGCGTCCTCGACGAGGTCGCCCGGGTAATGGCGCTCGGCCTCGACCGATCGCTGCCGGCGATGAAGGCGGTGGGCGCCGCCGAGTTCATTGCCCATCTCCGGGGCGAGCTTGCACTTGACGAGGCGCTCGGGCGCGCGAAGGCCGCGACCCGGCAATACGCCAAGCGTCAGCTCACCTGGTTCCGCAACCGGATGTTGCGCTGGCACTGCGTCGAGGGACACAATCCTGCGGAAATGCTTGCCGCTGCGACACAATTGGCCGAAGATTACGGTTGACCGGAAAGCGATCTATGATAAAGCTGCCCCCGGAAGTGAAGAGGTGTGGCAAGTGCGGCAGATTCTCGTAACGTCGGCGCGCGGGGACCGGATGGGCTGACGCCCTTTCGGACAGCGCGCGCATGGGCCCCGGACGGGGCTTTTTTTATTTCTGCCGCAGGCCCCCGCAGGAGACGCCCAGGGGACCGCACCGCGAGGATGGAGAGGAAGATGGCAGGCCAGATGACCGGCGCCGAGATCGTCGTCAAAGCCCTGAAGGACCAGGGCGTCGAGGTAATCTTCGGCTATCCAGGCGGCGCCGTGCTTCCGATCTATGACGAGATCTTCAAGCAGAACGACATCCGCCACATCCTGGTCCGCCACGAGCAGGGTGCCGCCCATGCGGCCGAGGGTTATGCCCGCTCGACCGGCAGGCCGGGCGTCGTGCTGGTCACCTCCGGCCCCGGCGCCACGAATGCCGTCACCGGCATGACCGACGCGCTGATGGACTCGATCCCGATCGTCGTGCTCACCGGCCAGGTGCCCACCTTCATGATCGGCAACGACGCCTTCCAGGAAGCAGACACAGTGGGCATCACGCGGGCCTGCACCAAGCACAACTGGCTGGTGAAGGACACCAACAACCTGGCCGACACCATCCACCGCGCGTTCCATGTCGCCACCCACGGCCGTCCCGGCCCGGTGCTGGTCGACATCCCGAAGGACGTGCAGTTCGCCACCGGCGCCTACGTCCCCCCGGAGCAGGCGCGCACCCAGACCTATGCGCCCCGCACCAAGGGCGACCCCGCGGCGATCCTGGCTGCCGTCGAGTTGATCGAGTGCGCCGAGCGGCCGGTGATCTATTCGGGCGGCGGCGTGATCAATTCGGGGCCGGAGGCCAGCCGGCTGCTTCGCACCCTGACCGATAGCACCGGCTTCCCGATCACCTCGACGCTGATGGGTCTGGGCGCCTACCCCGCCTCCGGCAAGGGCTGGATCGGGATGCTGGGCATGCACGGCACCTACGAGGCCAACATGACCATGCATGGCTGCGACGTCATGCTGTGCATCGGCGCCCGCTTCGACGACCGCATTACCGGCCGGCTCGACGCCTTCTCGCCGGGCTCGCTCAAGGTGCATGTCGACATCGATCCGTCCTCGATCAACAAGAACATCCGCGCTGACGTGCCCATCATCGGCGATGTCGCCAGCGTGCTCGGTGACATGCTGCGGATCTGGCAGGAGCGCGGGGCGAAGACTCGCTCGAAGGAGGTCGCCGCGTGGTGGAAGCAGATCCAGGCATGGCGCGCGATCGACTGCCTGCGCTACCGGCCCTCCGAGAAGACCATCAAGCCGCAACACGCGGTGCAGCGTCTTGAGGCCCTGACCAAGGGCCATGACCGCTATGTCTGCTCCGAGGTCGGCCAGCACCAGATGTGGGCGGCGCAGTTCCTGGGCTTCGAGGAGCCGAACCGCTGGATGACCTCGGGCGGGCTCGGCACCATGGGTTACGGCCTGCCGGCCTCGATCGGCATCCAGATCGCCCATCCGGACGCGCTCGTCATCAACGTTGCCGGCGAGGCCTCGTGGCTGATGAACATGCAGGAGATGGGAACCGCCGTGCAGTACCGTCTGCCGGTCAAGCAGTTCATCCTGAACAACGAGCGCCTCGGCATGGTGCGCCAGTGGCAGGAACTCTTGCACGGCGAGCGCTATTCGCACAGCTGGTCCGAGGCGTTGCCGGACTTCGTCAAGCTGGCAGAAGCCTTCGGCTGCAAGGGCATCCACTGTCACGACCCGGCGGATCTGGACGATGCGATCCGCGAGATGCTGGCCTATGACGGGCCGGTGATCTTCGACTGCCTGGTGGAAAGGCACGAGAACTGCTTCCCGATGATCCCGTCGGGCAAGCCGCACAACGAGATGCTGCTGGGCGAAGCCTCGACCGCGGGCGCCATCGGCACCGCGGGCGCCGTGCTGGTCTGAATCCGGGTCAAGGAGGCACCCCATGAACTCGCTCGTCATCAAGCCCGGCTCCAACAGCCACTCGGCCTACAATCTCCGCGACACCCATTCGGAGGCGGAGGAGCGGCATACCCTCAGCGTGCTGGTCGACAACGAGCCCGGCGTTCTCGCCCGCGTGATCGGCCTCTTCTCCGGGCGCGGCTACAACATCGACAGCCTGACGGTGGCCGAGACCGAGCGCTCCAGCCACCTGTCCCGGATCACCATCGTCACCACCGGCACGCCCGCCGTGATCGAGCAGATCAAGGCCCAGCTCGGCCGGCTCGTGCCAGTCCACGACGTGCACGACCTCACCGTGGAGGGCTCGCATCTCGAGCGGGAGCTGGCGCTGATCAAGGTCATCGCCACCGGCGAGCACCGGGTCGAGGCGCTGCGCATGGCCGGCCTGCTGGGCGCGCGCGTGGTCGACGTCACGCTCGACAGCTTCGTGTTCGAGCTCGCTCAGGCCTCGGGCGAGATCGATTCCTTCGTCGAGCTGATGCGCCCGCTCGGGCTCGCCGAGGTGACCCGCACGGGGGTATGCGCCATGATGCGCGGCAACCGGACCGCGCTCAGATGAGAGCCGCGGCACCCATGCTCGCCGCGTTGCTTCTGGCCGCCTGCCAGACCACCGGCACGGACGAAGCCGCTGTCCCCGAAGCGGCGCCGGGCTCCATCACACCCGAATCCGAGATCTACGTGCCCGGCACGACCGAGGTGGCGGTCGACACCCTGCCCCCGCCCGAGATGTCGGAGCCCGGCGCGGCGGGTGCGCCGGCGCAGGAGGCGGCGGGGCTTGCCAGCGCAGCCGGCGCCGCGGAAGCAAACGGTTCGCAGGCCCGCCAGCAGATCCCGCACATCTACATGGCGCTCCAGCCCGAGGGGCCGGGCAAACCGATCTCCGTGGTGTTCGCGATCGACGCCTCGCGCGACAACACGCCCTCGGACGACCCGGCGGTGCGGATCACCCCCGATGGCGGCCTCTGCAATCCGCAGGAGATGCGTTTTTACCGTTTCCCGGAACGCTATGGCGCCCGGCCCGTGGTCAGCGAGATCGAGCAGGACGAGGGTCTGAGCGTGCTCGATCTGCCGAACCTCATGGCGATCAGCGTCACCAACGAGATGATCAGCGAGGGCCTGGTGACCACGCCTGAGCAGACCCGGCCGCAGAACGTCTGCACCCGCAAGCTCTGGGAGCGGCTGATCCTCGCCGAGAACCGGCCGGCACCCGCTGGACAATAGCGGGACCTTCGACTAACCACGCCGGGAATTCGGGGGGTGTCGCCCGCTCGCCGCCGGCGGCACCCGGAGAGCGCAACGAGAGGGACGAGAACACCATGCGCGTCTATTACGATCGCGACTGCGACATCAACCTGATCAAGGACAAGAAGGTGGCCATCGTCGGCTATGGCAGCCAGGGCCATGCTCATGCGCTGAACCTGCACGACTCGGGCGCCCGCAACCTCGCCGTGGCGCTCCGTCCCGGATCGGCAAGCGCGAAGAAGGCCGAGGCCGCGGGCCTCAAGGTCATGAACATCGCCGAGGCTGCCGCCTGGGCCGACCTGATGATGATGGCAATGCCCGACGAGCTTCAGGCCGAGACCTATTACCGGAACATCCACGACAACCTCCGCGATGGCGCGGCAATCGCCTTCGCGCACGGGCTCAACATCCATTTCAACCTGATCGAGCCGAAGCCCGGCGTCGACGTGCTGATGATGGCGCCAAAGGGCCCCGGCCACACCGTGCGCTCCGAGTTCACGCGCGGCGGCGGCGTGCCCTGCCTCGTGGCGGTGAACAACGACGCCACCGGCCGCGCGCTGGAGGTCGGCCTCTCCTACTGCTCGGCGATCGGCGGCGGGCGCTCGGGGATCATCGAGACCACCTTCAAGGAGGAGTGCGAGACCGACCTCTTCGGCGAGCAGACCGTGCTCTGCGGCGGCCTCGTGGAACTGATCCGCATGGGCTTCGAGACCCTGGTCGAGGCCGGCTATGCCCCCGAGATGGCCTATTTCGAGTGCCTCCACGAGGTGAAGCTGATCGTGGACCTGATCTACGAGGGCGGCATCGCCAACATGAACTACTCGATCTCGAACACCGCCGAGTACGGCGAGTACGTGTCCGGTCCCCGCGTGCTGCCGCGGGCCGAGACGAAGGCGCGCATGAAGGCGATCCTCGACGACATCCAGTCGGGCCGTTTCGTGCGCGACTGGATGACCGAGTGCAAGGCCGGCCAGCCCTCGTTCAAGGCAATCCGCCGCAACAACGACGCGCACCAGATCGAGAAGGTGGGCGAGAAGCTGCGCGGCATGATGCCTTGGATCAAGGCGAACGCCCTGGTCGACAAGGCCAAGAACTGAGGCGCGGTTCCGGAAGCGAAGCCTGTGCTGACCCGGAGCCGGCCCGCCCTCGGACCGCGAGGCCGCGGACGTTGCGGGCGGACCGCGGGAAACCGGTCCGCCCGGTGTCGTCTCTCAGGGGTCTCGGCTTCCAGGGGTCTCGGCCCCGTTAGCTCCGCCGGCAGTCCGCCGGGACGCGACGCCCTGCGTCAGCCCGCCACCACCGTGAAGGTCCGGGGCCCGGCACTCCGGGTGCCCACGGCGGCACGGTCGAACAGGACCGCATCGCCCAGACGGACACTGCCGTAGCCGCGCGCCGCCAGCCCATCGCGGACCCCGGCGTCGCCGGCAGAGTCGGCACCGCCGCCGACGAGGATCCGCTCGACCGAGCCGAGCGCCGCATGGCCCAGAAGTCGCCGGGGCGACTGCGGGAGGTTGTAGATCACGAGGCTGATCCGCTCCTCGGTCAGGATCAGGTTGAGGTCGATCATCGGCACCAGCATCACGTTCCGCCAGTCACCGTCCTCCGGGGACAGCGACGAGGACCGCAGATCGCGCCGCGAGAAGAACGGCACCCGGCCGGTGCCCTTGGCGGTCACGACCGCATTCAGCGTCTCGACCCAGGGCACGCCGTTCGCCGCATGCACCCGCTGCGCATAGGGTGCGAGCGCCGCATCGGCTTCCACGGCAATGATGCGCTCGACGCCCGGCATCTGCGCGACCAGGGTCGAGACGATGCCGAGTCCGGCGCCGACAACCAGAACCCGGTCGCCGTCACGCACCGCGTCAGACAGGAGATCGATGACATCCGCTTCGAAAGCGCCCGAGGAGATCGCATGCCGCACCTCGGGTGCGATCAGCTCTGCGTCCGATGGCCGGTCGAGAGGCAGCCGGATTCCGGACGGATGGGCAAGGGAATTGGCCGCCGCTTTCAGCTTCCGACGGCTCGCAAGGTCAACAATGACGCACATATTCGGGTCACTCCACAGGGTACACACGTCAGGCAGACATACACGGTCACGAACCAGTGACCACAAAACACATGTGCCTGAAAATGCTTTCGAAATCACTAGCAAATTTCAGGTTCATTGCCCTGAATCGATCGTTTCTCGCCACGGCGGCGAGTTTCGGATGTCGCGCGCTCACGGCCCGGTTGAACGGCTCCGCCGGGCGCCCGCGACTGCCATTCGCCCTTTACTACCAAAGGGCGAGTTTCCATATACGGGCCATGCGATTCGCTGCCCCCCTGCTTGTCCTCATTGCGCTGTTCGCGACCCCCGGTCTTGCCGGCGATCCGCCCGGTTTCCAGGACCGCCCGGGCCTCGGTCAGCCCCTTCGCTATACCGACATCAACGAGAATGTCTTCCGGCCCCGCCGTCTGGTGATCGTGACCCCGTCGGGCATCTATGCCGCGACCCTGCCGGCAAACGCGCGGGAATCCAGATTCGAGGATCGCCTCGACCTCTCCGGCCTGCCTCTTGTCGGCGGGCTGTTTCGCCCGCGCCTCGCACCGCAGGACGCGACACGCGAGGGAATGCGGCTCGGACCGGTGACCCGGTTCGGCGACACGATCGTGGTCGATGCGGGAGCGACGGCCGTCACGCCCGGAAATCTCCGGATCGTGCTGACGGCCAACTTTCCCCGCGACGGGGCGGTGAGCCACTGGCTGGGCACCCTGCAATTCGCCCCGGCCGCGGCTCCGGCCGGAGCCGCGCGGGCGGCCGGCTCCGCCTATATCGTCGACGACACCATGGTTCTCGCCGGTCCGGGGTTCGAGCCGCGTATCACCGACTGGAACACGCTCTTCCGCTGACATGACCGGGTCTCGGCCCGGATCGCGAATCGAACTGGGGCCAGCGTGGTGCGGAGCAGGGCATCGCCGGCCCGGCCCGTGCCCGCGGCATGTCATCGCCAGCACCGGCGGCCTGGGCATCTGCAATCCTCGCGCTGGCCGGTTGACCGGCTCGGCCGGCCGCGTCACCTTCACGCGGGACACGGGATGCAGCCTGGGGGCGCGCCGATGGCGACCGGAACCGCAGGACGCGAGATCGAGAGACAGGCGGTGCTGATCCTCGGCGGCAGCTCCGGCATCGGCCTCGCTTGCGCGCGGCGCTTCGCCGGTGCGGGCGCGGCCGTCCGCATCGTCGGCCGCAATGCCGGGCGCGGCGCTGCGGCGGCGGCCTCGCTGGGGGCGCGGGCGGGCTTCCTCGGCGCCGATTGCGCCGCGCCGGCCGAGGTCGAGCGCATGGTTGCCGAAGCCGCTGAGGCCATGGGCCGGATCGACACGATGATCTGCTCCGTCGGCGGTGCCCGACTGCCCCAACTTCTACACCTGCAGACGCTCGAAGACATCCGCATCTCGCTCACCCAGGACCTCGCACCGTTCCTCTACGCCGGCCGGGCCGTGCTGCCGGTGATGCGGGCGCAGCGCGCCGGCGCCATCATCAACATCGCCTCGGATGCGGGCAAGGTGGCGACGCCGGGGGAATCCGTGATCGGGGCCGGGATGGCGGCGATCATCCAGTTCACCCGCGGCCTCGCCGTCGAGGGCAAGCGCGACGGTATCCGCGCGAACACGATCACACCGAGCCTGGTCGAGGGAACCCCGCTCACCGAACGGCTGATGCAGGAGGGCAGCTTTCCCGCGAAGCTCTTCGCCAAGGCGCGCCAACTCGCGCATCTCGGCCCGACAACCGCCGACGACCTCGCCGATCTCGCTTTCTTCCTCGCAGGTCCGGGCGCTGCCCGGATCACAGGTCAGGCAATCAGCGTAAATGGAGGAATTAGCGCGGCATAGCGCTCAATTTCTTGACAAGTTTTGATGCAACACCCATTTTCAACCACAAGGATAGCAGGAATCGTCCAGATGATTCTCAGGTTGAGCGCTCGGCGGGCAATCTGATCCGGGTTTGGGTGGGGGTGATAAAGGCGCTGTCGTCCCAACGCTCGTGTAGTTGAGGGTGCGGAGTCTCGCTTTCTCCGCCAGTCACAGAGGCAGATCCCCATGAACCCCAGGGGAGAAGGCCTCGCCCATCCAGCAGGCACGGTCAGCGTGTCATGTGTCGGCGGCGTCCTCCAGCGCCGCCGACATTGTTTCGGGGGCCGCAATGACCGGCTTTTCCATTCGACAACCGGGTACCGACGCTTTAGAAGGCGCTCCGGAACCGGCCCGGACGGGCAGACTAACGGGCAGACTCTCGGAACCGCGGAAACCCGATGCACAATATCATCCTGATCATCCACCTTGTCCTGGCGCTGTGCCTGATCGCAGTGGTGCTGCTGCAACGCTCCGAAGGCGGCGCGCTCGGGATCGGCGGCGGCGGTGGCGGGCTGGTGTCGCAGCGCGGCGCGGCGACCGCGCTCACCAAGATGACATGGGCTCTGGCCGCGGGTTTCCTCTGCACCTCGATCATCCTGACGATCCTTGCCAGCGGTGGCGATGGCGGATCCCTCTTCGACCGTCTGGACATCGCACCCGACGCGACCGTGCCGCTTCCGAACCTGCAGGTTCCGCTCCCGGCCGATGGCGACCTGTTGCCGCCGGCCGCGCCCGCACCATCCCAGTAGACCCGGCGCACATCGCCGCGGCGTGGCCGGCGGAGCGCTCCGGGCCCATGATGCTGTCCATGCGGGCGGCATGACCGGGGGCACACCGCGTTTCAGCGTCGTCGTGCCGATGCGCGACGAGGCGGCCTGCGTCCTGCCGCTCGCGCGCGAGATCGCCGAATCCTGCGGTCCCGCGGGCCCCTTCGAGGCGGTCTTCGTTGACGACGGCTCCGCCGACGGGACCGCAGCCGCCATCGCCGCGGCAATGGCACGGCACAGCTGGCTCCGGACGGCGCGCCACGACCGGCCCCGCGGTCAGTCGCAGGCGCTTCGCACCGGCGTGCTGGCCGCCCGGGCCCCGGTGATCTGCACCCTCGACGGCGACGGCCAGAACCCGCCGCGGGAGATTCCCCGCCTCGTCGCTCCCCTGCTCGGCGCCAGCAGCGGCATCGGCCTCGTCGCCGGCCAGCGGCGAAACCGGAAGGCGGGCCCCGCGCGCCGGATCGCCTCCCGCATTGCCAACCTGATTCGCGCCGCGGTCCTCGGCGACGGCGTGCGCGACAGCGCCTGCGGGCTGAAGGCGTTTCCCCGCGCCCTGTTCCTCGCCCTGCCCTTCTTCGACGGCATGCACCGTTACCTGCCGGCCCTCGTCCGGGCTTGGGGCGGGGCCGTCGTGCTTCTCGACGTCGACGACCGCCCGCGGCGTGCCGGCCGCTCCAAGTACACCATCCTCGGCCGCGCCGGCGCGGGCGTCATCACGATGCCGCGTGTCTGGCGGCTCGTCCGGCGCCGCGATTCCGCGGCCGCGGCCATCGCCGTTGCGAATCCGCCCTCGAACAAATTGCGGCGGGGCAAAGGCTCGGATAGGCTGCCCGCATCTGGAGCCGCGGCCGCAGGGGCGGAGCGGCATGATCGATGCCAGGGGCAGGAAGCCGCCGGCAAGGAGGAAGCATGACCACACTCGATGATCTGAAGCACAAGCTCGCGGCCGGCCGCATCAGCCGCCGCCGCTTCATGGAGGGGGCGATCGCGCTCGGGACGTCCGTCGCCGCGGCGGAACTGATGATGGGCAAGGCCCTTGCCGCACCGTCGAAGGGCGGCACCTACCTGCAGGCACTGACCGGCGGGGCGACGAGCGACTCGCTCGACCCGGCGAAGATCCTCGACAGCTACATGATCAATGTCAGTTCGCAGCTTCGCAACAACCTGACCGAGATCGGCCCCGACAACCAGCTCCGCCCCGAACTCGCGGAAAGCTGGGAAGCCTCGGCCGATGCCGCGACCTGGACCTTCAAGCTGCGCTCGGGCGTCGAGTTCCACAACGGCAAGTCGCTCGAGGCCGCCGATGTGGTGGCGAGCTTCCAGCACCATCTCGGCGAGGGCACGGAATCCGCCGCCAAGGGCATCGTGCAGAACATCACCGAGGTGAAGGCCGACGGCAAGGATACCGTCGTGTTCAAGCTCTCGGGCGGCAGCGCCGACTTCCCCTTCATCGTGTCGGATTATCACCTGCCGATCTGCCCGGCCAAGGACGACGGCAAGCCGGACTGGGAGTCGGGCGCCGGCACCGGCGGCTACAAGCTGGTCCGCTTCGAGCCCGGCGTGAACACCGTGGTCGAGCGCAACCCGAACTACTGGAAACCGGATGCCGCCTATTTCGACTCGATCGAGAACCTGTTCATCGCCGATGCCACGGCCCGCACCTCGGGCGTGCTCGGCGGCAAGATCCACTCGATGTCGAACCTCGACCTCAAGACCGCGGATCTCCTCGAGAAGAGCCCGAACGTCAAGGTCTTCCCGACCTACGGCAACAAGCATGCCACCATGCCGATGCTGTGCGACACGGCGCCCTACACCGACAATAACGTCCGCCTGGCGGTGAAGCACGCCATCGACCGCGAGCAGCTGGTCAAGACCATCCTGCGCGGCTACGGCGAGGCGGGCAACGACCACCCGATCGGGCCGGCCAACATCTACCGCGCCACGCCCGAGGAACTGCCGCAGCGCGCCTATGACCCGGAGAAGGCGAAGTTCTACCTGAAGCAGGCCGGCATGGACTCGCTGGCCGTCGAGTACTCGATCGCCGACACCGCCTTCGAGGGCGCCGTCGAGGCGGCGGCGCTGTTCCAGGAATCGGCCGCCAAGGCGGGCATCACCGTCACCATCAACCGGGCGCCCGACGACGGCTACTGGTCCAATGTCTGGCTGGTGAAGCCGTTCTGCGGCAGCTACTGGGGCGGCCGCCCGACCGAGGACTGGATCTTCAGCCAGATCTACTCGAAGGGCGCCGACTGGAACGAGAGCCGCTGGGACAACGCCCGCTTCAACGAGCTCCTCGTCCAGGCCCGGGCCGAGCTCGATACGGCCAAACGCCGCGAGATGTATGTCGAGATGCAGCGCCTCTGCAACGAGGACTGCGGCTCGGTCATCCCGATCTTCATGGCCTACACCCATGCGGCTTCCTCGAAGATCGGCATGCCGGAGCAGATCGCATCCAACTGGGAACTCGACGGCCACAAGAACGGCGAGCGCTGGTGGTTCGCGTCCTGACTGGACCCGGCCCGAAGGCCACCGCGGCCCCGGAGCGATCCGGGGCCGTTCTCTTTTCGCCGGATCGCCGGCCGGGGCGGTCGGTTCGCCTTGCCGCATCCCCCCGAATCTAGTATCCCTCGAATCCCGTGGAACGAGATAATGGGCGTGCCTCCGGGCCCGCGATAACCCCACGGGATCGAGCATGGCACGGTACATCTTCATAACCGGGGGCGTGGTCTCCAGCCTCGGCAAGGGCCTCGCGTCGGCGGCCCTCGGAACGCTCCTGCAGGCGCGGGGCTACACGGTCCGGCTCCGCAAGCTCGACCCCTATCTGAACGTCGATCCGGGCACGATGTCGCCCTTCGAGCACGGCGAGGTCTTCGTCACCGACGACGGCGCCGAGACCGACCTCGATCTCGGCCATTACGAGCGCTTCACCGGGGTGGCCGCGCGCCGGACCGATTCCGTCTCCTCGGGCCGCATCTACTCGAACGTGCTCGAGAAGGAGCGGCGCGGCGACTATCTTGGCAAGACCATCCAGGTCATCCCGCACGTCACCGACGAGATCAAGGAGTGGATCGCCATCGGCGACGACGAGACCGACTTCATGCTCTGCGAGATCGGCGGCACGGTCGGCGACATCGAGGGACTGCCGTTCTTCGAGGCGATCCGCCAGTTCGGCCAGGACCGGCCCAAGGGCCACTGCATCTTCATCCACCTGACGCTCCTGCCCTACCTCGCGGCCAGCGGAGAGCTGAAGACCAAGCCGACCCAGCACTCGGTCAAGGAGCTCCGCTCCATCGGCATCGCGCCCGACGTGCTGGTCTGCCGCACCGAGCATCCGATCCCGGAGAAGGAGGTCGCCAAGCTCGCGCTGTTCTGCAACGTCCGACGCGAGGCGGTGATCCCGGCGATGGATCTGAAGTCGATCTACGAGGCTCCGCTCGCCTATCACGCGGTCGGCCTCGACCAGGCAGTGCTCGACGCCTTCGGCATCTCGCCCGCCCCGCGCCCCGATCTCGGCCGGTGGGAGCGGGTGGTCGATGCCGTCCACAATCCCGACGGCGAGGTCTCGATCGCCATCGTCGGCAAGTACACGCAGCTCGAGGACGCCTACAAGTCGATCGCCGAGGCGCTGATCCATGGCGGCATCGCCAACCGGGTAAAGGTGAAGGCCGAGTGGCTCGATTCCGAGATCTTCGAGCGCGAGGACCCCGCCCCCTTGCTCGAGGACTATGCCGGCATCCTGGTGCCGGGCGGTTTCGGCGAGCGCGGCACCGAGGGGATGATCCGCGCCGCCGAGTTCGCCCGCCTCAGGAACGTGCCCTATTTCGGCATCTGCCTCGGCATGCAGATGGCGGTGATCGAGGCGACGCGCAACCTGATGGGCCTCGCCAATGCCGGCTCGGAGGAGTTCGACCACGAGGCGGAGCGGACGGGAACGGGCAAGCGCCGCTTCGAGCCGGTGGTCTATCACCTGAAGGAATGGCTGGAGGGCAACCGCACCATCAAGCGCGAGGTCACCGACCAGAAGGGCGGCACCATGCGGCTCGGCGCCTACAACGCGATCTTGAGCGAGGGCAGCCAGGTGGCCGCGATCTACGGCGCCCTGACCATCTCCGAGCGCCACCGCCACCGCTACGAGGTGGCGCTCGCCTACCGCGAGAAGCTCGAATCGGTGGGGCTCAGGTTCTCCGGCATGAGCCCGGACGGCCGCCTCCCCGAGACCGTCGAGATCCCCGGCCACCCCTGGTTCATCGGCGTGCAGTACCACCCGGAGCTGAAGTCGAAACCGTTCGAGCCCCATCCGCTGTTCGCGGATTTCGTCCGGGCGGCGGTGGAGCAGGGGAGGCTGGTGTGAGGTTGACTTTCGGAGGTAATTGCTATGCATGAAATTAGCTCAACAAACAGTGTTTATTATGTTCTCGCTTTTTTGGTCCCCGGGTTAGTAGCTATATTCGTTCGTGCACAGTTTATTACTGGCCGTCTACCGAAACATAACGAAGCCAGATTAACGTATTTTGTAATTTCCATGATATACTATGCCATTACTCTGCCGGGCCTTGAGGTTGCTCTTACAAGCCAGGGTACGCCATATTTCCGAACTTTTGTTTGGTTTTTGTTAATTTTTATTGGCCCTGCTATTCTTGGCTTAGTGCTCGGGCTTAACTCCCAAAAAGGTTGGCTCCGCCAATTTATCCAATATTTCGGACTTAATCCAGTGCACACTCTCCCTACGTCTTGGGACTGGAAATTTGGCAACATGGGCGCGCAATGGGTGCTTGTGACGTTGAAAAATGGCACGCGATTCGCTGGATATTGTGGAAGCTCGTCCTTTATTTCATCCGATCCAAATGAGCGTGATCTTTACATTGAAAGGATATTTGATCTTAATGATGATGACGAGTGGAAGCCCCGAGGCGAAAATGGCGTGCTAATCACCGGCGGCGAGATAAGCACCATCGAGTTTTGGCCTGCTAATCATGCGAGGACACAAGATGCGCAGAGAAAGTAAGCCTACCGCAACATCTTCATCAAATTCGGACCGGGTGTCCATTAATCGGGGTTACCAGCCCGCGACCGTCAGCAATGGCTTTCGCCCGAAACCGCAAGGGGGGCATCAGCCCGCGACGGGTCAAGGCGCACCCAACAATCCGCCAAACCAAGGCAGTGGCGGGAAAAAATAGCAAGCGTAGAAACTATTAACCGCCGCCGGCTCTTTCGGTCCATGGGTTTTCGCGCTGGACTACGGTGTTGGTGTAGATGAAGAGCTTTCGTGCGCAGCAAGCGTAGGGTGCGCATTCATGCGCACCATCCCCTCGCCACCGCCCCGTCCCAACGGGGCGCATGAATGCACACTCGCCATCCCCCCTCACGCCTAAACCCGCAACCGCCCCTTCTGCCGCGCATCCGCCCGCCACAGCTTGCGCCGCGCATCCGGCGGTTCCAGATGGCGATACTTCCCGCCCGAGTATTTCGGCCAGTCGAGTGCCAGCCCGCGCCGGACCAGTTCCGCCGCCAGGTCGCGCCTGTCGGGCAGGAAGCACTCCGCCACCACGCGGTCATGGGAAAGCTCAGGCTTGATATGCGCGGTGACGATCTGCCCTCTGCACAGCTCGACCAGCGCCCATTTTGATTTCATCCCCCAGGGGTGCTCGAGTTCCGGCGCATCGATCCCCGCCAGCCGGACCCGAACGTCATTGATCACGACCGTGTCGCCATCGATCACCCAGCAGCGCCCCCGCAGCACAGTTGTAACCTGTTGCTGCCGTGCCAGCTCGACGTAATCGGCCGCTGTTTCCCGCCGCTTGGAGTAAGCAGGCGTCCGGCTCTCTGTTGTGAGAAGCCGAACGAACAACCGGAACAGGCCCATCTGCCCCTCCAATTGAAAACTCAATTGTGCGTGGCAACGCGAATTCCCTGCAACTCTGGAAACTTCCGTGCAAAGCTAGCCGATTTTATGGCACCCCGCAGGACCGGTTCTCCGAACCGATCCTGCCCCCGCCCTCCGCCTCAGTTCAGCCACCACAGCGCGGCGTTCAGCACCGTGGCGAAGCCGACCCACAGCAGATAGGGAAGGAACATCAGCCCCGCCGGCCGGTCGAGTTGCCAGAACAGGCGCGTGGTGACGGCGATGGCCGCGAGGAGCAGCACGATCTCGGCGAGCGCCGGCCCGATCGCCCGCGCCCCGAAGAACAGGAACGACCACAGGAGGTTGAGCGCCATCTGGACCGCATAGGCGCAAAGCGCGAGGCGGCGCAGGCCCGATGCCGGCAGCCGCCAGACTCGCCAGCCGGCGATGGCCATGAGGACATAGAGCAGCGTCCAGACCGGGCCGAACACCCGGTCCGGCGGGCTGAACGCCGGCTTCGCGAGCGTCTGGTACCAGCTGCCGACGCTCGTCGAGGTCGCGAGGCCGCCGAGCGCCGAGACGGCGAGGGACAGCAGCAGGAATCCCGCCAGGGCCCTGAGTTGCGCGCGTCTCGCGGCTGCGGGCATCGTCATCTGGTCAGTCCTCTCCCGGCATGCTGCCCCGCGGCCCGGCCGCCCTGCCGCCGGCGAACCCGACCAGCGCAAAATAGACCGGCCGCGGCAGCCAGGACAGCGCCCTCAGCATCGCGGCAAACCGGCGCGGGAACGCGATCTCGAAGCGCCCGCCTTCCATGCCGCGGCGGATCCGGGCGGCGGCGTCCGCGGTCGTCATCAGGAACGGCATCCGGAAGTCGTTCTTGTCGGTCAGGCGGGTGGCGACGAAGCCGGGATTGCAGATCTGCACGCGCACCGGCAGGCCGCGGAGGTCGCAGCGCAGGTTCTCGGCCAGATGGATCAGTGCCGCCTTGGTGGCGCCATAGCCCCAGGCGTCCGGCAGGCCGCGATAGCCCGACAGCGACCCGACGAGGACGATGTGCCCGGCGCGCCTCGTGACGAAATCCGGCACCACGGCCGCCAGCACACGGAGCGCCCCGGTCAGGTTCACGTCGACCATCCGCTCCAGCGCGGCCAGGTCGGGCGCGCGCGCCGACATGGGCTCGTAGGCGCCCGCACAGTAGACCAGCCCGTCCACGGGCCCGATCCGGCGCAACGCCGCCGCCACCGAGTCCCGGTCGGTCACGTCGCAGGCGACTGCAAGATGGCCCGCGCCCGGCAGGCTCGCCGCGAGGTCGGCCAGCACCGCCTCGCCGCGGGCCGAAAGCGCCAGATCCGCGCCGGCCCGGGCCAGTTCGGCGGCCAGCGCGCGGCCGATGCCGGCGCTCGCGCCGACCAGCCAGTATCGCCTGCCCGCGAGCGTTGTCATCCGGGAAGCTTGCGGAAGGCGACGACCAGCTCGCCGACCGGCAGGCCGAACTTGCGCATCCGGGCGCGGTTGATCAGCGTGCCGTCCTCCTGCAGGTAGAGCCAGTCCTCCATCGACACGACGATCTCACCATCGTCGCGCGGGATGCGCAGCCGGTAGTCCATGCGCGCAGCGTTGCCGCTCTGGCCGCCCTTCGCCTCGCCGACCACGTCATGCGCAGTGGCGGTGAACCGGTCGTCGTCCTCGAAGCGGATCGTCCAGACGCGCTCGTCCGTGCGCCCGTCGCTGTAGCGGAACCGCTCGGCGAGCGTGCCGGTGTCGCCCTGCCACGAGCCCTCCATGTCGACGACGAAGCGCAGGCTCGCCCTGCCGGCATGGTCGAAGAAGATGCCCGAGGCGGTCAGGGGGCCGTTCAGGTACTCGCGCAGGTCGAGCTTCGGCGTCTCGTCCGCATAGGTGTCGAGCGACGGGGTGCCGCAGCCCGCAAGCCCGGCAATGACCGCGAGCGCGGCGGCTGTCCTACATTTCTTCAACACGGATCTCCTTCTCGGATGGCAGGATGGCGAGGGCCGCGATCGCGGCGAGCTTCAGCAGGCAGGGCACCACCGCATAGGCGGCCGAGAGCGCGGCGCGGCCCTCCGCCGTCACCGGTGCAGCGGGGTCGAACCCTGAAAATGCCAGCGCAGGCAGCGCGACGCCGGCGGCCAGCGCGAGGGCGGATTTCTGCAGGAAGGTCCAGATCGCGAAGACCCGCCCGCCGCCGCCGTCGATCCGTGCCGCCAGCATGGCAGGCACCAGCGTCATGTCGGCACCCAGCGCGGCGCCGGAGGCCGCGGCGATCCCGTAGAACGGCGCGACGTCTCCCGGCCCCAGCCGCCAGGCCCAGGCGAAGGCGGCGATCGACAGCGACATGCCGCAGGCAAGGGCGGCGCGCCGGCCGACCCGGTCGGCAACGCTCGCCCACGCCGGAGCGGCCGCCGCAGCGGACGCGAAGAACAGCAGCAGCAGCGGGCCGGCATGCGCCTCGGCCTCCAGCACATCGGCGACGAAGAACAGGAACAGGGTCGAGGTGACCGCCGTCGGCAGCGCATTGACGAAGCCGAAGCCGAGGACGGGCAGCACACCCGGCGCCGCAAGCGCGCCACAGAAGCCGCCCCGCCCCGCCGGAGCGGCGCCCGAGGCGCGCCAGTGCCCGGCCATCACCGCGACGGAGAGGGCGGCGACCGTGGTGAACACCACCGCGAAGCCGAGGAACGCGCCTGCCGGCCCCAGCGCGGCACCGAGGGCCGCCGGCGCCAGCGCCGCGAGACACACCCCCGCCAGGCCGCCGGCCTCGCGCCAGAGCGCGATCCGGGTGTGCGCTGTGTGCGCTCCGCCCGCCCGGCCGGCCAGCGCAAGCCCGTGGTCGTAGAGCGCGATCTGGAGCGCGCTGAACCCGGTGAAGGCAGCGGCGAGCCCCAATGCGAAGCGGGGCATCGGCGCGCCCCAGCCGGGCGGCGCGAAGAGCACGAGGAACCCCGCGGCCAGCAGCAGCATCGCCGCCGCGGCCCACAGCTCCCGCCGGTGCCGCAGACGGTCGGCGAGCCAGCCGATCGCCGGATCCTGGACGCTGTCGAGCGCCCGCGCCGCCAGCAGCACCGCCCCCATCACCGGCAGGCCCAGCGCCATCTCCTCGGCATAGAAACGCGGTGCGTGCACATAGAGCGGGAGCCCGCCGAAGGCGAGCGCGGCGGCGACGAGGCTGGTCCGCGCAAGCTCGCCGCGCGAGGCCGTGGCGTCAGCCATTGCACCGCCCCGACAGAAGCGCCCGGCGGCCCTCCGGATGGCGCGTCGCCGCTCCCAGCCAGATGTCGAGGAACAGGTCAACGTCGCGGCTCAGCGCGCCGGTCTGCTCGCCATTCACGAACAGCAGCACCGGGTCCGCACCGCTGCGCCAGGCGGTGATGCGGTCGCCGGGATTGACATCGCGGAAGGCGGCCTCCATCTCCGCGCCGGCCGCGGCGAAGCTCTCGCCGGCCCTCCCGGAGATCCGCGCCATCTCCTCGATCGAGCTCTCGACCAGCGCGGCGCGCGAGATCGAGGTGCGATACGTCAGCGACAGCGCGAAGGTCTCGCCCGGCGGCGCGCCCGCATCCGTCCACAACTCGGCGCGGTAGAGGTCCCAGAACAGGAAGCTGTAATCGGTGCAGCCGGCGGGCCGGCGGGCGTCCACCAGTCCGCGCAACTCCGACGGCACAGCCGTCGCCTGGCCCGCCCCGGCGGCAAGCCCCCAGGCAAGCGCAAGCACGACGGCGATCCGACTCATGTCACCTTCTCCCGCTGCGGTTCGGGCCTCGCGCGGTAGCGCACGCCCTTCAGGAACAGCTTCAGCGCCTGCCAGTGGATCAGCGCGGTCGTCTTCGCCGCCCCGAACGGCCGGCGCAGCAGGGCGCGCAGCAGTTCCCGGTCGGTCAGCGGCCTGCACGCGCCGGTGAGCGCGGTGGAAAGACCGCCGCCCCGGCCATCCTCGTACCGGATCCAGACGCCGATGCGGCGCGGATCGAGGGCGAACCGGAACCTGTAGCGACCCTCGACCGCAAAGAACGGCGACACATGGAAGCGCTTCTCCGCCTCGATCCACGCATCCGGGCGGATCGGAGAACCGTCAGCGGTGCGGCAGAGATAGCAGTGGCGGTCGCCGAAGGTATTGTGCACCTCGGCCAGCACAGCCATCAGCTCGCCGGAGGCGCCGGTCATGAACCAGAAGCTGACCGGGTTGAACACATATCCCCAGTAGCGCGGATGGGTGAGCAGCGCGACCCGGGCGATGCCCTCGATTCCTGCCTCGGCCGCAAGCCGGCGCACCCACTCCGCTCCGCCCTCGCCCGGGAACCCGTGATCCTCGCGCCGGAGCGATACCAGGTTGCTCCGCCCGAACGAGAACAGCCGCGGCACCGGCCCGCCCGCAAGCTGGCTTTCATCCAGCAGGATGTAGTCTATGCCATAGGCGAAGCTGTTGCGCACCGGCATGGCCCGCGCATGGGCCACCCTCGCGTGGATGAGGGCGGGGATGAGTCCGGCGGGACTCGGTCGGTGGGGGATCAGTGCTGCCATGGCGGCCTTACCCCCAGGCGCTCGGCCACGGCTACGGCGCTGGCGAGGCCGTCCTCATGGAAGCCGTTCCGCGTCCACGCACCGCAGAACCAGGTGCCGCGGCGGCCCTGCACCGAAGGCAGCTCGGCTTGCGCGGCAAGCGCATGCAGGTCGAACTGCGGGTGGTGGCAGACATGCTCGTCGAGAATGCAGTCGTCGGGAATGGGGCGTGCCGGGTTCAGCGTCACGAACAGCGGCGTGTCGTCAGGGATGCCCTGGAGGCTGTTCATCCAGTAGGTCACCGACGCGGCGCTCTCGGTGGCACTGCTCGTCGCCTGGTAGACCCAGCTCGACCAGCAGGCGCGGCGCTTCGGCATCTGCGACGCATCCGTATGCAGCACGGCCCGGTTGGGCCGGTAGGCGATGCGATCGAGAACCCGGCGCTCGGGCACGTCCGCGTCCGCCAGCATGCGCAGAGCCTGGTCGGTGTGGCAGGCCATGACCACCTGGTCGAACCGCCCGGCCTCGCCGCAGGCGGCGCGCACCGTCACGCCGTCGCCGCTGCGCTCGACGGCCGCTACCGGAGCCCGCAGCCGGACCTCGGCGGGCATCGTCGCAGCCATGCGCCGGACATATTCCCGCGACCCGCCTTCGACCGTCCACCACTGGTGCTGGCCGTTGAGCGAAAGCAGGCCATGGTTCTCGAAGAACCGCGCCAGCGCCAGCGCCGGAAAGCTGCGCATCTGCTCGCGCGGCGTCGACCAGATCGCGCCGCTCATCGGCAGCAGGTAGTAGCGCGTGAACCAGTCGCCGAGGCCCTGATGCCGGATCAGGCCCTCGATCGTCATCCGGGGGTCGCGCTGCGCGACGGCAAGCGCCGTCCGGTTGAACACCACGATATCGCGGAGCATGCGCCAGAACGCGGGGCGCAGCGCGTTCGCGCGCTGCGCGAGCGCGGCATTCAGGGTGCGGCACCCGTATTCGATGGCGCCGTCATCGACCGTCACCGCGAACGACATGTCACTCGGCTTCGTGGCGACGCCGAGATGCCGGAACAGGCCGGTCAGGTGCGGGTAGTTGACATGATTGTAGACGATGAAACCCGTATCCACGGGGACCGGCCCGCGCGGCCCGGGTACATCGACGGTCCGGGCATGACCGCCAAGCCTGTCCTCCGCTTCGTAGAGCACGACATCGTGGCGGCGGGACAGCAGCCACGCCGCCCCGATGCCGGCGATTCCTCCCCCGATGACCGCAATCTTCAGCCGCTCCATGCGATGCGCCTCCGCCCCCCGTCGTGGTTCTGGGGGTGTTACGGCGCCGGCAGCCGGGCGGATCACCGGTAGAAAAATTTCCGGCCGGCTGATCCCGATCGGAGCAGGCTGCGTATTGACGGGCATGAACGCAACGAATGTGATACCTCTGCCGACGAAGCGTCCCGCCGCATGGCGGGCGCCGACCCAGAACCGGAGCAGCAGAGCCGCCGTGCACGATCCCGCGATACCCGTCGGGGATGCGCCAGGACCGGACCAGCTTGCCGCCTGGCTGGTCTCTGTCGGCGACCGCCGGGACCGCGGCGCGTTCGAGGCGTTGTTCCGGCATTTCGCTCCGCGGCTGAAATCCTACTTCCGCCGGTTCGGCGATGCGGACGGCCGGGCCGATGAGGTCCTGCAGGAAACGTTTGCCACAATCTGGTCCAAGGCGCATCTCTACGACCCCGCGAAGGCTTCCGCTGCTACCTGGATCTTCACGATTGCCCGCAACCGCCGGATCGATGCCTTCCGGCGCGAGCGCCGCCCGGAGTTCGATCCACAGGATCCCGCCTTCGTCCCCGAGACGGGGCCCGGCGGAGAAGACTTCGTGACCGTGCGGGAACGGACCGAGATCGTGGCCGCCGCACTCGCCGGCCTCAGCGGCGAGCAGAGCGAGATCCTGCGCCTGTCGTTCTTCGAGGACCAGTCCCACGACGCCATCGCCCACCGGCTGGGTCTGCCCGTCGGAACCGTGAAATCCCGGATAAGGCTCGCCTATGGGCACCTTCGTGCCCGGCTGGCCGCGCAATCGGGAGGATTGCTGTGAGCATCAGACACCATGTCGGCGACGATCTGATCGTCGCCTACGCGACCGGAGAGCTTGAAGAGGCGGCAAGCCTTATCGTCGCGACCCACATGGCCCTCTGCCCGCAGTGCCGCGCGGCACTGGCGCTCGCCGAGACGGTCGGCGGGACGCTGATCGAGAGCGCCGCCAAGGCCGACATGGGCGACGGCGAGTTCGAGGCGCTGATGCAGCGGATCGACCGGGTGGAGCCGGTCTCCCCGTCCGTTCCCGCCCCGGCCCGCGGCGAGGCTTTCGTGCTGCCACAGCCGCTGCGCGACTATGCCGGGGGCGACGTCGGCGGCCTGCGCTGGCGCAGCCTCGGAGGCGGCGTCCGGCACCTGCCACTGGCGACAGGTACCTCGCGGGCGCGGGCGCGGCTTCTGTACATTCCGGCCGGCGCCAGGGTCCCGGATCACGGGCATCGCGGCCTCGAGCTGACGCTGGTGCTTGCCGGCTCCTTCTATGACCAGGGCGCATGGTTCCGTCGCGGCGATGTCGAGGAGGCCGACGCCACAGTCGAGCACCAGCCGGTCGCCGGGCCGGAGGAGCCCTGCATCTGCCTCGCGGTCACCGATGCGCCGCTCCGCTTCCGCAGCCTGATCCCCCGGCTCGCCCAGCCCTTCCTCGGCATCTGAGCGCCCGCGGCGGCGCCCTGGCCTGCCGCGGGCGCGGAGCCGGTCCCGGGTCTTACTCCGCCGCGTGGCTCGGCAGGCTCTCTTCCCGCCCGCCATGGGCCAGCATGTCGGCCATGACGCCCTCCTCCATCCCGATCTGGAGCGCGTCGTTGAAGCGGTTGAAGAAGCCGCAGAGCGCCGTGCGCAGCGTCAGCTCGACGATCTGCGCCTCGCTGAAATGCTGCCGCAGCCGGCCGAAGATCGCGTCGCGCATGTAAGGTGCGTTGTTGGTGACCTGGACGGCGTAGTCGCGCACCAGAATGTCGACCGCGTCGAACCCCGGCACCTCCGGATCGAGGATCCGCTCCGCCGCCTCGGCGCCGATGCCCTGCTCGACCAGCCGGGGCGTGTGATGGGCGACGCAGTAGCGGCACTCGTTGATCTTCGACACCACGACGAGCGCGATCTCGAGATAGCGTTTGGGCAGCAGCGCCTCGTCCTTCAGATCGAGCAGCAGCCCCATGATGTGGCGCAGCGCCGGCGGACGGTGCGCAAAGACCCGCACCTGGTTGAGGAAGGGCCCGTATTCTCTGGAAAAGCGCTGGTAGACGGACCGGAGGTCAGCGGGGACCTCGTCGATCTCGATATTGCGGACTCGTGCCATCGGGCGGTCTCCTGTTCTGGGTCTCGGAAGGGCGGTGCGGCGGCACGGGCCGCCGCACCGCCGTCACTGGAAGGCAAGGCGGGCGAGCACCACGTCCTTGCCGTCGCGGATCTCGGCGAGCTGGAAGTCGCGGCCGAGTACCATACCCTGGTCGTCGAACTCGAGCGAGGACGACGCGCCGGAGAAGTTGATCTCCTCTCCCGCCCGCAGCGCCGCAAGCCCGTCCGCGACGTTCGTCACCGGCTTCTTGCCCGGCCCGGTGGTCACGTCCCACACCGCCTTCGCCACCGCGGCGGTATCCGTGGTGCCGGCCTTCTCGATGGCCAGCAGCAGCACCGACATCTGGTCGCGGCCGGCGGTGCCGAAGGGATGCTGCACCTCGCCCGTGTCCTCGAGCCCGGCCTCCACGAGGTACTCCTTGTAGGCGGGGCTGTCGATCGGCGGCACCGGCAGGCCATGCAGCACGCCGTTCGCGGCGTCGCCTACCGCCTCCTTGAACTTCGGGCCGGTGGAGAGCGAGACAGTGATGACCTGCCCCTCGTAGCCCTGGCGGAAGATCTCCTTGTAGACCGCGGTGAAGTCGGTGACGTAGCTCGGGATGAAGACGGCCTCGGGATTGCCCTCGATCAGCTGCGTCACCTCGGAGCGGTACGAGGACTGGTCGCCGTTGTAGTAGAATGGCGCCGGGCTCACCTTCTCGGCGCCGACGGTGGCGACGAAGGCCTCGACCATGGACTTGGTGAAATCGTTGTTCAGGGCCATGACGCCATACGAGGCGATGTTGCGCTGGATCGCCAGCTGGCCGATCGCCCTGCCCCAGACCGGCGACAGCGCCTGGAAGTTGAATACCAGGCCCTTCTCGTCCTTCACCGGAATGTCCGACGACGACGAGGTGCACATCTGGATCACGCCCGCCTCCTGACACTTCGGCAGGATCCCGAGCGTGACCGAGGACGACCAGGTACCAAGGATCGCGATGACCTTGTTGACGTTGATCAGCTTGTCGGCGGCGCGCACCGCGGTCTCGGGATTGGTCTCGGAATTCTCCTGCGTCAGCTCGATCTGCCGGCCGAGCACGCCGCCCATCGCGTTCACCGCATCGGCCACGCGCTTGTGCGAGGCGGTGATGTTCGGCCCGAACGGGCCGCCGCCGCCCGTGTTGGGGGTCAGGCTGCCGACGCTGATCGGCCCGTCCTGCGCACGCAGGATCGCCGGGGCCGCGAGGATGCCGAGGCCCGCGGCACCGGTGCCGAGCGCCTGTCGGCGTGTCATCCGGAAGGTCATGTCGTATCTCCTCTGCCAGTAACGTCGTTGACGGACGAACCGTCCGCAGCAGCTCTGCTGCCGCGGTAGCGGAACCTCGGCTCGGGCATCACGCCGCGCGGGCGGAGCCGGATGATGACGATCAGCAGGATGCCGATCAGTATGACCCGGATCGCCGAAAGCTTCTCGGCGTCCAGCCAGTCGATGACGTCGCCCAGGAAGCGCGTGCCCTCGAGGATCGCCATCACCAGGCCCGCGCCCAGCATGAGCCCCCAGTTGTTCCCCGGACCGCCGACGATCACCGACATCCAGATGAAGATCGCGACCATCGGCATGAAGACCTGCGGCGAGATATTCTGGACATAGTGGGCATAGAGCGCGCCGGCCGCCCCCATGAAGGCAGCGCCGATCGCAAAGACGGTGATCCGGTGCAGGAGCACGTTCTTGCCCAGCACCTCGGCCACGACCGCGTCCTCGCGGATCGCGCGGAGCGTCCGCCCCAGCGGCGCCCTGCGGATCCGCTCCGCGACCAGGAACGCAAGCGCGACGGCTGCCGCGACCAGTCCGAGATAGACGAGCGGATAGGACTCGCGCGAGAACACATCGGCGAAGGGGCGCGCATCGATCTTCAGGCCGCGCGGGCCTTCCGTCAGCCAGTCCTCGTTCAGTGCGACCAGACGAACGAACTCGCCGAACCCAAGCGTCACGATCGCCAGGAAATCGCCGCTGAGCCGGATCGACAGCAGCGCGACCAGCGTCCCGGCCAGAAGCCCCGCCACCGCGCCCGCGGGCATGGCGAGCCACAGCGGCAGCCCCAGCTTCACCGACAGGAGCGCGCTCGTGTACGCGCCCAGCGCATAGAACCCGGCGATGCCGAAGTTCACCATGCCGGTCATGCCCCATTGCAGGTTCAGCGCCAGCGCCAGCAGCATGAAGAAGCCGACAAAGGTTGCCATCGACACGAGATAGGCGGTCATCGGCGGGCCCTCACTTCCGGATCTCGGGCTGGCCGAGCAGCCCGTGCGGCCGCACGAGCAGCAGCACCGCGATGATGAAGAAACCGACCCCGACCTTGTAGGTCGAGGGCAGCACGAGGACCGTCAGCTCCTCGGCGATCCCGACCAGTACCGCGCCCAGCATGGCGCCATAGGGCGAGCCGATGCCGCCCAGGATCGCCGCGGCGAATATCGGGATCGTCAGGTTCCAGCCCAATAGCGGCTCGATCACCAGATCGAGACCCGCCAGAACCCCCGTGAGCCCGAAGAGCGCGCCCGAGTAGACCCACACCGCCGTCACGATCCGGCGCGTCGGGACACCCCGCACCTCGGCCAGCACGGGATTGTCGGCCGTCGCGCGCACCGCCCGGCCGGTGCGCGTGTAGCGGAGCAGAAGATGGGTCAGCGCCGCAATTGCTGCCGCAAGCGCCAGCAGCTCCAGCTGTTCCTCGGTGATCCGGATACCCGCGAAGCGGTGCGGGCGCTGCAGCGGCAGGTCGAAGCCCCGCACGTCCGCGGAATAGATCAGCCGGACCACATGCTCGATGATCAGAGTGAGCGCGATCGAGACGACCAGCAGCGTCACCGGGTCCTGCCCGCGAAGCGGCTTGAAGACGATCTCGTCCGAGAGCCAGACCAGCAGGCTCGTCCCCGCCATGGCGACGAGCGCCGCGCCCCACAGCGGCAGCCCCGCCCCCGCATTGGCGGCATAGGCGAGGAAGGCGCCGGCCGTGATGTAGCCGCCGATCGCGAAGTTCGGGAACCGCAGCACGCTGAACAGCAGCGAGAGCGCGATTGCCGGCGGCGCGATCAGCGCTGCATTCACAAGGCCGTTGACCAGGAGCTGCGCGGTCATTGGCGGTTCCCGAGATAGAGATGCGCCACCTCGGCGCTTTCGAGGATGCAGGCGGCCGTGTCCGCGAGCGCGATCCGTCCCGAAGCCATGACATAGCCGCGGTGCGATATCCTGAGCGCCTGGATTGCGTTCTGCTCGACCATGAGGATCGCGACACCCGCGGCGTTCACGCTGAGGATGGTCGCGAACATCTGCCCGGCCATCACCGGCGACAGGCCGGCCGAGGGCTCATCCAGCAGCAGCACACGCGGCTCGACCATCATCGCCATCCCGAAGGCGACCATCTGGCGCTGCCCGCCCGAGAGATGACCCGCACGCACCCGGAACAGCCGCGCCAGATCCGGGAACAGGGCAAGCACGCGTTCGCGGCGCTCGGCAATCCGGCTCCTGTCGGTCCACGCCCCGATCTCGAGGTTCTCCGCCACCGTCAGCTGCCGGAACACGTTCGCTTCCTGCGGCACGAAGGCGACGCCGCGCCGGGCAATCTCGGACGCCGCCATTCCCGCGATCTCGGCGCCGTCAACCCGCACGGAACCGAGCCGCGGCCGCACCACGCCGGCAACCGATTTGACGGCGGTGGACTTGCCGGCGCCATTCGGCCCGATGATCGTGGCGATCTCACCCGCGCCGACCGAAAGGTTGATGCCCTGGACGATGTCGCCCCGCCCGTATCCCGCGGTCAGCCCGGCGACCTCGAGAAGCGCGGTCATGCCGCCCCTCCGAGATAGGCCTCGATCACCCGCCGGTCCCGCCGGATATCGTCGAAGCTGCCGCCGACCATGAAACGGCCCTCGGCCATGACAATCACCGGGTCGCACAGCGCGGCGATCAGATCCATGTCGTGCTCGACGATCAGGAAGGTGCGGTCATGGTTGTGGTTGAGCTCGGCGATCATCTCCCTCAGCGTCTTCATCAGCGCCGGGTTCACCCCTGCCCCGGGCTCGTCGAGCAGCACGACCGCGCAGTCGATCATCAGCGTGCGCGCGATCTCGAGCAGCTTCTTCTGCCCCCCGGAAAGGTTGCCGGCATATTCGTCGCGCAGCGGCGTCAGGCGCGCGATGGCGAGCACTTCGAGTGCACTGCGGAAGACCGCATCGTCCGCCCGGCGCACGGCGCCAGGGCGGAAGAACACGGGCGCCAGGCGCTCGCCGAGCTGGAGTTGGGGGGCGAGCATCAGGTTTTCCAGCACGGTCAGGCGGCCGAGTTCGCGCGAGAGCTGGAATGTCCGCACCAGCCCGAGCCGCGCGCGCCGGAAGGGCGGCATCGCGCTGATGTCGATCCCGTTCAGCGTCACGGTGCCGCGGTCGGGCCGGATGACCCCGCTGACGAGGTTGAAGAAGGTCGACTTGCCGGCGCCGTTCGGTCCGATCAGCCCGGTGATCGAGCCGCGGCGCAGCGAAAGGTCCATGCCCGCGACGGCGGCGATGCCGCCGAACGACCGCGCAAGACCGCGCGCCTCGAGGATGGGCGCCGCGTCGCCGTCGCTCATCGATCGCGCCTCCCCCGTACAGGTGCGGATTCGGCCTGACCGCGGAGCGCCGCCCAGAGGACGTCGACCAGCACGGACCGCACGGCCCGGACGGCAGTCTCGTCGGGCGCCATCATTTCCTGCATCCTGAGCCCGCGCAGCGCCGAGGCGGCAAGCTGCACCAGCGCCAGCCTCTCCCCCTCGCCGAGGCCGCTCGGACGGAACGCCTCGTGCGCGATGCGCGCATAGTCCTCGAACAGATCGTCGATTGCCCCCGCGAGCCGCTGCCTGAGCTTTTCGTCGGCCTGTGCGGCACTGAACAGATCGATGGTCATGCGTGCGGCTTCCTGGCGGAAAACCGTGCTCCACATATCCTCGACAAAGTGCCGCACACCTTCCCGGCTTCGCACGAACTCCTCGGAGATCCGCCGCATCTGCGTGCGTGCATTCGCCCACACATGCTTCGCCACATCGGCGACGAGGTCGATCCTTCGCGGGTAGTGATGCAGGAGCGCCCCGCGCGACACTCCTGCCCGCGCCGCGATTTCGGTGGTGGACGTATTCGCGTAGCCGCGCTCCGCGATCAGAGTCAGGGCGGCCTCGCGAATCCGGGCTGTCGTATCCCGGCTCCGCTGCTCCTGCGTCCGGCGCACGACCATGCAGCCTCCGTGGGGAATCGCCCGAGCAGCGTCGAGCAGATAAAACAATCAGTCAAGACTGTTTCTTTCTTCGCAAGCGCTGGTCGCGGGTTGCACGGCGCCGCGCCCGTCCGGGAATGCCGATCCGGACCGCGGGGGCGCAGGACCCGCGGTGTTCAGCCGCGGACTCTCGGAAACATGCGCCGCCCGGCGCCCGGAGCGCTTCGGGGCTCAGGCGCCCCTCACCGTCTCCGGCATCCACCACCCTCGCAGAAGCGCCATCATGCGCAGCTCTTGCAGGAGCGTCGCATTGAGCGATACCTCGTTGATCCGTATCTGGATTTTGCGGGCGTCTCTCGGGATGTCCGGGCGCTCGACCGGATTGACCTGCACCAGCACGATGTCGCTCGCCGCGCATTCATTGACGAGCGGCGTCATCGTCGGGTTCCCCGGGAAGCCGCCGTCCCGGCAGGCCTCGCCGTCGATCTCGACCGCACGGGGGAGCGTCGGCAGGCATGCCGAGGCGAGCAGCACGTCGGCGGTGATCTCGTGGCGGCGGAACACCCGGCCGCGCCCGGTGCGCACGTTCGTCGCCGTGATGAACAGCATCACCGGTCCCCCGGCGCGGGCGGAAGCAGCCGGGCGAGCGGCACTCAGGTGACCGCTTTGCGGCCGGTCATGTACTCCTGAAGCCTGCCCCAGACCGCCTCGGCATGCCGCGACCGGGGCGTGGTCATGCGGGCGGCGACAATATGCATCGGCACGGTGCCGAAGCGGCCGGCCAGATCGACCAGCCTGCCGGACTCCAGATCGCCGGCACAGAGCGCGCGCGGCAGCCATGCCACGCCGACGCCCTCGAGCGCGAGTGCGAGAACCGCCGGAACGAGGGCCGTCTCGCAGGCAACCGTCACCCCATGCCGGCGCCGCAACTCGGGGAGGATATTGCGCGCGAACAGGATTCCGAAGAAGACATGGGGCGGGAAGCCGATGATCGGCAGCGTCCCGGAGCCCGGCTCCAGGGACGCCGCCGCCCGCGCACAGTCCGGCGTGGCAACCGGTGTAAGCTCGTCCCCGCCGAGGACCGCCCGTTCCACCAGCGTCTCGTCCGGGGTGATGGGAAGCCAGCCCGTCTCGTAGGCGATCATCATCGAGGTCTGGCGCGTCATCATCAGCGTGTAGCACTCGTCCCGGTTCGCCGAGCGCAACCGGATCGGAAGGCCTGGCCGGACGTTCTGCAAGCGGGCGATGAAGCGCGGGAGGATGCCGGCCGAGATCGCGTGCTGGGCGGCGATCGAGACGCGGCGCTCGGCCGCTTCCCAGTCGACCACATCGCGGCGGAGCTGGCGCAGGTCGAGCGTCATGGCGCGGATGGTCTCGATCTTGCTGAGGATGCCGGGGGTGACCCGGGCGGGCCGGCTGGACCGGTCGAGCACCGGCGCGCCGAGCCAGCGTTCGATCTGCTGGATCCGGCGGCTGAAGGCGGGCTGGGTCACATGGCGAAGCGCGGCCGCGCGGGAAAGCGTGCCGGCCTCGGCGAGGGCCACGAGATCGTCGAGCCACCGCAGGTCCATTGCCGTCTCCCATCCGCAGAAACATGCAGGCTGTGCATGCTAAGGTTGCATAATAGCATTATATCGGGCTACCCGGATGCCCTACCGTGCTTCTGATGTAGATAATCGGCCAAGGCTGCAGCGGCGGCCGCGAGGCCGGTACCCGAACCGGAGGAACCCTGGGGATGAATCTCGGCCGCTTCCCGCGCCTGCGCTTTGCCCACCTGCCGACCCCGCTCGAGCACCTGCCGAGCCTCAGCCGCGCGCTGGGCGGACCGGAGATCTGGATCAAGCGCGACGACTGCACCGGCATGTCGACCGGCGGCAACAAGACCCGCAAGCTCGAGTTCCTGATGGCCGAGGCCCGCGACCAAGGCGCCGACATCGTGCTGACCCAGGGCGCCACCCAGTCGAACCATGCCCGCCAGACCGCGGCCTTCGCGGCGCGCATGGGCATCGACTGCCATATCCTGCTCGAGGACCGCACCGGCAAGACCGACGCGGACTACACCTCGAACGGCAACGTGTTCCTGGATTTCCTGCACGGCGCCTCGGTCGAGCACCGCCCGTCCAACCCCGACATGAACGGCGAGATGGAGAAGGTGGCGGCCCGGCTCCGCGCCGAGGGGCGCAGGCCCTACGCTATCCCGGGCGGCGGCTCGAACCCTACCGGTGCGCTCGGCTATGTCAACGCGGCGATCGAACTGGTGACCCAGGCGAACGACATGGGGCTCAGGCTTGACCACGTGGTGCATGCGACCGGCAGCGCCGGCACGCAGGCCGGGCTCGCGGCGGGACTCTGCGGCATCCGCTCGGGGGTGCCCCTGCTCGGCATCGGCGTCCGCGCGCCGAAGCAGAAGCAGGAGGAGAACGTCTACAGGCTGGCCTGCGCCACCGCCGAGAAATGCGGCTGCCCCGGCGCGGTCAGGCGCGAGGACATTGTCGCCAACTGCGACTACATCGGTCAGGGCTACGGGTTCCCGGCGCATAGCACCATCGAGGCGATCGAGCTGCTGGCGCGGGCCGAGGGGATCCTGCTCGACCCGGTCTATTCCGGCAAGGGGATGGCGGGGCTGATCGACCTCTGCCGCAAGGGGTTCTTCAAGCCGGGCCAGAACATCGTGTTCATCCATACCGGCGGTGCGGCGGGCCTGTTCGGCTATGTCGGCGACTTCGGCTATCGCAAGAGCGAAAGCATGGCGGCCTGAGGACTCAATGGGCAGGGTGTTCAGGGGCAGCTTCACCCAGCAGGAGCCGATCCCGGCCGAGGCGATCGCCCGCGCGGTCGAGGTCATGCAGTCCGGCCGGCTGCACCGCTACAACACCGCACCGGACGAGACCGCCGAGGCGGTGCTGCTCGAGCGCGAGTTCCGCGACTGGATAGGGGCGCAATATTGCCTTGCGGTGGCCTCCGGCGGCTACGCGCTGCAGACGGCGCTCCGCGCGGCGGGAGTGCAGCCCGGCGAGCCGGTGCTGACCAATGCCTTCACCCTATCGCCGGTGCCAGGCGCCATCGTCGGCGCCGGGGCGCGGCCGGTGCTGGTCGAGACCACGCCCGACCTCGTGATCGACCTCGACGACCTTGCGGGCAAGATCGGCACCAGCGGCGCGAGATTCCTGCTGCTCAGCCACATGCGGGGCCACATCGCCGACATGGAGGCGCTGATGACCCTCTGCAGGCGGGCGGGAGTGGCGGTGATCGAGGATTGCGCCCACACCATGGGGGCGGCCTGGAATGGCGTGAAATCGGGGCGGCACGGGCTCGTGGCCTGCTACTCGACCCAGACCTACAAGCACATGAACTCGGGCGAGGGCGGGCTGATCGTATCGGACGATGCGGGGCTGATGGCACGGGCGACGATCCTTTCCGGCTCCTACATGCTCTACGGCCGCCACGAGGCCGGCCCGCCAGAGGGCGTTTTCCCGGACATCCGGCTCGACACGCCGAACTGCTCGGGGCGGATGGACAACCTGCGCGCGGCGATCCTCCGGCCGCAGCTCCGGCACCTCGATCAGAACTGTGCGCGGTGGAACGAACGCTACCACGCAGTCGCCGACGAGCTCCGCAACGTGCCCGGCATACGCCTGCCGCACCGGCCGGAAAGGGAGCAGTTCGTGGCCAGCTCCATCCAGTTCCTCGTGCCCGAATTCGACCCGGACGCGGTCGGTGACTTCCTCGGCCGCTGCCTCGGGCGCGGCGTCGAACTCAAGTGGTTCGGCGCCGCCGAGCCCATCGCATTCACCAGCCGCCACCAGAGCTGGCGCTATGCCGGCGCGCAGAACCTGCCGAAGACCGACCGGGTGCTCGACCATCTCTGCGACATGCGCCTGCCGCTGACCTTCTCGGTCGAGGAATGCCGGCTGATCGGCACCATCATCCGCGACTGCGCGCTGGCAACCCGCGCCGCCATGGCGGGCGGGAACCTGCGGCCGATGACGAAGGTCGCGGTCTCATGACGGTGTCCGCAAGGCCTGTGGTCGGAATCCTCGGCGGGATGGGCCCCGAGGCGACCGTGGACCTGATGCGCCGCGTGATCGCGATCACGCCCGCGCAGGACGACTGCGACCATCTGCACATGATCGTCGACTGCAACCCGGACGTGCCCTCGCGCATCGCCGCCCTGGTCGAGGGCACCGGCGAGAGCCCTGCCCCGGAGCTTGCCCGGATGGCGCGGCGACTGGAGTCGGCAGGGGCCGGCATGCTGGCGATCGCCTGCAACACCGCCCATGCCTATGCCGGCGACATCCGCGGCGCGGTCTCGATCCCGCTGCTCGACATGATCGAGCTCACGGCGGACGCGGTCGCGGCGCTGACGCTGACCCGCCGGCGCATCGGGCTGCTGGCCTCGACCGCCGTCCTGAAGATCGGGCTCTATGCCCGCGCGCTGGAGCGGCGGGGCGTCGCAGTCGCAGCGCCTGCACGGCAGGACGAGCTGATGGAGGTGATCAGGGCAGTCAAGCGCGGCGAGACCGGCCAGCGCACACGCGAGAAATTCGCGCGGATCGCGGGGGAGCTCATGGAGGACCGTGTCGATCTCGCGCTGATTGCCTGCACCGAACTCTCCGTCCTCGCCGATTGCCTCGCGGCCGACACGCCATGCCTCGATGCGCTCGACGTGCTGGCGCAGGAGATCGTGCGCAGAGCGCGCGAGGCGCGCACGGCGGGAATGGCGGAAGCGCGCGCGGGCGCCTGACGACCGGACGATGGCTCCGGGCGGCGCAGACCCGCCCGCTCCACCCGGAGTCGCGGAAATGGGCGGACACGAGAAGCGAACAGCAAGGAGGAGATTGTCATGTTGGGACGTTTCGCAAGGGGAATCGCGGCTGCCGCCGTGATTTCAGGTCTGGGCGCAGCCGGAGCGCTGGCACAGGACAAGAGCATCACCATCGGGCACTTCGGCAACGCCACCCCGATGCAACTCGTCGCCGCATCCGACGCGCTGAGCAAGGAGACCGGCTGGACGATCGAGTGGCGCAAGTTCCAGGCGGGCACGGACGTGATCGCGGCGATGGCGTCGGGCGACATCAAGCTCGCCGAGCTCGGCTCGTCGCCGCTGGCGATCGCGGCGACCCAGGGGGTCGATCTGCAGCTCTTCATGATCTCGGACGGGATCGGCAGCGCCGAGGCATTGATCGCCCGCGACGGCTCCGGGATCGAGAAGCTCGAGGACCTCAAGGGCAAGAAGGTCGGTGTCCCGCTCGGGTCGACGGCGCATTTCTCGCTGATGGGCGCACTGGCGAATGCCGCCATTCCCGCCAGTGACGTGACCGTGCTGGGGATGAGCCCCGACCAGATCGCCGCCGCCTGGTCGCAGGACCAGATCGACGCGACCTTCGTCTGGGACCCGGTGCAGACCAAGGTGCGGGCGAACGGCAAGATGATCATCCATGCCGGCGAGGTCACCGGCAAGCCGACCTTCGACGGCTGGGTGGTCAACCGCGAGTTCGGCGAGCAGAACCCGGACTTCATGGTGGCCTTCGTCAAGGCGATCGACGCGGCGAATGTGTCCTACACCGGCAACCCGGATGCCTGGACCGCCGATTCCGCCGAAGTGAAGACCATCGCCGAGCGCACCGGCGCCAACCCCGCCGACATCCCCGTGATCCTGAAGGGCTATGTCCTGCCCTCGATCGCCGAGCAGGCCTCCGAGGCCTGGCTGGGTGGGGCCATGGCAACCAACATGGCGGCGACGGCGGCCTTCCTGAAGGAGCAGCAGCGCATTCCGTCGGTGCTCGACGACTACTCGAAGTTCGTCAATGACAGCTTCCTGAAGGCGGCGATGCAGTAGCCGCCCCGCACGGCGGCCAGCAACCCGGCGCGCGCCCGCAGCTCCACAGGCACGGGCGCGCGCCTGCGTGGCAAATCCCGGCGGAGGACCCATGTCGCAGCTCCAGATCGACCATGTGAACGTGGTGTTCCCCGCCGGCCCGCACACGCCGCCGGTCCAGGCCCTGAGGGATGTCAACCTGACCATCGCTACCGGCGAGTTCGTCGTCGCGCTCGGCGCCTCGGGCTGCGGCAAGTCCACGCTGCTGAACCTGATGGCCGGGTTCCTGGCGCCTTCCAGCGGCCGGATCCGGCTGAACGGCACGCCGGTGCAGGGGCCGGGCGCCGACCGCGCGGTGGTTTTCCAGCGTCATGCGCTGATGCCGTGGCTGAACGTGATCGACAATGTCGCCTTCGGCCTGAAGCTGCAGGGCCGCAGGCAGGCCGAACGCTATGCCGTCGCCGCGGAATACCTGAAACTCCTTGGCCTCGAGGGCTTCGAGCGGCGCCCGGTCTACGAGCTCTCGGGCGGGATGCAGCAGCGCGTCGGCATCGCCCGCGCGCTGACCTGCAACCCCCAGATCCTCCTGATGGACGAGCCGCTGGGAGCGCTCGACGCGCTCAGCCGCGAGAAGGCTCAGGAACTGATCCTGTCGATCTGGCGCGAAACCGGCAAGATGGTGTTCTTCATCACCCACAGCGTCGAGGAGGCGCTGTTCATGGGCTCGCGGCTGATCGTCATGTCGCCGCGGCCGGGCCGCGTCACCCACACCTTCGATCTCGATTTCTGCCACCGCTACTTCGAGAGCCGCGACGCCCGTGCCGTGAAGGCTTCGGCGGACTTCATCGCGATGCGCGAGAAGGTGCTGGCGATCATCTTCGGCGACGAGATCGCCATGGGAGGCGACCATGTCTGAGCAGTCCGGCAATCCCGCGCCCGGCGGCCTCCTGCAGCGCCTGACCCGCGCCCGCCCGACCCGGCCCGGCGAGATCTACGGCGTACCGGGACAGGGTGACAGCCTGATGATCTCGGCCATCAGCGCGCTCCTCATCTTCGCGGTCTGGTCGCTCTTCACCGGCATGGGCTGGGTGAAGCCGCTGTTTGTGCCCTCGCCCTGGTCGGTTGTGGACACCTTCGTCACGACGGCGGTCGACGGATTTGCCGGGGCCACGCTGCTGCAGCACACCTGGGTCAGCTTTCTGCGCGTCTTCGGCGCGTTCCTGCTGGCCTGCGCGATCGGCATCCCGCTCGGCCTCGCCATGGGCATGAGCCGCGTCGCGCGCGGCGTCTTCGACCCGCCGATCGAGTTCTACCGGCCGATCCCGCCCCTGGCCTACCTGCCGCTGATGATCATCTGGTTCGGCATCGGCGAGCTTTCCAAGGTGCTGCTGATCTTTCTCTCCATCCTGGCGCCACTCGCGCTCGGCACGCGCGCCGGAGTGCGCTCGGCCGCCATCGAGCAGATCCACGCGGCCTATTCGATGGGGGCGACGCGCTGGCATGTGCTTGCGCAGGTCATCCTCCCGGCGGCGATGCCCGAGATCCTGACCTCGATGCGGATCGGCATCGGCTTCGGCTGGACCACGCTGGTCGCCGCCGAGATGGTCGCGGCCACGCATGGCCTCGGCTACATGGTGCTGACCGCGTCGCAGTTCCTGCAGACGCCGACGGTCATCATGGGCATCGTGATCATCGCGGCGATCGCCTATGCCTTCGACATGCTGATGCGCTGGTTCGAACGCCGGCTCGTGCCCTGGAAGGGCCGGATGTAGGAAGCGCACGGCGACGTTCCGTCAGGCCCAGAACAGTTCACCCGGGTTGTCGACGAGGATCCGCCGGCGGTCCGCCGCCGACGGCGCCCAGTCGAGCAGCAGGTCGAGGAGCGCCCCGTCATCGGGGTAATCGGCCGCGCTGGTCGCCTGGTTGTGCGGCCAGTTCGTTCCCCAGATCACACGCTCCGGCGCATGGGCGACGATCGTGCGCGCAACGGCACCGACATCCTCGTAGCGGGGTGGCCCGCCGAGCGAGGACTCATAGCAGCCCGCGAGCTTGAACCAGCAGTTGCCGCGGTCGACGAGGCGCCGGACCGCGGCGACCCGCGGGTCGTCAGGCGTCACGCCGCAGAAGAACTTGCCGTGGTGGTCGAGGATGAAGCGGCCCTCGATCGCCTCGAGGAGCGGCAGGTGGTCGAGAATGTGGCTGCCGTCGAACTGGACTGCCATGACCCATCCGGTTCCGCGGATGCGCGCATTCACCTCCGCAAGCCGGGAAAGCCCGGCCGCACCGCCGGGCAGGTCCATGATCCGGGCGCCGCGGACGCCGGCGGCGTGCAGGCGCTGCAGCTCGGCCTCGGAGGTCGTGCCGGTCACGACGGCGACGCCACGCGCGACCGGCCCAAGCGCCCGGAGTGCGGCCAGCAGATTGCCGTTGTCGAACTGGTGCGCATTGCCCTGCGTCACCACGACCCGCTCGATCCCGAGCCAGCCCATGACCTGCCGGTACTCGGCGATCCCTGCCCGGCCGCGTGGCAGCGGAGGCCCGCCGGGCTGCGCCGGAAAGCCGTCGAGATAGACGTGCATCTGCGTGTCTGTCGCACCGGGCGGCATGGCCAGTGCCGGCTTCGGCCCGGTGAGCCTGCGTTCCATCGCGCCTAGGCCCCGACCGCGTATCTGGCGACGACGTCGCGGTTGACCTCGATGCCGAGCCCGGCGCGAGGTGCCCGCCGTGACCCTGTTGAAACTGACCGATGCCGCGGCTCTGCCGTGGCACGACCAGCCGGAGCGGGTGTTCGACTGAGCATCAGTGAAAGCTCGCCTGAAACGTCGTCGCGGTCAGGGATACATGCGCGTCCAGGGGCGGATGCAGTTCGAACGCCTTCGGCTCGCGTGAGAAGTTCCAGAGCCGGAACAGACGCCATTCCGACCTGCGCTCCTCGGCCACGGCCAGTTCGTTGCGGGTGATGTGGAAGGGCGTGCGCTCCCATCCGTTCGTCGTCTTGACCTCGATCAGCCGCGGGAGTCCGTCCGGGGCGAAACTCGCGATGTCATAGCCCGCGCCGTCGCCATCCTGCTCCGACACCCAGCGCACCTTGCGCGCCAGATCGTCCCGTCCTGCCGTCCGCAAGGCGGCGCGCTCATGCGCGAGCACGCGCTCCTCGCCCGCGCGGCCGAGGGCCCGGTTGCGCTCGTCCCGGCCCGCCACGTCGAACTTGCGGGCGATGTGCAGCATCTGCTCCAGCTCCTGCGGCGGCGGCTGGTTCGACAGCGTCGGCGGCGGTCCGATCCAGATCTGCGCTGCCTCGCGCATGCCAGCACCGGGTTGCAGCCCCGGTTGGCGCCCGAGCCAGGCGGGGTTCAGCGCCAGCCACCGCGCCACGGCATCCACCAAGGTCATCTGGAAATTGAACGCGGGCTTGTAGCCGGGGATCCAGTCCTCGCCGAGCCCCTTCAGCACCGCGCTGATGTTCTGGTGCTTGAACTCGACGGACCCCTCGGACCGGTCGTTCAGCAGCGGCAGAAGTGTCCGGCGATGCTCGGCCTTGCTGTAGCGGCGCGCCGAGATGTCGTCGGCCAGCATCGCGAAGTAATCCGCGACGATCAGGTCGTTCTCTTCATCTGTCCAGGGCCCGTTCGACATTGCGCCAGGCTATTGGCGCGAAGTCTTTTTGTCATCAGAGACTTCTGGCAGGGTCCCGGCTCGCGTCGAACGCTGCCGCCTGACTTCGGGATCGGCCGCCACGGAGCCGTCCTTCTGGCCGCCCTGCGCCTTCGTGTCCGTCTCCGTCACCGGATTATCTCGCGAACGGGACGACCCCATGAACGGGACAACTCAACGGAATTTCGAGAATGTTTTGCACCGTCCCGTGGCCGTCGAGGGGCGTTCGAAGAGAGACGCAGGCCATTCGGAGACGCATCCGGCGTCAAGCGCCCAGTCTCCGAAGGGCGGATGACCTTGCCAACGCCCTTCGAAACAAAAAGAAAAAAGGCCCCGATCGGGGCCCTTGGACGGATACAGCATTTGAATGTGGCGGAGGGAACGGGACTGCGGGCGAACCTTCTCTGACACCAGTCATTGAAATTACTACACTTTTTGGAACTACCGCTTTGGATGATCTCCTCATTTGTGATCGGCGCGCCCTTGCATTGCATGTTCACCTAAACCGTGCGATCTATATGTTATGGTATAACATAACGGAGATTCGCATGCGCGACAGCCGCCTTCCCGTCACCGTCCTCTCCGGCTTTCTGGGTGCCGGCAAGACAACGCTGCTGAACCACGTCCTGAACAACCGCGACGGCCGCCGGGTGGCGGTCATCGTCAACGACATGTCCGAGGTCAACATCGACGCCGACCTGATCCGCGAGGGTGCCGAGCTGTCCCGGTCTGAGGAAAAGCTGGTCGAGATGTCGAATGGCTGCATCTGCTGCACGCTGCGCGATGACCTGTTGAAAGAGGTGCGGCGGTTGGCGGCCGAGCGGCGGTTCGACTATCTCCTGATCGAATCCACCGGCATCTCGGAACCGCTGCCCGTCGCCGCGACCTTCGATTTCCGCGACGAAAACGGCGAAAGCCTGTCAGACGTGGCGCGGCTGGATACCATGGTGACGGTGGTGGACGCCGTGAACCTGCTGCGCGACTTCTCCAGCCATGATTTACTGGCCGACCGGGGCGAGAGCCTTGGGGATCAGGATGAGCGCAGCCTGGTGAACCTTCTGACCGATCAGATCGAGTTTGCCGATGTGGTGGTGCTGAACAAGGTCGCCGACGCAACAGCGGCGCAGCGCGATGCCGCCCGCAAGATCATCCGCGCGCTGAACCCCGATGCCCGCGTGATCGAGGCCGACCACAGTCGCGTCAGGCCGGACGCCATCTTTGACACCGGATTGTTCGATTTTGACACAGCGCACGAACATCCGATGTGGGCCAAAGAGTTGTATGGGTTTGCCAACCATACGCCCGAGACCGAAGAATACGGCATTTCCTCTTTCGTCTATCACGCGCGCGAACCGTTCGACCCCGCAAAGGTCCATGCGGTGCTGAACGGCAACCTGCCCGGCGTGATCCGCGCCAAGGGGCATTTCTGGCTCGCCACGCGCCCCGACTGGGTGGCCGAGTTCAGCCTTGCCGGGGCGATGTCGCAGGTGACGCCGCTGGGCCGGTGGTGGGCCAGCGTGCCCGAAGACCGCCTGCCCAAGAACCCCGAGGCGCAACGCGAGATTGCGCGGCACTGGGCCGAACCCTGGGGCGACCGGCGGCAAGAGATCGTGTTCATCGGGGCGGACATGGACCGCGAGGCGATCTGCGCGGCCTTGAACGCGGCGCTGGTCACCACCTGCGATTTCACGCCCAAGGCCTGGGCCAACCTGCCCGATCCCTTCCCCGAATGGGGCCGGACGCAGGCGGCGTGACATGCCCCGCCGCAATCTTGCGACATCGCTGAAACGCCGCTCGCGCGGCGATCCGATGCAAGCCTATGACGCGCTGCCGGCCGACCTTCGGCACTGGCTGGCGGGGGCCGTTCTGCCGTGGAGCGCAGTCTCGGTCCGCAGGGTCTGGCTGAAAGCGCTGAAGGCGGCGCACGGCGACCGGCAGGCGGCGCAAGCGGCGCTGTCGGGCCTCGAGCGGCGGCGGCTGGAGCGCGACGTAGCGCGCATCTGGGGCAAGGCGCACCCGTTTCTGGCGGCGCCTGATACGGGGGGACACCATGACTGTCGCTGACACGCGCTTGCCCGTCACGCTGATCACCGGCTTTCTGGGTGCAGGCAAGACGACGCTGCTGAACCATCTGCTGCGAGAGCCCGAGGCCGGGCGGGTTGCGGTGATCATCAACGAATTCGGCGATATCGGGCTGGATCATGATCTGATCGAGACAGCGACCGAGGAAATGGTGCTGATGCAGTCGGGCTGTCTGTGCTGTTCGATCCGCGGCGATTTGGTCACCACCATGGCCGATCTGTCGCGGCGGCGCGCCAACGGGCTGATCGCGTTCGAACGCGTGGTGATCGAGACGACGGGCCTCGCTGATCCTGCGCCGATCCAGCACACGCTGATGCTGGACCGCGCGCTGACTGCGCAATTCCTGCTGGACGGCATAGTCACACTGGCCTGTGCCGCCACCGGCATGGCCACGCTGGACCGCCAATTCGAGGCTATCAGCCAGATCGCCGTGGCCGACCGGATCGTGGTCAGCAAGGCCGATCTTGTGGACGCTGGCGCACTGGCTGCGTTCGAAGCGCGACTGCGCAAACTCAACCCGACGGCCCGGATCTTGCGCGCCGATCATGGCCATGTGCCCGCGCAGTCCCTGTTCGACATCGGTGCGCTGCGGGGCGACACGCCGGTTGCGCAGGCTCTGGACTGGACTGGCCGCGCGGAACCGGAACCGCGGAATGTCTCTGCGCTTCCCGACACGCTGTCAGGCCTGTTTGCGCCGCAGCGTGGCGGTTTCAACGCTCTTGATGGGCTCTCACAGTCGTACGTTCCCCCTACCAGCAGCCACGACGTACGGATCTCCAGCCTGTCGGCCGTCATCGAACATCCGGTCCGGGCTGATGCCTTCGGCCTCTGGCTCGAGACGCTGATGGCGTTTCACGGGCCGAATGTCCTGCGGTTCAAGGCGATCATCCACACCACCGAAGACCCGCATCCCTTTGCCGTTCATGGCGTGCAGCACATCTTTCACCCCCCCGTTCCCCTACCGCACTGGCCAGCGGGTGACCGCACCAGCCGGTTCGTGGTCATCGGCCGCGACCTGCGCCGGGACATGCTGGAGGACAGTTTGGCCTTTCTGCGCGCCAATTCCTTTGAAGATGGCCAGTCCACTGTGGTCGTGCATCGGCTTTGAAATCCTCTGCGGACACAAAGTTGCTGACGCGGGGTTGTGCTTTGTTGGAATGTAATATTATAACATATCAAACGATGAGGGCGCGTTGAATATCATGGCAGACTCGCGAAACGGCACGGGGCAAACCCTTTCGGACAATGACGCGATGGTGTTTGCTGTCATCCGGTCAGCCAATGGGCCGCTTTCGGCCTATGATATTCTGGATCGTATCAAGCCTGGCCGCCCAAGGATCGCGCCACCGACCGTTTACCGCGCTCTTGACCATCTGATCGCAGGCGGCCTTGTGCGGCGGATCGAGTCGTTGAACGCCTATATGAAGGCAGACGACCGCGCGCCAGGCAGCGTTGTTTTTGCGATCTGCGATGATTGTGGCCGGGTGCAGCAGCGCGATGCCGGGGCAGACGTGGCGCGCCTGACCAAAGCATTGGGACGCGACGGCTTTCGCTCGACCCATCCGGTGGTCGAGGTGCATGGCCGCTGTGGTGACTGCGACGCAGCGGGGGGTAAGCCATGACCGGGTTCAGTCTGATCCTGTCGGGGCTTGGCCTGCGGCTGGCCGTGGCAACGGTGGTGTCGGGCCTCTTGTGGGCGGGCTTTGCGCTGGTGGTGGCCTGAGCCATGCCCGCGATTGTCTTGCATGATCTGACGCTTGGCTATGACCGCCACCCGGCGGTGCATCATCTGGATGCCACCATCCCCTCGGGCAGCCTGACGGCGATTGTCGGGCCGAACGGCGCGGGGAAATCGACGCTGCTCAAGGGCATCATCGGGGCGCTGACCCCGCTGGAGGGCCGCATCACCCTTGGCGGCGCCCGCATCGCCTATCTGCCGCAGCAGGCCGAGATCGACCGCAGCTTTCCGGTGTCGGTGCGCGATCTGGTGGCGATGGGGCTTTGGGCCGAGATCGGGGCCATTGGGCGCGTGGGCCCCGCCCATGCCGACCGCATCGCGGTGGCGCTGGCCGCCGTGGGGCTGACCGGGTTCGAACGCCGGTCGATTGGCGCGCTGTCGGGCGGGCAGATGCAGCGCGTGCTGTTCGCACGTCTGTTGTTGCAAGAGGCGCAGGTGATCCTGCTGGACGAACCCTTTACCGCCATCGACGCCAAGACCGCTGCCGACCTGATGGCGCTGGTGCAGCGCTGGCATGGCGAGGGGCGCACGGTGGTCGCCGTTCTGCATGACTTTGACACGGTGCGCGCGCAGTTCCCCGAAACGCTCCTGATCGCACGCGAGATGGTGGCGCATGGGCCGACGGCACAGGTGATGACGCCCGCCAACCTGTTGCGCGCCCGCCAGATGAGCGAGGCGTTCGACGACGCCGCGCCGGTCTGCACGCCGGACCAAAGAGGTGCGGCGTGATCGACCTGATCCTCACGCCCTTCCTCGACTTTGCCTTCATGCGCCGGGCGCTTTTGGGCTGCATCGCCATCTCCATCGGGGCCACCCCCATCGGCGTCTTCCTGATGCTGCGCCGGATGAGCCTGACCGGCGACGCCATGGCCCATGCCATTCTGCCGGGCGCCGCCGTGGGGTTCCTCGTCTCGGGCCTGTCGCTGGGTGCGATGACCATCGGCGGGCTGGTGGCGGGCATGGCGGTGGCGCTGCTGTCGGGGGTCGTCACCCGCGTCACCGCGTTGAAGGAAGATGCCAGCCTGGCGGCGTTCTACCTGATCAGCCTGGCGGGGGGCGTGCTGATCGTGTCGCTGAAGGGCAGTTCGGTGGACCTTCTGCATGTGCTGTTCGGCACGGTGCTGGCGCTGAACGACGACGCGCTGATCCTGTTGTGCAGCATCACGACCCTCACCTGGTTCGCGCTGGCCCTGCTGTTCCGACCCCTCGTGCTGGAATGTGCCGACCCCAATTTCCTGCGGTCGGTCAGCCGTCTGTCGGCGATCACCCATTTTGCCTTTCTGGCGCTGGTGGTGATGAACCTTGTGGCGGGGTTTCAGGCGCTGGGCACGTTGATGTCGGTGGGCCTGATGATCCTGCCCGCCGCGAGCGCCCGGTTCTGGGCGCAAGGCATCGGCGCAATGATCGGGGTGGCGGTGCTGGTGGCGATCCTGTCCAGCGTTGTTGGCCTCTTGTTGTCCTACCATCTCTCGCTTCCCTCCGGCCCTTCGATCATTCTGGTGGCCGGGGGACTTTACGCCGCCTCGGTCATCCTTGGCCGCCAAGGCAGCCTCAGGACGCGCTATCTGCCGCGCCCCCATCTGCAATCCTGATCCCTCTGCAATCCCGAAAGGAAACCGCTATGAACCGCCGTATTTTTCTTGGCCTGACCACCGCCCTTGCCCTGCTGCCCCTGTCGGCCCTTGCGCAAGACAAACTGCCCGTGGTCGCCAGCTTTTCCATCCTTGGCGACATGGTGGCCAATGTGGGCGGCGACCGGGTGGCGGTGACCACGCTGGTCGGTCCTGATGGCGATGGCCATGTCTATCAACCGACCCCGGCCGATGCGCAGGCCGTGGGGGCGGCCAAGCTGTTGGTGATCAACGGCCTTGCCTTTGAAGGCTGGTTTGACCGTCTGATCGAAGCCGCCGAATACAAGGGGACGGTGGTGGTCGCCAGCGAGGGCATCACGCCGCGCGCCATGGCAGACGAGGAAGGCCATGCCGAGGGTGAGGCAGAGGCCGACCATGCGGGCCACGACCATGGCAACGTCGATCCCCATGCCTGGCAAGACCTTGGCAACGCCCGGCTCTATGTGGCCAATATCGCCAGGGGTCTGACCGAGGCCGATCCTGCGGGGGCCGACGTTTATGCCGCCAACGCCGCCGCCTATCTGGCGCAGATCGACACTGTCGAGGCCGAGGTCAAGGCAGCCGTTGCTGCCTTGCCTGCCGACCGGCGCACCATCGTCACCTCGCATGATGCCTTCGGGTATTTTGCCGCCGCTTACGGCCTGAATTTCCTCGCCCCGCAGGGCGTGAACACCGAAGCCGAGGCTTCGGCCGCCGACGTGGCCGCGTTGATCACCCAGATCAAGGATCAGTCAATCGGCGCCGTGTTTGTGGAGAACATCTCGGACCCGCGCCTCTTGGACCAGATCGCCGCTGAAACCGGGGCCAAGGCGGGCGGCACTCTTTACTCCGATGCGCTGTCGGCGGGCGCACCGGCAGACACCTATCTGAACATGATGCGCCACAACATCGTCACCCTGACCGCTGCCTTGCAGGAATGACCATGCCCGAACAAACGACCGCACAAATCCCCGTCACCGTCCTGACCGGCTTTCTGGGCGCCGGAAAGACCACGCTTCTGAACCGCATCCTGACCGAAAACCATGGCCGCAAGTTCGCCGTCATCATCAACGAATTCGGCGAGACCGGCATCGACAACGATCTGGTGATCGACGCCGACGAAGAAGTGTTCGAGATGAACAACGGCTGCATCTGCTGCACCGTGCGCGGCGACCTGATCCGCATCATCGGCGGGCTGATGAAACGCAAGGGGCTGGACGGCATCCTGATCGAAACCACCGGCCTTGCCGATCCCGCCCCGGTGGCGCAGTCGTTCTACGTCGATGCCGACCTGGCCGCCCGCACCCGGCTGGACGCAATCCTGACGGTGGCCGATGCGGTCAACCTGTCCACCCACCTGGACGAGAGCCATGAGGCCGCCGAGCAAATTGCCTTTGCCGACATCGTTTTGTTGAACAAGGTTGATCTGGTGGATAAGGGTGCCTTGACGGCGGTCGAGGCCCGGTTGCGGGCGATCAACCCCACCGCCAGGATCATCCGCACCACGAAGTGCGCTGTCGATCTGGGTCAGGTGCTGGGCCTGAAGGCGTTCGAACTGGACCGCGTGCTGGAAATCGAGCCGGATTTCCTGACCGAAGAGCACGCGCACGACCATGATGATGCCGTCACCAGCATCTCGCTTCATTCCGATGTGCCGATGAACCCCGACGCCTTCCAGATGTGGTTCAGCCGCCTCTTGCGCGAAAAGGGGCAGGATCTGCTGCGGTCCAAGGGCATCATCGACATGGCGGGCGAGGAACAGCGCTATGTCATTCAGGGCGTGCATATGCTGATGGATGGCAACCTGCTGGGCCCCTGGCCCAAGGGCGCAAAGCGCGAAACCAGGCTGGTGTTCATCGGCCGCAATCTGGACAGCATGGGTCTGCGCGAAGGGTTTGAGGCATGCAAGGCGGCGTGACCCTGACCCGCGCGCTTGAACCCACGGCCATCGAAAAGCTGGGCCGCTATTTCGACTGCGATGCGGTGCCCACCGGGGCGGTGGCGGTCGGTGACAGCGTCTATGCCAGCTTTGGCGACGGGCAGGTCCGGGTGTTTCGCCCCGACCTGCCGATGCAGGAGGTGCCCGCGCATGACGGCGCGATCCTGTGTATCGCCCGTCACGACACCGGGGTTCTGACCGGGGGCGATGATGGCCGCGTCCTGTATCTGGATGCGGACAAGGGGACGGTCGAACTGGTCCGGTTCGGCAACAAATGGGTCGATAGCGTGGCCGCGCACCCCAAGGGCGCCTGGGCGGCCTCGGTCGGCAAGACCGCGCATCTGACAGACGTCGGAGGGCGGGTTCACGCCCTCGATCACCCCAGCACCGTGGGCGGCCTGGCCTTTGACCGCAAGGGCGAGCGGTTGGCCGTGGCGCATTATGGTGGCGTCACACTTTGGACACGCGGGCGGCGCGACTGGAAGGCATCGTCGCTGAAATGGGCCGGCAGCCACGGCGCGGTGACATGGAGCCCGGACAACCGGTTCCTTGTCACCACGATGCAGGAAAACGCCCTGCACGGCTGGCGACTGCGCGACACGGCCGACATGCGAATGTCGGGCTATCCGGCACGCGTCAAGTCGATGGACTGGGTGGGCAAACTGCCTCATCTGGCCACCAGTGGTGCGGATCAGGCGATCTGCTGGCCCTTCGATGGCGCGAATGGCCCGATGGGGCAGCGCCCGCTGATGCTGGGCCATGACGGCGAAACGCTGGTAACAGCCGTGGCGGGGCTGCCGGGTCACGATGGCCTGCTTGCCGGGTTCGACAATGGCGTGGTGCTGTTCAGCGCGCTGGACGCGCCCGCCGACCCGCGGGTGATCAAACGCCGCTTCGGCGCTGCGATCACCCATATGGTGGTGACACCGGACAGCGGCTGGATGCTGGCCGCAGCCGAAGACGGGCTGGTTCTGTGGGCGCCCTTGGGCGCAGCGCGCTGATGTTCGGCCTGTTCAAACGCAAGCCGCCCCCCAATCCAGAACTGACCGGCCGCGAGCGGCGCATGGTGGAGCGCCGCATCAAGGCCGCGAAGTTCCCGGTCACCAAGAGCCTCGACAGCTTCGACTTCAAGGCGATCCCCAAGCTCAACAAGATGCAGGTCCTGGAACTCGCCCGCTGTGAATGGATCGACCG